>NZ_JAEAGR010000030.1 GCF_015999265.1 Mobilitalea sibirica
AGATATCCCATAGCATAAGCTAGTAAGACCCCTGAAAGACGATCAGGTAGATAGGACAGAGGTGGAAGTGTGGTAACACATGTAGCTGACTGTTACTAATAGGTCGAGGGCTTGACCTAAAAAGGTTTACAGTTGAAAGAGATAACTCTTTGGACGAAGTCAGAAGAGTTTGAACTCAATGGATGAACATTTTCTTGTGTAGGATTTAGTCAATTAAAAGACAGAAAACTCATACAAGTTTCTGTTTTTTTATGTATCACAGAGCTCAAGACAGAAATGTTTTGAGTTTTTTTGTTATATAAATATATAGGATAATATTTTTGCAATCGTGGTTTTCACTATTACACTATGGAGATGTGGTGTAATGTATACCAGAGGTGCAGATGATATGCATTCTAACGTGACAGGCTTACTGGCTTTTGATAGAGCACTAATGAATCAAAAGTTACTTGATTCAGATATGACAAATTACGTGTTTGCGATGCAGGAAGGGTATGGCTGTGAATGGATGCAGGTAAATGATAAGACATACATGCATGTTGGTAGTACCGTTGGATATGAAAGTTATAATATGATATTTAAGGGAGAACAGGGAAAGAATCTTTATGTGATTTTCTTGTTTCCAAATAAAAATAATAATAGTTTTATGAATAATATTTTTTCCAACTGTATTGCATTTATGAGACGGCAAGAGTAGTGTTGGAGTTTATAAGAGTAATCAAATCAATAAATCCCAGTTAGTAGAGGAGTATTATGATCCCAACAAAAAACGCTAATTATCAGCTATTCTATGTGATAGAGCCTTGTTGAAAAGGATACTGATTCAGCTAAAGAGATGGTAGTATATATATTAATTGGAAATATGAGTTATTGAATTGACTGTAAAACGACAAATCAATGAAATATATGAAACTTGAAACTCAAGACAGGAATGTTTTGGGTTTTTTTGTTTATGAGTTAAAGTCTAAGGCTTGGAACTTTTTATTATTAATATCCAAAGATAAACCGTTTCTTATAAAAGTAATTTTATTTCTTATATAATATTGCTAACAAAGACATCTAAGAATTTTGGGAAGATTTAACGTATTTATATAAATATAGCCGATATAAATTGACAGAATATACCTGTTATATTATTATGATATTATTATTTTAACAATTATTGGGGATGTTATTTCAAATTGATGTATGTTAATAAAGTCGGTAAAGAATTGAAAATCAAATTTAACTATTAAATAGATAAAGTTAAAAAAATAAAGATGCTTCAAGGATATCGCTGGGACCCCTCTCAAAAGGCATGGTTTATCACTGATAATTTGATAATCGAATGTATATTCAAGAATTATTAGGACATAGCAATAGTAAAACAACTGAGATTTATACACATGTAACAGAGAAAAAATTAAGTAACATTAAGAGCCCATTAGATTATCTATAGGGGGTATTCCCGAAACTTGATTCGCAAATACCACTATATTATTAGTATTTACGAAGTTCGGGGATAAATGCGTTAGTTGAAAGACTGTGCCCTATTTGAGCCGCTCGCCATCCTTGGCTCGCTAAGAAAGCCAATGAAGAAAAGAGGAGAAAACAAATGCATAACAATAATGTGCTTTTAAGAAATGGATTACTTATTGATGGAACAGGGAAAAAAGAAGTAGAGAATGTCCATATAAGTATTCAGAATGGCAAGTTTTCATCAATTTTTCATGATGATTACAAAGTTGATAATAGCAAATATGATAGGGTAATCGAGCTAGATGGATTAACAATATTGCCAGGTTTTATAAATTCTCATGTACATTCAGGGTTTAAACTTTTAAAAGGTGAACCTTGCAGAAATTTTCAAGAAGAATACTTAAGAGCTTGTATAAATGAAGGTGTCACAACTATTCGTGATGAAGGAATGCTTACAGATGATACTATTGAAGATGTTATTGAAAAGAAAAGATTACTTGAGGATTCAATTTATTACCCTAGAATTATCACTACAGGAAAGTTCTTTTCAGCGCCTGGTGGTTATGGGGGAATGCAACCTATTAGTGTAGAAGCGGAAGAGGAAGCTAGAATCAAGGTGAATGAAGTACTTAATAAGGGTATTAATATGATAAAAACAGTACTGGAAGATGGACTAGACCCAAGTACATTTGGGTTGCCAAAACTTTCAGATGAGTTATTAAAAGCAATATGTGATGAGGCGCACAAAAGAGGTGCAAAGGTATCAGCGCATGTAACACAAGCACATAACTTAAAAAGGCTAGTGGATGCTGGCATTGATGATGCTGGACATATTGTTTATGACGATTTGACGGATGAGTTGATTTTCCAGATGATAGAAAAAGGTATTTATGTTGTTCCAACTCTTACAGTATTAAAAATGATTAACGATAAATTTGGTGCGCCTGTACTTGAAAAGGGTAAGGAGAATGTATATAGATTTGTTAAAATGGGTGGAAAAATTGGACTAGG
This sequence comes from Mobilitalea sibirica, assembly GCF_015999265.1. Classification (GTDB taxonomy): domain Bacteria; phylum Bacillota; class Clostridia; order Lachnospirales; family Lachnospiraceae; genus Mobilitalea; species Mobilitalea sibirica. The sequence continues at coordinate 2,470 of NZ_JAEAGR010000030.1, forward strand.
TGACGATTTTCTAGAGGAAGATATGCCTTGGTATAGGTTGGGAATGCCCAAGATGGAGTTACAGCTTTTAAAGGAAGCAGGTTTAACAAGTATGGAGATAATTGTTGCTTCAACCAAGCATGGAGCTGAAATATGTGCAATAGATAAAGAGGTGGGTACTGTTGAAGTAGGAAAAATTGCAGATTTGTTGATAGTTGAAGGAAATCCGCTAGAGGATATTGGGTACATTAGTAATGTGAAAAAAGTAATAAAAGATGGTTTTGTTGTTTTAGAAAATTAGGGAAGGGCTCCGTAGGTCGCGCTTACGCCATCCGTGGCTTCGGCTAAGGGGCACAGTCCATCAACTAACAATGTTTGCCCATAAAGCCTCGATGGGAAAGTCTCTGAAGTATGCGAGGCACACTCCTTCACCGGGTGGCAAGCACCGCCTACGAAGAAAGGCTTTGCGGGTCCGGTTTAGGGGCGTCGGGCAATCGACCGTTATATGATATAAGCGTTTTCACTTTATCGCTTAATATAATTCTAATATTAATAGTAAAAACATGGTATAATTAGTGGAATGATGGAAAAGATACTTGAATAAGAACTTATGTTCTGGTAAAATATTTACAGGTGCTACTAAGATGGTTGGATGGTTAGCCACTCTCGAAAGAGAGGGGGTGCTTACATATGGAGTTGATTATTTTTCTTGCTGCAATTGCCACAATAGTTTCATGTTGCATAGCAACTTATGAATTTCTCCAAAAAAGAAAGCAAAAAAAGTAACCGTCCCTATGCCCAATAGATAGCGGTTACTTTTATTATAAACTATTTAGGGCTAGCCATCTAATCTGTAGCACCTCTCTTATATTAATATTATAATGCAAAAAAAATACAATTTCAATAGTTTAATTTATAAAGTGAAGATTTTTTGAGGCTTATTATTAAGTTATACATTTGTTGGAATGTGAGAATTGACGATTATTTTTTTCACTGATTTATGCGCTCTCATACGGCAAGCGAGTGAAGTAGAAGCCGACATTGATGAAATTATAAAACGATATTACCAATAAGCACAAATAAACTCTATAAATGATGAAGATATAGATATCGCTGAAATAATTGCAAATATTGGAGAAATGTATACATTTTTGATCAACAATTGTCCAACTGAATGGGTAGAATGTACATACGATGGTTTACAGCACCTTATTCAAAGCTTTAATTACCATAAATTTTAATAATTGGAGGTATTAATATTGAGCAACTACGAGTTTCAATTAGCAAATCATGATGACATTCCTGAAATAGTTAGTATATATTATAGTTTAATCGGTACTCCAGGTTGTACTTGGAATATGGATTATCCGAGCAAAGAAACGGCGGAAAATGATATTAACAACGACTGGCTATACACTTTGAAAAAGCATGATAAAATAATTGCTGTCGCATCAATAGGTGATTTTAATGAGTTAAGAGATTTGCATTGGAAGCCAAAAAAGCCCTGTGAATTGGCGCGGATAGGTGTTAATCCAGAATTTCAAAAACAAGGTATCGGGACGATGCTACTACAAAACATTATTAAGACAGCCAAAGAAAAAGGCTATGACGGCATAAGAATGTTAGTCAGCAAGACAAATTCTGCTGCATTGGCGTTATATGACAAAAACGGTTTTGAAAGATGCGGAGAAGTGTTCAGGTTTGATATTGATTTTTATTGCTACCAGATAACATTTTAACACCCATTAATAAGCATAATATGCTCTCCGGTGATAACATATTCTCTATATAGTGCCAACCGAGTCACCGACTGAATTACCCGACCCAAAGGTTATGCAGTCATGGGAAGCCGTTTATGGGATCAGAGGAGTCGAAAACTCGGAACGTTAATATGCCATAATCAATTCAAGTAGAGCTCCGAAGCCTCATACATATGTTGTTATAATAAATATACAAACAAATTTTTGTAAGGAGACCAGCTATGATATTATTTCTGACGAGCAGTATTGGTGGAAGTTATAAGGAGAACGGAATAAGTTACTAAATTTATTACAGGATTTGAACGATATAGTTGGATTGGGGAAGTGATTATGAAAAAGATATATATAATTATTATACTAATTGTAGTATTGATTATAGGTTACAATGTATATAAAGCTGAATTACATACTGAGGGGAAAGAATATTTGCTTAGAAAATATCCCGAGAATACTTTTGAGATGGGTTCTTTGAATCTGAGGTATGCATGGCTTGGAACATTAGATTTTTTTACTGTTATAGATGTATATTGTGAGGACAATAATGTTGAGTTTGACTTAGTATTTAACAAAGGAAACATTTCTGATGGTTTCATAGATAGTTTAAATGAAAAGAAGAAAGATGAATTGGTTCATTTCGTTAAGTTGCTTATAAAGGAAGAAGAATGGTTTAAAGATATTAATATTAATATAATACCACAGGTTAGTGATGATATTTACAAAGAAGATAACGTTAAATCAGAAGAAGTATATTATAGTATGAGTGTTATTTTTAGTGATATTAAAACTGATATTAATTTTGCAGAAGAATCACATGCAATAATCAATACATTAAGACAGAAGAAAATAAAGGTAAGTTCCATTTTACTTTATTACGGCAATAAAGATGGAGAATATGAGCTAGAATTAACTAGTGATGATTTATATTTAAGTAAAAATGATATATTAAGAAGAATAAAAAGAAAAAAGCACATATAATAAACATTTTCAGTACCAAAACTACTGCAGTATATTTGGATTTTGTGTACTAACGATTCAACAGTGATTATTTAGGGGCCTGGTGTATGTGCCGGGCTCTGGCTTTTCGGGACGCCCCTTCATAGAATAATGCTTCTGTTGAAAATTTCAAATTAATTCCATTTTATTAACTCGTATGTTATAATTTGGTTAATCAGATTCGGTACCCCCTCACCAACCAGAAGTCGACTGCTTTAGCTGACCAACCCTAAGAGTACCTCGGCATAAGTAGTCGTTTGTAGGTTCAGGGGCATAGGTGACACGATACGCAATATCAATATGAGTAGGGATCTGTAGTCTTTCTTTCGTTATTGTTATAGATAATGAATTAAACATTATTTTATTTTAGGAGGTATTATTGTTATGAATGATGAATTGAAAATCAAAATGTACTCATTTACAGTGGATTGTAAAGACCCACATGAATTAGCAAAATTTTATGCAGCGTTGCTCAAGTGGGAAGTAATGTCTATTGATGAAGATTGGGCATGTATATACGCTCCAGGAACCAATCAGGGAGCATATCCTAGTGTATTGTTTCAACGCAATCCTGAGTATATACCGCCTGTGTGGCCGGAAGAGCATGAAGCACAACAGCAAATGGCACATTTAGACTTTGCCGTTAATGATTTAGAAAAAGCAGTTCAATATGCAATCGATTGTGGAGCATCAATCGCAGATAAGCAATTTTCTAATGATTGGAGAGTTATGATTGACCCTGCCGGACACCCTTTCTGCTTATGTCAAATGAAATCAATTATCGAGAGTGCCCATTTTGGTTTGTTATAATAAATCAGGATCATCAGTCAATCTGCGGGCATCAAGGGAACCGAGCATTGCCGCTATAGCCAAGGTTATGCGATACTTACTTTGTGCCGTGCGCTTTATACGTTAAAGAACGAAGAGCAAGTCTCAAAACTTGCGGCAGCTTGTTGGGCTATAGATTTTCTACCAGAATATCGCGATATTATCAGCAATGCGCTTATGTGTCGGTACGAACGTGAACGTAACTCAACTGTTGAAAATACGCTTGAGACATATATCCTAGTTGAGAAATTCGTAAATGATATTGTTGACAGATTCATCGACTTTAAGCAGAGAGATGCTTGTAAATAAATAAGCTTAACTAGTAGAAAATCTTAGACAAAAGTTGTAATGGAGGTCAATATGAAAGCAATATGTATTATAGGAAGTCCAAGATCAAAAGGGAGTTCAGGAATTATAATTGACAGAATTATTGAGGGTATGAAAGAAGTAAGTATTGATTCATGCCGATATTGCTTGGGAAATATGAATATAAACTATTGTATTGGCTGTAAAAAGTGTTACGAGGATGGTGGAATTTGTGTCCAAAAAGATGATATGGACATTATTATGAAAGACCTATTCGAAGCAGATATTATAATAATCGCTTCTCCATCTTACTGGGGAGATATTACTGGTCAACTAAAAGTGTTTTTTGATAGGAATACACCTTATTGCGATACAAACGAGAAGCGAATAAGTATTCCTAAAGGAAAGAAAGGTATATCAGTAGCAATTAGGGCTGGACAAACTGATAGAGAGAATTTACATATTATTGAAACAATTGAACATTATTATGGGCATCTTGGAATTAAGCCTGTTGGAAGTTTATCAATAAGGGGTATCGATACAGTTGAAGATTTATATAAAAATAAAGAGGAAATCGATAAGGCATATGAGTTAGGTAAAAATATAATAAATTTACTTTAATGAAGTTTTAGTAATAGGGTAGGTTAAAGGTGGGATAGAGTGAATGCATTTTTTATCATATTACCAATTTTTCTTATAAGGTACGGATTGCTCAGGTGTTTAAATATTGAGGCTTTAAATCGTGCTGGCTTCTTTGCCCCGTTAATAGGGAGAGAAAAAGTTGCGTATTGGACTTATCAACTTACAACAATAGGTTTTCTCTTAAAGTTACTTTTTCTAAAAGTCAACATAAGTACTAACTTTTTTTATATAGGTTTGATTATATATAGCCTAGGAATTGTTTTATATATTGGATCCGTAGTCGATTATGCGAAACGATAGTGTAAAATATCTTGTGTAAATAAAATAGAGAAACTCCAAGGCTTATGGTAAAATAATTAACGACCAAGCCAATCAATCACCAATACAAAGGAGTTTCTCTATGACGAATAATAACACAAACG
>NZ_JAEAGR010000031.1 GCF_015999265.1 Mobilitalea sibirica
GACTGTTACTAATAGGTCGAGGGCTTGACCTAAAAAGGTTTACAGTTGAAAGAGATAACTCTTTGGACGAAGTCAGAAGAGTTTGAACTCAATGGATGAACATTTTCTTGTGTAGGATTTAGTCAATAATTAAACAGGCAGAAAACTTGAATGGGTTTTCTGTTTTTTTATATTATAGAGCTCAAAGCTAAGACTTTGGAGCTTTTTTACTTTATAGAAAAGTTCTTCTTTAGGACGAAGTCAGAATTAAAAATGCCTTCATGGAAGCAGTATCATGCGACAGGAACAGCGCGAACAGCAACCAAGCAGGGCGCACGACATTGACCGATAAACGAGCAAAGCGGCGGGTGAAAAAACGTCCGCCGTGCTATGCGGTTAATATAGAAAGAGCTTAAATTAATAGGTCATTCAAACAAATAATTCTACTACCTTTATTTTCATAATAACGTAGCATTTCGTCAATTTTCCTTTTATCATAACTGGTAATACAATCTGATAGGACATCAACGCCATAATTTGCTTTACGTAAGTTGTAACAGGTTGATTTAACACAAGCAACAGCATCTGCTCCTGCTATGTAGAAATCACATATTTCATTTTTACTAATAAAGTTTGTAAATTCTTCACAGCTTAATGCGTTTCCTTTGTATTTTGTAAACACATTTTTTGATACTATTTTCAAGTCTGAAGCTAATTCAGACCCATATGTATTGGGTTTAAAAGTCCTCGTGCCGGCTGATAAATTTTCATGCCTTATATAAATAACATGAATATTATTATTGATTGCCCAATCAATAGCTTTATTGACATTCCCAATAACATCCTTGTAATTCTTTGTTATGTCATTTTGAATATCGATTATTACTAAGGCTTTTTTCTGCATAGCGTTTCCTCCTGATAGGTAGATTGATTTGTTTGCTTTTTATTATACCTTGCAATTGTTGACAACAGTATGGCAACAATCTATAATGATTACAAGAAATTTTGAAAGGCGGCTATCAGATGAAAATTGACAGGCTTGTTAGCATTATTATGATACTCCTTGATAAAAAGCGTATAGGCGCACAGGAGTTGGCAGATATGTTTGAAGTTTCACCCCGCACAATCTACCGCGACATAGACACTATCAACATGGCGGGTATTCCTGTTCGCGGATCATCGGGAGTGGGCGGCGGCTTTGAAATCATGCAGAAATACAAAATTGATAGAAAGGTTTTTTCGACTGCCGATCTTTCTGCTATTTTGATGGGGCTTTCCAGTCTTTCTAACATGATACGAGGTAATGAACTGGTAAACGCCCTTGCAAAAGTCAAGAGTTTTATCCCCGCCGACAGAGCGAACGACATAGAATTAAAAGCAAATCAATTATATATAGATTTAAGTCCGTGGATGGGTAACAGGAACATACAACTATATTTAGAAATTATTAGAACAGCTTTACAGGATAGCAAGCTACTTTCGTTTGAATATGCTGACCGCTATGGAAATAAAACCGCACGAACAGCCGAGCCGTATCAACTTGTGTTAAAAAGTAGTCATTGGTATTGGCAAGGCTATTGCTATAAAAGAAATGATTTTCGCTTATTTAAACTATCCCGTACAACAAACCTGCAAATACAAGAGGAATTTTTTACGCCACGAGATTATCATAGACCGCAGTTGGATTTTACTGATATCTTGGCAACTATGCAAACAAAAATCAAAATTCGTATTCATAAATCTGTCATGGACAGGGTACTTGATTATTGTACTTATGAACACTTTTCGCCAGACGGTGATGAGTATTATATTGTTAGTTTTCCTTTTATAGAGAACGATTACTACTACAATATTCTTTTCAGTTTCGGGGATAAATGTGAGTGTTTAGAGCCGTTACATATCCGCACAGAAATGAAGCGTAGAATACATGATATAGCTACCATATACGAAAGTTAATACATGGAGTAAGACGAAAAAGACAAATGAGTTGTCTTGCACTTTTTTTTCCGTTCCAACTATCAGGCCTATAAATGGACGGGTAGTATTTTTTCGCTTGTATGCGGTGAGAAAATCTTTATCCTTAAGTCCATTGACAAGCTAGATTTTGCAATGTCATTTTATATGTATTAAATTGACATTATATACCTGTCTATATTATTATGAACGTATATTTAAAAATTAAAATAAAAGTATTATTTTGAACTGAGATAAGAACTGGGGTTATAAACTCACCACATGGATACCACATCTAGTCACCGGGTATATGGGTACGAAACGTTTAGATATTGATAATTCTAAGGGATTAGTATGGGCTATAACCGAGCAATGTCTTCCTAATTTTTTAACGCCTAGAGATTGTCCACGAGTGTCGCATATTATTCAACCGATCGAAGCACCGAAGAAGATAAAATCAGATTTTTCTCAAGTATGGATGTTCAACATGTTGTTGCAATAGAAAACAAGTGGTTTGAAGTAATGAAAAACACTGCATTGTTTGTATATGAATTTGATCCTAGAGATTTTAACTTACAGGATGAAATAGCCGGTTATTATATAAGTGATAAAGATCAAAAGCCTATTAACAAAATTATAATCTCGAATATCTTTGATGAAATTTTTAATAGAAAATAGAGCTCAGAGTAATGCCGAATTTATGGAACTTGGCTGAAGAGATAAGAAAATCATCATTAAACTGGTCGTTTTATAGAATGGGGAATGCCGAGAAAATCAATTAGCTGTTTTTGATTTCACAAAATCATATTGTAAACGGTTAAACTTTTAATTAATTAAATAGTACAAAGGAGGATCATAATTTTGAGTAAAAATCCATTTGACCAATTTCCGCATATTGTAACAGATGAAATAACTTTAAGGAAAATTGTTGCTTCTGATCTTGACAGCCTTTTCGAGATTTATAGCAATGAAAACCTGTTTCAATACTCACCGGTAATGATTAAAAAGAATAAAGATACTGTTGCTAATATGATTGGACATTTTGAAAGGGATTTTAATAAAGGAAAAGAAATATTTCTTGGAATATGCTTAAACAATGAACCTGACAATATCGTGGGTGTCGCTGAAATATTTGACTATTCTAAAGATGTCAATATGATATCAATAGGCTATAGAGTGAATGACCGATTTTGGGGGAAGGGAATTGCTACGAAAGCTGTTAAGGCTATGACTGATTACCTATTTTTCGATATCGGCATTAATCGCATACAAGCCTATGTTATGCCGGAGAATATAAAATCGCAGAATGTACTACTGAGAAATGGATTTATGAAAGAAGGAATTATTCGGCAAGGGTTTGTATGGAAAGGACATGGTGTTGTTGATTTGATTTTATATTCCTTGTTGAAATCGGATTTAAAGAAATAAAGCAATGTAAATTAGAACTCTTTATCTATGGAGATTTGATATAAAATAAGAAAATCACTTATCGGAGGTGGGATATGATAACAAGAGAAGAATTTAAATCAATAGCATTAAATTTCTATCATTGGTGTAATTATCCTGCGGTTAAGTATAAGATATTATTTCATTTACTGGATTATAAATATGACGATAGAAAGTTGATGGAACTCCGTAATGATTTTTTACATAGTGATATTGTTATGCAGTTGTATGATGAACAGTTACCGGATGGATCCTGGGGACCTTTAAGAGATAAGGATTATTCCTGCAAAAGTATATTTCCTACTACATTTGTTGCTATTGAAAGGTGTCTTTATATAGGATTAACTATAGAAGACAAGGATATTCTTTTTATGGCGTCGGAATATCTTGAAGAATTCTTACAGGGTAAATCTAAGACAAAACTTTATAATAAAAATGAAAGAGCAATACCCTGGCAAATGAGTGAAATAGCCTTCTATACGGAACGCATAAAGCCGAATAATCCCCTATGCGACAGGCTTTGGAATGAATGGAACTATATTGCTACTTGCGCTTTTGCAGACGGTGAGTATTCACATGATAGGGATAAACGGGCGCAGCATGAAATATTTTTAACCAGGGAGGATAGACTTATTCCCATTCCTATCAGTTTGTTATTAACCAGGTCCAAAGATTTATTAAGGAATTTGGAAGATGCCATGGTCAATTATTATGGAAAAAACGCATATTTAAATGGGTACTTTTGGGACAAATCTCTTGATAAATTCCCTGAGGATTTTGCTTCTAACAAAACTAGAAGATGGTTTCATACAATAAAATACATAAATCAATTTAGGAATACGAAGGATTATCTAAGCAATGCCATGGAATGGTTGTTAAGTAACAGAGATCTAGACGGTTTATGGGATTATGGATCACAGATAAAAGATCCCTGGGGGTATTACGGTTATTTTTCAACAAACCGAAAATATAAGTATAATAATAAAGTTGATTGTACGATGGAAGTTCTTAATATATTAAAGACTTATATAGATCATAATCAAATATAAACACCCCAAACATTTGATATATACCGAATGTCTGGGGTGTTCATTTGACTATATTGCTTTATATTTATTGATAAACTTAGATGTTTTTTGGAACAACTCGAATCCAGATCTCTTCATAATAATTCTCATCTTTGTCCTCATAATACATTTCTAATTCATATCCATCTAGTTTTTCGTAATTAGAGGTAGGTAGCCAATCGGTGTATACACGGCTGTTTAGAAGCTGCGTAGCAGCACTGATTTCTTCAATACTATGTGGCTCATTGGTGAAAATTGCCCACGTAGCTGCCGGAACCTGTACAGTGGTATAACCTTGTGTGTTACTTTTTTCTGTCTTCATTGTACATAACATGTAAGGGAAGGTAGTGCCATCCATATGGCGATACCCGCAAATAGCGTTCACATGGCACAATCCATTATCATGAGTGCTATCAATTCCTGTTGAAGCAGCCAGTTTGTCGTAGGACCCGTTGTGTAACATTTCACTCCAGAAAGAAGGTATTTCTTTTAAATGTATATTATCATTCGTATCAAACACCCTTTCAATACCATAGACCTCAAAAGCTTCTTTTTGTTCAATTCTGTAATTCATTTCACTATCTCCTTTTATTGTTATTTGAAAGGAAATACGGGGATAAGCTTTAATACATATGCCTCGTTTACGTGCGGTTGAAGGCGAAACGCCATGCAAGATCTGAAAAGCTCGTGTAAAGGCTTCCGGAGAATCATAGCCAAACTTTAATGCAAGATCGATCACCTTGATCTCGCTGTTTTGAAGCTCAAATGCAGCAAGAGTCATTCGCCTCCTTCTAACGTATTCCGATAGTGGAATGCTAGCCATATATGAGAACATTCGTTGAAAATGATATACCGAACAGCAGGCGGCCTGTGCAACTTTTGTATAATCAATTTTCTCATCCAGATGATCTTCAATATAACTAATCGCATTGTTCATATGATCCAGCCATTCCATATATCTCCCTCCTTTCAACATGAGTATAGCAAAATGTCATCGCTCTTACCTTGCAGTTTCTGCACGATAATGCTAGCTTCTAATCTAATAATAGAATACTCTTTGTAAAAATGTATGGCAAGACTTTTGTGATGTGTTTTGTTCTTTAACGAGATGTTACTGAACGGCTAACTATAAATTGGATGTTATATGATTGGAATGACTTATTATATCGTTATCTTTTTTCTATAGATAAGAGGGAAAAGAGGAGGTCCTAGAATAGGAGGTTTATGTAAAGATAGTAAAACTATAATTGTAAATAATTGAATATAAAATTAATACAATTTATAGTTGACTTTATCCTCTTAATATAGTATTATGAACTTCCGCCGCTAATTAGGGGTGGGTGCGATAGGTATTATGGTAGTAACATAGATAAATATCATAATAATTAGTCTTATGAGTACGAGTGACATAAATTGGATATAATATTAATGTAATTTGTACTTGACTTTATTCTACAGATGTAGTAAGATTAGCTTCCGCCGTTGATGAGGCGCAACCACAAAGGAGTTTAGATAATTAAGAAATAAAAATTATTTAAAAAAGTGGTTGACATAACACAGAATATATGATAGAATAATTTCTTGTCGGCAGCAAAATAAAAGCTGATAAAAACATTGAAACAGTAGTGTTTTAATGATCATGAACCTTGATAATTGAACAGTGAAACAACCCTGAAAATTCTAAAAATATGGAGTTATCACATGGCTCCAAAAATAGATTTTCATTAGATGTATCAGAGATGATACTAA
>NZ_JAEAGR010000032.1 GCF_015999265.1 Mobilitalea sibirica
TGAATATTCCGGCTCACTTTGAGCTATTGTTCCGGTAAGTGAGAGCCACCGTTCCGGTGAAATTAAGCCACTCTTCCGGAGAGTGAGCCATTATGCGGTTTTTCCTTTAGAATGTAATTATGCACTAGTTTTTAGTGTAAATACATTCAAGGGAGGTCATCATATGACCAAGTACAGAGAAATCCTTAGGCTCTACAGCCAAGGAATCAGCCAACGCAGCATTGCTCTTAGCTGTGAGTGCTCTCGCAACACTGTGGCAAAAGTAGTTGCCAGAGCAAAAGAACTTAATATTACGTGGCCATTAAGTTCTGAAATAACCGATGGTGAATTGGAAAAAAAGCTGTTTCCTAATTCACAACAATCCACGACCGTTCCAAGAAAATACCCTGACTTAGAGTATATTCATAAGGAACTGGCTAAAAGTGGGGTTACGCTAAGACTTCTTTGGAGCGAATACTGTGAGGAATGCAGACTTAGTAATGAGATTCCACTTATGTATTCGCAATTCTGCTACCACTACCAGCAGTTTGCTGAGAAGAAACGAGCTACCATGCATATCCCCAGGAAACCCGGTGAACAAATTGAAGTTGACTGGGCCGGACAGACAGCTTCCATTGTTGACAGAGATACCGGTGAAATCATTCCTGCATATGTATTTGTAGGTGTTCTCTCTTACAGCCAGTATGCTTACGTAGAAGCTTTTCTATCACAGGATCAAGAAAGCTGGATAAATGCACATGTAAACATGTACCGTTTCTTTGGGGGTGTAAGCCGCATCCTGATACCGGACAACTTAAAAACCGGAGTAGAAAAAGTATCATGGTATACTCCTGTCATTAACAAAACCTATCATGAAATGTCAGAACACTATGATACTGCTGTAATTCCTGCCAGGGTGCGCAAACCAAAAGATAAACCCAATGCTGAAGGAACCGTCGGGGTTATCTCTACATGGATTATTGCTGCACTCCGTAAGCAAAAATTCTTCAGCCTACAAGAACTTAATACAGCAATCAAGGAAAAACTCAATATTTTCAACAGTAAGCCATTCCAAAAGAGAGAAGGTAGCAGAACCAGCGTCTTTCTTGAGGAAGAAAAATCACTGCTGTTACCGCTACCCACTAATCCATATGAACTGGCAGTCTGGAAACAAGCCACCGTTCAACTTAATTATCACATAACTGTAGATAAAATGCACTACTCAGTTCCTTATGAGTATATAAAGCATAAGGTGGATGTGCGGGTAACGCGTAATGTAATTGAAGTTTTTTACCATAACCATCGTATCTGCTCCCATCCAAGGCTATATGGGCGTGCTGGGCAATATAGCACCAATGATGCACATATGCCGGAAGACCATCAGAATTATGTACAATGGAATGCAGAAAGATTTCTTTCCTGGGCTGAGAAAATTGGTCCAAATACAAATATAACAGTAAAGGCAATCCTTTCTTCCCATAAGGTTGAACAACAGGGTTACAGAAGCTGTTTGGCGTTGCTAAAGCTGGCGGATAAGTATTCTGTTCCAAGGTTAGAAGCTGCCTGTAAAAAAGCACTTTCCTATACGCCTCACCCCAGCTTTAAAAGTGTCAAGACCATTCTTTCAACCGGTCAGGACAAAGTAACCGAAGATAAGACAGCAAAAACAAATGATGATTCTGCTAACTACGGCTTTACTCGTGGTGCAGACTATTATGGGAGGAAATAGATTATGACAAATGAAGCAACTATCAATAAACTAATTGAAATGCGTCTCACCACCATGGCTGATGCGTATCGTCGTCAATTGCAGGAACACTCCCTGGACAATCTTTCATTCGAAGAGCGTCTAGGATTACTTGTTGATATGGAATATACAAGCCGTAAAAATAACCGTCTAAAAAGGCTGATACATAATGCCTGCTTTGATCAGAGTTATGCCTGTATTGCCGATATCAACTACAGTGCCGGCAGAAAACTTGATAAGTCCCAGATTGAACGATTGGCAACCTGCCGATATATTGCAGACAAACATAACATCATTATCATGGGAGCTTCTGGTGCTGGTAAATCTTATCTGGCCTGTGCTTTCGGTATTGAAGCATGTAAGCAGTATTATACGGTTAAATATATCCGTCTTCCTGAACTTCTTACCGATCTAGCTGTAGCCAGAGGAGAAGGCATATACAAAAGGGTAATCAACCAATATCGTAAAGTAAATCTCCTAATACTGGACGAGTGGATGCTGGTATCACTAACAGAAACTGAATCAAGAGATCTCCTTGAAATCATCCATTCCCGTCATAAACAAGCATCTACCATCTTCTGCTCCCAATTCTCACCCGCCGGATGGCATGGAAAGATAGGAGAAGCAACCCTGGCCGATGCTATACTGGATAGGATTGTTCATGATTCCTACACCATCGAAATACATGGTACTGAATCCGATCGCTCCATGAGGGAGATATATGGCATAAAAAATAAATAATATCCGGTAGTGTGGCTCAAGTATACCGGAACGGTGGCTCATTTATTCCGGACGGGTGGCTCACCACCCACCGGAATAGTGGCTCCGCCACACCGGTATACGCAT
>NZ_JAEAGR010000033.1 GCF_015999265.1 Mobilitalea sibirica
CACCTTTCCTTCACAGTACTATGCACTATCGGTCACTAAGTAGTATTTAGCCTTGGGGGGTGGTCCCCCCGACTTCCCGCAAGGTTTCTCGTGTCTCGCGGTACTTTGGATCCCACTCGCTGTCTTCTGGTTTCATATACGAGGCTTTCACTCTCTCTGGCCGGCTTTCCCAAAACCGTTCTATTACCATACGACTCACTTAACGTGGTCCATAACCCCGAAGGATAAATCCTTCGGTTTAGGCTCTTTCCCTTTCGCTCGCCACTACTCAGGAAATCGAGTTTTCTTTCTTTTCCTCCGGGTACTTAGATGTTTCAGTTCCCCGGGTTCCCTCTGCATGGCTATGGATTCACCATACAGTAACTGAGGTATGCTCAGCTGGGTTTCCCCATTCAGAAATCCACGGGTCAAAGGATATTTGCTCCTCTCCGTGGCTTATCGCAGCTTATCACGTCTTTCATCGGCTCTTAGTGCCAAGGCATCCACCCTGCGCTCTTATTAGCTTGACCTAAACTGCGACTGCGCTAACGAATTAATAAAGCACGCTTTGAAAGCTTGCTTTCATAAGAGTGGTTGATTAATTCTGTTTGCGTAAGCAAAGTGCTTTCATCGAGAAAAGCGTGCTTTTCGAGATGATAGCGCTTAGCGCAGTCACAGTTTAGATCAATTCTCTTATGAGTTCGTTTACAGTCTCATAACATGCCGCCTAGCGTAGCAGCAAGGAAGATTTCTCTTCTTAGGTTTATTACAGTTTTAGTTCCATGACGATTGCGCCATTCCTAAGAATGTATCGTCACTTCACTGGATGTCTTGATTAAGAATAATCAATTCTTAATCATAACAAAACTTTCGTCTTGTTACTCATTTTCTATGTGTAGTTGTCAATGTCCAATTGTCCATCCCCTTATTACTAAGGTTCTGGTCTGACTGACATTCATCAGTCATTACATACAAGTAAAATCTATCTTTTTATTCCAAAAGGTTTACTTATATCTAATCACAAATGAATGTTGAGTATCTTTATATAATCATCTAACTTATTATATATAAAACCTTATGTTACTGGTTTGTACTCGGTTTGCTGTCGGACCTATGATGTTACACTATTTAACCCTGTATGTAAACCGGTAACATATGGTAGTAATTTTCTCTGGCAGCCACCTACTCTCCCATACCGTCTCCAGTACAGTACCATCGGCCGCTTAAGTCTTAACCATCGTGTTCGGGATGAGAACGGGTGTGACCCCTAAGCGCATCGCCACCAGAAATTGTGCGTTAGATTTTGTCTGCACAGCATAAAATGTTCGGACACACGACGAAAGCTTGCTTTCAGGAGTGTGTTCGTATATTTTGGGATGTATTGACACGGTCGCGTTCAGCGAGCAGTTCTTCATGCGAGCTGTATGCGGCGTGTGCAGGCAAAATCGAAATATCTCTTGATACTTCTCATTGTCTTTTAAAGACGATTTGATAACTGAACAGTAAAACAACCCTTACTTTTTCTCTTAGAAAGGAGGTGATCCAGCCGCACCTTCCGATACGGCTACCTTGTTACGACTTCACCCCAGTCATTGGCTCCACCTTCGGCTGCTC
Organism: Mobilitalea sibirica; assembly: GCF_015999265.1. GTDB lineage: Bacteria > Bacillota > Clostridia > Lachnospirales > Lachnospiraceae > Mobilitalea > Mobilitalea sibirica. Next base: position 1,594 of record NZ_JAEAGR010000033.1, read on the forward strand.
CCTCCCATCTTACTAAGCACGACTGACTTCGTGATTGCTCACGTACTCACGCAGGTTTTTCTGCGCTCCTCCGTGACCGTATTTTTTATACGGATATGATTGAATTCACTTCGTTCATTCAATCATCACGACGTCATGCTCACTAAGATGGGTTGGGTCACAGACTTCGGGCATATCCAACTCCCATGGTGTGACGGGCGGTGTGTACAAGACCCGGGAACGTATTCACCGCGACATTCTGATTCGCGATTACTAGCGATTCCAGCTTCATGTAGTCGAGTTGCAGACTACAATCCGAACTGGGATGGCCTTTTTGGGATTTGCTTACCTTCACAGGGTCGCTTCCCTTTGTAGCCACCATTGTAGCACGTGTGTAGCCCAGATCATAAGGGGCATGATGATTTGACGTCATCCCCGCCTTCCTCCAGGTTATCCCTGGCAGTCTCCCTAGAGTGCCCAGCCGAACTGCTGGCTACTAAGGATAGGGGTTGCGCTCGTTGCGGGACTTAACCCAACATCTCACGACACGAGCTGACGACAACCATGCACCACCTGTCTCCTCTGTCCCGAAGGAAAGGTCCCGTTACGGACCG
>NZ_JAEAGR010000034.1 GCF_015999265.1 Mobilitalea sibirica
GTTAGTGTAAAGTATTTTACACTGATTTTTATTTGATCCCTTTATTTTTCAAGGGTTACAGAGCTTTTTAAAATAAAAAAAACAATGACCCCCTATTTTCAGTTATAATTGGAGTTACCACACAACAAAAATACTGAAGAAAGGTCATTGTTATGGACTCAATTATACTCTATTTAATTACCATTATTCAAGCGCAGTACAAACAAATCTGCTACTTAATTCTTTTCATCTGCAAATATATCCCTCTCAAGCAGTGGGCATTTGATGATTCCCATTCCCCAGAGTACCAGAAATTCAAGGTTGATAAACTTCCTACTGTATACACTCCTGCAACCTTCGATTACCAGCTTTACATAGCTTATATCAAACACCGTTATGGCTATCTGATTAAACCGGTGAAGCGTCGTTCGGAAGCTGATATCCCAAAGGATTTAGTATGTCCACGCTGTGGTGCGCCTCACGATTACTTATACAAAAACAATGGTTCCAAAGGTCAATTCATGTGCAAGGTCTGTGAGGAACTCTTTAACTCTGATAACATTTATAAGCACACTATCGAGCTTCGCTGCCCTTACTGTGGTAACATCCTGGTTCCTAAGAAGGAGCGGAAATGCTTCCGCATCCACAAATGTGTCAACCGCAAATGCAGCTATTACCTTGCCAATGAGCGGAAACTCCCTCCCGGCTTGAAACCAAAAGAAAAACATGAATACAAACTTCACTATATCTACCGCGAATTTACGATGGATTTCTTCCGTATGGGTTTGCACTCCCTTCCGGCAAGTGCTACAGGGTTCACTTTTAAGAAGTTTTCGCCTCATATACTTGGCTTGGTTCTTACCTACCACGTAAATCTAAAGCTCTCCACCAGGCAGACTTCCCATGCATTGAAAGAGGTTCATGGTATTGATATTTCCCATACTACCGTTGCCAGTTATGCCATGACCGCTGCTTGTGTCATTAAGCCCTTTGTAGATACCTACGATTATAAACCGTCCAACATCCTCTCCGCCGATGAGACCTATATTAAAAAGCTCGGCAAAAAGCATTATGTCTGGATCATTATGGATGCCTGCAAAAAGAGCATCCTTGGCTATCAAGTCTCCGACAATCGGAGTGTCGGTCCCTGCATCCTCGCCATGCGCATGGCCTTCGAGAAGTTCAAGGTGTTCCCATCAAAACTACTAAAGTTCATTGCTGATGGCTACAGTGCCTATCCTCTGGCTGCTCAATACATTAAGGCACAGAAGGGATGGGACTTTGACATCACACAGGTAATAGGACTTACAAATGACGATGCCGTATCAACCGAATTCCGTTGGGTCAAACAGGTCGTGGAACGTTTAAACCGTACCTTCAAGATGTCCTATCGCATCACCAATGGCTACAACAGCGATGAAGGCGCCTTATATGGCGTATCCTTATGGGTTGCCTATTACAACTTCCTAAGACCACATCCCCATAATTACTGGAAGCCTTTGAACGAGATAGACGAGTTTGAAAAGGTCGGTAACATGCCCGCCAAGTGGGTAATTCTCATCCGACTTGGGCAACACAAAATCCTTGAAATGCAGAAGACTTCTTCCGCACCTGGGAGTGCCTGTTCCTAGATTATTGAGCCGGAGGTAATACCCAGCCACCGGAAGTTTACTTCCGGCTTGACCTTGAATGCAATAAAAAGTAATGCTACAATGCTGTGAATACGACGGTAAGAACTTCCTGTTCCTGAGTTACTTCGCCGTCGGTGAGACCTTCAGAGCATTACTTTTTGTTGCACTCAAGGTTGGCGTAACCTGCCAATGCATAAATTCAGGGTTAAAATATTTGCTTTTTCAATGTTCAAAGGGACATATTTTTTTATATCAGTTTTTCATACCAAACTTTACACTACC
>NZ_JAEAGR010000035.1 GCF_015999265.1 Mobilitalea sibirica
TGATAAGCCCCCTGTCAAGTAGACATGTTAAATATCTAAATTAGGTGCTGATGAACGGTCACACGATTTGTGTGACCGTTTTTCTATGCACACCATTTTTCTTTGTATTTTTCAATTCGTTTGTTTTCAGGAATAGGATATTCCTTTGGTTTCATCGATGATAATGCTTCTTTTCTTACTTCCAGCGGCGTCTTACAATGATATCTATCTTGAGGGCGTTCTTCACTGTAAAACTTTATATAATCCTGAATTGCATATCTCAATGATGCTTCGTCAGTGATTTCATACATTTGATACATTTCTGTTTTAATAATCCCCCAAAAGCCTTCTGTAGGACCATTATCAATACAATGGCCAACTCTGGACATTGATTGCTCTATTTCCTGTTCCTTAAGTTTCTTTTGAAAAACTTTACTTGTATATTGGAAGCCCCTATCGCTATGAAAGACGGGTTTTGCATCTGGATTAGAGGCAATTGCTTTATCAAAAGTTTTAAATATTAGCTTATTATCATTTCGACGGCTAACCACATATGATATCGGATATCTATCGTATAAATCAAGAATAGCACTTAGATACAGTTTCTTCTTTTCACCCGGAATTTTAAACTCGGTTACATCTGTAACCCATTTCTGATTTGGAGCAGTTGCATAAAAATCTCTATTAAGCTTATTCTCAGCTATTGTCTCAGGAGTAGAAGCGTTATATTTTTTCTTTTTCTTCCTGATTACGGAATGGATGCCACACTTCTTCATAACCCTATGAACTCTATTTTTGCTATAGTTAGTATGATTGAAGTGGTTAATCCATGAAGTCATTCTTCGATAGCCCAAGATATGATTAAAGCGTTCATCGTATTCTTTGATAAGTTCTGCTAGCTTAATATTTTCCAATTCCTGTTCCGGAGTTTCACGGTGCAACCACTTATAATAAGCTGCTCTAGATATTTCAAGCTGTTTACACATCCATTCAATACTCCATTTATTTGCTTCATGAAAATGTCTAATAGATAAATACTTTGACTCATAGCGCAGTTTTCCAAGCCTCACATCCCTTCGAATTCTTTCACTTTTTTTAATAATTCAACTACCATATCTTTTTCTTCAAGCTGGCGTTTAAGCCTGAGATTTTCTCGTCGTAAACGCTCTAATTCATCTACCTCATCATCGGTTTTGTGACGACCACGTTTATCTGATAAGCCTTCTTCTCCATTAGCATCATACTTTTTCACCCAAGAATAGACTTGACTATATGAAACTTCATATATGCTTGCGGTTCCTTTAAGATCTCGGTTGTGTTTGATACAGTATTCTACGATTTCTTTACGTTCCTCAATGGTTGTTTTACGTCTTGCATCTGCCATATAGACCTCCCTTTTAGGATCATAATCCTTAAGTTCTCTATTGGCATTATAACACTTTATCCAGCACCTGAGTACCTCTCTTGAAGATATGTTGTATGTAGCAACGATATCATCTACACTTCCTTCGCCGGATAAAACAGCTTCAACACACATGTTTTTAAAATCAGATAAATAGGAAGTGTTACCTGCTTTTTGACTGAATGCTGCAATTCCATAAATCCTGTATTTGGCAACCCATTCCCTTAAGGTTTTGCATCCAATGTTATATTTAGCGGATAAATAATTGTAGGAACCAAGTCCATCAAGATATTCCTGTGAAACTTTCGCACGGAACTCAGTAGTGTGTGGTGATTTGGACATAAAAATACCTCCTAAGTAGATTTTGGTTATTTCCCTTGTCTACTTAAGAGGTATCTTATCA
>NZ_JAEAGR010000036.1 GCF_015999265.1 Mobilitalea sibirica
GGCTCATTGTCAAGTGTTGGGGTGTGATTCATTTGAATCATGCCCCAACACTGGTTTTAGAGCTATTTTTATGTTTATAGGTTCTATAAGGTGTTTTAGGGTGCACTTAATAAGCCTACCACTATTTTTTCTTTGTACTAACTACTCGTATGTAGTATTCTGTTTCTAAAGCGTTCAAAGTTTTTTACACCATAAGATACTCTTTTTAGTACTTTGATCTTATTGTTAAATCCTTCTGTTGGGCCATTTGTATAGCCATACTTAAATGCGTTAAGGATTTCCCTTGACCAATTTCGATAGGTCTTAGCACAATCTTCGAACTCTTTGATACCACTGCATTCAGCATTCTTTATCCAATTCCAGAACTCTGTTCTTGTAACAGAATAGCGTGTTTCTTCACAGATTTGATAAAACCATTCTTTTAGCAAATGGGATTTTCTCAAATCGTCATTGTAATGAAGCATGATATCTGTTTCCTTTTTCTTTTCACCCTTAAGCTTATGATAACGCGAAAGAATAAGGCTCCTACTTCGTTTATAATACTTTCGTAGAGATACAGGCATTGTTTTCTGCAGTCTTTTCCTGACATTTTCGATAGCCCATGTAACTTGCCGTACAAAATGATACTTGTCGACTATAAGCGTTGCATTCGGAAAGTAAGCTTTAGCTAAATCTCTATATTGCTCCCACATGTCTAAAATAAAGAACTCAACTCTATTTCTTTGAGGCCTAGGAATATCACGAAAATAGCTGCTTAGATGGGATTGAGTACGATCCGGTAAAATATCTAGGATACGATGCTTTTTACCGTCAACTAGGATACACTGATACTTACCAGTCTCTGCATTCCCCTTGAACTCATCAATTGAAAGTACACTAGGTATATTGGGCTTTTCGTAGCGTAATCGATCAAAAACACGAGATACAGTAGAAGAAGATACATTAGTTTGAGAAGCCACATAGGAATAGCTGACTATCTGCCTAAGTTGATGGCAGATATACATGGCTAATCTTTTTGTCATGTGCTGATATTTAGGAAGCCATGGGTAGTGCTCATAAAAATGCTTGCCACAGGAGCAGGTATAGCGCCTTTTTCTAAGGATTAGAACAACCGGTTTAAGTTGAAGAGGAAGGTCTTTAATAACCTGTTTTCTGTAATCATGAACCTTTGAAGTGAAGTTACCACACACAGGGCATATCTGCTCTGAGGGATCTGTTACTAACGTAATTGTAATTTTTGTATTAGAATGACAAACATTTTTTATTTTAACTCCTTCTAAATTTAACAGTTTATTGGTACAATTAGAGTGCACTTATAAATCACCTTCTTTCATAGTGTTAGCGAGGCAGTACGAAAGTAGTGGTAGGCGATTTATAAGTGTATTTTATTACAAATAAATATCGGGGTGAAGTACCACCCCAATATTTATTATAGAACC
>NZ_JAEAGR010000037.1 GCF_015999265.1 Mobilitalea sibirica
GATACGTAGCCAAGTCGTGCTTAGTAAGATGGGAGGGAGCAGCCGAAGGTGGAGCCAATGACTGGGGTGAAGTCGTAACAAGGTAGCCGTATCGGAAGGTGCGGCTGGATCACCTCCTTTCTAAGAGTAATGAGTATGGGTTGTTTTACTGTTCAGTTATCAAAAATCTTTCCTTATGGGAAAACCATAGGTTTTTCTAATAGAAAGAAGGGCGTTTTACCGAACCCTCGAGAACTACGTTCTCTCGGTCGCGGGAGGCCCGCGAGTACATTCAAAGATATTTTACTTAGAGAAGCAAGCTTCTCACGTAAAACATCATATGAATGTGTTTGGCAAAACTTGATACGCGAAATTTCTGGTGGTGATGCGTCTAGGGGACACACCCGTTCTCATCCCGAACACGATGGTTAAGACTTAGACGGCCGATGGTACTGTACTGGAGACGGTATGGGAGAGTAGGTGGCTGCCAGAATAAATTTATAATTAAAGCAAGACTTATCATAAGTCCTGCAGTTTTGTGAGTTACCGGTTATCTATTTGTGTAACATCATATGGGCTTATAGCTCAGCTGGTTAGAGCGCACGCCTGATAAGCGTGAGGTCGATGGTTCGAGTCCATTTAAGCCCATTTTTTATTACTAGAATAGAATTGATTTTATTATAGAAGTGGTAAACATGACATAACTTACCGGTTTACAAAACAGAATAAATCCTGTAAGATAATAAGTCCGCGCTACAAGTTAATCATAAAAATAAATTAAGTTGAAAACATTCATAAGTGATTAGATATAAGTAACCTTTTTAGTAAGAGAGGATATAATGTACTTGTATGTAATGACTGATGAATGTCGGTCAGACCAGAACCTTAGTAATAAGGGGATGGACAATTGGACATTGACAACTACACATAGAAAATGAGAACAAAACGAAGTCGAAAGATGACGTTTTGTGACAATCAAAAAGATGATTACTTTTTGATTGAAAGACATCCAGTGAAGTGATGTTCTTTCCTAAACGTATGTTATACGTTAGGGAGAGGCGCAAACATCATGGAACTAAAACTGTAATAAACCTAAGAAGAGAAATCTTCCTTGCTGCTACGCTAGGCGGCATGTTATGAGACTGTAAACGAACTCATAAGAGAATTGATCTAAACTGTGACTGCGCTAAGCGC
>NZ_JAEAGR010000039.1 GCF_015999265.1 Mobilitalea sibirica
GAGCAGCCGAAGGTGGAGCCAATGACTGGGGTGAAGTCGTAACAAGGTAGCCGTATCGGAAGGTGCGGCTGGATCACCTCCTTTCTAAGAGAAAAAGTAAGGGTTGTTTTACTGTTCAGTTATCAAAGTTTTTGGTGGCGATGCGTCTAGGGGACACACCCGTTCTCATCCCGAACACGATGGTTAAGACTTAGACGGCCGATGGTACTGTACTGGAGACGGTATGGGAGAGTAGGTGGCTGCCAGAATAAATTTATCATTATAGCAAGACTTATCTTAAGTCCTGCAGTTTTGTGAGTTATCGGTTATTATATCCGTGTAACATCATATGGGCTTATAGCTCAGCTGGTTAGAGCGCACGCCTGATAAGCGTGAGGTCGATGGTTCGAGTCCATTTAAGCCCAGTACCGATTTTAAATTTATATTTAAATAAAGTTTTTGGGGGTATAGCTCAGCTGGGAGAGCACCTGCCTTGCAAGCAGGGGGTCACGAGTTCGAATCTCGTTATCTCCATCGAAAACATTCCAAAACTTACCTGTTTACATAAGCAACGGATTAGTGTAGTATAAGTATCCGCGCTGCTAGAAAAACTGAAGAAAATAAATTAATGTAAAGTAAATATATAAGATATTTATCCGTGATTAGATATAAGTAAGGTTTAATAATAAAATATTATTTTTACTTGTATGTAATGACTGATGAATGTCAGTCAAACCAGAACCTTAGTAATAAGGGGATGGACAATTGGACATTGACAACTACACATAGAAAATGAGAACAAAACGAAATCGAAAGATAACGTTTTGTGACAATCAAAAAGATGATTACTTTTTGATTGAAAGACATCCAGTGAAGTGATGTTCTTTCCGAGGCATATCTAATATGCCAGGGAGAGGCGCAAACATCATGGAACTAAAACTGTAATAAACCTAAGAAGAGAAATCTTCCTTGCTGCTACGCTAGGCGGCATGTTATGAGACTGTAAACGAACTCATAAGAGAATTGATCTAAACT
>NZ_JAEAGR010000004.1 GCF_015999265.1 Mobilitalea sibirica
AAGTCCATCAAGATATTCCTGTGAAACTTTCGCACGGAACTCAGTAGTGTGTGGTGATTTGGACATAAAAATACCTCCTAAGTAGATTTTGGTTATTTCCCTTGTCTACTTAAGAGGTATCTTATCACCTAAGGATGTGCTGTTTTTGATTGACATAGCAAGGAGACCAAGTAGAAAACTACATATAAAACTAAGTAAAAATGCGGGTATTGCAACAGCTACAAACCGAAGTAGAGATATAGGAGTAAGAAATGTAGGGAATATAATCAGGCTATAGATCACCATTCCCGGTAACAAGTCCATCATCATAGCTATCACCCTGGAGGAAAAACAAAAAGCAAGCTCACTCTTAAAAATTGAGATAGGTCGAAGCAAATCTCCAGTTAAATCCCCGGTAATAATCTTTCTTGACATATCTTGTACGGTTGAATTCCAAACAAAACAATTTATGATCATTATCCCGGTAAAAAACCATACCATCTGTGGAAGCTCATAACCCTTTATGGTCGAAGTTTCGTTATATGCATAGATACTTTTAAACAAGGTATAGTTAATTAACACTAAAATAGGCTGCGACAATAGTGTAATCGCAAATGTCCATTTATATTGAATAAGTACTTTAAAAGATGTCTTTACTATTTCCCAAAAGACTTTCATGCTACCTCCTGATCCACCTGGCATAAGACTGCTAAAAGTTATTAACAAGCAACTCCCATGTAAATATAAGGTTATGTTTACTTAAATATTGTAAATATTAACATATATTTCTGCTCATTACAACATGATTATGACTTATTGCAAAAGCTTATCAAAATATATGTAAATATATTACCTCTAATTGCTCTAATCATAGATAGCCTGCCACACACGTGACAGGCTATTACTTTAATTTATAGTAACATGACTATTTGCTATGTACCGGCTTACTAATCTCCTTGCACCTTTTAGATCTTAAAAAGTACAGGTACCATACAATACTAAATACCAGAACATAAGAAAGCGGTATTATCAGTTCTCCCATCAGCATTTCGCCGTTGGTTTGATACTGATCAACGCCCCCGCCGATTAAGTTTTCATTGTTAATCCTGTGTATATATATTATCAATACGCTGATTGTTGAAAAAACCGCCCGAACGATTAGATAGTTCTTAGAGATGATAACCATATTCCTTCTTAACATAAAACAGGTCGCCGCAGTAAATACAGTAAAAAGAATGAATAGGATACCCATTACCATAAAACCAATAGCGAGGACAGGGACACTCTTAAAAATTTCGTAAATTTGCGAATTAAAGGATAGGATCTGTAAAATATCAATTAATAAAATCATGATAACAAATAATAGAATAAATCCTCTTTTTTCTTCGTTATATTCATATGGCTTTCTAAATTCCTCATCCATAAAAAAGTTCCCCCTTATGTAATAAACATAATTATAGACTATGCTAGTTTTTCTTATCGCCAACATAATATGCGAATGTATCATTTGAGCTATATTATATAACATCATCCATTTAATGGCAATTAATCTTTCGTAATAAATTCATAGATAGATTATTAATCTTTTCAGGATTACCTTATTTGGGATTTAAATTTAATAAAATATTAAACAGTAGATAAAAATAGGTCTGTTGAATCATAGATATGACGGCATACTCCCGTAATATTTGTTTCAACAGACCCTATTTTTATCGATAATTGAATTATATTTTCTTATCCTTAGCCCAGACTCCCTCTGATACTACCCATCTCTTTCAACCAGTGTTGGAGTAGTTCAATCTCATGAGGGCGGGAGATATCAGCTGCTTTTTCCAGATGACTGAATATTCCAAGGGAGGAATCCATCAGAATATGATAAATATCGGTATGCTTCTCTTTCTCAGAAAGAAGTGAAAGTCCAAAAATATCACAACAATAATAGATATCTTCCTCGATTAACCTAACAGCCTCATCATCAAATACTCTTCTAATATTATTTAGATTGATAAATCTGATATCATATTCAAGGTCTGCTTTTAAGGTCGGACAATTTTTTAAGAAATCATCCAGTGCCTTCTGTCCCCACAATCGGCGGATACGATTTAATCCCCTTCCTGTTCCAATAAAGGATGGTGGCAAACCTACCGAATATAAAGTTGCCGTAAAGGTGATTGCTCTGGGTAGAGCGATTTGTACATCTGTATCATACTTATAAAGCTCTTCTCGTATTTTATCTTCGCTAACAAACTCTGCTATTTCTCTTGGCTTAGCTACATCTCTTGCATAACCCACACCGCTGTTACGGGATAAGCGATCTCTTTGTTTTGGCATATAATCCGAAAACTTAGCAACTAATGGCATTATCTTTAAAAACACATCTAAATAAGTACAAGTGAAGATACCGATACAGTTATATAAATTCTTTAACTCTTCTTCTGCATATATATGGGGCATACTCTTAGGTAGTTCTTCCCTAAGAATTTCAGAGAGTTTTTGTGTTTTATCCCGAGATTGATCGTACCTGATACCTGATTGTATCGTAATTGTTCTTAACCCCGGATATGTTTTTAACACATTATGAATATTATCAAGAGTAATGTGTCCCCGAAACGGAAGTGCTCCACCTCCAAAAATCGGGTAAACATCAATACCCAGGCTATTTCCCGCTTCATAAGCTTTTGATATAGCAATCCGATTGGCTAACATAGCACTTACATTACCATAGGAAAGTGCGGAATCGGATCTACCTAACATGAACCGTAAATATTCAGTTTTGTTGCTTTCGCTATTTAAATTAGTAACAAAATCCTTAATAATTTGATCTATCTTTAGTAATTCCGGGACTTCTTCAAACAAAGGTATGATCTGAAGTGTATCTATCTTTCCTTGCGTAATAAATTCCTGATGAGTCAATGCTATGACAGACTCAATTCGTTTCTTGACTTCAATTAATTCCTTTGAAGAGCTGGCCATTGGCAGAATTATTTCAATTACAGCTTGTATATTGGATAATTCTTTTGAGCTTACGATTGTCTCCATAATTGATAAGAAGGCCATAATTTGTCTAAATGCTGTTTCTTTTCTCGCGTTGGCTACCCTAGGAGTAACATATACATCTTTTCCCGGAATGATATTTCTTTGCAACAGCTCCATTACTACTTGTGCTGTTTGATGGTACGGAGTTAGCTTCCCTTCAAAATCAATCATAACCTCTTCAAGTCCAAGACCTTCCGGTACTGCCCTCAAAGCATCCAAAGCTTCCGCCGGCTCTTCTTGTACGGATATATATCTGGTGGCAGAGTCCGGATGCTGTGTCATCATAGTTGTAGGTATTCTTCTTTTCATGTTATTATCCTTTCTATATCATAAAATCTACTTTTTTCTTTAATATGCCATTTTACTACTATTATTAATCGCTTCGTCTTAGCGTAAATAAAAAAGCCAATACCTTATACGCATTAACTGCATACAGGGTATTGACTTACTTTAGACTGATAATTAATATCTTTCTTCCGTCTGTCATTTATTAATATTAGATCTGGTTTTAAATAAATTACTTTCACTTTAACAAGTTATGTTGAGTATTATATACTGTTAGCTAACAATATGCAATATTTTTTACTAATAACGTGAAACCTACTATTCTCTACGAATAATGGAAAACCTTATTCGTAGAGAGTGATTTTGAATGCTACCACGGATATTCATTTCCTTCATAATCAATAAAAATAGGTTGATCATGGTCATTTCTGTCCTTAAATAACTCAATCAATCTGCACGCTGTCTCATATGGATCGAACCGTGCATTACTACCTCCCATATCCGTTCTCATCCATCCCGGATGAACAGCCAGAACAATAATGTTATCTTTTTTAAGATAATTTGCCAGAATTTTTGTCCCCATATTAAGTGCAGCTTTTGACATGCAGTAATCATATTCTTTCTCTCTTTTACATTCTGTTATACTTCCGCTCTCAGAAGAAATATTGATAATTTTAGCAGAAATACTTTTCCTAATAAAGTGTATGAATGCCTTTACCACTCTGATTGCTCCCAGACAATTTACATTATATACGTCCATACAATCATCTATATCTGCCTTTTCAAGTATTTCAAAAGATGAGCTATTATGAATTGCAGCATTGTTGATTAATATATCCAACTTATCGGTATAGTTAGATATCGAATTTACTGCCCGATTAACTGAATTCGTTTCTGACACATCCAACTCTACTGGTATCAAGGTATCCGGATATTCTTTTTTGAGTTTAATTATGTTAGGATCTGTCATATCTCTTACCCCTGCGAACACAACATCTCCATCTTTCAAATATTTATTTGTCAAGCAATAACCCAGGCCTCTGGATGCTCCTGTAATCAATATAGTGTTTTTCATTTTTATCTCCTTACTTTATATTTTTATTATCCACTCATAAGTTAACAGTATTATATAAGAATTCATATATAATTAAAACATAAATGCATGTTATACCAATGATTACCTTATATGTAAAAAACTTATATTGCATAATTTAACGAAATATGAATTAAAACCAGATTAGCTTAAAGCCATACCTCATCTAATCTATATCTTTCATCAAGTTACAATATCCGCAATGCGGGTTTTCATTACTCACGTTTTACTTCGCGCAATTTAAATGGGGTTGTTCACCAAAATAAAATTCTTCTGCCGGTATTCATTCTAACGCTAATGAGTCAGGAGGAGAATCTACCTGATTATAATTTAGTTCTTTATGACCATTTATCGCCTCCGCACTATAGCCAGACAAAAGGATAATGACTCCAAGGATAAAAGTAACTGTTTTTTTTATATTTATTCATATATACTACTACCATTTTCATCTTTATTGTTTCGTAAATATTATAGTCGTATCATACTATATGAAATATAATATAACAATAGGAACATACAATTATTACCTGATGTTATAAGCCTGTCTCTGATCCAGTTCAAAATGTTTTAAAGTCCAAACTAATTTCGTAATCAAGTTTTGTACATTGTTTTATGATAGGTTTCATATTATAATACCTTTATCCATATTTTTCTTTTATTAATGGGACAAATATGATCAATTCTAAGGAGCATACTGCCATGAGAAAAATGAAGATATTCTTTCTATTAATGACCCTCATTATAGTCCTAACTTCCTGTGCAAAGACAGGCACCACTATAACCAATACAAAAGATGTTGACTCCGGGGCATTGACAGTTCCTACCTCGAATAAACCAAGTGAGCATACTATGTCTGAAGAAGTTATTAACCCTTCCGATGAATACAATATTCTTGGTAATAAAAACACATCGAAGGAGGATCAATTCACAGTCTTAATTAATGAGGTCTGTTCTAAAAATTCCGGCAGTATCGCTGCCAAAGATGGTGAATATTATGATTGGGTTGAATTATATAATCCTACTGACAAAGCAATAAATCTTGAGGGTTACGGTCTATCCGATAAGGCTTCACAGCTTTTTCGTTATACCTTTCCAAAGGTAACAATTCCTGCCGGTGGCTATCTTCTTGTTTATGCTAACGGTAGTGCAGACCCAAACAATAATAATGATAGAAATATAGAACTACTCACCGACTTTGGCATATCAGCAGAGGGAGAGACCCTTATGCTCAGCACTTCAGATGGTACTCTAATGGACACAGTAACTGTTCCTGCAATTACCGAAGGTTCTACTTACGGCAGACAGCCGGATGGCAGCCAGAATTACATAAGCCTTAAACCAACTCCAAATACATCGAATCATGAAGCCTCTACCCTATCATCTCATAAGGAGCCCTTTTTTTCTGTTGAAAGTGGTTTTTATAAGGAGCCCTTTGAATTAACCATAACAGCCGCGGAAGATCAGCGTATTTACTATACCACTGACGGAACAATTCCTACCAATAAGTCAGACGAATTACAAGCAAGCAATTCATTAACGGTTTCTGACCGGTCTAAGAATGAGAATCTATATGCTTCACTAAGTGGGACAACAACCGGTAAGTTTTTTGCACCGTCTATTCTAATCAATAAAGCAACGATTATCCGGGCAGTAGCTTATGATGAAGAAGGAAATAGCAGTAAAGTAATAACAAAAACTTATTTCGTAGGTTTTGAGGATAAAGCTGATTATTATAAGGAGGTAGCAATTATATCCCTGGTAACAGAACCGGAACATTTATTTGATTATAATACCGGTATATATGTAACCGGTGCCGTTCATGATAGCTGGCTGAACGGCCCTGAATATAATGCTAACACCAGATACTGGCACCAGCCTGCGAATTATAAACAAAGCGGTAGAGAATGGGAACGACCTGCCCATATGGAGTATTTTGACGATTACGGGCAGATGAAAATATCACAGGAAGTTGGCATTCGCATGCGTGGAGGGGCCTCCAGGGCTTTCCTACAAAAAAGCTTTAATATCTATGCAAGAAGTGAGTATGGAAATAATCGCTTTACTTATGAATTATTTCCCGGACTTTCTTCTGAATACGATGGCAGTGTAATAAATACCTTTAAATCTATCATGCTTCGTAATGGCGGTAATGATACGGAACTAACAAAAATTAGGGAAGTAATGATCCATCGTCTTTCTTCAGAGCTTAAATTTAGTACGCAGGCATCGAAACCAGCAATTGTGTTTTTAAACGGTGAGTTCTGGGGACTATATAACTTACAGGAAAGATACAGTGAAGAATATATAGAAAGTCACTACGGAGTGGATAAGGATAATGTTATTATTGTTAAAAAGGATAAAATTGATGAGGGTGAAGAGGCAGATATTGAACTATATCAAGCCATGCTGCAATATCTAGCTTCTAATGACCTAACAATTTCTAAGAATTATGAAACATTTAGCACAATGATGGACATAGAAAGCTTTATCGATTATATCAGCGTAGAGATTTTGGTAGCCAATAAGGACTGGGGTAGCAATAATGTTATGTTATGGCGTTCGAGAACAGTGGAGGAAAACAATCCCTACGGAGACGGCAGATGGCGGTGGATGCTTTATGATACGGAATACTCAACCGGATTAACCTATGAAAATTCTCTGGCCTATGATGCTAAATATAATCCTTCCTCCTATCGTGATAATACGTTTCATACCGTATTTAACCCCTCCTGTACCATAGGATATATATTTACGAATCTAATAAAAAACAACACCTTTGAACAACAGTTTAAGGCCAGATTTTTGGAAATAGCTGAGAAAGACTTTAAACAGGATACCGTCCTGAAACTATTGGATGCATATAAGGAAGCATACCGCCCGATGATGGTGGATACTACAATTCGTTACAGTCCCCTATCAGAAGAGGAAGCAATCAAGCAATTTGATTATGAGGTGAGCAAAATAAGCTACTTCTTTGAAAAACGCTACAATTATATAATAGGGATACTTGGTAATATTTTTCACTAGTGTTTATCACCTTTAGCATCATATTTATTAGAGAAGCTTTTATTATTATAAAAACAGAAGGAACACTCGTTTATCGATTGTTCCTTCTGTTTAACCTTTATTTTTTCCATCTGTTACAGGAAGTTTATGACACTACAGATAGTACTGGACTTTTTATTATAATCAGTATTTATTTTTCATAAATGATATCACCCTCACAGTGAACGTCGCCTTTAATTTCTTTACAACGTATCGTACCTTTACATTCTACGCCGCTTTCAATAATTCCGCAAAGGATGTCGCCGGTGCAATTAACATTGCCGCTAATTTCTCCACAATTAATGTTTCCTTCGCATTTAACACTACCTTCAATATCTCCACAATTTATTTTATCGGAGCAGGTCGCATTACCGCCGATGTTACCGCTATTAATTCCCTCGTTGCATTCTGCATTACCGCCGATATTGCCACAATTTATTTTCTCTTGGCATATAGCATTGCCGCCAATATTACCGCAGTTTATTTTACCACCGCAATTAACGTTGCCGCTAATATTACCTTCGATATTTGCATTGCCCCAGATCTCTGTATGTAATTCAATTTTGGATTCACCATTGATGATATCCTCCGGTATTTTTAAACTTATGTTCTTATCCTTTTCCCAGGTTTCCGCTCCAAGCATCTTTTTGCCTCTAAACTGTACAATCCTTAAGGTGTCATCATCCGGAAGTTCTCCATAGATTACAACCTCTTCCTTACCTTCATTATAAAACAGATAATCAATGGTAACGCCAAAGAATTTAGCTATTCTGGGAATTTGCATAATATCAGGTAGCGATGAGCCGGTCTCCCATTTTGAAACTGCTTGTATACTGATATCAAGCGCAGCAGCCAGAACATCCTGTGTAACATTTCTTTCTTTACGTAATCTTTGTATATTATTTTTTATATTTTCGTTCAAATCCATAAATCCTCCTATCCTACGGTTTCCTAAGATCGTATTTCTATATTCTAATTTATATAGTATTATCGAAGCTTCTGCTGTCAGTATAACTTCTTCCATAAAATGTTACAATAACTTGTTGGTTTAACAATTCAACTAACGGTTGATTATTAGCTACGGGTGGCACTACTGATTACTTATTTCTATGCTACCAGATATGAAACTTGCTTTTTAGCTAAGGATTCTTTATAATGTGAATAAATAGAGTATTGATTGATTATTATTTTAGAAGAAAGGATAATCTTATGAATAAAGTAAAGCGTATCGCCGCTATCGTTGGTATCGTTTTAATTCTAACCTTAATCATAGTGACCTTTATATCCGCATTTATTGCTCCTGAGCTCTTCCTAGCCGGTATATTCAGTATCATTGTAGTCCCTATGATGATATATGCATTTATTGCAGTGTATCGCTATGTTCATCGAAATGATGAACCAATGAATAACGATATCGCCGACAATGAGGAAGACAACCTGGAAATAAAAGATGAAGATGTAAGTGAAGAAGAAGGTACAAAATAGTAAACACCATATCAATGAGGTTGTCGCATATATATAACTGTTAAAATTAAAGTGGGCTATGGAACTTCCCTTCATGCACTATTTGGAGAATAGCTTTGATGTTTGTTTGTACTCCAACTAGTGTAGGGGAACTCCATAACCCGTTTTGTTTTTCTTCTCTTCTCGTGTGACAGCTCTATGCTTTACACAGTACCTTTTCTTCTATTTTTCTCATTTCATATCTTTCCCTTTAATTTTCTTAAAATATTCCTGGATTTCCACCTCATATCCGTTATCGGAAGGTACATAAAAAACCCTGTCTTTTAATTCATCGGGAAGATACTGCTGCTCTACATAGTGATTTTCATAGTCATGGGCGTATTTGTAACCGATTCCATGACCTAATTTTGAAGCACTTTTATAATGGGCATCCATAAGATAAGATGGAATTGTAGCTGTCTTCTCATTCTCTACTACTTTCATGGCCGCTCCGATAGCACTAACCGCAGAGTTACTTTTCGGCGCACAGGCTATATAAGCTGCTGCCTGGGCAAGTACAATCTGAGCCTCCGGCATTCCAAGCCTCTCAGCTGCTAAAGCTGCAGACGTTGCTACTACCAGTGCATTAGGATCTGCATTGGATACATCCTCAGAAGCACAGATCATAATTCGTCTGGCTATGAAGGCTACCTCCTCACCCGCATAAAGCATCCGAGCAAGATAATAGATAGCAGCATCCGGATCCGATCCTCTCATACTTTTGATGAACGCTGAGATCGTATCATAATGGTTGTCCCCATTTTTATCATACTTTAATACTCTCTTCTGTATACACTCGGAAGCTACTGACAACGTAATATGGATGAAACCGTCCTCCGAGCGTTCTGTCGTGAGGACCCCCAACTCAATGGCATTCAAAGCAGCTCTGGCATCTCCGTTGGAAATGTCAGCTAAAAACTCAAGAGCATCTTCGTGAAGGATAGCTTTATAAACACCAAGTCCCCTCTCCTCATCTTTAACAGCCCTCATAAGCAATGTCTTAATATCTTCCTTATCTAAAGGCTTTAATTCAAATATAATAGACCTCGAAATCAAAGCGGAATTCACTTCAAAGTACGGATTCTCTGTTGTTGCACCGATTAACACCACAGTTCCATCTTCAACAAAGGGAAGTAGATAATCCTGCTGCCCTTTATTAAAACGATGAATCTCATCAATGAATAAGATGGTTTTCTTACCATACATGCCGAGATTATTCTTCGCTTCTTCAATGACAGCCTCCATATCCTTCTTGCCGGAGGACGTTGCATTAATCTGGGTAAACAAAGAACTGGTTGTATTGGCTATCACTTTAGCCAACGTCGTCTTTCCGGTTCCCGGAGGACCATAAAAAAGAATTGAGCTTATCTTATCCGCCTTGATTGCCCGGTACAAAAGCTTATCCTTACCAATGATATGACTTTGACCCACCACCTCATCCAGAGTTTTAGGACGAAGCCTGGAGGCCAGAGGCGCTTCTTTTTTCATTGTATCTTTTCTCATATAATCAAATAAATCCATGACAACCACCTTTCCGGACGCCATATTCTATGTATAATGACATATTTTTCTCATCATAAATAATATATTTTTTTATTCTTTCTATCGAATGTTACATCAGTGATTTAGTATTCATCACATTTATAATTATTCTATTACTATAAAAAAGTTGTTTGATTAACTCCTACCTATCTAAACATAAAGTTTTATAAATTAAACTCTTTATAGAATTAGCTATTATCTATTACTGATTAAACCATCTATAACCCTCTCTCAGGACTATTGCTTTAAAAATAACTCTTGAATTTTATAAAAAGTCATGCATAATAAAGGTTATACTACATTTTAAAGGAGTCCCGTTTATGACTTTACCAAAAGATCCAATTATATTATTAAGCTATATTAATACAAAGTTGCGGGATGAATTTTCCTCTTTAGATGAGCTTTGTAAAAGTCTTGATATTGATCGCTCTAAGCTGGAGAAAATTCTATCCTCTATTCATTACACCTATAACGAAAAACGTAACCAATTTAATCCTCAGATATAATAACCCGCCTACGTTTTCTATGGATATAACATAATGTAACAATATAATATAGGCAAGCTCCAACCGTTGCTCCCGCAGTATCTATAATTACATCACTGATTTCACCACTCCTTCCGGGAACAAAAAGCTGATGTATTTCATCAGAAGCAGCATACATAGCTGTGAAAAATATAGTAAAAAGAATGAGCCGATAACCTCTATTTTTTCTTTTCCATAATGGAAAGGCAATGGTGATTGCAAGAAGCATATACTCCGTAAAATGTGCTCCCTTCCTTATGAAATGTTCAATTGTTCCCAACTTTTCAAGTCTTATATCCCCTTCCAGCGGCTTCTCTACTATTGTTTCATATACATTTAAAATACTGTTGGCAATGTTCATACTGTCCTCAGATGAAACCTGTGCCGGTTTCGATGAGAAATAAAATATTATGCCCATTAGAATAATAGCAGGTAGCCATGTTATTAAACCTGACTTCATATCTTCCTCCATTCAACAGAATCCATGCCGAATTAATGCTGTCTTACTAATATTATACAACGCATATCTCGCTTATGCAAACAAATGTTTGTACAAGTTCTTTTTAAAGTTCTTATATCTCTACGTTTATTCTATTCATAATATCATATTATGTTTATCAATTACAACCAAAGAAACAGTTCACTCGTAAAGTAAAATAATTGAATGCTAACTCACCTGTTGCAGACTGTTAATAAGCTTGCTATAATTTAATAAACACAATCAGCAGAGGTGAAGTTATGATAACGGATGTTAGTAAGTATAAAACCATATATGAGGGTGGAATCGGAGAATTTATCATGAAAAAGTCCCGATTTATAGCTACGGTACATCCAGTTGAAGCAGAAGAAGCAGCAATTGAATTCATTGACGAAATGAACAAGAAATATTGGGATGCATCACATAATTGTTATGCTTACGTGATTGGTACGATTAATCCTATCATGCGCTGCTCGGATGATGGGGAGCCAAGTCAAACAGCGGGTAAACCTATGCTTGATGTCTTATTATCCCATGAATTAACCAATCTTTTGGTTGTGGTAACCCGCTATTTTGGTGGAACACTTCTTGGTACCGGTGGATTAGTAAAGGCATATCAGTCTGCCGTTATTGAAGGACTTAACAACAGCCGAATTATCACAAAAGAACTGGGAATACGCTTACAGATGCTTACAGATTACAGCCATATTGGGAAAATACAATATTATATCGGGCAGGAAACATTGCCTGTACTATCATCAGAATATACGGATAGTGTAAAGCTTGAACTAATGATTCCTTTTAATCAATATAACAGCTTCGTAAAAAAAATCACAGACCTCACCAGTGGTTCGGTAAATCTGCAAAAAAAAGAACAGGCATACTTCACAATGATTGATGATGAAGTATACCTCTTTTAAAATATGTATCAGCTATATTGCGTTACCAAATCATCCAGAATTTCAACCATTGAAATTGGAGTCACTTCATGTTGGAATAACTTCTTTAACATGGATAGGACTGTATCCTTCGAATATGATATTCCACATACCTCTTCTGTTTCTACTTGATTATCCATATGTTTTGTAATACGGATTCCATAATATGATGTTGTTGGATTGCTCTCTAATTCCTTCTCCGTGAGACAATAATCAAGTTTCATGCTTCTTTTGTCCTCCAAAACCACCTCATTACTAAACACTACCTGCGCTTTTATCATAATAACACCCCCATAATAAGAAATAATAACAGAAAATAACTGACGAAATCTATTATACACAGAAAATATCTTTTTTAAAAGCAAAAAGCAACGCACTATTTTATCGTATTCGTTATGTTTCGACATATTCACATGTTTCGTGTATATAACTATATCGTTCTGTCATGTCGATTGTGTTTTCATGTATTTTTATGAAGTAAATTCTCCTATTATTTTCTTGTATTTTTCTTTTTCTGTATATAAATACCATTTTCTGGTTATTACTTAGCTGTAATACATA
This sequence comes from Mobilitalea sibirica, assembly GCF_015999265.1. Taxonomy (GTDB): domain Bacteria; phylum Bacillota; class Clostridia; order Lachnospirales; family Lachnospiraceae; genus Mobilitalea; species Mobilitalea sibirica. The sequence goes on from NZ_JAEAGR010000004.1 coordinate 12,985, forward strand.
TTTAACTTTATTTCATCGCTTGAATTTGCTATAATATATAAGCATGAAATATGCGAACGGAGGTAATTATGGATTATAGTAAAAAAGGCATTCAAAATAAACAACAGTATATAAAATCTACTTCCAGGCGTTTAGTATCTAAAACCAGAATTACATTATTTCGTTTCTGTATTGTATTCTTTGTGTTTCTTGTTATCGTAGGTGCATATGCCGGTTTTGGCTTTATCAAAGGCTTGGCGGACAGCGCTCCTGATATGTCACAAATCGATGTGGTACCAAGGGGCTTTACGACAAAAGTTTTCGATAAAGAAGGAAATCAAATAGAAAATTTAGTAGGCGCTCAATCTAACCGTGATTATGTTAGTATTGATGAAATTCCTTATGTTATAGAAAAAGCTTTTATTGCAATTGAAGATGAACGATTTTATGAACACGACGGTATTGATGTGCAAGGTCTCTTTCGGGTTTTCTTTCAAGCACTAACCGGCGGAGATTTTGTAGGCGCTAGTACAATTACACAGCAGCTTCTTAAAAATCAGGTATTTGAAGGCGGACGGGAACCTGAGTTTATCGGGAAGGTAGAAAGAAAAATACAGGAACAATATCTGGCTATACAATTGGAAAATATATATGAAAAGGATAAAATACTGGAGTATTATCTTAATACCATCAATTTAGGTTCCGGAACCTATGGTGTTCAGACCGCTTCCAAACGATATTTTAATAAGGATGTACAAGATATTACTCTGTCGGAGGCCGCAGTTATTGCTGCAATCACTCAGCTTCCCGTATATTTAAATCCAATCACATATCCGGAAAACAATGCCCAGCGTCGAGCTGCAATTCTAGGAAATATGCTGGAGCAGGGCTATTGTACACAGGAAGAATATGATGAGGCAATGGCAGATGACGTATATGCCCGTATTCAATCTGTAAATGAAGAATTAGATTCGAAATCATTTTATAGCTATTTCACCGATGAATTAATTGAACAGGTTATGGAAGATTTACAATCCGAACTTGGTTATACCCAGACACAGGCATCTAATTTATTATATAGTGGTGGTTTATCCATCTATACAACACAAGACCCGGTAATACAGCAAATTGCTGATGAGATCTATGCGGATGAAGAAAATTTCCCGGAAATGGGTGTGTCCTTTTGGGAACTTACTTATGCCCTTTCAATCCAAAAAAATGACGATGAAAAAACGCCAATACATTATCACAGTGAGGATTTGTTAGAATTTTACAAAGATTATGATGATCCTGATAAATTATATGTTGATGATGGGAACAGTAAATTCTCCTTATTATTTCTAGATAAAGAAGATATGCAGGAAAAAATTAATGCATTTAAAGATGCAATGCTTGAGGATGGAGATACGGTTTTAGGTGAAAAAATTACCATGACAATTCAACCTCAATCTTCCTTTGTTGTAATGGATCAATATACCGGACATGTGGTTGCCATCATCGGTGGCCGTGGTGAAAAAACCGGTAACCGAACCTTAAATAGAGCGACCAATACAACAAGGCAACCCGGTTCTACTTTTAAGGTACTTTCCACATATCTTCCTGCACTGGATACAGCAGGTTTAACCCTAGCCAGCGTTCAGGATGATGCAGGACCTTATTATTATCCAGGTACAGAGAAAGAAGTTAGTAACTGGACAGAAAAGAAGGAATATGAAGGCCTAAGCACCTTAAGAAGAGGTATTTATCACTCCATGAATATTGTTACAGTAAAAACACTGGAGCAGGTTACGCCTCAAGTTGGATATGATTATCTTCTCGATTTAGGTTTCACAACTTTGGTCGATACGCGAAAAGAACCGGATGGGCGAGTGGTATCCGACATTCATTATCCTATGGCACTGGGAGGATTAACAGACGGTGTTACCAATCTTGAACTGACTGCCGCTTACGGCGCCATTGCCAATGGCGGAGTTTATATTGAACCTATTCTATATACAAAGATACTTGATCATAACGGTAAAGTACTTTTAGAAAAGACCCCTGAAAGAAATCAGGTTATGAAGGAATCCACCGCGTGGCTTCTTACCAATGCAATGGAGGACGTAGTTACAGTAGGTACCGGTAAAACTTTAAAGCTGAAAGAGGTCAACATGCCGGTGGCAGGTAAAACTGGATCTACCTCTGACTATAATGATTTATGGTTCTCCGGATATTCACCCTATTATACCGCTACGGTATGGTCCGGCTTTGACCATAACCGTCCACAGACAGATAAGAGCTACCAAAGACATATCTGGCGTAAAATTATGGAACAGATCCATATAAGGCTTGGATTAGAGACAAAAACATTCACCATGCCGGGGTCTATCGTTACTGCTAAAGTATGTACCAAATCTGGTAAGCTGGCAGTGGAAGGATTATGCGATCAGTATGAAGGCGGAGACAGTACACGAATTGAGTATTTTGCCAAAGGTACTGAGCCTACTGAAAAGTGCGATATTCATATAAAAGCTAAGATATGTACCGAATCCAATTCTCTGGCAACGGATAATTGTCCATTAAGCGATATAAGAGAAACCGTATTATTAAAGAAAGCTGAAACAGCAGTTACTTATGATACTCCTTATGTATTACCAACAAAGAACTGTAATGTTCATACCGGTTTCTATTATGAAGATGAAGAACCCTTCGAACCGGAATATGAAGATGAATTTTTAAATAATATCTTCTTTTATAATAGAAACAGATCAGATAATGAAGAAGAATAAAACTAAAACGAAATAAATAAAGATAAACGGGATATAGGATTTGCCTTATTTCACCCCTGGAGAACATCTTCATTGAAATCCAAACAAGTGTTATAGGTTATCCTATATCCCGTCTTATTCTATATGAGTGAAAATAATTGATTATTTTATATCATACAGGTATCTGAAAAGAAAGAAATCCAGACAGTTTCTTATTTTCATTTCACGTACGTTTCATAGTTTAAAGAATGATAGAAATCAGAAAGTATACTCACACTTTAGGATTTCATCTTAGGATTAAAGAACCATGATGCTATATAAGCAAAGATTAAGGCTGCTGAAATACCCACAGCCGAAGAGGTGAAGCCTCCTTTAAAGATCCCAATGAACCCTTCTTTATCAACCGCATCCTTAACACCCTTAAATAAGACGCTTCCAAAACCTGTTAAAGGTACTCCGGCTCCGGCTCCAGCCCATTTTGCAAAAGGCTCATAAATTCCTACTGCTCCTAACAAAGCCCCAAGGCAAACCAGTATTACCATAACTCTTCCGGGCATCAGTTTCGTGTTGTCCAGTAAAATCTGGGTAGCTGCACATATTGCGCCTCCTACCAAAAATGCTTTCAAATAATCCATACAATTCATCTCCTTTAAGTATTCATCCATAACAGCCACATCCCGATTCTCTTATACGAGCTAAACAGCTTCTACGATCACTGCATGGGCGATACCGGGAACTGTATTTCCTTCATTAAAGCTCACCTGCGACAGTAAGGCTCCGGTAGGAACAAACAATACTCTGGTCCAATTTCTTTCTCTTAACTGTTTCATAATATAACAAGTAAAGGTTAACGCTGAGCATCCACATCCACTGCCTCCTGCGTGGGTGTCCTGTGAATCCTTATCATATATCTCAATTCCACAATCCATATGATTACTGCTAATGTCGTATCCTTTTTCCTTTAATAAGTCGATTAATATGTTTTTCCCTATATATCCCAAGTCACCGGTAATAATCTTATCGTAATAATCCGGTTTTACATCCAAATCCTCAAAGTTTTGCTTAATGGTATCAAAAGCTGCAGGAGCCATGGCTGCACCCATATTCATGGAATCTTTAATACCGTAATCTACAATTTTACCGGTTGTAAGCCCTGCTATTACAATGTCCGCTTCATTGTTTCCTGCCTTTTTATGATTATCTTTTGCAATAATGACTGCTCCGCTTCCTGTAACAGTCCAGGTTGCTGAATAGGGTCTTTGATTACCATAATCAAGAGGCATGCGAAATTGTTTTTCTGCCCCTGCAAAATGACTTGAGGTTAAAGACATTACCTTCTCCGCATAACCTCCATCAACGAGCATAGCTCCAAGGGACATGGCCTCACCCATAGTTGAGCAGGCTCCGTAGATTCCAAACATTGGTATATTAAGCTCTGCTATACCAAAAGAGGTTGCTATCAGCTGTCCTAATAAGTCTCCACCAACCAGATAACGAATACTATCACTTTTCATCCCTGCTTTCTTAAGCACCTCTTGTGCAGCTTCTTTCATTAATTCACTTTCAGCATCTTCCCAGTTTTTCTTTCCGAACATGGGGTCCTCTTTGACTATATCAAAAAGAGAACCTAAAGGTCCTTCACCCTCTTTTTTACCGGCAACCCCGGCACCCGCAATGATATATGGTGGGTTCGTAAATAATACACTTTGCTTTCCTGCAATCTTGGATTTTCTTTTTGCCTTTTCAGTCATTCATACAACTCCTTATCTATGTCGGTTAATTGAGTACTGTACATTAAACAATCCCCACTTGCTTTAAAATATAATAGAATAAGCCTAGTACCCAGGTAGAAAAAATACCATATAAGATAACCGGACCGGCAACTGTAAATATTTTGGCACCTACACCAAATACTTGTCCTTCTTTTTTATATTCCACTGCCGGTGCTGCAACTGAATTAGCAAACCCGGTAATTGGCACCAAAGTTCCCGCTCCGCCAAACTTAGCCAGTTTCTGATAGAGTCCCAAGCCAGTCAGTAAGATAGCTAAGAACACCAATGTAATCGTATTATAAGATTTCGCCAGTTCCTTATCAGCCCCTAAGGATTCATAATATTTAATAAAGCCCTGACCGATTACACATATAATACCTCCTATTACAAAGGCTTTGACACAATTTTTAAAACAACTGAATTTTGGTGTGACCTGTTTTACATACTGATTGTAATTCTCATTTCTGGTCGTTTTATTTTTTTCTTTTACAACACCCGAAACAGAAGGTTTATTTTGCTTTGCCATAGTTACACTCCTTTTTTATTAAATACGCTGTATGAAATTGTTAGCATTAACCAAAGTACCGTCAAACTCATTGGGAGAACGTCCGGTAAAATAACTTACACATAAAACAACTGCTACTGCAGCAATAATAAGAAAGGTAGCAATCAACAATAACCTCTTTTTATTTATCATCCTTATAACCTCCAAATAAAATCTTTATCCTACAGTTATCATAAAAAGCTTCTTACTCCTCGTGAATGAAATTACTCTCGATATTCACATATCAGTTTTATCATACTTATATTATGTCACACTAATTTATTGTTAAAATAATATAAGTCAGAAAAAAGCATCAGTATTTTCTACTGATGCTTATGATACACTATAAATATTGATATTATTATATGATTTACAGACTTTACTATACTGGAAATTAATAGGTAATTAGGCTCCAAGCCTTTCTCTCATAATCTTAAGTATTCTTTTTTCCATCCTGGAAACCTGAACCTGTGAAATTCCCAGTTCTTTTGCAATATCTGTCTGTGTTCTATCTTTAAAGTATCTAAGCTTGATTATCTCCTGTTCTTTTTCGTCTAATGAAGCAATGATTTCCCTTAATGCAAGCTTATCAATCAAATTTTCACTCTCATCCTTTGTTTCTGCTAATTTATCAATCAGATAGATAGGGCTTCCGTCCCCTTGGTAAATAGTTTTATAAAGTGATTCAACTTCGGCACCGGTTTCCAATGCCATAACGATTTCATCTCTTGCTATATTCAAATCTTCCTCTATTTCTTCAATCGTAGGTTCTCTTCCATATAAATTCCCGTATTTTTCTCTTACCGATCTTATTTTGGTTGCTGTTTCTTTCAAAGAACGGCTTACTTTTATCATACCGTCGTCTCTTAAAAATCTTTTTATTTCTCCTGTTATCATAGGTACTGCATAGGTTGAAAATTTCACCTCATAGGAGGAATCAAATTTATCAATTGCCTTTATCAGACCAATACTGCCGATTTGAAACAAATCTTCCATTTCATGTCCCCTGTTGGCAAATCTACGGACAATGCTCCATACCAAGCCTACATTTTCAGAAACAACCCGATCTCTGGCTTCTTTATCGCCTTCCTTAGATAATTTGATCAGCTCAAGCGTATCCACATTAAACCTCTCTCCCTTCTTCCATATACTTCGAGATTACACAATTTTTTGTTTGGCTTCCTGCGCATACCCTTTTATTCTTTCTGCCTTCCCCACTTTCTTTTTCATCCTCACTATTGTTCCTCTTCCAACAACAGATTCAACCTCTAGTTCATCCATAAATGCTTCCATAAAAGAAAATCCCATACCGGACCGTTCCAGTTCCGGCCTTGTGGTATATAACGGTTCCATTGCCTTACTAATGTTCTCTATACCAACTCCGTCATCTTCTATCTCTACGGTTAGCTCATTGCCTCTTATGGAGCATTTCATACGTATTGTTCCAACACAATTTCCATATCCATGAATGATTGAATTCGTTACGGCCTCGGAAACAGCCGTTTTTATATCTGCCAATTCCTCTATCGTCGGATCAAGCCCGGCAGCAAAAGCTGCAACAACAGTACGTGCAAAACTTTCATTTTGAGATCTACTTTCAAACTCCAATAACATTTCGTTCGTATCGTTCATAATGTTTTCTTATCCCCTTTCCTCTTCATAAATCGGTATAACCGATTACTTCTAAACATTTTGAAGTCTGTTTAATGCGGCTTCTACTGTATCATACTTATCAATGATTTTATATAGACCCGATAGCCGGAATACTCTGTCGACGGTTGAATTAACACTTGCTACAGCTGTTTTTCCTCCGATAAATATTACTTTTTTATATCTACCCATGATTACGCCTATTCCGGCACTATCCATGAACCCTGCACCGGAAAAATCGAAAATAATATGTTTTATATGATTTCGCTCTATCAGCTTATCTGCTTTTTCCCGTATACGAATCGCATTATGATGATCCAAATCTTCCATTAATCGGATCACAAGGCATCTTTGATATATGTCATATATGGTACCCTCCTCTCTAGCCTTTTGGCGATTACTACCTTGCTTTTTCAAGTCGTGCATGTGATGGTCTCCCTCCTTACATAAGAATTTTACTGCAAATTAATTGTTAGCTTATATTGCATATGAAAAAAAAGACCTTTAATGGGATGATTTAAATCATCCTGCATGAAATGTCTTTTTCTTCATATCTTTATCATTTGAAATTTATAGTTTTTATCCGGTTATGGTTGTACGTCCTCTAAAAAGTCTTTTGCATTTTTATATCGATTGGAATCAGGAAAATCCTTTACTACAATGTCATAGTAGATCGCCGCATTTTCATAATCTTCAAGTCGATGATAAGCTCTTGCGGTAAAATAAATTGCGTCTACATGGGCTGGATTTAAGGTTACTGATTTATTTAATTCTACGATAGCCTCCTCATATTTACGATCACCATATAAATCATGTCCGATATCATAGTAGATATCAGCTACCGTCGGATATAGTTCATTTTTTAATCGATTTAGCAAACCTACAGCTGCCTCAGATTCATACTGCGCTTCGTCAATTGTAACCAGAGCATCTGCAATTGCAGTTAAATCTCTATCATCCTCCGGCTTGTTTAATTCATTCATATATAATTGAAACGCTTGAAACAACGGGTCATAAAGCTTCGGATTATCCTCAGGAATAACGAAACTTTCTATCTGATCTTTAAGTTGTTCATTTTCCTGTTCTAAATCTGCCAGTTCCTGCTGTAATGCAAGAATGGTTTCTTCCTGTTCCTGCTGCCTCTCAATCCCTGCACTAAAATCAATATAATCCTCATTCTCTGCTGTCGTCTGATTTTTTTTAATGGTAGGTATCATAAGGAAAGCCATCAATGCGATACCAAGAACAACACCTATCACTAAATTAACAAATGCCATAATATTGGGCTTGTCCTCTCTATAGGTTGAAACAGGCATAATTGTATTCGTTAGGCTTGTTGTGCCATCGCTGTTTCCCTCATTATCCTTAGATAAAGGATTAATCGGTTCCAACTCTCTCATATAACGTAAAGTCGTAGTATTCGAAACATCGATTTTACCGGCTTTAATCAAGTATTTCTTTGCTCTTTCTGTGTCACCATTCTTCATATACAGTAAAGCCAGCAGATGATACGCTCTTATAAAATGTGGATTTAAGGCCGTTACCTTCTTTAGCTGTATAATTGCAAGATCGTCACTCCCCTGTTTCGCAAAGGATAATGCATTGTTATATCTCTTAATAGCCTGATTAAAATTATCCAATTTGGTGGGATTTGATTGAACAGAATTAATGTAATCATCGGCATCATTGTCCTCCGGCTTAAAGTGCTTACTGATTACCCATTCGCTCAAAGCAGCTACTGTTTCACCCATTTCAAAATAGATAAGTCCCAATAAATTTCTGGCATTTATATTCGTTTTATTCAGTTCAAGGCTATTCTTTAAAGCAATAATTGCTCCTGATAAATCCCTGACTCTGGCTCTTGATAATCCGTTATTATAATATAAATTGGAAGCCCTAAGTATCTTTTTATATAATGTTAAGTCTTCACCGCAACGTTCACAGCGCTTCCTTTTCTCTGACATATTACTTCCACAATTCGGGCAAATCATATCATCCCCACCTAACTGTTTTAATCTGATGCTTAATTCTCTTTATTCCCCTTTAGTAGTTCTTTTAAAATATCAGTTATATCGGTCAAGTCATTATTATATATGACATCTTCTGCTTGTTCGATTTCTAAGCTTGGTTGGAATTTCTCAATCTCTTCATCAAAATTGATCATATTCTTTTCTCCTATTCTTATTTTAGAGGTTATCCTCCCTATCTATTTAGGAGCATTTTCCTCCTAATCAATAAATTAACAAAATCTACATTCACTTATCATCATAACCATAAAACCAATAAAAATCAAGTATCTATCCACTAAAATATGTTGTAAAGTGATACATTTATTATAACTTAATTACCATATTTTATCAATTGCTACTTAACCTTTACATTCGACACATATTTCAGCAAAATAATATTCGTTAAATCTTATTTTTCGGCAGTATTATACTTATAAATAATGTTTCTTTTAACATCTGCTTTCGTTTTTTAACTTGACTATCATAATCAATACGGTACAATAAAAGTACTTATAGATAGATTCATAATTTTCGGAGGCACTATTATGAAGATAAAACACCTAGTAAATAAGATACAAATAATTTCACTGATTTTAATGCTATCTTTGTTCGGAGGCTGCAGCAAAGGAGAGAATGAAATTATTATTTCTTTAGATAATATTAATCTCACCCTGGATGATTTCAGATATGATATTTATCTTATTGAAACAGAAGGTAATTCCTATGACGAATATTATCGTAATCAGATGGACATTAGTTACTGGGATTACCAATATAATGGTGTCACCATGCGAGAAACAGCGAAAAACTCCATTATAACCCGGGTGGTTATGTATGAGATCTTAGCCGATCAGGCGAAGAAAGCCGGTATTATCTTAACTAATCAGGAAAAAAATGATGATGAAAAAGCAGTCAATGATTTACTTAATTCTTTATCTGAGACAGAGCGAAATAGTACCGGTTTAAATAAGGATATCTTAACGAAAACTTTTCACAAATTATCTCTCGGTGATAAATATTATATGGAGTTGTCCAAACGCTTTGTCATCGATGAAACTTCTATTCGAAATAGTATTTCTATTGATGAATATCGAGAATATATAACAGAATGTATTTATACTGCTACCGTTTCCTCTAAAAACAAGGAGATAAAACCACTTGATGAGGCTAAGCAAAAAAAAGCCTATGAAAGGATTTCGACAGCGTTAAAACAAATTCATAGCGGAACTGATTTTCAGACTATAATCAAGCAGGATGACACTATATCTTACTATACCCGTAGTTTTATATATCGTGACAGTACACCGGAACAGATCTATCGTGATAAAGCTATTCTACTTAGTAACGGTGAATACAGCGATATCGTGACAACAGAATTTGGTCATTATATCATTCATATGGTGAACAACAACTCCTCTGCCCGTTACGAAGAAGCGGTAAAAGAAGCGGTGAAAGCCGAGGAAAACAGACAGTTTGAGATGATTTATAATCAAATAAAAGCAGAATATAGTATTGTTTTAAATGACGAATATTGGGATTCAATTGTAATTGGAGATAAAATAGACAATGAATAAATCACATCTTAGCATAAAATTCACATGGATAGTCTAAAATTGCCTCACATATAATATAATGAAGAGCAGCTTACTATTCAAAGAAATCTTATATTTTGTCGACTAGTCTTCCTTAGTACTTTATTTGACGCAAATTTCTATTTATGAAATAATGTAAGTATTACAATACATTTTTAGTTAGGGGCAACGATATGATAAAATCAACATTAAAACTTATCGGCTTATTAGGAAGAAAAATTAGAGACGATCATGTGGCTGCATTTTCAGCTCAGGCGGCTTTCTTTATCATTATTTCTTTTTTTCCTTTTATTATGTTGCTACTGAGTATCGTAAGGTACTTTCCTTTCGAAGAAAGCACTATGCTAAAGGTTTTTACACAGGTATTTCCAACAGCAATTAACTCTCTTATTGTATCGGTAATTTCAGAGATATATGATACAACTTCGTCAGGAACATTAATTTCTGTCACTGCTATCACAGCCCTATGGTCTGCCGGTAAAGGTTTTTTAGCTATTCTAAAGGGTCTAAATTCCGTATATGAGATTAAAGAAACCAGAAAATATATTTTACTTAGAATATCCTCTGCAGTCTATACTTTGGTTTTTGCTGTTATGTTGATTGCCAGTATGGTACTCTTTGTCTTTGGTAACCGTTTGTATCTTTGGATTGAGCAAAAGTTTCCAGTATTAAGGGATTTAGCGTTGCTAATTATCAGCCTTAGAACAATCGTAGGTTTGGTCACTCTATTGATTTTTTTCCTAATCATCTATATTGCTATTCCCAATAGGAAAACTAAATTTATGAATGAACTACCTGGGGCCATGGTCTGTGCTGCAGGATGGATGGGCTTTTCTTATGCATATTCCTTCTATATCGATAATTTTGCAAATTATGCATCTATGTACGGAAGCCTAACGGCTATTGTACTTTTTATGCTCTGGATGTATTTTTGTATGTATATCCTCTTTATTGGGGCTGAAATAAATCTATTATTTGAAAACAAAGCGTTAATGCAAAAAATAAAACAACTATATAAAAAGCCTTCCGAAGCATCCATTATCCGTAGAGACTAATCCTGTAAAATATAATCGGGGCTGTTAAAAAATAATTAAACAAGGAATATGATTTTACCGTAATGCACTGTTTGACGGACATGTTGCTGATTTTGTATGCCAAGTACGAACAGAAGTGTTCGAACCAGGCATACAAAATCGAAAATATGTCCTTCAATCTATGTGTGAGGTAAATTATATTCCCATTGTTTATTTTACAACAGCCCTTAATCTTGTAATGTATATGAGTTTACACCCCTTAATCGAATTTAATTCATCTAATACATCCTATTCTATCATTCATAGATAAAGCCCATCTCAGTACCTTCATAAAAATAGGTTAAGATCTCATCGTATTTTCTTCCTGCATCCGACAATGCCTTTACTCCGTTCTGGCTCATTCCTACTCCATGGCCATAACCGCCACCGGTAATCGTAACATTTTCAAGTCTGTTATCCTCTTGGGTTTTATCTATTATAAAAAATGCACTGGGTAGCAGATTGAGATTATCTACCCCACTCTCATCCAAACGATAGACCGTATCATTAACAGGAGAAATCAGAGCTCTGATGTTATACTCCGTACGAACCTTTATCGTGTTTTTCGTTCCGGTGATTAAAAGTTCATGAACAATACCACCGGTTTTTCTTGATAATACAGATATATCCACAATATCTCCTAAGGTATCCACCGGAAGACTCTCGAACACAGCATTACCTTCTTCTACGGAACCGCTTACTAAGGTCTGTATTAATCTGGGATTAGCATTATACCTAGCAGCAAGTTTTTTATCAATGGTGCTTTTAATATCTTCCACATCTATGGTTACATGCCATCGATACCAGTTAAACCCACTGTCAAAGGTAGTAAAGTTCTTATCTGCAATAAAGCTTCTGAAGTTATCTTCTTTGGATAAATCCTGATATATTTTTTCTTCCTCTGCCAGGGATATCACCCCTTCACTGTCCTCTTCCACCGCCATTAATCTTCCACGTAAATAAGGAGTTTCTACACCATCTGCCCATACATATTCGATACCGGTAGTGTGACCGCAGGAGGTTGAAAAATAATACGCTGTGATAATATCCCCCTTATATTCAATTACCTTTCCATAGGTATCTTTCACGGCTAAGATAGAATCTTCATTTTCAGCTATATTATTATATACTTGAAAATCAACACTATCATCTGCATGAGCACCATAACTGCTTAAGCTATTGGCCAGCAGATGTTTATACGCATAGCTTCTGGCGCACACGGCCTGAACCTTTAATGGCTCCAGCCCATAATAAGTAGGCATCTCACTGGGAACAACCGCATACAGATATTCCTCAAGCGGTAATTCATTGACGACTAATAAGCCGTTATCCCCTTTGGCAATCTCAATTCTACCCCGATATTTTGGTATCCCAGAAGACCGTTCGATGGACAGTATCTGAATTTTTCCGCTCTCTAAAGTCGGCTCTATCATAATTCTTCCATCCGCCAACAACTCATTATCCGGTTCAATTTTTACTGTTTCTCCAGCCTCATATATCTTTTCTTCTTCATTGTTGCTAACTTGAAATTCCGTATTTGATGTAAATTCCACGCTCTCATGATAGATATCGTTAAAACCGGTTGTATGTAGAAGTATCCTGATGTTTTCCGCCTTGATACTTTCTCTGATTAATGCTGCACTGATTTTTCCTCCTGAAACAACAAAATCAGTCGTTTCATAACCTACCAGTATGCTACTGGTCGGCTCCATGGAAAGCTCACCGTATAACTTATATATTCTAAAATGCTCATCCAGAGGAACCCTTCCGTAACCCTCCACTTCAATAAAGTCATCCTCTGTCATTAAAACCTTACCCTTTATAAGATCCGGTTTGACGCTAATTTGAACAATCTTCTTATTTTCTATTGTGATATCTCCCACTGTCTTTTCAATATCGGTAGACAAACGGGATTTTGCTTCAAAACTTTTATCAAATCCATGAATGTAAGTTTCAACATTTTTATCTTTGCCTTGTTTAATCCATACATTATGTATTACATGTTTTTCCATAGAAACTGCACTGATATATACGATTTCCGGTCCACAAGTTAATACATGAATTCCTTTATCAATATATTCATTTAAATGATCCGATACCTGCTTTACCAGCAATTTATCCGAAACCCTAGGGGTTATACTGGCTTCTTGGTTAACAGAATTCTCATCATTTGTATTCATTTGATTCATCTGTGTAAAAAACACTTCATAATCCTTTGAATTCTGATAAAAATACAAGCCCAGGTCTGTTACAATCCGATCCCTATTATCATCTGAAATGTCTCTACCGAGAACAAAAAGAAGCTCTTCTTCCACAAGCTTTTTTTCAGGAGCAGTTGCAAGGAGGATTGCCTGATATAATTCTAAGAATTCCGGAATTCGCATCTCCTCCTCTGCTTGCATAAAATCAAAGGATAAGCCGGTATAGATGTTTTGATAGGAGGGATTTTTCATAATCAGTCCATCTACCAACGCCTTACATGCCCCGTAAGTCAAAGCCTCCTTCGGTGTAATAGTTATATTACCCTCAATGAGGCCCATCTTCCATACTGCATTCACATAGGTATCATACCAGCCGGACATATGCTTATCCGCATAAGAGATTCCAAGGGATAAGGTTTCTCTGTCTGACCTATCATATTCTAGATAACTGAGCAAACGATACGCCTCTGCCCGGGATATGACATTCTCCTTTACAACAATGTCTTCCACATCCTGTTCACTTTTTAACCTGCGAAAAACATTGGCCGTAAATACCAGTATGATGATTGCAATACAAACTCCGATTAATATAAGCTTTCTTTTTATACTCATAGTCACTCCTACTCTGGGAACCCAAAAGTTCCCTTAGCAAGCGCCCTTCTAACATCAAATGGCTACATAATACGTGTTATATTTGATTTCTGTCCTAAAGCTTTCATGACAAGCCGGCAAAATTACCTTACTGTAGACTCTTCCATTGAAAGCAATGATGTATCGATGCAATTAGCTATGTATTATGTGGTTTTTATGCGTTATCAGGTACTAGCTTGATTATCCCATATGCTAATATATTATGTCAATGTCATTAATATTCGTACAAGTTTATAAGAAATTTACTATAGCATTATTAGCTCTCATAATCAAAGATAGCAGGCTTGTTGTAATATGGATATAGGCATGTGTTTTTGAAGCTTTCAAAACCGCTTAATACTTTACGTTAAACGAAAAACATTGCCAATACCCATACTCCATTGTAAATCACTTATAATAAATATCTCTTTATATCTCTCATACCCTTCATTATAACAGGTTGATATGTCCGATACTATGACCACAATTATGCTTTTTTGGATAAACTAACCTATAAAGAAAGCTGTGCCAAGTTGTCTGGATGAAACATAATAAGATGTAATATATTATGCATGTATAAAGAAGGGTATCAAATAAGAAGACAAATAATAGGCTGATGCAAAAAGGAATACAGGGGCAAACCCCTTAATATCCTTTTGTATCAGCCTGTTCCATAACACTAAACTTCTTAAAATTTTAGATTCTATTAACTATTATCCGCAGATTTTTATACATATCACAGTATCCAATATTTATCACTTACTTAATGAGCTAAGCTAAAACATTACCTAATACTTAATTTTCAATGGCTTTAAATTCCTTAATCGCGTTAGCGATTTTATCAATCTTTCGTTTATCTGCAAAGAAATGAAGGATACTATCTTCCTCCCCTTTACGAATTAAGTAAAAGCTGTCATCATAAGGCAGATAGGAAGCAGTAAGTACTTTAGCTTCTCCGTTATTTCCTACTATATGATAACTGATGGTAAGGAACGGTTTTATACCTTCGGCATTAATCTCTTCTTTCATCTCAGCATCATATGCCGCAGCAATCATAACCTGATAAACATCCTTGAAGATGTCTTCCTCTACTTCCCTGCCATTATAATAGTAGATGGATTTTGTCTCCTCTTCACCATCCTCATTCTTCTCCTTGATCCGTTCGATTTCCATAGTATATGGTATTCCATCGATTTCAATGTCTATCCTGTTAACAGTTTCAATATTAGGTAATATGATGAAGGAGCTCATGATGGAAAAAGCATCCACATGAAGCATCTTATCCACTTCAGTTGCCTTCATGGTATAAACAGCGTTAGATCCTTCTTTTCTCACGTAGTAATTGCCGTTTCCATCGGAATTACCAACATATATTTTATATTCCTTTGTATCATAATAGGTCTTTTCTGTAATTTCTTCACCTGTTTTTTCATCTGTCTCCGGCTTATCCAGGGTCTGGGTATAATATTCATAATACCCAACATATAAGGAGGCCACAGGATCTTCCAGTCCATATTTACCTAATTCTTCACTTTGATAGTCCACGCAGGTATTGTATTGAAAGCTTCCATAGTTACCTAATAATTCTGATACCTTAGAACCATCTGCCAGATATCCTTCCTCATAAGGCTTTAGTATAACCCAGGAGAACATATCGGATGGGGTATAATCTAATTTATTCTCAGGGTCATAAAGCAGCTCAAAATCATTACCATCACGATTTTCAATTACGATATGGTGGATATGTTCTGTATTAATGGTAGGTCCTGGTTCTACTGCTGTCATTTCTATATCACTATAATTAAAACCTACTCCATAGGATGTATTAAGTAAATATACTTTATTATCCTGATTTACAAGTGCATAATATCCTTTTCCACCGATTGCTTCTATACCGAATTGCAGGGTTAGACTTTTACCGTCTGCTTGTTCGGCACTAACATAGATGTCTGGATCTTTTAATCCATACTCCTCTAAGTTTTCCACACTTTCATTAATGATACGCTCAGCCTTTATTTCGTCGATTAGGTTTATCATATTGTTTACATAAGTCTGATTAATTGGTCGGTTAGGATCCGTTTCCGATTTCCAGGTATCACCGTCTTTTACTAATTGTAAATCCGCCTCTGCATTTACCATATGCAGGGAGGTCAGTTTATCCGGATCCATGGTAGTTAAAACAAGTTCCTTCTCCTCTTGCTCAGTTTCTTTCGCATTCTTTGTATGATCCGATGCCTTGTCTTTGTTAACATACCATAGATAAAAGCCAATTAGTACGACTAATGTCAGCAAAAGGGAGATTAAGGTTATAGCATTTTTCCTTTTCCTTTTTGACATTACCTCCTCCTCCTTTTAATACTGATAAAAACACCTACACCTAAAATCAGTAAAGGAATAACTATTACGGTTATTGCACCCCAGAAAAGTGCCTCACTCTGGGTAAGATGTAAAAATTCCCGCAATACGCTTCTATGCTTAATCGAGATAGAGCTCACTTTTCCGGACAGAGAACTAACTGTCCCGAGCAATAAATCCTCATTTCCAAACATCTGTAAAGCAGTTTCATCAAATATTATCGGTGATGTATAAACTACTAATTTTGAGTTTGTATTTTCATAGGTATCGGTTGAAATGAGTCCTAAGTAAAACGGTCCGTCAATATCTCCCTGCTCTTTTTCAAGCGTCGTTGCATGCATATCTACTTTGGAATATGCTGCATCCGATGTAACAAGCAGTGGTTCAACAGTAAGAGATTTTCTCTTCGTATCATTCTCTGCAAGTCCGATTGAAAAAGGAGATATAATCGGTTTTTTGCTGTTTATGGCGGTGTTTGTAATTGCATGATTTAAAATCTGGGGTATTAGATAGTGAGCACCGTTTGTAGCATGCATATTAGGATTACCTTCCACTACGAAGCCCTTTACGATTGAGATCCCGTAATGATCCAATAGGGACGCAATATTAACCGCTCCTTCTGCCTCATAATTTAAAACAAGGTTAACGTTACCACCTGCTGCCATATATTCTTTTATCATAGCAACTTCATCTTCCGTGAAATCCGTCTTCGGAGCATTGATAAACAGGATATCACAATCTTCAGGGATACGATCCACTGTTAAGGTTGAAAGTTCATTCACTGTAACGTTCTGCTTATTGAGTAATGAGTGAAATAACTCCCCTTCTTCCCATTCCCCATGTCCGGTTGTCATATATATTACCGGTAAATCCGGATCTGTAACATATTGAATTGCTGAGGTGATTTTACCCTCTACATCAATACCTTCTGTGGGAAAGTCCATAATTTCATAGTTAAATTCTTTCCCTTTGACAATCATTTCTTCGCTATCGATGTATTTTGCCCGATTAGTTTTATTATTTACCACAAGAAAGCTGTTGGGATTGACTTGAACATCCTCACCTACATATTGGTATGCAAACCTTGGATAGAGAACAGGATCTTTTTGTACCAGTTCAATCTTATCGGACATATTATCATATTTTTCTGCTAATTTTTGAAAAAACGGAGTTTCCTTTCCCGCTTCTATTAAATAATATATGGTAACATCGTCTTCCAGATCATTTACTAATTCTTTCGTCTTATCCGTTAATGTAAAAAACTCCTGGGTCGATAGGTCAACCTTTAAGTCAAATTCTGATATGATAAAATTCACAACCATGATCAGTACTACCACTATGGTTGATATCAGAGAAACATATGCCCCGCTTCGAAACTTTCTTCCTGAAAAGGATTCTTTCAATTTTCCGGCCAAGCTTTCTGTTTTCTTATCGTCCATTTTATTAAAATCGTCCACCGTAAAATCCTCCTTTCCCTAACTCCATCTCTTCTTCTTTAAAACTTGTATTGTCAAAAACAGAAATAAAACGATTATACTGATATAATATACGATGGATGAAAGATCCAGTATTGAATATTGGAAGGAATCGAATCTGGAGATAACGGATATCCAGTTGAATACCTTTATAATCAATCCATCAAACAGAGTTGGCTTCACATAATAAATCACTGCCAATCCAATTTCCCCTATTAATCCAATCGTTACAGAGATAATCAGATTATGCATCATAAAATATAAAATCAAACA
Source organism: Mobilitalea sibirica (assembly GCF_015999265.1). Classification (GTDB taxonomy): domain Bacteria; phylum Bacillota; class Clostridia; order Lachnospirales; family Lachnospiraceae; genus Mobilitalea; species Mobilitalea sibirica. Next base: position 31,285 of record NZ_JAEAGR010000004.1, read on the forward strand.
AATAATAATTAGTATAACCGAGAAAAATATAAAGGCAGTTTTGTTGTTAGACGGTATTACATTCGCGATACCATCCATAAAAGCAGTAAACAGAAAAGTAAAGAAGGTTATGACTGCCGCTACCATCTGACTCTCTGTCAAAGAAGAAATAAAAAGCCCAATTGCCAGATAAGCACCTCCCAGCATGGAAAAGCCTAAAAGGCTTGCATAAGCTCCCGGCATCGGAACATTACCAAACTGCTTTAAAATAAGCGGATAGGTTAAGGTTACGGCTACCACTAGAAAAAATATTGTGAATACAGCTAAAAACTTACCGACCACAATAGCTCCTGCTGATAAGGGAGACGTAAGTAATAACTGGTCTGTCTTTTGTTTATTCTCTTCTGCCATAAGTCTCATGGTTAAAATCGGTACCAGCAATACAAAGATAAATGTAACATTCGTAATCGTATATTCAAAGTTAGCATATCCATTAACAAGGTTCTCGTAAAAGAAATTAATGCCTATGATGATTAAAAAGAAGGCGATGAAAACATACCCTAGCATGGATGTAAAATAAGATCGTAATTCTTTTTTATAAATCGCCAGCATTCGAATTATCCTCCTCTTCTACAAGATTTTCTTCCGATTTGTTCTGTACATCCTCCGCATGATTTTCATCGATTGCTTCCGAAACTTCTTTCTTATCCTGAAAACCATCCAGGTTTAAATCTCCAATTCCATCTCCGGCAGTTACTTTTAGGAAGATATCCTCCAAGCTTAGATGAATGGATTGCATCTCTAAAATAGGTGCCTTTGCATCACACATAGCATAGAAAACTTCTTCGCGGATATCTTCGTTTTCGTCGCAGTTCACTGTCAAGTTCATAATCCCCTCTGTAGTCGGTTCATGCTCTACGATATTGGTGATCCTCTCAATTCGTTCTAATGCATCCAATATAATGTTCCTGTCACCTTTGACACACAGCTTCATTCCTCCGGTGTTACCAAGATTCGTACTTAAATCAATCGGTCTTTCATTGAGGACCAGCTTACCCTTATCGATAATCATAACCGTATCACATACCGCACTTACTTCTTGCATAATATGTGAACTTAGGATAACGGTATGATTTTTACTTAGCTCTTTGATCAACTCTCTAATTTCTATAATCTGCTTTGGATCGAGTCCAACCGTTGGCTCATCCAGAATAATAAGTTCCGGATATCCCATAATTGCCTGTGCCAGCCCAACTCTTTGCTTATAGCCCTTGGAAAGGTGCTTAATCAAGCGATTTGATACCGGTGTAATCCTGGTGGATTCCATGATGTCTGCTATCATTTGCTTCTTCCCGGCTTTATTAACCTTTTTAATATCAGCCACAAAATTTAGATACTCTGTTACCGTCATATCCGGATATAAGGGAGGAAATTCCGGAAGGTAACCTATCATCTTTTTCACTTCCTCCGGTTCCTCATATACATCCACACCATTTACCGTAACGGTCCCCCCTGTTGCGGAAATATAACCGGTTATGATATTCATGGTCGTAGACTTACCTGCACCGTTGGGTCCCAAAAATCCCAGAACCTGACCTTTGTCAACGGTAAAAGATAGATTATCCACTGCGGTATGGTTACCATAACGCTTCACTAAGTTTTTTACCTCAATCAAGATTGTCTCCTCCTTATAAATTTTCATATTCAGTCATGAACATACTTAAAGTACTTTATAGCATTTCGTTAAATATCTGTGACTATTCAATCACAACGGCTCTAGCGAGCTGCCTCGTAATTTAGTAAATTTCTCGAGGTAACTCAGTTACAAATATCTTACTATATGAATACGAAAATTTTGTGAACAAAAATAATATTTTCCATAACCCATAGTAAAAATTATATCAATTCTTAGGACGCTTGTACACAAATATTATATAGAAGAGCAAACTACGGTCTTCATTCAAGCGAGATTGTGTTGCGACATAAAAAAGTATCCGAATCAAAGCTATACTACTGAATTAGCACTGCCTGATCCGAATACCCAATAAAAGTCTTTTAACGATAGTTTATTTATGTTGCATTTTTTAGATGTTTTAATATGATAAAATGTCGGGACGTTTGCCTGTTACTTTAACCTATTACATCACTCATCTGATACATACCGGCCGTCTTACCCGGCAGGAATTTTGCAGCCTGTACAGCTCCTTTAGCAAATATAGCTTTTGAATATGCTGTATGCTTAATCTCTATTACTTCATCTGTACCTGCGAATATAACCTCATGTTCTCCGACAATCGTACCTCCACGAACAGCCGAAATTCCGATTTGCTTTTTTTCTCTTTCTTTTCTGTCTAAAGAGCGGTCGTATTTATAACCATACTCATTGTTTAAAACTTCATTCATCGCATCGGCTAAGGCAAGGGCTGTGCCGGAAGGTGCATCCAGTTTTTTATTGTGATGTTTCTCAACGATCTCGATGTCAAACCCTGCTTCTGAAAGAAGGATTGCTGCTTCCTGTACCAGCTTTAATATCAGGTTAATACCCATAGACATATTAGCGGATCTTAAGATAGGAATAACAGTTGATGCTCTGTCAATCATCTCCAGATCTTCCTTGGAAAAGCCTGTTGTACATAACACGATGCCAATCCTCTTCTGCATAGCAAATTCAAGCATCTCACCGATATTTTTCGGTGAAGAAAAATCAATAATTACATCCGCCTTAACATTACATTGAAAAAAACTATGATAGACAGGATACTTATTCATCCTGTTAGCTGATAAATCTATGCCTGCAACTATGACGGTGTTCTCATCCTCTTCCACCATCTGGGTAATTACCTGACCCATTTTACCGTTACACCCTCTTAAAATGATATTCGTCATATGCTTCCTCCTATTAAAAAGAGATTTTACTTTTGTTACATCTTAATCCAGATTTTATCCTGTATCAAACTTCTTCTGTATATATTATATGTTAATCTAATGTATTACATATAATACAATTTTTTTATTCATATCTATTATTCCACTACCTTGATCCCTAACTCTTTTAATGCCTGTACTAACGCGGCCGAGTTCGCCGGTTCCATTTCGGTAAGGGGAAGCCTTAGAGGACCTACTTCAAATCCCATTAAATTCATTGCTTTCTTGATCGGAATCGGGTTGACCTCACAGAACAATGCTTTAATTAACGGGAAGTATTTTAATTGAAGCTCCAGGCTGCCCCCTATATCTCCCTCCAGGAATTTTGCTGCTATTTCATGGGTATCCTTTGGCACTATATTAGATAAAACCGATATTACACCACAGCCTCCCAAGGACATCACCGGTACGATCATATCATCATTACCGGAGTACAAATCGATATTTCCTTCGCATAATTGCATCAGTTCTGCTACCTGTGCAATATTTCCACTGGCTTCCTTCATTCCTACGATATTATCCACAGTCTTTACTAGGGTTGCTGCTGTCTGAGGAAGGATATTTAAGCCGGTCCTGCCCGGAACATTGTACATAATAATGGGTATTTTTACGGAATTAGCAACTTCAGTAAAATGTTCGATTAAGCCCTTTTGTGTTGCTTTATTATAGTATGGCGTTACCACAAGCAATGCATCTGCGCCGAATTTTTCTGCCTCCTGAGACAGATAAATTGCTTCCAGCGTACTGTTAGATCCCGTACCTGCGATTACCGGTACTCTCTTATTTACTTTTTCTACTGTATAACGGATACATTCCAGATGCTCTTCATGAGATAATGTAGATGCCTCACCGGTTGTGCCACAGATAATAATACTGTCCGTACCTTCTTTTATCTGATACTCGATAAGTTCTCCCAGCTTAACATAATCAACTTCATAGTTTTGTGTAAATGGTGTAACAATCGCTACTCCTGCACCTTTAAAAATTGCCATGCTTCATTCCTCCTGACTTTTGAAGTATTACCTTTTTCATAAAAGAATAATACTTTCCACTGATTTATTAATAAGTTACCTCCGAATACCTTGTGGTTATCCATCAAACATGTTTTACAAAATTTTGTAACTGCTTTTGAAAACCTGCTGCCGCAGCCATTCGAAACTTCGTTTCTCAGGCTCGTACGCTCGCTCGCAGCCTTTCAAGCAAGCTTGTTGTTATATCCTATACCGGCTAATGAAAGTAAACTTTCTAAGCCGGTATAGGATATAACAATCTTTAAGTCTGCTCGCTTCGCTTTTACGCAAAAAAAAGTCGACCCCGGAGTCGACACTAAAGAATAACTGAATGGTTCATCAAGGTATACTCCTTCATGTTCCTACAGTATAAAATATTCTTTAGGCAGCGCTCCATCAATTTTGATGACAGTCATATGACTATTCGCCATATGCCCAGCAGTAACAAATCAGGTTATTACCACTTCGGCACCGTTTCCTTTCAACTGCGATCTTCTATGCCTGACATATCCTGCAGTTTACTTTTAAACAATGCACCTCTACCATAAGTAATATGTGTTTTTCACAATATTCGTATCTTCATATTAACATTGACGCAAACTAAAGTCAATGATTATTTCCAAATATTCGGTAGCAATACTGTGTATCAGCATAATTAATAGCGAAAATAAGAATAGACCGTCATATATTACCTACATGTATCATAGAACAAAGAATATTCTTTGGCAAACTCTCGCGTCTGGCGCAGTCGGTATACTATCAAAATTTATTATGCGCCAGTGTACATCCTGCCTGGAGGTCTTTTATGATATAGGAAATCGTAGAATTTTCTATATCATAAAAAGAAAGCCGACAATAAAGACGGCTTTCCATTATTATATAGAAAAGGGGTTCTCTTTCTTAATATTCTTCCAGATACTCCAGCTTGCTTACAGATACTTCATACGCAATTCGTTTCTCAAATTCGGTCTCGCTGATTTTCTTCTGATATTCACGACTTTGAATTCTTCCCCATATCTGTACATGGCCTCCTACAGTGAATGACTCTGCAAATCTGGCGTTTCTTCCCCAGCATATACATGGAATATAATCAGATTTCCCGTATGGTCGGTTTACTGCGAGTAATACATCCGCTATTTCCCTACCAAGCGGTGTCTTACGATAGATTGGTGGCTTACATACAAAACCATCCAGAAAAATATGATTCGGTTTTGCATTTTCTGATAATTCATCCATAATCTTAACCTCACGGGCAAATACGGATAATACTAACTTATTTTTATTTTCTTCATGACGATTATAAGATCTGAATTGACCTAAAACCTCTACATACTTACCCTTATAATCTTGTTTTACATCAATGAGCCGTTCGGAAACCATGATTGGAATCATATCATAGGAATTACTTAGCCTGCTTACAACTACCTCCAGGATATAAAATCCTTCTCCAAATACATCATGGCTAAACGTAAAGTCACTGACTACCTCTCCTGCAATACTTACTTGATTGTTATCAAATACTTTATCTGTCATATCGTACCTCTCCCTTCTCTCCTGGCGTACCTTTTTACGCCATTCTGCTCTAAAATGTGGGGTAAATTCCTCTGTTTAGTCAAAAACAGCTTTCATTCACCTATGATAATATATATGCGGATTTCCATATTTTAGAAGTAAAAAATGATATATATTATAAAAATAACCAATTTCTGTTATTTTATACAAATATAATGAAAAAAATTATTTATTTTTCATGAAAGGGACGTTGATTTTCTTTTCTTGCCTATGCTACAATGTAAAGGTTGTTAAGGTAGCAGTTATGCTAGTAGAAAGAAGGTAAATTTTTATGATAAGAGAGGATATTCGAAACATTGCTATCATTGCTCATGTTGACCACGGTAAAACAACCTTGGTAGATGAGTTATTAAAACAAAGCGGCGTGTTTCGATCCAACCAAACAGTAGCAGAAAGAGTCATGGACTCCAATGCATTGGAAAGAGAGCGAGGTATTACGATTCTATCGAAAAATACAGCTGTCTCTTATAACGGAGTCAAGATTAATATCATAGATACGCCCGGTCATGCCGACTTTGGTGGCGAGGTTGAACGTGTTCTTAAAATGGTAAATGGTGTTATACTGGTGGTAGATGCGTTTGAAGGTCCCATGCCACAAACAAAATTTGTACTAAAAAAAGCTTTAGAGCTTTCTTTACCGGTCATTGTATGCATTAATAAAATGGACCGTCCGGAAGCCAGACCGGTCGAAGTTGTTGATGAGGTTTTAGAATTGTTATTGGAACTGGATGCCGATGAAACCCAACTGGATTGTCCGTTTGTCTTTGCATCGGCAAAAGCAGGGGTTGCTTCCCTCTCTATAGAGGAAGAAGCCAATAATATGCATCCTCTGTTTGAAACTATTATTAATTATATTCCAGCCCCTGAAGGTGATCCGGACAAAAGCACTCAGGTTTTAATCAGTACTATTGATTATAATGAATATGTAGGTCGAATCGGTATCGGTAAGGTGGACAACGGTACTATAAAAGTAAATCAGGAAGCCGTTATGGTTAATGCCCATGATCCTAATAAATATATGAAAGTAAAAATCAGCAAACTCTATGAGTTTGACGGTTTAAAAAGAGTTGAGGTTTCAGAAGCTACGATTGGAGCAATTGTAGCCATTTCAGGAATAGCTGATATCCATATTGGTGATACCATCTGCTCTCCTGAAAACCCGAAACCTATTCCATTTCAGAAAATTTCAGAACCGACAATTGCTATGTACTTTAATGTAAATGACAGTCCCTTAGCGGGAACCGAAGGAAAGTTCGTAACCTCGAGACATTTAAGAGAGCGTCTGATGCGGGAATTAAATACCGATGTCAGCCTTCGGGTAGAAGAAACAGATACAACCGAAAGCTTTAAAGTATCCGGTAGAGGAGAACTTCACCTGTCTGTTTTAATTGAGAACATGAGACGAGAAGGCTATGAATTCTCTGTAAGTAAAGCTGAGGTATTATTTAAAACAGATGAGAACGGCAAAAAATTGGAACCAATGGAACATGCAATGATTGATGTCCCGGATGAATTTGCAGGATCTGTTATCGAAAAGATGGGCCAGCGAAAAGGAGAAATGATCAACATGCACACTTCCGGCAGCGGTCACACCCGTATCGAGTTCTCTGTTCCAGCTAGAGGACTGATAGGTTATCGTGGAGAATTCCTGACTGATACCAAGGGTAACGGAATCATCAATACCCTGTTTGATGGTTACGGTCCATATAAGGGTGATATACAATATCGCAAATCCGGAAGCCTAATTGCCTATGAAACCGGTGAAAGCATAACTTATGGACTTTATAATGCACAGGAGCGTGGTGTTTTGTTCATTGGACCAGGAGTCCGAGTTTACTCCGGTATGGTTGTAGGTCAAAACGCTAAAGCTGAGGATATTGAAGTAAATGTCTGCAAACGTAAGCAACTTACCAATACAAGGTCCTCCGGCGCTGACGATGCCCTAAAACTATCTCCTCCAAAAGTATTAAGTCTGGAACAAGCCTTGGAGTTTATCGAAACTGACGAGCTTTTAGAAGTAACTCCACTGAATCTACGTATTAGAAAGAAAACCCTTGATCCAACCATAAGGGCCAGAGAAAAGAGAAATAAACAAAGTAGCTAAATAAACACCTAGAAATTATGCAATATGATTTTTAAGGATAGAAGGAAAGGAACCTATACCGAGATGTGTTTTCGATACCACCAACATCTTCGGCATAGGTCCCTTTCCTTCTTCCCTTTCAACATTCGTATAAGACCTGGGTGGTAAGAATTATTTCATTCTTCTTGTTTCAAGTTCTTATGCAAAAAATTTATACACAACCTATTTTCTAGACTTTTCTTTACATATTTTTTTATTTGCGAAAAGCTTCGATGTTTCTTAACATATAAAAACCTACTTTACAGTAGGTTTTTGAAAGTTTGATATTAATTTAACATTTTGCTTCAAAAAAATTATACCATGTATTAGATATTTAATTCCCTAATATCCTGAACTCTTTTATCTGGATAATTACCTATCTCTTTTAAGGATGTAATGTGATACTGAGTAAGTATTTCTTTAAAGTAGGTTTTTAATGTATCCTTAGAAATGATTTTATTATTGTATTTATCCCTTGAAATCTTTATCATAGATTTTTCAAATGCCGATATAGCACGTAGTGCTTTCGGTCCATACCACGTAAAACTATCATATACAGCATCAATTAATTCTTTTTCCTCTTCTGTTAGAAATTCTTCATTTACTTCCAGTGTACGAATTCCATTCTTTTTCATAGCCTCATAAAGTTTATGATAAGGCATTTGATTACTACTGATGCCGCATTCCTCCTGAAACATCTCCTTATCCTTTATAGCCAGTGAAAATGCCTGAATATAATAAAGAAGATACTGGATATAACTTGCGCAAATTTCTGCACTACTCTTATTAACGATATAATAAGCGGCCGCATAGATTTTTGAAGCCATAATTTTTGACAGAACTGCTTTTTTACTTTTCTTATAAGCGACATTTGTTAAACACTCTTTCCGCTTATTTAAGAGATCATAATAAAATTCCGGATCGTTTAATATCGTTTTTAGCTTATTCGAATACTCGTTCGTTGGAATGTCCCCTTCCATATAACGAATTATCGTTGTTTCCCCCCATCCAAGTAGCTTAGCTAATGGTTTTTTACCGATACGATAACGTTCCAATATTAATCTGATCTCTTCAGCTGTTATAATAGCTTCATTGTCCATTTCAATTCTAATACTGTTCATATACTTACTCCTCAGCTTAAATACGAATCCTTTGTATAGTTACTTTTTTCCGATTATATAATACCACTGATTTATTCAGTTGTATATGGAACTTTAGGATTATTTTGTCACTGCTTTCTAAAACTTTCTAAACTCATTAATATCATGTGTGATTATCTTCAAACCCTTGATAAAACGGTCAAACACACCCACCCGGTAAAGGTTAACCAATACCATTCCTATGGGTATTCCAAGAATCATTCCAAGGACTCCATAAAACCGATATCCGGTAAACATAAAAAATAGAGTTGCTAAAGGGCTGATACCTACACTATCCCCTACCATTTTGGGCTGTAATACCTGCTTAATAACTTGGCAGATCAGATAAATTACTATCAGACCGATTGCCCTCATATAATTACCTGTTAACATATCAATAATTGCCCATGGCCATAAAACAGCCCCTGTTCCGAAAACTGGCAAAAAATCCAAGAACGCTATTCCTAAAGCAAGTAAAAACGAGTAACCAACCGTTAGAACTTCAAAACCCACAAACATAATCACAGTTATGATTAACATGATTTTAAATTGGGCTTTAAAATAGCCTCCTACAGCAGTCTTAAAGTTATCATTAATAATGTACCATCCATTGTTTATTGAGTTTGGCATTATTTTCTTTATGCCGTCTATCAGTTCGTCTCTTTTGGCAATAAAGAAATATGCAGATAATATGGATATAATAGTCATAAGAAATACTTCCGCTATGTTCTTAGCAAAAGTTCCCGCGGTATCTATGGTAACTTCTTTGGATAGATAATCACCCATATTCTTAAACATATCATCGATACCTGTACGAATACTCTTCGGTAAAGATCTAGAGGCCAGGCTTAACCGATTGGAAAGAGCCTCAAACTGTAAGCTGATACGGTCAATGATTTCCGGAAGATCATCGGTCAAAGAGCTTATCTCCTTTACCAAAAACGCAATCAGAAGATACAGTGTTCCGACAATGGCTGCAATGACAATAATGATAATCAATGCCGAACTATGTTTTCTTAATAGTTTCACTCTCTTCTCTAAAAATTTAACTAACGGATTAGCGATCATTGACACAATCCACCCAATAACAAAAGGAATGAAAAATCCAATGATTTTAGGAAGAATAAAAATCAGAAATAAAACTGTCAAGATTAGTAATATAAAATTAATTACGATTTTGACATAGATTATGGGTTCTCTCATAGCATCCTCCGACCGTGTCACTTTCTTACCCAATTATAATACAAATTAAGGAAATATGTAAACCTGTTTATTCTATTTATCTATTATTTTTCCTTATGATACGTATTATTTTTTCTCATGTTAAGGTTTCATAAGTACTTATTTTATTGCTTATAAATTATGTTTGTGTATTGGTAATCTATATATATTTACTAGTTTTATTTTAAGTTTAATTTCCAGTAACATATAGTTTACGTTATGATTTTATTTACTTGTTACTGTTATTTTCAGGTTCTCTTTTTTACCAACCTGATATAAAGTGTCAAAAAGAAGATTACAGCAGATATGATAACAATTGTAGGGCCGGTGGCCGTGCCACTATAATAGGAGACAATTAATCCAAGAATGCCGGAGAACATTGAGATCATTACAGAAAACAGATGGTATTCTCTCATATTACCCGCAATATTACGACTGGCTGCTGCCGGTAATATTAATAAGGCATTAATAATTAGAATACCCACCCATTTAATCGAAAACATAACTATGACAGCAATTAATACACTGAATAGATCCTCCATAAGATTTGTATTAATTTTTTTACTTTTTGCTAAGGTTTCATTTACACCAACTGCATGTAACTTATTAAACCCTACAATCCAGAACACTATTGTTATAACAAAGATAATTAACAAAGATAACAATTCTCTATCGGTTATACTTAGGATATCGCCTACCAACAGACCTGAGTACCTGGCAAAATTACCGCCCTTTGACAATATTACAAGCCCGATTGACATACTAAGGGAAGCAAACACAGATATAACCGTATCCGTGGATACCGTCTTTCTTCGTTTGATCTTATTTAATAAAAGGGCAAACACAACTGCAAATACAGGCATAGTAATATTCGTGTTGGTAACTCCGAATACAGTTCCGATTGCTATACCGGTTAAGGCTGAGTGTCCTAATGCATCTGAAAAAAATGCCATGCGGTTATTAACAATCATCGTGCCTAATACACCAAATAAGGGTGTAATAATCAAAATAGCCAACAATGCATTTTTCATAAATAGATATTCCATCCATGAAAAGGGTAAAAGCATTTCCATTATCTTATATATTGTTTCCATATTAGTATGTGTATGATATTTTCGACAAACCCAATCATACTTATCCTTCCTAAATTACTAAGAACATTGATCTCACCCTGGTAAAACCAATTAACCATTCCATGTTATAGAGTATTTGCTTATTCATAGACATTTTATATGTCTGAAACTATTAGTTCTATGATATAGATTATAACTATTCAATGTTTTTCATTAAATCTATCATGCTACTAAAGAAAGCATTATCTGGCTTATGATAATCTCTGCAAGAAATACCTATAACGCTAAGTAAAATTGTTACTTTCACTGTAGAATTTTTATATCCACCACCAATGAAAGTGAATAGATTTATCTGAAAACGCTTTTAGATTGTTACTATCACCGAAAGAACTTTTACATCCATCAAGGAAGATGCATAGATTTATCTGAAAACTCTCTTAAATTCTTCACTTTCCAACACCTCTTGCGGTGTTCCTTCGACAAGAATTTTCCTGTCCATAAGTATTACGTAATCAGCATATTTTTGGACAAATTCAAAATCGTGGGCTACAATTATCATAGCTAAATCATAGTTTTTTCTTAGCATATCGATGTTTTTGTAAAATAACTGCATACCATTTTTATCAATTCCTGACACCGGTTCATCCAACAGCAACAGATTCGGAACCGGTGTTATTGCAATTGATAATAATACTCTTTGTAACTCTCCCCCGGATAAATCACAAGCCCGCTTATCAATCAAATCCTGTGCTTCGAAGATACTTAGTTGCTCTTTTACTTTGGCATATACCTTTGGATTTTTTCTTAAAAAAACCGGAGAATTACTAATATATCCTGCAAAAAGGTCATACACGCTCATCGGTGTATTTTTTTCCATATTAATATACTGTGGAACATATCCAACACTCAGATTTTCCATCATCTGATTTCTGAGATTTGTAAATTCTATTGTTCCTTCATGCTTTATCTCACCTAAAATTGCTTTAATCAACGTGCTTTTCCCGGCACCGTTTTTCCCTATAATTACCGTGATTTTACCGCAGTGGATATGAAGGTTAATGTTTTCTATAATCGTCAGATCTCCATCCCGAACACTAATCCCATTCATTTTAATGCAATGAAGACCACAGGCAGCTTCAGAAGCGCAATCTGTTACTTTATGCTTTTTTATTTTTACAGAATTATTTTTCATTGCTACTCCCTATCGAAAGGCTTCTTGCAGCGTATTCAGATTATTTTGCATTGCATTCAGATAAGAATCTTTCGTTCCGTCTCCGGTAACCCCTGAATCAATTACGTAAACATCTGCATCCGTTTCCTTCTCAATTTGCTGCGTAATATCTGTTCCGTATTGTTCCTCTGTAAACAGATAGGGTATACCCTCCTGTCTGATTAAATCTATAACCTCAGCTATTTCCCCGGCACTTAGAGCTGTATCCTCTTCTACTTCAACGGTATAAGCAACTTCTAGTCCTGCCCGTGCTGCTATATATTCAAAGGAATCATGGAATATAACAACCTTATTATTTTTAGGAGACTGAGACGCATTTTCCTGAACCCGTTTTAAGTTCTCTACATATTCAGAATCCAGATCCGTTACTTTTCGAATATATTCCCGTGCATTTGATTCGATTTTTTGCACTAATTCGTTTAATATTTCGTCACTGATTGTCTCATCTATGCTTGCCCGTTCTTGTATGTATGATACAAGTCCGTTTCTGGCATTTATGATTTGGGTAATATAAAGCTGTGGGTCCAACCATACGTGAGGATTTGGTCCATGCTCATGTTCCTCTTCTTCCTCTTCCTCCTCACCTTCCTCGTCATGTTCCTCTTCTTCACCGGATAACATAGGAATGCCTTTACTACTATTAATTAGACCTAAATCAGGATAATTATTTATAACATCCTCAATATATGTTTCCATTCCTCCACCATTCATGATTAAAACATCAGCCTCTGATAAAATTTTCATATCTTCTGTTGTAAGTTGATAATCATGTAGACATCCGGCGCTAAAATCCGTTAAGCTTCTAACTTCAATCTCGTCAATTTGATCAACTAAATTTAAAGTCATGATATAGGTTGGATAGAAGGATGTAGCAACTTGGATTTTTGCTTTCTCTCTTTCATTATTGTTATTCTGATTTATCATAATAAAAAGTATTGTACCTACTAAAAGTATTGCCATAATACTAATCAGCATAAATAATTTCTTTTTCATAACTTATATTCTCCTTTATCTAATTGCAACTCATTTGCATTTACATATTATATTATAAGTATTACCCTATGTCAACCTGTTTAGACTATTAGAGATAAATGCAAGGTAAAAGTTAAATGCTATCTTGTAATGTGATTTTTTTTATGATATGATTTCAGATAATAATTTTAGATTAAGATAGAAATAAGACATTATTTAAGGAGGCAAATTTTTATGAATTCCAGTAAAATCACCAAACTGGTTACAGCTGCTTTAATGGCTGCTTTAACCTGCGTTGCTACAGCTATTCTTCCCATAAAGGTTCCCTTTGTTGAGAGCGCTTATATTCACCCCGGAGATACCTTTGTTATTCTATCCGGTATTGTATTAGGTCCGGTATACGGAGGTTTAGCAGCCGGTATCGGCTCAATGTTTGCTGACTTGTATGTTAGTTACCCCTTTTTCTGGGTTACGCTAATTGTTAAAATGGTCGCGGCTATTGTCGGATATTTCGCTTATAAGTATATTAGACATTATTCCTTATTTTTTGCATGTCTTTTTGGTGGAGTAGCCGTTACACTGGGTTACTTTATCTTAGAGTCATATCTCTATGGAATTGCAAAAGGAATTATTGGTGCACCTTTTAATATCATTCAGACAATCTTTAGTATAATCTTAACCTCTTTGTTATTACCTTTATTACGAAAAGTACCACAAATCAGGGAATTAATAAGAAGATAATATTATAGCGATCAGTTATATTCTTACTATTATACTAACATCAATTATTACTTCTAATAATATATTACATTAGAATATATCAATGTCTTAACTATTGACGAACTAAGTTTTTTAGGCATATAATAAATATGATCGGAACTGGCGGATAAGTGGAAAACCACGGGGGACCGATCATTGAGCTTTTTTGTATTAACTGGAAGCTAAAAATAAATGTCGACCGCCTGGGCGAAAGCTCGGGCGGTTTTTTGATTCTTAACAAATTTAAATAGTCAATATATGCTTCTCTATGTTTTAAAGCAAAGGGTAGCAACCCTTAATCCCTTAATTAACTCGCAAAAATATAAGTGTATGTTACTACCTCTCTAACATAGATCTATCTTTAATTTTTTAACAAATTGATTTATATAATGAGTCACTTATCCCCCGGTTATTTATCACTGTTTTTCATTTTTATTATTATTGTTTTATCATAATTTGTTTTAGATTAGTTGGTTATGACCGTTTCGGCCAACTCGTGTCATAGCCTCTACCAAGATATCAGAAAACTGTTTCTAAGTTATTACGCGAAAATATCTGCAAAAAAATTGAACTGGTACTGGTTCAGATATAAACATCCATTAATTTTACTATAAATAACACTATATGGGAGATGGAAAAATGAATGCATGGTATGATTTTAAACCTGGTAAATGGCAAAATGAAATTAATGTAAGAGATTTTATCTTAACAAATTATAAGCCGTATGATGGCGATGATTCTTTTCTTACTACGGCTACAGATAAAACTCTGGAGCTGAATGAAAAATATCTAGAATTAGCAAAAATAGAGCACGAAAAAGGAGTCTATGCCATCAATACAGACCGTGTTTCCTCCCTTCTCACCTATGACCCAGCTTATTTAGACAAAGAGAATGAAATTATATTTGGATTTCAAACGGATTCTCCTTTAAAGCGGGGCGTTAATCCTTTTGGTGGAATCCGAATGGCAAGGCAATCCTGTGAAGCTTATGGATATTCTCTTTCAGAGGAGGTGGAAGCGCATTTTAGGTACCGTACAACACACAATGACGGCGTGTTTCGTGTCTATACACCGGAGATGAAAAAAGCCAGAAAAAGCGGGGTCATAACCGGTCTACCGGATGCCTACGGAAGAGGTCGAATTATCGGTGATTACCGTCGCGTACCATTATACGGAGTAGATTATCTGATAAAACAGAAGGAACAGGATAAGCTTTCGCTAGGGCATCGTCCAATGGATGAGGAAACAATCCGTACCTTGGAGGAATTATTCCGACAGATTGATTTTCTAAAACAATTAAAAGAAATGGCTGCCGGATATGGCTTTGATATATCGGTACCGGCTTCTACGGCTAAGGAAGCCGTACAATGGCTATACTTTGCATATTTGGGCGCTATTAAGGAACAGAATGGGGCTGCCATGTCCCTTGGTCGTACTTCAACCTTCCTTGATATCTATTTTGAACGGGATTTAAGAAGTGGTTTATTGAGTGAAACGCAGGCACAGGAGATAATAGATCAATTTGTCTTAAAGCTACGTATGGCAAGGCAGCTTCGTACACCAGAATACAATGAATTATTTGCCGGTGACCCTCTATGGATTACAGAAGCCATCGGAGGCATTACAGAAGAAGGGAATAGCCTAGTTACCAAAAACAGTTATCGTTTTCTTCATACCTTAAGCAATCTCTCACCTGCTCCCGAACCAAACTTAACCGTATTATGGTCGGAAAACCTGCCAAGCAACTTCAAAAACTATTGTGCCAAAATGTCAATCGAAACCGACTCTATCCAATATGAAAATGATGATTTAATGCGAGCCCGCTACGGTGATGATTATGGAATTGCTTGCTGCGTAAGCGCAATGAGAATCGGAAAACAGATGCAATACTTCGGTGCCCGCTGCAATTTAGCTAAAGTACTACTCATGAGCTTAAACGGAGGAAAAGATGAAATTAGCGGAGAACAGATTGGTCCGATAATGAACCCTTTTCCCGTTGGAAAAGTTCTTAACTACGATGAAGTTAGAGAAAGATTTTTATCTATGATGGATTGGCTGTGTGATCTTTATGTAAATACAATGAACATTATTCATTACATGCATGATAAATATGCATATGAGAAGCTTCAGATGGCCTTACATGATACAGCTGTGGAAAGATTCATGGCCTTTGGTATCGCTGGACTATCGGTTGTCACTGATTCCTTAAGTGCGATTAAATATGCAAAAGTCACGCCAAAAGTGGATGCTCGTGGAGTTATTACAGATTTTGAGATCGAGGGAACCTATCCTTCCTTTGGTAATAACGATGAAAGGGTCGATCTGATTGCTTCTAATCTGGTTGAAGAATTTATAAAGAGACTTCGTAAACATCCAACTTATCGAAATGCAATCCATACCCTGTCCATCTTAACTATAACCAGTAATGTTGTATATGGTAAGAAAACCGGATCAACACCTGATGGTAGAAAATATGGTGAGCCCTTTGCTCCCGGGGCTAATCCTATGCACGGAAGAGACCAAAAAGGAGCCTTAGCTTCTCTCTTATCCGTGTCTAAACTAGATTATGACGATTGTAGAGACGGTATCTCCTATACCTTTACCGTAACACCTGAAACTCTGGGTAAAAGTGAACCTGTTCGCATACAAAACCTGACGGCTTTATTGGATGGTTATTTTTCATCTGCAGGACACCACATAAACGTCAATGTACTAAACCGAGACTTGTTAATTGATGCTAAAAATCATCCTGAAAAATACCCCAATCTGACGATCCGGGTTTCAGGTTATGCGGTGAGATTTAACTCTTTGAATGAAAAACAAAAGGATGAGGTCATTGCAAGGACGTTTCATGAGAAATTATAAATAAACTTTAATATAAAATCCAAACTTGATCTCATAGATAAGAATTTTCAGGACTGTATACTTTTTATAGATAAGACTTTACATCAATATATGCATCCATATCCTATGGATATTAACAGCAAACAAGGCATTAAATACTAGGAGTTAATTTTTCAATAATATGCATTGATTTAGGCATTATATATAACATCCTTTTGTTGAACAAACCCTATTCCTGATGTATAATAAAAACAATGAAACGAAAAGGAGTATAATGTACTATGTCTAATAAAACATATAGGCGTGATCATAAAGATAAAAAACGACAAATGTATCAGAAGAAGTCTGGCAAAGTTGAAGTGGCTCAGGCCACAAATAAATGGTTGCTACTTCCCATAGTATTTATCATATCTATTCTTCCCTTTATTGTTAGAATGCACGAGTATGAAACTCGTCTTTCTGAATTTCCTTTTTTTACAGTAAATAATCAGTATGTTGATTTCTTCCTGTATTATAAACAATGGCTTTTTGTAAGTATTTCATTTATAATGCTTCTAGTCATTGTTATTAAAGCGTATGTAAGTAAAACAAGCTTAGCGTATTCACCTATTTTCATACCTCTATCTGTATATGCTGCTTTATCACTTTTATCCTCAGTTTTATCTAGATATAGAAGTTTCAGTTTCAGTGGTATTCATGAACACTTTGAATCAGTCTTGGTAATCCTTGGTTATTGCCTAACGGTTTACTATATCTACTTAATTATAGAAACTGAACAGGATGTTAAATTTATCATAAACTCTTTTATCATAAGTGTGATTATTATGAGTGTTCTAGGTCTTACACAGTATCTTGGACATGACTTCTTGGCTACAGAACTAGGTTTAAAATTAATGCTTCCAAGAGCATACTGGGGAGAGTTAGATCAAATCCAGTTTAACATTCAAGCAAATCGAGTCTACCTAACATTATACAATCCCAATTACGTAGGTATTTATGCCGGTTTGATTGCTCCGATACTTTTTATATTAGCACTGTTATCAAAAAAGATTATTATGATCCCTGTTTATTTACTTGCTTTAGTCGGCGTTCTTGTAAGCTTAATTGGTTCACAATCTAAGACAGGAATTATTGGACTAGCTGTAGCTGGAATATTTACATTTTTCGTTCTTTTAAAACATATAATAAAATATTTCTATATTACTATTCCGTTGGTGATATTAATAATAACAGTTGTAGGTATCTATAATGCAAAGAATAATAATATATTAGTTAATCAAATAAAAATAGCAGCTAAATTCACCAAGCAAGAACAACCTTTAACTGAAATTCAAACGAATCCTGATGAAGTTGTTATCACCTATAACAAAAATCAGATGCACATACGTTATAATATTGTAGATGGTTATGGTGATTTTATAATCCTGGATCAAAATTATAATGAAATAAAAACAACCTTTGATAATGAACAGTTATTTTTCACAGTTCAAGATGAACGTTTTCCGGGATTTCAGATTGGTCCGGCAAATTATAATAATGTACCTAGTTTTTTTGTCAATATAAGAGGATACAAATGGTTTTTTACAAACCAAACACAAGATGGCACCTACTATTATATTAATCGATATGGTAAACTTGATAAGATAATTAATGCACCTTCGGCTATCTTTACAGGTTATGAAAGATATGCATCAAGTCGAGGTTACATCTGGTCTAGAACCATACCATTATTAAAAGAACATATTTTGTTAGGTTCAGGAGCTGATACATTTGCAATTGCATTTCCTCAACAAGATTACGTAAACTTATATAATTATGGATTTTCACAACTCTTCCTTACAAAGCCCCATAATTTATATCTGCAAATAGGCGTACAAACAGGAGTATTATCTTTAATCGCTTTCCTAGCCTTCTATATCATGTATTTTCTATCTAGCGTTCGCCTATATATTAAAGGCTTCTATAAAAGCTACTATGCTCAGGTAGGTGTGGCTATTCTTATAGGAACGATTAGTTATATGGTTATTGGTTTTTCTAATGACTCAACTATTACAGTAGCGCCAATCTTCTGGGGATTAATAGGACTGGGTATTGCAGTTAACAGAAAAGCAAAGCCCCTTATAGAAGAAGAGGTTTTCTTAGCTAAAGCAAAGAAGATGGAAAAGAACAATAATAAAAATGACAGCAATATGGGCTCCTCTTAAGGGTTTAAGGTATGATTCGATTGAATGATATGCCCCTATCAATTAGACAGTTTAAGTATCTTAAACGAAGTGCAGAAGATCGACCACAACAAATTATGTGGTCGTTTTTTCTATGCACACCATTTCTCTTTATATTTCACAATCAGTTTGTTTTTTGGAATGGGATACTCTGTAGGATTAACGGCAGCTAATACTTCAGTTCGTACTTTTAAAGGTGTTTTACACTTGTATCTATCCTGTGAACGTACTTCGTTATAGAATCTTATATAATCTTAAATTGCATATTTTTATGATGCTTTATCTGTAATCTCATATAGTTGATACATTTCCGTTTTAATAATTCCCCAAAAACCTTCCGTGGGACCATTATCAATACAATGTCCAACTCTAGACATAGATTGTGCCATTTCCTGTTTCTTCAGTTTCTTTTGGAAAACTATATTTGTATATTGAAAACCTCTATCACTGTGAAAAATAGGCTTTTCATCCGGATTAGAGGTGATTGCTTTATCAAATGTTCTAATTACCAAATTATTATCATTTCTGCGACTAATCACAAATGAAACTGGGTATCTGTCATACAAATCCAAGATGGCGCTTAAATACAGTTTTTTCTTCTCACCCTGAACCTTAAATTCTGTAACATCCGTAGACCATTTCTGATTTGGCTTGGTTTCATAAAAATCTCTTCGTAACTTATTTTCAGTAGTCGTTTCAGGCGAGCTAGATTTATATTTCTTCTTTACTTTCGAATTACAGCACGAGTATTTAACTTCTTCATAATTCGTAAGCTCTTTTCTTGCTATAAGTTGTGTGATTGAAATGGTTAATCCACGTTGTCATTCTATGGTAACCTAACATACGACAAAAGATCTCATCATGCTCTTCAATTAGTTCCGCCAACTTAAGATGCTCTAATACCTGTTCCGGAATTTTACGGTGTAACCACTTATAATAAGCTATTCTGGAAATACCAAGTCTCTTACACATCCAATTTTTACATTCATATCCAGATTTTCTTGCATTCATCAGTGATTTTCCCCAAAAAGGTATTCCTAGTCAACTTTAATTAATATGTGTGTGAGTATTTAATTTTATACATGAAAATATCTCCTAAGTAGATTTTGGTTATTTACCTTGTCTACTTAGGAGAGGTATATCAGAATCTCACTCCAACTATTGACGTAAAACCAA
Source organism: Mobilitalea sibirica (assembly GCF_015999265.1). GTDB lineage: Bacteria > Bacillota > Clostridia > Lachnospirales > Lachnospiraceae > Mobilitalea > Mobilitalea sibirica. The sequence continues at coordinate 51,530 of NZ_JAEAGR010000004.1, forward strand.
CACACAACATACTGTAGTCAAAAAGGGTATGGTCCATAAGAACCATACCCTTGAGTTTATTTAGTATTTAGCTTTAATATGAATTATTTCTTCTTCATGTTTAAGCCAACGTTTACCTTGTAATCAAGATATACATCCTGAGTATCATCGGCATTATCTTTGATTAACTTTCTAACAGTTACAGTCTTAACAGCGATCGCTTCAGGAGTACCTACAGCTTCTACTGCTACGATGTTAACGCTAGCTCCATCAACCTTGAACTTAAGACCATTGTTATCATCAACACCACCAACAGCGGTAATTAATGCTGCAGTACCATTATCGATATCAGCTTGACTCAGAGTAATAGTATAAGTCTGGCTCTTGATATCAGAAAGAACTGCTGGACTCTGTGTATCAACTGTTGAGAAGTATACAGTATCAACTGCTGTTGATCCGTTGTAAGCGGTAACCTTATAGGATCCTACAGGAGCCTTACGGATAACACTTCCGGTTACGCCTGCAACAGCAACTGTGTTAACTACTTCATAACCTGTTGCAGTAAGATTAGCGGTATCTAAGAATTTCTGTCCATCAGGGTTAACGCTATCCCAAGGAGCATCTACTTCAACACGGAATGCATCAGTTGTATTAGTTAAATCAACTTTAACTAATTTAACACCATTGGATGAATATCCGAATAAGTCAATGCTTACAGATTGAGGTAATGAAGTCCAAGAAGCAATCTTCATATCCTTGGATGTTGTACCTAAAGCAAGTCTATAGTAGGATACAGTGGAGTTATTAGCTTCCTGTACATTTACTGTTACAACTCTGGAGATATCCTTAGCTGTAATCTTGTATACATATACACCCTTGTCAATCGGATTAGCAGAGGCACCACTGTCACCGTTAAAGGTTATAGTGATCTCGCCGTCAGCGTTAGATGTTGTACTTGTATCAGTAACAGGTGTAATTACATTATCTGTTGTCATAGTAACACCATCACTTTGAAGAGGTGCAGATAATCTTTCAACCTTATAACCAGTGAATACAAACGGTCTACCTAACTGATCCTTCATAGTCATCTTAACATTCTTACTATCACCAAGACCTACAGTATTGGATAATGAGAACTCATAAGCGTCTAAAGTGAAGTTTGTTGCAGCTTTCTTAGCGCTTACAGTGATTGCTACAGTAGCAACAGGAACCTTAGTTCCGGATGTAGCATACTTAACAACTACTGTTGCAACACCTTCTTTAACAGGATATAAGCTACCATTGCTACCAACAATTAAGATAGACTCGTCTGAAGATGTAAAGTCAAAGTCTCCAGAATTAGCATCACTGTTAACAGAACCAGTGGTATTACCTGTCTTGTTGTTTAACTTAACGAATAATCTCTTACCATAATCATCTGCTGCAAGCATCTGCTTAACATCATTGAAATCAGGTCCGCTAGTAACGATAGTCCAAGCTGCTAATCCAGTGATATTAGTTGCATCAGCATCAACACCAGTGATAATGCCAGCTGCTGTTACATTTCCTTCTTCAGCACCTGTTGTTGAATTATACTTATAGGTGTGATAGGTTGCAGTAATTGTTGTGGTCTTACCTGTTTCGAAAATCAGGACTCTCTTGGTTGCTTCATTGAAGAAAGTACCTTGTTCGCCGGAAGACTTCATGGTTACTCTTGTTAACAGAGTATCAGTAGTAATATCAACGCCTTCTGCGTTAAATAATTTAACTTCAACAGCCTTCTCTACGTTTTTAACTGCAGTAGTTGTATGAACCTTCATGGAAGTTACATCTTCAGCATTAGTAGTAGCTGCCTTAAAGGATACTGCATCCATATTAGGATACTCGATTGAGAATGTTGATCCTTTAGCGAAAGGAATGTAAAGGGATACAGAAGCTACTTTCTTAGCATCATCCATCTCTACCTTAGAAATGATTTGTTTAACCTTTGTATCGCCTACTAACTGATAAACAGCAATGTTTTTGTCAACATCTGTCATAGCAGAGTCAAAAGTAACATTAACTGTATCTAAGTCAACCTGTTTAGCACTTACCATAGAAGGTGCTACAGTAAACTCATAGCTTGCAGTTGCAGTTACATCTTCATGAGTTAAGGACATATCAGTCTTTAACCAAGCAGTGTATCTCGGCTTAGATTGGAAAGATACAGCAGTGATTTTATAATCGCCAGCCTTAGTAGCTACGAATACACCCTTATCACTGATGGTTGCGCCGTCAGAAGGCTCAACAACCCATCTTGTGATTGCCTGAGAACCTTTAGTAAGGTTAGCGTTTGTTACATAGTCTCTGTTGAAATCATTTTCAACACCAACTGCTAACTTGTCGCCTTCAGGCTTGTTAGTAATTGTAAGTTCTTTGATGTTATCTCTAACAGTTACAGTAGCCTTTAATTCAGCTTGCTCTTCGCCGTCTTTATCAGTGATAACTACGGAAACTTTAGCTGTACCAGCGCCTGTAGCAGTGGTAACACCGTTCTTTTCGTTAACTACTACTACGTTCTCGTCAGAGGATTCCCAGAAATATTTCCAGCCTGACTTTTTGTTGCTAATGTTGAAGTTAAACTCGTCTTTACCGTCTACAGCAAGGTGTAAATACTTTCTTGTAGAGTTAAGCTTCGGTGCAGCAGCAGCGAAAGCTCCGGCAGCAGGAGCGACAACTGAAATGATCATCGCTAATGCAAGAACGAAGGACAACTTCTTAAAGAATTTCTTCTTCATATTCTTACTTCCTCCTTAAAATATATGGTTTGGTATTATACTTTGCGTTCTCTGGCTATTTTACATGGTTTCTTCCTGTAAAATGCACAAGCGAAAAACGCAGCAATATAATCGTTCCAACAACAAGATGATTATAACAATAAAGGAAAAAAAGGTCAAGTCTTTTTCTTACTCCATTTGGATTTTTTACCAGTTTGACTTACTTTCCTCACCATCGTAATTATCAGGGCCGGACTAGATTATATTTAGTCAAAAAAGCTTGTAGGGATAACCCCTTACTCCTCACATTCCTCAACCAATCTTTCACAGCTATAACAGATGTTGAATAGGATGTGACATCATCTGTTACTTCTGTATCTGTCGGTTGGCTCCTGTCTCATTGCTTTGACTATGGTTATATATTGCACCTTGTATGTGTCAAATTTATGTCATGCTTTTGTCATAGTTAGATTATTTTAAGATTGTTTTCTACCATTTCCTGCATTTTTCCGCTTTCACAGACAGAATTATGCAGTACCGGAGCCTCAAAAAGATCGTTGACCGCCCCAGGTATCTCTACCCCTGATACCTGGTTTAAAGCCTTGGCCTGATCATAATCCTCCTTAGGAATTGGTTTCACTCCCACTGCTTCCAATACATTTTCCGCAAATTTATAGGGACTGGCAGTTGACACAATAACTGTTTTTGTTCTATCCTCGGTCTGTTTTACATAGTTATCATAAACACTTGCAGCAACTGCGGTATGAGTATCCAGGACATATCCATGCTCAGAATATACTTTTTTAATCGAAGTCTTAGTCTCCTCTGTAGATGCCCAGCCTCCGATAAACCCTTCCAAATTTTTCTTCATACCTTCCGTGATTTCATAGGAACCTTTGGTAGATAGTGAATGCATGAGTTCCTCTGTCTTTTTTACATCACCATCGGCTATATGATAAATCAATCTCTCCAGATTACTGGAAACCAGAATATCCATGGACGGTGAAGTCGTTAATATGAACTCCCTATTTTTATCATAGATACCGGTTGCAAAGAAATCAAATAACACTTTATTCTCATTGGAAGCACAGATTAATTTATTAATCGGTACTCCCATGTGCTTTGCGTAATAAGCCGCTAGAATGTTGCCGAAATTTCCCGTCGGAACAACCACATTGATTTTTTCTCCCTGCTCTACCTGTTTCTTCCTATATAAATCAGCATAAGAGTAGACATAATATACAATTTGAGGTACCAGTCTACCGATATTAATGGAATTGGCAGAGGAAAAACGATATCCTGCTTTTTTCATTCTTTCTGCCAGCTCTTTATTATTAAAGATATTCTTTACACCGGTCTGGGCATCATCAAAGTTCCCTTTAATGCCAATTACCGATGTATTGTCCCCTTTTTGTGTTACCATCTGCTTCTCCTGAACAGAGCTAACGCCATCTTTCGGATAGAAAACAATAATTTTGGTACCTTCCACATCTGCAAAGCCTGCCAATGCAGCTTTACCGGTATCACCGGAGGTGGCCGTAAGGATTACGATTTCTTCCTTTACATTGTTTTTCTTAGCTGCCTTAGTGAGTAAATGCGGCAGAATGGATAATGCCATATCTTTAAATGCTATGGTAGCACCATGAAACAGTTCCAGATAGTATGCCTCTCCGACTTTTTTTAGTGGAGCAATCTCCGGTGTGTCGAATTTAGAATCATATGCTTTTTCAATACAATCCTTTAATTCCTCCTGTGTATAATCCGTCAGAAAATGCTTCATTACCTCATAGGCAACTTCCCGGTAATTCATTGACGATAGTTCTGCCATGGTTTTCGTTAAAACCGGTATTGTCTCCGGAACATATAATCCTCCATCCGGGGATAATCCCTGAAGGACAGCTTGAGATGCCGTTACTTTGTTATCCTGGTTTCTAGTACTCTGATACATCAGGTTCATATCACATCGTTTCCCTTCTTAAATATATTTTTATGCACCTGAATTTCAGGCCATTTTTAACTGACTAAACCATATTTTATTGTGATTAATTATAAGCGAATTATATTAAGACCGTCTGTACTTACAACTCCCGTACTGCTTGAGTAATAATATCTGCTACGTCTTTCTTTTATGATAGATTAAACGATGCTAAAAAGTGCCATACCTAAAACAAAATGCGTTTACGGTACGGCACCTTTATCACAGCACTTCGCTTATTGCGAATAAGTATACCACGCATATTCGGCGGTTACAATACTGTTTTACTATTATTTGTTCTTATAAAATTCATGACCGCCATGCTTAAACAGCCAATCTAGATTATTATCAAACCATCTTGCACTGCTCTTTCTGGTTCTCTTTCTGGCCATGAAATAAAGCGCTCCCTTGGAATAATCTTCTCCTTCCAATGCCCTCTGTACTGCTTCTTTCGTTTCGTCGGATATGCTTATATTCCAATACCTCTTATCTGATACAGGTGAGAATTGATATTCCCCACCCACTTTGTGGAATATGACGCCTTTGATGGTTTTAGGAAATTCCTCATCATGCAATCGGTTAAACACAACATTGGCAATCAATATTTTCCCAATCATATCTTCTCCGGTTGCTTCGGCTTCCACAATTCTCTCTAACATAGTTAGCTCTTCCTTTGTGACTGAGTATAAAGGCTGGGTTTTATTTTGTGTAGAGAAGCTTTCTATGGTCCCCTCGGCTGTATCTGTTTGCTTATGTTCAGTTTGTTCTGCTACTGAATCAGATATTTTATCCATTAACATATCGTACTCAACAGAATCCATTGCATAACCCAGAACCCAGTTTGTAGCATCTAAATCCTCCGACTGTTTTTGGATCGGAATTTGTGCCTTATAAATTTGATTATTCTTAACCTCTAACATCCCATTAGGGTTAATCGATTTTGACTGTAACAGGAGCGCTTGGGGTTCACTCTCTTTGTGTGTCGTAATATTTCCCGACAGCATTTTTGTTGCTTCATTCGTATTCATGCTTATTCCTTCTGCTCCGGTGTTGATGTTATACAAAGCATCTGAACCAAATACCAGTAGCAAAAAAGAAAGTACGTAAGCCAATATTACCATATGAAAACCATGGCGACTTTCGTGCATTTTCCTCTTCTGAAGAAACGAATTTATTATAACCATAACTATTTCCTCTTTTCTTAAAGCATAGTGCTTCATTTTGTGTGCTTCCAATTTATGGATTTTCTAGTAACACTATCATGCATTATAGGCATCCACCTTTTTTGTGTCAATAACAAAGCTTTAATTTCGTTATTTGCACCGATTTATAACTTACTATATTTTACATCAATGGTAATTTATAACAACCTAAACTCTATTACAGCTGAATAATTTATATATTATCAACAAGATATTTTTAACAAATTGTTAAGCATATATTAATTATTTTACTCGTGTTCTATTTTATTTATGCATTTTCTACTACAATAGTAAGCAATATAAGGAAATTAAGCCTCATACTACAGCAATATTATTTAATATTTTGTTAATATTTTATGTATTAGAGGGTTAATACGCAGTGAATAGAATCAGACAAACACATTTTTCTTCCATTTACTGGATTTCGTTTTAGTAAATAAAAGTATTATTACGGAATAATTGGCGAAAGTATCAGATGGCCAAAAGTTTTACTATATAGTTACCTAAAGATGTCAAAAGCACCTTTGGTTCTTTCCTGATGATATACATTGCTATGTAAGCAGTCTTACAAATAGCAATGTATATCATCAGGAAAAGTGCGTAGTACTTTTTGATACATTAATCATATTTGAACTTTAAACTTAGGAAGACTTATTTATACGTTTAATACTTTCATCACCCGAATCATGATTGCAGAGTCCATATGAATTTGATATAGTAAGTAGGAGGAGGTGTTTACGATTGTTACCCGGAGTTTATCTTGCACGTAAAAAAAGTGGGGAGATCTATTATAGAGCCTCCATTACTTATAAAGGAAAGCATATCAGTCTTGGAAGTTATCCAAAGGAAGAGGACGCTAACAAAGCCTATGATCTGGCCGGAGATATTCTTTTAGAATCTTCTCCTTACAGGATAGATAATTATCCCTCTGACTGCATTATTGAATTTCATAAATGGGTCGTATTAATCAATTTTAGAGATAACCATATCTATTTTAAAAATCCTATTTATATTAAGAAACGCTTTTTTCTATATTATATAGATATAAATACACCTCTTAAATTCGATGTGGACGATCTGTTTTATTATGCTCATCATAAGATACTAAAACGGGGTGGTCATCTATTCGTTAGTGATTACGGAATGCAGGTAAACATTCTGGCACGGTATGGTATTAAAAACTATGCAGTTCCCGGAAGGGACTATCTATTTATCAATGGGGATGATACCGATTACCGTTATGGTAATATTGAAATTATCAACCGATATCACGGTGTAACAAAAACCTTTCATAAAGGATTACCGGTTTATACGGCAAAAATACATATTAACGGAGATTTTTTAATTGGACGATATTCTACAGATAATGAGGCTGCAATCGCTTATAATAAAGCAGCACTTATTTTAAATGAGAAAGGATTAAATAAGAACTTTCCTCAGAATTATATAGAAGGAATGGATGAGATTACGTATGCTTCTACCTATCAGAAACTTCGGATATCTAAGAAACTCTTATCCTATGCAGATACACTCGATCAAAAAAATTATATTAATAGGAACTGATAATTCAAAAGCTTACATATGATCATATAAAACTTAGAGTAAGATCCTCAATATACGATCTAAAAATACAAAGTATAACTCGCGATTAGTATTTTAATGTATAAGTATTGAATATGTATTGCTTTATATATAGGTCTGTTTTAGAAATTACGATCTTAGTATTTACGGTCTTAGAAATTACGATTTGGAAATTATAGCTTTATAACAGATATTAGATAAATTAAAACAAATATTTTAATCAGGTAAAACTGTGTTTCATTTCATTTTTATGGAATAATCTTGTCAAATATATGTTTTGTGAAGTGTTATGAAGAATATAACAGATTATGAATAATTAGACAAATATGTTAACTTTGTTTTAAATTTTAAAAAAGGACTACCTTAATTTAAATTTTGTGTTATAATATGGTTATATATTTTTTCTTCTTCCGTTTTCATAGTTTCTCAAGTTGAAAGCCACAGAATAAATCTTACAAGTGTTACGGTACATTCGGATTGTACTGACTTGGTATGGTTATCCTGTGGCTCAATTTGTTTTTGGTTCATAATTTAATCTAACTGTAAATACAGTACCCTTGGAACCACTTTCTGCTTTTATATCACCACCATGCATCTTAATGATACTACGGGCAATCGCAAGACCCAGCCCACTTCCGCCGGTTTCACTGGATCTAGAGGATTCCACTCGGTAAAACCGCTGAAAAATCTGCTCTAAATCCTTCACAGGAATTATTTCGCCATAGTTGGTAATTGTTACAGTCACTCCCTCTTCTTCTTTACTCAGATTTAACAAAATGTTCTTACCATCCCTACCATATTTAATTGCATTACTGATTAGATTTGCAAAAGCTCTTGCTAGGAGATCACCATCGGCATGTATAACTAAGCTATTTTGAATTGTTTTAAATTCATACTCTAGCTCATTTTCTTTAAAACTAGGATAAAACTCATCCAGAAGCTGATCGATTAATTTCACCATATCCACTTCTGTATAATTCGCTTTTACTTCTCCAAAGTTAAATTTTGTATAGGTAAACAGATCTTCTATCAGCTTTTCCAATCGTTTTGATTTATTATATGCTATTTCTACATAATTCTTTTGGGTTTGAATTGAAAGTTTCTTAGATGATACCAGATCTAAATAACCGATAATCGAAGTCAATGGAGTACGAAGATCATGAGCCACACTGGTTATCAGTTCGTTTTTAGCGTATTCACTTCTTCGCTCGTTCTCCATGATTTTTTTGATATCATCGGCCATCTGGTTTAATTTATCAGCAATTAAAGCAAACTCATCTTCATTTTTAATAACAATACGATTGTCTAAATTACCAAGGGATATCTCGTTAATTCCATTCGCTATTACTTTAATATAATTAACAAATTTCTGTGTCAGTATTAAAAAATAAGTAATGAACAGTATAATCCCTACCGCTATCGTAAGAACGGACACCAGTACCGCCGGTGGCCCGGATAAATTCCAGGACCCCTCTTGAAACACCAGATAAATTCCAATATTAATGATCGCCAGTGTTAGCATTGTATACAATAAACTAAGTAAGCTATACAATACAATCTCGAATCGAAAACTTTTAAATATACTATTGTTCAATTTTGTAACCCACTCCCCAAACGGTTTTAATAATCTTAGAATTTTGTGAATCCATCTCTATCTTCTCTCTAATTCTGCGGATATGTACCATTACCGTATTATTCGCTTCATACATCTTCTCATTCCAAACTCTTTCAAAGATTTCATCGGTTGAAAATACCCTTCCGACATTACTTGCTAACAGATATAAAATATCGAATTCAATTGGCGTTAGCTTTACATCTTTGCCGTATGCATTTACTTTATGATTATCTTTGTTAATAATAAGATGATCCAGAACAATCTCTTTACCCTGTTTTTCATCGTGAGCACCGGGATTAAACTTTGTATATCTTCGTAATTGAGATTTCACACGGGCAGTTAGTTCTAAGGGATTAAATGGTTTTGTGACATAATCATCTGCACCGGTTCCCAGCCCGATAATTTTATCGAGATCCGTACTTCTGGCACTTAACATAATGATCGGTATGGTACTTGTTTCCCGTATCTCTTTACAAAAGGTCAGTCCATCCGTGCCGGGCATCATAATATCTAATATGACTAGTTTAATATCCTCGTTTTCCAGAAGTTGCTGCCCATCTTTTGCGCTATTTGCTTTCCAGACCTGATACCCCTCACTTACCAGATGTATTTCTACCAGATCAGCTATCTCTTTATCATCATCAATGACTAAAATACCCGTCTTTTTCATTCATGTTTTCCTCCATATAAAACCATAACATGCATTAACTCATGGTAATTACCATATTACCATAGAAATTCCCTTCAATCTTTAATTTTTTCTTAAAATTACACCTGTAGAATAGTCCTGAATCTCATTAATAAATCAATATGGTGTGATTTTAATAAAGATAAAACTCTGCTTTTACATTATTTGTTGTTTGATTGGTAATGGTTCCTCATTTACTTTTTGAACGGTACATGATAGAATACTTACTGTGAGTAGCACAGATGGTCGCGCCTTTTGTAAGGTGAGGAAAGTCCGGGCTTCATAGGGCAGGGTGCCGGATAACGTCCGGTGGAGGCGACTCCCAGGCTAGTGCAACAGAAATAAACCGCCTAACCGTTAGGTTAGGTAAGGATGGAAAGGTGGCTTAAGAGACCACCGCCCTTCTGGTAACAGAAGGGGCAGATGTAAACCCCACCCGAAGCAAGACCGAACATGAAGCGATACGGTTGCCCGCCGTGCTTCAGGGTAGGTCGCGTAGCATCGGCGAAAGCTGGTGCTTGAGCCGTATGGTAACATACGGTCAAGATAGATGACCATTCAAGACAGAACCCGGCTTATCGTGCTGCTCATACCTTAAAGCAACTTCCTCCGATAAATTCTTTTAATATCGAATTCTTTGGTACTGCCTCAGCAGGAGTTCCTATAAAGTAATCTAAAAATTTCAATAAGCGTTTCGCTTCTACATATTCTTCACAATTCCGATCAATTCCGAATAAAATTGGTTCAGCATACTGCTTTAAGATAGCCAGTTCATAAATCAAGGCTGAATTAAACATAACATCTGCATCTTCCTGAAAAGGGAATATATTTTCTTCTTCTCCCCTTCTTACGGAGGGCCACATCGCTATCGTAGTCTTAGCGGAAGCACCTCTGGTTCTGGCATCCCGCACCATTCTTCTTATTAATCTTCCGTCCGTAGTGGGTATTCTGTTATGCTCATCAATATTTAGCTGTGTCAAAGCACTAATATATATCTTATACTTACTTTCTCTTGGCAAGGAATAGGACAGCGCATCATTTAAACCATGAATTCCTTCGATCACCAATATATCCTCATCACCAAGGGTTGTATAGTTGCCCTTATATTCTCTTTGGCCGGTTATAAAATTAAAAACAGGTATATCAACTGTTTCTCCGTTCAATAAGTTCGTCATATCTTGGTTAAATTGTTCCAAATCAATTGCATATAGACTTTCAAAATTATAATTTCCCTTTTCATCTCTGGGCGTTTTTTCACGATCTACAAAGTAATTATCCACAGCAATTGGATGTGGCTTCATACCATGAGCCTTTAGTTGAATTGACAAACGATGGGAAAATGTGGTTTTACCGGAGGAGGAGGGACCTGCGATCATAATAAACTTTTTCCCTCCAGCTTTTTTAATTGCCTCAGCTATCTCACTGATCTTTTTCTCCTGAAGAGCTTCCTGCACCAATATTAGATCGCCAAATCTACCCTGCGAAATAATATCATTAAGCGCACCAACATTCTCAATATCCATCATTTTTGCCCATTGATTGGATTCCTTCATGGTATGAAACAACTTTACCTGGGGAACAAAAGGTTTCACTACAGTAGGATCCTTCTCGTTAGGCATTAATAATAAGAACCCTTCATCGTACTGGGTCAAGTCAAAATATTTTAACATTCCTGAACTTGGAGGCATGTACCCATAATAATAATCCTCAAATCCGTCAAGATTATAAATATTCGCTTTTGAAACTCGGCGATATCGGAATAGTTTTTCTTTGTCATGCATACGATAAAGACGAAAAAGTTCCATCGCATCATCCGTTCCGATGCTTCTTTTGATAAACGGTATATCCTTACTTATAATCTCTTCCATACGCTTCTTTACTGCCTGAATTCGTTCCTTTGTTAACGGAAGCTTTCCGGTGTAATGGCAATAAAGTCCGTTTCCGATAGAGTATTCCACTTCCACCTTGTCTACATTATCCGAACCAATCTCGGAATAAAATGCTTTCAGCATTACTAAAATCAAACCCCGCATATATGTTTTATGACCTGCGTCATCCCTGGTAGTAACAAAGCGAATCTCACAGTCTTTTGTTACAGTTTTAAATAACTCGCGGAGTTTATTATTCACATATGCCAAGATAATATCATCCTTATAATCCTTTTTATATTCTTTCGCAATTTCCAGTAAACTTGTATTAATGGGATATTCTTTTTCGATTCCGTTAATCTGAACTATTACATTCGTCTTCATATTAAAATTTCTCCTCTTTATGAATAATATTTCAAACCTTTATCAATAAGCTCAGTCATAGATAAGATTTCCTTCTGTCTGATTATTGATTTATCCGTAGGCCATTGTAATAACGCCTCATAAATTTCTTCATATTGATTTCGTTCCTTTAAAAGAAACTCCCTCAGCACAGGATTTTGATGTTCCAGTAATAGTCTCCCATAGTAATAATGTTCCTCTAAAGTAATCCTGTAAGGTTCTTTATTTTTTACATAAAACTCAGGTTCTGCTTTCATCATAACATAATATTGACCGTCTTCTTTTATCATATTCTCAGCCGTGATTAAAAATCCGATATTCATTAAATGCTCACGTACTTGATGAACCTCTGACTGTGGCTGTAATACCAATTCCCGTACCCTTCCTACCACATCCGGTCTTGCTGAGAGGATTTGATTCATTAAGTTGCCTCCCATACCGGCTATTAATATGCTATCCGCTTCCCCTTGTGAAAGTTGCTCTAATCCATCGGATTTTCGAACAATAATTTTACTTTCGTATCCGTATTTTTTAATATTTTCTAATGCCCTTTCCATCGGGCCTTGATTAACATCCATCGCTATAGCCTTCGGGGATATGTTATTTTCGATCAGATAGATAGAGGTATAGGCATGGTCACAGCCTATATCCGCTACACGATTACCTCTTGTTACCATACCTGCTACTGCCTGTAAACGTTTTGATATCTGCATAATCATCTCCATAATATATTCAAATAAACATTTTTATTATTTTACCATATTTTTATACATTTTACCACACTTAGTACTTATAAGTTTGGGTCAAGTACTTATTGGGAAAGTTCTATTCAACTTTTCTTCTAAGTTTTTTTGTACTACGGACGGATAAGAGGTCCATTTTCATAGGGGATGAGGTCAGCGCCTTAAAACAAACTCAATTTTCAGGTATTTCTGCATGCGTTTATTACGCTTTGCTCCTCCCTGATAGATGCGTCGGTCGCTCGAAAAACGAACTGACATGCAGAAATTCGCTCGAAAAATGCCTAATCATTTTCCGGCATCTGACCTCATCTCTCTATGTATGGGCGCACTTATCCTGTCTATGGCTGGCTAACCACAGAATGCTTTTCTGAATATCTTCCTTGCATTTGTCTGTAATGCATCAAATATCGGCATATGAATGTGGTACAAACTTCTGACTGTCGATTAAGACCTGACTTCACTTATCCATACGAAACAAAAAAGTGCCGATAAACGGCACTCATTTTATATGATTCTATATATCCGAGTTTTTTATACTTTATACATTTTCTAAATAATATCGTTTCCAAAACTAACGATACATGAAAGAACTAAATGTTAATCCGCAAATCACGATTTTTACTCTAAATAATCCTTTAACTTTCTGCTTCTGCTGGGATGTCTTAACTTACGCAGAGCCTTGGCTTCAATCTGGCGGATACGTTCTCTGGTAACGTTGAACTCTTTACCCACTTCTTCCAAAGTACGGGCTCGTCCATCATCCAAACCAAAACGTAGTCTTAATACCTTCTGTTCCCGCTCTGTTAGGGTACCAAGAACTTCAACCAGCTGTTCTTTTAATAAAGTAAATGCAGCTGCATCTGCAGGTACCGGCACGTTATCGTCTTGAATAAAGTCACCAAGGTGGCTATCTTCTTCTTCACCAATGGGCGTTTCTAATGAAACAGGCTCCTGAGATATCTTTTGGATTTCTCGTACCCTATCTACAGGCATATTCATCACTTCTGAGATTTCTTCCGGGGAAGGCTCCCGACCCAGTTCCTGTAAGAGCTGCCTTTGAACACGGGTTAATTTATTGATTGTTTCAACCATATGAACCGGAATACGTATTGTTCTAGCCTGGTCAGCAATCGCTCTTGTTATCGCCTGTCTAATCCACCAGGTAGCATAAGTACTAAACTTGTAGCCCTTACGATAATCAAACTTCTCAACAGCTTTAATAAGTCCAAGATTACCCTCCTGTATTAAATCCAGGAAAAGCATACCTCGTCCCACATAGCGCTTAGCAATACTAACGACCAGACGAAGATTTGCTTCTGCTAAACGTTTCTTCGCATAATCATCGCCCTCCTCCATTTTTCTTGCCAATTCAATTTCCTCATCAGCATTAAGGAGCGGAACCTTACCGATTTCCTTCAAATACATTCTGACGGGATCCTCAATGTTAATACCCTCCGGAATCGTTAAATCTATGGGCTCAATTTCTTCCTCATCATCAAGTATGATATCCTCTTCTTCGTCATCCTCTTCTGAAATACGCAACACATCAACATTATGCTTTTCAAGGTAATCATATATCTTCTCGATACGGGTAGGATCCAGTTCCATATCTGCAAAAAAATCATTTACTTCCTGAAATTCCAAGACATTTTTCTTCTTTTCGGCAAAAGCCAATAGCTCCTTTAGCCTTTCTGTAAATTTAACTATATTCTCGTCCATAGATAATCCTTCCTTCTTAAACTCTTTTTATATTCTAACCATCATTTGATTAAATATGCAATATTAAGTAACCGTAACCATAAGCCGGTCTCTACGGATTACATTAGTTATCGAATGATATGGTATGTTTCTTAAGTTCGGCCTTTTGTGCAATAATCTTTTGCAACAGCACGGTATCATTAACTTCAATTGCTTTTTGGCTTTGTTTATCCAAACTGCTTTCCTTTAAACGCATTATCGTATCGGATAGTGCTTTATTCCATGCAGATGGATTCATTTCACCCTGAATTCCTGCAGAAAATAAAGCTGCTACCTCTGTCTGTTCTTCTATACTTTCAAAACAATTAATAATCTTGGCCGGGACAACTGTCTTATCCTTTTCATATTGCTCGAATACCAATCTTGCTACTTTAGTATAAATCCCTTCGGTAAAATCCTCCGGGCCTAAAATTCCGTTGATTTTCTCAAATAATGTTGGATTCTCGATCAACCAAGTCAGCATAAGTTTTTGAGATTTTGATAAACCATCATCGGTTTTCTTCTTATACCGATTTAAATCATTCGGATAGTCTTTCGTATCGTTCACACCTACAACAATCTGAGAACCAAACCGGTTCACCAGTCTCTTTAATTGCTCCACATCGATACGATAGGCTTTCGCTACCGCATCCGTATAAAAATTCCTCTCCAGCTCTTCCGAAAAGTGTAATAATTTTTTAGCCGTCTCATGAAAGAACTTTGTCTTTTGCTCCGGGTCATTCAGATTATAATTCTTCTGAAGTACATCTATCTCAAAAAAGAAGCTATTCTTTGCCGAAGCGATTCTTTCTCTGAATTCATCTGCCCCAAGGGCCTTAATAAATTCATCCGGATCCTTATAGGGTTTCATATCAATGACTTTTACGGTTAATCCGGCTTCCTTTAATAAAGGAATCGCACGAAGGGCTGCCTGTATACCCGCTGTGTCACTATCAAAGGTTAAAAGCACTTCATTCGTATATCTTTTTAATAGATTTGCATGAAATACAGTAAATGCTGTTCCCAAAGAAGCAACCGCATTATTAAACCCTGCCTGATGTAGTGCTATGGTATCCATATAACCTTCACATATCAGAATATTCGTTAACCGTGAAGTCCTGGCAAAATTTAATCCATATAGATTTCTGCTTTTATCAAATATCTTCGTCTCCGGTGAGTTTAAATACTTTGGAACTTCATTACCGACCTTGCCCATCACTCTGCCGCCAAAGCCGATTACCCTATGGTTGGCATCCATGATCGGAAATATAACCCGATCCCAGAATTTATCATGTCCCCCTCTTTTTTCATCTATGGAGACCAAGCCGGACTGCTTTAAAAATTCATCCTCATAGCCTAAGCTTTTTAAATACTTATATAAATCATCACTGTAACGGTTCGCATAACCCAGCCCAAACTGTTTTATGGTGTCTTCGTTAAGTCCTCTGTCTAATAAATATTGATGCGCAGCTTGTCCTCTGTTAGATTTTAATTGAACATAAAAATATTTTGCTGCCTCCTTATTCACTTCCAATAGCCGGCTTTTTAAATCTGACAGTTTTTTTGCTTCTTCCGAATATTCCTGCTCCGGAAGCGCTATTCCCACCCTTTCTGCAAGGAACTTTAACGCTTCCACAAAGGTAAAGTTTTCATACTCCATAATAAAGGTAAATACATTTCCACCTACACCGCAGCCAAAACAGTGATACATCTGCTTTCCTGCACTTACGGAAAAAGAGGGTGTTTTCTCATTATGAAATGGGCACAGCCCCATATGATTACTTCCTTTTTTTTGCAGCCTTATGTAGGAGCTTATAACACTAACGATATCATTTTTGCTTCTGATTTCTTCCACTAGTTCATCCGGATAATACAACGTGCATTCCTCCCACAATTTCTATGTTTAAAAAACGCTCCACGCAGATGGAATCATCAACTCCTTAAACTTTGCTACTGCGTAACGATCCGTCATTCCTGCAATATAATCACTGACCGCAAGATAAGGAGGTTCTTCTTTTTCTTTTATACGAAGAAGATATTCCTCCGGAAGCCGCTCCAAGTGCTTTTCATAGTAATCAAATAATTGCTTTACCAGTTGTTCCGCCTGCTCTTCCTGACTCTTAGCCCTTTTATTCATATAGACACTGGAAAACATGTATTTACGTAATTGTTTCATTGCAATTTCAATATCCGGTGACATAATAATATCGTTTTTATTCTCACTGTTTGATACGATGTCATGAATTAAGGTATTTAGTCTTTCCTCCAGACTATGGCCTAAGATATCCGTGTATTCCTTCGGTATTTCATCTTCTGTGATTATTTTTCCCCGAATCGCGTCATCAATATCATGATTAATATAGGCAATTTTATCACACAGCCTAACAACCTTACCCTCTAGGGTAGAAGGCTTTCCTGCTGTCTGATGATTACGGATTCCGTCCCTCACTTCCTTTGTGAGATTAAGACCTCTACCATGCTTTTCTAACAGTTCAACCACCCGAATGCTTTGCAGATGATGTTCAAATCCACCTGGACATATGTCATTTAGAGCTCTCTCTCCTGCATGTCCAAAGGGAGTATGTCCCAGGTCATGCCCCAGAGCAATCGCTTCCGTTAGTTCTTCATTCAACCTGAGTGCTTTGGCTATTGTTCTGGCTATCTGCGATACCTCCAGGGTATGGGTAAGTCTTGTTCTGTAGTGGTCACCCTCTGGGGCAAGAAATACCTGTGTTTTATGCTTAAGTCTGCGAAATGCTTTACAATGAAGTATCCTGTCTCTATCTCTTTGATAAATTGGTCTAATGTCACAAGGATCTTCATAGAGATCCCTTCCTGAGGAACAGTCAGAAAAAGAAGCATATGGGCTTAAAATCTCATGCTCCCTTTGCTCTAACTTCTGTCTTATGTTAAATTTTTGTTCCATACCAATCCCTTCTTTCTACTGAGAAGTTTACGGAAACCTTACAATTATTCGTGATAAACACAATTATATGCAATCCTATAAGGGAAATATTCATCAGACGAATATACACCTATACTACTAATATTCTACAAGGTCTTCCTATTTCCTTTTTTATTTTTATAAGTTTTTATTTAAGTTTAAAAGTTCTTTAAATACGCATGCTTTGCTGCATCTTTCTTACGTATTAAAGAACTTTTTATGAAACATTAGATGAATTTGGTTTCTTCGTACTGTTTGTAAGTTTATGTGATTCATATTTATTGTAATAAGAATAACCCTATGATCCCTAATAAAATATATGAACCGGATAATATTTAATCTTAACTCAATGATTAAGGCTTTCTATTCTTATTTACATTCCCCTTTGGAGGAGCAGGATGAGCATCCCCCGCAACAGGATTTTCCTTCTTTCAAATCTTTCGTTTTTTTATAAATGATAAAACCGGTATAACTTAAAATGAGAGCTATCAAAATAATAGCCGGCATAAAACCACTCCTTTCTGCCTCCTAAGCTCAGGTCATTGAATACATGCTTAAGCAAGAAACAAGGACCCTATCTGATATACTAAGGTAGAAACCAGCCACGCAACACCCAACTGGAACAAAATGGTGAACACGGTCCATTTCGCAGATCGCATCTCCCTTTGTATTACACCGATGGTTGCCGCACAGGGAATATATAATAAACAAAATACCATTAAAGAATATGCATTCAAAGCACCAAAACCATAATCAGCCAGAACCTGTGTTAAACCGGCCATCCCCTCAACCGAGTTAATATTAGCAATTCCAAATAATACACTGAAGCTGGAAACCACAATTTCCTTTGCTGCAATACCGGATATTAATGCTACCACAACCTGCCACATACCAAGTCCTGCTGGAGCTAATAACGGTGATACCGTCTTACCTAGCATTGCACCGTAGCTTTGTGACATATCTGAAACCATTCCACCGGGCCCGAAGTTTAAGACAAACCAGATGAGAACCGATGCTGCAAAGATGGTAGTACCTGCTTTTGTAAGATATTCTTTAACTTTTTCCCATACATAGATAAGAATGGTTCTTAGGTTCGGCGCTTTATACTCGGGAAGTTCGATAAGCAAGGTGTTTTGTGTGCTTTTTTCACTATTCTTATTCATAACATAGGCAACGATAATCGCAACAGCTATTCCGATTAGATACATGGAATATGCTGCTAGCATCGCATTCTTTCCAAAAAACATCTGTGAAAATAAAACATAGATGGGGAGCCTTGCACTACAGGACATAAACGGAGTAACTAAAATCGTTTTTCTACGGTCCTGCATGTTTTCTAAGGATCTGGAAGCCATAATTGCCGGTACGGTACATCCAAAGCCAAGTAACATAGGAATAAAAGCTCTGCCGGAAAGTCCCAGTTTACCCATAATGCCATCCATAACATAGGCGACTCTTGACATATATCCGCTGTCTTCCAGATATGCAAGAGCGAGAAACAGTATAAAAATATTTGGTAAGAACGTCAGAATTCCTCCCACACCGGCTACAATACCATCCACTACTAAAGAGGTAACAAAATCTCCGGCACCGATCACAGTTAGCAGATTGAACACGGAATTGGAAAACGCATCCAGTCCGCCTTCAAATCCCCCTTTAATAAAATCACCTATCTGAAAGGTCAGGAAAAATACGAAAGCCATAATTCCAAGAAAAATCGGAAGTCCTAGGTAGCTATTCGTAAGTACCTTATCTACTTTATCTGTCACAGCAGCTTTTTTGGCTTTATTAACCAATACCTCTTCAATGATCTCCTCAATAAAGTCATATTTCTGATTGATGATTTCTTCCTCATAGCTATTATGTACGATTCCATTGGAATCAATTGGATATTTTGCCTGTGCCATCTCATCCATCTCGATATGCTTAATCGCATACCAACGTAGATTATCTATATTTCCATGATTTTCTCTGATTCGTTCACTTACTTCATCTATCTTGTCTTCCAACAGATCACTGTAAACCACAGGATACTCCTCATGATGTTCATGTCTATGCTTACTGTATTCCTTTGTGTATTTTCCATGATGATGCTCCAGATTCGGGTCAATATATTTATCCTTATGATGAGCTACCGTATGCATGAGGATGTCAAGTCCTGTCTTCTTTCTGGCAGATACCGGAATCACCGGAACTCCCAGCATCTCCGGCAATCTGTGAAGGTCAATTTCCATTCCTCGCTCTTCCACAATATCCATCATGTTAAGCGCTACAACAACTGGCTTTCCCATCTCGATTAATTGCAGAGTTAGATAAAGATTCCTCTCAAGACTAGAGGCATCAACGATATTTACAATAACATCGACATCAGAATTCATGATAAATTCTCTTGTAAGCCTCTCTTCCATTGTATAGGAGGTGAGACTGTAAATTCCCGGCAGATCCACCAGCTTAAATTTATAATCATGATATTTAAAGGCTCCTTCCTTCTTTTCAACCGTAACACCCGGCCAATTGGCTACCTTTAAATTAGCACCGGTATAAGCATTAAACAATGTGGTTTTACCACAGTTCGGATTTCCAACGAAGCCAACTTGTAATACTTTTTTCATATTAAGCCTCCCTCATTTGTATGGAATCCGCTATTTTTTTGCCCACAGCTAATCTGCTTCCCCGTACCATAAAAATAACAGAGCCGCCACGGTTTCGATTTAAAAGTTTTATTTTAGTACCTCTGGTTAAGCCCAGAGCTTCTAACCTTCGAACCGTAACCTTATCAAGCTCCAATGAATTTACCATATAGGTATAACCTATTGTTGCATTCAATAATGTCATCTAATATTCCTCACGTTCCATAAGTAGTTTTAATTCAACATTAGTTAATTGATAATAATTATCATTTGCTATACCATTATAATCATATTGATTTCTTTTGTCAACTATGCATTCTATTAAATATATATTAATCTTTTATTCCAATTACTTATAAAATGAAAACATTAGCCCTTCTCCTAAGAGTGTGCGAGAAGGGCCAATGTTTCTCTTTTCTAAAATCTTTATTTGTAAAACTCTATTTTTATTAATATATATCTCTTGATCTCTCTAATTTCATCATTCTAATTCGTTTCAGTTTCATCCTGCTTTTGCTGCCTTTGGGAATAGATACATCCGCAATAATCCTGCCGATAAAGGCCATAATCCTTGGATAGTTCAATCGACCGCTTATATCCATTCTTTTTCTTAAAATCAGAAGGAAGATATTCTACCCCATATTCTGCTGCAACCTTTTTACCAATCTCATTTAATTTTTCTGCATTTTTATGAGGGCTGATGGATAAGGTTGTAGTGAAATAATCATATCTACCTTCCTTAGCCATTTCACCGGCTTCCCTAAGTCTCATCTCATAACATAAAAAACAACGCTTTCCACCCTCCGGTTCTCTTTCATAGCCTTTGATGAATTGATAATACTCCTTAGGGTTATATACCCCTTGTTCAAATCTCACAGGATATTTATACTTCATCGCGTTAATCAGATTCTTCTGTTCTTCTACCCTTCTCGAATATTCTTTCTCCGGGTAGATATTAGGATTATAGTAAAAAACTGTGATTGCAAAATAATTAGAAAGGTACTCTAAAACATAGCTACTGCAGGGAGCGCAACAACTATGAATCAGAAGTTTTAAAGGACCCTTTGAAGGGTCCATATTTTCAATTATCTGATCCAATTCTTTTTGATAATTCATAGTAACTCTCCATGGCGTCGTTTTGGTTTTTTCATATCCATTAGAAACACAAATCATGAAAGATTTCCTTAGATTAATTCAAGCTTTCGTAGAACATTTTCAAATTTCTCTTGGTCAATAGGCTTTCCTGCATAAGCCGTACAGCCAAGTTCGAATGCCTTCGTTACATTACGGCCTTCATTCAGGGCAGTTGTCATAATGATTTTTGCTCTTCTATCCTCCGATATACCCTTAGAAAATTCGATTTCACGTATAGCTTTTAAGGCCTGATACCCATCCAAAACAGGCATCATAATATCCAAGCAAATCAGATCATATCCTTCATTGGCTTCCAAAGCCATAGTAAATGCCTCAACCGCTTCCGCCCCATCTACTGTAACGTCGCATTCTCCATGTTTTGACAAAAACCTCAACATGAATTTTCTGCTAGCAAAATCATCCTCAGCTATTAAAATTCTCATATCCAAGTGCCCTCCCAGCCTTTTATCAATTTCTGTCGTCAATTTAATAATAAAACAATTACTGCGCAATAGATAGGGGGAAATTTGTATCATTTACTACATAATGCAATAATTTGTCATTTTGCACTATCTATAAATAATTCTTTTAAGCATTCTATTAGTTGTTTCATTTCTTCATTCGTTCCGATGGATATTCGTAGATAATTATCAATTCTCGGAAGATTAAAATATCGAACATAGATATGCTTTTCCCTAAGGGCATTTAATATCTCCTTTGCAGGCATATTAGGATGGGATGCAAATATAAAATTCGCTCCTGACTTAGGAAAATGAAATCCCATGGATATTAAAGCCTCTTCGGTTTTTTCTCTGGTACTTATTATTTTTGTAATACACTCTCGAAAATATTCGTCGTCTTTCACAGCTTCCACTCCGGCGATAATGGATGTCGTGTTCATTGTATAGGAGTTAAATGAGTATTTCACATCATTTAATGCTTTTATCAGCTTTGGATTACCCATCGCATAACCAATACGCATTCCGGCCATTGATCGAGATTTGGAAAAGGTCTGCACCACAATAAGATTATCATAGTGATTAATTAATTCTAAGGCTGACCTTCCTGCAAAATCTATATAAGCTTCATCGATAATAACAATAACATCCTGGTTATGTCTTAGTATATCCTCAAGGGTAGTAAGATTCTCATAAATTCCGGTAGGTGCATTGGGATTCGCAATTATGATACCACCGTTTTCTTTATAGTAATCTTCCTTCTGAATGCGAAAATCATCGGTTAAGCCTATTGTTTCATAGGGTATATGAAACAGATCACACCATACAGGGTAGAAGGAATATGTGATATCCGGAAATAAAACTGGTTTTTTCGAATTAAAAAAGGCCATAAATGCCATAGCTAAAACATCGTCCGAGCCTACACCAACAAAAACCTGATCCTTCTCCAGCTGATAAAACCTTGCCAACTCCTCCACCAATAAGCCTATGGTAGGGTCAGGATAAAGTCTGAGTCTGTCAAAATCCAGGTTTTGAAGCGCCCTTTTAACTCCCGGTGCTGGTGGGTAGGGATTTTCATTTGTATTTAATTTGATCATATCTTTATGATTAGGTTGTTCACCCGGTACATAAGGAACAACTCTTTTGATATTCTTTTCCCAAGGTTTCATATTGATTTCTTATACAACGCTATAAGGTTATATATTCCTTTCTATATTATAATGGATATAATGCATAAAAAAACTTTAACCTCGTCACTGTACTTATTTTTAAGATAGTTTACTTCTACTTTAGTCTGTATAAACATATAAAAGCTTCACTTAAATATAGCGTCCTTACTAATATGCTTTTATATGTGCACTATGTATGATAGGAAAAACCAATCTTAATTAAAATATGTAGGAATGATACCGGTGATACACAACTATTTCATAATCCCATATTCCTGTGCCAGCTTCTTAAAGCCGGGAAGCGCCCGCTCGATCATGGAATAATCTACACAGTACGCAATTCTGCAATAACCGGGGCATCCAAAGGAGGAACCGGGTACAATTAATATATTATGCTTCTTTGCTGCCTGAGCAAATGCTTTTTCATCCTCTTCTAAGGCTTTTACAAAAAGATAGAAAGCCCCTTGAGGCTTAACACATTGATAGCCATAGGAAATCAGACTGTTATAAATCAGTTCTCGATTTCGATTGTAAATTTCTAAATCCACACTTGAATCCAGACATTTTGCCACTGCTCTTTGAATTAAAGATGGTGCGTTAACATATCCTAAGATACGATTTGCGACGTTGGCAGCACCTATTACATTCTCATAATCATCCACTTCATTCGGAATAACCAGATATCCAATGCGTTCTCCTGGTAGAGATAAGGATTTACTGAATGAATAACCTACAATTGTATTCCTGTAATATTTTGTCAGATAGGGAACATCGATTCCGTCATAAGCTAATTCACGGTAAGGTTCATCCGATATCAGATAAATTGAGATACCAAATTCTTTTTGCTTTTTATTTAAAATCTCGGCCAGTTTCAATATGGTTTGTTCTGAATAAACCACACCGGTCGGATTATTTGGTGAATTAATGATCACTGCCTTGGTTTTCTTTGATATCAGTTGTTCAAACTCATCCAAGTTCGGTTGAAAATCAACGGTGTTTGGAGGTACAACCGTCAATTTCCCGTCAAAATTACTTACATAATTACGATATTCTCCAAAAAACGGAGCAAATGTCAATACTTCTTCATTTGGATTTAATAGAGTTTTTAATATCACATTCAAACCACCGGCTGCACCAACCGTCATAATAATATTGTCTTTATTAAAATCAGTTTCAAATCTTTTATTAAGATTTTCTGATACTTTTTCTCTAACATCCTCATAACCGGAATTGTTCATGTATCCGTGGACCATACTGGGACTTTCTTCATTAAGCACCTGTAACAATGCTTCTTTAATCTCAACCGGCGGCTCAACACTTGGATTACCCAGACTAAAATCATATACATTCTCGGCACCATATATACCTGCCAGACGTTTTCCCTCTTCAAACATTGATCGAATAACTGAACTATTCTTAACCAAATCTACCATCTTTTCTGATATCATCGTATACCTCTTTCCCGGATATTCCCGTATCACCTAATTTTTGGAGTAAAGTATAGCATACAATTTTAGGGGAAGCAATAGGGAATGCGAAATTTTATGTAGTAACGTGACAAAGTGGCTAGGGGACGGAATCCAGGCAGCGGCTTCCTAGTTGAATTTACAATATCTCTTTTCTAGCAACACTATACTTCAATTTTTCACTCGGATCTGTCTGGCGCTGTGTATTGGCCTCCTTGCCAAACACACCTGAAATGTCCATCCATGGACATTTCCCAGACATGACCGTTCAAAATCTTAGTAAGTGTTACTATAAAAAGAATATATGAATTCAAATATGTAAGTCATACCCGGGTACCTGTCTTCAAAAATCTATCATTTATAAAAGTAATAAAAAGTTTTGTACTATATTTAGATTGATACTTTATTTATAAAATAAAAATCCTTACAACTAGGTATCCATTAATAATGTCTTTCCTCATCCATTACTATTATGCTACCTTGTGACGTAAAAAAGGCTGTCACAGGGTGTAGGTTAACGTTGATGTCGGCGGTATTGAGTTTATATACCGTTATCAGCGTGAACCGTACCTGTGGCAGCCCTATCTTTATACAGAATTATCGAAACCGAATATCCAGATAGGATTTTACAATTTCCACACACTTTTGAAAGCCCAGTTGGCTGCTGTTCAGACATAAATCATAATTTTTTGCATCCTCCCAGTTTCTTCCAGTGTAATATTTATAGTATTCTGCCCGATGCTTATCAATCGATGCAATTTGCTTTTCAATGTCCTTTTCTGGTTTTCCTGTCATTTCCTTCAAGGTCTTAATGCAATCCGTAAGAGGTGCATGAACAAATACCTTGATAACATTATCGTAATCCTTAAGAACAAAATCCGCACAACGACCAACAATAACACAGGACTCTGTCTCTGCCAGCTCCTTAATGATTTTTGCCTGATAATTAAATAAATTATCATTTGATACAAAATCATCACTGTCCGGAGGTATCAGTTCCCCTTTATAGACATTGCTTGCAATACGAAACAAAAGACTTTTCTTCAGCTTTTCATCTGCTTTCGCAAACAGCTGCTCATTGATACCACTGTCATCCGAAGCCAATCTAAGTAGTTCCCTATCATAATAGTGGACACCCAGTTCTTCCGAAAGCATCTTACCGATGGTCCTACCACCACTTCCATAGCCTCTTGCAATTGTAATAACATATTTTTTCATAAAAACCAACCTCCCTGATCTAATTCAAGAGTTTTAGTCTTAAACAAATGAAGCCAACTAACCTGTATGTCATATCTGCATTATTCGAAGGTTCTTATTCGATACAGTTTCCACTGCTCTATAAATCACTCACCTAAATATGCTTTCTTTACGGATTCATCATTCATAAGTTCTTTCGCATCACCCTCTAATACAATATTACCTGTTTCTAATACATATGCTCGGTTAGCAATCGATAATGCTTTTTTCGCATTCTGTTCCACTAATAATACAGTGGTGCCACTCTTGCTAATCTCTTTTATAATATCGAATATTTCCTCAACCAATATAGGGGAAAGTCCCATGGAAGGCTCATCCATCAGAATTATTCTCGGATGAGACATCAAAGCTCTTCCCATAGCCAGCATTTGTTGCTCTCCGCCGCTTAAGGTACCTGCCACTTGGTTTTTTCTCTCTTCCAGACGGGGAAAACGTTTATATACCTTTTTTAGGGTCTGTTCCATCTCTTCTTTATCATTTCTGGTATAGGCACCCATCTTCAGATTTTCCAGTACTGTTAATTGTGAAAATATTCTTCTTCCTTCCGGAACATGTGCCATCCCTAAAGATACAATCTTATGGGCAGGGGTTTTTCTTAAATTAACGGTTTCTGTTACAATATCTTTATCGTTCATACCAGTTTTCGGTACTTCAAATTCTATACTGCCGCTCTTTACCGGTACCAAACCGGTAATCGCATGAAGTATTGTTGTTTTACCGGCTCCGTTCGCTCCAATTAAAGCTATAACCTCACCAGCATTTACTTCAAAGCTGATTCCTTTAATGGCTTGAATAACTCCATAATAAACCTGTAAATCAGTTACCTTTAACAAAGCCATAATAATCCTCCTAACCTATTTACCTGTACTTTTGTCAGCCAGGCTTACTATCTTTGTGTTATTCGCCAAGATAAGCAGTGATTACCGCCGGGTCATTTAATACCTCTTCCGGGGTTCCATTCGCCAATTCCGTACCAAAGTTTAATACTAATATCTGTTCACATATCCCAGATACCAGCTTCATATCATGTTCAATCAAAAGAATTGTAATATCGAATTTATCACGAATTAATCGGATTGTATCCATCAGTTCTGCTGTTTCATTGGGGTTCATTCCTGCAGCCGGTTCATCCAATAATAACAGTTTAGGTCTTGTTGCAAGAGCCCTTGCTATCTCCAGCTTACGTTGCTTACCATAGGGTAAATTGGATGCCAGATAGTTTTCTTCTTTATCCAGATCAAACACCTTTAGTATTTCTCTAGCGGTTTTATTCATCTGCCTTTCTTTACTGTAGTATAACGGTAATCTCATAATTCCTGCTAATAAAGAATATTTTTCATGATTATGGAGTGCTGCTTTTACATTATCAAGCACACTCATGTTTTTAAACAATCGAATATTTTGAAATGTTCTTCCAATTCCGGCCATACTTATCTCAGCCGTACTTTTTCCAACGATACTTACACCATCCAGTAATATTGTTCCGTCCGTTGGCTGATATACGCCGGTCAGAAGATTAAATATGGTTGTTTTTCCTGCACCGTTAGGACCGATCAAGCCAAAGAGCTGGCCTTTTTTTATGCTTAAATTAACTTCATCAACAGCCCGTAATCCACCAAACGATATACCTAAATTTTTAACTTCCAACAAAGCCATAACCGATCCTCCTAGCTTTTTATGTGAAATCCATTTTCCTTTATTGATACTACTCACTTACTTGTTCTTTTTTAAATATCTTGGATAATAAATTATTCCCCTGTAAACGTGACTTCCATGTAGAATGATTAATTAACATAATTGCGATAAGTACTATTGCGTACATTAACATTCTGTAATTACGAATAGGACGTAAAACTTCAGGTAGTAATGTAAGAATGGTAGCGGCTATGATAGAACCTTTAATGCTTCCCATTCCTCCCAGTACAACAAAAACCAATATATTAATGGATCTGTTATAATCATAATCCACAGGCTTAATGCTGGATAAATTATGTCCGTTAATTACTCCGGCCACTCCGGCGAAAAATGCACCAATAACAAAGGCCATGGTTTTATATCTGCTCACCTTGATACCGATGGATTCTGCCGCAATATGATTATCACGGATGGAAGTTATAATTCTTCCTTGTCTGGAATTAACCAAATTCACAACAACTATAATTGAAATCACAGCTGCGATATAAATCCAGGTATAATTTGCATAGGTCTCAATTCCCGACAGACCCATGGCACCTTTTTTGACAATTAATTCTCCGGCTTTATCCTTACCGGCCGGCAGGGATAAGGTATTAATGATAGAACGGATAATTTCGGTAAAGGCCAAGGTAACGATAGCCAGATAATCTCCCCGCAACCGAAGTACCGGGATACCAATCAGAAAACCAAAAACTGCTGCCATAATACCACCAACAATAATAGCCAAGAAAAACTCGATATTCCCCGGCAAGTTCATATTTAAGGTGAAAATTGCTCCGGTAAATGCACCGATTGACATAAAGCCTGCATGACCCAAACTTAATTCACCAAGAAAGCCGACTACCAGATTAAGGGATACCGCTAGAATTATATTGGCTCCAATCGGTACGATCAGCGATTTAAACTGCCTGTTTAATCTATACTCTACCAAATAAGCCAGAAGGAAATAGCCTGCAATAATGCACAACAAAATAACTAAATTTTTTATGTTAAAGGCACTTTTTGCTTCGGCTTTCTTTTCCTTTTGGATTGCATTCAAATTAACTTTTTCATTTTTTACAGAAATATTATGATTTATTTTTTGATTTGTATTATTTTTCTTCATGGCACACCTACACTTTCTCAATCCGTTTCTTACCGAGCAAACCGGATGGTTTCAGTAAGAGCACCAAAATCAGCACACCAAAAACAATTGCATCTGAAACCTCTGTTGAGATATAGGCTTTCGCAGTGTTTTCGATAATTCCAAGTAACATTCCACCGAGCATGGCACCAGGTACATTACCGATCCCTCCAAGTACTGCAGCTACAAATGCCTTAATTCCTGGCAACGCACCCATAGTCGGTTTTAGGGACGGGTATTGGCTTAAGAATAAAATACCTGCAATTGCGGCTAAAGCAGATCCTATTGCAAAGGTTAAGGATATTGTTCTATTCACATTGATACCCATTAACTGAGCTGCACCTTTATCCTCTGATACAGCACGCATTGCACTTCCGGCTTTCGTTTTATTAATAAATAGGGTTAAAATCGCCATACAAATAAATGTAACCACTAACGTTACAATCGTCAAACCTGATATTGATATGTTTCCAATATTAACTGCATCTACTTTGATGATGGTTCCAAAGGGAATTGGATTTGCCTTAAAAATCAATAATGATGCATTCTGTAAGAAAAAGCTTACACCAATCGCTGTAATTAACACCGCAAGAGGCGGAGCCTTCCTAAGAGGCTTGTATGCAATTCGCTCAATCGTAATACCCAGTATTGCACAAAACCCGATGGTAAGTAAGATTGCCACTATAACCGGCATTTTCATAAGGACAATAAAAACATATAAAGCATAGGAACCTACCATGATAATATCACCATGAGCAAAATTTATCATTTTTGCAATACCATATACCATGGAATATCCCAATGCAATTAATGCATAAATACTACCTGCATTAAGTCCATTGATAAGTTGTCCAATAATATATTCCACAAGTTTCACCTCTTTTTCCTTCTGTCTGTAAAGCAAAATCCAACTTTTTTATATCTAATAAATTGATATCTCTATTATAAATTAATTTTTTGATTAATACAAAACATTTTCTTTGTTGTTAAAAATCCTATTTATATTCGTATTCTGCTCATAAATCAACTAAGTTATATGCGTATCATAATATATAATTTTATTATTTTAATATGCAATATATAAGAACGAAAAGGAGGCTTACGTCTCCCTTTCGTTCTTTTACTATATGAATAAATAATATTTCAATTTAACCTTCCAGACAGTAATTAATTCGCGGTATACTGACCATCCTTAATCACTACAAAGTTCGCACCCTTGTTCGGCTCACCATCAGCGTTAAATGTCATATTACCGGTTAAACCATCTACTTCGATTTGAGTCATCGCAGCAATCAAATCAGCGCTTTCAATACTTCCTGCCTTCTCCATCGCAGCAGCGATAACATAAATACTGTCATAACCGTCAGCTGCAAACTGATCGGGAGTAGCACCGAATTTATCTTCATACTTAGTTACAAAGGATTTAACTGCTTCTTTTTCATCTGTAGCAAGGAAAGGTGTTAAGAAGATGGCTCCTTCTAATACAGCCGGATCAACAGTTTGAGCGATAACACCATCCCAACCATCTCCGCCAAGGAACGGAAGTTCCATACCAAGTGCTGCGGCTTGGGTTGTAATATATGCTGCATCATTATAATATGCAGGAACAAAGATTGCTTGTGCATCCGTTGCTTTGATAGATGTTAACTGCGTATTAAAGTCTACATCGTTGGTAACAAAGGATTCGCTGGCAACGATTTCGCCGCCATTGGATTTCACCTGCTCAACAAATGCTTCCATCATACCGGTACTATATTCATCGGAGTTATTATAAATAACCGCAAGTTTCGTATAGCCCTGATCTTTAGCAAAATTAGCCATAGTGATACCCTGAAGAGGATCAGTAAAGCATAAACGGAATGCGTTGTCAGGCTCAGTTAAGCCGGCAGCTGAACCGGAAGGAGTTAACATTAGAATTCCTTCTTCTTTCACTAAGTCTAAGATACCTAAACCTGCACCGGAGGTTACAGTTCCCATAAGAGCATTCATTCCATCATCCATAAGTGCATTGAAGGCTGTAACAGCTTTCTCTGCTGCTGCTTCATCATCCATAAAATTAAGTACTAATTCATATTTCTTATCACCAACGGTTACACCGCCTGCTGCATTAATTTCTTCCACAGCAATTTCAGCACCCTGCTTAACGGAAACGCCGTAAGAAGCAGCTGCTCCGGTAAGAGGACCAATACCGCCAATAATAAATTGTTCCATATCTCCGGTTTCACTGTTGTCACCTGTTTGGTTATCTTCTGTCTTATCGCTCTGATTATCTTCCTTCGCATCCTCTTTTGTTCCACAAGCTGCTAAAGATACTACGATAAGTGAAAGAGCCAAGAATAAACCTAATAATTTCTTTAAATTTTTCATAAAAATTCCTCCCTTAAATCTAAGCTTTTGAATAATATATCGCTTTAACGTATTAATTCATTGGCTTGTTAATGTTACAAATAAGACGTTCCAGATACAACAGAACTTTTCATCTGTCAGCATTTCGAACGCCTTTATTCTGCATTTATAATAACCTTGAATAAATAGTTTGTCAATATAATTATTTAGTCAAATACTACAGCTCCCCTCCGCATTTGTCACAAAATTCCAAGCCCTCGAGTGTAATTCCTCCACAATCCGGGCAGATGATCTTAGCCGGAAGTATCTCCCTTTCCACAATTTCATACTCTCGATCATCCTCGATGTCCATATTGTCCTCTTTAAGTACAGAAGCTTTCCCTCGATTCTCAAGGCTTTCATCCTCCTCCAGAGAGAATTCGTCATCCGTTTCTAAAAAATTGGAGGATGTCTTTTCATCTATATACGAAACCTTTTTCTTCCTATTAAATATATGTCTAATTATTAACATATTCTTCACCCCTTGTTTGGACCTTTCGCCAGTTCCAAAAATTACACCTTATAATTTCTTAAAGCCATACACATCCTTGGGCTTATGTAGAACGTTCTTCCCAAACAATATGTTTTATGTTGTTAATTATTGGCGGCAATTACCTTATGCTTACCTATTCCTCTCATTTCAATCACAGGGCCTCCTTTACCCTCAATATAATCCCTTGTGATAATTACTCTTCCGATGTTATCATCTTTCGGAATTTCATACATGATGTCCAGCATGATATCCTCTAAGATGGCACGAAGAGCCCTTGCGCCGGTCTTTTTCTCCAATGCTTTTTCCGCAATTGCTTCCAACGCCTCCGGATCAAAAACCAGTTCCACTTCATCCATAGCAAGTAAGCTCTGATATTGTTTTAAGATTGCATTCTTAGGTTCCATAAGAACCTTAACTAACATCTCCTTCGTGAGCATCTCCAAGGAATATAGAATCGGTAATCTTCCTAAAAATTCAGGTATCATACCATACTCTCTTAAGTCATCCACAGTAACCTTCTGTAGTAAATTCATATCTTCATCATATTTATCCTTTAGGTCTGCCTTAAAACCAATGGAAGATTGCTTGTTCAATCTGGATTTTATAATCTTATCCAAATCCGGAAATGCTCCTCCGCAGATAAACAATATGTTTTTTGTATTCACTGTAGTCATAGGTACCATTGCATTCTTAGAAGATGCCCCAACCGGTACCTCAACATCGCTTCCTTCCAGAAGCTGAAGCAATCCCTGTTGAACGGATTCTCCGCTTACATCCCTGCTGTTGGTATTGCGTTTTTTTGCAATCTTATCTATTTCATCGATAAATACTATCCCTCTCTCTGCTTTTTTTACATCATTACCGGCCGCTTGTAAAAGTTTTGAAATCACACTTTCCACATCATCACCGATATAACCTGCTTCTGTGAGGGAGGTTGCATCTGTTATGGCTAAAGGTACGTTTAGAAGCCTCGCCAATGTTTTTACCAGATAGGTTTTACCGCTTCCGGTCGGTCCAATCATAAGCATATTGGATTTTTCTATCTCTACATCCTTAACCGGATCTGCACCAATTCTCTTGTAATGATTATAAACCGCTACGGAGATTACTTTTTTCGCATGTTCCTGCCCAATAATAAATTCATCCAGACTTGCTTTTATAATATGAGGCGAGGGTAATTTTTTTCTGTCAAACTCCTCCTTCTCCTCCGTCACTTTCTCCTCACTTTTTTTCTTTACCTTCTGCATACCCGGTATTTCGTTGGATAAATGAAACATATTCGGCGGAAACCCCATCATCTTCATATACGGATTATCACCTTTATTAATAGTATCAAATGTTTTCTGCATACAATCGGAGCAAATCGTAATATTGTTTGGTATGTGTATCATTTTTCCAACCTTACTTTCCGATCTTCTGCAAAGATAACATACTTCTTCAAAATCATCCTGTGAATTTTTGTTCTCCTTATGATTCTTGTATTCTTTATCATCAAAATCATCTATATTCATATCATCAAAATTATCATCTTTTTTACTCAAATTTTTTCCTCCTTAAATGTAATACTCATATATCAATTATTGTATCATTATATCTTATCTGACCGTATCATACAATAGCCCAAAATTAAGCTTTTGAGAAAGAAAATACTTTCCGAAAAAGAGACATTGTGTTATCTGTCTGTTTCCGGAAAGTATTTATTTTTATTATCTATTTATTAATGTAATTGAAGAAAGTTACTTAAGCTCCATAAAAAGATAAGTCATCGTAAAAGATAGTTAAATTTCTATCAAACACCTTACAATATTACCTGATTTCAACCGGTCTGGCTCCAAGTTTTACTGTAACGGTGTGTTCCTTGTAAGTACCGTTCTCACTTCGCATAAAGGTAACTTCTATTTCTGTGCCGGCCCTGATACTTGATACCTTCTCTCTAAGCTGTACGCCCGATGTGATCTCAATATCATTAATTGATGTTATGATATCTCCCTGCAATAGTCCTGCCTTCTGTGCAGCACTGTCCTTCATCACATCGGATAGATATACACCAATCGGCATATTCCAAGTTTCCGATATCTCCTCCGTTACATCCGTTGGAGTAACACCTAAAAAACCCTGTTCTTCTGTTTTTAATATCTCCCGATTCATTAATTCATTAATAATTGGCATCGCTTTCGAGATTGGAATTGCATAACCCATTCCTTCCACATCATGGGAGGCATATTTTATAGTATTAATTCCAATCACCTCTCCGTCAACATTCATCAAAGCTCCACCACTGTTGCCAGGATTGATGGCCGCATCCGTCTGTAACAAAATCATTTTTTTATAGCTATAATTATCGGATACTTCTACTTCCCTGTCCTTTGCACTGACATATCCAACGGTAACCGATTGACCATAGCCTAACGCATTCCCAATAGCAACCGCCATTTCACCGACCTTAACTTTATCCGAGTCTCCCAATTGAGCAACTTCGATAATCTCACGGGTATCCTCTTCTATATTATTAATATCTACCGTAATAACTGCAAGGTCAGCACTAGCATCCGTACCCTTGATAACAGCTTCTGCCTGATTTCCGTCGATAAAAGTTACTGTGATTTTATTGGTACCGGCAACCACATGGTTATTGGTAGCGATTAAAAGCTCTTCCTCATTCTTTCCTACAATAATACCTGAACCGCTGCCTTCCACATCATATTCCTGACCAAACCAAATATTTGACTGCGTTGATACGCTACTGATTGATACAATAGAGGGCATTGTCATATCAATCATATCACTGATCGCTGATTTGGAAGTCAGATTAACAGAACCAGATTCTGTAACTCCTACCTTCAATTTTGTCTTAACTGTCTGATTCGTATCCGAAGCTCCTAAGATATAACTACTTTCCTCCCTTGTTGTATCAGGAAACACTCTATCATAAATACTTTGGACTCCAAAGAAGCCTGCCCCTGCCAGAATTCCAAAGCATGCTGCTTTCAAGATAAATTTCACTACCCGATGCTTCTTTTTCACTTCATTACTGTTATCTATGTTATGTTGTTCTTTGTCTTGAATTACATAGTTATACTGCCATGAAGGATTACTATCGTTTTGCTTAGGTTCAGTCGTCATTTGTTCTGCCCAGAAGCTATATTCCGGTATCCTTCTTTTCTGCTCTTGACTATTCTCGATACCATTATCCCGGCTATCCTGATTCATGTCTTT
Organism: Mobilitalea sibirica; assembly: GCF_015999265.1. GTDB lineage: Bacteria > Bacillota > Clostridia > Lachnospirales > Lachnospiraceae > Mobilitalea > Mobilitalea sibirica. The sequence goes on from NZ_JAEAGR010000004.1 coordinate 86,025, forward strand.
GTTATAGTCATCCATATGAAATCTCCTTTCTGTTAAAATTTTATTGTTCCATGTTATATTAAGAGTGTAACAATAGTTTGTGTATGAATTGTGAAAAAAAATTAAAAAATGTATGGTTTTGTGTAAGAAAACTTTAATAATAAATTTGTTGTTGAAAATGATATAATCATGTATTATAGTAGAGAAGTTTCTTATAATTAAGATGAACCGTTCACCGCAATGAATTTTATTAATTTATTGCACTAACACATATCAAAGTAGGGGTCAATATGATTAAAGATAATCAAAAAATGTTAAATAGAATCCATGTTTTATTGGATGTATGTGTCATCGTTATTGCCTTTTTATTAACGTATTATTTAAGATTTTACTCTCCATTGGCAAACTTACCATTATTAAAAGCTGAAAAAGGTACGTTCTATGCCCTTGATGTATATGTTAGACGTTCCATTATATTAATACCTCTTTTCTTATTTATGTATTACTATGCCAAACTATATACTCCAAAGAGGGGAAAACGTAAATGGCTTGAGATATTTCACATTATATTAGCCAATACCATCGTAATTGCATTCTTCTCCGCAACCCTGTATATTCAAAAGGAATTTCATATTTCCCGTGGTTTCCTTGGTGTTTTTTATATAACAAATATAATTTTATGTACTACAGCTCGAATGACAGTTACTTATATATTACGAGCCGCCCGTAAAAGGGGATACAATCTTAAGCATGTACTCATGGTTGGCTATAGCCGTGCTGCCGAGGCTTATATTGATCGTATCTTTGCAAATCCTCAATGGGGTTATTATATTCATGGAATTCTAGATGATTCTATGGAGGTAGGCACCATATATAAGAAAGTACCTGTAATCGGAACCATATCAGGATTGGATGCATTCCTTTCCAAGATGACATTGGATGAAATCACAATAACAATCAGTATTAACGAATACGAGAAGCTGGAGAACATTGTCGCCATCTGTGAAAAATCCGGTGTGCATACAAAATTTATTCCGGACTATCATAATTTTATTCCTACCAAACCCTATACAGAGGATATCTATGGGCTTCCTGTAATCAACATCAGAAATGTTCCGTTAAGCAACACCTATAACCGGTTACTAAAGCGTTCTGTAGACATATTCGGAGCCTTATTCGCTTTAGTTTTATTCTCGGTTCCGATGCTTCTGGTGGCATTTTTAATAAAGCTAACCTCAAAAGGGCCTATTATTTTTTCTCAGATTCGTATCGGGAAAAATAACAAGGAATTTAAAATGTATAAGTTTAGATCCATGGAATTGCAGCCGGAAAATGATGAGAAAAAGGCTTGGACAACCAGCGGTGATCCCCGGGTAACCGGTATCGGTAAATTCATTCGAAAGACAAGCATTGACGAACTTCCTCAATTGTTTAATGTATTAAAAGGGGATATGAGCCTTGTGGGTCCCAGACCGGAAAGACCATTTTTTGTTGAAAAATTTAAAGAAGAAATCCCAAGGTATATGATTAAGCATCAGGTTTCTCCGGGGCTTACCGGATGGGCACAGATTAACGGATATCGTGGTGATACCTCCATTCGCAAAAGAATTGATCATGACATTTATTATATAGAGAATTGGACACTGAGCCTAGATATTAAAATATTGTTTTTAACTATTTTTAAAGGATTTATTAATAAGAACGCATATTAGGCATACACTAAAACTTAAGGAAAGAAATTGATTTACAGAAAGGTTAGGTTCTAAAAGTACCATGGCATCAAAAAAGGTGAAAAGACGTAAAAACCTGACAAAAATAATCCTCATAGAAGCTTGTATTGCAATCTTATTATTAATTGCAGTTATGATTTATAATAACATCAATAAGACTCTCGATAAAATTCCCCGAGAGAACAGCGAAGATAAATATATAGAGCAAAACGAAGGGATCGGTATTGACGGTTTTCGCAATATCGTCATCTTCGGAGTTGATACAAGAGATAATTCATTGAAAAAAGGTAATACCGATACCATAATGGTTGTAAGTATTAACAAAAAAAACAAAAATGTTAAATTAGTTTCTATTTATCGTGACACTTTTTCTCATATTAGGAATATAGGTTATAGTAAAATTAATGCTGCCTATGCCAAGGGTGGCTATTCCACTGCAATTAATACCATTAACCTTAATTATGATCTGGATATCAAGGAATATGTTACAGTGAATTTTAAAGCCTTGGTCGATATCATCGATCTTCTAGGAGGTATCACTCTTGATATAGAAAAAGAAGAATTAAAATATCTGAACGGATATGTAAGGGAATTAAACAAGATCAACGGCACCGATGTGGCAGGTTTAGAAACAGCCGGAACCCAGACAGTGAACGGAACGCAAGCTACCGCTTATGCGAGAATAAGGTACACCACAGGCGGAGATTTTAAACGTACAGAGCGTCAACGAATTGTACTATCTCAAATTTTTGATAAAGTGAAATCATCCGATTTATCAACAATTAACAATTTGATTGATAAGGTATTTCCACAAATTTATACCAACCTAAGTAATAGCGAGATCTTAAGCCTGGCAAAGGATATTATATCTTATGATATTGTAGACCAAACCGGTTTTCCCTTTGAAAAGGATGCCCATACCTATAAAGAAGTTTCCTATGTCTTTCCGATTGATTTAGAGGATAATGTAGTCCGACTGCATCAGTATCTGTTCGAAAAAGAGGGTTATGTACCAAGCAAAACCGTACAGGAATATTCGGCTTATATAGAGAATGTACGGGTACAGTAAGGATGGTTGCGTAAAATGTTGTTCTAGAAACGGTACCCTTGGTAAGTATTATATTTATATTCCGAATATCATTTTATAGTTGTACTTAAAACTTCGATTTTTCACTAAGAAATGTCTGACGGCGCGTATCGACTTCCTTGTCGAACGCGCCTTAAATGTCCCTCCATGGGACATTTACAGACATATCCGTTCAAAATCTCAGTTAATACAACTTTATAAAATAATATAGTCATATAAATATAACACCTACTAGGGGTACCTGTGTTTAATAAATATTAATTTAATGGTTTAATATCTGTTGATATTATTATATATTCTGTTCGCAGAGAATGAAAAAGAATAATAAGATTAATCCCATTCATTCTTATCTCATATTATCTTCTTCTATCAACTCCAGCAAGCGTTCGGTTGCTTTTCCGTCCAGATAAGGGAAGTTTTTTTGTTTGAATGATTTAATACGTTCGATATCAAATTGATTGCTTCGAATAATCTCGCCTACTTCGTTCGCCGTATAGACAACCGGACCGGGCACATAGCTTTCATATTCATAGTAAAAGCCCCTTCCATTATCTGAAAACTCCTTTAGGTCATAGGCGTAGAATAGGATCGGACGTTCCATCAGACAATATTCGAATATGACAGAGGAATAATCCGTTATGAGTATATCTGCTGCCAACAAAAGTGCCGACATATCCTCTTCAAAGGAAAGCTGGCATATCCTTTCTTCTATCTGACTATCCGTAAAAAACATCGTTTCTGCAGCTTTAGCAATGAACGGATGCAGCCTTATACCAAGATGATAATCTGAAGGAAGAGTTTTTATCAGCTCTTCCAGTTTATGTAATGACGAGGGTTTATTCGCTTCGTCATCACGAAATGTAGGGGCATATAAAATTAATTTCCTATCCGACGGTATTGCATATTTATTATAAATATATGCTTTGTCCCTATTAAAGTGTTGTTGTATATAGTTTAATTGTAGGTTACGAAGTAACTCATCGGTTTTGGGCAGTCCAATTGGATAAATCTTATCTTCCTTTATTCCAAATGCCCCTGCATAAAGCTTCTTCATCTCATAGGAGTTAACGATCAGATGTGTAATCCGTTGATTCGCTCTTTTCTCTAATTCTTTTAAAGTACCGGTATTTACATCCTGACCAAACTTTTTTATGGTACCGGTTCCATGCCATAACTGAATTACCTTGACTCCCTTTTTAAGATGCAGATAAGCAAATGGCAAAAATATATTGTCCTGTAAGATTATTCTGGCTCTGGCTAATTGATATGGCTTTATAACGAAAAAGGATAATAAAGATCTAATATCCTTAAAACCCTTTACCGCCAGTGTATCGCTTTTTCGAATGTAGGAAAATGTATATCCGGTGTTTTTTTCCATCAAGGCTTGCTCTACTATACTGACATTACTACCCTTTCCTTCTTCATGGGTCTTTATACAAAGAACCCTCTTATCTCCAGCGGGAAACAGTCTGCATATGTAGTATATCAAAGCAAACATACGATATCCGATTATTTTCAACATAGATTTTTCCCTGCCCTTCCATGAAGGCTTTATAAATATATCATGCATCTACTTCTATCAAACTTAACCCATTTCATAACTTCTATTACAAAGGAAAAGAATAAGTAAGTAAATCTACCCTGATAGTATCTTCTGTCAATGGGTCGTTATATTATTTATCAGTTCAACCACTCTTTCCGAGGAATGTCCATCATCTAAGTGATTATATTTCGCATTAAATGCCTCATACTTATCCTTATATTGTGTACCATCATATTCTTTCAGAGCAATAACAAGCTCTTCGGTTGTTTTTAGAACCGGTCCCGGTGCTTCTTCAAGGAAGTCAAAATAGAATCCCCTCAAGGTGTCCTTATACTCCTCCAAGTCATAGCAGAAGAATAACATCGGTCTCTTTAATATACTATAATCAAACATGACAGAAGAATAATCCGTAATTAACATATCAGACACCAAATATAACAATGATATATCATAATTTAACTCAAACGCATAGATAAAGTCCTTATATGGACTCCAATCGATCTGGTCCATAATAAGATAATGATACTTCACTATCATGATTGTATCTTCACCCAGTTCCTTCTGTAAAAGGGAAAAGTCCATTGCTGACTTAAACTTATATTTTCCCTTACCATAAAACTCGTTATCCCGCCAGGTTGGTGCATACAATACAATCTTTTTATCTTTGGGAAGTCCCAGCTCTTCCTTGATTTTATTAATAGCATCTGTCTGATTACATTTTAACAATACATCGTTTCTTGGATATCCGATTTCTAGCATCTCTTTATCAAAGGCAAAGGCTCTTCGAAATATTTCTGAAGAAAAATGATTCTGTGCGATTAGATAGTCCCATGTTTTCGCACTATTATAAAAATTCTTTTTATAATTATCAATCCCTTTTTCTCCTGCCATAAACACATTATCCATATCGAGAGCCAGTTTCTTAAGCGGAGTTCCATGCCAAGTCTGTATAAAGGTACAATCCGGTCTCTTAAGGATATACTTCGGTAATCTGGAATCACAAACCCAGACTCCTGCTACCGCGAACAGATAAAAGTAGCGCAATCTGGTTCTTTTTATTTTCTTAGCCAATCCGGGAATTGGTGTATTAACATTCTCCAGAATAAAATAGCATCTGTATTTTTGGTCAAGCCCTTGTTTTACCATCTCTTCATAGATTGCTCTAGGGTTACCGGTATAATTTCTTCCAAGATTACTTTCAAACAATATAATCTGTTTGTTCACCGGCAGTATGATTGTGCAGAGCTTATAGACCCTTAATACTTGCTTTTTAATGAATTTTCTAAATTTCTTTTTTGCTTTCTTAATCAGATTTCCCATGGTTCCTCGCTTTTGGATATCACATAAATTTGATATTTCAGAATAATATTTCTCTGCTTAATTTATATTGTCAATCTTGTATTCTCTTTTTACTTCTTTTTTTATTTTCATTATTTTACTTATTCTTATTTATATATTGCTTATTTGCATATTTTTCTATTTACTTATTATCTTTCCCAAGATTTAAGTCATTCTTTATCTTAGATGTAGATATTCCTTCTGTTCTGGGAAGATAGACAACTTCACAATAATCCTGTAAAAAGTCAAACTGCCCTTTCCAATCATCTCCCATTACAAATACATCTATGTTATTATCCACTACATCTTTAATCTTCTGTTCCCAAGTATATTCTGGAATTACCTCATCTACATATTTAATAGATTCTAATATAATCTTTCTATCTTCATAACAATGATATGCGGTCTTATGCTTGATCGCATTAAACTCATCGGAGGATAATACTACAACTAAATAATCGCCCAGTTCTTTTGCTCTTCTGAGCAAATTAATATGTCCTACATGTAATAAATCATAAGTACCATAAGTAATAACCTTTTTCATTTTCTTGGCCTCCTTATACTATTATCTTCCGGAAAGTATAACAAACTCCTTCATCCCAGATAATCCCTTTAAGACGTTAAAATTATTTTTAATAAAACTATGTTATCTTTCACTTGATATTATATTACAACAATCTTAATTAACTTAGTTGCTGTCTCCATCAGTAATCCTTGTTTCATATATCTCACTTATCTCATCAACACCACCTTGAGCGATCAGTTGGCCTTTATCAAGTAAAATAGCACGGTTACAAATCCGTTTTACCTGATCAATGGAATGAGAAACAAACAATACCGTTACACCACTATCAAACATGGATTTAATCTTTTTCTCGCTTTTTTTTCGAAACTTGGCATCCCCCACAGCCAGTACCTCATCTAATATAAGGATTTCCGGCTCCACTATGGTAGCAATGGAAAAACCAAGCCTAGCTTTCATACCGGATGAATAATTCTTCACCGGTACATTGATAAACTCACCTAATTCTGAAAATTCTATAATCTCATCATATTTTTCTTTTATAAAGTCCTTGGGATAACCTAATACTGCTCCATAGAGAAAAATATTCTCAGCACCTGTATACTGAGCATCAAAGCCGGCACCCAGTTCCAATAAGGGTACAATCTTACCCTTGGTTGTAACGGACCCTTGCGTTGCCTTTAAAACACCGGCTATGATTTTTAACAAGGTACTTTTACCCGCACCGTTTAAACCAAGAATTCCTAGTCGATCCCCCTTATTTAAGGTAAAGGATACGTCCTTAAGTGCCCAGAACTCCTGATATCTTATCTCATTCTTGATAAATTTAATTACATATTCTTTTAAATTATCTACTTTCTTTTCCATAAGGTTGAATTTCATACTAACCTGGTCAACCTTCAATACTTCATTATCCACAAAATCCTCCTATTAGTCCGATGTAATGTATCAATATATATCGATCAATAATCCTCCCCGGATACATTATCACACATATGTTACATGCAGCTATCATTGGTGTATCTACACTATATGTTTAGAATAAATTTATCCTGTTTCTTATAGAACAGGAAGATACCGAATAACAAAGATCCAAAACTATAAACGATGGAAAGTAACAGCGCCTCCATATCCATTGCATTACCAAAAACGGCATTTCTAAAATTAACAATAACTACATAAAGAGGATTTAAATTAAAAATCCAAATTTTATCACCCAGTTTTAGTGTCTCCGGTATATAGAAGATTGCAGAAGTATACATAACAATCATTAGTACAACTCCCCAGAGATACTCCAAATCCCGAAAAAACACCGCCATTGTGGATAATATCATGCCAACCCCCAATGAGAGCACTAATAAAAGAGCCAAGGGTATCACTGCTTCGAAAAGATGCAGGGTCGGTGTTACCCTAAATACGACCATGGCAACAACCAAAATAATCAGAGATATCATAAAAATCAAATAGCTTGATAATACGGAGGAAAAAGGATATATATATTTAGGTACATATACCTTTTTAATCATTGCACTGTTGCTGCGAATTGCCTTCATGGCAGTTTTTGTGGAATTCGAGAAAAAGGTATATAAAAGTCGACCGGTCAAAATATACACCGGAAAGGTATTATCACCTCTTCCCAACAAGTTTGAAAATACTACCGTCAGTACAATCGTAGTCAATAAGGGCTCTAAAAGTGTCCATAAAATACCCAGATAGGAACGACGGTATTTTAGCTTAATCTCTTTTTTTACCAGCTCTGCTAATAAAAAACGATATTTCTTAAAATTATTATATACTCTGCTCACACTTATCTCCATTCTAATTTAAATATGCCTCGGCATACTTTTACCCTAATTTCACTTCATACAAAGCGCGTTTAATAGTACTCCGAAATCTGATCAACCTCCACCCGTGGTTTCCATCCGGAGGTTTTTTGTTTAACCGTAGACAAACCACCTTAATATGGCAAAAATTCTATATTAACTCTCTTTACTTACCAAAAACTGATTTTACCACTTTTTCAGATGCATGTCCATCCTCCCATGCACAAAATCTCTGGTAAAACTTCTCATATCTATCATGATATCTATCCTGTATTTCATCGATATGATGAATAGCATTTATAACATCCTCGGATGTAAAGAGTAAGGGGCCTGGAACCTCTCTCTCGATATCAATATAAAAGCCTCTTAAAACATCCCTATATTTATCAAGATCATAGGTAAAGAAAAGCATTGGTCTTTTTAATCCTGCATAGTCAAAGAATACAGAGGAATAGTCCGTAATCAAGATATCCGAAATCAAGTATAGCTCTGATATATCATCATATTTACTTACATTATAAGCAAATCCTTTCAAGGCACTGACATCCAAGGAATCTGCAATGAAATAATGCGTCCGGATTAATATTACATAGTCCTCTCCCAGCTCTTGCTTTAGCAGATCCAGATTTAAATGTAGCTCAAATTTATACTTACCTTTTGCATAAAACTCATCGTCTCTCCAGGTTGGAGCATACAAAATTACTTTTTTACCCTTTGGAATGCTCAGTTTCTTTCTTATCTTTCCGGCTAATAGATTCTTATCGGGGGAATGCAAAATATCATTTCTGGGATAACCGGTCTCTAACATCTTTTTTTCAAACATAAAGCATCTACGGAAGGTTTCACTACAAAAGGCATTAGGAGCTATCAGATAGTCCCAGGCTCTGGATTGCTTATAAACCTGCTGTTTATACTTTGGAGTTGCACTGCTTACATCTTCAATATCAAATACCAACTTTTTAAGGGGTGTTCCATGCCAGGTTTGAAGGAATACACTCCCTGGACGTTTTTTTACCCATTCCGGCTGTCTGCCATTGAATACAAAATACTTACATCTGGCTAGGTAATAAGAATATCTTATACCGAAACGCTTGATTTTCTTATGTTTATAGGGTATTTTTGTGTTTCTTTTATTGATTACCCAGATAAATTTATACTGACCCGGATAATTTTTTGCCAGATACTCATACACATACTTTGGACTGTCAGAATAACTCTTACCAAAGAAGCTCTCGAATATAACCCAGTTATCCTTTAAAGGTTTCTTAATAAAATAATGAACATAGAGAAACTTAGCGAATGCTTTCTTATTTTTCAGTATCCGTTTTATTTTCTTTCTGGCTAGATTCATTTTAACTATTTTGATAGACTTATTCACATCTTTTTTAATCAAAGCTTTAATGAGACGTTTTTTATATCCTTTTAAACTATTAATTACTTCAGGATTCATTCCTTTCATGATATCACTCATGAGAACAAAATTATCCGTACGCCATGCATCGTTTTTACTTCGCTTCAATCTTGGTGCATAATTTTTGGCATAGTAGGAGATATATTTTCTATCCAGTCTGTTCCGTAAATCCGAATCTCTTGGTATCCTCTTAATGGCTTCGTAGTATGCATCCAAGAATTCATAGAATCGGTTGGGGTCTTTTATTTGTGACAGAGAAGGATTATTAATCGTATCATTATGCTTTCTTTTAATATACTTAGCCGATAATCGCTTTTTAAAACGATCGGTATTTGCTAATGCTTCTATTAAGAATGGCATATCCGAAAAATAAACTAGGTGTTCCGGAAAACGAAGTTTATTATCTTCAATAAAGCTTCGTTTAAATAATATATTTAAAACAGATATATTTCTGACACCTTTTCTTTTAGATACCAAAATCCGATACGCCTGTCTTGTGCGCTTTTCTCTTAAAAGCTGTAATTCGTTCTCGGACAAAATGATATCTTTCTCATCCTCGTCGTCTTCTGATCTTGAATCGTTCTTTTGACCTTTACTTTCATCTTTGTATTGTTTGTCATCATTATCATCAGAATCGTCGCTATCATCCTTGTAATCATTATCGTCCTGATCATCCTCCGGATCATCCTCATCTGTTGAATCCTTGTATGAGCCTTTCCCGTCTTCACCATTTTCCATATTTAACTCTGCTGAATTAAAAGAGCTGTCATCATCCTCTTCTTCAATATCCTCTGAATCATTTTCCTGATTCATCGCCAGATAAACACTTCTCTGAAACCAGGTAGGTTTTTTCTTACCATATATAATATCATCATCTCTATCCTGTGCTGCAACCACCAGATTCTCGAGAGTATCTCCATAAAGATAATCATCGCTATCCATAAAATACACATATTCTCCGTTTGCCATATCTAGTCCTAAATTTCTTGCAGCAGCAACGCCTTTTTTGTCCTTCAGATGATGAACCTTAATATCGAGTTTTGCCTGATAATCTGATAGTACGGTCAGAGCATTCTCTCTTACACGATCACAAATAAGTAAAATCTCTATATCACGATAAGATTGCTCTACCAAACTATCAAGGCAATCCCTCAAATACGCTTCTTCTTCATGGTAAGGAACAATTACACTTACTTTCATTTTTAGCCCTCCATGTGAGTCTTAGAATTTGTTTTTATGTTTTCTACAGCAATGGAATTATAGCATTTTTAGGAAATTTAGTCAAGGACAGCCCCTTTGTACTGCAATACCAAAACTATTGTTCATCATTAGTTTTACCAGTTTCCATATGTTCTATCATTGAATTGTATCTATTGTATTTTCGGTATTTCATAGCGATCATTTTCATAAGAATTGTGCATAATATAAGTATTGCCCAATTATAGGAACATAGATTAGTAAACTTTAAGAATTGAGTGCTTTTATATAAACCACGAAGCGTCACGCTTCGCGAGACTGCTCGGGTTCGCGGGCGTGTTCAAGTGTTTCTAAGCAAGCTTAGAGCACTCTCACTTTGCCTTCACATAAATATAACTGCCTGCCAACTATGGATCTGAACTTTCCTAGCCGGCCGGCAGTTATCTATGTTTCACTAAGTATATTTCAATTTATTCAATAAACAATTTGTTTGTTAATTATGATATCTTAATTCATATATAGACGGTTTAGGGCGCTGAACATAGCCCGTATGGAAGCCCTTGTAATGTTCGAGCTTACTCCAACTCCAAACGTGGTTTTACCCGTCTCTATATCCAATAATTGAATATATGCTGCCGCTTGTGCATTACCGCCGCCACTAAGGGCATGCTCTGAATAATCCAGTACCTTAAAACTGATACCAAGTTGTTTTTGTAGTCCCTTTTGTACGGCATCAATGGGTCCATTTCCTGTAGCATCAAAAACTTTCGTTACACCATGATCTGTATACTCAACAGCTGCTCGGGTATATCCGGCTTCATCACCATCCGTCATATCTTCGAATTTACATTTTCTAAAATGCAATGGCTCTTTTTTATCTAAATAGCTTACTTTAAATTCATTCATTATTTGATCAGGCGCAACTTCACCTTGTTTCTCAGAAAGATCTTGAATCACCTGTGCAAATTCCTTATGCATTCCCTTAGGAAGCTTGAATCCAAAATAGGTTTCCATGATAAAGGCAACTCCGCCTTTACCGGACTGACTGTTTATTCTAACGATCGGCTCATATTGACGTCCGATATCAGAAGGGTCAATCGGGAGATAGGGTACAGCCCAGATGGTACTGTTCCGTTCCTTCATGGCTTTAATACCCTTATTAATCGCATCTTGATGCGATCCTGAGAAAGCTGTAAATACCAGTTTACCTGCATAGGGATGTCTTTCATGTACCTTCATTTTACATAAGCGCTCATATGCTTCTATAATTTCATTAATATTCGTTATATTTAATTCCGGATTGATCCCCTGTGAGAACATATTATAAGCCAGAGTGAGAATATCCACATTACCGGTTCTTTCACCATTACCGAACAAGGTGCCTTCCACTCTATCAGCTCCTGCCATCAATGCCAATTCAGCAATCGCCACTCCGGTTCCACGGTCATTATGGGGATGAACGCTTAATATGATCGAATCCCGATTGTTTAAATTACGGCTCATCCATTCAATCTGATCCGCATACACATTGGGTGTATTCATCTCAACGGTTGCAGGCAGATTCATTATCATCTTCTTATTTGGCGTTGGTTCCCATACATCCCCAACTGCATTGCATACTTCCAGAGCATACTCCACTTCGGTTCCCGTAAAACTCTCCGGTGAATATTCCAGGATAATTTCACCTGAAAAATCCTTTGCATATTCTTTCACCAGTTTTGTTCCTTCAATTGCAATCTGTTTGATTTCTTCTTTGCTTTTATGAAATACCACGTCCCTTTGCAATGTTGAGGTTGAGTTATAGATGTGGACAATTGCCCTTTTCACTCCCTCCAGGGATTCAAAGGTCCTTTTCAGAAGATGTTCTCTACACTGAACCAGTACCTGAATGGTTACATCCTCCGGAATCAACTTACGCTCGACCAGCTGTCTGAGAAAGTCAAATTCGATCTGAGAAGCAGAAGGAAATCCAACTTCGATTTCTTTGAAGCCAAGATTAACTAAAAGTTGAAAAAACTCAACCTTCTCTTCCACAACCATAGGCTCAATCAAAGCCTGGTTACCGTCTCTTAAGTCCACACTGCACCAAATTGGCGCCTTCTCTATCTCTTTGTTTGGCCACCTTCGATCAGGCAGATTAATAATAGGACTTCTTTGATACCTTTTATAATTTAACATAATACTTACCTCCAATTAATATGATTTACTTTTTGTTTTCAACAGAAAAACTTTACATTCTTGCTTCATTATCATCACATTAACTATGGAGTCGATAAATCACACTGTATTTCTTAATAATGAATAATTTTGCATTGTCTACTCGAGTCCCAATCAAATCATATCCTTTCATTTTATAATTTATTATGATTAGGGCGTCAAAAGCCCAGAAATAAAATATCATACGTAAATTCGCACCAACGACTTCATACTGTTGCTCACTAAACTATGTTTGCATCACTCTGAATAAAGAAAGTGTATGTGCAAATTGACGAGTTCGAGTTTGAAGAGAGGCTTATGACACCCTGATCTTTATTATTTAAAAACCTCTTCTTCATTTTATATATTTACGATAGTAACCGAAAAGCCCTTTCGGGCTTTATAACAATTTCGTTTACCATGATCTTAAGTTATTATTCCATATTATGTTGCTGTTCTTTAAAGTATGTTATGATTTGAATCTGTCATATTATATGTCTTTGTATAACAGTAAGAATACTGTTAACATATACATCTATATGCATAAATATATGTATACATAGCAAAGCGTTTCTTATTATGAATACAATTTCTATCTATATTCTTGGTATAGGAAATTCATAGAGATTTCAAATATTATAAAAAAGGCCACTACCAAATATAGTGACCTAAATTATAACATCATGCCTTTTCTTTGGCAACTATTTTTTTATGAATTCATCCCCCAGACCTTTTTGTATCATATCGCTTAAAACCTCTAGTGCTTCTTCCTCATCAGGACCTTCACAGATGAGTTCTATTTCATCCTCATACTTAACACAAGCAGATAATACGCCTAGAACACTTTTAGCATTTACTGTCTTTTCCTCAAGCTTTATCGATATATTTGATTTGTAATCGATGGCTCTGTTGCATAAAACACTAATTGGCCTAAGATGAAGTCCTGCCGGTATCCTTATGACTATTTTTTTACTTACCAATCGCCAACCTCCTATCTGCTACCAGGTCAATTACCGTTCCACATTTACTCTGACCTTAGGCGTATCATATATAACACTATTGGGTAGGTCTGTTTTAATTTCCATGGTATATGTACCGGAAGAATATCCAGCCATATTAATATAAGGATTTAAATTTTGTCTCGTCAATTCTGTTATTAAATCCTTAGGTCCCATTACTTTTACCCTTATGGGACCGGTAGTAATAAAGTCTAAGTCTAATGAACTTGACAGGTTCTTAATATCAATATCCCTTGGCCATATGGAAACTTCCGTAGATTCCATCTTTTCTATTGTAATGCTGATTGCCACTGTCTTATCCTCATCAACGATAATTATATTTTCACCCTCCGGTAAGGCATCTAATAGATTTATTTGCTTTTCGATACTACTTGATGCACCGGTGATATCCTCTGTAATGGGTAGATATTTTATATCTGCAAGGATACTTTCCTCTGCCGCTATGGTGATAACCTCCGGTTCATACTTCTGCTCTGTTTGCACATAACCTTCGGCTGGTTCTCCTGTAATGTTTAATAAAACATTAATCATTTTCTTTCTGTATAAATCAATGCTTACAAAGAGATTCTTTTCACTATAATCCAGTTTTGATTCAATCGGGTTACCTTCTTCATCCAAAGCTATGGGTTCTGATATCCTGGTAAATGTTCGGGATGCACCTGTTACATCTGCTTCAGCAACCACTTTTGATATTCGGTCTACTCTTGCTTTCGGTCCGGTTACAGTGATAAAAATTGGACTTACGCTTGTCTCACCAACAACATAGCCTTCTGCCGGCTCACCCTTTGCTATTACATCGACTTTCACTGTTTTATCTACTAATTCCTCACGGCTGATTTTCATATGCTTAGGCAAGCCTTCCGTAATCTCCACTTCACCCTTATATTTCGGACAGGTAATACTAATGGGAACCGAATCAACAACCGATAAATTTTCAAAATCAGCTGTTACCACAAAATCATCTTCTGTCAATTCATCCCGTATGGAGCGCCTTGCCCTTACAGTAAAGTCAATTGTATCGCCTTCAATAACTTCATATTCCTCGTTAAGTGCATGTATCGCATCTTCATTTATAATTTCAACCTCAACATTACGAAACTCTTTGGGAACCACAGGATCATCCACATTCGTAATAACTAACCATAAGACGGAGGCAAGAAGGATGGATAGGATTTTTAAACCAATATTCCTAGTCAACTTGTCTTTCATTCTTGATTCTTCCCTTCCATAATTTTATTTTCTTAGCCTCAGTGGTTTTCTTCTGTGCATCGGTTAGCTTCGATCTTAGATAATCTCCGTCTATGTTCCGAATTAATTTCCCTCCCTTGGCAAGTGATACTTTTCCGGTTTCTTCTGATATAATAATTGTCAAACTGTCTGAAACCTCACTAATACCTATGCCGGCCCGATGCCTTGTTCCCAAGTCTTTACTCAGTTGCATATTATCTGATAAGGGTAAATAACAGGTAGCTGCAACAATCCGATTGCCCCTAAGAATAACTGCACCGTCATGAAGCGGGGTGTTATGTTCAAATATATTAATCAATAACTCACTACTGGTTATACTGTCCAGATAAATTCCTGTGCTCTCAAAATCATTGAGAGGTGTATCTTCCTCAATCACAATTAAAGCACCTGTTTTTGTCCTTGCCAGCTCAAAGGTAGCTCTTACAATTTCATTCAAGGTATGGTCTGAAAATTTCTCATTTTTTTCCTTGGTGTCGTCAAAGGTAATAATGGATCTTACGATATTTCGCTGTCCCAACTGTTCCAATGCTTTTCTAAATTCTGGCTGAAATACAACGATGAGCGCTATAATTCCGACACTTATGGTATTCGTAATGATCCATATAACTACATTCAATTCAAATATCACTGCGATTAACCAGAACGCCATTACAACAACCAAGCCCTTTACCAGAGACCATGCTCTGGTCGTCTTAACCCATTTTACCAAATGGTAAATCAGAAAAGCTAAGATCATTATTTCTATTACATCTGTTACAGTAATATCAGGAATCGATAGCCATATCAAATAGTTGTAGATAAAATTGCTGATTGAATCCATACCTTCTCACTCCCACCTTTTTACTTTGCTACTCTACTCTATCCGTTCCTGTTATATCATATTATTTATAATCCTGCGATTTATCCACAGTAATATCATCATCCTCGTCATAATCCTCTTCCATATCAAGCTCCTGTCTCCTAACAGTGCCTTTGGAGCCTCTGTCTGCAGTCTTAACATTGATATGTTTCACATTCACCTGGGGTGTTGTTACGGTAATCTTAGGAACAGCTTTTACATAATAATAATATACATCATCCTCAAATTGTGCATGTTCAACGCCTGAATAATCCAAGGTTAATTTGAAGAAATGAATACCATAAACAATTACTGCAGAAACTATCGTACCCAAAATCATACTTAATATCTGATTCGAATTGTCCATAATCAGATCACTTACTAAAAACCCCAGAATACTGGTTAATGCACCTGCTACAATCGAGATTTCAAATGCATAATCAAACTTCATCTTTCGAACAAAGTAGGTTACCATCAATATGAGTGCAAAAACAACCATTGTCATAATCATCATTCGGTTTTTAATCAGGCTGTCAATTACATATTTATAAAGCTGCATAATTTCTTCTGCTGTTATATTCACCTGCATCGTTACAGCAGATTTTATTATTTGAAATAAAAAATAAATAATCACACCACAGCTGGTAGGGATAATGGCAACCGGAGTTGAAATAAGTCCCAATAAAATCGGTATCATATATGGTATCTTAAGAAAATATAGAATCGGTACTGCCAACATAACATATCCAAACCTAGGTGTATATCGAGCAAACAAGAAATATAGGATTAACAATATCAATACGATAATAATTGATAGAATAGGTGAAATAGAGTATACATGTAAAGTTGATAATAAAGCTGCCAGGAGTACCATAATAGCAGAGGGAGTAAACGCGCTTAATAGGGAAAGCAAAAGTACTACCGGCAAAGCTTGCAATCTCGCATCATACCCGATTTCATTATTAATGGTTCGAAATGCGATAAATGCAAATAAAAACTTAACAGCCGGTGTTATATATATATCATATCTTTGATAAAAATTTTTTACACGTTCTCTAAAAACAAGTAATGGCATCATTATGATTCATCCTCCCAAAATTAAGACTCCGGAGTCTCTTCGTTATATAGCTTATTTAAGCGTTTTAACAATTTATAGTATTTTGCTAACTTTTTTCTTGAAGCATCATATTTCATAGAATAGCCTATGGCGGAACCCAATCCATATACTGCTACAAATATAATATAAATACCAAGAATATACGTTCCCAGTGTTTTATAATCCAAATCAACTGCATGACGTATCAGATATTCCATTTCATAAAGAAAAATCATAAACAGGATAAGCGCATAGCCTATCGTTGCACTGATAATGGATTTTAGTATCTGATATCTAACATAATCTGTTTTATAATACTTACTTAAACGGATATCTTCTTTACCTTCTTTATTTTCATATACAGCTAATTTCGTCATTAATCTGATTTTTTTATTATTTAACATGTTCTCCTCCTGAACCGTGAACTCCTATTTCAAGCTTTCACAGGATTTTCCAGAAATATACATGGCAATGAATCTATATGCAAATCCATACTCTAGTATATCATATATAAAATTGAATTTCGAGACATTTTTTTATTTTCGTTGTTGCTTCCCTTAGATGATTGAAAGGATACAATTTTCTATACAAGAGCAAAAATTTTCTTGGCAACTCTCGCGCCAAGCGCGGTCGGTATAACCGACAACAATCCTTACGCGCGAGTGCGCATCCTGCCCGGAAGGCTTTTTATGATATAGGAAATTCGGAGTAATTACCTATATCATAAAACAAGATCTGCTGCAAAATGAAACTTCAGGGAATATGACTTCCCTGACTGATCCATTTTGCAGCAGACCCAATGTCTCTAACTTATTTATACAACATATATATATGTAATTCTGAAATGTATTATGTTTCAATCCTCTTTTAAGCTGAAACAACGATAATTTAAATCATTAATTCTAATATCATTTTTGCCGGCGCTGATACCATCTAAAGTATCTTTTGATGAGGAACAAAAAACCATAGGCTATCAACTCGATAGCCTATGGTTTCTTAAAACTTTATTTCTTACACTACATCAAAGCAAAACGGATGTCCCTCAGGATCGAGCATTACAGCCCATTCCCCATATTGTATATCTGCTTGTCTTGCTCCAAGTTCTAAAGCATAATTAATCCATTCCTGAAGCTTTGCTTTCTCCATACTAAAATCAAGGTGTAGCATTTGCTGTTGCTTGTTAACCTCTTCAGGCCATACTGGAGCAACATATAATTCATTTCTTTGGAACCCTATGTTTACGTTACACTTTTCTGATCCTATAATAATGAAATCATCCGTTTCATAACCTTTATGCCAGCCCAGTAACTTAACATAAAAATCAGAAAGCATTACAGGATTTTTACAATCCAAAACCACTTTGTCAAGGTTTATTTCGCCAATATTTTCCATTCATTTCTCCTTATCATATTACCCGCATTTGATAATTCAAGAAGAAATACAAATGTGGGTGTTTAGTTAATAATCACCTGTCCTATGTGCGCAATACTTTTCATAAAATCACTCCCCTTCTGATAAGATGAGTATATTATAGTTCAGTAGAGTAAAATAATCAAGATATTTGAACACTAATTTCCATTATGTGGGGTTGACACACCTCGCTTCTGAAACAACTATGATTTTCTATACAAATATCCTTGGTAATATTATTATTTATAACAAACACCCAATTATTATTATATTTGACATTGCCTTGATTACAGCTTTTTTATCGATAATACGCTGCTTTTTTATAAGAAAAGAGGATGAAAGTATGTCTTTCATCCTCCAGTAATAGTATTTTTAGTTGATCTTATGCTTTGATCGTGTTCTCATTAATTGATCGTAAAATCGGTCGTAAGTTTCGCCCTTACCAGCACGAACTTTTTACTCTTTGGTCTTCATCGTCGGGAATAATAATACATCCCTGATTGCCATGGAATCGGTTAATAACATAATAAAGCGATCAATACCAATTCCTATACCACCGGTAGGGGGCATACCATATTCTAGCGCTGTAAGGAAATCCTCATCTAACTCATTCGCTTCCTCATCACCAGCCGCACGAAGTGCCTCTTGCGCTTCAAAACGTCCTCTTTGATCAATTGGATCATTTAATTCCGAGAAGGCATTGGCCATCTCACGCTTCGTAATAAACAACTCGAACCGCTCTGTATAATCAGGATTTTCCGGTTTTCTACTGGCTAACGGTGAGATTTCAACCGGATGATCCATAATAAAGGTAGGCTGTACCAGATGCTCTTCTACATATTCTTCAAAGAACAGATTGATAATGTCTCCTCTCTTATGTCTCTCTTCATATGCGATATGATGTTCCTTCGCCAGAGCCTTCGCTGCCGTCTCATCAGGAATCTGATCAAAATCTATATTTGCATATTTTTTAATAGCATCTACCATAGTTAACCGTTCGAAGGGTTTTGAAAGGTCAATCTCAACGCCGTCATAAGTAATTTGCGTTGTACCCAAAACCTTCATTGCAACATTTCTAAATAAATCTTCCACAAGATCCATCATTCCGTAATAATCCGTATACGCCTGATATAATTCCAGCAAAGTAAATTCCGGATTATGTCTTACCGATAAACCTTCATTTCGAAATACTCTTCCTATCTCATATACCCGCTCAAGTCCGCCTACAATAAGTCTCTTAAGATATAGCTCCAAGGAGATTCTTAAATGAATATCCTGATCCAGGGCATTATGATGGGTATTAAACGGTCTTGCAGCCGCACCACCGGGGGTTGAAACCAAAACCGGAGTTTCTACTTCAAGAAAATCCTTACTATCCAAATAATTACGTATTTCTCTTATAATAAGAGAACGCTTAATAAATGTATCACGAACTTCAGGATTTACAATTAAATCCACATACCTTTGCCTATATCTGGTGTCAGTATCCTTAAGACCATGAAATTTCTCAGGAAGTATCTGAAGACTCTTAGATAAAAGTACCACTTTTACAGCTTTAATAGAAATCTCACCGGTATGTGTTTTAAACACTTCACCGTTGATACCTACAATATCACCGATATCGAATTTCTTAAAATCAGCATAGGGTTCTTCTCCGATCTCATCTCTCTTAACGTAAGCCTGAATATCTCCGCTTAAGTCTCTGATATTACAAAACGATGCTTTACCCATAACTCTTTTAGACATAATTCGACCTGCTAAAGCAACAATTTTCCCTTCGAAGTTCTCAAAATCGTTCAGGATGTCCTTAGCGTGATTGGTAACATCGAATTTCATAATTTGAAAAGGATCTTTCCCGTTATTTTGAAGTTCCGCAAGTTTTGTTCTTCTAACCTTGAGTAATTCATTGATATCCTGTTCCGGTTGTGTCTGTAATCTTTCGTCAGCCATGACTCTTCACCTCTTATCACTGTAAACTGATACACCTTTATCTAATGTTATTATTTATATAACTTCTTAACTGTATCGTCTAATTTGATTTTTGAATCTCTAATAT
The DNA here is from genome assembly GCF_015999265.1 of Mobilitalea sibirica. Taxonomy (GTDB): domain Bacteria; phylum Bacillota; class Clostridia; order Lachnospirales; family Lachnospiraceae; genus Mobilitalea; species Mobilitalea sibirica. Next base: position 106,519 of record NZ_JAEAGR010000004.1, read on the forward strand.
TTTGTACTGTATTGTTCCCGTGTGGGTAGCCACATCAACCACATCACCTACGCGCTTACCAAGTAACGCCATGCCTAGCGGTGATTCATTGGAGATTTTACCTTTTAAACTGTTTGCCTCTGTTGACCCAACAATTTTATATTCCAATTCTTCGTTAAATTCCATATCAAAAATTCTTACTTTACATCCGATGTTTATCATATCCAGATCTACTTCATCTTCTACGACAACCTCGGCATTTTTTAGAATCTTATCGATTTCTTCAATTCTTGCTTCAATATCTCTTTGCTCATCCTTAGCAGCATCATACTCAGCATTTTCAGAAAGGTCCCCCTGTTCTCTCGCTTCCTTGATTTTCTGAGCCACTTCTTTTCTTTTGTTCACTTTTAAATCATGAAGTTCTTCCTCTAGCTGTTTTAATCCCTCATAAGTCAATATGTTTTTCTTCTCTACCATAAAAACACCCTTCCTCCATATTGCTTTCTATAAAACATACAATACATTCAAAGTATTATATCGTATCGATTGTTTCTTGTCAACATTATAAAAATCCTTGATTTTATGAATCATTTTATCAGCAGGTGACGACTTTTAGATTATTGTGACCCTTAGATATATCTTATATGGCTCACTTACCAAATTGTTATCTCTCAAAAGTATCCGATTGTTCTGAATTCATCCATTAATAAATAATAACATTTTGTCACAATATATAAATGGATGCATACAGAACATACTTATCTTTTTTTAGCAGGCTGACTAGTATCTTTACGAAGTTTATAAAATTGTTGTGACAATCTTAACTTTTGTTACCTCGAAAGTTACATTATATCTTATCTTCAAACCATATAAAATATTCTATTCTTTTGTGAATATTCCTTCCAACAGACTGATTAAGGTTCCTGTTTTTCTTCGAAAAACCGCATAGTTCATATTGTTATTAGAAATTATAAATTATTAATAATCTTTTAAAATATCGCAGAAATCAAAGGTTGCAAAATAGTCCTTAGGCGTTTCTGCTCTTCTAATCAACTGTATAGAATGATCTTCCTTTAATAAAAGCTCAGCCGATCTAAGCTTACCGTTATAATTATATCCCATAGCATAACCATGAGCTCCGGTATCGTGTATCACAATCAGATCACCGATATCAATCTTAGGAAGCATACGGTCAATAGCGAATTTATCGTTATTCTCACATAGTGAACCGGTTACATCATACTTATAGTCACAAGGGGCATCCTCTTTACCCATAACTGTAATATGATGATAGGAACCATACATAGCAGGTCTCATCAGATTAACCGCACAGGCATCCAGACCAATATACTCCTTATAAATGTGCTTTTCATGAACTGCAGTAGCAACCAGATGTCCATAAGGAGCCAGCATAAAACGACCAAGCTCTGTAAAAATCGCCACATCCGTCAAACCGGCCGGTACAAGAATATCCTCGTATGCCTTTCTTACACCTTCCCCGATCACCATGATATCATTCGACTGTTCCTCCGGCTTATAGGCGATACCAACGCCACCGGATAAATTGATGAATTTAATCTCTACTCCGGTTTTTTCCTTTACTTCGACAGCCAACTCGAATAAGATGCTCGCCAAGGTAGGATAATATTCATTTGAAACCGTATTGCTTGCAAGGAAAGAATGGATACCAAAATATTTTGCTCCCTTTTCCTTTAACCTTTTAAATCCATCAATTAATTGTTCTTTTGTCAGCCCATATTTTGCATCGCCCGGATTATCCATAATGCCGTTGGCTGTCTTAAATACTCCACCGGGATTATAACGACAGCAAATCGTCTCCGGAATACCTGCTACTTTTTCTAAGAAGTCAATATGTGTATAATCATCCAGATTGATATATGCATTCAATTCTCTTGCCTTAACGAATTCCCCTGCCGGCGTTGCGTTGGAGGAAAACATGATTTCATCTCCTGAAAATCCCAATGCTTCAGCCATCATAAGCTCCGTCATAGAGGAACAGTCCACACCACATCCCTCCTCCTTAAGTATATTGATGATGAACGGATTTGGTGTCGCTTTTACTGCAAAATATTCTTTAAATCCTTTATTCCAAGCGAAAGCTTCTTTTAATCTTCTGGCATTTTCACGAATTCCCTTTTCATCATAGATATGAAAGGGGGTAGGATAACTTTTTGTTATTTCCTTTAGTTGTTCTAGCGTTACAAATGGTTTTTTCATAATCTTAACCTCCTGTTGTTTCTTATTTTATCGTTACAGGCATTCGTAAAAAATAAAACGTTCGAGTTTCTTCGAAGCCGGTAAAATAATCTTATTTACTGTAATTTTAGTTACCTGATTTAGGTTTCATAAGTTAGATCCTTATCAACTTATATCTGCCTGCTTTAATACTTTCTATAAAATCCTGACTGTCCTTAATTTTATGCTCAAAATCAATTCCTGCAAGGGCACTTTCGTAGCCATGGGCGTCTGTTCCGGCTGTGACCGGCAAATTTAAACTTTTTGCATATGCAAGGGCCTTATGGTCAAACTCCGGATCATGATTACCACAATTAATTACCTCCACTGCATCAATGGTATCAGGAAACAATCTTACTTCTTTGATATAAGGACGTATTCGAAACGGATGAGCATGGATAACGAATCCTCCGTCTTCATGGACCCTCCTATGGTACTCTTCAACAGACCAGGTTAACATATCAGGATGTTCTAACAGCCATTTTTTATCCAGACCATAGATTAAAAATTCGGTGGCTTGAAAATAAGCTTCCCAACCGAAAAACACTGAAAGTCCGATCCGGTCTCCCTCTTCCTTAGCATTTTCATACCCTTTACAAAACAACTCAATCTGCTTCTCCCAGGGTAAATTCTTCGGTATGCAACTGTTACCGTTTAAAAAGTGATCGGTTACTACAATTCCGCTATAACCTGCTTCTTTATAGTTTCTTACATGCTCCGCACCGCTAATGATAGAACACGCACTGGCTTCTTTGGTATGTAGATGGGTTTCATATCGATATAATGCCATAACTGCACCTTAACCTTTCACTGAGACATATTAATAAAATGCCTTAGGTAATCCCGTAAAATAATGTTTTCAGGAAGGATTTTCATATTAACAATTAAGAATTGTTCCTATTATACATCATTTTATTTTTTTTTCAAATATTTTTTAAGAAACTAGTGTAATTAACTGAACGGGACTGTAAGATAAAGATTCTTAAAAAGGAGTGAGGGGTAGATGAGTCCCACACACACAAGTTGGATTACACATTCGTTGATTTGTATGCCTGCTTACGTACATAAAGGTTCGTATCAGGCATACAAATCAACAAATCTGTTCTCCAAATAGTGTATTAAGGGATTCCTCTACCCCTCACTCCTTTCATACAACATTTACTGAAAGCCCCTAATTTTTATTTATCATAATAATATATAATATAAAGTTTTACACCTGAAATTTCGATGTATTTTACGGTGACATAATTACCATTATACCCAACATCCTGTAACTGCATGCTTAAAAACCACAACCTGTCGTACACATGATTGACATATTACTGGAAATCTTTTTTTTGGTATGTTATAATGTTTCAGAATAATATAGCATCATCTGTATCATCCTATGTTTTATGCCTATGCCGCTAGATATTAATGTTGTGTCTATGTGGTATATGCTTACGTTCGGATTTATATCAAAATGGAGAAATAAATGTAAATAAAAACTTGAGAAGAAGGGGTTTAACATCATGGAACAATATAGCGGAAGTCAGATAGTTGTTTTAGAAGGACTTGAGGCAGTAAGAAAACGTCCCGGTATGTATATCGGTAGCACCGGTCCCAGAGGCTTGCACCATCTTATATGGGAAATTCTCGACAACGGTATTGATGAACATTTGGCGGGTTATTGCTCAAAAATTGATATTACTCTATTAAAGGACGGCGGAATTGAAATCTGTGACAACGGCCGAGGCGTACCTGTTGACATCCATCCTACAAAGAAAATACCAACCGTCCGGGTTGTATATACCATCCTTCATGCCGGAGGTAAATTCGGCAACTCCGTATATAAGGTGTCCGGCGGCTTACATGGCGTTGGAGCATCGGTCGTAAACGCGCTATCAAAGCGCATGGTTGTCGAAGTAAGAAGAGACGGAAAAATATATCGTGATGAATATACTAACGGCGGCCACCCAATTGTTGATCTGGAAGGTGGTTTGCTTCCGGTGGTTGGAAAATGCAATAAGTCCGATACCGGCACTAAGGTTACCTTCTATCCGGATGACAGCATCTTTGAAACCGTGGATTTTAAAGCTGATATGATACATAAGAAATTAAAGGAAATTGCCTTCCTCAATAAGGGTCTGCTCATTAATTTCATAGATCAACACACGAATACAACGAAAAGCTATCAAGAAGAGTTCGGTATAAAGAGCTTTGTATCCTACTTAACCCGGGATATGACTTCATTACACGAAGAACCGATTTATCTGGAAGGAAAAAGTGGTGATATTGAAGTTGAAATAGCACTTCAATATACGGATAGCTACACAGAACAGATCAATGCTTATTGTAATCGAATTAATGTGGTAGATGGCGGAACTTTGGTAACGGGTTTTAAAACCGGTTTAACCCGGGTTCTTAACCAATATGCCAGAGAACTTAATGTCCTGAAAGAAAAGGATGAGAACTTTGACGGTAAAGATATCCGTAATGGCATTGTAGCCATCATTTCCATTAAGCATCCTGACCCTCAATTTGAAGGACAGACAAAAACAAAGCTTGGTAATACCGATGCAAAAAGTGCAGTTGATGAAGTATTCTCCACTGAATCCCAACGGTGGTTTGATAAAAATGTAGAAGTATTAAAGAGTATCTTAGATAATACCATGAAATCCTTTAATGCAAGACGTGCCAGTGATAAGGCAAGAACAGCAGTTTTAAAGCAGCTTAACGATGTTGATACAAGAAGCAAACTCGCTTCCTGTTCTTCAAAGAAACCAGAGGAATGTGAATTGTATATTGTTGAGGGTGATTCCGCCGGTGGTACGGTAAAGACGGCTAGAAACAGAAAGACTCAAGCTGTTCTTCCATTACGGGGTAAGATATTAAATGTAGAAAAAGCGACTCTGGAAAAAATACTTTTAAATAATGAAATTAAATCTATGATAGCAACCTTTGGCTGCGGAATAGGTGATGAATTTGATATAACGAAGCTACGTTATGATAAGATAATCATCCTTACCGATGCCGATGTCGATGGAGCCCATATCAGTACTTTGTTACTTACCTTCTTCTATCGCTTTATGCCGGAGCTTATCTTGGAAGGCAAAATTTATAAAGGTCTCCCTCCTCTTTATAAGGTGGAATTCGAGACAAGTGTGAAAGGCAAGAAATCAAAACAATCCCAGTACCTATTTAATGACTTTGAGCTGGAGAAATTCCGTAAAATTGAAGGTAATAAAATAATTAATATCCAACGTTATAAAGGTCTTGGAGAAATGGATGCTCACCAGCTATGGGAAACCACCCTTGATCCGGAGACCAGAATTCTGGCCAGAATATCCATCAGTGATACGGTGGAAGCTGATGAAATTACTACTACCCTTATGAGTAGTAATGTTCCCCCACGAAGAACTTTCATCATGGAAGAAGCAAGATATGCCAAGGTTGACATTTAGCGATTACAAAAAGCGTACTAAGCGAATGTGTTCGCAAAGCGAATTCTTCGCTATGCAGATATTGTACTGACGCCCAAATTCACGGTGTAGGGCAGAATGGAGGATATTAATGAAGAAAAATACTGATCAAATTATACAATTGGATTTTTCCGAGGAGATGAAGAACAGCTATCGGGATTATGCCATGAGTGTTATCATAGCAAGAGCTTTACCGGATGTCAGAGATGGCCTAAAGCCGGTTCAAAGAAGAATCTTATATTCCATGGTGGAGCTGGGGCTGGACCCGACAAAGCCTCACAGAAAGAGTGCCCGTATTGTCGGTGATACCATGGGTAAATATCATCCCCACGGCGACAGTTCCATCTATGAAGCACTGGTTCATATGTCAGAGGACTATTCTTTAATGCTTCCCTTAGTGGATGGCCACGGTAACTTTGGATCCATCGATGGAGACGGAGCTGCAGCGATGCGTTATACAGAGGCAAGACTGTCTCCAGGAGCTATGGCATTACTGGATCATCTGGAGAAGGGATTAATTCCTTTTGAACCCAACTTTGATAATAGCGAAAAAGAACCAACTGTATTACCGGCTATGATTCCAAATCTACTGATTAACGGAACTACCGGTATTGCCGTAGGTATGGCTACCAACATACCTCCCCACAATCCCGACGAAGTAATCGATGGTGTTATTGCATATATGGATAACCCAAATATAACAGTGCAGAAATTAATGGAATATATTCCGGCTCCTGATTTTCCTACTGGTGGTATTATTATTAATAAAGATGATATGGTCAATATCTACGAAACCGGTGAAGGAAAAATCAGAATAAGAGCAAAGGTCGAAATAGAAAACGGTGATAACGGAAGAAAGAATATTGTCATTACTGAAATCCCCTATTCCGTCGCAGGCAATAAAACCAAGTTAGTAGAGGGTCTTGCTTCCTTGATGAAGGATAAGGTATTTGATGAAATCTATGATATCCGGGATGAATCCTCCAAGGAAGGAATTCGAATTGTTGTTGAAGTTAAGAAGGACCGAGATCTGGAGAATCTATTAAACGGTCTTTATAAAAAGACTGCTTTAGAAGATACCTATTCCGTGAATCTGCTTGCGGTAAAAGAACAACAGCCCTTTGTCTTTAATCTTAAAAATATGATCAGTGAATTCGTAGATTTTCAAGTAGATCTTTATACGAAGGAATATGATTATCTTTTGGATAAAGCACAAAAGCGACTAGAAATTGTGGATGGTTTAATCAAAGCAACCGATGTAATTGACTTAATTATAGAAATTCTTCGAGGCAGCAGTTCGATCAAACAGGCAAAAAGTTGTCTTATAGAAGGAATAATTGAAGGTATACGCTTTAAGTCAAAGCAGTCCGAGAAAGAGGCCTCCACCTTAAACTTTACTGAGCGACAGGCAGATGCTATTTTATCCATGCAGCTTTCCAAATTAATTGGATTGGAAATATTAAAATTGCATGATGAAAATACGTCTTTGAAGGATTCTATTGAAGAATACAAAAAAATACTTGGAAGCAACAAGGAATTATATAAAGTAATTAAAGGACGCTTACGGGAATATAAAAAGATTTTCCATACCCCTCGTAGGACACAGCTTATGAATGCTAGCATCACCGAATATGTGGAAGAAGTTAAAATTGAGGACATCTATATCTTGATCGATCGCTTTGGTTATACGAAATCCATAGATATTGCCAGCTATACACGGGCCTCTGAAGATAGCTTAAAGGAATATGTTCATATTATCCTAATGAAAAATACGGACAAGCTATGCTGCTTCACTGCCGAGGGCAATATGTATCAGATAAAGGCAGAAAGCATTCCGAAATGTAAGATGAAGGATAAAGGCACCTTAATTCATAATCTATGTAAGTTGGATAAAGAGACTGTAATACAATATACCTCCTTTGAGCAACTGTTTGAATCCCAATTATTATTCGTATCGAAAAAAGGATATATCAAACAGGTATCCGGTGCTGAATTTGAAACAAACCGCTCTCAGATTAACTCAACAAAACTAGAAGACAAAGATCAGCTTGTGTCTGTTACCTTATTATCTGCTAGTGAAATTCTGGCCGGTAATATGAAAGTGATTTTGCTTACGGATAAAGGCCTGTCTTTAGGATTTTCACTAACCGAGGTATCCGAGCTTAAAAAAACAAGTCGAGGTGTAAAAGGCATTACCCTCGAGAAAAATGATTTTGTATGTTATGCATCGGCTGTAGGACCTAACGAAGAAACTTTTACTTACGATGATAAAGTATTAAATGCAAGAAAGGTCCGAAACCGTAAACGGGGTGACAAAGGACAGAAAGCACAACTTGAGATATAATACTTATAGTTACTAAACTTTTTACTGTTAATAATATTCATACTAAGATTAACTCTTTCGTAACAGTTATATATAAGAACACACCGGTACTACCCTTACGATTAAACGTAGTTGGTAATACCGGTGTTTTTATCTAAATTCCTCACTTATATATCTCCAATATTTCTGTCGAAACGCTAGTTTAAATAAAACATTAATCGTTCTATATAAGTTATATAAGCCCTATCTTCCGTCAGTCAAAGAAGATAGGGCTTAATTTGGGGGGTAATAAAAAGCAACTAAATAATTTTACGCTCGAGTAATCCTGCAGATAGTTTTATGCTTTCCTTTGTTTTTGTAAAATCATAATTCAAGAAGGATGCCTGGTCCTCCGAATTCCTACTGTTATTATTAATATCTAATTTTTTTAGAAGAATTTCTAACTTCTCAGAAAACTCATACAAGCAATCAATATAATCACTAAGCTGCAAACCTAATACAGTGTTCTCTTGATTTAATATTGACATTTCAATCTGATATGCCATATCAGCTATACCGTGGGCTCCTATATTACTCATCATTCTTCTTAATGTCTGAGCAATCATCCGTAACCCCTCATACTCTTCAGTTCTTGCCATTGTCTTTAGGATTGGTAGCTTCGCTTTCACACTTTTTAATATGGATAGTAAGGCACGAGAATAGTTTTCTATATTCCCGAGGAAATAACGGTATCCTGAGTTAAAATCAATCTCTGGAATACAATCGAATATTTTTTTTTCAGTTACTTCCTTCATAGCGGATAACCTCCATACTTATGTCATTTATCCTGCTGTCTCTACCATATATTGTAATAACACAGATAAATAATACCATGATATAGTGTGTTTGTAAAGAAAAAGTATCAATTTTTTCTTATTTATGAGAATAATTTACTATTTTTTTATGACATAATACACGAAAAATTGATATTTTTTTCACTAATATTTTATATATCGGTTACTATATAAAATAAATTAACTGACGGAAATTAAGATATAGTAGGCATTTTAATAAAACTTATTAGAAATATGAATACTCTTCTTTCTAAAGGAGGGTTGTCTTTTAAATCAAAGTATTGTATTATAAATCTGCATTTAAGACTGTTCAGTCACTGGTCTTGTGAACCAGCGTATTGTATTTTTCGCTTTGGTACTTCAAAACATACCAAAAGATACAGATAGCAAGATGCTTTTATGCTTTGTGTTGGCTGATACAAAATCCTTTGGATTTCTGGGAGCATCTGAATGGTTACCTACATTTATAAAGGTCGTATATTACCTATTTAAGTTATCAGGAGGTTAAAACGTGGAAAAAGAAATGGTTATCGTGCTTGACTTTGGTGGGCAGTACAATCAGCTGATTGCTAGACGGGTCAGAGAATGTAATGTTTATTGTGAGGTATTACCTTACTATACGAGTCTTGATCGAATTAAGGAAATAGCTCCAAAGGGTATTATTTTTACAGGAGGACCGGCCAGTGTTTATGAACCGGGTGCACCATCCTGTGATCCCGAACTCTTTTCTTTGGGAATTCCGATTTTAGGTATCTGCTATGGATGCCAATTAATGACATATTTGCTTGGTGGTAAAGTATCAAAAGCACCTTTACGTGAATATGGCAGGACAACAATAAATGTTAATAATTCTTCAAAATTGTTTTATGATGTATCTCCTGAAACAATTTGCTGGATGAGCCACACAGACTACATTGAGTCACCCGCAGCCGGCTTCACTACGGTTGCAAAATCAGATTCCTGTCCGATAGCAGCAATCGAAGAAGCCTCAAGAAACCTTTATGGAGTGCAGTTCCACCCTGAGGTTGTTCATACCCAGGAGGGTACGAAGATGCTTCACAACTTCCTGTATGAAGTATGTGAATGTTCCGGTGACTGGAGAATGGACTCCTTTACCGAAGAAATGATCAAAACCTTAAAAGAAAAAATCGGAGACAAACAGGTTCTCTGCGCCTTATCCGGTGGCGTTGATTCTTCTGTGGCTGCTGTTATGATCAGTAAAGCAGTGGGTAAACAATTAACCTGTATCTTTGTTGACCATGGCCTTCTCAGAAAGAATGAGGGAGATGAGGTAGAAGAGATCTTTACGAAGCAGTTTGATGTGAACTTCGTTCGTGTGAACGCACAGGAACGTTTCTATAAAAGACTTACCGGTATCTCTGAACCGGAGGAAAAACGTAAAATAATCGGTGAGGAATTTATCCGTGTCTTTGAAGAGGAAGCTAAGAAGATTGGTACCGTTGATTTTCTTGTTCAAGGGACGATATATCCGGACGTAATTGAAAGCGGTCTGGGTAAATCCGCAGTAATCAAGAGCCACCACAATGTTGGCGGCCTACCCGATTATGTGGACTTTAAAGAGATTATAGAGCCCCTTAGAGACCTATTTAAGGATGAAGTTAGAAAAGCTGGATTGGAACTAGGTATACCCGAAAAACTGGTATTCAGACAACCCTTCCCAGGACCGGGACTAGCTATTCGTATTATAGGGGATATTACTCCTGAGAAGATTGCTATCCTACAGGATGCCGATTATATCTACCGAGAAGAAATTGCTAAGGCAGGCCTTGATCGAAGTATTGGTCAGTACTTTGCAGTTCTTACTAACCTACGTTCTGTTGGTGTTATGGGCGATGAAAGAACTTATGATTATACTGTAGCTCTTCGTGCTGTAACCACCACAGACTTTATGACTGCAGAATTTGCTGAAATCCCTTGGGACATCCTTGGTAAGATTTCGAATAGAATTGTAAATGAAGTAAAACATGTCAACCGTATCTGCTACGACATTACAGGCAAGCCACCGGCAACGATTGAATGGGAATAGTCAGGAAAGCTACAAGCCATACGACGATAAACAAAAAAAGTTCAACACGAATTTATTCGTAATTGAACTTTTTTTATTTATCGGCATAGGGCACCAGTCCGTGCACAGTTCGTATGGCGTAGCTTCTGTTTTTTCAGTATACGAATGAATACACTGCTACTTTTCAACCAAAGTAAAGCTTACGGGTGTATGGGAGCTATATGCCCAGCCTATTTCTACGGTAATTCCAGCTTCCGTAAGCTCATCACCTGTTATATAAGCCTTATCCGCAATAACGAAAAGATCGCCTGCCTTCTCTAAGGAGCGCAGTTTTTTGGCTAACTCATCCCTACCCCAAAGCTCAAGAACGTCCGCAAGTTCTTCAATACCAAAGTATATCGAAGAAAAGTCCGCATCAACCATATACATAAAGGATGTAGAAGGGTAGAATTCTTCGTTATCGAAGGTGAATTTATGACAATGGTGCAATATTGGGAAATACCCTCCCTTTGGGTTATCCATCGGTTCCATAAAGACATTGTAGAGACCGTTTCCCACCAAATCTTCTATCACGGTGCGGCGCTCTTTAAGCGCCTGCTTGAGTGGAAGCCGGTCGCCATTCTCCAAGGTGATAACTACTTGATCGGCGCTGATACTGTTTAAATAATAACGGTAACCTTCAAATTCGTATATGAGCTCTCTTTCTCCCGCTCCCTCACCGTTGTTGAAACCCTCAATCTTTAGCTTTACCAGTGAATGCAGTGGATCAAGATATGCTGCTACCGCTTCTGTCCCGTTACGAATATCAACGGTCAGTGATTCGTCATATGGATCGTAACCTCGCTTAGATAGTCGAGCATAATTAATAACCTCATCCGGTGTGTCTGAATGCACAATTAGCACACAACCGCCCTTGATATCATAACGCATAATTGTAAATCCTGAACCGACAGATTTGCTACGAAACATATCAAAATCGAGGGTTGTCAGGTTTTTTCCCTTTCTTGCTAACTCGTATACATCACGCAAGGTCATCTGTAATTTATCTTCGTTTTCCTTATTTCCAAGCTCGTATGTGTCCCTCAAATCGGAGAAATTAAAATCGTTCGTTCGCTTTAGGCGATATATACTCCATATCCCGGAATCTCTCTGGCTTAGCTTTATTAGCCAAATTTCATGATCCATCTGGTAAAGCCGGTATTGTTGACCATCTTCATCGGTTAACATGGCATGAAGCCACCTTTCGTTGTAGTCAGATATATCCGGTATAGTAAAATATGGAAAGTCATTTTTCGATAAAAACTCGTCTTTGGCAATAGCCCTTTTTTCATATTGTACCGATAATCGTTTTATATCTCCGGTTTCAGTATTGGCAATAATCATAGAATCTTCACCCAGGCCATAAACATACGGGAAGAATTCTTTCACTGCAATGAATGAGCTTAGAGGATTCATATACAGACAATCGTCAAACTCATAGCACCCAAGTATATCCTTCTTCGCGCCTTTGACCTGTTGCATTGAAACAGCAATGGTAACGCAGGAGATTAAAATGTATAGGAATACAATAATCATCACAGTTCTATAACTTCTTAAAAACTTCATAATCATAATTCACCCCCTAAGAGACGGATTTGTAACTAAAAGTAGAGCTATGACCAATAAAATCACTACCGATGTGACTGTGCCTATTACTGTTAAGCGTTTATAATTTAATACATTAAGTATACGAGCCTTAATCCCTAAGTGTCCAAAAGCTGAGGTGCTAAACAACCTTTTATCCTTAGCAAAATGCAACAATAACGAGGCATAATCTTTACGTTCTTCCACACTATACTTTCCCTTACGAAAAACCGTTTCATCGCAGGAAAGTTCCATGTCTTCATAAAACAATTTGATCATTACCCATACAAGTGGGTTAAACCAATGGAGGCAGACGATTATAATCGCTAATATCCGCCATAGATTATCAAGTCGTATACGATGGACATTTTCATGGGCCAGAATCATCGAACCTTCTACACTGTTCGGATCGATTCCAGTCGGGAGTATGATTCTCGGATGTAACACACCCATCAGTACCGGTGATAGCAGTATATCCGAGCAGTATATATTGTCTTTTAAAAAGACCGCCTTTTTAAGTTCTCTGCGTGCTAATATCAATGAGATAGCAGCCAAAATTAGAGTCGCGACTACTATAACTGCCCATACTTTAGAACTGATGATAAAGATTTCTCTCAGATTTTTTGTGTGATATTCAAGTGGAATATAACTTTTTGCTGCTCCAATCGTATTCATTATCGCCAAATCATCAGCCCCAGGAATAGATACAGTATCATGGGTAATTGTCTCTATGGAGATCACACGCTTGACAAGTCCTCCTGTAAAGTTAAATAGACTCCAATCGGTTGTTATTGTAAATGGTATCATCAATCTATAAAAAGCCAACGCCCACAATGGATAGATCATGCGTCTTGGCAGTGATTTAAAAAGCCGTACAATCCATAGCGCTACAATGACAAAACAAGAGGCAATACTCATGTTCAGTATAAGATAGAAAATCTCATCTATCATTAACGACTCCCCTTCCGTCCATGTTCATCAATCAGTTTCTTAAGTTCATCTGCTTCTTTATCGGAAAGTATACCGTCAGACATAAAAGAAGAAAATAACGCTTTTGCTGATCCACCAAAGAAGGAACGGAGTACTTTTTTCGCTTCCTCCCGTCCAACATCTTCGCGTGCTATTAGGCTATGGCAAATAAATCCCGGCTCCGAGCGCTGTATTGCTCCTTTAGCAACTAACTTCTTAATAACGGTATATGTCGTATTCTTGTTCCATCCAATTTTATCCATAGCAATCAGAGACAGTTCTTTCGCTGTCGCACCTTCATTTTCCCACAATAGCTCCATTAGCTTTAGTTCACCGTCAAATAACTTAATCTTTTCCATGGATTCCTCCTTAGACTATCACAGTAGTTTATTCAATCAGACTATCATTATAGTCTGGCATTGTCAAGAAATTTATTATTTATATATACTTGCTGTCGCATTGTAAGAATGTTAAATCCTAAAGCAATGAAACACGAACTTACTCTTGAAACTCTTTGACAATTTTTTATAATAATTCTATACTTTTATTAATACTACAAAAAACATCAGATTATAAGGAGTAAAATAAATGGATCATATTATCGTTTTATACAAATCAAACACCGGCTTCACGAAGAAATATGCGGAGTGGATTGCGGAAGAATTAGATTGTAAAGCTGTCTCAATCAAAGATATTCATGATAATGATATAAAAAACTATAAAACCATAATATTCGGGGGCGGAATACACGCCGGTCGTATTAGTGGTTTACATACATTTAAAAAAATTACTTTAAATCAAAAAGATATCAACACTATTATATTTGCCACCGGAGCTGCACCGAAAGAAGCTACTAATATCGATCATCTTATACGCACTAATTTAAATCAGGATGAGGCCTCTTCTATACCGCTCTTCTATTTTCATAGCGGTATAAACTACGAAAATATGGGCTTGGGAAGCAAAGGTCTAATGAAAATGTTCAAAGCTATGTTAAAAAATAATAAGAATAAAACACCGGAAGAACAAGGTATGTATGAAACAATTTCTAAATCACATGATTATTCTAAAAAAGAATATATTACTCCGCTTGTTAAATACGTAAAAGAGCAGTAATTCAAAAGACGATACATTTAAACTTTAAAAAGGAGGGTGTTCCCTGTGACACATGTTTATTTTGTAAGACACGCACTACCTGATAATAGAAATAATAATGACCGATATCGTCCGTTAACAGAGGAAGGTCATCAGGATAGTTACAAGGTGACCGCGCATTTTAAGGATAAACCCATTGATTTCATTATGTCCAGCCCCTATAAAAGAAGTGTTGATACAATTAAGGATTTAGCGAATGCTCTACATATGGAGATACATACCGATGAAGATTTTAGAGAAAGGGAGAAAGGCATTGGATATGGCCATGATGCTACCTTATATGTAAAAAACATGTGGAATGACTTCCAGTACAAGACGGAAGGTGCCGAATGTCTGGCGGAGGTACAAAAAAGAAATATCCGTGCTCTGAAAAAGCTTCTGACAGAACATAAGAATGAAAATATCATCGTAGCTACTCATGGTACTGCTTTAAGTACTATCTTAAATTATTATGATGCAACCTTTCATTATGATGATTTTATGAGAATAATAAACTTTATGCCCTACATTATCCGATTAGATTTTGATAACGAAACATATCTAAGTCGGTTTGAAGAGCTTATCATTAAGAAAGAAGCATAAATTTCATAACAATTGATTATAGATTAAAGTTGGACTCATAATATATACGTACATAAAACACCATACTTAATAAACATTTAACCATATATCCTAAAGTATATTAAGGAGGCAACAGAATGTATCAAAACATCATATGGGACTTTGACGGAACCCTATTCGATACCTACCCAAGTATGACTAAGACATTCCTAAGAGTATTGAAAGATAACGGTATTAATGAAAGCTATGAGAACATTCTAAGACTTATGAAGATTTCAGCTAGCCATGCATTTCGTTATTGTACCGAAAACTATCAGATTAGTGAAGATAGATTATACCATTTTTATACCATAGATAAGAAAACAAACCCGGAAGATTTTCTTCCTTTTCCTGATTGTAAAGATATATGTAAAAGGATTTATGAATCCGGCAAGAAGAATTATCTATTCACCCATCGTGGTAAGGATGCCATAGCACATATCAAGCATTATGGATTAGACCAATACTTTGAAGAATACGTTATCGGAGGTAGCGGTTTTAAGCGTAAACCGGATCCCGAAGGTATTCTCTATCTAATGGATAAATACAATATGAAACCCGAGGATACTTTAATGATCGGAGATCGGGATATCGATATCATTGCGGCAAAGAATGCCTCCATCAAGGCATGTTATTTCTGGCAGCATCCGAATGCTGTTGTTAAGGAAGCTGATCATATTATAGCTTCCATTCAAGAGCTTGAAGCAATCATCGGCTTGTAGCTTCTAAATATCAGTGCGATAGGGATGTAACTACAAACTCCTTAAAGGTAGATGCAGGAATCACCTGCTTCGTATTCGGATCTGTAGTACTTTTTAGACGTACCAGTATCTTATCTCCAATGGAGGCTTTCTTTATAATGACAGGTTTAGACGCTGTTACTTTAGACCATCTGGCTGTTTTTAAATCAATCGTTTTTGTCAAATCTACGATCGTATATTCATATGCCCTCTTTATGTCCGGATCAGATATTGTTAAAGTAGTTCCATTTAAATTGATTCGGTCAGGAACAGTAGGTTGTGTCGGAACTTCAATGGTTTTAACATAGGATGCCACTTTTTTATTAGATCCAATTGTTTGGAATTCAATCACGCCTCCGGGAATCGCTACATTAAATGGATAATTTGGTGCCAACAGACTTCTCAAATCTAAGATTTTATCTTTTGAGTCTGAGGGATTAAATGGTATCCAGGTTGTACTATCCCCAACACGGTACAGGGTCTGTTGACTCCTTAATCCAGTAAAGCATAATTTACTACCATCCAGCTTTACTGACGGTGCAGAAGGCTTCTTCGGTATCTTAACAGTCACTATTTTTCCCGCTCTTTTATCCTGCGTAGCTATTGTTCTAAATTCAAAGGATGCTCCCTGCATCTCATAGATCGAAGTGGAGGTAATCATATCACTCGTTACCGGTCTCCAGTGGCTATTTTTACTTTTACGATATTCCACAAGATTAATCGGTCTATTTAATACGACCCTTCCTTTTCCACCACTAACTTCATATTCTGCACTGAAACCGGAATCCTCTCCCTGTAAGGATACCTTTAAAGGGTTTGTATCCTTATTGCCTTTCAGATAAATAATTACTTCCTTCCTCTTTAGTAAGGTAGATAAGTCCAGATATCCAAAGGGCTCCACCAGCTCCCATGATTTCATATTGTCCGTACTGAGATAGATCTTACTACTGTTTTGACTTCCCGAATTGATATATGCCAATTCCTCCAGATAATCGATTCTTACCGAAACTTGACTACCGGAATATGTAACCGAGCTTGCCTTTGTGATAGAATATCCACTGATAATCATACATAATAGTAGCATGAGATAAAAAATCTTCTTAATGCTATTCCTTTTATTTTTATTCAAATGTTCCTCCCGATACTGTTTTATATTGATTAATTTCATGTTATATCCCCCTAAACTCATGCTTACTATATCTACACATATTTGCCTCAATTCGTTTCTGTGCTATTACATTATATAAGCCTGTACATATTTTTCTTTTTTGTATATATATGAGAATTATATCCTTATTTCTACATAAAGGCAACATAAAATATATATAACCATACAAAATCTGTATCCAATGACAAGAAACATGATAATGAAAATCCCTGATTTCAGCACAAAAATAACAGCATGGAGTTACTTTCGTAATCCCATGCTGTTATTTCTTTAGGGGGAAAAGCTCTATTATTGTTGCGTGCAATAATAGTCTTTGTGATACAAGAATATTCTATCAAAAAATAAAAAATTAATAAATGTAGTGAATTAACCTAAATAATGTAGTATTTTAATAGATTACCTACAACTTGTTCCATTGGTTTGAAATTATGTCTTCTATGAGATAGTCTGATACATCTTATCGATTCTAATCACAGTTTAACTCATCTAGAGTCTTTTGATAGGATGGAAGGAACTCTTCCATGAAGATATCCACTTCCTTAAGTTCCATCTGCTTTAGAATGCCTCCGATTGACTTTTCAGCGCTGATAAATTCTGTATTACCGGCCTTACGTTCTTCTAAGCACTTTATGAGAGCAGAGAGCTTATCTGCTGCCTTCACCAGCTTCCATAGATAAGCCTCCTCCTGCTTCGGAAAGAAAATGTCTTTATAGCTCTTTTGCATATCCTCCGGTAGCATCTTTAGGAGTCTGTCTGCTGCCGCATCCTCTACAGCCTTAAAAGCACCTTGTATACTCTCGTTAAAATATTTGATTGGTGTCGGCATATCACCGGTAATAATCTCAGTCGCATCGTGATATATACCGATGAGAGCCGCTTTTTCCGCATTCAATTGATTCCCTAGTCGTTCATTACTGATAATTGCCAATGCATGGGCTAAGATACTGACCTCTAAGGAATGCTCGCTGATATTTTCGGTTCTGGAATTTCTCATCAGCGCCCAACGCTCTATAAACTTCATTCTTGAAACCATTGCATAAAAGTTATATTCCATAAAATACTCTCCTAATTAAATTACTCTCTTGTAGTACAGCTTACGTATTTATTCCAGATACTTTTTCACATACTGTCCTGTATAGGAATTCTCATTGGCTGCTACCTCTTCGGGAGTACCCTTGGCTACAACCATACCACCCTTGTCGCCACCCTCAGGACCGATATCAATGATATAATCTGCTGTTTTAATCACGTCCAGATTATGTTCAATTACAACCACAGTATTACCGCTATCAGAAAATCTCTTTAAGATTTCAATGAGCTTATGAACATCCGCAAAATGTAAACCTGTTGTAGGTTCATCCAGAATATAAATCGTCTTACCGGTACTGCGTTTACTCAGTTCTGTTGCCAGTTTAATTCTCTGGGCTTCACCACCGGACAGGGAGGTGGAGGGATGTCCTAATCTTAGATAGGATAACCCAACATCGCAGAGAGTTTCCATCTTTCTTTTTATGGAAGGTACATTTTCAAAAAACCTTGTTGCTTCTTCAATGGTCATATTAAGAACATCATAGATATTCTTACCCTTATAGCGGACCTCTAAAGTCTCCCGATTATATCTTTTACCGTTACATACTTCACAGGGAACATAGATATCCGGCAGGAAATTCATCTCGATTTTAATGATACCATCACCGCTGCAGGCTTCACAACGTCCGCCTTTTACATTAAAGCTGAAACGTCCCTTCGCATATCCTCTCATCTTCGCATCCTGGGTTGAAGCAAATAAGTCCCTGATTTGATCAAATACACCGGTATAAGTTGCCGGGTTTGATCTGGGTGTTCTTCCGATTGGAGACTGGTCAATATTAATAACCTTGTCCAATTGATCCATACCCAATATTCTCTTATGCTTACCGGCAATACAGCGGGCACGATTAAGCTCTTTCGCCAGTTTTTTATATAAAATCTCTGTTACCAAGGAACTTTTACCGGATCCGGATACACCGGTAACACAGGTTAAAACCCCTAATGGAATATCCACATCGATGTTTCTAAGGTTATTCTCTGAGGCTCCTTCAATCGTAAGATATCCACTCGGCTTCCTTCTCTCCTTAGGTAGCGGTATCTTAATTTTACCGGACAAATAAGCTCCGGTGATGGACTCTTCCACCTTCATAATTTCCTCTGCATTACCCTCGGCAACAACTTCACCGCCATGCTCCCCTGCTCCGGGGCCAATGTCTATGATATAGTCCGCGGCAAACATGGTATCTTCATCGTGTTCTACTACAATTAAGGTGTTTCCCAGATCCTTCAGGTTCTGGAGGGTTTTTAATAATTTGTCGTTATCTCTCTGATGAAGTCCGATACTGGGTTCATCCAGAATGTATGCCACACCAACCAGGCCGGACCCGATCTGTGTCGCCAAACGAATTCTTTGGGATTCTCCTCCGGACAAACTACCGGTAGCTCTGGCAAGGGTTAGATAATCAAGACCGACATCCATTAGAAACTTAATCCTTGCCTTAATTTCCTTTAATACCAGTTCACCGATTTTTAACTGCATAGAGGTTAACTGTAAGTCGTTCATAAAAACAGCCAGATCACGAATCGAATACTCCGTTACATCTGCTATATTTTTATCGCCTACGGTAACTGCCAAGGCTTCCTTCTTAAGTCGTTTGCCTCCACATTCCTTACAAGGCGTGGTTCTCATAAAACTCTCGTATTCCTGTTTTACATTATCCGAGCCGGTCTCTCGATAACGCCTTTCCATATTTCTAATTAAACCTTCATAGGCAACATCATATACCCCTTCTCCCCGTTGTCCACGGTAATGTACCTTAACCGATTTTCCTCCGGTCCCGTTGATAAACATATCTCGAACCTTTTCCGGCAGGTCTTTATAGGGTGTATTTAAATCAAACTTATATTCTTTTGCTAAAGCCTCCATAATACATCTGGAATAACTCCCTTTATCTACAACTGACTGCCAGCCCGGAGCCGCTACCGCTCCATCAATCAAGCTTTTACCCTGATCGGGAATTAACAGATCCACATCAAACTCCATCTTTATCCCGATACCATGACAATCGGGACATGCACCAAAAGGATTGTTAAAGGAGAAAACTCTCGGTTCCATCTCCTCTATACTAATACCGCAATCGGGACAGGAGAAGTTCTGACTGAAATTTAATGTTTCACCGTCAATCACATCCACTGTCATCAGACCTTCTGCCAGCTTTAATACGCTCTCAACCGAATCAGACAGTCTTTTTTCAATACCTTCCTTAACCACCAAGCGGTCTACAATAATTTCAATATTATGCTTTATGTTTTTCTCTAGTTTTATCTCCTCTGATAATTCATAAAGGTTTCCATCCACTCTTACTCTGACATAACCGCTGCGTTTTGCCTGTTCAAACAATTTGAGATGTTCACCCTTACGTCCACGCACAACCGGTGCCATTAGTTGAATCTTCGTTCCGACAGGAAGATTCATTATTTCATCTACCATCTGATCCACAGACTGCTTTTTGATTTCCTTTCCACAGTTAGGGCAATGGGGAATCCCAATCCTTGCATATAACAGACGAAAATAATCATAGATTTCCGTTACGGTACCTACGGTTGACCTAGGATTACGATTTGTAGATTTTTGATCGATTGAAATCGCCGGCGGTAAGCCTTCAATACTCTCCACATTTGGTTTTTCCATCTGTCCTAAGAACTGCCTTGCATAGGAGGATAAAGACTCCATATAACGTCTTTGTCCCTCTGCATAAATCGTATCGAATGCCAACGATGATTTACCGGACCCACTAAGTCCGGTAAGTACAACAAATTGATCTCTAGGAATATCGACACTCAAATTCTTTAAGTTGTTTTCTTTTGCACCTCTAATTCTGATATAATTCTTTTTATCCGACATAACTCCACCTGTTCTATTCTGTTAATATTTCGATTTATTTTTATTATCTTTGTATCTTTGTAACGCTTATAAAAAGCTTATGAAACCAACCTTCGACTCATCCAAAGTGCAAGACATCATGATCATAATTCCTTCTATCATGACCACTCCTATACCGGTTTTATGAATTGCCTCATCTTATCCTAGTGTAATTCTCAATTTGTCAGGTATAAAACTTACTCTTCACATGGTATCACTTTATGATAAATCTTTGATCTGCTTCTTTAATTCCACCATCTTATCCCTAAGCTCTGCTGCCAATTCAAAATTCAGCTCTGCTGCAGCCGTATGCATCTGTTTCGTAATCTTCTTTACCAGCTCGTCCAGTTCAGCACGGGACATTGATTCCATATCCTTTTCCATGTCATATAGACTCTTATCCGCCTTCTTTGAAATGCTGATTAAATCCCGTACCTTTTTCTGTATCGTTGTAGGTGTTATACCATGGGCCTCATTGTATGCATGCTGTATCTGCCTTCTGCGGTTGGTTTCAGAAATCGCCTTTTTCATAGAATCTGTCATACGATCGGCATACATAATAACACGACCACCGGCATTACGAGCCGCCCTACCTATGGTTTGAATTAGGGAGGTTTCGGACCGTAGAAAACCCTCTTTATCCGCATCCAGAATTGCAACCAAACCAACCTCCGGAATATCCAGTCCCTCTCTTAATAGATTAATACCTACCAGCACATCAAAAACATCCATTCGCATATCCCGAATAATTTCTGAACGTTCTAAGGTGTCAATATCAGAATGCAGATACTTTACCCGAATTCCAACTTCCCTAAGATAATTTGTTAGATCTTCTGCCATTCGTTTTGTTAAGGTTGTTACCAATACCTTGTTCTTCTTTTCCAGTTCCTTATTAATTTCACCTAAAAGATCATCAATCTGTCCCTCCACCGGTTTAACTGTAACCTCCGGATCTAAGAGGCCGGTAGGACGGATTACCTGTTCCACCCTCAATAGCTCATGATCATTCTCATAAACGGACGGGGTAGCTGAAACGAATAATATCTGACTTATCTTACTTTCAAACTCTTCAAAATTAAGAGGACGGTTATCCAGTGCGGATGGCAACCGAAACCCAAAGTCTACCAGCGTCATTTTTCTCGATCTGTCACCGGCATACATACCTCTGATCTGAGGAATTGTAATATGGGATTCATCAATAATCATTAAGAAGTCCTCGGGAAAATAATCCATCAGAGTGTATGGAGGACTTCCCGGTTCCTGTCCTGTCAGATGTCTGGAGTAATTCTCCACACCGGAACAAAATCCGGTCTCCCGAAGCATCTCGATATCAAAATTAGTTCTCTCCGATATTCTTTGCGCTTCTAAAAGCTTGTCTTCACTTTTAAAATACTGTATCCGTTCTTCCAGCTCACTCTCGATATTTTGAATTGCAGCCTCCAACTTATCCGGCGCCACCACATAATGGGATGCCGGGAACACAACCATATGCTCAAGAGTTGCCTTAATCTCTCCGGTCAGTACATCTATTTCCAGAATCCTTTCCACTTCATCACCGAAAAATTCAATTCGGATGGCAGTATCCGCTGAGGATGCCGGAAACACTTCTACAACATCCCCGCGAACACGAAAGGTTCCTCTTTTAAAATCCATATCATTTCTTGTATATTGAATATCGATTAATATCCTTAAAACCTCATCTCGGTCTCTCAACATCCCAGGTCTTAAGGAAAGCACCATGTCCTGGTAATCAATCGGACTACCAAGTCCATAGATACAGGATACACTGGCAACAATGATAACATCCTTTCGTTCCGTTAGCGATGCTGTTGCGGAATGTCTCAATTTGTCAATCTCTTCGTTGATAGAGGAATCCTTCTCAATATAGGTATCTGTTGACGGAACATATGCTTCCGGCTGATAGTAATCATAGTAACTTACAAAGTACTCCACCGCATTCTCCGGAAAAAATTCCTTAAATTCACCGTATAATTGGGCTGCCAGAGTCTTATTATGTGCTATGATAAGTGTTGGTTTATTAATCTCTTTAATCACATTTGCCATGGTAAAGGTTTTACCGGATCCGGTAACACCCAATAATGTCTCGCATTGGTTTCCTTCTTTGAAGCCTTGCACAAGGGATTTAATTGCTTCCGGTTGATCCCCGGTTGGTGCAAAGTCTGATACCAGTTTAAACTCCATAACACATATTCCTCCTGACTATGACACAACGAACTATAACTTAAGTCTTACCGTCTTTTCGTTAATGCTATACCTTAATCAACTACTGGTCATTCCACCCATATCTCATATATTGTAATCTGCATTATAAGAATATGAATCGATTTCTACCTATTTAATGTTTGTTATTATACCATAGGAAAAAAGTAAAATCAATACAATTTTCGAATGTTTGTTCTAGTATTGATTTACTAAATGACTAATAATTTTCGCGATAGATTTCATAAAAAGCCCTACTGCAACCACACACCGGGCATAAACACGGAGCACTTAGATCGTATTGTACATTTCCACAGTTATGACAAACCCATAGATTGGTATTCTTCTTACAAAATGTAATATCATGTTCTATATTAAAGGCAAGCTTTCGCATTCGTGAATCATGATGTCTCTCAACCGCTGCAACTTGTTCAAACCTTTCCGCTATATGGGGATAACCTTCTCTTCTTGCTTCAAGGGCATATTCTAAATATTTGATACTCCATTCATGGTTTTCGATTGTATATGCTGTTCTGAGGTTTTCATAGGTGGAGGGAGTTTCATTTCCTTCCAGTAGTTTAAGCCATATGCTGGCATGGACTTTTTCATTCCTGGCCGTTTCATCCATAATATCGCCTATCTGCATAAACCCCTCTTCTCTAGCCCTCATGGCATATATCTTATATCGTGTATATGCAGATGCTTCTTCCTGAAAAGCATCCTTTATATTAGCATAAGTATTACTGTTATAGAATTCATTATCATACATCTGATCCATAGAGAATACCTCCAAGTATACCTCTCTCTATTATCTTATGTACATTACTTATTACTGTTAAATTCCTATATCACAAAAAAGCCTACGCTTTAAGAATACATACGGACAAACAAACCATCCGTTAATCTTAATCACGCAGGCATATCTTTATGAATATCCATCACTATATGGACCATTCCATGTCCCATGATATAATTGTTGCTAAATAAAATTAATTATTTCTTTTTAACCATCTATCAATTATGATATTTAGTCCATCATGACAACGAATACGGTATAATCCCCCTTGCGCCAAGGTTCGTAATAGGTATAGGTAATGTATTCATCGTCTGTATCTTGAAACAGATAATCATATTTACCAAGAAAATTCATATCCGGAATTCCTTCCTCCGGATAGAGTAATGTTATTGTCCTTTTTCCGCTATTGTATTGCTCCATAAATTCTTCTTCCACATCATCTATAGATTCTACAATATAATCTTCATAGATATAATAAAGGTAAGTCTCGCTATTGCATTTAGGATAATTTTTCTTATTCCAGCTATGATCTGCCGCCATCACCTCATCCGTGACAAGAAAGTATTGATACTGTACAATGCCTTCCTGATCCGGTACAGGATCATCCCAGGTAACATCAATTTGATACCACTGACCATCCAATTCTACCATGTTCCAGGCATGACCTACTCCATTTTTTAAATCTTTACCAACAACTACTTTGGACTCAATCTCAAGTAACTCCATAAATAATTGAAATGTATCTGCATAGCCTTGACAAACTGCTGTATTATGAAATAAAACTCCTTCAATCTTGTAGCTTTCCTCCGGAATTGTATTGGCCTTCAAATTATCATAATCATATGCTGTATTTCGTACAATATAATCATGAACTGCCTTTACCTTTTCTACTTCTTTCATATCCTCCGTTATAATCGCTTGTAGGATAATCTCAGCATATTCCTTCACATCTTTGGTTCCTTTGGATGGTAGTTCTCTCACAGGCTTTGGTGTAGGGATGGCAGAGGGTGTAACCGAAGGTTTCGATATAGGTACCGGGGTTGGCTTTATTGTGGGTTTTGGTGTCGGTATCGGCGATGGCGGTATCGTAGGTTTTGGCGTCGGTGTCACAGTTGGTTTTATTGATGGTTCCGGTGTTGGAATTGTTACAGCATTGGGCCTCTCAGTTGGTTCCGGTATCGGCGAAGGTTCTTGTATTTTTATCAGCGCGGGAGACGGTTGATTATCAGCTTGGTTTTCCGGCTCAGTATCCGCTATTTTATCTTTTGAAGCATCCAATATCGTATTATCCTTACCCAAAGTATCATCTGTCTGATTTATTACCATTACTGTATCTGCTGTAATTTCAGTTTGTGCAGTATCAGAATCGTCTGTTAGTTTCGTATTTATTCTTGAACAGGAGGATAGAGCTATAAGAATTAAAAAAATAATTATGAATACATAGCCTTTATTATGACTTCTATTTCCTAAATGGTTTTTATACCTCATAGTTCACCTCATCCTGATACTTCTTTCGTTGTAATTGCAATATCAATATATCAATCATTATTATTTTCCTTTACATTTTCACATAAACGATAGAAGGAAAGAGCAAAGTTTTGATCTTGTTCAGTAGTCCGCTTTTTTTGGTGATTACCGACCCTCTCCCCTGACCGACGCGCATTTTTTGCTATATGACGTTCCATCAACATACGGTCAATATTCTTATCCGTATAAATTTTGCCATTATAATGTATTGCATATGCTCCTTTTCCAAGGGCCATTGCTGCAACTCCATAATCCTGTGTCACTACAATATCCCCTTTGGCAACGCGGTTTATCAATGCGAAATCAACA
This sequence comes from Mobilitalea sibirica, assembly GCF_015999265.1. GTDB lineage: Bacteria > Bacillota > Clostridia > Lachnospirales > Lachnospiraceae > Mobilitalea > Mobilitalea sibirica. The sequence goes on from NZ_JAEAGR010000004.1 coordinate 132,456, forward strand.
GCATCCGGTGCTTTACTTACCATAATCACCTCACTGTAGGAAGAGAATAGAATATGGCTGGTATCAATAAACATTAATACCGGAAGCTGAAATTCCCCAGCAATGCTTTCGATGATTTCTTTCACGGGACAGGCATCAGCATCCACTAAAATTTTCATCCGTATCTCCCTTCCATTCCCTTAATCCTTGATCCTTACCTAACATGCAATATAATGTTAATTTATTATAACCTCTTCTTCTATTCATCCTATCATAACATTATTTTCACATCAATGCCATTTATCTATATTTATAATTATTTCAGGCCTACCTGGAATATTTCAGTATAAACCAACTTTCCTTGAATTCTTTCCGACTTCATCAGACTGATTTTATCAACCTTTATACGCATGGAACTGATTGCTTTCTCTATCAGACTTTTATCATAGAAATCACCCACCTTGACTCGTCTCGCCAGTGTTAAATGAGGTTTATATTCTCTGGCATCAATATCATAGAAACCGGCCTCCTTTAATCTAATCGTCAGCTCCTTTTGTAGTTTCCATAAGGTATTCTCCTTCTCTACTCCGATCCAGTAGATATCTCCTTCTCTTCGTTTGAACCGGCCTATCCCTCCGATTGATAAATAAAAGCTTTCTGCCTTCGTGCTCTCCACTGCTTCCTGCATCGCTTCTTGAATTAGTTCTATTCGTTTCGTCTCACCGATAAAATTCAAAGTAAGATGAAGGTTGTCTTTCGCTGTAAAACTTCCACCAGTTGTCATTTTCTTTAAAAGTTCAACTACTTGATATAAGTTATCTTTCCTATCCTGATGAAAATTTATTGCTGTAAACAATCTCATAATTTCGGTCTCCTTCTTAATTTAAAGTTAGTCTACCTATCTTGACTTCAATCGAGTTTATACAAGTAAAATATTCCATGTAATAAAATAAATATATTTAATTGTAATATTCTACTTTTGCCGATATAATAAATAGGGTACAAAAGAATATTTATTATAATACTATTATCCCAAATTATGTTGGTCTTTTCAGATTTTATTTTAACTCACATTGGTGACAGGAGGATGCTACATGAAAAAATTAATTATAGATCGGTTTGAAGATAATTATGCTATCTGCTTAGATGAAGATAAAACAATGATCAGAATCCCTAAGTATAAGTTACCGCTTGGCCCAAAAGAAGGTGATACCCTTTTACAGGATTCAGATGGAATGTATCGTATCCATGCGGAAACCAAAACCCCCAATCAAAACCGAAAAAAGGGTAGGATGGGACGTTTCTTTAAATAGTATGGCCTTTCCTACAATTGATTAAGAAAACTTTTTACATAAGGAGAATTAAATGCAAGAATTAAATTTTATATATCCCGAGAACAAAAAAGAATGCTATCAATTAGTACAAGCTCAACTAACAGCATTGTTGGAAAATGAAACAAATTTGATTCCAAACCTAAGTAATGCTTCAGCCCTATTAAATCTGGCCCTAAAGGACATCAACTGGGTAGGGTTTTATCTTGTAAAAAATAATAAATTGCTCTTAGGACCGTTCCAAGGAAAACCGGCATGTATTCATATCCCTATCGGTAGAGGTGTATGCGGTACCGCCGTATCAGAGGAGCAAACTCAATTAGTAATTGATGTTCATCAATTTCCCGGACATATCGCATGTGACTGCGCTTCCCGCTCTGAGATAGTAATCCCAATCCGAAATAGAGGTAAAGTTGTAGGCGTATTAGATATCGATAGTCCTTTGATTGCTAGGTTTGATGCCATTGACCGTGAAGGTCTTGAAAAAGTTGTTCAGATTCTTGAACAGGGTTGTATCTGGGAATAATCCCGCTTATATAAGGTTTTATTTTACCTTAAAACCGCAGTTAGAGCAATATATTGTATCATCTGTAGTCCCTACTCCGCAATTGGGGCAGAAACTGTCTGTAGCAACTGCCGTATATGTGACATTAACAATCACATTTTTTGTTCCACAGGCTGGGCAAAAAGCCGAATCTCCTGGAATTTCTGTTCCGCATTTGATACATACACGCGTTCCTTTTATCGAATGAATTTCTTCCCTGTAGTTATCTATCGTTGCTTGTATATTAATAATGTTTTGAAAAAGCTCCATATACTCTACAGGGGGATTATTCTTATTCGTTTCAAAGAATTTTTTACCAATCTGTAGCTGAAGCTCTTTCAATTTTCCCTCGTTATCCCGTATTTTTGAATTAAGCTTAGCTATTTCTGTCATATCTTTCGCCTTTTTCGCAACATCTTTTCCTCTTGTTGAGATTTTTTCACCGATTTTCTCAAAAAACTCCATATAATTGCCTCCTTTTATTCAATTTCAAATTATATATCATGCTTTCTTTTTTTGTATTATAGCACACCTTATTTTAATTTTCATCAGTTTATCCATGGTGTATGAAATTTAAAAGGCCTGATATAAAACGAATTACTTCACTTTACTCAGACCTGAATATCAACACATTATTATTGTATAACTTCTATAGTTCTCTAACCTTAAGAGCAATCTTCTCCATAATCTCTTCCATTCCCATACCTTCGCTGTCAATAGTGATGTGAGCATATTGTTCATAGAGAGGACATCTTTCATCATATAAAGATTTTAATGTCTGCCCTTTCTTTAACACAACTCCCCTTTGCTTAAAATTACCAAGACGATGTAATATGGTTTTATAGCTCAGTTTAATATAAATCACATGGGAAGTCCTTTTAAAATGCTCCATAGCTTCTTGACAATAAACTACACTTCCGCCGGTCGCTATCACGGTACTTTCTGCCGATATATCTTTATTCACTTGATTTTCGATGGCTAAATATCCTTCGAGTCCCACTTTTGCTATAATATCCTTTAATAGCTTACCTTCCTGTTCCTGTATCAGTATATCTGAATCAATGAAGTTTAAACCTAATACTTTCGCAAGAATTACTCCTACCGTACTTTTTCCCGCTCCCGGCATCCCTATTAACACTATGTTTTTCATATTAAATTGTCCTTTCCTTAGAAGTCAGTAAACAAAATACTTTGTTAAATTATAGCATCCCAACTCTATCCGGTTCAAGTAAAAATCCATCCTTTAAAAAAATATTTATTGCTTAATCTTTTTCGTAATGTGACTTAAATCAAATATAATAATAACAGGATATTGTACAATTAATATGAACTACAGTAATTACATTTTAAAATAAGGAGGAATTCATATGTTTAAATTTACTTCAACCGTAGATGCACGCCAATATGAGCCTAAGGATAAACATCCTGTTATCTTAAATACTTTCCATGCTTTAAAACCCGGTGAAACCATGGAATTGCTTAATGATCACGATCCGAAACCTCTTCATTATCAGTTTATTATAGAAATGCCGGATCAATTTGAATGGGAGTATTTAGAAAATGGACCTGAGGTTTGGCGGGTTGCAATCAGCAAAAAGTAAAGAAATTAGAATTAAATATAAGTGTATTACTTATTATATTATGGAGACAATATAGTAACATAAATATACAAATCTATTAATATAAGGAGAATACCATATGAGAATAAAACTAACTATAATGACAATAATTCTGATTACAGCTTTCTTATCCGGTTGTGCAAACAATGACAATAATAATGCAACCCCTACACCGACATTACCGCCGGATATTACAGATGATATTACAGATGGAGATACGAACAAAGAGGTAGATGCAGTTACTTCAGCTTCTATCGTAGACACGGAAGAAGATTTTCTCTATGCCATAAGCGCCAATGGTACTTGGATTATCTGTGCATTAAAGGATTTTACCTTTGATGAAGAAATCGTTTTGGATGGCGAGTTCATGAACGGTAAACAAGATGATGACGGCAAAGATATTGTACAGAGGAAAATAGCTCTTTATACACAGGATGAAAACCGTAATGTAACAAATAAATTCACGCTGACCGCACCGTTACTTAAAGTTAACAGTCCGAATGCCAGTCTACAACGTGGAACTTTTAAAGGCGATATTTTGGTTACTGCATGGAATTTCGAATTAGTGGATATGGTAGTAGAAGGCAATATTTATTTTACAACAGAGGATGCAATCAACACCTTTACCATGGATGAAACCAGTTCGGTAACGGGGGTACAGGAACTTCAAAAGGATCAATAATCACTTTCTATATTTGCTTATGAAATATCACATTCATATCATTTGACTTCGTTAAGAATATGCATGTATTGATATTAAAACTAAATTTTCAAAAATTAGATGAAAAAACTGTGTGTATGCCTTATCAAAATATGGAAATAATATAGTTAACATTAACCCCGACTATTCATAAAGCTAAGGCATGTTCTATGAATAATCCGGAATTAAGATACAATTTTAAAAATAAGGAGAATACACTATGAAAGTTAAACTTACTTTGTTAACAATTATTCTGATAGCAGTCTTTGTATCCGGATGTGCCAATAACGATGACAATAACGGAGATCAGATAACTCCTACCCCGGCACAGGCCACCCCAACAACAGCTGCAGATAATACAGATGATAACAATGAGGACAATGAAGATGATACAATGGATGCAGTTACTACCGCATCCATTGTAAATGACGATGAAGCTTTCCTAAATGCAATTAGTGCCAATGGCACTTGGATTATCTGTGCTTTAAGAGATTTTTCCTTTGAGGAGCCCTTAGTCTTAGAAGGTGAATTTACAAACGGTAAAAAAGATGATGCCGGTAATGATATCGTTCAGAGAAAAATAGCTCTTTATACACAGGATGAAAATCGTAATGTTACAAATAAATTTACATTAACTGCACCTCAGCTTACGATCAGCAGTCCAACTGCCAGTCTTCAACGGGGAACCTTTGTTGGAGATATCTATGTTTCGGCACCGAATTTTGAACTGGTAGATATGAAAGTAGAAGGTAATTTATACTTTACCACAGCGGAGGCACAAGATACTTTCACCATGGATGAAACCAGTACTGTTACCGGTGAGCAATCAATGCAGGAACAGTAAGAATTAGAAAAATTAGATCATTTTTATTATTAGTTTAAATACTCAAAGACTAGATAACGCTGTTGCATAGTTGTAGTTTAATTAAGAAGGTAGGACATGGGAGAGTCCCTTAATACACTATTTGGAGAACACTTTTGGTGATTTGTATGACTGATACGAACTTTAATGTACGTAATCAGGCATACAAATCAACGAATGTGTACTCCAACTTGTGTGTGTGGGACCTCCCATGTCCTACCTTCTTATAGAATCAGCATAAAATGCAACAGCGTCTATATTTAAATCTCTCTTTATTCTTACTGTTCCTGCTTAATACTTTGTTTTCACATAAGTCTCAAATCCGGAACTCTGTTTCATTTTACCATCTTTATAAATCCACAATGCCTCGGTATCAGGAATACTCTCAATAAGTTTTAATCCTTCTTCGTATGGCATGTTATAAACTGCGGTAGATAATGCATCTGCCATACCGGAATCTTCACACACGATTGAGATTGCTGCAAAATAATCCGCCGGCATGAGTGTATTAGGGTCTATAATATGGTGATAGCGCTGTCCGTCCACTGTATAGTATCTTTCGTAGTCACCGCTGGAGACTAGAGAAAAATCAATTAGGTTTAATATATATAGATTAGGGATATCACTTTCTAAGTCTGGGTTTTGTATTCCTACATTCCAGGGATCTTTTTCCTTTATTTTTCCTCCAATTGCCCGAACATTACCACCAACGCTAAGTAACATTCCGGTATATCCCTTCTCTGTGACGATTTCCATAACTCTCTCCGTTGCATACCCCTTCGCTATTGCACCAACGTCCAGACGCATATCAGGATCACTTAAATAAACGGTCGATTCCTCTTCGTTTATGATGATATTATTGATATCTGTATGCTTGGATTTCTCCAGCAAGAGATCCATGGGTGGTAGCTTAGCATTCATAGGATCATCAATACCTTCACTTCTATAATCATGCCAGATTTCCAAAACTGCTCCAAAGGCTATATTGACTTTTCCATTAGTAAACTCATAGGCTTCCTTTGAGTAATTTAAAAGATCAATGATCCTTTGGTCAACCTTAATTGGCTTTATTCCTGCATTATCATTAATTGTTTTTATATTATTAATACCTTCATACTCATTATATTTATCATAAAGTTCATGATATTCTTTCAAATTATCATAAACTAATTGTGCAAATTCGGAGAACTCCTCTTTTTTTTCAGAATACCCAACTATCTTCGTAACAGTATTAAACAACTCCAAGAATTCGGCTGAATAACGTTTCTTCTCCACAGTCTTACATGCAGTAAGACTCAATACAACAACGGTCATTATAAAACATAGAATTAATTTCTTTCTCATATTGTCACCTCAAATAGAAAAGGGCTGTTGTAAACATCTATATTTCCCTATATCCGGGGAGTATATCCCTGCCCTATACGAATTCATAATAATTCTATATTGCAGGGAGTTATCCCATGGAAGTTAAAATAATAGTGTTTACAACTGCCCCAATGTAATACTGATAATTACAATTTATTTTACTGCATTTGCAGCAGCTTTTTCAATCGTTGAAATAAAGGAACTAATTGTTACAGAAACAGAAGATGCTAATTCTGCATCGCTAGGTTTACCATCAGTCACAGCAATACCCTTAACTTCTTCTACTGTTTTACCGGTTACGTAAGTAGCAAATGCATTTGCCTGCTCATACCACTCTTTACCGATAGCTGAGTTTTTAAGCATACCATAAGCTTCTTTTAATTCCTGCTTGGTCTGAGGTGCTACAGTTAAATCAGTAGTAACCACTCCGGCTGCAGAGAAATTTACATTACCCTGAGAAGAATCAATAACTGCACTTGTGATTTTACCGCTAGCATCAGTTGTTAAAGCTGTGTAAGTGGAATATGCCTGAGCTAAACCGTCAGCTTCCGCTGTTGCATCTTTGGATTTTTTAATGTTAGTTTCAATTGCAAGGCCTAATTTATCGCCAGCTTTTGCACCTAAATCCTGTGCATTCGCAACTGCTTTTTCAATTGCTGCAATATAAGTATCAACACCCATAGTAACAGAAGCAACCAAATCAGCATCAGTTACAACGCCTTCTTCATCTAAAGCGATACCAGTAACTTCTTCTACCGTTTTACCAACTACATAAGCTGCGAAAGCATCTGCCTGCTCATTCCACTCTTTACCAATGGAAGAAGCTTTTCTCATACCATACTCATCGCCAAGTTCCTGCTTAGATTTGTATGTAGTGTTAACATCAGTTACTAATTTACCTTCTGCAGAAAAGTTAACCTTAGTCTGTGCTGTATCGATATCAACGTCTAAAATCTTACCGTCTGCTCCAACTAATACTGCTACTACAGTAGAATCAATCTGAGCTAGACCGTCTTTTTCACCAGCATCTTTTGATTTTCCAAGAGATGTAATAACTGCAAGACCGGTTTTTGCAGCTTCATCCGTTGCTGCAGGTGCATCTGTTTCATCAGCCGCAGGTGTATCTGTATCTTCAGCTGCAGGTGCTGTTGTAGGTGTGTTTGTTGTTGCATCTTCTTCTTTCTTGCCGCATGCTGCGAACAAGGACATTACAAGAGTAATACTTACTAAAAGCGTGAGGATTTTTTTCATAATTCATGTCTCCCTTTTCTGTGATTTTATTTTTGTTTTTTATTTATTTATTTCAACCTGCTTAAGAGCAGGAAAATAAAACGAGTTTGATCGGATGGTTCTACTCATCCCTAGTAATTCTATGGTTTTAATATGATTTTAAAATAAAATAATTCATTCACAATTAATTTTAGCCTTAATTTATCGTTAAATATATGACAATTTAAAGCAACAAAAATCTTAAATGATAGCGCTGATAAATATAAGTACGCTATTAACAACCATAATGATAATGAAGTTTTTTATTGCTGAAAGAAACGTTGTTGCCTTTTCCTGTTTTTTAAACAATGCATTTATATTCTTTTGAACAAGGAATATCGTTAAGAAGAATATTAAGCTAATTGGTGAAAGAATTTTTAATATTACCATCGCTATAACCGCTGCATAGGTTATATAATATAGCCCTGCAAACAGGTAAAGTGATCTTTTTACTCCAATATAATAAGGTAAGGTATGTCTTTTTACAGCAATGTCTTTATCCAAATCACATATATTATTTGCTAACATAATATTCGCCGTTACACTAAACGGTATAATCGAAAAAAGAAGTAATGTTGCAAAAGGCTTTAACATAATATCGAAAGATATCATATCCCAATTATAATTCAATGTCAAGAAGGTTCCTTTTGGCATATTAATATACATTAGTATAAATGGAATTAACAACCCATAAAACATTCCTGACATAACCTCTCCCAAAGGCTGCCTGGAGATTGGAACCGGACCATATGTGTAAAACACCCCGGCAAAAAAGCAGATAGCACCAACAATCAATATTACAATATCCGTAAGATAAGCCAGATATAGTCCCAGTCCGGCGCTTACGACAAATAAAATATAGATTATCACAAGTGCTGTTTTTCTATTAAATTGTAAGGTCTGATGGTTATTTTTCGTGTCAATATAGTTATTAATCGCTGTTGTTGTTAAATCAAACACAAACATTGCTGCAAAAAATATCAGGGTCAATTTCCAATCTATCGTGTAATTCTTATAAAGAAGATACGCAATTGTCAACAAAAAAGTTAATGTACTGGTTATCTTCGTCATAATTTCAACATAGCTCAAAAATCTTTTTAACACACTACTCACCAATTCCAATCTTAGGCTTTTTATTTATATAATAATTTAATTCAGGATAGTCGGGATGCCTTATTAAGCAATAAAGTCAATCTTTCCTTTTTACTATCCGATAAATCTAATCTGTCAATCACACCCATGGATTTATTGTAATATTTCTTTACAACCATACGGGTAAACTCCAGTCCTCCGGTTTTTTCAACTGCATCATTAATTTCGGATCTGGTTATTCCTTTGTCCAGAGCTTTTGCTTTTAAATCACCCATTTTTTGCAATGCATTAATTAAGGGTAACGTAATCACTCCATGTTCGTAGTCCGATTGGACCGGCTTATTCGCCGTTTCAACGGTATTTTCAAAATCAATACAATCATCTGTCAGTTGAAAAATCATACCGATGTAAAAACCTAATTGCTTATAGCGATTCCTCTCTGCCTCTGTTGCTTTGGAGAAAATTGCTCCGGCAAGGAAAGAAGCTTCAAAAAGGGCCGCCGTTTTACCTGATATTATTTTCAGATACTGGTATATGGACAAATTAACATTAGAGCTGTTTATATGTTGATTTAATTCACCTAAGCATACCCTTCCAACATAATCATGAATTTCAAGGTCTAAGTACTCCTTCTTATTCGATATAGAAGCAACCATCCGTAGTGATACACTCAAAAGATAATCACCACAGATTACAGCTGTTCTCTTGCCATACTTTTTTTGTAAGGTGGCTTGTCCCCTTCTAAGGTCAGCATCATCTATTATATCATCATGTACCAAAGTTGCAAGATGTAAAATTTCAATCGCTGCGGCAATTTTTACCGCATTGGGATGAACCATACCATCTTTATCTTCGGCACACATGATTACGGAATACGCCCGAATGAACTTACCCTTAGATAGTGCCAGGTGTTTCGTAAACTCACGAATGATGAGCGGTGATTTGTTTAAAGTCTTATCTACCGTGAGCTTCACCTGCCTGATGGCCTCATCAATCGTGATCATTTCAGTATTCAAATCTTGTTTCGAATTATTATTAATCATTATAAATATACAACTTTCTCACAAATGGTAGTTTCTTCCATGCTTTTTTCAATTTTGGCATAGCGTAATAATCTAGTCCTAATGTTCTACCTGCTCCAATTAATACAGCGATTCCGGCAAAGATCATCCAGAAGGTTCCCAGATATAAACCGGTTGTAGCCACAAACATAAATTGTAATACCAGTGACAATGCTGCTGCCGGTGTTGTAAATAATCCACCAATCAGGGCAAGACCGATTAAAATCTCTGCAAATACGATAAAGATCTGCATGGAAATCTGTATTCCATCATACGGTAAAATTGCATTCTTTATAAACCAATTCATAACTGGAATATCTAACTTAAATGCATAGTCCATCAATGTGGAATGAGCGACTTCTTTACCTGTAACGAAGATTACTTTAAATAATCCTAAAAAGTTGAAGTTTATAAGAACTTCACCGATTTTATCAATTACATCTCCGGCTCCACCGGTTACAACATCCGTAGCTGCTGATACCGCATCTGCTGCTGCCGCGGTTGCTGCTGCTACTGCATCTGCTGCAGGTGCCGCTGCTTCTACTGCTCCTGTTGCCGCTGCTACTGCATCTGTTGCCGCTGCTACTGCATCTGCTGCAGGTGCTGCTGCTTCTACTGCTCCTGATGCTGCACTCACCGCTTCCGCTGCTCCTGTTGCTGCAGAGGCTGCATCCGTAGTTCCTGATGTGCTAGCAACGCCAAGAATCTTATCATACCAAGCATTGGCACCGCCAAAGAAACCGGTTAATTTCGGATCCTTAAGCCAACCTTCAAATACCTTAATAACACCTTCAAACAACCAAACTGCACCAAGCCATACCCTTATAGCAACTAATAAAAAGCTGGGTGTCTTATTGGAAAAATGTCCTCCGACAAAACTTCTGTTATTTCTGATCGTAAAGAATTCATGTTTCGCATAACTGAATACTTTATTCCATCCAAGTACCTGTATAAAATAAATTATGTTAATAAAATGTTTTGCAAACATAGCCAAGAAGGATGGCAAGCTAAACATATGATTGGGTAAACCAACATGGGCAACACCATAACGTCCCCCGATACATACCATAACTCCGTGGAAAGATGGTTTATATACTTCCATTTTACCCTTACCTAAAACTTCCGATACAATATTATGAGCAATCACATCAGCACATTGTTCACAGTTTTCAACCATCTGAGGAACCGGTCTTTCTTCCCCTTCCGGAATATAGAACATATTATCACCTGCGATATATACGCTTTCATCTTTTGTGGAACGAAGATAAGAATCCACCTGCACACGGCCACCGCGGGTTAGCTCAAGATTTTTACCGGTCTCCTGGGTAATATCTGCACTTTGAATACCGGCAGCCCAGATTACGGTTCCTGCTTGATAACGAGTTACTTTATCGTTCTTCTTCAGCTCGATAAAATCACTTCCAATGGCGGATACTGCTGAGCTAAGCATAAGCTTAATACCCATCTTTTCCATCCGTCTTGTAACCTTAGCAGAAAGCTTCTCCGGTAAATTCGGAATCGGTCTGTCTAAAAAGTCTATATCAAATAATGAAACTTCACTTCTGTCAATACCATGCTTTTCGCAAAGTATTGGTACATACTCAGCTAACTCACCGATCATTTCTACACCGGTAAAACCTGCCCCTACCACATAGAAGGAAAGTAATCTCTTTCTTTCTTCTGCATCCGGTTCGCAAGCAGCAACTCTAAAGGTATTATGGATATGTTCTCTTAAATTAACAGCATCCTCATAGGACCATAATTTCCATGAGAATTCCTCTGCTCCGGGAACCCCGTAAAAAGTAGGTTTGGATCCTGCAGATAAAACTAAATAATCATAAGTATAGGACTCATTGGCTCCAACCACAGTTTTACTATCTAAGTCTATAGAAGTAACAGTGTCAAGCTTTACATCTACCCGACGCTTTGCAAAAACTTTTTTCAGGCTGATTTTGATACTGTCCTCATCTACACGGTTTGCAGCCACTTCATGAAGCTCAGTCAGCATAGTATGGAATGGATTTTTATCAATAATGGTTATGCTGATATCTGAATGCTTCTTAAATTTCTTAGCTAATTTTTTTGCTGTCAAAATTCCGGAATATCCGGCACCGACAATCACAATTTTCTTTCCCATATCTTCTCCTTACTAATCTTAATCTTAAGATATTTTCGACATTTCCTCAAATAAATTGTTAAAATTCTAACACTTTATTTCAAGAAATAATGATGGTAACAATAAAAATGCAAATTACCTCAATCCTTATATAGTATAGCATAACAATTCCTATTTGAAAACTGGAAAATAGAAAAATAGTAAAAATGCCTACTAAAAATTCTATAATACTACATTTAACAACATTTCTACCAAAATCATCACTTCATCTCAATAAAATATTATTTCCACTTTGTAAAAACTTATTGATTATATACCAAAACATCAAAAGAAGGAGCTATATCACAAACAGGAGAAGGTTTGTTCTGATATAGCTCCTAAATCTATAGTATTTTTCTATACTATCTAACTCTAGGCGAAGTGTTCCTAAGTTTCTTATTCGTCTAACGTTATTTTATTTTTATCTTTATTATTCTTCGAACTCCAAATTTTCAGTAAAATATGGAACAAAATATGTTCTTATAAAATTACTGGGAATGGTATGACCGGCACTTAACTGTGTCAACGTATGCTCTACACCTTTTTTTGTTAATATTTCAGAGAAGTTTTCACAGCCTTCAGGAATCCATTTATAATAATCAAAGGTTCCATATATCACATGGATTGCCTTTAAGGGTATCTTTTTCTCTAAATAAGCATCTATTTTTTCTTCCAAATTACTAAATCCGGTTTCCCATTTTTCAATAATTGCGTTATCTGCTTCAGTACCATCCATCTTCGGAATGTCACATAGGTTCTCATTATCTTCATTCGGGGCAAAGGTCTGGCCATAGCATTGTTTGAAGGTAGAGTCACCTGTCCAAGAATCCATCGCGATATCCATAGACCCCTCTTTTAATAAACCCGGCGTAACTGAAAGCACGGAAGAAAAGATATCAGGATTTCGCAGTGCGAGATTAATACTTGCGAATCCACCCATGGAATATCCAACAGTTGCTCTGGACTCCGATTTTGGTATAGTTTTATAATTTTCATCAATATATGGAACGATTTCTTTAATAATATAGTCTTCCCACATACCGCTTACTGGAGAGTTCACCCAGAAAGATCCTTGAGATTTATTTTTTCTGCTGCCATCTACTTCAACGACTATAAATTCCTTGTTCTCAGGTAAGGCCATATTCATATCTAAGCTACTTTGATAAGTACTTAAAAAACGCATATGATCCCCAAAGCCATGGAAATAGTATACCACAGGATATCTTTTATCAGACTGATAGTAACTTGGAGGCAGATAGATATTTAGATCCTTCGTTCCATCGCAGGGATCCAATGCTTGTGTGATTGCCTCTGATGTAAACGTGGTTCTAATATAATGCTCTCCTTCTACTACATCTGCATCCTCTTCTTCCCTAACCGCCGAAGTATCGGAAGTCTCTATTGGTTCATCTGCTATGTCTATGGAAGTAGCTTCATCGGGCTCATTCTTAGATCCGGATGTCTCTTCAACATCCGTTTCAGCCTCTGCCCCTGTTGTCCCTTCCTCAGCATTCTGCTCCTCTATTACTGCATTCGTATCATTTTTATTGGTTTCTACATCATCTTTCTTACAGGCACCAAAGCTAAAAATCATGATAAGGCAACCTATTATAATGAAATATTTCTTATTCATATAGTCCTCCTTTTTTTGTTTTACAACAATACACACGGTATTATATAATAGACACAAAAGAAAAAATTAACATTTCGTGCTATATGAGCAGAAAAACACCTTGAAAATTATAGCAAAAACAGTAAAAAATCTATAACGAAACAATCGATCGAATTACAATCTGTGTTCCAAAAATGAGATTAAAAGAGTTCACTACGGATTATTTTATTTATTCAAGTTTTGTTCATATTGAAAAACAAATGGAGGCTAGGGTTATGAATTCCAACCAGATATCCAAATTAGAATATACCATTGAGACAATTGAAAAGCACATGGATCAACCGCTTAATTTGAATGATTTGTCAAAAAAAGTTGGTCTCTCCAAGTTTCATTTGCAAAGACTATTTAAGGCTCTTGTAGACAAGTCCCTAATGGCATATATCAGAGGAAGAAGATTAAGCAACAGTCTTCATGATTTATTACATACCAATATGAACATTCTTGATATTGCTGTAAAATATCAATTTGATTATGAACAATCCTTTATTAGAGCATTCCAAAATCGATTTCACATAACACCGGCAAAATACCGAAAACTGCGACACGAGTTACCAATTGAACAAAAGATAGACATAACAACCTTAACCGGTATAGAACAAGGGTTTATAATACAACCCCGCATGGTTATCAAGCCCGGCTTTTATATTCAAGGTATTATGGATGAGATCTTTCACGAACAAAATATGATTGAGTTAACAACGAATCGACTAGCTATGTTGTTTCATAAAGAGTATTTGCCGATTGTCCCAAATAAAGTTCATGAGCATGTCTATCTGGCTATCGTTGAATACCGCCCCGTATCTACCATAAGTAATGATTATATTCCATGTGTGGAAACCTCAATAATCAACACAGTAAATCCTCCTTTTGTTACTAGAACGATACCTTCTCAGGAATATGCCGTATTTCGTTATGTAGGCTTTCATTCACCCTATGAATTAACCTATAAAACCATGAAAGAATTCTATGATTATACAGACTACTGGGTCATGTCAACAAAGCTAAAACAAGCCCAAAATTATCATTTTGAAAGAATGGATCTATCCATATGCAGAGAGGATTACTGTGAGATGGATATCTATATACCAATAAGAACTGAGAATGACACAACATATCTATAGAAAACGTAAAAATAGGGCTGTTGTAGAATGGAGTTTCGGGAGTATACTTGCCGTAATACACTGTTTGACGGACACATCGTTGATATGTCTGCCAATTCAGCGATCAAATATGTTCGATTATGGCAGACATAATTGATGGTGTGTCCGTCAAACGTGTGTGAGGTAAGTCATACTCCCAAAATACCCATTCTACAACAGCCCTTCGGTTTCTTATCTTTTTAGATGGCAACTTTCTCTTCTGCTTCCAAAATCCCATCCTCTTTTTCATTCTTATGAAAATGTATGATTTTCCTTCTCCAACGTCCAGAAAAATAAAACCATAGATTTAATATGATAGAACTGGTAGTAGCTAGAGGTATGGCTAAGCCGATACCATAAAGACCAAAACCAAAGAAATCTCCAAGTAAATAGGCCATTGGCGCTCTTACAATAATACCTGCTAATATATTACTGAATAAGGAATAGGTCGTATGTCCCGCTCCGATAAACAAGCCGTTCAAACTAAAGGCAATTGGCACCAACAGATAGTCGATACTGAAGGCATCCAGATATGGAAGCCCTGCTTGGATTAATTCTTCCTCGTTACCAAAAATACTGATAATCTGCGCAGGAAACATTCTTGTTAGAACGAAAATAATGTAAGAGATGATACCTGACATTATCATACCGGTGATAAATGTTTTCTTTGCCCTGTCTTCCCTGTTGGCTCCAAGATTCTGCGCACACATAGTAGAAATCGCTGCATTCATTGCAATTGCAGGCAGAATGGCAAACCCATTGTATTTATTAATTGCTCCTACTGCAGCTGATGCCGTAACGCTAATGGAATTCACCAAAGTTGTCATAACCAAAAACGAAAAGTTAGATATCAGGTATTGAAACGAAATTGGTATCCCAAGCTTAAGTATCATTGCCAGCTGTGTCCTATCAATACGATAAGACTTTATATGAAAGTCAAATACAAACTTTCTCTTAATCAAATATAAAGCACATAAAAGCATGCTGATGCCTTGAGAAAATACAGTAGCAATCCCGGCTCCCGTTGCCCCCATAGAAAATATTCCAACCAGTATTAAATCCAATACCACATTTGTCGCACATGCAATTGAGATAAAGTATAAAGGACTTCGGCTGTCTCCCATACCTCTCATGATTGCACTTAAAGCATTGTAGCCAAATATAAATAACGTCCCAAAGGAAGTAACCGTCAGGTATCTTCCGGCTTCAGGAAAGGATTCTCCCGGGGTTTTAATTAATCTCAAGATTGGGCCATACAGCATCAACATTGTTACCGTCATCACAACAGCTAATATCATTAAGGAAGTTAATAGAGTTCCTATCACCTTCTTAAGTTTTTCAGTCTTTTGTGCTCCAACCGATTGTGCAATCAAGACGGTTGCGCCCGCACTTAAACCCACTGCCAGATTGGTCATCAGCATCGTAACCTGGCCTCCGATATTCACTCCTGACATACTGACCGTACCACTGAATTGTCCGACAATAATCATATCGGCTACACTGTATAAAGTCTGTATCATATTAGATATGATGAAGGGAAGGGCAAAGAGAAACAACTGTTTTACTACATTGCCCTGGGATAAATTATTCTGTTTATATTCTGTCTTTTCCACTGTATTATCCTTATACTTTCTATGTATTATAAAATGTTCACGCAATATCATAGCACATAATGCCCCAGATTACTATAACAAATAATACTAAGTTAACATAAGAAAATGCAATGCGATATATTATTTTAAATACGGCCTTCTATATAAATCCCTTTTCTTTAACCCATTTTTCTTAGCAGCGCTAATCCACTCTCTGTCTGCGGCAAAAAGATAAAGTTTTCTGGGGAAATTTGGCTTGATAAATCGATTTTCCATTGGTGACAGTTCCATCTTTATTATCATCTCAGACATTTGATCAAAAGCATTATATAATTCTGCTTTCGTCTTTTTCATAAAAGGTGCATCAATCGTTCCAAGAAACATACCCCCTCCTCCAATCATTACACCAAATCCAAACAATGCACCTATCTGTCTGCTAAAGCTTTTGATTACACGAACCGCTTCCTCGTTAATATCAGGTTCTGGAAAACCGCAATTCACCACAGCAAAGATCTTTTGCTCCTTTTCTATCGTAAGGTTCTGTTTCATTAGGAACTGCTGATAATCCTGTAAAAATCTCATAAGAATCCCCGGAAGACAGAAGATATATAACGGAAAGGTAAAGATAATAGCATCTGCCTGACTCATTTCCAAATAATCTTCTTGCGTTTTTCCTAACGTGATACTGTCCCTTACATTTATTCTGCCAACATCAATACCGGCTTCCTTCATACTGTTTTCCTGTAAATTAACAAATAATTCCGAAACGCTTTGATTACTCTTTATCTTAGGACTCCCATTTACCAAAATGACTCTTCTACTTACGATACTCACAGCTCATCACCCACTCTCATCATATCAATGTTATTTAAACTTTCTAATAGTTTAGCTTGTGAATTCTTATATACAATCACATCCATAGATCTACGATGTTTTTTTACAATATCAACAACAAGTTCGGCATCCTCATCCTTTATATCCTCTGCATATGCTATGACAATCTGTCTTGGATATGATTTGTACCGAGAGGGATGCATGGTGGAACCATCCGGTCTGGTTATGAAGAAAGGAAGTACATTAGGCAACCAGCGGTCCAGAGCATTTTTTATATTAGCACTGAATTGACCGAATACTAATGGACTTAAACAAATCACAACATCACTGTTAATAAACTTATGATTGATCTGTGACATCGTATCATCAATGACACATTCTCCGGGTTTTTTTACCCAACATCCAAAACAACCCATACAAAAGGCGAGATCTTCCTTCCCTATCTTTATTTCATCTAATTCAAACTTCTTTTGTTCGAAATAATCTTTGATTGTATTATGTAGTTGTTCATAAATATCTGTCTGATACTCCTTATCAATTAATATTAATGCCTTCATAGCATATCCCCCCTTTTTTAATGTTAACACTGTCAACTTCAATATAGCACCCAATGTTTACTTTGTCAACATTAAATGTTATAATAAAGTAAGATAATTTAGAAATACACCAGATTAATCTTAAGAGGAGAGTTAAAATGCCAAACAAAAGCTATCATCATGGAGATCTAAAAGCTGAACTAATACGGACAGGACTTAAATTATTGGATCAGGAAGGCTATGAAGCATTTTCCTTACGCAAGGTGGCAAAGGCCTGTAATGTCAGTCAAACTGCTCCCTATCGACATTTTAAGAATAAAGATGAACTAATTATTGCAATTGCTATGGAAGCAATGGGTGCCTTTAATGAGTGCCTTCAAAAAGCAGTGGATCAGCACCCTGACAATCCGAAGAAACAATTAACCGAAATGGGTATCGCTTATATACATTTTTTTGTGGAAAACCCGGAATATCTTCGTTTACTATTTTTAAGTGATATGAGATATAAGATGAATGAGTATTTTTGTGCTCATCCTGAGTATTTTCAAAATGATCATCCTTTTCAAACTTTTTTTCAAACAATAGAACGTTATAAGGCAGCAGTCCCTTCATCAAATCAATCATTAGGCAAGGCGGAGTTGATGCTCTTTAGCTGGGGTTTGGTACATGGAATTTCCATTCTGATTGCCAATAAGGAGATTCCTTTGGAAGGAGATTATCTGTCAATGGTCAGAAAGATTGTAGAGAGCGAGAAGTTTTTGGATTAAGAGAATATACTTTGTTTTATTAGAACCGTTTTGATTGTTCTGATATATAAATCAAACCTAATGATATAACATCGTATCATTAATGAGGATGATGCGATAATATAACAACAAATGGGGGTACTTAAGATGAAACAGAATAAGAAGCTGTTAGAAATTATTCTCTCAATCCTATTGTTTTGCATCAGTCTAACCGGCTGTGATAGTAACATTAATGTTATTTCGTCAGATCAGGATACTGTTCATAATAAGAAGCATCTTGATTCTACTGATGCTTACCCGGACCAGGATACTCCGCCGGCAGAAGTTTCATCAGAAACTGAAGAAGATACAGTCAACGCTTTGGAACCGACGGGCAATCCAAATACTGAAATCAATGATGTAACAAATATAGATATAGCCCAAAATAACGAAGACATCAACTTAATACAGAAGACAGAGATAGAATTTGAAGAGACTTCCGAGATTGTTTATGCAACAGCTAATGTGAATATACGAAGCGGATGTACAACTAAGGAAGATAATATCGTAGCTCTTTTAAAGAAAGGGGAATCCTTAAATCGTGTTGGTTTTCATGAAGAGTGGAGTAAAGTTATATATCAGGATAAAACCTATTATATCAGTTCAGACTATCTGTCTTTGGAAAAACCTATGTCGACAGAAGTTGTGATTGATGTTCCTTCCTCTATGTTTCCTGAAACAAGTGAAACCACACAAAGTGTTATTGGCAATGAAAATTCTGCACACGAGGAAGGATCTGATACGGATAATCCCAAGAATGCTTCTGCCGATAGCTCCAGTGAAATCACTTCAAACAATGACTTTGTATCAAAGCTTAACCTAGCTTCTGAAGTTACTCAAATAATCACTGTAATAGGAAACGGCGCTTCCGATTGTACGGTTTATTTCCACAAGAAAGACAAAAACGGCGTTTGGAAAAATGAATTTACAGTGGATGGAGATATCGGCTCTATGGGTATCACCTATGATAAAAGAGAAGGAGATAAGAAAACTCCCGCCGGGTTATATTCCTTTACCCTTGCATTTGGGCTTAAAAAAGATCCCGGAGCTTATCTTCCCTACCGCCAGATAACTGAATATGACTATTGGATAGATGATGTAAACAGCCCATATTACAATACCTGGGTAAACTCACAGGAAATGCCGGGAGAATATATCTCTGAACATCTGATTGAGCATGACCCTTCTTATACGTATGCCTTAAATATCAATTATAATTCAGACTGTACTCCGGGTCTGGGAAGCGCCATGTTTTTACATTGTTATAACGGAAAAGGACGTACTACCGGTTGTATAGCTATTTCTGAAGAATACATGAAACGCTTAATACAGCAGGTGGATGAGCAAACCAGGATATTGATTGTACCGGATTTTGAAGATCTAAAAAAATATTAGCATGGAGAGTCTTAACAAATTCCTAAATTCTTATTACCTATCTCTAATATTTATCATGATCTTTAGATGCGGAAAATACAAACCTATATGTAATTGACAATTAAAAATTATCACTAACTAACTACCTTCAGCCTACTTCCCTCCATGCTCTTCTCGATTAGGATCTTCTTATCAATCCTTTCTTTCAACTCACTTACGTGGGATATAATACCTACTAGCCTATTACCGTTTGTGAGCGCATTCAAGGTTTCAATCGCCTGTTCCAAAGAATCACTATCTAAGGAGCCAAAGCCCTCATCCACGAACATAGCGTCCATCTCAATTCCACCAGCAAAGCTTTGAATTACATCGGACAGGCCAAGCGCCAAGGATAATGCCGCCTTAAATGATTCCCCTCCGGACAGAGATTTGATTGATCTTGCTTTTCCGGTATAATAATCCATAACCTCCAACTCAAGACCGGAAGAACTCCTAAGGTTAGTCGCGTCTTCCTTTCTCATCAAAGCATATTGATGGTTAGACATTGTATAAAAGCGCTTATTGGCTTCCTGTATAACCTTTTCGAAATAAAAGGCCTGCACATATTGCTCAAAAGCAATTTTAGTTTTACCTGCTAATTCCCCGTTTGCTGTTTTCGACAACTCATTGAGGGTCAGATACTCTTGACGAACTTTTTGCTGTTTGTTGTTTTCCTCTTTCACCTTTTTAAGGATATCTTCATTTTTATTTAGACGGCTATAGATTTTATTAATCTGCTCTTCACATTCTTCCTTTTGTCTGTCCAGTTTTTTTTGCTCCTGAGCTAATACTTCCAGATCTTTTAATTCTTGATGATTAATTTCCTTTTTTAGCTGATCAATTCGATTTATCAGAGTTTCTCTACTTTTTTTGTAGGCATCTATGGTATATCTTATCGTATTTAACTGATCTTCAGTCATTAAAACATCATGATAGATAGCTTCTTCAACATTATCTTGATTCGAGAAACCACTGATTCTAAGCTTACTCAGATATTGCTCCTTAGCCTCTTTAAAATCTGTTAACTTATTGTTATGCTTCTTTTCATTATCCTTAAGAACAGCTTCGGTATTCGTAAGTTTCAGCTCACATCGGCGATAAGCCGCTTCTGCAACAGTTAGCTCTTCCTGCATACGATTGTATTCATTTATTATCGCATTCAAATCTTGCTTCGCTTCTTCCTTTGTAGTATATTTTAAATCTTTCTTTAAATTAGAGATTGTATTGATAACTACATTTAAGTCAGTGGCTACTCTTGTTCGTTCTTCCTTGTAATCGAATAGTTTCACTTCCATTTTTTGAAGCTCTTTTACAACTTGTACTAGTCTTTCTGATAACTGCTTTTTCTGGAGGATATCCTTTTGAAGCTTTTCTTGCAACTGAGTCAGTCTATTCTGTTCTTCTTCCATTTCAAGTAACTTTTCTTTTGCTATAAGACGAATTTCATCCTCATAGGCTAGGGTTTCTGCTGCCATATCCCTTGTATCGAATAAGTCTGACATGTTATTATCCAATTCATTGATAATCTCACCTAACAGAATTGTTGCATTCTCCTTAAGGCCTGTCATTAACAGCTTTACCTTCGTATTCTGGTTTTCACATCTGTTGCTTACTGCAAGCATCTCCTGATGTACTTTTTCTTTCTGGATTTTCTCTCTGTTTAGTTCCTCCTTGTCGGGAGCTCCTTCGGTGAGATTCGCTTTCTTTGGATGATCTAAGGATCCGCATACCGGGCAGGGATTGCCCCTTTCCAACGTTAATGCAATAATGCCTGCCTGCTCTCTAAGATACTTTTCTTCCATCTCCTGATAAATAGTATTTCGCTCTTTATAAGCAGCCTCAGACTTAATAAACTCTTTCTGGCATTCTAAAAGGACATCTTTTTCCTTCTTTAAGTTTAAGATGTTCTCTAATAACTTATTTAATTGTCCTATGTTATTCCTATTGTTCTCTAATCGATTTTCACAAATCAAAAGCTCCTTATCTGCATCTAAATACTTTTCCAAAATCTCCTGTTTTGTTAATTGCTCTTTCGTTAAAGCATCCCGATGGCTGGTTTGAAGCTCAATCTGCTTTTCCAACTCTTTTATCCGAAGCTCTAGCTGATTACTTATCTTCTCCTGCTCAGTAATAATATCATACTTCTTAAGTTCTTCTTCCTGTCGAGTTCTTTCTTTTTTTAGTTCATCTATTTTGGGTTTGTTTTCTTCCATGGTCTTAAGATCAATGGAAAGCTGTTTAAATTCCTGCTCCAGCTTTTGTTTTTCCTCTTTTCCATTATGTATATCTGTCTCCAGTTCAGTCAATTCCTTTTTTAGCCTCAGATAGAAATCCTCAGCTGGCTTTACAATATGTAATGCCTTTTCGGCCAGAGCAAACCTTACCTCTTCTTTATTTATCTCCTCTGCTGCTAATTCCACCTTCTGATACTCTTCCTGAGCCTGTCTCAGATCTTCTATCATTTTATTCAGTCGTTTAGCTAGGGTATATTCTACCGCTTTTGCTTCGCTTTTTTCCTTAAGAAGCTTATTTTCCTTGCTTTTTTCCTTGTAGGCATTCCGATCTAACTCTAGGATTATCTCCATTAACTCCATCAACTTGGATACCTGATGGATGTCATTTTGTTTAATGCACTCTTCGATAGCCTCCCTATGTACACTATCTTCACTGCAGGAAATACCGCTTAAAAACTGTAGGATTCTTTTATCCATGTCTTCACACTGATACTTTAATTTAATTGCCATATCCTTTAACTTTCTCTGGATTGAATCATACATCTGTGTATTGAAGACTTTTCGGAATATATTACCCCGTTCATCACTCCCTGCTGTAAGCATCTGCAGAAACTCTCCCTGCGCAATCATGGCAATTTGCTTATATTGTTTCCAGTCAATTCCCAGAAGCTCTGTTACTGCTTGAGTTACAGGTACATATCCCGTAATCACTCTTCCATCCGGCATAGTTAGGCTTGCATTGCTTTTCTGCTCCGTAAACCCATCTCCCCGCTTCTTACTGCGCTTATAACTGGGGTTTCTCCTTATCATATATTCATTATTACGGTGCCTGAAAGTAAGTTCCACATAAGTTTCATCCTCCTCTCCGGCATAATCACTCCGAAAAGAGTCCGGGGTACGATTTTCGCCGCTGGCATTCCCATATAGGGCAAACGAAATAGCATCAAATATAGTTGTTTTACCTGCCCCGGTATCTCCATTGATTAAGAATATTCCACTGGAACCAAGATCAGCAAATGGTACCTCTGTTACTCCATGGAAGGGCCCGAAAGCACTCATTATTAATTTTAACGGTTTCATGATAAGTCACCTTCCATTTCTTCCAGTAAGTTTTGCATTATTTCTTTTTGCTCTACGGACATAGGAACATTGTTCTGCACTTCAAAAAATTCCTCGAATAATTCCATATCATTTTTCTGTTCCAGATCTGTAGCTGCCATTTTTGCATCCACATTCCATAAGGTTTTTCTATTCTCAAAATCCAATCTCATAATATTCGGATAAACACTACGAAGCTTTCCGATTGGGTCATAGATATCCTCTTCGTCCGTTAACGTAGCATGGATATAATCTAAGGTATTAGCCTGACTGTATATCTTTGGATCTGTTAATGCTTCCATCGGCCCCTTTATTTCCCGCATATCCCGTAAGGGAACCAGGGGCAGCTTCTCATAAGTCACCTCAGTCTTTTGGGCGATTGTAACCAGGGTTACAGACTTGATCTGTTGGGCTTCGGAAAAAGAGTATTTTAATGGAGAACCTGCATACCGTATCGTATCCCTTCCAATCCTTTGGGGCCCATGCAGATGTCCTAAAGCAACATAATCAAATGCCTCAAAAACTGATGCATCAATATTATCAAGTCCTCCTATGGATATATTTTCAGAATCACATTGCTCCGGCCTGGTTTCTCCACTGGTAATAAACTGATGTGCTATCAGTATATTTCGTTTGGAGTTATCTATCTCCTCATGGTTTAGGATGGCTTCCACTGCCTCCTGATAAGTTTCCACCTCCGGATAATAGCGTCTCACGATCGCCGGCTTCACAAAAGGCATCAGATAGATATATAACAGTCCGTATTCGTCCGATAGAGTAACTCGATCAAGCTTACCCTGATAGGTTCCTGCTATATGTATCCTGTTTTCTTCCATAATCCTTCCTCCAAAGTCAATCCGTTCCGAGGAATCATGATTACCGCTCACCATAAAGACAGCAAGTCCTTTTTTATGTAACCTGGTCAAAAACCGGTCAAATAATGTAACTGCTTCGACACCGGGGATCCCTTTGTCATAGATGTCTCCGGCAATCAAGATACCCTCCGGCTTATGCTCGTCCACTATATTTAAGATCTGTTCCAGGATATATTCCTGATCCTCAAGCATGGAAAATTCGTTCACTCTTTTCCCAATATGTAAATCCGATGTATGTAAAAACTTCATAATCGTCTCCTATTCTTTATTAAAATAATCTTTTTTCTATTGCATCATTTATAATAGCGTTTACTGCATGTTATTGAGTATTCTACTTAGAGTAATACTTTTTATTACATGATACCAGTAATACTTGAATTATTATTCTATATGTTTTAAGCCAATCTATCACGCTACAAATTATACCATAAAAATGCAGTTATATCCAATCTTTTTCCATGGGTACACAATAACATCTCCATACAAACGATTACCCACATGATTATATTTGTGTAGTAACGCCGAGTGCGGGGGTAAAACCGGCAAATTTCCTTACACATGAATGTATCCTGCCTGGTAAGTTTTTATGATACGAGGATAAAAAAATCGGGTCGGAATGACCCAACCCGATTTACTCACCAATTATATCCTTACAGAATTCACATTCTGCATAAGACCCTTTGATTATTTTATTTTTTCCTCCACAGTTTTTACATTTTACCGTACGATATCTGATTTTCACATCATCAATCAGACTGTTCGTCTTAACATCAAAACATACTGATGAAATATATCTCTTTTGAATCATTTTTATTATATTACTTCTTACAACAGGAACTGGGCACACTAATAATTCGGCTAATTGTTCAATAGAAGCGGAAGGAGTTACCGATAGTAAACGCATGTAATGCTTGCATAGAGTTATCAATCTAACCCGTCGTATTCCATGCATAAGAATAACCAAGGAGCCCCCGGCAAATACGAAATGCACAATTACAGTAATTGCTTCTTCTGTATAAGTTCCCATGATTATACTCCAAATCACATCCAAAAAAGTTAATCCAAAAATAAAAAACGATACTCCTCCTGACACAATCTGAAGTACTCCATAGATAAAGCTTACTATAACTTTATTTTTAATTAAATTATCTTGGAACAAATATATAGTCCTCCGATTTCCTCTAATTTATTGATTATATAATTTCCACCAGATTATACCATATCTTCACTCAAAAAAGAAGATACCTATAATAATTTATATAAAGTAAAGGTATAATCATTATTTTATCTATTAAGAAAATGCTATCGTTAAAATATAAAACTCATTCAAAATCTGAAAATATTGTAAGGACCGCGAAATAGGTTGAATAAATATAAACCTTTTCCTTTATCAAAAATAGACTTATAATAAATACACATACAATGTAAATTGAAAATCTATGACTTATTATCATGATACATCTAAATATAAATCAAATGATGCTATTAGGTTTCTTATAAACAACTTAAGAAAGGACATAACATGAGACTAATAAAACAATTTGGCATAATTCTCGCCGTTACCTTTATTGGAGAGCTTCTACATTATATTATTCCCTTACCGATACCGGCAAGTATCTATGGTTTGGTCCTTATGCTGATTGCTCTAAAATCACGACTAATTCCTCTTCATAAGGTAAAAGACGCAGGAAGCTTTCTATTAGAAATTATGCCTATGATGTTTATTCCTGCTACGGTCGGATTAATGGTTTCCTGGAATTCCCTTCGCAGTATATTGTTTCCTGTCCTGATCATTACCTTTATAACCACAATTGTTGTCATGGCCGTGACCGGATGCATCACTCAACTCATTATTCGACTTGAAAAGAGGAACTCAAAATGAAAGATTTAATCAGCAATTCAATATACTTTGGTTTTCTGATCAGTATCATAGGCTATGAAATCGGGTTATTACTAAAAAAGAAATTCAAGAAGGCTTTTTTTAATCCTCTGTTGGTATCCATTATTTTCATAATCTCGTTTTTATTAATCTTTCAAATCGATTATGAAAGCTATTATAACGGTGCAAAATACTTAAGCTATCTTTTGACACCGGCAACGGTATGCCTATCCATACCCTTGTATCAGCAACTTACCTTATTAAAGAATAATTACAAAGCTATTCTTGGTGGTATTTTTTCCGGGGTATTAACCAGCCTTACCTCTATCCTTATCTTATCCAAAATGTTTGCTCTAACCCAGGAGCAGTATATAACCTTACTACCAAAATCCATTACAACTGCAATTGGAATTGGAGTGTCAGAGGAATTGGGCGGAATCGTTACCCTAACGGTCGCTACCATTATCCTTACCGGGATTTTGGGTAATATACTGGCCGAAACTATATGTAAGATTTTTAGAATTCAAGAACCGGTTGCTAAAGGAGTAGCCATAGGAACCTCTTCTCATGCCATAGGAACCGCAAAGGCAATGGAAATAGGGGAAATTGAAGGAGCCATGAGCAGCCTTGCCATTGCAGTAGCCGGATTAATTACGGTCGTTGCGGCATCCATATATGCTAATTTTATATAACAATATATTATTTTGTTTTACTCACAAGCCTTAAGAAAAGAACGTAATAGTAATTTTAGTTATGTTTTCTACCTGTCATAATAAATAGAGAATATGAAATGGTTTGACCGTCGATCTCCTTATGATCATAAAAGAAGGTTCTTGATTTGATTTCTTGAAACCCGTTATGCTCTAGAATTTTCTTTAAACTGTCTTGATGAAATCCGTTATGTCCGTCAAATCCACTTTCTTTTCTATGAAAACTACCATCCTCTTCATCCAAATCAACGATGCACAGGCACCCACTATCATTTAATAAATCATAAAAGCTCTTAATAATAAAATTCGTATCTTTAATGTGATGCAGTACCATTGAATGATAAATCACATCTAATTTCATTCCGTTCAAACTTTCCTTGGTTATGTCAGTACAATAAGCTTTCATATTCTTTATATTGGATTCTATGATTTTTGAGTTTAATTGATCAATCATTCCCTGAGAGGAATCGACTAAATAAATCATTTCAAATCTCTCATACATATTAAAACTTATAAGTCCCGTTCCACATCCAAATTCCATAGCAGTTAGGTTATCTCTCGGCTCTATCGCTCTGATAATTTCTTTTGCTATGATTTTCGCTCTCTTTATTCTTTTCTCCGTGTCCCAATTGAGGGCTGATTCGTTGAAGCTCATTCCTGTACCTCTTATGTTTATATGTTTTATATTTTATGTCTTATACTATATGTCTTATATTTTATATTTTATGTTTTTATATCTTTACATTTCTATATTTTCATTTTATACTTCCGGGAACACCTTATCCTATCATTGCTTTAGCCTCTCAAAAATATTGCATATTTAGCATAACTAGATTATTGTGATTACATTTATGACGCTTTTCCTCTTAGCGAACTATGTTGCTACACTTAATTTATCTAGTAGGATGATAAACTTAATCTAAAAATATGGTTTATTCTACCATTATTTATCATAAATATTCAATACATATTTTCTACTTATTCTGCTCATTTAAGATTTCGTTCTTAAATATCTAACAAGCTAGAAAATACAATCTAAATGCTACCATTTAATAATATTCAATACGAAAAATCAATTAAATTCTTAAGATTATCTTAAGAGGAATATACTGCCATAATGCTGACAAATATTTGTAATAAACCAGATTTAAACCAAATGATTGTATCTAGGATGGGAGTTGCCGTATGAAAACCAAAAGACATGCTTTTTTCACTTTATCACTATTTATTATAATGCTTTTTTTAACAGCATCTTTATGGGGCCAATCAATTAAAGCAGCTGTTATATCAAATCAGGTTTCCTACGCCTTTACTGTCAGAGACCTGAAATATGAAATTACCAAGGCTGCCTCTTCAAAAAATTATGGAGAGGTTACTCTTCAGGGTTCAACGAATAAGAAATTGTCCGGTTTAGCCATACCAAAAACTGTTGCTAACTCCGGTTATACTTATACTGTCACAAAGATTGGGAATGATGCCTTTCGGGAACAAGCTAATCTAATCACGGTCAGTGTTCCTTCTACCATAAAGTATATTGGTGATCATGCTTTTTGGAATTGTTCCGGACTAAAGCAAGTCTTGCTGCCTAACTCAATCACCGAACTGGGTACCGGTGTGTTCTGGTACTGCATTAATTTGGAACAGGTTAACATCCCCTCGAAGTTATCCCACTTACCGCCTACTACTTTCTCCGGTTGTTCCAGCCTTAAGAAAATAACCATTCCTGAGAGCATTATATCAATCGGTTATTCCGCATTCAATGACTGCAGATCTCTCACGGAGATCGTTATTTCCTCCGGTGTTCATACCATAGAGGCAAGAGCTTTTCAAAATTGCTCTTCTTTAAAGTTAGTAACACTCCCTGAACAACTGACTGAAATATCAAATTCTTTGTTTGAAGATTGCACTTCCTTAAGTACGGTTGTCTTACCGAATAATATCACCACCATAGGTGAAGCCGCCTTCTCAGGCTGTACGAAGCTTACCGACCTTGATTTACCGAGCAAGGTTACATCTATCGGTAAGCAGGCTTTTATGGATTGTTCCAAGTTAAAACAGATAACCTTACCCGAATCTGTCACCAATGTCGGTGAAAGCAGCTTCTGGGGCTGCACCTCCTTAGCTAAAATCAAAATTCCTTCCAAGGTAACTCTGATACCTGCTTTTACGTTTTCCGGCTGTAAAGAGTTAACGAATATAGAGCTACCCAAAAGACTCACCCATATATATCACTCTGCGTTTTCAGGCTGCTCCTCCCTTAAAAAGATTGTAATACCTGAGAGTGTAACCAAGTTAGGAAACAAGACTTTCTCCGGTTGCTCCTCTTTAGAAGAAGTTACTTTACCAAGCCAAATAGATTATCTTTCGAATTCACTTTTTGAAGGTTGCACTTCCTTAAAAAGCATAGAGCTTCCGAAACATCTTACTGTTATCGGTAAAGGCGCCTTCGCTTTTTGTAAGCGCTTAAAGGAAATCATTCTCCCCGACTCAGTTACTACAATAGAAGAGGGTGCCTTTGAAGGCTGTATTGCATTAAATAAAGTTAACTTTAATAACGGTCTTACCTTAATTAGTGACCGTGCATTTAAGGATTGTAATAAGATAACCGCTCTAACTCTTCCAGACACCATATCAGTGATTGGTGCAAGCAGCTTTGAAAACTGCACTTCACTGGATCAGGTTACGCTAGGTGAAGCACTTACAACGATACAGGATAAAGCATTCAAAAATTGCAGTAATTTGAAGACTTTAAATCTTCCGGATGCTTTAACAACTATAGGTGAAGAAGCCTTTAAAGATTGTAGTAAACTGTCCGAGCTGGCTCTTCCTGAGGAACTTATACAGATCAGTTCAAACGCCTTGGATAACACTCCATTAACTGCTGCCCCGGGCGACGAGCTATTCATATATGAGGATTATCTTCTTAATGGTAATAATGCCAATGGTATTGTACAGATACCGGATAACGTTCGTGTTATCGCCGATGGAGCATTTAAGGGTAATACATCAATAACTAAGGTGATAATACCAAAATCAGTTTCCATAATTGGTTCAGACGCATTTGCCGGGTGTACCTCTTTGAAAACAGTACTCCTACCTGATACATTGGAAACAATATCCGAGGCAGCTTTCAGTGACTGTAGAAGCCTGACCTCAATCGACCTTCCAGCATCACTGGTTAAACTTGCACCGAAGACTTTTTATAACTGTAAAGCTTTAGAAACCATAACATTGCCAAAGGGATTGACCGTTATTGGTTATAGTAGTCTACAAAACTGTATCAGTTTGGTGACAATCAACATACCGGAAAGTGTTCTATTAATTGAAGATTATGCATTTCAAAATTGCGGTAGCCTTATAGAGGTAACGATCCCTGCTACAGTAAAAGAAGTAGGTAATTTTGCTTTCGCCTTCTGTGACACTCTTACCAAGGTAAATATAGCTTCGGAATATATTAGTAACTACGCCTTCTATTCCTGCCAGGAGCTTACCACAGTAATCATGTCAAATGATGTTTTAAATGTAGGTGCTTATGCTTTTAAGAAATGCCAATCCTTATCCGAGGTTACTCTTTCAAAAAGATTAACTACTGTGGAATACGAACTATTTGCTGACTGTACTAATTTGCAGTCGATTGTAATACCTAACAGTGTTGAATATATCCTCGGGCGCGCATTCCTTAATTGCAGCGGTTTAAAACGTATCACAATGCCAAGCAGTGAATGCTTTATTGATCCTACTGCCTTTGAAGGGTGTAATAAAATCCATAAAACAACCGCCAAACCCAGCTCCCGTTATGGAACTCTATTTGATGAAAGCGCACCTGAACCCTCAGCATATTTAACTAAAGCAAAACAAACAGAGGAAGGTATCTACTTCCTCTCTGGTTCGTCCTCTTATTTTAATCATTATTCATTATTTAAACAATATCCTTATATCAGTATTAAGGTAGCTGATTTGGATGCATTTAACGGTTTTCTGCTTTATAAGGATACTATTTATTATTTAAGTAAAAATTTCTCAATCTGTCGGATATCAGCAGACGGAAAAGAAAAAGATATTATTGTGAAAGACGCTACGAGACTCCTAGGTATTCAAGAGGGTGATATCTTTTATATCAGTAAAAACCACTTATACCGCTCCAATCCGGATGGCAGTAACCCTAAACGGATTTTAAAACTAACATCGGCTAATCCCCTGCTATATTATAACTTTAATCTGACAGAAGATAAATTATATTACAGTAGAACCGACAATAGCAATGATAGCATCGAAAGTATCAGCCTTGATGGTAAGAAACATCAGATATTATTGCAAAATGTTACTTTTCTCTCATATAACAGAAGCATTCATGTTGCGAAAGATATCGTGTATTTCGTATCCGAAGATTTTATTATTACAAGTGTTGATAACCGAGGTAATGTAAAAACCTACGGGCCGGGTACCATCGTTAGCGTAAAAAATGATGATCTATATTATACAAATAACAACGGACTGTATAAAATAACCTCTGGTGGGAATACCGAGTTAATCCTTCCGAAAGAAACCTTACCGCAGTTTACTCAACTTGTAGATATCTCAACCGACGGCAGATGGATTGTCTGTATCTATCCCGGGGATGACGATAGCGAAAATGGGTATCTCTATGTAATCGATATTGTGAACAAAAAGGTGAAGACAATATGTGAAGCAGACACCATTTTTACTGCAAAACTCATTGGTGACTATGTATATTATGAAAAGGAATATGATTATGAAAACGGTCCGCAGTATAGTATAAGAACAAGATATAAATAACTTTATTTGATACAAATCAGGGGTTGTTGCAAAATGAAACTTTTGGGTAAATATCATACCTCCCAATATATCCATTCTGCAGCACCCCCTCCTAGATAAGAACTCTACGGTAATCATTCTAATATTATTAAACTATCAAACAGACTATATCAATATAATAGGAAATTCAACTTCAGTGAATAATTCTTTGAAATCTCGTTCTCATCATACCATTTTTATATACTTCAATTTCCGAATCAGCCTATTTAAAGCTTTGTATACACATTTAATATCTGCTCATCATCTCAAGATTATTTATGAAATAAGTTCAAGGTGTTTCGACAACATGTTCCATGCTATAGTTATAATTGAGGCTAATAAAATCGTTCAAACTACATCGGACTTTTCGCTTAGGTCTGGGTTAAACGAGGCTTTTGAGACTGCGCATAATATTTTATGTAATATTAATTTCGCACTAGCCGAAGTAACTGCTTTTTATATACTGTACTAATGAGCACCTAACAAATGTAGTTTAGCCAGTAATAAGTTATGAGAGAAGGAATAATAATGTCAGAGATAGCGTTAGATGGCGTAAAAAAATACATGGATACAACCCTTGTACTTAAGAATATTACATTTTTAATTACGGAAGGAGAAAAGGTTGGTATCGTTGGGGGAAACGGATGTGGTAAAACGACAATTCTTAAATTAATTGCCGGATTACTTAAACTAAATCATTGCGCCGGGTACCCTTATGCTCCCGTCCCTCCGGGATACGATGAGGGCTGGGTGAAGATATCCAAGGATACTACCGTTGCGTATCTGGAACAGATTCCCCAGTATGCGGATAACATGAAGGTTATTGATGTATTAAATCAAAGCTTTGAAGAAATTCACATGGTCGAAAAGGAAATGCATCTGCTGGAAAAAAGCATGCAGGAATTAGAAGGTAAAGAACTTGAAAAAACCTTAAATCGATACAGCGAACTACTGCAATTATATGAATTCAAGGGCGGATATGAGATTGACGAAAAATTGAATAAGATATGTACGGGACTTAAATTTGATGAGAACTTCTTAAATCAGGATTTTAATCTATTAAGCGGTGGAGAGAAGACCACCGTAATCCTTGGTAAACATCTTATCGACACTCCCGATGTATTATTACTGGATGAGCCGACGAATCATTTAGATATGGATTCTGTTGAATGGCTGGAGGGTTATATTAAAAATTATAAAGGGATTGTTATTGTAGTATCCCATGATCGGTATTTTCTTGATCATGCTGTTACAAAAATCATAGAGGTTGAAAATAAAGTTTGTGAGACCTACTTCGGCAACTATTCTGACTTTGTAAGACAAAAGGAAGAGAACTTACAGATTCAGTTTAATAATTATAAAGAACAGAGTAAGAAGATAAACCATATGGAACAGTCCATTAAAGAGTTACGAGAATGGGCCATGAAGGCGGATAACAAAAAATTCTTTAAAAGAGCTGCCAGCATGCAGATTAAACTGGATAAATTGGAACGGATAGAAAAACCTGTTGCTCAACACCAGAGTATGAGGCTAAATCTGAAAACGAGTGAACGCTCTGGTAAGATTGTCATAAAGGCCACCGGATTATCAAAAAGCTTTGAGAAAAAGAATATCCTACACAATGCTGAGCTGTTAATACAATACGGTGAAAGGGTCGCACTGATCGGACCGAACGGCTGTGGCAAAACTACATTTCTTAAGATGCTTTTAGGAGAGCTTACATCCGATCGTGGTGAAGTGAGCTTAGGGGCTAATGTGAGGATGGCATATCTTCCACAGAACCTAACCTTTGAAGACGAAGAACTTACTGTTCTTGATTACTTTAGAGAGGACATCTCCATCCTGGAAGGAAAGGCCAGAGAACATCTCGCAAAATTCATGTTCTATGGCGGCAACGTCTTCAAGAAGATTAAGCTTTTATCCGGCGGAGAGAAAGTCCGTCTTAAGCTGAGTAAATTGCTTTATCATGATGTTAATTTGTTGATCCTCGATGAACCGACTAACCATCTTGATACTGCTTCCATAGAAAGTATCGAGGAGGCTCTCTATGGTTTTAAAGGTACCATCTTCTTTATCTCCCATGATCGATATTTTATTAATAAAATCAGCGAACGGGTGATTGTAATTGAAGATTGTGGTTTTAAAAGCTATCTTGGTAATTATGATTATTATAAAAACGAGAAGGAGAAGTTGGCGAATTTAATAGATTCTGAAAGCCAAAGTGAAAGTTTTCTAAAGAAAAGTAATAAGAATGAAGTAAAGGGAAAGAAAAATACTTCAACAACAGAAAATGTGACGCAAAAGGATAAGAAACCGAAGTCTCATCATTCAGCCTCAAACCAGACAAATAAATCTGAGAAGAAAGCCTTCCAGCAAGCAAAAGTCGAAGAAAGAGTAAAAGCTATTGAAAGTGAAATAAGAGAGCTGGAAGCTTGTATGGAGGTATCTGGGACGGATTATGAGGAATTAAACAGACTGTTTTCAAGAAAAGAAGCCTTAAGTAAGGAGCTGGATCAATTATTGGAAGAATGGGTAACTACTTAACAACAATTAAATTGTACTGCTCTATGTTGGTTATCTTTATATTACTTACTAATAAATTAGTCATGCAATATGAAGCATAATATAGGTGAAAGGACTAACGTAAATTGCATGTTGGTATCCTACTACAAAATATAAACGGCGTATGATTTTTAACATTGAATCTAACGCCGTTTTCTTATATTAATCTATTCTTTTTTATGCGTATGCCAGATATTCTTTCATAATCAGGCTGATATCTTCATGTTCATGGACGATACGTTTGATGTTGTTAAGAAGTAAACTATAGTTACTGGATTGAAAAATGTTCCTACCTATGGATATCCCTTTTGCTCCTGATTTCATAGCAGTATCTACCATCCGAAGAAGCGAGATATAATCCTTTTGTTGCCCACCGGCAATTACCACCGGTATCTGGCAGCTGTTAACTACTTCTGAGAAGTTCTCTCCCTCCATACATAGGTTAACTTTTACGATATCTGCACCGATTTCATCCGCTAAACGTACCGCCCTTTTTAGATAAGGCAGTTTTCTTTCATTCTCTATTTCATCTCCGCGGACATAAACCATCGCGATCAATGGCATCCCCTTTTTGCCACATTCCTCAGCAATTCTGGCCGTATTCTCCAGCATATAGGGCTCATATTCATTACCAAGATTAATATGAACTGATACGCCGTCACACCCCAAGGAAATCGCCTCATCCACCGTACCGGTCTGGATTTTATGTAAGCCGTTACCGTAAAGACTGGTACTTCCGGATAAATGCATAATTAACCCAAGGTTCTGTTTGCTTAATATACTGTAATTATGAATAATGGCACCCCGATGCAATATAACACTATCAACCACATTATATCGCACAATGTCTGATAATGCTTGACCCATGTTCTCAATTCCATCAATCGGACCTTCGGTAAACCCATGATCAAGGGGTAAAATAATAATTCTGTCATGACCATTATACAACCGGTTAAGTCTTTTTTCTTTTCCAATTATCATCTAATCTCCTCCCTAAACTCAACTAACATCGTACTTACAAATACGCCCATGGTACAACGGATATTGGCTATGTAATATGATTTTAACCTTAATCAACCTATTGTATAGAAATTTTTTTCATTTTGATTAGAATTATACATATTCGTATCATCGTAATAAAGTTATCAAAATCCTCTCAATTATCATTTTACATTTAATAGATATTGAATATTCTTATACAGAATATTATCGAAATCACTTTCTTTACAATTTAACTCCCGGATTGTCATAAGGCTGCTAATTGGTTTATATAGCGGAAATTCACTGCCAAAAATCAACTTTGAGCTTCCACAGGTTTCCAGTGCTGTCTTAATACCGGCAAAACTTCCCTGGGAGGTCTCCAGATATAAGTTATCATACATAGCTGCATATTCCATGGCATCCACATCAGCCGGCCCAAACCCCATATGTCCGATAATAAAATTGGTATTCGGGAATTCCTTCGCCAAAGCCGCCATCTTCTTCGTAGAAGCCCCGGGCGAAAAGAGTACATGGCTATAGAACGGTACATTATACTGTCCACACAGATCAGCCAGCTCCATTACTGTTTTGGAAGCCAAGGAAAAACCATGAACAATGGGTGCCAACTTAAGTCCTTTAAATCCTTTCTGAATCCCATTTTCCAGGTCAATTACCGCTTCCCTTCTCTTATGAGGATTCACACAATAAAATCCATAGAACTTATCCGGTTCTGAATGAATGATATGTTCAATCACATCATTTGGTATATCATCTCCCTTCGGCTTCTCTACCCCTGTAATATATCTGGTCATTCTCCTTACATCGATCATACCACCCGGAACCAGGACAGCTTTATCAATACCGGCTTTTTGCATGTCCTGTTTTAATTCGTCCAAAGTACCAAAATCACCTTTTCCCATATGTACGTGTCCATCAATGATCATATTCCATCCTCCTAATATACATAATTCACTCTTTTCATCTTCTTACCGGAATAGGGAATCTCATCAACTACTACGATATTGTTTGGAATACCGCAGGAGAATTCCAACTTACTGGAGATAATCTCTTCTATTCCTTCATAATATTTTGTTTCTGCAGATAATTCAATTACAACCTCCACATGATCTTCGTGGACATTCATGTAATAATTTTCACCGACTTCTTCAATCCGCATCAGCATTTCTTCTACATAAAAAGGTGCATATTCTTCTCCGGCAATATAGATCTGATCTGCCCTTCGCCCCCGCAGGTATAGCTTGGGAAGCTCAATCCCACATTCACATTCCATTCGTTCCATATAACCCAAGTCCTGCGTACGGTAGCGAATTAATGGCGTCCCTTCTTTTAAAAGGGTCGTTACTACAATTTCACCAATTTCACCGTCCTCTAATTTCTCTTTTGTATCCGGATCAATAATTTCCACATATACATGGGAAATTGGAATATGATATCCACATCCGGCTTCACACTCGATCCCCAAAGCCCCGCATTCCAAAGATCCATAATAAAACCTGGCATCACAGCCCCACATTTTCTTAATCTTTTTACGAAACGCATCGGAACAGCCTTCTCCCGTAAGCCAGATCATATCTAAATGGATTTTTTCTGTAATGTCTATCCCATCCCGCTTTGCCACTTTCATTAATTCCACTATATAAGACGGTGAAGTAAAAATTACATTACAACCCAGATCACACATCATCTTTATCGTCTTACACGGCTCTGAGTAAGCGCCTCCTTTTCCTACCGGCAGTACCGCTGCTCCAAAACAGAGCTGTGCCACCCGCTGGAAGGCCTGTCCGGCTGAGCTCATTTCATAGGGAAGAGCTATTGCAACGACATCCGTACTTTTCATCTCAAATAATCTTCCGATCTCCGGAACCAGATGCTACCGTATAAATCTCCCATTGTATACATTACATAGATATTTTCACCGCCCAGGGTTCCGGTTGATGTATGGATATGTACAATATCTTTCTTCGGAACACAAAGAACAATATCTTTATCCTCCCGTAGGGTATCCTTAGATAAGGTCTCAATCTTTTCAAAGATTTCTCTTGAGAATTCTTCCTCCGGTGAATATCCGATGCTGTTAAGCTTTTCTCTGTAATAAGCATTATTCTCATAAACATATTGAAGTAATTCATCTAGGGATGTATCGATATAATTGTCCACCTCCAAAAGACTCATATTCGATATATTCTGTAACTTATCACTGTATTTTTCTATTGCATGATAATTACGATATGCATTGGAACAGATATATTTTGTTAATGCGCTCATACAACTACCCCTTCCTTATTTTTCAATAATTGTTTCATCAATCGCAACTCCCAGATGTCTTCCTTCTTTCATGGTATAACCAAGTACGGTATCACCCGGTTCTAATAATACACTGCACTTTACCTCTTCCTTCCCGGATTGAATACGAATATGCCAGTCATCCTGAACTATAACATTTACTTTGGAGCCGTTTACGGCTACACTTTTGATCAAGAGCAAAGGTCTTCTCTCCATCTTAATTCGGCCCACACTTACCGCCCTTGCCTCACCGCTTGCGTTCACAGCCAATACCTCATCCCCTGCCCTTAATTCCGATAGATATTTTGTCTGGTTATTCGGACATAATACATAGGAATGAATCGCTCCGGCATTTACCCGGAAGGGTCTTAGCTCCATATAAGGGAGGAAATGATTTTCCGAACTGACTAAAATACCGCCCGCTGAGGTAGATCCTAAGATCATTCCCTCATCCTCCCCTAATTTACTCGTTGTATCAATACAAACTCTGTCACCCATCCCAATATGTTGGATGCTCTCAACTTTTAATTCTTCAATCGATAACTTGGTACCTGTCAAACTTTCCACCTTATCCTTTAAGGCTTTTATCTCTTCTGGGTTCGTGCTTTTTAGTAGCACCGCCTGACTTCCCATCTCCATAGTCATGGAAGCGACCCACCCGTCTTCACCGGTAGTGATTAATTTGCAGATTGTATTATTGTATTGTTGGGAATATGCGAGAACTAACTCGAGAGGAATATTGGTCACAGACTCAAAATGAATTACAATTGTCTTATAGGATTTGCTTAATTGAATTGCTTTTTCCATGCTCTCTTTATCATTGATTGTAATGAAAACCCCCAGTTCATTCTCCTCGAAGACGGTTTTTATCTTCTTGTCTGAACCATCGAATAAAACAATAACCCTTTGATCCTTATGTTCCGTAATAAATTTCTTAATTATATCCTTATTGTCATAATCTGTTTTTATTAACAGCTTGTTATTCTTAGGGATCTTGTCCACTAGCCCGAATTGCTTCTGATCCAGACAAACTCCTGTATATCCTGTGTTTAAGGCATAGCTAACCACCTCATAGGCTTTCTTCTCAGAAAGACCGGTTACATCAATCCATAATTCTTTATCCATACATGATACGCGCATAATAAAGTAAGCATATATTATGCATCTCCTTTCCACAGTTTTAATTTATATGGGGATTTTGCTTTTGATGAGATATTATTTTAAATTTAATTGTACTTGAATTATAAGAACTGCTTTATTATTGATCCGATGATATAAGCATATCTTTGCTTGTGATCTTTTTGAACCTACGGGAACCAATAGAACATAAAAACCGGGTAAAATCTTATATAAAATAACTGGCTTTTCTTAATTCTGTCATTTCTAACAGCTTATCGATGTTTTGAATTTCTTGAGGTTCCACGAATATTACCTTATTGGGAAATGGAAGATTTAGCTTGATATCGGTTGTAGAACCCTTCGGTTCTCCTTCGATATAGATGAATAACTGATCTTTTTGATTATGCATTTTCCAAAAAATGATTTCATTCATATTCTCACAGGTAAATAATGCTTCCTGAAGTTCATACATAGTACAGCTTTGGCTTCCCACCTGAATCAGATCATTGTACCGCCCATGATGGATCATGATATCCTCATCGTTTCCACAGGGACAATCGCTTCTTTTGATTTCCACGATATCCCCTGTGTGATATCTGATTAATGGAAAGGCCTCATTGTTCAACTGGGTTACTACTAAAAAGCCCTTCCCTTCCTTACTCACTGTCTTACCATCTTTGATATCCAACACCTCTAAGTAATAGTCCTTTGAACAGTGTAAATTACCATTCCCACAGGACACTGCAATATTAGCAGTTTCTGTAGATCCGAAATAATCGTAGACTTTTGCCTTCCATAATTCTTCTATTATTTTTCTTCTTAGAGGATGAAGCATCTCTCCCCCAACACAGATTGCCCTTATTTTAAAGTCCTGTGATACATCATAAC
This sequence comes from Mobilitalea sibirica, assembly GCF_015999265.1. Classification (GTDB taxonomy): domain Bacteria; phylum Bacillota; class Clostridia; order Lachnospirales; family Lachnospiraceae; genus Mobilitalea; species Mobilitalea sibirica. The sequence continues at coordinate 171,869 of NZ_JAEAGR010000004.1, forward strand.
CCAGCCTAACTGCTGTTTTAGCCAGTAATATAGCTTCCGAGGGATTGCATGCAAGGATGGTAGTCTTTAATCTTTTCATAATCTCAAGTACTCTGGGATATGGAGTTACTGTAGAACCTCTGCTGACCGGAATGATCGTTGCCCCCTGTTCAATAAACATCCTTGAAAATATATGAGCCGGCACCGATATCGCATAGGGAAAACGAATTAGACTAATGTCTTCTTTGGTGATATTAAGGTCTTTGTTATAAAGCTGCTTAGCCGAAACTTGCATATCCTTCCTTGAGTACCATACAGGTACGGGCTTACCGGTGGTACCAAAGGATTCATGATACTCTTGTATCTCACTCATCGGGACGGACAGCACTTCAAAGGGACTACTGTTTCTCAATTCATCTTTTCGGGTTAATGGGATTTTTTCAAAATCTGATATAGAATTGATCTGTTTTGGAATTGCTTTGTTTTGATAAAACGAACTTTTACAGGCGTGACTTAAAGAATGATTTATTCTGTGTAACAACTCATCACACATGATCCACCTTCTTTCTACATATTTAGGTTTGTCATGACAGGCTTTGTATTTGTTTTACATTATATGTTAATATTTTACATATGTCAAGAGATTTTTTGGGCAGTATTTAAAGTTATAAATCTTAGAACAACTCCTAGAGCAAAAAAGAACCAAACCCGAAGGTTTGATCCTCTTGATTCATAAACTGTGAATTTCCATATCTAAGTATACGGTTCTACCGGAATATAATGATGTATCTAGATAAATGACTTTTTAATTATTCTTGTATAAATGTAGGTAGCCAAAGCTACTGCAATCAAAAACAATATAGCGCATACCACAAACTGCGGAATCATTAAATACTTCAGGTAATTCAAAACAAGTGTAGTTCTTATGTTATAAAGAATTATAAGTATAATTGCAATAGAGAACATAGCTGCAAAAGATAACAAAGCAAGTTTGGTAAAAGTTATCAACTGAAACAAGTATGGTTTCATACCAAGCTTGTTTAAGATAAGATACTCCTTTTTCCTAATCATGTAAATCATGCAGACGACGAAGACGATTGCCCCAGCTGTAATAAGCAATACAAATAATGACATAGCGATCAACCTTTCCCGATTTACATTTAAATCATCTGAGAAATATTTAGCTGACATACGATACGTACTTGCTGCTATATAATCACCGGATTCATTAATTTTTTTAAGTACTCTGTCAAGATAGGCGTAATCTTCGACGTATATACTCATCTGTCTGCTTCCGGTATCATAAATTGAATAAAATAACTCTTCCGATACATCAATAAAAGGGAAACTGCTTTCATTGATAAAAACTCTTTCTAAAGTAGCTCCATTGGGAATTACATGGGTAAACACCTCAATGTCCTCATTCGAATTGGTATAATCCTTTTCAATTACATTGATATCTATAACTTTACGATCTGAAATCAAATTGCCTAGATCACTATAATATCGGCAAACAAACTGACATTCTCCTTTTGGTATGGCATTTCGAAACATAGATAAATATGCCTTTCTGGTAACAACTGTATTCCCGTTTAAATTTCTATCAATTTGCGGGAGTGCACTTGCTATCTGCCCAAAAGTCTGCGTGCTTTCGTTCCAAAAAAAATGTATCTTGCAATTGGGGCCTTCATAATAAGCGTTCAGCATATCGCAAAAAGCATTGGAAAAGAAAGCCTGACCACTGTTACCTTTAAGTAATCCTGTTACCTTAAATTTCTGATAATAAAATGTGTCACTACTATCAATGACCAATTTTAAGTAGGAACCATATTCTTTTCCAAGGAGTGTTTCGTCCTCCGAACAGATTACTATTTCATTTTCTTTCTCGGGCATTTGACCTGCGTATATATCTTCTTCTGACAATGAGGAAGCAGACCTGACATAATTTGTTTCATCTAATGGTTTGATTAATCTGCCTGATAAATAATCATATTCATAATCTTCACCTTCTTCCAGATAGTACCTAATGTCTGCTACTGTGTCATACAGGTCGGTCGTTTCTACATACTTTAAACTTTTAGCCCATTCCAGATCCCGGGAAGATATCTTCTCACCATCCAAGCGGACAACTGCAATACGTTCCATGCTGCTATTCTGATAAGCAGATGCCTGAAAGATTTTTGCCGGTGTCTCATCCGAGTTTATGTAATATGTACTATAGAAAAAAATCATAATCAGTCCAGCCATAGCCAGAAAGAGCAATACTAATATATTCTGGATTGCAGAGGATTTCATATCCCACTTTAATAATGGTAACAACGGTATTTTAAGGCGGTTGGTTGTTATCAAATTCTTTGGTAAGGTATGAATTCTTATCAACTCCAACAAACATGGTGCAGAATCTTCCTCGACCCTGCCTTTTCTCATCTTAATAATACGAGTAGCATAATCTTTTGCTTGATCTAAATTATGAGTCACTAGTATAATCAAATGATCGTTAGCGCACTCCCTTAAAAGTTCCATGATTTGCTTACCGTTTTCTGCATCTAGGTTAGCCGTAGGCTCATCTGCAAGTATTATCTTCGTATCTCTTGCAAGAACCCTTGCGATCCCTACCCGTTGTCTTTGTCCGGCAGAAAGCTTACATACCTTAATGTCAGCATGACCTTTCAGTCCAACTTTATGTAAGACTTCTTCTGTTTTTACTTTCGCAGTTTCCAGTTTCTCTCCACTAAGTAATAAGGCACTCATTATATTTTCTCTGGCTGTATAGTGTCCTATTAGTTCAAAGTCTTGATAGATAAATCCAATTTGTTTTTTCCTATAATCTTCTCGGTTAGCATCATCTAATTCTGCAATTTTTTTATTTCCAAAGTAGACAAAACCACTATCCGGGTTCAAATTTCCGCCAATTAAGTTAAGAAGTGTTGTTTTTCCTGATCCACTCTCACCTATTATTGCCACCAGTCCGGTAGATGCAAATGTAAGGTCTGTTTTTTCTAAAGCAGGTACTACTTTACCTTCTGCAATATAATATTTTGATACATTTTCTAATCTTATTATTGATCCGTTTGTCATAATCGTCCTTCAACCTCCATCACTCTACTGTGCCTAGGTCTGTTGGCTTCTTTGAAAGCATTCTCAAAACCGGTACAACAGCAGGAAGAAAAGCTGTTAAAAATACCAGTACAAGAACACCGAAAGCAACCCACCACGGATAATTGATCGTATCTTTTATTACGTTAAGTCGTGAAGCAATGTTTTCTCCAAATATAAAAATAATCCATGTAGGCAAAACTACACCGGTTGCTGTTTGAAGGATTGACCACAGATATGCAAAAAGAATCTGCTTCCTAAGTATCCCCTGTGTAATATGTATCAGAATAACCCGTTTCCTATTTTCTAAAAAAGCCCCCATCGTAAAGTAAAATAGTAAAATGGATAATATCATGATAAAGAAAAATGATATAGCTACATTAATTACAATGGTTTTAAACTTAGCATCATGGGATCTAAGTTGATCTGCTGCCGTAGAGTAAGCTTTTATTCTTATATCCTCTGATTGACTTTCTTCTTTGAATGTATTAACCAGAGATATTACTGCATCCGGATCCTCTGTATAAACCAAAAAACGCCCCACTTCAGAGAGACAATTGTTAAGTACTTCTTCATAATCCTCTTCGAACGTTTCTTTCATGTCATTATTTCCATGAATGATCTGTCCCAGAGCTTCTCTCAAGGTACCGTCATTATAGGAAAATCTTGTTGTCCATTGTACCAGATATAAGAGCATATATCGGTCCATATAGACAGAGGGTTCACCGGTATCACAGATCCCTGTAATAACCAAAGGTGTATCAAGATCTTGGGCAGCTACATTACACCCAATAAGATCATCGTAGGAATGGTAAGTACCCCATACTACATCGTTTGCTTCAATAATCCGATCAGCCAGCCATTTGTCTACGACAATATCATATGCACTATTGGGGCTACTCCCATATAGAATAGCTTCTTCCTCCAACAACTCGGAAGGAACAATGGAATAATCCTTTAAAGCATTACTATAGGATCTTACCTGAGTGAAATACTTACCACTGAAGGAAAGTTCGATCTGTGGATACAGACGAGGAGGAATAATGAATGGATATCTTCCATCCGGAACAATCGTATATTCGTTAGCTCTTAATACCTTTAATAATTCTGATGCTTGTTCCTGCATATATACTACCGCATTCGGTTGGCCCCACTCCAAAGTAACCGTTACATAATGACTATCCTCTGTAATAAAAGTGGTTTTATCTGCCCTGTAAACAGTAAAAAAAACACAGGCTGTCACCGAAATAATAAGAGTAACCACAATAAATACTAACTTCAGATAGAAATACCGTTTTGATAATCCGGCAAACATTTTATTTGCAAGCTTCTTCACCTTTTGGATATTCGTCCTTTGGCTGACAGTTAACGGTGGATAATTTACTAGCTCCTTCGCTTCTTCCTCTTCAGGTTTCGGCATCTGTTCTACCAGACGTAATTCTGAATCTTTAGATAACAAAACTGCCTGAGTATCTGCAGAAAGTAATTCAATATAATACCGACTTCCGGTCCATACAATACGCATCTGTACCTCATGCTCCGGTGTCCCATAAAAACTTAAATCTATCCCCGACCCTTTCAAGGTCTGTTTCTCATAATTTTCGAGGCAAATAAAAGAATCCTCAAGATAGCTACTGTAATTGGTAGACTCATTTGCTATGTCACTTATAACATTGCCTTTCTCAATTGTTATGATTCGATCAGCGTAACAGGACGCTGCTCTTTGATCATGGGTAACCATTAAAATCAGATGCTCCTTGGAAAGTTCCTTTAGGAGGTTTAGTACATTTATGGTATTAGCCTCATCAAGATTACCTGTCGGTTCATCAGCAACAATTATCTTCGGACCTTTTACAATTACTCGAGCTATAGCAACACGCTGTTTCTGCCCTCCGGAAAGCTGCGAGACAAGCCTGCTTCTTAGGTGCAGGATACCAAGCTTATCCATGACAGAGGAACAACGCTCTTTCATTTCGGCTTCAGAAATCTCAAATGGTTTTAAAGCCAATTTAATATTATCTTCAACCGTATTCTCTTCAAGCAACAAATAATTCTGAAAAATAAAACCAAAATGACTGGCTCTCAGCAATTCGTACTTTGTGGGTGAATATTTATCTAACTGATAATCATCAATAACAATCTGTCCACTATCAAAGTCATCCATACCACTAATTACATTCAGTAGTGTTGTCTTTCCTGATCCACTTGCTCCAAGAATACAAACCAATCCCGAATCGCCAAAAGATATCGTGGTTTTGTTAATTGCCTTGATTTCTTTCATTTTACTATTTTTTTTATTAAATGTTTTTTGAAGGTGCTTTACATGAATCATTTTGTTTTTCTCCGTGTTTTTAGATTTGAAAGAAATAATGGTATCTCAATAATAATTCATTCTTAAATCCTGATTATGTCACGCAACATACCAATATATTCCATTATATGCTATTATTTATTAATTAACAATATAATTTTTCTATAGTTTTATATATTTAATACTAAAAATATTGAAAAAGTTACTTAATAGGAAAGTCAATTTTACATAAAAAATGAGCTGAGTAAAAGCCCATTTTTAAGCCGGTATATTAGCATATAACCACAAAAAAATGAAGTCTTACGACTTCATTTTCTTAGCTGGATAAGCCCAGTTGCAAGCAAAAACCCTGATCATCATTGGATAATCAGGGTTTTACAACTGGGCTACTAGGATTCGAACCTAGAGATGCTGGAGTCAGAGTCCAGTGCCTTACCGTTTGGCGATAGCCCAATCTATAACAATTGATTCTGCTTGTCAAATCAACTGTTTTTTTTTGTAGCGCTTTCAGTCGCCACGAATGATATTATACCCCATAGGGATTCATTTTTCAAGAACTAATTTTATTTTTTTTCATCCATTTTTTTACTTTGTTTTATGCTATTCCTCAGCAATAAAACTATTCTCCATAGTAATAATACACTGGTGTTTTGGATCTCTTTTTCTTACTTCCTCCACAATGGTCTGAAGCAGCTGGTGCTCCTGTTCCTTCGTATAAGAATAAGGTACTACCAAATCAAAGATTAAATTAATCTGTCGTTCACCGTTCACAATGCGAAAATCATGGATACTTGCTTTCGGTTCTAGGCTCTCTACAATCAAAGTAACCATCTCCCGTTTTGTTATGACCATAGTGTTATTAACTTCAATAGGATCCATATGAATCACTAGAAAGATATCCAGTTTCTTAAGTACATCCCTCTCAATACGATCTATGGTTTCATGGGCTTTCTCAAAATCAATATCATTGGGTACCTCCGCATGGATGGTAGCCATTCGATGGGTCGGACCATAACTGTGGATAATCAGATCATGGGTCCCTACAATACCCTCATAGCTTTCCACCAAGTCAGAAATCTTTTTGTATATTTCCCGATCAATCGCCTGTCCAAGTAATGGCTCCAGGGTTTCCTTCGCTATTCGAAAACCGGCTATCATAACAAATACGGATACTACAACACCCATATATCCGTCAATCTGCCAACCTACGGTTCCTGCCAGGACGGCTGAGGCTATGGTCGCCGATGTTACCATCACATCTCCCAGTGAATCTGCTGCTGTTGCCTTCATCACAGAGGAATTTATCCGGTTACCAAGCTTTCGATTGAACAACATCAACCATAGCTTGATCAATACCGATAAACAAAGTATCCCAACCAGAATAGGATTGAATTTCACATCTTCAGGGTTTAATATCTTGGAAAAAGAGCTTTGAAACAATGATAATCCAACCTGCAATATTAAAAATGCTACTGCAAGGGCAGCGATATATTCAAATCTTCCATGGCCGAAAGGATGCTCCTTATCTGCAGGCCTACTCGCCAGTTTTACTCCTATATAGCTGATTACCGAGGAGGCAGCATCGGATAGATTATTAAAGGCATCTGCCATAACGGAGATACTATTGATAATCATACCAACTGTGATTTTTACACCAAATAATATGACGTTACAAATAATTCCTAAGATACTGGCCAGTATGCCATAGGATGTCCGTACTGCCTGGTCCTCCACCCGATCTTTATTTTTAATAAATAACTTCACTAAGATTTCAGTTAACATTGCAAACTCCTTTCATAATCCAAATCACCTCTGGTAGATATCGGAATTAAAATAATTTTATCATACGAGAATGAAAAATCAAGGATATATAGGATATCTATCGTAATTCACTTCCTACTTGCATAAAACATAATATATGACTATAATAAGCATCATGATAATCAGAAAGGAAGGTGACTCTATGAAATTTTTTCCAATCAAATACAGAAAGCTTATGAAAGCCCGTAACAGGAATCTTCTTTTGCTTGAAATCACCTTCAATATACTATTCGTGGTTTTCATGATACCCCTCATTAATATTGCATTTAAGTATGTTATGAAACTGTGGGGGCACAGTTATGTAACTCAGAAAAATCTACCTGTCTTTTTAACACATCCACCGGCAATCTTATTTTTATTGGGTATCTTTATCATAGTTCCAATTCTCGTGTTATGGAAAATGTCTTCGATAATTCACCATTGTCGCATTGCAAGCATTAACCCCGGCCCAAATATCCTTAGTAATCTAGCCATCGGATTTTTTAAAACTCTACGATCAATTTTTACAGGCAATATAGCCTTACCCTTTTATGCCCTAATTATTTATCTGTTTACCAACATACCATTATTAATCGGGATATCTATAAAGATGAGATTTCCTATTACCTTTACTGATGGAGCTTCCGATGTTTTATTTCTTCGCGGATTATTTACCTTGTTTTTAGTGTTTATCACTTTTATAGCCTATCGGGGTTTATTTACTGTGCACTTTTGTATCAATGAAAATCAAAAATTTCTTGATGGCTTGGAACATTCCAAGCAGCTCATGATGGGACGCCATCCGAAAACTGCTACCACCTTACTGTTATATAATGTATTTCTGACCGTAGGTTTTTACCTGATTTATAATATTATACTTTTTATCATGGCTGTTTTAATCTATTTCTCTGTTGAGAAAAACATGGTAATCACTATTTTTCTTTCTTACTATCCAATGGTAAATTTATATATAGCTTTATTGTTTAGTATGATTTCATTTATTACCAATCTAAACCTGATTTCTTCTTTATATCGAACTTATCGGGAAGAAGAAGGAAGAGATTATGACGGTTCCATTCTAAACTATCAGGAAGAGGAAACAACATTTCTTCCCATGAAGGGCCACCGCCAACTTTTGATTGCTATATTAGTTATGTTTCTTTCGGCAGGATTGATTAATTTTTACATCGCCGTACGAAATGATTCCTTTCATCTTCAAGAAGCTCTATCCGGTATCCAGATAGCTTCCCATAGAGGTAGTTCCTTTAACGCTCCCGAGAATACTCTGCCTGCCATTGAACAGGCCATTGCAGCTCACTCCGATTATGCGGAAATTGATGTCCAACAAACCAAGGACGGTGTCCTGATCTTGTTACATGATAAAAATCTATGGCGTACTACAGGTTTAAATAAGTATATCTGGACCCAGACCTACGACGATATCAAGGACTTGGATGCCGGCTCCTGGTTCGGGGATGAATATGCCGGTACACCCATTCCCACATTGGAAGAAGCATTGGAACTTAGTAAAGGTCGTATTAAACTAAATATAGATGTTAAGATCCATGGTCATGAGCAGGAAATAGAACAAAAGCTGGTTGCACTGATTGAAGAGTATGATTTTGAACACCAATGTATTGTATCCTCCTGGAGTTATGACACTGTTGCCAGGGTCAAACAATTAAATACAGATATAAAAACCGGCTATATCTTATCAGCGGCTTACGGTAATTTCTATGATAAAGAATTCATTGATTTTCTAAGCATCCGCTCCGCCTTTATTACAAAATCTGTTGTGGAGAATACTCACCTAGCCGGTAAAGAGATTCATGCTTGGACTGTCAATGCAAAAAGTGAATTGGAACGGATGAAGTCCCTGGGCGTAAATAGCATTATTACTGACAATCCTATACTGGCAAAGGAAATTCTGTTACGGGATGATACCAATGATACTATAGTTGAACTATTACATAAGATGCTGTTAAACCGCTCCTTCTATCAGATTGTTCGAAAGTAAGCTTTATATAAGTAAATATATGAGAAGTAAATATCCACAGTAAATGTAATAATAATGGCATGAGCTTTTGAAAAAACTCATGCCATTATTATCTATCCGACTAATTCATCTTTCATATTACTTTTATTCGAGTATCGATAAGATAACTATTAACTATGATATAACTCATCTACAGAATTTAGTATTGTCTTAACATTTTAACACTATCCTACAATACAGCCAGACGATAAATCGCTTCCATGTCTTTCTTAGTCAGAGGAACAAAGCTTCCTCTAGTTTCATTCTCCCCAAGGCCCATGGTTTCCACCATATAAGGGATATCCTCTTCCTTCGCCCCCAGTTGTTCAAAATTGATGGGCATACCGATAGAGGTATAGAACTCTTTCAATCTCTTAATACCTTCCCTAGCCGTCTCTTCCGGGTTAGCAAAATTCATCTCACAGCCCCATATCCTGACAGCAAACTGTGCAAAATGGTTAATATCATGATGCATGACATAAGTCATCCATGCAGGAATAATTACCGCCAGTCCTGCTCCATGGGCTACATCATAGAGCCCGGAAAGTTCCAGTTCTATCTTATGGCTTGCCCAGTCTTGATCCCTGCCCACACCGACTATATTATTATGAGCCAGCATTCCCGCCCACATAATATTGGCTCTAGCTTCGTAGTTATCCGGATCTTCCATAACTCTTGGGGCTTCCTTAATCATCGTCAAAAGAATTGCCTCACTCAGGCGGTCGGTTATCTCCACCTCCTTGGTATTGGTAAAATACCTTTCAAATACATGAGCCATAATATCCGTTATACCACAGGCTGTCTGATAGGGAGGGAGTGTTTGGGTCAGTTCAGGATTGAGAATTGAGAATATCGGCCGTATTAATTCTGAATTTGTACCTCTTTTCAGCATACCCTCTTCCTTCGTAATGACCGAACTATTACTGCCCTCACTTCCCGCTGCTGCAATTGTTACAACCGTACCTACTTTCAATGCTTTCTCTATCTGTCCTTTACCGTTGTAAAAGTCCCAGAAGTCTCCTTCATATAAAACACCTGCCGCAATTGCCTTAGCGGAATCAATTACACTTCCACCACCAATTGCCAGAATAAAATCCACATCTTCCTTACGGCATAGTTCAATCCCTTTATAAACCAGTCCATCTCTTGGGTTCGGCAATACGCCACCCAGTTCTGCAAACTCTATATTCACTTGTTTTAAAGATTCCTTAACTCGGTCAAGAAGTCCGGATCGAATGATAGAACCTCCTCCGTAATGGATTAATACCTTTCTTCCTCCAAAACGTCTCACATAGTGACCTGCTTCTTTTTCCGTATTCCTTCCAAAAGCAAAATAGGTCGGACTGTAGAATGTAAAATTATTCATTGATGCTCTCCTTTCAAGTCAAAATAAATCATTAAATCTATCCTAATCATATAGGAAGAAGTGTTGAATTTCCATGTAATATGTCATATAAACCATGTAGATACATTTCGTAATTGTGCCTTCTATCTGGATATTATATCTGTAATTTAATAATAAATATTCGATACTATTACTTTTTAAATAGAGCAAACTAAAAGTGATATATCTCTTTCATTACTATAGTAATCTCATGGATAGGGATATCCCTTTGTGTATATTCGATTATCTGCATAACTTAGTATCTACTCTAAGTAAAAAAATAAAACCATATATAAATCTTTATATAAAAACGGCAAGAGATCGCGCTCTTACCGTTTTATAATATCGTATTCTGTAATTAATCGTTTTACTTTAATTCTAACGTTATAGTTGTTTTTACAATGCGAGACGATAAATTGCTTCTATATCCTTATTTTTAAGCGGAACAAAGCTTCCTATGGTTCCGTTCTCACCAAGACCCATCTTCTCAACCATTTGAGGGATATCCTCTTCTTTCGCACCCAGTTGTTCAAAATTAATCGGCATACCGATTGAGGTTAAGAATTTCTTTAATCTCTCGATACCTTCCTTCGCTGTCTCCTCAGGATTAGCAAAGTTCATCTGGCATCCCCATACTCTAACAGCAATCTGAGCAAAGCGATTAATATCATGTTTCATAACATAAGTCATCCAAGCAGGGAAAACAACCGCAAGACCGGCACCATGGGCTACATCATAGAGTGCAGATAGTTCATGTTCAATTCCGTGGCTTGCCCAGTCCTGTTCCCGTCCGACTCCCACAAGGTTATTGTGCGCAACCATTCCCGCCCACATAATATTGGCTCTTGCCTCGTAATTATTCGGATCCTTTATTACTCTGGGAACCTCTTTAATCATTGTCATAAGTACTGCTTCGCATAAACGGTCAGTAACCTCTACTTCCTTGGTATTTGTAAAATATCGTTCAAATACATGGGCCATAATATCTGTCGCACCACAAGCTGTTTGATACGCAGGCAAAGTCTGGGTAAGTTCAGGATTAAGGATGGAAAATACAGGCCGAAGGGCCTCTCCCCCGGCTCCTCTTTTTAACATACCCTCTTCCTTGGTAATAACGGTATCACCGCTGCCTTCACTTCCGGCTGCGGCTATGGTTAACACAGTACCAACCTTAAGTGCTTTTGTTACCGGTTTTCCCTCGTAGAAATCCCAGAAATCACCTTCATAAACCACACCGGCTGCGATCGCTTTCGCTGAATCGATAGCACTACCGCCTCCGACTGCAAGAATAAAATCTACGCCTTCCTTACGGCATAATTCAATTCCTTCATAAACCAGCCCGCTCCTAGGGTTGGGCTTAACACCTCCCAGCTCTACAAACTTAATATTTTCCTTATTTAAAGAAGCCTTTACCCTGTCAAGAAGTCCGGAACGAACTACGGAACCACCGCCATAGTGGATCAGCACCTTGTTTCCACCAAATCGTTTCACATAATGACCAGCTTCATTCTCTGTATTCTTACCAAATACAAAGTAGGTTGGGCTATAAAATGTAAAATTATTCATACAAATTCTCCTTTCATCATATAGATTCCCTTTTATCATATACGATTGATACATGATTTTCCATGTATTATATCATATTTTTTATAACATAGCTTACGCTTTTATATTTGCTACATTCATAATTTTTTAATATTACTAAATAAACCACTTCCCATATTATATACCATTGTTAATAAACTATGCTAAGCAAAAATTTAACTTAGATTAGAAGTTAATTAAAACCTCTAAATAAGGGCTTAGATTGCTTGACATCAGCTTGCTAACAGTTATAATATGGTAAAAGAAAAGAGATATTGTGGGAGGGAGCTTATGAAAAGTAACTTAAAAAAGATATTTATATTATTAACCATTACGATGCTATCTATATTCATTTTTACAGGCTGTGATATGTCCTTTGCTTTTAATGGTGGTTCCAATGAGCTAAGAAGAGCCGATGCCATGGAATTCGAAGTGGAGAAATCCAAGGTTGAAGAAATTACTCGAATTGATATCAATACCCGTGTGGGAGAAATAGAGATCATTGAATCGGATGATTACTATGTGGAAATTGATTATCTGTTTTGGGAGGATGAACCGGTATACAATATTGAGGATGGCAAACTGTTCTTTGATGATTCTGATACCTTACCTAATTCCTATTCCATAAGATTTAACCTGGATAATATTATAAAGGTATATGTACCGGAAGGTAGTGTCTTTTCACAGGTTGATTTAGATACCTCCTCCGGTGATGTTGAGATTGAGGGTTTTATAACAGACAAATTAGAAGTTGATGTAGCTTACGGTGATTTGACCGTTAAAAATATAGCTGCAAATAAATCTGACTTTCAATTATCTTCCGGTTCCAGTAATATAGAAAATTTCGATACCGGAGAACTAAGGTTTAAGAATTCCTACGGTAATTCAAAATTTAAGAATATCAATACGGGAGAGCTTCTTCTTTCTGATATTTCCTATGAAAGTTTCGATGTTACTATGTCCAGCGGAAACTGTACGATTAAAGGTTTAAACACCGGTTCTGTGAATATCACCAACTCTTATGGGAATATTACCTGTGAGGAGATCACCGCAGAAGAAGTCGATATGGATTTGAGTAGCGGCGATCTGGAGATATCGAAATCTGACATTATGGAAATTGATATTAGTAACAGCTATGGTGATGTTACCCTATCCTTGCTAGGAAAAAAAGAGGATTATAATCTTGATTTGGAAACCTCCTATGGAGAAATTGAAGTAGAGAATCAATCCTATGAGGATCATCTGCAAAGAGATAATGATGGAGCCAGATCAATTAATGCCTCCTTAAGCAGCGGCGATATAGAAATTACATTTAAAGAATGAATCAAAGAACGGAGGATGTAGTAAATGATAGTAACAACAACCCCTTCCATTGAAGGAAAAGAAATTGTTGAATATTTGGGAATCGTATTCGGTGAAGTGATCTCCGGTGTTGACTTCGTCAAGGATCTAGCTGCCGGTTTATCTAATTTCTTTGGCGGCAGATCCGGCACTTATGAAGAAGAACTCATACGTGCCAGAGAGCAAGCCATAAGGGAATTGGAACAAAGAGCCTATGGTTTGGGTGCCGATGCAGTTGTGGGCGTAGACATCGATTATGAAGTATTAGGAAGCAATAACGGAATGCTGATGGTAACCGCATCCGGAACCGCAGTCCGTTACCGTTAATACAGCGACTTCTCGTCTCTAAAAATAGTTCGTACCAGGCAGACATAAGCTTTTTTATGTCTGATCTGATGCGAACTATTTTATGATACGATTATAAAAGTTCTCAAAAATATCCTATGCCTAGGTAGGGATCGGCCTGTGAGTTTCGTTCACGTCTAAATATGATATCAATCCCTCCTAAGGTACCAACAACATCAATCCTATCCAGAATACACACAATGCTATGAATAATACCGTACCTACATTAATTACGTATAAGATTTTATTCTCAACCTCTATTTCACCCTTTTCAAACACCAGTTCCTTTGCTTTACGGAAAAATAAAATCATTCCTGTAATAATAGCAAGGATCACCCAGAGACCAAACACTGCTAGGATACTCTCGTTATTGGTAAAGGGTGCCACCATAAATCCAATGAAATTCACCATAATGTGCAATATAATAGCATAGCGTACTGTATTCGTCCTTATGGTAACATATGCGAATACAAATCCTAGAACGGTTGCATAGAAAAACTGTTGTAGGTTCATATGAAAAAGTCCAAAAGCAAACCCTGTAAGCAAAATCGCAGGTAAATCTCCAAAACTTCTTAATTTATCTAAAAGTAATTTACGAAAAATTATTTCCTCAAGTATGGGCCCAATAATTGAACCATAAAGAAAGAGAATAAAAAGATTGCTTCTTTCAATAACCTCCTCAAGTGGGTTAACCAGCGTTTCTTTGCCTAATAGTGATGCAATTTGCATATTTATCATAGTACCCAAAATATTAGCGATATACATAAACGCTGTACACACCAGAAAATAACCCAAAAACTGTTTTACGGTTAATCTAACTTCCTCTCCCCGTTTTGAAGATGGAACTCCTTTTATCACTGCAGATAGAACCGGAATTCCTATGCCTAACATGATAATTCCAGTAACTGAAAATGCATACCAGCCAGATTTACTAACTTCAGGAAAAAAACTTATAATCAAACTATCGATAGCAATCTGTGATCCCAGTATTGCTAATGTCATTAAAAACAATCCTAAGCCAATACGGCTAAGTAGCTTATCCGGTCTATCCTCATAATGTTGATCCAAAAATATCAGCTCCTATTAATATTTTTAAGTTAATCATTTGTATTACCTATATTTTTAGATGAGATTATATATTATTGTAATCCAAAGTCTAATAATTTAGTAGCATCCTGATATCTTCCGGTGGAGGTTGAATTCATAATAACAGCTACAACCGTCTTATCACCCTTTCGTGCAGCTGCAACCAGACACCTTCCTGCCATTGTTGTCGTTCCAGTTTTTAATCCCAATGCATAGGGATAATATCTGCTGCTACCTTTATTGACTAAAGAATTCGAATTCTTCCACCGGATCATCTCTCCGCTGGCAAATATATTCTTTGACGTACTTTTCTTACTGATATTGGTAATGATCTCATTCTTTGCCGCAGCTATGCCAATCATCCCCATATCATATGCTGTAGTGTATTGACCGATTGCATCATATCCATCGGGAGTTTTAAAGCAAGAGTTGGTTGCACCGAGACTAATGGCCTTTTCATTCATCAACCTCATAAATTCCTTAATTGCTTCCTCACCGGTAGCATCCTCATTCTTTAGAGATTTCCTGCCCACATATGCCGCAGCTACATAAGCTGCATCGTTACCTGAAGGAAGAAGCATTCCCTCCAGAAGATTTTTAATCGTAACGACGTGTCCACGAACCAATAAAGCCTTGGAGGAATCCGATGCAATGTATTTTACTTCTTCACCAACCGTTACCTCCTCATCCAGTTTACACCAATCTAGTGTAACAAGAACATTCAGAAGTTTCGCTGTACTGGCCGGAAACACAGGAGTAACTGCATCCTTATGATATAATACATCCATTGTATCTGCATCTATTAAAATGGCCGCTTTGGCTGTAATTTTAAGACTTGGATTAGAAATATCAAGGGCCGTTTCAATTGCACTGTCATATACCAATTCTTTCGGTATGTATGATAAATAATCTATAGTTGAACAATCATAGATTAATCCCAGATCCGGCTTTATAATCTCAACAATAGCTTCCTTAACTTCCTCACTATTGTTGTTAGTTGATACTTCTATATCTTGGTTCCCTTTAACAGAGTCCTCGCTAGAATTAGCTTCTTCTTCGCTTGATGATAAATTGGAAGTCTCACCGCCAACACCATCAGAAACCTTCTCCACTGTGTTATCAGTTGATGCAGAAGCTTCATTATTAACATTATCTGAATTCTCTTCAACTATGTTCTGTGAGGTATGATCAGGCGAATTATCTTGTGTTACATCCATAATACCTGTAGCCTCTTGTGTATTCAGGTCGGTATCTGAGATCCTCTCATCAACGATGGTACTCTCAAGTGAAGATTCTTTATCACTGGGATTAGCTGAAAGCCATGGCTCTTCCTTCGCCAGGTCTATGGTTTCATCCGTAAGTGAGTTAACCTTAGTCTCCTCTGCTATCTCTTCACTGACATCCACCTGTTGGCTATCATTTTCAGTCAGCTCTATCTGTTGTTTGTTATCATTCGCAGTACTACCTTCCCTTGTCATCAGATTGACTCCGGCAAATAAACCGGTCATAACTAGACAAGCGAATAAGATTAGTCCAAATTGTTTTTTCTTACTCATGTTTTCTCCCTCAGCACACTTTTTTAATTTGCGAAAATGTTGTTACATTTCCTTTCGAAAATGTCTGCCGGTAAATGGCGGACTATATTAAGCTAAAATTTCTGTCAGCAAGATAGAGTTTCGCTAGGGAAACTCTCGCGTCTGGCGCGGTCGGTAAAACGGTAAAACTCCTTACGAACGAGTGCACGTCCTGCCTGGAAGGCTATTTCATACTATTGGAAGTTCGCTAAAATTTCCTATAGCATAAAACAGGGACGTTATCTTACCATATTAACGTCCCCGATTTTATTCTATTCTATTTTAATATTTGTTAGCCAATAATGCAAGATTTTTCCGCTTTTTTATAAGTTTATCTAAGTGATTATTGATAATATATTTTATGTCGCAAATCGACTATTCAAAAAAGTCAATTCTTATTCCACCTATTCCTCCGTTTACTTTCACTGTATGCTCTGAATTTACATTGGTTATGATACCGGATATTTTCTTATCGTTTACCCTGACGGATCCAATTCCGGAATCCACGTTAAAATCATAATCATCGGGATGACCCTTTATTTTAATATTGATTTCTCCGATACCACTATCAAAAGCATTATATCCATATAACTCACCGATTAATTCTACATCGCCGATGCCACTGTCGATATTAACATCTTCAAAAATAACATTTGATAATTTCAGATCCCCAATGCCTCCGTCAATCTTTACTTTATCGGCTTTTACATTGGTTCCGTCAATATCACCAATTCCTGCATTAATGCTTAACTCTTCTGTATACAGCGCATCTATTTGGACATCACCGACCCCACAGTCAAGTTTGACATTGTCGGCCGTAAAATCCTCCGGAAGATATATCGTAACCTTTGATTTACCTTGACTAAAAATGAAGAAAGGAAATTTAAATTTTTCCTCCGATATCATTAACCTGCCGGTACTTGATACCCGCGCTTTAAAATCATTCGTGACATTCTCTGCTTCTACCCGGAAGGTCTCTCCGGTTTTTATATATACATCACCAAAGGAACCATCGATATCCAGACTTTCAACCTCTTTAAAACTCTCGTTAAAATCAACCCGATTTTTTCCTCCATCAAAGAAGGTCTCTCCGGTTACTACTGATACAATTGCAATTGCTGTCGAGGTTATTCCCCAGATAATACAGACTGCCAAAAACACGGCAAATCCCATGGCAAAGTATTTTATTACTTTTTGAAGGTTACTCATTTGATATCAATCCCCCCAAACATACAGGTTGAATTAAGATAAATCGTAGGAGCACCCGGGTCATGGGAAGACATTGATTTATTACTTACGCCACCAAAGATAGGTACATTATTTGTCTTAATTTGAACCCCTCTCGGAATATAGATATCAATTCCGGCAAAGACACAAGACGCATTGATTTCCACATCATGATTGATGATTGCATCCCTAAGATCCAATGTGATGGCACCAAACACTGCATTTAAGCTCGTTCCGTTGAACTCATTGTCCACACGAATTCTTTGATGTGAGAAAACAGTACTGTGTTCTGTTTTGTCTCCGGATGAATACTGCTGACCTTCTACATGAATACTTTTTTCAATATGAATCGGTTTTCTGAATGCGCTCTGGAATATAAACCTTAAACCGATGTAGATTAAAATTGCAGGTACAATTAACTGCCAAACACTAAAATTAAGATCCACACGATAAGATAAAAACAGTAATACACCAATTAAAAAGCCGACCGTTGAACCTACGCCAAATCCACTTTGGATCATACTAATAAAACAAGGAATTATGATAAGAAGTGTCCACCAACCCTCGAAGAATACTTCAAATTCCCATAAATTCATAACTCTTCCTGCAATACCGATTCCAATAACAATAAAAAATAATCCCCATAACGTATTCGATAATTTATTTCTCATAATAACCTCCCACTTTTCTACTATATAATGGTATATCCTATGTCTTTATATTACTTTAATCCTATCTATTTTGCAACAGCATTCTTCTATCTCTAATATTTCTAATTCACTTTTAATTAAGCCTATATTGAGAGAAACTTAAGACTGTTTCACTTCTTATATATATAAATCCTCTATGGCAAAAACATTTTCGCCATAAAGGATTCATACTATTGATGTTTCAATCTTCATCATGATGTTTCTTTCTTATCATAATCTTTCTTATCATCATATTTCTTAACATAATGTCTCTTATCATAATGTTTCTTTTCATAATACTTCTCTTCATAATGTTCTTATTCTAATTCCAGCGGATATAGGTACTGTCTATATAATACCGGTCCGTATTATAGTCGAACACATTATAGCTTTTATTCATTCTGATAAAAGGCTCAGTTACACGCTGTACATAATTCTTTTGCATCAGCCGGATATTATCCGAACTGATTTCATTATAGGTTACTGCGTATTGGCTGCCCTCTTCATTATTCTTCCAAGGCATAATCTGTATTGGTCTGGCTACATCGCTGAATAGATTTTCCGTAATCACAGGGTCTTTTAAACCACTTGCTAATATTGCCCGGTCATTCCCTACACCATTCGCTACCATGGTTATTTCATTTTCTTTTATTACCGGACGGTCCCAGTTAATAATTCGGATTGCATCCGATACAGTATTGGTTATAACATTATGAAGTATCTGAACATTTTCATGGTATTTTCCTTCGGAATACTTGTGGGTTCCAATAGCTCTCTCCAAATCTTCAAAATAATTATCTTTTATCACAATATCTTTATTCGGCGTGCGATCATAATTGGACCAAACCGCATTAAACCCAGCTGTATTCTTATCAGGGGTATCGATATTAATCGCTTCCTTAATACCAGTACCTGATGGTTTGTGATACTTAAAACGGTTGTCTTCAATGGTTACATTACTGGAAGCATCCACCTCGATAAAATGTCCGCTCTGCATATTCTGAAAGGTTATACCGGTAATAGACACATTTTGGTTATGTCCCAGGACGATACCAATTGCATCACGAATAAAGTTTAGATCGATGATTACCGTTCCTTTACCGATAAAGTGAATGTTAGATTCCCCTTCATATCCTCCGTAGGCACCCTCCGTTTTTGATTTTGAGGGGGCCGCTAACTGAAAGATAGACAAGGAGCTCTCCAGTTCATCAATACCGGTTTCCTCTGTCTTCTTTATAATTACTCCATCCTCAAAATTAATGGTGACATCGGAAGGTACATAAAGTACATTACAGATTAAGTAAGTTCCTGCATTTAAGGTTAGGGTTCCGCCACCAATCCGCTCTAACTGCTCCAGATAGGATCTGATTACATAATACTGTTTTGTATTTTTATTATATGTACTGTAATTTGTAAAATAATTCTGAAATGGCTCTGATGAAGGCTCAATCACAAAATCCTTCACAGCATTATCAATAATTGCCCATTTTTCTGTGTTTTTAGAAAACTCATTGTAGGTTTTATTATAGCGTATCAGGTATTCACCCATATCGGTCAAGGTATTGAGAAGCATTGCTGCTTTATCTTCTTCACTGATTTGGTTATAAGTAACGGCATAGCTGCTTCCCTTATTATTATTCTTCCATGGCATGATCTGGATTGCACGGTCACAATTGATAAATTCATTCTGTGTGATTGTCGGATTTTTCACCCCGCTAAGCAAAACAGCTTTTAGAGAGCCAGTTTTATTCTTAATATCAGTAAAAGTATTATTCTTTATCTCACATTCTTCCCAATTCATAATACGGATTGCATGAGAATCGGTCTCTGCTATGGAATTACCGGTAATAATAATTTTCTTATGGTATTTATCCTCGCTATATTTGGAGCTTCCTATAGCTCTCTCTAATTGATAGAAGGTGTTCTTCTCAATGAATATATCTTTACTTATGGTCTTGTCCTTCTTACTCCAAGAGTAGGAGAAACTTCCGGTTTTTGTATCAGGCGTTTCAATCACTATTGCTTCTTTACTCTTAACAGCAGAATTCTTATGGTATCGGAATACATTATTTTGAATGGTTACATCTATGGATGCACCGATTTTGATAAAATTGCCGCCATACATCTCTTGGAAGGTAACTCCTTCTATTGTTATGTTCTTGTTATTACCCATAACAATACCTACCGTGTCTTTGACATAATTTAAATCTATAACTGCTGTTCCTTCTCCCCGAATTAAAATGTTCTTTTCCCCGTCGTATTTGGAAGCAGCACCTGATTTTTTTGCTTTACTGGGTGCTACTAGTTGAAACAGGGATTTTGATGGAGGTAGCTTCGCTATACCGGTTTTTGATCCCTTTATAATCTTTACTCCGTCCTTTAAAACAATTGTGACATTGGAGGGAATATAGAGGGTATTGGTTATTGTATAAGTCCCCTGATCTAAAATAAGAGTACCTCCTCCAACCCTTTCTAATTGCTCCAAGTAGGAACGAAGCATATAATATTGTCTGGTATATTCGTTATATGTACTGTAATTCGTATAAGTTTTTTTGTATGGCTGTCCGGTTGCCTTCAAAGTATAGGTTTTCGAACCTGCTTCAGCCTTAGGAGCCGGAGATAATGGAATGAATAATACGATTGTTAATAATAAAAAACAAAGAAGCCAATTATTACGTTTACGGCAAGTTATCTTATGTCTATTCATGATGAATACCTCCTCTTATCTTTATTGTATATGAACTCAGAATATCCGTCCAGATAAAACCCTATATTTCTGTTCTTAATTGATTAAATACGTTAAAAATATCGATTGCCCCATATCCCCAATCTCTATTTGG
This sequence comes from Mobilitalea sibirica, assembly GCF_015999265.1. GTDB lineage: Bacteria > Bacillota > Clostridia > Lachnospirales > Lachnospiraceae > Mobilitalea > Mobilitalea sibirica. The sequence continues at coordinate 193,160 of NZ_JAEAGR010000004.1, forward strand.
ATACTGAATCCTTTCATTTCTGAAAGCACCCCTTATTAAAAATGATTTTACCTCAGCTGTAGTAATATTGGGATAAAATTCTCTTAAAATTCCCCATTCTAATATCATGGCTGTAATACCGGCACAATGAGCCGTCGCAGCTCCGGTACCTGTAACGATATCAAATCCCTGTTGCAAGGTTGGACTTATGATATTAACTCCCGGTGCAGCCAGTTCCGGCTTTATATCATCCGTCCTGGTATAACCTCTACTGGCTCCTAAATAAATGGTACCGGTTTCCGAATTATAAGCTGTTACCGTAATAGGGAGGGGAGAATTACCGGGAGCTGTTACTGTGGTATATGGATTCGATTGTAAAAAATAGGTAGTAGGTTCAATAAATTCATCTGCCGGTAGCCAACAATGGAAGGCTCCTTGCAGATCCCCTCTGCTATATACCTGAAAAGTCCAGACCCCAGTGGTCGGAGCCTCAAATCTGAGAAGAATCAGCTGGTCTCCCGACTGTGCCTCCACCATACGATAATCGACATTAATTCTGGTAGTCTCAAATAAGAAGGATATTTCCCTGTTTACAACAAGGCTTTCGACAATTCTTGGTACATACTCACCGGTCGGGGACAAGATATCAATCGAATAGGTATTAGGTCCGGCTCCCCATAACTCCATAGAAAAGCCCTCCTCATCCTCACTGACATTCAGCTCCATGGTAACACTGCCAATTGCAGGATCTACGGTAGAAAAAAAATGTCTCCTTTTGTTTCCTTCATTACCGGCCGCAATCGATATGGCAATTCCCGGAAAATTAGCTGCTACAGATAATAAGGCACTTAGATATCCTCTCCCGTTATGACTTCCTTGGGAGCTCCCCAGTCCGATGCATATAGCCATTGGCCGATCAAGCAATCTGGCAACACTAATCAGATATTGTACACCCCAAATAATATCATTTTCCTGGTAACAGGGGACATCAAGAGGAATACCAAAGAACTCTCTTATGATTGGCTTAGCCTGTTTTAATTTTACAACTACCAGCTCAGATTCCGGTACAACACCGCTAAAATCCCTATCAGGTACCTCATTCCCAGCTGCGATCCCTGCCATCATAGTACCATGCCCTATTTCATCCATGCTTGGTACTATAACAAGAGGATTTTCACTGTTTAGCGCCTCATTAATCTGGTCTCTGGAGTATTCTGTTCCATAAAAGGTACCTTCCGGATATTCATCTAAACTCTCGATGGTCTGGTCCCAGATGGATACTATCCTCGTGGTACCATCCTCATTCCGAAAAATAGGATTCGTATAATCAATACCGGTATCGACAACGCCGATCAAGACACCTGCACCTCTTAAATCAAAGGCCGGAAAACGACGGATTCTGGTAACGCCAGAGGCTTCAAGGCTCCTCTCACTGGCAAGTCCAAAGCTGGAGGGAAATGCAGCATATCCAAACTGCACTAAAGTTCTTTCTGTTATTAAAGTACTTGGCAGATATATAACAGCAAACCGGTCATTCATAATATGAGGTGAATACTCCTGATATATCTCAAGAATGGATTCATTTCCACCATAATCAATAATTAAATCCATATATTCATTACTGGTTATCTTAAAGCTTTCCTCCGGAGTCATGGTCTCCCCTCCAATAACTGTATCGTCTTATTGATATAAACGGATTGGATTGATTTTAAAGCGGTGGTAATTCACTTCTAATCCGTTCAAATATATTAAACACATCCAGTATTCCATATCCCCAGTCACGGTTAGGATACCGAATATCCATATTTCTTCTTGCACCCCGTATCATGAACATTCTCAAATCAACCGTGCTCATTCTGGGATATGCACCTCTTACGATCCCCCATTCTAAAAGCATGGCGGCCACACCGGTTGTATGGGCAGCGCTTACACTGGTTCCTGTCACGGGAGCAAAGCCTTGTTCTAAAGTTGGCGCCAGAATATCAACTCCGGGAGCTGCAATATCAGGCTTAATAATTTCTGTCCTGGTGTAACCTCTGCTGGCATCCTGATATAAACTATCATCTGCTATGTTATAAGCCGTGGTTGTAATAGGAACGATTGCATTCCCTAAAGATAGAATTGTAGTATAAGGATTAGATCTTATAAAATAGGTATCACCTGAGATAAAGTTACCCATAGGTAACCAGATATGAAAACTAGGATCGATATCTCCTCTTCCATATACATTAAATCGCCATATACCAGGATCAGGCTTACTAAATCTTAGTAAAATAAGCTGATTTCCGCTTTGTGATTCAATCATCTGATAATCAACATATATGATAGTTCGTTCAAAGATAAAGGATACTTCCCTGTTTTCATCCAATCTGGCGGCTATTCTGGGGACATATTCCCCGGAAGGAGTCGTAATATCAATGGAAAAAATACCAGGAGAATTACCCCATAATTCCATAGAAAAACCTTCTTCATTCTCTCCTATATTCAACTCCACTGTATCATAACCAATGCTTTCATCTATTTCACCAAAATAATGCCTTCTGTCATTTCCTTCATTCCCAGCAGCCACAACGATTCCAACTCCAGGAACCTCTGCCCGTAGAGAAAGAAAACCACTCAAGATTCCTCTACCATCATGAGCACCCTGGGAAGTACCAAGAGCAATGCATATGGCAATCGGACGATTTAACCTAAATGCAACATTACGGATATATTCTATTGCAAACAAAATATCATTTTCTTGATAGGCAACCGCCTCCTCAGGAATACGAAAAAACCTCTTCAGATACTGTTTCGCCGGTTTTAATTTCACCACAACAATCTCTGCATCCGGCACAACTCCTGTAAAATCACTTTCTGGTACTTCATTACCTGCAGCAATCCCGGCTAACATAGTACCATGTCCGATTTCATCCATCGATGGTACAATCTCAAGAGGATTTTCACTTTGCAATGCCTCATTAATCTGCTCTGCGAAAAATTCTGTACCATAATATAAACCTTCAGGCGGGTTTTCACTCTCTATTGTCTGATCCCATATGGATACTATTCTTGTCGTATTATCGGCATACTGAAAAATAGGATTCGTATAATCAATTCCCGTATCCAGTATTCCTACTAAAACGCCCTGCCCTCTCAGATCAAAATTGGGAATGTTCCGCAATCTTATAATTCCGGATTCCTCCAAGCTGGCTTCACTTATAATACCTAATAAGGATGGCATAACAGAATAACCTCTCTCAAGAATTATATTTTCCGTAATCTGTTCCACAGGCACATGAACTACTGCATAGAAAAAATTTACAATATGAACGGTAGCATCTTCAAAATCTTCAAAGACAGATAAATCTCCACTATATGATATTAATAAATCAGCATATTCCTCACTGACGATTCTTTGCCTCTCTTCAAAAGTCAAAAAAATCCCTACTTTTCATATCCTTACTCTATTATATAAGTAAAATCCGGAATATATAATACAATTCTATGAACTCCACTGTCTTTCGTAGAAATAGTACGTGTTTTTCTATCCACTTAAAAGATTATATGTTAATCCCACCATCTTCCAGATATGTTACAAAACTTCCGTTCGTGTTAAATCAACACAATCATTGACAAAACATGAGGACTTCATAAACAATAATATCGTAATATAACAACCCTATATAAAAATACTTTCATTCCTTAATTTTACAACTACGTATAAAATGCTATATATTACCTATGACCTTTCGTAACCCCTATTAATTTCAAACTTATTCCTTCATTTACTTTTCTTAATCTTTGCCATAACAGCAAAGGGCTGTCGCAGGTTTACGTGTGTATGTACCGAAAGTGTTTTTCATTATCGTTCAGATGGGGGTATTTTGTTCGAATCAGATTGACATATGCTTTCTATGTCATTTCTGAGACGGACAAAATACCCCCATCTGTAAACGATACGGAAATACACTCGGTACTGCATACATAACACCTGTGGCAGCCCTCATATATATTTCATTGGTTCTTTTTATTTACGCAAGCTTTGATTTTGCAACCTCAGCCAGAGAAGCGAATCCCTGAGCATCATTGATTGCCATATCAGAAAGCATTTTTCTGTTAATTTCAACGTCAGCTAACTTCAAACCATGCATTAATTTGCTGTAAGATAAACCATTCATTCTTGCAGCAGCATTAATTCTTGCAATCCATAACTGTCTGAATTGTCTCTTTCTTTCTTTTCTACCTGCAAAGGATGTGTTTAAAGCTCTCATAACTGATTGCTTTGCTACTCTATATTGTTTTGATCTGGCTCCTCTATAACCCTTAGCCAGTTTTAATACTTTATTATGTCTCTTCTTAGCGTTCAATCCGCCTTTAACTCTTGCCATCTTCTATTCCTCCTTATCACCTATCTCTTAAAGATATGGTAAGATTTTCTTCATGTTTTTTACATTAGTAGCATCTGTGATCGTTGCTTTTCTAAGATTTCTTTTTCTCTTAGCGGATTTTTTTGTTAAGATATGACTTTTATAAGCCTTCATTCTTTTTAATTTTCCGGTACCTGTTTTCTTGAAACGCTTCGCTGCTGCGCTGCTTGTTTTTAATTTTGGCATGATGCTTCCTCCTTAATATTAATACAGCTTCGTGAACACTTTACCCTAGGTAAGCAACCTTCAGTCTTGCTGTTTATTCGTATTTTAACGTTTCTCTGATAAGAACATAATCATATTTCTGCCTTCTAGCTTAGCCGGTTTTTCAACGACAGCGATATCTTCCAGCTTAGTATAGAAAGTATCCAGGATTACTTTAGAGGATGATGTATGAGCCATCTCACGGCCTCTAAAACGCAGAGTCACCTTAACTTTATCACCTTTGGTAATAAATTTTCTGGCCATGTTCGCCTTCGTGTTCAAATCATTATCATCAATGTTTGGTGATAAACGAATCTCTTTCACTTCGGTAATCTTCTGCTTTTTCTTAGCTTCTTTTTCTTTTCTGGACAACTCATATCTATACTTACCGTAATCGATAATTTTACATACCGGCGGTTTTGCTGTCGGAGCAATTTTTACCAGGTCCAGATTTGCATCTTTTGCAAGCTTCATTGCATCCTTAGCAGACATGATACCCAACTGCTCTCCGTTCTCACCAATCAGGCGAATCTCTTTATCCCTGATTTGTTCATTAATCATTAAATCGCTAATAGTACTACACCTCCATAGGTTATTCATTGCATTATACAGTTTCTACTGCGGGTTATCCCCCACAGTTATTTTCATCTTTATTTGCTTCGCAAAAAAAAGATGGATAACAAAGATTATCCATCTGTAAGTACAAATACACATTAATTCCGTCAAAGGAACCTATATTATTCGTTCTTATTACATTAACCCGTTCACTGTAAAATGTAATAACTTTTACGCTATGGGTGAGAGATGGATACTCTTCTTTTCTCTTACTATATGAATGATAAACATTCACAGTGAACCAAGTATAACATACCGATCAATATATGTCAAGCAAAAACACAAAAACATCGAAGTTCTTATAAATTCAAGTTTCATTTATAACTTTGCATAGGAAATCTACTGCTTGTGTAATTATCTTATCTATCAATTCTTGATTTTCTGTAAAAAATATCAATTGCTTTGGAAGTTGCCGTTCCAAGAATCAAACACGCCACTGCTTCCACCAGGATATTTCCTCCCACCAATGCAATGATAAATGCAAATACGTTATTTGTTCCTAAACCTTCTGCAATTCCTTGAATATATTCCGTATTATAGAAAAATAATACCAATGCACCCATAAAGAAAATTGTATTTAACAATGGACTCGCTATACTTGCCACTGCATAGGATATACTCTTTGTTTTTTCATTTTTTCTTAAAGCAACAAAAATTAATCCGGTTATCCATCCCATAAGGATTCTGGGAATTATGGTGACAATAAAGGTTCCCACCGGATTGATTGCTAACAGGGCTACTCCAAAGGGGCTCAAACCAAAGCATTGTATAAAGCTGGTAATACCAAATACACCACCTAAGATAGCGCCGCTTACCGGACCCATCACGATTGCTCCTACGGCAACTGGAACTGCAATTAATGCAATCTCTAATCCCAGTGTTTTAATATAACCAATCGGTGTAAATGCCATTAATACAATGATGGAAGTAAATAACCCTAGCTGTACCATTTTTAATGTACGATTGTTTGTTATTGTTTTCATAATATCCTCCTTCTTGTCTGTAAGATCATGATTTGTTATTAGTATGAAACATTTCATACTTTCCAATTACGAACCATAGGAAGAATTCCTTATTCATTGAGATAGCATACCATATATCAGACAAGAATAATGCATTACTCACATTTACTTTCGTGCAAATAAAAAACGACATTGCTGACCAATGTAAAATTTGGTTTAAGCATGTCGGCACACTAAAATTCCATTCGAAATAAGCATTATACGCTTTTATTCTGAACAAAACCTTTTTAGTTCCTGCCGCTTCCATTGCTTGGGTCAAGACTATCTTATTATTCAGGTTATTCCTCTATGATATGAAAGATTAATCTGTAGTATTAGGATCTTTCATGCTACATTTATAATCTTCTCGCCTCACTATCGAGTGCGTTAGACCGTATCGCAATCATGAAACACTCTAACATAATTAATCTTTCAATTTATTGTATCTATTATCATAAAGGAAGAATAAAAAAATTGCAAGTGAATTTTATCAATCAATTTTATCTTCCTTTAATCTATATAAGCCAAATGAGATAGTGATCCCTCCGATCACTCCTAAGCCCAAATACATATTGATAGGCATATCACCGGGATATAGTATATAGATATAGGCTGCTGCATTTATAACCATATGTAAGAATATGGACGCAAGAATCGATTGGAACTTATAACAAATATACCCCAGTAAAATACCGTTAGCAAAAGCATAGATACCCTGTATGATATTTGTATGATAAACCCCAAAAATTATCGCCTGTAATATATTCGCTCCGATAAACGGAAAGGATTGGCGCAGCTTATTTAACATGACTCCCCTAAAAATCATCTCCTCAACAATCGGAGCAATGATCACAGAGTATATAACAATCATAATAGGATGGCCGACAAAGATTGAGTTCATAATCTCGCTATATTCTTCAAATAACTTAGTAAAAAATGGTAGCAGTACATTCAACAATGCTGAAATGAAAAACTGACAACCCAATCCTATAAGAATTAGGTTACCGGTGTTGCTAAATGAAAAAATACTTCCGATTCTTCTCTTGGGGTTATTTATATTAATCCTACGATACCATTGGACAAATATAATTCCACAGAATATCATGATAAAGATGCCAAACAAATTTTTAAGTTCCGGACTTATCATGGCTCTGTTTTCCACTCTCATTCGTATCAAATCAGAATCCGTAATCCCCTGTCCTTTCAGCTCGGCTTCAACGGTTAATCGAATATAAAATTGATAGATTGCCGTAAGGACCTGATATGCTAATCCCTGCAATCCCAGAGCAGCGAAAAATGGTGTAATACCCTCGAATACCTTAATAAAATATCTCATGTGATAGTACCTCTTCTAATACATTATATTATTGCACTGTGGCATCCTTAATAAAAGTGGACTGTTACAAAATGAAGCATCTGAGAATATAACTTACTCCAATACACTATTGATAGATAAGTTATATTCCCTTCATCTTCATCTTGAACAGCCCAAAGTTTTTATTATCCCAGTATAACCTCAGCTACATGTTTTTTCTTATCACCAAAGATCGGTAAGATATTACCTTCCACTTCTTTACCATCTACGGTAAGTTTTACCACTCCTGAAGATACATGGTTCGGATTCTTTATCGTAATCTCATAAATATCTCCTCTGAATTCTCTGGTAATCTTATATCCATCCCAGCTCTTAGGAATGGAGGGGTCAATCTGCAAACCGTCATATTCCGGTTTTATTCCCAGTATATATTGGGAAATAGCAATGAAATTCCAAGAGGCTGTTCCTGTCAACCAAGAGTTCTTCGCTTCTCCATGACGTTTCGCGTCCTTTCCCGCTACCATCTGTGAATATACATACGGCTCCATCCTATGAATTTCCGAATATTCCTCTGTATAAGCAGGCGCGATTCTTGTATAGTAATCAAATGCCTTGTCACCTCTTCCGACCAAAGCCTCTGCCGCCATGATCCATGCATTATTATGACAGAATATTCCGGCATTTTCTTTATAACCCGCAGGATAGGTTGAGATTTCACCATATTCCACATAATATTTTGTAAAGGCAGGATTTTGCAATACCAGACCGTATTTGGTAGCCAGCCTCTCTTCTACGGCATCCAAAGCCTTAATTGCCTTACCATCCTCCATACCACAGTTACCCATGATACATAAGCCCTGTGATTCAATAAAGATTTTACCTTCCTCATTATCGTCACTTCCGACTTTTCTGCCAAAATCATCATAAGCACGAACAAACCAGGAACCATCCCAACCATGCTCCATTATGGTTTTTCGCATCTTGTCAACTTCTAAGTACGCCCTGTCAGCTTCGCTATCATTACCGGTCTTCTTCATCAGTTTGGCATACTCTTCTCCTATATAGCAGAACATACCGGCTATCATAACGGATTCAGCCACCTTACCATCCTTGCTGGTTGTCGTCTGGAAGGATTCACCCGGTTCCATGGAGAAGCAGTTTAAGTTAAGGCAGTCATTCCAATCGGCACGACCGATTAATGGAAGCCCGTGAGGTCCAAGATTATGAATTACATGGTCAAAGGAACGCTTTAAGTGATCGGATAAAGGCGTACTCTTTGTTTCATCATTATCAAATGGAGTCATAACATCTAAGATGCTAAAATCTCCGGTTTCCTTAATATAGGCAACTACAGCCAAAATCAGCCATAATGGATCATCATTAAAGTTACCCCCGATTTCATCATTACCCTTTTTCGTCAATGGCTGGTACTGGTGATAAGCACCACCATCCTCTAATTGTGTGCTAGCCAGATCAATGATACGTTCTCTGGCACGATCCGGAATCTGATGTACAAAGCCAAGTAAATCCTGGTTTGAATCCCGAAAGCCCATTCCTCTACCGATACCGGACTCAAAATAAGAAGCACTTCTGGAAAGATTAAAGGTAACCATACACTGATATTGATTCCATATATTTACCATCCGATTTAACTTATCATCCGCTGAGTCAATTCTGTATTTTGAGAGGAGTTGATCCCAATATTCAGACAGCTCCTTCAGAGCCTTATCAACCGCATCTACTGTTTTGAAAGCCTCTATCATTGCTTCTGCTTTCTTCTTATTAATAATGTTCTTACTTTCCCATTTATCCTCCAGGTCATTTTCTACATATCCCAGCAGGAAGATGTATTCCTTAGTTTCACCCGGCTCAAGATCCACTTCAACACAGTGGGAAGCGATTGGATGCCATCCATCTGCGACTGAATTATTTGATTGACCTGCATATACCGCCTGAGGATTTTCAAAGCCGTTATAAGTTCCAATAAAGCTCTCCCGATCAGAATCAAAACCACAAATCGGAGCATTTACTGAGAAGAACGCATAATGATTGCGTCTTTCCTTATATTCTGTCTTATGATATATTACAGATCCCTTTACTTCCACCTCACCGGTATTGTAATTTCTCTGAAAATTAGTCATATCGTCAAGGGCATTCCATAAGCACCATTCCACGAAAGAAAACAATTTAACCTTCTTATTATCATTCGTTTTGTTTTTTACGATTACCTTGTGTACCTCAGCGTTGGTATTCAAAGGTACAAAAAAAGTAATATTGGTTTCTACTCCTCCCCGCTCCCCAGAGATTTTCGTATAACCCATACCATGTCTGCACTCGTAGTTTTCTAACTCTTTCTTTGCAGGTGCCCATCCGGGAGACCATACATCACCGCCGTCATTGATATAGTAATAACGGCCACCACCCAGATCCAGAGGAACATTGTTATAACGAAAACGGGTGATCCTCCTAAGTTTTGCATCCTTATAAAAACTATAACCTCCGGCAGTATTTGATATTAATGAGAAATACTCCTGAGATCCAAGGTAGTTAATCCAAGGATATGGTGTTGTTGGTGTCGTAATTACATATTCTCTGTTCAAGTCATCAAAAAATCCGTATTGCATGTAAATTTCCTCCTTAAAATTATTTGTACTCTCCAACATTTCCATTATAGTATACCTTATTAACCATTTCAATTCAAAATAATCCAAAATTGCTATAAAATATTAGAGTTAAATTAGAAAAAATTACTTCCAGTTGACAAATAAATACTATTTCAATATACTATGAATAGCTTTCAAGCTAATAACAGATAATTTTAATAAAATGACAGGGGGCAATCATATGGATGATATGAATAAAGGTACTTCGGACCAGAACCAAAATCCTGAGAATACCAATCAAAATTCTAACGATTATAAAAACGAAAGTGGCAACACTTATTGGGAAACTCAAAATCAGGATCAAGCGATAGAGGGTTCCCAGACACCGGGTGCTTCTAATGAGGACACACCGGCTCAATTTTATCAAAACTATCAACAACAGATGAGTGGGCAAACAAAACAAGATACTGTGTCACAGCAGACTATGGTAGAAGCACCTAAGAAAAAATCCCGTGGTAAACTGATTGCATCCGTAATTATTATTGTGCTTTTAGTATCCGGAGCTGTTACTGCATTTGCAATGCAGGGAAAACTCAAAAACACTCTTGCATTAAATACAAAAAGTCCTGAAGAGTATTATACTTTTGTTGAAAAGCAATTTATTAAAGATTCCGTTGATAAGATGATGGCAAATAGTGCCTCCTATGATTTTAACGATGATATTGCTTATGACATCTCTATGGATTTATCCTATGATAAAACTACCGTAAGCTCTTTATTACAAAGCTCTATGGGAATGACCGTGGAAGATGTTGAGAGCATGATCGGAATGCCCCTTGACAGCATCGGTATGGATATGATTGTAGCTCTTACGGATAAAACTTTATATGAAGAATTAGGTGTTAGGTTAAACCAGGTTGAAATAATTACACTTGAATTATTCATGGATATGGTAAAAGAAGAAATGCTGATGCGCTTACCTGAACTTAGTGAAGCTTATCTAAAAACCTCTCTTAACACTGATGAGCTCGGAGTAGGAACCAGTGTAGATATGAGCTCATATTTTTCACAACTGGAAGTATTAACAAATGATAACACCGCAGATTTTTTGAAGCGTTATGGCAATATTATAGCTGAACAGATCGATGACGTTGAACTTACTAAAAACGAAGAAGTTGAAGTTGGCGATATTAAAGTTGACAGCAATTTGTTAACGGTAACAATCGATAACGAAGATTTGAACAAAATCGCTTCTGAGATCCTAAAAGAAGCTAAGAACGATGAGTTTATTCTAGCCCTTCTTCCTATGATGGATGTAACGGAAGAAGAGTTCCAACAAGGTATTGAACAGGCTATGGCTCAGTTAAGCTCTTCTGAGGACGGCAATGACTCTATGGAAATGAAGGTCTTTGTGGATGGTAGCGGTAAGATTATCGGCCGTGATATCAGTATCATAGACAATGAAGAGACCTTATCCTCCTTCGGTTATTATTTTGTTAACAAAGGAAAAGAAGCAGAATATGAATTCTTTATTGATGATGCCGAAGGTAATACCATGATTGGTGCAGTCGGCAACCATACAAAAAATAATGATGCTTATGACGGTGAAGTAGTATTAGAATTTAATGACCCCAGCGCTATGGGCCCCTTATCCAATGTCAGCGTTACCATTAAATATGAAGATGTTAAGACCGAAATGAAAGATAAAAACATGTTTCAATATGGTAAGTTTACTCTTTCTTCTCCACAGATGTTAGGCATGGAGCTTGATCTGGAATATGATGTGAAAGATGAAGTGCAATTAGGTTCTTTAGCATTACGAATGGGAAGTGCTAAGCTTGTAACCCTTGATGTTACAGCCAAATACCTGAAGGATTACGATATTCCTGCTCTTTCAGAATCCGCTGAAGTTTATGATACAATTGAAGCAGATCGTTGGGCTGCAACCTTTGATACTGAAAAGTTCATCACAGACTTATCGTCTAAACTAGGTGTAGACCTTGAAACTCTAATGGAGACCTTACCTTACTATTTCTATTAATTAATATTATTAAGGCTATGTAAATCTTACAACTATATGCTCCCCTTGTGGCAAACAACAAAATGAAAACTGTTGACTGCAAGGTGGAGCATTTTTTAAGTCTTTTTCCGATTTCATCATGTATTAACTTATCCTTGAGATAAAAGTTATTTATTAGGAAACAACTACTTGTCTTTTTATATATTTATTTTAACTTTTTTTAATAAGATTTTTCTTTTTTTATCTTAGTTTCTATGATAAACTAGTACAAACGATGAGAAGAGAGGAATGCATATGCCAAAACAAACACGACTTAGCGAAGATGCTGAAATCTATCAAATAAATAAAGATAAAAATGAAAAAGAAAGATTTCGGGATCTATCCTTTAAAAAGAAAATCTCATACCTGTGGGAATATTATAGATTACATGCATTGTTTACAATTATTATTTTTGGTTTTTTAGGTTATACCATATATACGATTTCAAAACCGAATATTGAGGCTAAGCTTTATACAGCAATTATAAATAATACAATTGATGATGTAATACTGGATGAATATAAGGCTGAATTTACAGACTTACTGCAATTAGATCCAGAAAAAGAAGAGGTTATTATTAATTCCAAATTCTATTTTAACGGTTCCTATGACTATGCCATGAATATGAGACAGATATTAGTTACTTATACCCATGCCCAGGAGATTGATATTATCATAGCTCCAAAATCAGAATTTGAAGGCTATGCCTATAATGGATTCTTTTATAAGCTATCCGACCAGCTTCCAACTGATTTATATAGTATGTTAACCGATCAATTTTATCTATCTGATATGGAAGATGACCCCCAGGAAAATGTATATGGCATCTATTTAACAGAAAGTGATTTATTTCAGAACCATGCTGTAAACAATGATCCTTATATTCTAGGTATTGTAGGTAACTCTAAAAATAGAGAAAATGCAATTGAATTTATCCGTTTCCTTTTTGAGGCTAATTAGAACCGAATTTAATGGGGCTATTTCCGAGCCTCTTTCTAATGATAAGACGGAATACAGGGGGCACCACACACACTCGTTGGAGTACACATCCCCAACTATGTTTGCCTATACTACGGACATAAATGTACGTAATAGGCAAAGCAAAGTAGGGAATATGTTCTCCAAATAGTGCATTAAGGTGCCCCCTATATTCCGTCTTATCATTTCAGCTATGTTATGAAATAGCCCCGTATATCGCATGATTAACTTTCACAGATAAGTCAATACATATATTAAAATAACATACAATATCTGCGATATATAAACTATTATTTATTTCTTAGTAATATAACCCTGTGCCTTTAAAAGTTCCGCTATTAACACGGCTCCACCTGCAGCACCACGGACGGTATTATGTGACAGACCAATGAATTTATAATCATATACGCTATCTTCCCTTAGTCTTCCTAAGCATACGCCCATACCGTTTTCATAATCCCTATCAAGTTTCGTTTGGGGACGGTTTTCTTCTTCGAAATATTTAATAAACTGCTTCGGAGCACTGGGTAAATTAAGCTCCTGTGGGACTCCTTTATATTCATTCCACGCTTTGATCATCTCTTCCTTAGAAGGCTTCTTATCAAAACTTACGAATACTGCTGCCGTATGACCGTCTGTAACCGGTACACGGATACACTGGGTCGTAATAAGAGGACCATCTGCTTTCTTAATCTGTCCGTCCTCTACTTTACCCCAGATACGAAGAGGTTCCTGCTCACTCTTCTCTTCCTCACCACCGATGTATGGAATTACGTTATCTACCATCTCCGGCCAATCAGCAAAGTTCTTTCCTGCACCGGAAATCGCCTGGTATGTGGTTGCTACCACTACCTTGGGTCCATATTCCTTTAATGCGTGAAGCGCCGGCGTATAGCTTTGTATGGAACAGTTTGGTTTTACAACAATAAAACCACGATCTGTTCCAAGGCGTTCTCTCTGAGCTTTGATTGCTTCCAGATGCTCCGGGTTAATTTCGGGCACCACCATCGGAACGTCCGGTGTCCATCTGTGCGCGCTGTTGTTGGAAACTACCGGTGTTCCGGTCTTAGCATAAGCTTCCTCAATCGCCTTTATCTCATCCTTGGTCATATCCACTGCGCTGAATACAAAATCAACGCTTTCACTGACTTCGGTTACCTCATTTACATTCTTCACAACTAGCTTCTTAACACTCTCAGGCATCGGTGTATTCATCTTCCAACGGTCACCGACAGCTTCCTCATAGGTTTTCCCTGCGCTTCTCGGACTTGCTGCTACAGTAACCACCTCAAACCAAGGATGGTTATCAAGCAGTGATATAAAACGTTGGCCAACCATACCGGTACCGCCCAGGATACCTACTCTTAATTTCTCCATTTCTATTCCTCCTAATGATGTTCCCCTGTGGCAAACATTTGTCTTTCCAGTAAGTATACTATACTATGTTTTTTGAAAAAATCAATGTTTTTTTGTCAAATATCTCAGATTTGGTGATTATAGTTAAGATAACTTATTCATAATACATTTCTTTGGTTAATTTTCTACTACATTTTGATATTCTTCCAAAAGTATTCTTAAATCATCCATATTCTCTATTTCATTCACACGACTTCTAAATCTAGCAGAACCGGGATACCCTACGGTATACCATGCTACATGTTTTCTCATTTCTCGTATTCCGGTAAATTCACCCTTGTATTCTACTGCTAGACCGGCATGACGAAGAATCATATTCTTTACCTCTTCAAAGTCCGGCTTTTTAGACAGTATACCGGTTTCAAGATACGTTTTAATCTGTCCAAAAAGCCACGGATTACCCCGGGCTCCTCGGGCAATCATAATTCCATCACATCCGGTTTCTTTTATCATTCTTAAAGCATCCTCCGGTGTAAATACATCCCCACTTCCAATCACGGGTATAGAAACACTCTCCTTTACCCTCCGTATCGTTTCCCAATCGGCTTTGCCGCTATAATATTGATCTCTGGTTCTTGCATGAACGGTGATGGCCGCCGCACCGTTTTCCTCGGCTATTTTAGCTACCTCCACGGCATTTGATTCATGAGCATAGAAGCCCTTTCTGATTTTAACCGTCAAAGGCTTTTCAATGCTTTTCGATACCTTATTTACGATTTCCCCAATTAACTTCGGATTTTTCATGAGAGCAGAGCCTTCTCCATTGTTAACCACCTTGGGAACCGGACATCCCATATTAATATCCAGAATATCAAAATTTCTATGCTCAATCCGTTTTGCCGTCTCACTTAAAATAGAAGGGTCAGAGCCAAACAATTGAACCGCAATCGGTCGTTCTTCTTCTGAGACTGTCAGAAGACTTTCTGTATTCTTATTATTATATTGAATCCCTTTAGCACTTACCATCTCCGTTACAACCAAGTCCGCTCCCTTTTCCTTGCAGAGTAAACGAAATGGCAGGTCGGTTACTCCTGCCATGGGTCCCAATATAAGCTTTCCATTTATCCTCGTATTTCCTATATTAAAGCTCATTTTATCTGTCATCTCCCGCTTTTGTTCTTATCGCTTATGATCTTTAATCCCTTTAAGGTCAGGTTTGGATCATATACTTCTATCACATCGGTTGCATCTGAGATTATCTTTCCCAAGCCTCCGGTAGCTATAACGCGGCAATTCTGAATCCCCGATTCCTCTAGCATACGTTTCACAATGTACTCCGTCTGTCCGATACATCCAAAGACTAAGCCCGCCTGCATACTGGTTACCGTTTCTTTGGCAAGTATGGTCTCCGGCATAGCAATCTCAATCTCCGGTAGCTTCGCTGTTTCATTCCATAGGGCATTGGCTGAAATTCTCAAGCCCGGGCTGGTCACTCCAGCAATAAAGGAACCATCCTCTGTTATTAAATCATATGTGATGGCTGTTCCGAAGTCTATGACAAGAACAGGCCCACCATATAATTCATATGCCGCTACTGCATCCACAACACGGTCCGCTCCAATCTCTTTTGGATTCGATGCTGCTATTTTTATACCTGTTTTTGTACCTGCTCCCACGATAAGAGGAGTAATTTTAAGATATTTTATTATACCGGAGGTAAAGGAATGCATAATCTTTGGTACAACGGATGCTACAATAACAGAATCTATCTCCTCCACCTGAATATTTTTAACTCTCAATAAATCACTTAATATGATCCCATACTCATCTGAGGTTCTGGCTATCTGTGTGGTCATTCGAAACGTAGCTTTCAGCTCTTCCCGGTCAAATACCCCAAGTGTAATGTTAGTATTTCCTACATCGATGACTAATAACATTAGTATTCCTCCCAAATTATTAATTATTAAAAATGTTGTATCTCTATCTGATAGACGTTTTCCGGATAACAACAAAATACAGTTTACATATCTAATTCATTGCATTTTTTATGACCTGTTGCTATAAAAGATCCGATACATTCTCGTTTAGAAAAAACACCTTATAATATAACTCAAGTGCCTCTAACAGTTCTGCTTTGGTCCTTTGCAGCTCTTTTATCTTTAATACACTACCGATTTCATCGAATAAATAATCATTTTCATCTGAATTCACCCTAAAGATAAGCGCCCCTTCTTCATCAAATTCTAAGGATAGAATTCCACCTACATCCTCAGTGAAAAGGACGCACATAATCTGTAGCTCCTGCTTTATCTGTTCAGGCAATGCTTTAAAATCTTCATTTATATAAAATTTCTTTTCATAGGCGCTGCTTGCACATAGTACTACCTTATCCTGATACATCTTGTAATCCTCATCTTTCTAACATTTATCGGTATACTGTCTCATTCCTCTATAAGCTAAACCGTACTGTGTATTTTAACTTTACAAGGAAGCTATAACATTATAGCATGATAAATCCTAAGAAACCAATGATAATTCCAAACAGTATGAACGTCATTCCCATACTTTTTCTCTTAGGGTCCTTCGTAAGCTTTAACCCGTTCATAACATTCATAAATCCTCCGGTGATAAATGCCCCCAGGAAAGCATGTTTATTATTTGGGTTAAGAAATACTAGGATAAGTAGGATCATTAACATTATTCCTGCTATTACAATGATAAAATCATAAAGCAGATATAATTCTTTAACATTTATCTTTTTAAGTTCTATTCTTTTAAGATGTATATTATTTCTATGATGTATATCTTTACGACTTCCTTCTTTTTTATTCCCATCTTTATGATTTACATCCTTTTGTTTCCCATCTTTATGCTTTACATCTTTCATAAGTTTAAACTTTTTATCCATGTATAACTCCCTGATTTATTGGTTTCCTAAGGTTGCTACCATAACCGCCTTAATGGTATGCATTCGGTTTTCAGCCTGATCAAAAACCACATCAGCAAAACGCTCAAAAATCTCTTCGGTAACTTCATTACCCTTAACCGCCGGTAGACAATGTAAAAATATGGTATTGTCTTTTTCTGTCTTGGCCAGAAGCGCTTCATTTACCTGATACGGTTTTAATATCTTAATCCGCTCCGCAGCTAGATCTTCTTCTCCCATGGAACACCATACATCTGTATAAACTGCATCAGCACCCTCCAAAGCATCATAAGCATCCGATATCTCAATTAAACTGCCGGAATCTTGTGTATAAAGGGTACAGGTTTCTACAAGAGACTGTTCCGGCCACAGAGATTTTGGTGCAAGGATAGTAAAATGTATTCCTAGTTTCGCTGCTCCTATCATCAGACTGTTTGCCATGTTGTTTCGCCCGTCTCCGACATATACCAATTTCAACCCTTTCAGCTTACCAAACTGCTCCTTTAAAGTCAAGAAGTCTGCCAGAATCTGAGTAGGATGATACGTATCTGTTAAACCGTTCCACACTGGTACCCCACTGTATTTCGCCAGCTTCTCCACAGTATCCTGTGAAAAACCTCGGAATTCAATTCCATCGAACATCCTTCCTAAAACCCTTGCTGTATCCTCTACACTTTCTTTATGACCTAATTGGATATCATCCCTACTTAAGTATTCCGGATGCCCCCCTTCATCAACGCAGCCTATGGTAAATGCGCATCTTGTTCTGGTAGAAGGTTTTTCAAAAATTAAGGCAATGTTCTTTCCTTTCAGACTTTCCCCCGTAATTCCCTGTTTCTTCTTTTCTTTCAGTTCCGCCGCTAAATCAACTAAATATTCAATTTCAGAAGCCGAGTAATCCTTTAATGTTAAAAATGAGCGTCCTTTCAAATTCATAAATATTCCTCCTATCCTTATAATAACTCTACGTACCCTGTTGTCAATACTGAGTTGTTAAATTAAAAATTATGGTGTTTCTTATTATATCCAATGGTTATTTATACCTGTATAAACATTTATATTTATGCTGCCATATGTGTATTTATACATTATTCCAAAATTTATATGTTGTCAAGTTAAATTTATGATTTGAATTTTCTACATTGATTTAATTATACTCACTAAGCTAATAGATGATACCCTTGTATTATCTGAAGTAAATTTAACAAATATCTTCTTTTAATAATTTATATTACATGAATCTTTTGGGAGTAGTGCCTCTGCCATGTTTTCCATGTAATACAGAGATACTACTCCCACTAGTTTGTATAAAGGTTTTTGAATCCTTTCACCTTTATCCATCCTTTTACTTTGCCTATCACTAATATAATGCTCGGATTTATTCTTCTTTCCCAATCTCTGTTAAGGATTTTACCATGCCGGCTAATCCTTGAATCTCAGATGGAATAATAATCTTTGTTGCTTTTCCGTCAGCTGCTTTTGCAAATGCTTCCAAGCTCTTTAATTGAATCACCGCACTTTGAGGATCAGATTCATTCAAGAAACGAATACCGTCAGCGTTAGCTTTCTGAACCACCAATATTGCCTCTGCCTGACCTTCAGCTTCTCTGATGGTTGCTTCTTTCTTCGCTTCCGCACGAAGAATTGCAGCCTTTTTCTCACCCTCAGCATCTAGAATAGCGGATTCCTTCTTACCTTCAGCAACTAAGATAGCTGATCTCTTCTCGCCTTCTGCAATTAAGATAGACTCTCTTCTTTCTCTTTCTGCCTTCATCTGTTTTTCCATTGCATCTTGTATAGCCGCCGGCGGAATAATATTCTTCAATTCTACACGGGTCACTTTAATTCCCCATGGGTCCGTAGCAACATCTAAGGTCACTCTCATCTTCGTATTAATTATTTCTCTGGAAGTTAGGGTCTCATCCAACTCTAAATCACCAATGATATTTCTCAAGGTTGTTGCAGTTAAATTCTCAATTGCCAAAAGAGGATTTTCAACTCCGTAAGCAAAAAGCTTCGGATCGGTTATCGCAAAGAATACTACCGTATCAATTTTCATGGTAACATTATCCTTTGTTATTACCGGCTGTGGCGGAAAATCCACAACCTGTTCCTTTAATAATACTCTCTTTGCAATTCGATCGATGATGGGCATCTTTATGTGAATACCTACATCCCAGGTTGACTGATATCCACCAAGTCGTTCAACAACATAGGCATGTGCCTGTGGAACAATTTTAACGCAGGATGCCAAAATCAATAAAACAAAAATACCAAATACTATAAGGCCAATTTCTAAATAACCCATTAATATATCCTCCTTTTATGATACAATTAATTTAACACCTGAAACGTTTTGAACTGTAACTTTAGTACCCTTTTCAATCATGTTACCGGTTGCAGATCTTGCTGACCATTCTTGACCATCCACAATAACTTGACCAACTGCATTGATATTGTCAATTGTTACTATTACCAAAGCTTCTTTTCCTATTATACCCTCATAAT
This sequence comes from Mobilitalea sibirica, assembly GCF_015999265.1. Classification (GTDB taxonomy): domain Bacteria; phylum Bacillota; class Clostridia; order Lachnospirales; family Lachnospiraceae; genus Mobilitalea; species Mobilitalea sibirica. Next base: position 213,113 of record NZ_JAEAGR010000004.1, read on the forward strand.
TTGTTTTTGTGCGTTTGGGGTTAAAATACTTAACTACCAACGGTCTCGTGAAGTAAAGTAATAATAAGGAAACCACTAGGAATAATACAATTTCGATCAATAAATTGTCAAAGAATAGCGAGAAAACAAAAGCCACCAAAGCTCCTCCGGCAAACCATATAGTTGTAAGACCCAGAGTGATAATCTCTATAAATATCAATACTGCCAATATTATAAGCCACATAATTGGATTCACCACCTTTTATCCCCCTTTCTCTTTATGAGTTATAAGTATAATAATAACTCATCTATTATCTACATTTTAATTGATTATACTCTATATTACAATAGTTCCTACCCTTTTCTAATTTTCTTTTAATCTATGATACTTTTACCCACTAACCTGTATTTTATATCATTCATACACATTTCATGTAATCTTAAATTCTCTATGCATAATATTATGGCTAATATCCAAATCATTCATACAATACGAATAGGATGATATTGTTAGACCACCGAGTATCTCTACCCTTTGGTTCTATCTACATCATCCCATTAATGTTTTATAATATTTCATAATCTTGCATGCTTTCTGAGCCATACTTAGATTTTTTATACCAATTCTCAGTAAACTAAAACTGTTGAGAATTGGTTTCCATCATACTTAACATAATATTCAAATTACCGTTTCTGCATCTAAGCTCATCAATGAACTCTTTTTCGGATACCTTCTCTTTTAATATGATGTGATATGTAATTTCATATAAGGTTCCAAGATTAGATGTTCTTACCTTTTGCATGGACCAACCGTTTGTATATTTTTCGAAAAGATCATCAAAGGCTCCTTCAAAATTCATATCCTCTGGTATGGTAATCCTTAACCTCTTTTCTTTCTGTTTCATAACACCAAACCCAATCTTATGAAAGACTACGAATACGAAGCACAAAAGAATTGTGATTGCCGCTCCAAGTGTGAGATAACCCATACCTGACGTAAGTCCGGCTGCCATAGCAAAAAAAACAAAAGTAATATCTTTGGAATCCCCCGGAACACTTCGGAAACGAACAAGGGTAAATACACCGGCCAAAGAAAAAGCTCTTGCCAGGTTTCCTCCTACCAGTAGGATGATTACGGTCACAATGGCGGGTAGTACTACTAAGCTGACTGCAAAATTTGGCGAACGGTCATTACGGGGTGTAATAAGCAGATATACTATACTGATGATGAGACCTAAGAACAGGCCAACTATGATACTAAGTAAGGTAGAGCTGATATTAAGTGATATTCCTACTGTCATATCCTGAAAAATAGAATCAAACACGTTAGTTCCTCCTTCGAATAACTTCGTTGTTATCTTTATATAAAAGTATCTATTTATGTAATATGGTCCTCTTATATTCAGTACCATATTTTGAAAAGGATGAAGGATAAAGCTTATAGCTTGCTAAAAGCTTTGCAAACCATACCGGCGCGGCTTTCTCCATCTTAGCCTCCATTATCCATACGCCCGGTGATAGCAGGAGATCTCCATAATTTCCTTTGTCCAGACCTACTTCCTCACGACGGGTTCTGATATTAGTATCAAAGGTGATTCTAAATCCGTGGTCTTCCTTTCCAAACAAAGCATATCTGTCATAAGATAAATAGAGTGTTGGACCAAGGGGAAATTTTCTAATAAAGTAATCAATCTCGTTTAAAACCTGGCCGTTCATGTAATCCTTTAAATCAGGCTTGTCTTTTGATGCAATATAATTTACTGCCTCTTCATGTAAAATAGAAGTTCTTCGTTTATTCACAAAGCCATTATGTTTCTTCTTTATCTCCAGATAAACCTTATCCCTATCCCCAACCACGCCATAACTTCTCAGCCTTAACTTTTCTTTATAGCTTGGCTTATCGATGGACCTTCGAATGATCGTATGATCCGGAGTATCATAATATACATTACATATACTGTAAAATTCCCCGTTTTTACTGTGGGAATCTACCTCCATATAATCCTCTAAGTCGGTTCGCAGGCTGTGAAATAATTCGTCTGTTATCATATATTTTATTTCATGTCGGTTGAAAACTTCAATAGCCATAGGTACAGTCCTTCCAATTACTTTTCGAAACGAAATCAACAACTTATTCTACATCATAACAGAACTTATCGTATGTCATTTTCCGTCAAGTTTCCTGTTCTTCTCTGCCTTGCCGCCTCATACATAAGAATTGCCGCTGCCACCGCAGCATTTAGGGATTCTACTCTACCCTCCATTGGGATTTTTATCTGAAAATCAGCCATCGAGGAGACCTCCTCGGTCAGGCCGTTTGCTTCATTACCAATGATAAATGCACAATCTCTGATGAAACTTCCCTCGCTGTCATATGGTTTACCATCTAGATGTGCTGCAAATAAGGCAATCTTTTTATTTTTTAAAGCATATAAAGTATCTATAAAATCCTCTGCCTGATAAACCGGTACGCGAAAGACGGATCCCATGGTGGATCGAATCACCTTAGGATTATACAAATCTACACAGGAAGAACTCATGATAATTCCGGTCATACCTGCTCCCTCAGCAGTTCTTATCATGGTTCCGAGATTCCCCGGATCTCTGATATCCTCTAACACCAGTAAGCAGGTATTGGGAATAGCCAATATCTGCTCCAGGGAATCCTTCCTCCACTTTACGGTGCCCATAATACCTTGTGGTGTTTTTGTATCGGATACTTCCTTAAATAATGTATCAGTTAAAATCTCGTAATCAAGGTGATTAAAGTACTGTGGATTTTGAGATGTTATCTCGTTAAAAAAACTTTCTGATGCATATGCCTTAACAAGAAGTTTCTCTTCCTTTGCTTCCTCAAACATCTTAGGCCCTTCAATTACAAAAAGACCCTGCTCCTCTCTGGCTTTTGCCTTCTTGAGCAACAGAGTCAAATTCTTGATTTGCTGATTACTTAAGCTGCTGATTATGCTTTTGGATTTCATGATTTATGCTTCCTCTTGCATTTTACTTAATTTTGCTGCTTGATCTGCCGCAGTAAGGCTGTCGATAATCTCCTGAAGATCCCCATCCATCACAGCATCCAATTGATGTATTGTTAATTTTATACGATGATCAGTTACACGTCCTTGTGGAAAGTTATAAGTTCTAATCTTTTCGGAACGGTCTCCGGTGCCAATCTGACTTTTTCTTGCCTGAGCTTCCGCACTCTGAGCCTTCTCCATCTCCAGCTCATATAATCTGGAACGTAAAATCTTGATCGCCTTTTCTTTATTTTTTAACTGTGATTTCTCATCCTGACAGGAAATCACGATACCCGTAGGGATATGAGTAAGTCTTACTGCAGAGTCTGTTGTATTAACGCATTGTCCACCGTTACCGGATGCCCGGAAAACATCAAACTTACATTCACTTAAGTCGAGTTCTACATCCACTTCCTCCGCCTCCGGCATAATAGCTACCGTCGCAGTTGAAGTGTGAATTCTGCCTCCGGATTCAGTAACAGGTATTCTCTGAACACGATGCACACCGCTCTCATATTTCAATTTGGAATAAGCACCTTTCCCGTTGATCATAAAGATCACTTCCTTAAAACCACCGATACCATTTTCATTCAAATTCATCATATCGATCTTCCAGCGCTTTCTTTCCGCATATCTTACATACATTCGGTACAGTTCAGCTGCAAATAAAGCTGCCTCGTCTCCACCGGCACCGCCCCTAATTTCAACAATAACGTTCTTATCATCATTCGGATCCTTTGGAAGTAATAATATCTTCAGATCTTCTTCAATCTTTACAATCTGCTGCTTACTCATCGTAAGCTCTTCTTTAGCCAACTCACGGATTTCTTCATCACTTTCTTCTTCCAACATGGCCAGGCTTTCCTCTATATTCGTTTGCGTTGCTTTATATTCTCTGTATTTTTCCACAATGTCCGTAAGATCCGCATGTTCTTTTCTAAGCTTTGTATATCTGTTCTGATCATTCATGATACCGGGATTTAACATCTCATCTTCAATTTCTTTATATTTGATCAGAAGATCTTCTAATTTATCAAACATATCTCATTTCCTCCATATATCTAAGGTCTTTTCCCGGAAACAATCCGGTCCAAACCACTCAAATCTTTCTTTACGCTAACCTCTATAAATCCTTCCTTTAATAGAAGGTTACTTACATCCATGCCTTGATTATGACCGATCTCAAAAAAAATATAACCGCCTTTTTTTAGATATCTGTTTAAAGAAGCTATAATATTTCGATAAAATAATAATCCGTCCGAACTACCATCCAATGCCGTAATCGGTTCAAAATCCCTAACCTCAGGCATAAGCTCTTTGATTTCTTTCGTTGGAATGTAAGGAGGGTTGGATACGATTATATCATACACACCTTCTATATTATCAAAAAGGTCACTGTGTAGGAATTCTACCTCCGTATTTAATCGGTTCGCATTTCTTTTCGCTGTTATCAAAGCTTTATCAGAAATATCTGATCCGGTTGCACTTTTAAGACTTCCCAATTTTGTTAGACTAATAATAATACATCCCGAACCGGTACACAGATCCAAAACAGATTTATTGTGGCAAATTTTTAAAACCTCTTCCACCAGACATTCCGTATCCTGCCTAGGTATAAGAACATGTTCATTCACCTCAAAGGTAAAGCCCATAAACTCCTGACATCCTATTATATGCTGCAGTGGAATATGCATCACTCTCTTTTTTAACAGGTTATCCAATATCTGTAATTTATCCTCAGGAAATAGTGTTTCCCTTAGCATAAAAAAATCAGCTCTATTTATCCCTAAAACATGGGCAAGCAGATACCATGCATCCACATCGGCATCTGCTATATTGTGTATCCTTAAAAACTTACGTGCGCGCTGTAACTCTTCATAATAAGTGCCCAAATTAACAACCTCATTTATCAAACGGCGAATTATCTGATTATTTCCTGCGTATCATCACCAACATCCAGATATTTGTCGAGTGCTCTTAAAATATCATCATCTTCCTCATCTTTATCCTTCGGACCGGCAATTCTAATCTCTGCCGCTGTCATTTGGCCCTGTTTCTTGCCATCTATCTTCTCATATCTTTTCTTACTCACTTTTTCAAAACTTGCCGGTGACGGTTTCTGTTTCGTTTTTCTTCCTTTTACAACAACTTTTTCATCCGTTGCTGCAGTTTCTAAGAAGCTTCTCCAGTCAAATACAGTTTCAACCGATTGGATCGCAACTTCAATCATGGAATCATCCGGCTCTTTGGTTGTAAATCCCTGCATCCAAAGTCCTGGCTTACTTAGGATATTAACAACCTTATTATCACTTTTTCCTGCCAACCGAATAAACTCATAAGATATCCCGGCAATAAACGGAACCAGTAATACTCTGGACAAAACTTTCATAACCAGTTCCATAGGAGGAAGGAATATAAAAACAGCCACACTAATTAGCATAACTAACAGCATAAAACTGGTACCGCATCTTTTATGCAACTTTGACTGCCACTTAACATTCTCCACTGTAAGTTCTATACCATTCTCTAAACAATTGATTGTCTTATGCTCAGCTCCGTGATACATAAATAACCTTTTAATCTCAGGCATTCTCGTGGCTAGTAAAATATAGCCTATAAAGATAGTCAGACGAATGAAACCCTCCAATAGAGATAACCAAAAATGACTCGTAATAAATCCCGCTAATAAATTAGATACCAATACCGGAAGTACCATAAATAAGGAAATTGAGAGAATTAAAGAAACGAATACAGCCGCAATCATAAGTAATACATTACTGTCTTCCTCTTGCTCCTTTTTTTCTTTCTGCACAGTTTCACTTATGCTTTTCGTATCGTCTGTAGCTGACATCTCCTCAGCCGCCAAATCCGAAAGCTTTTTATCAGATCTACGTTTTTTCTTGTTTTTCTTCTCCGCTTTTTTCTCTTTCTTCTTTGCTTCTTCCAGTTCCTCTTCTTCCTCTAAAAAGCTGGAAGAGAAGCTTAAAGCTTTCATAGAAATTACAAGGGAATCCACAAATGCCAGCATTCCTCGAAAGATAGGTAACTTAAATAGTTTCACTTTTTCTGAAAAATCCTTATGGGTTTTCTTTTCAATTACAATTTCATTATTCGGCTTACGGACTGCTATGGCGTACTGATCCTTATTCTTCATCATAACGCCTTCCATGACAGCCGCGCCCCCAATACCAGATGGTTTCATCTATGCACCCGAACCTTTCTTCTGCTTGTCTGCCCAAAGCAGAGTTATACTGTGAATTAAACTTTTATCTTATTTAAAAATAGGTTGAGGAAAGTGAACCTCAACCCGTTTTTAGCGCTTTATTGTTTTCTACTTATTCATACCATATTTGCGGTTGAACTTCTCAATTGCACCGCGGGCTGCAGCAGCTTTTTGCTGACCTGTATAGAATGAATGACATTTAGAACAGATTTCAACATGAATATCTTCCTTAGTTGAACCGGTCACAAATTCATTTCCACAGTTACATACAACCTTCGCCTGAAAATACTTGGGTTGGATTGCTTCTTTCATAATTTCACCTCTTTACAATAAATAGTATCCTATATTGTTTATATAATTATTCCAATCTAATAAACAGCTTTTTTATTATAGCATAGGTTACTTTTCTTTGCAAGACCTAAAAGACAATTTTAGTCTTTTTGATAATCTCAACAAATTCTGTATTTGTCTTCGTACGAATAAACATATCTATAATTCTTTCCAGAGCTTCCTCTGACTTCATACCACCAAGTGCCTTTCTCATCAGAAACGTTGCTTCAAGTTCCGGCTGCGTTAAAAGCAGATCTTCTCTTCTGGTACTGGATCTAGGAAGGTCAATTGCAGGAAATATCCGCTTCTCAGATAAGCTCCGATCAAGTACCAATTCCATATTACCGGTTCCCTTAAACTCTTCGAAAACCACATCATCCATTCGGCTGCCGGTGTCTACTAAGGCGGTTGCCAATATGGTCAGACTTCCGCCCTCCCGCATATTTCGTGCTGCACCAAAAAACTTCTTTGGCATATGAAGGGCCGCTGGATCTAAGCCGCCGGAAAGGGTCCTTCCGCTGGGTTGAACCGTCAGGTTATAGGCTCTTGCAAGTCTCGTTATACTATCTAATAGGATGATAACATCCTGTTTATGCTCTACAAGACGTTTTGCTCTTTCAATTACCATTTCCGATACTCTTTTATGGTTATCCGGAAGTTCATCAAAGGTCGAGTAAATAACCTCCACATTCTTTCCTTCAATGGATTCTTTGATATCCGTAACTTCTTCCGGACGCTCATCAATTAACAGAATAATCAATTTCATATCAGGATGATTTCTGGTAACTGCTTTTGCAATCTGTTTTAGTAATGTCGTCTTACCGGTTTTAGGTTGGGATACAATCATTCCTCTCTGTCCCTTACCGATGGGTGAAATCAAATCCACCATTCTCATGGATACCCCTGCTCCAGGTGTCTCCAGATGGATTCTACTATTGGGGAAAACAGGTGTAAGATCTTCGAATTTCTTACGCCTTTGAGCTTCATTGGGATGAAAACCATTCACCGCTTTGATATACAAAAGTGCACTAAACTTTTCATTCTGGTTCCGTATTCTGGTATTTCCTGCAACAATATCACCGGTTTTAAGATTAAACCTTCGTATCTGTGCCGGAGAAACATAAACGTCATTTTCACCGGGAAGATAATTGTCACATCGTATAAATCCATACCCATCCGGCAGTACTTCCAGAATACCTTCTTTGGTCTCACCACTGTCTAATTGCTCCATTTCAGAGTGACTTGATTGTGGTCTCCTATCTTCTTTGGATGCAGGAGTCTGTTCCATATGGCTATGCTCTGCTTGTTGTGTTACTTCCTGTATCTGTTCTTGTATCTGTCCTTCTTTTTCCTGTCTTGGTCTTGTGTGTCTTGCCTGTATTTTCGCCTTTGGCGGTTCTACCTGCTCTGTATTCTGTTTCTCTTCGGTCTTATCATTTGAGTCATAACTCTTTAGTGCTGCCACCAAATCACTCTTTTTTAAGGTAGTAATATTTCTAAGACCCTTTTCTTTAGCAAGCTCCCTTAAATTAGCAAGCGTCATTTTGTCATACTGCATTTCCATTTATTCAGCTCCTTTAACCACTTATTGGATTCTCTTACGGAATTCGTTTAGACATGAAATAGATATATGTGAGGATGAATAATATTAAAATATCCAAATTGTTCTTTCATTCATTATACACCTTGTCCGTCAGAAAGAAAAGGATTAATTTTATTGCAGTAACTGTAGTTTATGAATCTACTTGATTTACATTTTCTTAAGTGATATGATAGCTTTAAAATTATTTCGGACCGGAAATAATGTTTGATACATTACATATGATTAGATAAGAATATAAGGTGGAGCTTAAAATGAACATAAACGAAAAGGCTTTATACATGCATGAGAAATGGAAAGGAAAGTTGGAAGTAAATTCAAAATGTGAAGTAAATTCCAGGGAGGATTTAGCCATTGCTTATACTCCGGGAGTTGCTGAACCTTGTAAGGTAATTGCTAAGGATAAGTCCGCTGCTTATCAGTATACAATAAAATCCAATACAATCGCCGTTGTTTCAGACGGAAGTGCGGTTCTTGGTCTTGGTAATATCGGACCTTATGCCGCTATGCCCGTCATGGAAGGAAAGGCTGTTTTGTTCAAGGAGTTCGGCGGAATTAACGCCGTACCTATCTGTCTGGATACTCAGGATACCGAGGAAATCATAAAAACGGTAGTTAACATCGCGCCTGCTTTCGGTGGCATAAATCTTGAGGATATCTCCGCACCAAGATGCTTTGAAATAGAAGAACGTTTAACTGAATTATTAGATATTCCCATATTCCACGATGATCAACACGGTACCGCTATCGTGGTTTTAGCCGGAGCCATAAATGCCTTAAAGGTGGTCAATAAAACAAAAGAAGCTTGTAAAGTAGTAGTTAACGGTGCCGGATCTGCTGGGATCGCAATCACCCGGCTATTATTATCCTATGGTTTTACTGATATTACTCTCTGTGATATAGACGGTATACTTAAGGAGGATAGCAAAAATTTAAACTGGATGCAGAAGCAGATGCTTATTAATACGAACCCGGATAAGAGGCAGGGCAGTCTGGCTGACGCCCTTAAAGGAGCAGACATGTTTATCGGTGTTTCTGCTCCGGGTATACTCACGAAAGAAATGGTAGCCTCTATGAATAAGGACTCCATTCTTTTTGCTATGGCAAATCCAATTCCTGAGATTATGCCTGACCTTGCAAAAGAGGCCGGCGCCCGTGTGGTAGCTACCGGTCGTTCCGATTTTCCAAACCAGGTGAACAACGTAGTTGCATTTCCGGGTATTTTCAAAGGAGCCTTAAAGGGTCGTGCCAGCCGGATTACAAATGAGATGAAATTGGCTGCTGCCGTTGCTATCGCAGGACTGGTAGAAGACAAAGATTTATGTGAAGATAATATAATGCCGCAACCCTTTGATCCGAGAGTCAGTGATGTGGTAAGTAATGCGGTATTGAAATACATCCCGAATAAATAAATGCTGATTTTTAAAGCAGGAGAACCTAAATGAATGATGCATTCTTTAATGAAAAATCAATATGGAATCATAAGCGTTATCATTCTCTGGATTATGAGCTTAAGAAAATATATGGCAGAAAAATATATAAACTATCCTTAAATGGTGGCATGAATTGCCCAAATCGTGACGGAACCATAGATAACCGAGGTTGTATCTTCTGTAGCGAGGGAGGTTCCGGAGATTATGCAGCTTTACCTTCCTTATCCATAACCGACCAGATAGAACAAGCAAAACAATTGGTAGCTCCTAAGATTACCAATCATAACAACATCCGATATATTGCGTATTTTCAAGCTTATACGAATACCCATGCGCCAGTTTCATACTTACGAAAAATTTTTATGGAAGCACTTATGCATCCGGACATTGTAATTCTCTCCATTGCTACTAGACCAGACTGCTTAAATGAGGATGTACTTTCTTTGTTAAGCGAGTTAAACCTATTAAAACCCATATGGATTGAACTGGGATTACAAACAATACACGAGGTATCTGCTGACTTTATCCGACGAGGCTACCCGTTATCTGTTTTTGAAACTGCAGTGAAACGTTTACATGAACAAAACATAGAGATTATTGTTCATACGATACTAGGCTTGCCAAATGAAACAAAACATGATATGTTAAACACCATGGAATATTTAGGTAGTCTCCCAATACAGGGAGTAAAGTTGCAATTGTTGCACATATTAAAAGGAACGGATCTGGGCCGGCTATATGAACAAGGCAAAATAACCAATGTATTAACTATGGAGCAATACATCGATATCTTAATATCCTGTTTAGAAAGACTTCCAAAGGATATAGTGATTCATCGAATTACCGGTGACGGTCCTAAAAAACTATTATTAGCCCCCTTATGGAGCAGTAATAAAAAGCATGTTTTAAACAATATTGAAAAACAATTAAAGAACAAGGATACCTGGCAGGGCAGATTTGTCCATCAATAGATCTCTGCTACGTTCATCTTTTAGTAAGATAGACTTATGTTGTAAGTTTTATACAATGATTTTATAAAATGATTATTATAGAATGATTATTTATTACGAATAACAATAATGAGGAGGAAATGATATGCAGTCTGACACCTTTATGCTATATAAACTGATGATTTTATATATTCTTAGCAGGGTAAACTTCCCTTTAACGAATGCACAATTGACTGCATTTATACTAGAAAAAGAGTATACAAATTATTTTAATATTCAAAGAGCTATCTCGGAATTAATTGACGATGCTTTTATATCTGCCAAAACCATCCGTAATAGTTCTCTCTACCGGATTACCGAAAGCGGTATGGAAACTCTGCTCTTCTTTGATAATATGATATCCTCGGGAATTAAAGAAGATATTGAAAAATATCTGTTAGAAAATAAATATGAGCTTCAAGAGGAAGTATCCACCTCTGCTGACTTTTATCAGGTAAAAAAAGGGGAGTTTGCGGCTCATATGAGTGTAATAGAACGGGAAACTCCAATCATCGATTTAACCTTAATTGTTCCTACAGAGGAGGAGGCCGAAAGGCTTTGTAATAACTGGAGGGATAAGAGTTCTGATGTATATGCCTACCTAATGTCATCCTTACTGGATTATACCGATCACGAATAATATTTTGTCTTATCCACAAGTAATTTTATATGCTGTTATGTTATCCACGACCATCTTTGTCTTATCCGATTAAGCTTTTTAGCCGTCTCTACTGCTTTATATAGTTCTGGTTATTATTCTAGTTATATAATATCTTCTATTACTGATTTATAATTTCTATTCTGATTTGATTGGTTTTTCCTCAGTGAAATCACATATCTCCTCAATACATTCCCATATTTCATCTCTTCCCTGTTTTGACAAAGAAGAAAAGGGATAAATACGTGTTCCCGGAACGACCGAGAGACCTTCTTTAATCATTTTTATATGCTTGTCTCTTTGACTTCGGTTAATTTTATCTAATTTTGTTGCAATGATGATAGGTTGAAATCCATTATATAAAATCCAGTCATACATGCTTTTATCATTGGCTGAGGGTTCATGCCGGATATCCACTAATAGAAAAACAACCTTCAGCTGCGTTGATTTCTTAAGATACTTTTCAATCATTTTACCCCATTTTTCTTTTACAGCCACGGATACCTTCGCATATCCATATCCCGGAAGGTCAACGAAATACAGCTCATCATTAATATTATAGAAATTAATAGTCTGCGTCTTACCAGGCTGGGAGGAGGTTCTGGCCAAGGATTTTCTGTTCATAAGAGCATTAATCAAAGATGATTTACCGACATTGGATTTTCCGGCAAATGCAATCTCCGGTTTGTCATTCTCGGGCAATACACTGGTAATTCCACATACTGTCTCTAGGTTTGCACTTTTTATAATCATCTCATTTACCTCTCTTATCGCTTTGTTTTTTCTTTTTTATTGAGGGATCCATTTGTTAATATTCCAGATATAGGATAAGACAGAACATAGGGTTCCACACACACTCGTTGGAGTACACATCCTCAACTTTATTTGCCTGTTTCGTACATAAATGTTCGTATCAGACAAAACAAAGCTGGAATATGTTCTCCAAATAGCGCATTAAGGGAAATCCTTCATCCCGTCTTATCATAAATTCCACTTTATGAAGCAGCTCCATCGATGAGCATATTTTCCATTTAGTGTGTATGGGAAACCAATGTTTTGCCATTTGTTAAACAGCTATCTCTATGCAATATCCCCTTATATTCACACTTTTATAACTTGAAAGCCATATTAGGTTTCTTTTTTATGCTATTTCGTCTTTACTTTTCTTTGATGATCGTTTAGTAATTGGTTTTCTGGCTATATTCTCTTCCGAAACTTCCACCTGGGGTTTTTCACTTCCTAATACAGCTTCTTTGGTTATGATACATTTGACAGCCTTCGTATCGGAAGGGATGCTATACATGGAATCCATCATAACAGATTCCATAATAGCTCGGAGTCCTCTGGCACCAATCTTTCTCTCAAAGCTTTGTTTTGCAATCTCATTAAGAGCTGCTTCTTCAAAGACCAGTTCAACTCCATCCAGTTCAAACAGTTTTTTATATTGTTTGGTAATTGCGTTCTTAGGCTCAGTAAGAATTCTTACTAACGCTTCTTCATCTAGCATATCCAATGCAACACAAACCGGTACACGTCCGACAAATTCAGGAATCATTCCAAACTTAATTAAGTCCTGTGGCATCACCTGTCGAAACAGTTCACCAATGTTAATTTTATTCTTATCGCTGATTTGAGCATTAAAACCAATTGATTTTTGACCGGTACGGGCTTCGATAATTTTCTCAAGGCCGTCAAAAGCTCCACCGCAGATAAACAGGATATTGGTAGTATCTATCTGTATAAATTCCTGATGAGGATGCTTTCTTCCACCCTGAGGCGGAACGGAAGCTACCGTACCCTCCAATATTTTTAACAATGCCTGTTGTACACCTTCACCGGATACATCTCTGGTAATGGAGGTGTTTTCTGATTTTCTTGTTATCTTATCAATTTCATCAATGTAGATAATACCATACTCTGCCCGTTCAATATCAAAATCAGCTGCCTGAATGATCTTAAGCAGGATATTTTCCACATCCTCGCCTACATAACCAGCTTCTGTTAATGCCGTTGCATCTGCAATAGCAAACGGAACATTTAACAACTTAGCTAAGGTCTGAGCAAGATATGTCTTACCCGAACCCGTAGGTCCTATCATTAAAAGGTTACTTTTTTGTAATTCTACATCCAGATCCTTATCAGCAAGTACTCTTTTATAATGATTATATACCGAGACTGCTAAGACCTTCTTCGCTTCATCCTGACCAACTACATGCTGGTCTAAAAAGCTTTTAATTTCTGCAGGCTTTAACAGGTTGATATCGGTATTGATTACCGGATCTCCGTCAAACTCTTCTTCGATTATTTCACTGCATATTTCGATGCATTCATCGCAGATATATACTCCCGGCCCGGCAATCAATTTTCTTACCTGATCCTGTGTTTTATTACAGAAGGAACATCTAAGCTGTTTTCTATCATCTACTTTTCCTGCCATTAGCCTTCTCACCTCATTCTCTCTAATGTGCATGTCATGAAAATTAAGAGGTAATTCCCATGTCACGAATACCAATCGGGATTATCTGCTGGTTAATATACCGTCCACAATACCATATTCACGAGCTTCTTCTGCACTCATATAAAAATCTCTTTCAGTGTCAACCTCTATAACGCTAAGAGGTTTTCCTGTGTTCTTAGCCAATATTTCATTTAATCTTCTTCGTATCTTAATAATATTGTCTGCAACAATCTTTATATCTGTTGCCTGACCCTTAGCACCCCCTGAGGGTTGATGAATCATTACTTCTGCATTCGGAAGAATAAATCTCTTTCCTTTCGTTCCACCGGAAAGTAAAAATGCACCCATACTTGCTGCTAAGCCGATACAGATTGTGGAAACATCACTTTTAATATAGTTCATTGTATCATAAATTGCCATACCTGCTGTTACGGAACCTCCCGGAGAATTAATATAAAAATTAATATCCTTTCCGGGATCCTCTGCTTCTAAAAACAGCATCTGTGCTACAATTAAGTTAGCGGTCACATCATTTACTTCTTCTCCAAGGAAAATAATTCTATCCTTTAATAATCTGGAATATATATCGTAGCTTCTCTCTCCACGACTGGTTTGCTCTATGACATAAGGTACTAAACTCATTTCGATATCCTCCTTTATATTATAATTCTTGGACAATTATCTTAAGTTCTCTTTTACATAAGGTTCCTATGTTTTTTAGTTTCACATTATGCCTCTTTTGATTCAGCCAATACAAAATCCACTGCCTTTTGAACAGCGATATCTTCTTTAATTTGTTCTTTTTCTTTTTCTCCGATCAGTTCTTTTAGCTTATCTGCCTCCATCTTATACATGGAAGCCATTTGTGTCAGTTCTTTCTCGATATCTTCTTCGGAAACTTCAATATTCTCAGCCTTAGCAATTGCTTCAAGAACTAATCTGCTTTGAATTCTTTTCACAGCCTGCGGTCTTAAGCTTTCGAAGAACTTCTTAGAATCCATACCGGTAAACTGGAAGTACTGTTCGATTGTGAGACCCTGATATTTCATTCTCTGAGCAAAATCTTCTGCCATCTGATTAACTTGAGCACTAATCATAGGCTCAGGAATATCCATTGTTGAACCTTCTATGATTTTATCAACAATTTCATTTTCCTTCGCAGTTTTATTTTCCTTCTCTTTATTTTCCATTATTGTAGCCTTGATACTTTCCTTGTATTCATCCAGGGTATCAAATTCTGATACATCCTGCGCAAAATCATCATCAAGTTCAGGAAGCTCTTTTACCTTGATCTCTTTAACCGTTACTTTAAAGAGTGCCGGCTTACCTGCCAACTCCTTAGCCTGATATTCTTCTGGGAAAGTTACATTTACTTCTACTTCTTCACC
The DNA here is from genome assembly GCF_015999265.1 of Mobilitalea sibirica. Classification (GTDB taxonomy): domain Bacteria; phylum Bacillota; class Clostridia; order Lachnospirales; family Lachnospiraceae; genus Mobilitalea; species Mobilitalea sibirica. The sequence continues at coordinate 228,191 of NZ_JAEAGR010000004.1, forward strand.
GATCGATTTACCAATTAACTGTTCTTCAAAATTATCGATAAAGGAATGGGAACCGATGGTCAGAGAATAATCCTCGCCTTTCCCTCCTTCAAAAGCAACCCCGTCAACGAAGCCTTCGAAATCAATGACTGTGATATCTCCGTCCTTCACCGGTCTGTCATCTACGGTAACCATTCTGGAGTTCTGATCCAGCTCTTTATTAATCTGTGCCATGATTTCATCTTCCGTCACAGTTATAGCTTTCTTCTCAACTTTGATTCCTTTATATTTACCTAAGCTTACTTCCGGCTTAACAGCTACCTCTGCAGTAAAAATAAAAGGTTTTCCTTTTTCAATCTGGACTACATCGATTTCCGGTCTGGATACGATATCAAGTCCGCTTTCAATTGCAGCTTTTTCATAAGCATCCGGGATGATCTCATTAGCAGCATCCTCATAAAAAATACTTGCACCATACATCTTCTCAATCATAGCTCGAGGAGCTTTCCCTTTACGGAAGCCTTGAACATTAATCTTACTCCTATTCTTAAGATACGCTTTTTCCATAGCCTTCTCAAATTCCTCAGCGGAAGCCTCTATTGTAAGCTTTGCCATATTCTTTTCCAGTTTTTCAACCTGTAAACTCATTTTAATTTCCTCCTTGTATTATGTACTGTCCTTTTATAAGATCTGAAGTACATTATATTTCATTAATGTAGACCTTAGGATCCGACAGATTATCTGGTCATTTTAGCATAGAGTCATAATAACATGCAAAAGCAGCAAAATAAACAGTTTGTCTTTCTACGGATTTCACAGACATTTTGACATTAGTATATTATAACATATCATTTCTGTAAATACCATTTTTATTTTTTCGCGGATCCTACAGGTTTATGTTTAAGATACACTAAGATGATTCCTATCTCTAAAAGCTCCAACAATACGATCGACGCTTTCCTTGCACAGTTTTTCTGATTTTGCCTCTGCCATAACTCTTATTACTTCCTCTGTACCACTTTCTCTAACAAGAACCCTGCCGTCCTTACCAAGTTCTTCACCGACTGTTTTTATGATATCCGATAATGTTTGGTCATCTCTTACAGCTTGCTTATCCCGAACTTTTAGATTTACCAGTTTTTGGGGGAATATGGTAACTTCCTTATGAAGCTCTGATAAATTCGCTTTGCTTTCTAACATAACTTCCATTAATTTAAGTGAGGTTAAGATGCCGTCTCCTGTCGTTGCATGCTTACTGAAAATGATATGTCCGGAACTCTCTCCTCCGATGGAATGTCCGTTTGCCATCATATTGGCATACACATATTTGTCTCCGACTGCTGTTTTTTCATAATTGATACCTTTTTTCTCAAAGGCCTCATAAAGTCCCATATTTGACATAACTGTGGTTACCACTGTATTATTTGCCAGGTCATTATGCTTCTTCATATATACACCACATAAATAAAGAATTAAATCTCCATCTATAATATTACCCTTTTCATCGATTGCCAAACATCTATCTGCATCTCCGTCATAAGCAAAACCTACATCCAGTTTATTATCTACTACGAATTTTTGTAAAACGCTCATATGGGTAGAACCACAATTAGTGTTAATATTAATTCCGTTTGGTTCTCCGTTAATTACATATGTTTTCGCACCCAGGGCATCAAAAACTCCCTTTGCAACGGTTGTAGCAGCTCCGTTGGCCAGGTCAAGCCCCACCCTTTTACCTTGAAAGGACCTGGTTGCCAATGAGATTAAATATCCAATATATCGGTTTCTTCCGATGGCATAGTCAATGGTTTTTCCGATATTTTCCCTTGTTGCTAAAGGAATTGTATCCACCTCACTGTCTATGTACTCTTCGATTAAAGCTTCCGTCTCTGCCTCCAATTTATATCCATTACCATTCATAATTTTAATACCGTTATCATAATAGGGATTGTGACTGGCCGATATCATGATACCACAATCAAAACCCTCACTTCTTACCACATAAGAAATGCTTGGTGTTGGAGTAACATGTAGAAGATAAACATCTGCTCCGCTGGCTGTAAGTCCTGCCACCAATGAATATTCAAACATATAGCTGGACCTTCTGGTGTCTTTACCTATCACTATATTTGCTTTATGTTCCTTTCCATAATAATGTCCAAGAAATCTACCTACTTTATACGCATGTGTTACCGTAAGATTTACATTAGCTTCTCCACGGAATCCATCTGTTCCAAAATATTTACCCATTTTATTAGTCCTTTCTTCAATATATAAAAGTATATGCTAAAGTATTTTACAAATTACATTGGTCCACTCTCAATTGAGTGTTTTCGTAATTCATTACAAGAACGCACAATAATGCACTCTACGATAATAATAATTCTAACACATTATAAATTGATTTGGAAAGATAAAAATTTTACATAAAGAGGATCGCCATCGGTTTAAACCGATGGCGATCCTCTTTAATACCTTATAAACTACTTATTAAATTCAATTACTGACCGGATTGACCGGATTGACCGGAAATAGATTGTTCATAACTTCTAATCATACGTCTAACCATTTCTCCACCAACAGAACCATTCTGTTTACTGGTTAAGTCGCCATTATATCCTTGTTTTAACGGAACACCAAGTTCATTAGCAACCTCCATTTTGAAACGGTCAAGAGCTTCTCTAGCTTGAGGTACTTCTGCTCTGTTTGATCCACTATTGTTATTTGCCATAATATTTTCACCTCCGTTTTTTAGCATCAAAGCAACCAAGTACAAAATCAACTGTTGTAGGTTCAGCGGTTTTATTTTAAATCACCGCACGTGATTCTGTTTTTGTATTGCCTGTAATCTTATTGTTAACAGCAGAGGTAGATATTATTATGGTAATTAATGTTACTATAACCACTGATTAGATAAAACGACAAAAACATGCAAAGTTAATCTAGCTAACTTTAATAACTAGCGCTTTGGGATATCCTATTATAATCTCAACCCCTTTACCGATTTCAGCGGCTGCTACTAAGGATTCTGCCAATACACCTGCATAAGCAGAAAGAACATCCCTATTAATAATTCGAAAAACTGGAATGTCTTCTTCAATCGCACCTTCCTTATTTAACTTCTTTCTGATTTTTTTAATAGCTAAGGGTGTTTGAACTCCACTGACTCCTGAAGTAATAATAATGTCCTTACATATTTCTGGCGGCAAATAATAGCAACCACTATCTTTTAAGTCATCCATATAGGAATCAAAAGGATATACTGCATCTTGATTATAATTATCCTTTCCTCCTATGCACATTTCAATTCCCCCTTTTTAAACTAACATATATTGTAAATATATTCCATATTAATACATTTGTCAACAATTTTTCGTTATATTTTCTGCATGATAACGCAAAATATAGCAGAATATAGCAGAATAAGCCAGTGTAAGGGGAATTAACTATCGGATTTTGACGAAATAACCTTAATCCTTTCGATACTACGTATCGAAAGGTCGTGGGCTCGCTCGCTTTTTCTCTAATAATTTCTTTTATGATTTAAGTGTCACGTGCTTTGCACTTTTCAGGATGGCATAGACTCCTACTGCAAATAAATTTGCGTAGGTGTCCTCTCCTTGATGATTTCTTTTTATGATTTAAGTGTCACGTGCTTTGTACTTTTCAGGATGGCATAGACTCCTACTGCAAATAAATTTGCGTAGGTGTCCTCTCCTTGATGATTTCTTTTATGATTTAAGTGTCACGTGCTTTGCACTTTTCAGGATGGCATAGACTCCTACTGCAAGTGAATTTGCGTAGGTGTCTATGCCATCCTGACACCAAAGGTGTTTTGACACTTAAATCATAAAAAAGTATGCTCACTCTGCCTTCACGAAAAATGCAGGGTATTTTTGTGTCCTTTTATATATTGTAACCCGGACATGGAAAAATACCCTGCTTAGTATCATAATTATTTATTTAAATATTGTTAATTATTCTTCTACACCATTTGCTTCATCAATAAATGACTGCCATAAACCTTGAACCTTCTCAACAGATTCTGCACCCGTTAAAGCTCCTGCATCCAAATCATAAGTAACATCGCCGTAATCAATTCCGGCTATTAAGGATAAGTAAGAGATTGTACCATGATCTGGCTCATAGAATAACGGTAATGTCTCTTCCACTGCTCTCGCATCCCTAAATACTGCATAATAAGGAGTTTTCCAATCCTCATCTTCGTATCCAGGAGTAGTTTCGGTATACAGATTGTATGCAAATGCTACTTTTTCAGCTTCTTCTTTCTCTAAGTTAACCGGCATTACTACAATGTTTTCCGTGAATACGGTCATCATTTCGCCCTTAGGTCCCTTAGGGAAGATTACAAAGCCCCAATCATCCTCCATATCTCTCCAGGTATTAACTTTATACTGTTCAGCACACTGCATTGCAACTTTACCTTCTACAAAAGTGGAAATAAACCAATCCCAGTTAGAATCTTCCGGCTGAGGCATGTGATAACCTTTTTCATATAAGCTGTAGCCCCAGTTGAGGGCTTCTAGGAAGTTAGGTTCACCGGTTGCATTATAAAACTTACCATTCTCATCAACACCGATAAATTGTGCGTCATTGGAGAATACAGCACCTCTAAAGAAGTCCTTAGAAAAGCTTGAGATACCATATACATCGGGAGTACCATCATTATTAATATCTCTGGTTGTCTGTTTAGCGATCTCTTCTAAAGCTTCCCAAGTCCACTCACCTTTTGCCTGTAAATCATAAGGTAATTCCGGATCCAAACCTGCTTCTTCGAATAATCTCTTATTCCAGAACACACCAAGTCTTGGTTCCATTTTACCGGTAGCCATACCATAAGTATGATCAGCGAAGGTCATCATATCTCTTACCTGAGGATTCCATTTTTCCTCGTCAAAGTTAAAGTTTTCTAGGGTATCCAATGGATAAAGTAATCCTTGTTGTAACGGCGCCGCAATGAATTTCTGGTCCATAACAAATACATCCGCTAAAGGATCACCTGCCATAATAGAGGTAACAACAACTTCCTGATATTCCATCCAAGAAGCGATGTTTTGACGTTTTAATACAAAATTGTGTTTTTTCTGAATTTCCTCTCTGTAAGCCAGAGTGTCTTCTTCTCTTTGTGTCTGCGGTGCAGCAGGAGGATCAACCGTCCACCAGTCACCAATTACAACTTCCATTCCCCCTAGATCCACAGGTGCTTCCGTCGGCGTAGGCGTAGCAACTTCTTCTTCCGGTGCTGCTGCCTCTGTCGGTGCCGTAGTAGGTTCAGGATCCGCCCCATTATCGGATTCTTTTCCGCATGCAGCCAACGTTGTCATCACTAACGCTACTGCAAATAAAAATCCAATCAGTTTTTTCCAATTTAATTTCATAACTTACCTCCTTTTAAATAGTAACATTATTTTATCATATTATTGTGAAAAAGGAAATATAAATTAGTTTTCGTTTCAAAATTTTTATATAAATTCAATAAAAAATATACCTTATTTATCATCTACTACTTCTAATAACTTTATCATATATATAATAGAAAGTATTCTATGGAGAAAAGCATGCTTGCATTTTTAAAATCCATAAACCAGTTTATCTGGAGCATACCTATGCCCGCACTTTTATTTGGCGTTCATATATATTTTACTATACATTTAAAGGGTATTCAGAGATATATCGGAAAAGCCATCCGTTTATCTGTAACTCCGGAAAAAGGTGTAGAAGGTGATTTAAGTGGATTTGGATCTTTAACCGCAACCCTGGCTGCTACCATTGGTACCGGTAATATTGTAGGTATCTCTACCGCAGTTGTCCTTGGAGGTCCCGGTGCTATTCTTTGGTGCTGGCTCACCGGTATTCTGGGAATGGCCACTTCCTATGCAGAGTGTTTTTTAGGTGTGTTATATCGGAGGAAAACAGAGGACGGTAGTTTTTTAGGAGGTCCGATGTATGCATTGGAATACGGTCTTAAGAAAAAATGGCTGGCTGTACTATTCTGTTTTTTTACTCTAATTGCTTCCTTTGGAGTTGGATGTTCTACACAGGCAAGAGCTGTGACAGAGACTTTAAAATCTCAATATGGACTACCCGAGTATGGGGTAGGTATCTGTGTTGCTATCTTAGTTGGTCTGGTTATTGTCGGTGGAGTAAAATCCATAGGGAAGATTTGTACAAAACTGGTTCCTGCCATGGGTTTTTTCTATATATTCGGGTGTTTTATTATACTAATTATTAATCTTCCTTATATCATTCCCGCATTTAAAACAATACTATCCTCGGCTTTTCTTCCCTCCAAGCTTCCTGCTTCCGTTACCGGAGGATTTATCGGAGCTACTTTAAAATCTGCTGCCAGATATGGTATTGCCAGAGGATTATTTACGAACGAGGCCGGACTTGGTTCTGCTGCAATTGCAGCTGCGGGAGCAAAGACATCACACCCGTCCCGACAAGCCTTAATTTCCATGAGCGCAACCTTTTGGGATACGGTTGTTATGTGCCTAGTGACAGGCCTTGTTATTATAACTAATCTATTGAAAAACCCTGACTCAGTTGAGGGTTACTCCTATGCAGAATATACCACCGCCGCTTTTGCTGTCCTGCCCTTTGGCAGTCGGATTTTAGGGATTTCCTTAGTTGCTTTCGCTTTTGCCACCCTAATCGGTTGGTCTTATTTTGGTGAAAAAGCAATCGATTACTTATTCGGAAAAGCAGGCATAAGTACCTACCGCATATGCTATATTGTTATGATATTCGTAGGTTCCATAATGTCTCTTGATCTTGTCTGGGAGTTAACTGATTTTGTTAACGCCTTAATGGCTCTTCCAAACCTGCTCTGTTTATTACTACTTCGTAAACAGATTACTCCATACCTAAAAAAAAGACCGTTTCATAAGTAGGTGACTTTGTTAAGACATAGCCACGAGCGTCACGCTTCGCGAGACAGCTCGGGTTCGCGGGCGCGTTCAAGTACTTCTAAGAAAGCTTAGAGCACTCTCACTTTGCCTTCGTATAAATAATAGGATCCCGTAACACACTTTATGAAAGAAACCAATTACCACGAACTTCACTATGTGTGTGGGGATCCTTATATTCTTAAATGATACATTAATGTTATAAATCCACTTCGTTTGTAAAAGAAATCTTAAGTATAGTAACGGTATTGAATCGCTTTTGCAATTTTTTGGGCTTCCTCTTCATTTTTTAATCTTTTTATCAGCGAAAGCGAAAAATCAATTGCTGTACCCAAGCCTTTACTAGTTACAATGTTACCATCAGCAACTACTTCTGTATCCAAATATTTGGCGCCAATTAAACTATCCTCAAATCCGGGATAACAGGTTGCACTCTTTCCGTTTAGCAAACCCTTCGTACCTAATATTTTGGGCGCCGCACAGATTGCTGCCAACAACTTACCCTTTGAATTAAACTCTTGTAACAGACGGCCTAAACCGTCATGCATTAACAGATTGGTAGTTCCTGGCATCCCACCGGGCAACACAAGCATATCAGCATTCTCATATTCAACTTCTTCAAACAAAAGATCTGCAGTTGTGGTTATCTGATGGGAACCTGTCACTTCTTTATTACCTGTTACAGATACCATTAGGACTTCAATTGCTGCTCTCCTAAGTAAATCAACAACCGTAAGCGCTTCAATCTCTTCAAAACCTTCCGCCAAAAAAACATATACCTTAGACATAACTTCTCCTTTCTTCTTGTAGTTCTTTGGGAACATATTGAATGTATATAAAAAACATATCATCATTTCATATGCATTCAAACCCTTCGTTTTAGCCTAGGTTGTTCCTATCATCTATCTTTCTACGATTCATTATACCTATTTTTCCACATCTATTCAATAGAACCGTTCCATAAACAATGAAATTATGCCTCAACCATCAGACTTGAAACACCAATATTTTTTAATGTCATAATTGGTTTACAGTCTGTTCCTTTTTTACTACATCCTATCGGACATACCTTTAATAAATAGCACCCCTCATAATCTGCCTCAAATTCAAAACAGCCGCAACAGGTAACCACTTCACAATACATCAATGTTTTTTTCTCATTAAATATTTTATAAAGTTTTACTTCATAATCATGACTACCACAGCAACCGCAACCCCAGATACATCCAAATATAATCCCCGGTTTAATCAAACATTCCGGGCAAGGTTCTTCTTTCGGACATGGTAATGGCACCGGTAAAATTCGATATTCAATTCGAGTCCGCGTCTTAGGGTATGGTATCGGTACCCGAATAGGATATGGAACATACTCTACCCGTGTTTCCTGTTCCGGACATGGAGGACACGGTCTCGGTTCCGGACACGGCGGACACGGTTGTGGCTCCGGACACGGTGGACATGGCGGACATGGCTCCGGCTCTGGACATGGCGGACACGGTCTTGGTTCTGGACACGGTGGACATGGTTGCTGCTCCGGACACGGCGGACATGGTTGTGGCTCCGGACACGGTGGACATGGCGGACACGGCTCTGGTTCCGGAGCCGGAATTGGAGCAGGAACTTCTTCAGGTATTTCAGGAGGAGTTGGCGAAACCTCCCCACATTCTACTCCGCCTTCAAAAGGATATAAATGAAATTCAAAACCACTTCTTGCATTCACTGCAAAGGAACGTAATGCGGCATTACCTGATACGGTTCCTCCTGTCGGATGTGCATGGAACATTGCCTGAGGAGCCAGAATACTTCCCCAAATTGCTGCTGGTACCTCCATATGAATATTATCAGCATCTTCAAATACATAGAGTGTTCGGTTCGCCAATCGTTCTTCTCCCCAGAGACCATATTGCAGATGTGCACGGCTTCCGGTACGAAAGATTACGATACCTAGACTTCCTTCCGGTATTTCAAATCTTATTTCCTTATCTAATATTCCATTCGGTCTAACATCAATTAAGAATACATTCTGTACCGGATCATCTCCACGCAATATCCACTCATGGTAATGCTCCGTAACGGTACCGGTTGGCTCCAGCCCGGTAATACATTCATGGTAATCTTCTATACTTTCTCTTGCATCTCTAAAAAATCCTTGTACATCAGCACCGATTCTTGACGCAGGGATATATCTTGGAATATCATAACTGGATATAGCATAGTGGCTTCCTCTGTCACTGGGTCTCCAATACTGACTTCCTCCATTTGCTTGATATAATGACATTAATTCCTGTATCTGATCTTGTGTTCCGTCTTTACCTATCATGTAAGTACTTCCGCCGGCCGCACGAAAATCTCCTCCGGCAACAACATGACCTATAACAACCAGCGGCCCCTGCATTGCAATATCCTTCCCAACTAAAAATCTTACAAAATCCGGACTATATCCGGTTCCTACCAGGTTTCCCTCATTACCGTAAGCAAGACTTAACCCCCTGGGACTGACAAAATTACCGCCAACTGCCATGGCTCCTTTTGTATCTACGATGTTATTAGCATCTTCAAATATAATAGCGTTGAAATAAGAAGCGATTCCAAACGGCTGTCCAACGACATCGTACCAATTGATATCCTCGTAAGGTACACCCGCATATGAATAAGCTTCCCCGTTAATGTTATTATACATATTAACCTCCTGAAAAGACATCGGATTCCTACATATCCTATATTCTCAATTCAGTTTATTCACCAGATGAATAATCGTGCAGGATTTATAGTTTATTACTGCTAAGGGATATGAATATATTAGATATTTACAAAAAAGTTCAAAAGATGCTAAAATAGAATTGACAAACAGTTAATACATTATATGATTTTGGAGGTGTTAAAAGTTGAGAGAATTAGATTCCTTGGTCATGGATGCAAAAAATGATCAAATAATCTTTAATGAACTTATTACGAAACATGAGTTCTACATTTTAAAGTGCGCCTCTAAAGTAACACGCCGATACATAACAAAAAGTGATGATGAGTGGTCCATTGCATTGTTGGCATTTACACAGGCCATTGAAAGCTATGACTTGGAAAAGGGACGCTTTCTAAGTTTTGCCGATCTACTTATCCAAAGACGTTTAGTTGATTATATACGAAAACAAAGTAAATATACTCATGAATTATCTGTTGATCCCATTGTATTTGATACCGAGCCGGAAGAAGAGGATGAGAATATATCACTAAAACTGGCTGTGGCTGAAAAGGTATCAATAGAAGAACAAAAAGATCTTAAGTATGAAATTGAAGCAATTAATCAAACCTTTTCCCTATACGGATTTACTTTTTATGATCTGACAAGCTGTTCTCCTAAAGCTAAAAAGACCAAAACTGTCTGCGCCAAAGCTGTGAATTATATGTTGCAGAACACTATGTTAATCAATGAATTACGGGATACAAAGCAATTACCATTAAAAATAATTGAGAAAAATGCAAAGCTACCCCGAAAAATAATAGAACGACATCGAAAATATATAATAGCAGCGATAGAAATACTTTCCGGAGGGTATCCATATCTCGCAGAGTACTTGCATTATATTAGAGAGGAGAATGGTATAGAATGAAAGCTGTTATAGTTGAAATAAAAGAGAATATTGCTGTTGTCCTTTCTGATAATGGATGTGTTGAAAAAGTCAAAAACAACAATTATGAGATAGGACAGGTGATTCACATTAGCAATCCAATGAATAAATTTTCAAAAAAAGTTGCAGCCTTTGTAGCATCTACAGCTGCATTACTGCTATTGGGAGTTGGTACCTGGGCATATGCAAGCCCCTACTCCTATGTAAGTCTTGATGTTAATCCTTCTATTGAGTATACAGTAAACCGCTTTGATATGGTCCTTCGTGTGAAAGCAGTTAATGATGACGGTGAAGAGATACTTCAGGAAATCAACTTGAAGGACTTAACAAATAAATCGATCCAAGAAGCTTTACTTAAAACTGTAGATCAAATATCTGAACAAGGTTACTTTAATGAGAATACCGAAGGCGGTATTGTAATAACGACCTCAGGCAAAGACTCAGAGAAGGCTGAAGAACTTGCTCAGGAATTGCTATCGGATATAGAACATGAGGTTGAAGAAAATGGTGACGAAGTTATCGTTGAAGCTTTAAGCGTTGGCTTAGAAAGAGTAGAACAAGCCAGAGCATTAGGCGTAACACCTGGTAAACTTAACTTAGTTGAGAAGTTAAAGGAATCATCTTCCGACCCTGATAGTGTTAACTTGGAAGAGTGGTTGAATAAACCTGTTAAGGATATCATGAAAGCCACTAAGGATAACATATTATTATCATCAACTACAAATTCTACTATAGAAGATACGCTCGTAAAGGAAAGCGAAGAGGATGATCAAACTGTAGAAACAACTGAAGATAATGTTCAACTTATAAAAGAGGAAGAAGAAGCAGCGGTAGACCTTATCAAAGAAGAAGTAAAAAGAAACGCTGAACTGGCTAAAGAGGAAGCAAAAAGGAATGCTGAATTAGCCAAAGAAGAAGCAAAGAGAAATGCCGAACTGGCTAAGGAAGAGGCTAAACGTATCTTTGAGCAAGCCAAGGAAGAAGCAAAAGGTTTATCAGGGTCTGCAAGAGCAGAAGCTGAAAGAAATGCTGAAAGAGCCAAGAATGATGCTGAAAAAAATGCTGAATTAGCCAAAGAAGAGGCTGAAAGAGCTGCTGAAAGAGCCAAGAATGAGGCTGAAAGAGCTGCCGAAAGAGCCAAGGATGAGGCTGAAAGAGCTGCTGAAAGAGCCAAGAATGAGGCTGAAAAGGCTACGAATAAGACCAAAAGAGCTACCGAAAAGGTCAAGGATGAGGCCGAAAAGGCTGCTGAGAGAGCCAAGGATGAGGCTGAAAGAAATGCCGAAAGAGCCAAGGATGAGGCCGAAAAGGCTGCTGAGAGAGCCAAGGATGAGGCTGAAAGGGCTGCTGAGAGAGCCAAGGATGAGGCTGAAAAGGCTGCTGAGAGAGCCAAGGATGAGGCTGAAAGAAATGCCGAAAGAGCCAAAGATGAGGCTGAAAAGGCTACTGAAAGAGCTACAGAGGCTCTCGAGAATGATAATGACGAAGATGCTAATGAGAACTCTGTAGAAAATGACAATGAGAACAACCCCATGATTATCGATGAAGCCCATGATGGCGAAGAGGATAATGGTAACAGAGGTAATGCCTCCAACGGTAACGGAAACGGCCGTCGTAATTAATTAAATGTATTCTAGCTGTTAAAACGACCTATAAGACTTTAAACATCAGTATATATAACTTATATTTAGCCAGTTACTTAATTATATATAGATAATCCCCCAAATACTAAGAGCCACCGCCAGAATGTCAATATAGCATTTCCACGGTGGCTCTTAGTTCTATTTCTCTACACTACCAAAAATAAACATATCTATCTTATATCATATCCTCTTTATGGAATATTTTAGGAAGTGTAAAACAGTTTATGACTCTGGTAATAAATACCATCTTCTAGTGAGAATTAGATTATACAATCTATGTTATTCCGGTTTCTACTTACCGTTCATGAGATAGTTTTCAAATTTTTGTATATGATCTCTTTTTCCCACCACTACCATCACATCGTTTTCATACAACACCAATTCAGGCGTAATATCCGTTGTTGTTTTATGATTATGTTCTACCGCAATGATATTTAACTTAAATCTTTTTCGAAGACTTGCCTGCAATACCGTCTGGCCTGCTATTTTTGAAGTCAGCTTAAGCTCCGATATAGTAATCCCGTCATTTAATGAGATATAATCCATAACACGGGAGGAAATCAGGCGTCTGGCTAAACGAAGTGCCATATCATGTTCCGGATATATGACTTCCGCTCCAATTTTCTCTAACACTTTACCCTGTTCCTTACTGAGTGCTTTAGCAATCACCCTTGGAACACCTAAGCTGATTACATTGAGAGTTGTTAGAATACTAATATCAATTTTTTCACCAATACATACGATAACCGTACCACAATTTTGTACCCCTGCTTCTTCCAAAGTTTCTTTTGAAAGATCATTTACAACAAATGCGTTATCCGTATAGCTTCTTATATTTTTTATCTTACTTTCGTTACTGTCTAATACCAGAACTTCTTTCTTAGCCTCCGCCAGTGATATAGCCAAAGCAGTACCAAAACGTCCTAGTCCTATCACTCCAAATTCAATACTTGGTTTATGATTTAACACAATTGTATCCTCCTATCCAATTGTAATATTTTCTTCGGAATAACTTATGTTTGATTCGGGCTTATTGTACCATATGGATGCCATGGTAAGGGGTCCCAAACGGCCGGTAAACATGGTTATTATAATAATAACTCTACTCACCGCACTTAACTCCGGTGTAATCCCGGTTGAAAGACCAACCGTCGCAAATGCAGATATTACTTCGAACAAAATTTGATTAAAAGTAAAGTGTGGCTCAAATATACTAATAATAATAGTATCGAAGATAATTAAACTCATCGATAAAAACGTAATCACGAAGGCCTTCATCACGATGTCATTTGGTATTCGCCTTTTAAATGCCATACAATGTTTGTTAGTCGACATACTATAAGCACTTTTAAATAAAGTAAAGGCTGTGGTTGTTTTAATACCACCTCCCGTAGAACCGGGGGAAGCACCAATAAACATCAAGACCATAATAATAAACAAACCCGCTTTTGAAAAATCATCTATACTAATCGAATAGGTATTAAAACCGGCTGTTCTAGTAGTAACACTTTGAAAAAAGGCACCCAGCCACGAGATTTTTTCAGTTACTTTAAATAACATCATGCCACTAAAAATCAATAAACTTGTCATAAACAATACAATTTTGGAGTGTAAGGTTAATCTTCTAAATGACCTTTTTTCAATAATATCCATCAATACAAAGAAACCAAGTCCACCAAATATTATCAGTCCACTGGTATTCAGATTTAATAATACGTTATCTTGATAGCCCGTTAAACTGCTAAAATTACCAAACACGTCAAAACCCGCGTTATTAAAAGCCGATATGGAATGAAATACACTAACACCGACAGCTTTCAGTGGAGGATAGTCCTTGATAAATACAAAGAAATTAATAATAGCACCTATTCCTTCAAATAATAGCGTCATAAGAAACACTGACTTAACAATTCTAACAATTCCTTTCATGGAATCTAAGTTTAAAGCTTCTTTAACGACCTTACGTTCTCGAAATGTTACTTTCTTTCCTGCCAATATAATAAAACCAACTCCGACGGAGGATATTCCCAAACCACCAATTTGTATTAGTAATGCTATAATAGTTCTTCCAAACACATTGAATGTATTCGCTGTATCAAACACCACTAATCCGGTTACACAAACCGCACTGGTGGCCGTAAATAGCGCATCCAAAGGGGATAGCCATACCCCCTCATTGGTGGAAATCGGAAGCATAAGTAAAGCTGTACCTAATAAGATTATAAATGCAAAGCCAATAACAAGAAATCTTGCCGGGCTGATTCTCTTAATTATCTGCATATTTTCACCTGTTCTTTGTCTCATCGTTTTATTCAAATTGTCTGGATTGTAACATAGATATTATAATGATGCAAGTCTTATAACATTAGAGTTTCATTAAAAAATATCCTTCATTATTCTGACAATTCTTTCACTTATAGTAATTACCTTACTTTTGTCCTGCTAAATGAATCTCTAACATATTAATATTTTCCCTTTTACCCACTACTACAAGAATATCATCTTCATAAAGAACACAATCCGGACCTATCTCCGTAATCGTTTCGCCTTTATGCTCCAATGCAATAATATTAAGATAATATTTCTGTCTTAAATTCAATTCCTGAACCGTTAACCCTGATACTTTTAAAGTCAATTTTATTTCAGCTACGGTAATATCACCTCTTAATTCAATTGTCTCTAAAATACTTGAATTAACTAACCTGTTAGCCAAACGTACCGCCATATCATTTTCCGGAGAGATTACCTCTGCTCCAATTTTTTCGAGAACCAGTCCCTGCTCATAGCTCATAGCTCTTGCTATCACTCTTGGAACTTCCATACTTACCACATTTAGAGTAGTTAAAACACTCAGATCAATGCTGTCACCAATACATATAACAACTGTGGCACAGTTTTGGATACCACAATCTAATAAGGTTTCTTTATCCAGTGCTCCCACTAAAAACGCATTTTCCGTGAGATTTCTTACTTTCTTTACTCTATTTTCAATGGTATCAATAGCCATTATCTCTTTTCCCAACTCAGTCAGTTTTTTTGAAAGTGCATAACCAAATCGGCCTAAACCAATAATTCCAAATTCGATAATTGATTTATGATGTATCATAATTATCCTCCTAAGCTTTATCAATCTTTGATAAGGGATTTTCTTCTCTTAATATGTGATTTTTAATATCACTTTAGTATTAAAATTCACGGACATAACGGAATCAATATCTGTTCTTTTATCTTACCAAAGACATTTTAACATATTATGATAAAAATAGGTATACAAATCAGAAAAATAATACTGACTTAACTTGGATCAAAGATTCCCACCCCAACTATTAACAAAGCTCCCAGAATACAAAATCATATATATTTTTATTAAACAAAAAAAATAGCCATTAGTATAGGCTAAGATTTTACATGTTTGTTATTCGATTTCTTAATGCGGATGAAGGGACTCGAACCCCCACGATCTCTCACTAGAACCTAAATCTAGCGCGTCTGCCAATTCCGCCACATCCGCAAATAAAACATTAAGAAACTCATTGTTTTTCATACATTTATTAATCGTATCAATGAGACATCCGGGACTCGAACCCGGGACACCTTGATTAAAAGTCAAGTGCTCTACCAACTGAGCTAATATCCCATACTTATTAAGTAACTATGTTTATTATTTGCATAGATACTTAAAATTATTTATCCTTAGATTAATACGGAAAATAGGATACGCTCAAATCATCATAAGTATTTATGCTATAATATTAGTTAAACTGGGCTAGATGGATTCGAACCATCGACTGCAGGAGTCAAAGTCCTGTGCCTTACCGCTTGGCGATAGCCCATTATATCATAATATTGAATTAGGAACCGTTTTTGGGTTCCTATTATAGTTGCCTATTGGAACTATACTTCGTTCCTTCTTATTATGATAGGGTGGATAAAGGGATTCGAACCCTTGGCCTCCAGAGCCACAATCTGGCGCGCTAACCAACTGCGCTATACCCACCATAGTATTCATTCTCATCGTTAGATGAAAAATGTGCCAGAAGGGATTCGAACCCCCGACACATGGCTTAGAAGGCCATTGCTCTATCCAACTGAGCTACTAGCACACTTATGGTGTTGATATGGTAAGCATAAATGCCTGGCCACATATCAAGCGGGTGATGGGAATCGAACCCACGTATCTAGCTTGGAAGGCTAGTGTTCTACCATTGAACTACACCCGCATATTGTTATATTTATTATTTTGTGTATCTGATACTATATTTATTCAAAACAAGGTTATTACAAGCTACTGTTATGCCTCTTGACCTACAACCTGTTTAGTCGGGGTGACAGGATTCGAACCTGCGACCTCTTGATCCCAAATCAAGCACTCTAGCCAAGCTGAGCCACACCCCGATTATTTATCTTCCCGGCACTTTTATCACATACTGTTGTGGCTACCTATGACTCGAAGTGTACCGCATAATGTAAGCATTTTCAAGGCTTTTTTGATGTTTCAGCCGTGACGCAAGATTTATTATATAATAGCATTCTTCTATTGTCAACATCTTTTTTTAACTTTTTCTACATTTCCATCAATTCCAAATTTTATTTCAATTATCTGGAATTTTAAGCATTATTTTAACTAAATCCAAGGTATCTATAGAAACTTTTGTTATTCCCTAAGAGTTATTACTATGGTTTTCCACAAGTATGGCTTACCGCAATAAACTCTCCGATGAAGATGTTGTGGGTTCTATATTTTATAACTTATTCAGAGTAAAATGAGCATTTCCAAAGGTGTCGATATCCATTATGATAAAAGTGGGAATTTTATCACTTTGTCTTGGCAAGGATAAACTTCCGGGGTTTATTGCCCACACATCTCCACTCAAATCAATTAAAGGCACATGGGTATGTCCAAACATCACAATATCTGCTTGGTTTCTTTTTGCTGCTTCCTTAATAGAGGTAATATCGGAGTTTACCCCATACCGGTGGCCGTGGGTAATCATCACTTTATATTTCCCAATCTGAATCATCTTTTCCTTAGGCAATCCATTAAAAAAATCATTATTCCCTGAGACTAATTCAATCGGATATGTGGCTATCGATCTGATGTATTCTTCCCCACCTTCATAATCTCCTAAATGAATCATTAAATCTATTGGACTTACCCGTTCAATTGTTTTTAATAAGTGGTGGTTTCTACCATGGGTGTCACTAACAATTAAAACCTTCATTCGAATTCTCCCGGATTTATGCTAAACGATCAATAATTAACTCTTTCATGTCCCTTAGGGCCTTTCCACGATGACTGATTTGATTTTTCTGTTCTGATGACATCTGTGCTGTTGTACATTGATATTCTGGCACGTAAAATATAGGATCGTAACCAAAGCCACCGGTTCCGATTATTTTATTAGATATAAGCCCCTCAATCGTACCTCTGGTAGTAATTACCTCTCCATTTGGAAAAGCACAGGCTATCACACATACAAATCTGGCACTTCTTTCATTATCTTTTGCCTTCGCCAATTTATCGATAATATATTGATTTTTTTCTGTATAAGAAGTATTTACACCTAAAAATCTTGCCGAATAGACGCCTGGGGCTTTGTCCAGATAGTCAACTTCGATACCCGAATCATCAGCTAAAACCATCTCACCGATTGCTTCCATTACCGTCTTTGCTTTTATGATAGCATTTTCTTCAAAAGTTTCCCCATCTTCTATGATGTCCGCATCATATCCCACGTCTTTTAAAGATAACAGCTCTATATCGAGATCCTCAAGTATTTCGCGTATTTCTTTCATCTTTCCTTCATTTGATGTGGCAAAAATAATCTTTCTCATTCCATGCCTCCATAGTTATATAAAATTTCAGATAAGAGCCATATTCACGGAAAATTAACTCCTATTCATCTTATATATCATTCTATTTTTGAATACTTATTTTAATCACAGACCTTAAAAGCTTTTGGAGTATCTTTACTCAGGATAATACTCCTCATAAGCTCTCATAATGCCATTATAAATTCCTCTTGCTACTTCCTGAATGTTTTCATTCTTTCGTAAATAGCTTATATCTTTTACATTAGACAAATATCCAACTTCAATTAAAGCTGCAGGTACAACAGCATGTTCCAAGATAAATATATCATCCTTCTGTTTCTTAATTAAACCACGATTTTTTAAAGGAATTGATTTCGCCAATTCCTCGCTCATAATCTGGGCAAGTTCTTTTGTTTTGATGTTTTTAAACTCATTATCATAATAAAGAATCTCGGTTCCATTGGGAGATGTTACATCGTTTGCATTACAATGAATACTGATAAAAAAGTCACTGTCAACTGCATTAGCCAGTGTTACTCGAGGCCTTAAAAATCTTGTTTCATCTGTAAGCCTAGTATAATAAACTTTAATATCTTCCTTGTCAAGTAATTGTTTTAACGCTAATACGATGTTTAGATTTATCTCTTTCTCATACGTCTTCTCATCCTTTGATATTGCTCCAGCATCTTTTCCTCCATGTCCGGCATCTATCACTAAGATTTTATTATAATGCTCTTTCGGATTCTTTAATTCTATATAATAGTAAGCATCATCTTCATGTAAAATATGTGCATATACATTGTCCATTTCTATTAAAATCTGCATTGTGTGCTTCTTAGTTAATTCATCTAACCAACTGGTTACAGTAATATTATGAGCCGGGTCACCTTGGTAATCCCTTATGATTTCTGTGTTTGCATCTTCAGAAGATATATTTTGGGTACTTTCTATCTCCGTATAATAAGGACTACCTACATAAACTTTATCCTGATTTAATCTACCAATCATACCGTTATGTAAATCAGTATTATCTAATCCCCATAGAGTTATTAATATACTTTTTGTTATATACAAATCCTCCATCTGGATTGTAATGTTCTCTCCTTGAGGTTTCTTAACTATTAGCATCCGGTTATCCAGTTGCTTTACGAGTTCCATATCAATATCTTTAAAATCTTTGTTTTCTCCAAATACACTTTGTTTAACCGCAACCTGATTATTCAAATCGGAGAGTGTCTCTAGTTGATGATTCGCCTTTTCTATTATCATAACCTTATCGGAGGGTATCATATCTTCTGTGTTCTGTATATCACTTGCTAATATTGTAACAGCATTATATTGACGGATAGCATAAGATAAAGTAATAACCGCAAGCATTAGGGCAACACTCTGTACTGCTGCTTTTT
Source organism: Mobilitalea sibirica (assembly GCF_015999265.1). Taxonomy (GTDB): domain Bacteria; phylum Bacillota; class Clostridia; order Lachnospirales; family Lachnospiraceae; genus Mobilitalea; species Mobilitalea sibirica. Next base: position 247,588 of record NZ_JAEAGR010000004.1, read on the forward strand.
TTAGTAATGACTTATCCATAAAACCCCTCCAGTCCCTATTTATACGATAAAATGTTAAAATATTTTCTACATAAAAGTATAATATAGTTAAGATTATATTATATTATTACTTTATTCTCAATAATTTTCTTCAGATATTCTTATATATTGCTGTTTTATATCATATATTGCCTTTGTTCATTGTTGCATTTTGCTAAAAATGTCTATATAATGAAAGGTGGAACTTGTTCGTTAAAAAACCTACTGCATGAGAAGGAGAAATTGGAATATGAGTAGTACCAACTATATAAAAATCAAGCAGAAAGACGGTTATATTACACGACTTACACATATAAGCAATACAAAAAGGCCAAAAGCAAGTATACTGATATTACATGGCATGGCTGAACATCAAAAAAGATATTATAATTTTGCCCAACATCTGGTAGAACAGGGATTTGATGTGTTTTTATATGACCATCGCGGACATGGTACGGACAAGAAATTAAGTGAATTAGGATATATAGCCCCCAATAAGGGTTATCAGATACTTATTGATGATGCGATTCATGTTAGTCAGTATATAGAAAATAATAATAGATGCTCAAAATTCTTCCTTTTCGGACATAGCATGGGATCATTGATTGCACGTAATGTAATTCAATCTTATGATAAATATAATGGCGTAATTTTGATGGGGACAACGCATCCTCCAAGATTACTTTCATGCTCCGGTTTAGCACTTGCTTCAATTATCAAAGGACTTAAGGGCCCTAAACATATATCACCCTATATGAACAATCTAATGTTTGGTAATAAGAAATACATCCGCTTATCGGAGCGTACTGCTTTTGATTGGTTATCAAGAAGTCATCCCGTTGTCGGAGCGTACATACACGACCCATATTGTGGGTTTATATGTAGCGCATCATTTTATCATGACCTTATAAAACTCACCTCGCTAGCCATTAAGAAAACTCTTATTCGTATGACAAAAAAAGATCTGCCAATGTTTATAATAAGTGGGGAAAAGGATCCGGTTGGTGGTTATGGCAAAGAGATTAAGAAGCTTCTTTCTGTTTATAAAAAGCTTGAATACAGCAATATAACTTCAAAACTATATCCTGATGATAGACATGAATTATTAAATGAATTAAACAATGATGAAGTGTATTCTGATATCTTATTATGGTTGTCTAAGCGAATTTAATAGAAAAATAAAATATATGCAAAGGGGATGTTCATTATGCAACATCCCCTTTGTTGTAATTGATAGAGGTGTACGTGTATGCTTTTTAAACTAGTATTTCATAGATAACTTATCGTTTTGGTGGTTTAGGTCCCATATATTGATAATAATATGTCTTCATCATACCATTATAGATTTTTCTGTTCTTATCCGCCTTTCTTCCTAGATATTTTTGCGCATCTTCAAAGGCAGTTATGATATAATATGACCATGTATCCAATGAACTAAAAACCTTACCAATCTCCCTATATAGCTCAGGCATGGCGTTTTGTTCTTCCAACCGTTCTCCATAGGGTGGATTTGTAATAATAAAACCATAACGTTTATTACTGCTTAATTCACTTACAGGCTTTTGCTGGAAGTGAATAAGATGATCCACCTGAGCAAGTCTGGCATTCTGTCTGGCTGCCTTAATAATCTCACCATCTAAATCATATCCTTGTATATTCATCTCTACATTACTTAATTGTATATCCAGTGCTTCTTCTCTTGCCTTTTCCCATATGGAACCCGGAAAAATATTCACCCAATTTTGTGCTAAAAATGTTCTTTTGATCCCCGGTGCAATCTTGGCACCTATCATGGCTGCTTCTATGGGGATTGTTCCACTACCACAAAACGGATCAACTAATATCCTGTCCTTATTCCATGGTGTTAACATTATTAAAGCAGCAGCTAAAGTTTCAGTAATTGGTGCCTTACTGGTCAACTTTCGATATCCTCTTCTGTGTAAAGATTCTCCGGAGGTATCAATACTCACTGTCACTTCATCTTTTAATATAGTTACTCTGATCGGATAAGAATCTTCACTTTCTTGAAACCATTCCAATTTATACTTTAACTTCAATCTTTCAACAATCGCTTTTTTCATGATTGATTGAATATCAGATGGACTAAAAAGTTTACTGTTAACAGAATTTGCTTTCGCAACCCAAAACTTACCTTCCTTAGGAATATACTCCTCCCATGGAATTTTTTTAGTATTCTCAAAGAGCTCATCAAAGGTTTCCGCTGTAAAAGACCCTACTTTTAATAAGACCCGCTCCGTTGTTCTAAGGAACATATTAGCCCTTGCACATGCATCAACCGGTCCTGTATAACTAACCTTTCCATCCTCAACTTTTGTAATCTCATACCCAAGATCCGTTATCTCCCTCTTTAATAGTGCTTCCATACCAAAATGACATGGTGATATATATTCATAATGTTTCATCATAACCTCCGGGCATTCTATGCCTACTTTAGTATTCTCTAGTTATTTTAAAACTCTTTTCCACTTACGTCAATGCACAAATAAGTATTAACATTCCAGTTTACCTCTATAAGCACGGATACCTCCATATAGACTTTTTATGTTATACCCGTCTTTTATTAAATCTCTAGCTGCTAATAAACTAATATTCCCCCTGTCACAATAAAATATGAGGAGACAATTTCGTTTAAATCTATACTTTTCATCCTCAAGTTCTTCATAAGGAATATTAACAGCGGTAGGAATATGCCCTGCCAGAAATTCTTCTCTTTCTCTTAAATCTATAATTAACACATTACGTCTACCAATATATTTTGTTATTTCACTCGTTTTTATTGTATCAAAAGACATTCCTATACTGTCACCCCTTTATTTTTGAAGAATAAATTCTCCTATATATCTTATTCGGGATTTTATATTTTGCTAATCTCACTGGTATAAGAAAAGTTGCTTTGTTATAACGGCGATCTTAACGAAAGTAATGATTTTTATACAAAGATATGTATACATGAAAATATCCCCTTCTAATAGAAGGGGATATTGAAGAATTAAAATAGCATAAGTTAATTAATAATTGTTATCAAGATCATCTAAATCTCTGAAGTTATTTCTGTTCGAATTACTTGTGTTATTTCTTGATGTTGAATTATTGCATCTGCTGTTATCCTGCGCATTGCGGCTGGTTCCGGTAGTGTAGTTAGATGTTCCTACATTACTGGTGTTATTGCTTGTATTAGCATTTCTGCTGTTATTTGATGTGTTATTGCTTGTATTAGCATTTCTACTATTGTTAGAAGTGCTATAATTTGATGAGTTGTTACTTGTGTTAGCATTTCTGCTGTTGTTTTGTGTGTTGTTAGATGTGTTGTTACTTGTACCAGTATTTCTCATGTTAGAAGTTGAGTTGTTACTGTTTCTTGAATTATTGTTGCTTGTTGTCATAGAATGGCCTCCTAATAATAATATATAAATTGATATTACAACGTTTATTATCTTCTTTTTTATTTGAAATATGCATACTAAGATTTGATTTTCTTGGGATTGGTATTATTTTCATATTCAAATTAAAAATATATATTTCCATCGCCTAAATATTTTATCTTTTCGATATATGACATACAAAAATCAGCTAAAATATGTACTATAAACATATAATATTCGTCAATAATAGTATTCTCGAATATTCATGTTGCATAATAAAAGTATCTGTATTATAATAATAAAGTGCTTAGGGAACGCCCTAAGCTCTATATAACCCCTTATTAATTATTTATACTCCCCTCATCGAAACGACCGCTTGGCTCCCCCTTGCGGTCGTTTTACTTTTTATAAAAAAATCCCGTCCATTTGAAATCAGGACGGGTAGATTAACATAATTACTTTCATTTCCTTTATTAAACTAAAAACAATATCAATATTATCGTCTACGAAACAAGAGATATATCATTAATATAAAAAGCAAAGGCATACCAAAGGAAAATAAAAAGCCGATTAATATTCTGCCGATCGTAAATAGTGAAGCTAATACTATAATAAATATCAACAACATTACAATTCTATGATACCATCTGGTGTTAGTAAAAAATATTCCATTTCTCTTTTTCGTATGTTTATTAGAATTTTGAGCATTATCTTGATTGTAATATTGATAATCAGAATATTCTTGACTTCCCATATAATTACTTTTTTGTTTTGCAATCCGCTCGGATTCGATTATAGTTCTTGCGATTAGTCTGGGATCGCCTAATTCTTCCAATATCTCTTCTTGCTGCTTAGTCGAATTGGAGCCTATATACTGGTCATAATACTGAATGTGTTGTTCTATAATTTCAGGCTCTGTTTCACCTGCTAATGACTGTCTTAAAATTTCTAAAAACTCTCTCTTACTCATTTAAACCAGCCTCCTTTTTCCTATTCTAACAGATTAAAGACTAAGTGTAAACTATATTGTACCTTATTTTAAAGCTTGTTAATATCTACCGTACGGTACCGTCCACTTTCTCTAATGATCGGCCGGATACTTATGTTTATAATCGAATTGATAACCATTTCTTCCTATATGTTAACGAAATATATTATAATATCTACTTTTGAGCACAAAAAATGTGTATTGCATAACAAGGTATACAATACACACTATAGTGTGTGCTAGAAGATTCGAACTCCCGACCTTCTGGTCCGTAGCCAGACGCTCTATCCAGCTGAGCTAAGCACACATAACTATTTATATTTTTCTAAACATAAACCACAAAGAAATCATTCATTCCTTTGTGGTCTGCGGATTCGTTTGCATTGATTAAGTAAGCTTAATCACCGCTCACTCTTCCTGCATAATGTATAGAATAATGCCGGCGACCGGAATCGAACCGGTACGGGAGTTTAGTCCCGCAGGATTTTAAGTCCTGTGCGTCTGCCAGTTCCGCCACGCCGGCATCAATGGGACCTATAGGGCTCGAACCTATGACCCTCTGCTTGTAAGGCAGATGCTCTCCCAGCTGAGCTAAGATCCCATGGTTTTAAAAAATAATTAAAATTCATTATTTAATTAATTACACACATGTTATAACAAACAATTATGTTATACACCGGATATATTACATATCCTGAGCGACCCAGAAGGGACTCGAACCCTCGACCTCCGCCGTGACAGGGCGGCGCTCTAACCAACTGAGCCACTGGGCCAATAAATAAAAAGTGGACCTTCAGGGACTTGAACCCCGGACCGACCGGTTATGAGCCGGTTGCTCTAACCAACTGAGCTAAAGGTCCAAAAGCAGTCATAAAGAACCGAAATTCTTAAAACTGAAGTTCTTAGGACTTGAACCGATAACCTGCTGTAATGTGGCAGTTGCTCTGCCGATTGAGCTAAATCGGTATACCGGAAAATTGGTATTTTATTACCTATAAACAAATGACTCCAAGGGGATTCGAACCCCTGTTACCGCCGTGAAAGGGCGGTGTCTTAACCGCTTGACCATGGAGCCGCATTAGTGATTATATCATATAGTATTTATTATGTCAACTAATTTTTAACGAATTGTATACGATAAATAATTTCCTTAAAACACGATTTTCATACTAAGATTTATTATGCAAATATTAGTTTTTTATTATTAAAAATTAATAATTAACTCCCCGAGTAGGGCTCGAACCTACAACCCCACGGTTAACAGCCGTGTGCTCTACCATTGAGCTATCGAGGAAAATTGATTCTACACAAGAAAATGTTCATCCATTGAGTTCACTCTTTTGACTTCGTCCAAAGAGTTATCTCTTTCAACTGTATAACCTTTTTAGGTCAAGCCCTCGACCTATTAGTAACAGTCAGCTACATGTGTTACCACACTTCCACCTCTGTCCTATCTACCTGATCGTCTTTCAGGGGTCTTACTAGCTTATGCT
>NZ_JAEAGR010000040.1 GCF_015999265.1 Mobilitalea sibirica
TCAGCCTCGCCTTAGGCCCCGACTTACCCGGGGCAGATCAGCTTTACCCCGGAAACCTTGGATATTCGGCCTAGAAGATTCTCACTTCTATCTCGCTACTCATTCCGGCATTCTCTCTTCTTAAATCTCCACGACTCCTTACGGTATCGCTTCGTCGTTTTAAGAATGCTCCTCTACCAATTACAACTAGTGTAATTCCACAGCTTCGGTGTCGTGTTTTAGCCCCGGACATTTTCGGCGCAGGATCTCTCGACTAGTGAGCTATTACGCACTCTTTGAATGTATGGCTGCTTCTAAGCCAACATCCTAGTTGTCTCTGAAATCCCACATCCTTTTCCACTTAACACGCACTTTGGGACCTTAGCTGGTGGTCTGGGCTCTTTCCCTTTTGACTACCCAACTTATCTCGTGTAGTCTGACTCCCGATAAACAATTATACGGCATTCGGAGTTTGATATGCTTCGGTAAGCTTTGACGCCCCCTAGGCAATTCAGTGCTCTACCTCCGTTAATCTATATCGAGGCTAGCCCTAAAGCTATTTCGAGGAGAACCAGCTATCTCCGGGTTCGATTGGAATTTCTCCCCTATCCACACCTCATCACCACCCTTTTCAACGGATGTGTGTTCGGTCCTCCACCACCTTTTACGGCGGCTTCAACCTGGACATGGATAGATCACCCGGTTTCGGGTATACTCTTACAGACTTTACGCGCTATTAACGCTTGGTTTCCCTTCGGCTCCGGTCTTTCTGACCTTAACCTTGCCTGCAAAAGTAACTCGCCGGACCGTTCTACAAAAAGTACGCGGTTCACCACATATGGGTGTTCCACAGCTTGTAAACACAGGGTTTCAGGTTCTCTTTCACTCCCCTCCCGGGGTTCTTTTCACCTTTCCTTCACAGTACTATGCACTATCGGTCACTAAGTAGTATTTAGCCTTGGGGGGTGGTCCCCCCGACTTCCCGCAAGGTTTCTCGTGTCTCGCGGTACTTTGGATCCCACTCGCTGTCTTC
>NZ_JAEAGR010000005.1 GCF_015999265.1 Mobilitalea sibirica
CGCCCGGTCTGCGGTTGCGGTTGTTATAAATGCCGCCATTTAAGCCCGGCTCGCCGATATAGTTATTGTTTTCATAAATTCCATCATAAACGCCCGGTCTGCGGTTGCGGTTGTTATAAATGCCGCCGTTTAACCCCGGCTCGCCGAAATAGTTATTGTTGTCATAAACCCCATTATAAACCCCAGGTCTATTATTATAAACGTCTGGACGGTTTACATTGTTGTTATCGTTGTTATCATATAGATTATTATTACTATATGGGTATCCACCTAAATTTTGCTTTGAAGTTTTGGTTTCTTCTTTGTTATCACTATCTTTTTTATCAGCTTGTGCTTTTAGCTCTTTTTCATGATCTGAGTTGGATTTCATCTGCTCGGACATATCAAGCCCCCCATAATCTTTTGATATCAATATATGTCAAAAACATGTAATTGTGATAGAAAGGATTTTTACATTATTATAATATGATATTGTCGAATGTTTCCCGTAGGCATAAGGCGCCGTAACCAAGGGTTCTGTTTGGATAAACAGGTTCAATTCTAAGAGATCTACATCCGTCAATTAAGTATGCCTTTAGTTTTTCGCCATACAGATAGGGATCATTTCCTCTGATAATACCCCATTCCATTAGCAATGCAGCACTTCCGGTTACAAAAGGTGTTGCCATGGAAGTTCCGGAACGGGTTGTATATCCACCACCGGGTGATGTGGAGGTGATATCAACTCCCGGGGCAACCAGTTCCGGTTTTATATCTACGTCTCTCGTATAACCTCTTCCGGAAAATGGAGCATAGCTGTCAGTATAACCATTATAGGCTCCTACGGATATAGCGCGGTAAGCTGTTGAGGGTATGGTCAGAGTTGTATATTCAGAAGGAAAAAGAAAACGTGTGGATGGATTTAAGGTTCCTCCGGCAGGCAGCCACATATCATAATCCCCTACTACGATTTTTCGCGGAACCAGTTCAAACTGCCACACACCGGTGTTGATATAGGTTTGAACAGGAATAAGTTCGATATAAATCTCCTGTAACTGGTTAAAGGGAGTGGGATCCCCATAATACAGTAGGATCTCCGTCTGTCCTATAATGAACTGCTGCGTACCTAATAATCTGGGAATTGGCCCTACCCGAGTTCCGTTAGGGGCTATAATAACGATATCAAAATGATCAAAATAATACTTCCATATCTGTAAACTTAAATTAAATTCAAATTCACTGACCGATATCCCAACCAAGGTTTTTTCATCCATGGTAAGTATACCCCTAGCGTGTCTTCCAGAGGCTCCTTCATTGCCGGTTCCTATAACGATACTGGTTTTACCCTGATTAGCTACATCGTTAATGTAGGATTCTAATATGGTTCTACCGGTATGGGAGCCATAATTATTGCCAAAACTGATATTAACCACCAGCGGAAGATCTAACGCTAGGGCATAACGTACAGCAAAATCTATGCCTGTCATTAACTGAGTCGTCCTTGGGAAGGAGTCACCGATGGAGGTACCCAGTTTTACGACAATTAACTCACTTAAGGGGGCTACTCCGCGGTATAATCCGTCACTGGCTCTTCCATTTCCTGCGGCGATACCGGCTACATGGGTACCGTGACCGGATAAATCAACGCTGGGTACAATTTCATACCGCTCCGGTATGGGTAGTAATAAGGCTTCATTTATTTCATCTCTTGTATATAAAGTGCCTGTATCATAATTAGGAGGTGGATTACCTTCTATTGTTTGGTCCCATAGAGCGGCAATTCTTGTCGTTCCATCTTCATTGCGAAAATCCGGGTGTGAATAATCAATTCCTGAGTCTATAATGGCTACTAGTACACCGCTGCCTAATAGATTATAGATACCCGGTGCCTGAATGGGATTAATACAGGAAACAGCTCGGCCATGATTTACTTCAAAGTAGATGCGTTTTGGTTTTTCAATAAACTCAATTTCATCATATTCAGCAAGTCTGTCAATGAACTCCTCCTGAATTGTTATAATGGCATAGCCATTGAATAATTCTACGGTGGACGCACCTAATTCATCTTCCAGGCGTTCTAAATCTCCACTAAACTTAACAATCAATTCCCATAGATTAGTGATTGGGGAATAACCTACATCCAGATTATAAGTCTTTGCTCTTTCCGATGCAGGAATATCAAGGGCCAGATTAAGTTCATTTTCTATCTTTGCGCTATTAATTCCATTCAGCATGTGAAACCCCTATTATATATAACTTCATGATAATATATGCAATAATTGTTTATTTTTACACTCATATAACCTCTCTATCGGGTTCATCAGAATTAATGATCGATTGGGAATAATACATCTTGTTCAGTCCCTTGTTTTCCTATGACAAATGTGAGTTGAGGAATGCAATATGCATTTTGCTGGTCAATATTGTTTGAAAAATATATCTTTTCAAACGATATTGCTATATTTATCATTATATATTGCTTTAAATTCCATTACGTTGTATAATTTTCACATAGATGTTGCTAACAACACATTAAAGGGAGGAAAAATTATATGAAAATGAAAAGGTTTTTGGTTATTCTTTTAGCAATTTTCACAATGTTTTCAATTGTGGCATGTAGTGGTAAAGACAAAGAAGAAGAAACCGGTAAGAAGGATGCGGGTGTAGAAGATACGAACAAAGAGGATACGGATACACCGGATACAGCTTCCGAAGAGAAGATTGAATTACGTATCGCATGGTGGGGTTCCCAATTAAGACATGACGGTACCGTTAAAGTAATTGAACTTTATGAATCCTTAAACCCTAATGTAAACATTGAATATGAGTTTTATGATTTTGATGGATACATAACAAAACTTAATACTTTGGTAGCTTCCGATGATGTATGGGATATGTTCCAGTTAGGTGGTAATTTCCCTACCTATTTAACTAAAATTGTACCATTAAACGAATACATAGAATCAGGTATTATTGATGTATCCAATACAACAGATGCATTCTTAAAAACAACACAGCACGAAGGTATTCAAGTAGGTATATCCAGTGGTGTTAACACCTATGGCGTTGCATATGATCCTGCGTTATTTGCAGAAGCAGGAGTTCCGGAACCTACAGATAATTGGACCTGGGATGATTATGCACAGGCAAGTTTGACTATTAGTGAAAAACTAGGGATTTATGGAAGTTCCAAATTCGATGATTTCATCGGAGGATGTTCTGCAGGTATTCCTCAGTCCGACATTAATTTAGGCTTCTTTGCAATGTCGAATGATGACCTAGGTTTTGATGACTACACCTTAATGACAGACTATATTCAGATGAGAGCTGACCTTACAAATGCCGGAGCATATCCGGATCCCGGTGCAATTGCAGAGATCAAAGATATTGAAGGTGATTACCTTGTGACAGGCGAAGCAGCTATGACTTGGATTGCAAGCAATCAGTTTATCGCATTATCAGAAGCAGCAGGCAGAGAACTTAAACTAGCTCCAATCCCTAGAAAGAAAGCAGACGGACCTTCCGGATCAGCGATCCAGTCTTCCCAGATGTTCAGTATCTCTAAGGATTCCGAACATCCGGAAGAGGCAGCAAAATTCTTGAATTTCTTCTGGACAGATGAGGAAGCTAACAAGATATTAATGGGCGAACGTGGTATCTCAATCTTTTCTAATGTACTTGAGGCACAAGCTCCATTACAATCAGATCTTCAGGTTGTAGTTAACGAATTTGTTGAATTAGTTGGTAGCTTTGAAACGGGAGAAGTTAATGTTATCAGCCCCGAGCAAAAGGCAGAAATCGAAGATAATTATAAACTGTTAATAGAAAAGGTTATCTATGGCGAAATGACAGCAGATGAGGCAGCAAAAGCGAATTATGAATTTGCAAAATCAAAATTCAGTAAATAGTAGTTTTTGAACTGAGTCCAAGAGATCTATAAGAAATTGTATAGTACTATGACTATTTAATAATGAACCAAAAGGTATTAAAAAGATACAATCGTATTAGAACTCTTTACTTTATATAGTAAGGAGTTCTAATACTTCAAGCTGGCATAGTAGCAACTAAGAATGACTCAAAGAATGTATTAGTTAAAAAATTATTAATTCCATAGTGTTTTTAAGTTGCACCATACCCTATGGAATTAATAACAATAATATGGAATCTATGGAGTCTATTCTCCTTAAGCGTATAAAGGCTTTTTGATAAATAAATCGATAATGAGCCAGATGTTTCATAATAGAATCTAAAACATAAGTTTGATGTGATTTCCCAAAGAAAGATAGTAGCCTACAAAAATAATACGAAAAAGATTGGAGGATAATTCCTCCCTAAAAGATTGGAGGAATGGGATGAAGAAGTTGAAAAGTTCAGTTTATAAATTCCTACATAAAGAGTATACGGTTGGTTATATCTTCGCAGCTCCTTTTATCATAGGATTTTTAGGATTTACAATCGTACCGATTATCACATCGTTTTATTATTCCTTTACCGACTTTAATTTAATTAAACAAGAACAGGTAATTGGAATTGATAATTATACCCGATTATTTCAAGATAGCAGATTTATAAATTCCGTAAAGGTTACGCTGGAGTATGTATTAACCTCCGTACCATTAAAACTTTCCTTTGCGCTATTTATTGCTGTTATCTTAACACGCAGAACACGGATGCAAAGCTTTTACCGTTCGCTGTTTTATGTCCCTTCTCTAATCGGTGGAAGCATTGCAGTAGCTTTGGTTTGGAAGGAACTGTTCTCAAGAAACGGCTTAATTAACCATATGATTACCGGGTTGGGGTTTGAAAAGATCTCTTGGTTCGGTAATCAGGATTTTGCTATGACACCTTTGATTTTAATGTCAGCATGGCAGTTTGGATCTAGTATGATCATTTTTGCTGCAGGACTAAAACAGATACCTCTTACTTATTATGAAGCAGCTAAGATTGATGGTGCAAACCGTCTGAAGTCATTTATTAAAATTACGATACCCTGCTTATCACCGGTCATCTTATACAATCTGGTTATGCAGACCATTGCTGCCTTTATGTCATTTACCCAGGCCTTTGTTATCACCAGAGGCGGTCCCAATGACAGAACCAATTTTTATGCTTTGTATGTATATAATCATGCGTTTAAATACTACGACATGGGATATGCCAGTGCGATGTCCTGGATTATGCTGGTGGTCATGAGCTTAATTACCTTTATTATCTTCAAAACATCGAAATACTGGGTGTTTAGTGAAGCAGACAGCAATTAGGAGGTAGAAATGATGACGAATAATAAAAAAATAATGTCAAAACTTTTCTATCATGTATTAATTTCAATTTTCGGATTTGCCATGGTTTACCCGGTTTTGTGGATGATCAGCGGTTCCTTAAAGAATAACACAGAGATATTAAATGGTTCCTTAAGTTTAATTCCTCCGAATTTTAGATGGGAAAACTTCGTAACAGGTTGGAGCGGCTTCGGTAAAATAACCTTTGCAACTTTCTTTAAAAACTCATTTTTCATTACAGTGGTAGCAACCATAGGTACCGTAATCAGTTCAGCTTGTATCTCTTATTCCTTTGCCAGACTTAGATATAGAGGAAGAAAGTTACTGTTTACTCTAATGATTATGACTTTGTTATTACCGGGACAGATACTCTTAATTCCCCAGTTCATAATTTATCACAGACTTGGATTAGTGCCTTCCATGATACCACTAATTCTCCCACATTTTCTTGGGCAGGCTTTCTTTATCTTTCAGATGATGCAGTTTATGGCCGGTATTCCAAGAGAACTGGATGAAGCAGCTTTTGTAGATGGGTGTAGCCGTTATGGAATATTTCGTAATATAGTATTCCCGCTTTTAAAACCGGTTATTGTTACTACGATTATTATTCAGTTTTATTGGAAGTGGGATGATTTTCAAGGTCCGTTGGTATATCTAAGCAAGCCACAGTCGTATACCGTGTCCATCGCCTTAAAGCTTTTTGCTGATGCCTCTTCCAGAACAGATTATGGTGCCATGTTTGCAATGTCAACCTTATCCTTGTTGCCGGTATTCTTAATTTTCCTCTTCTTCAATAAATATCTGACAGAGGGAATCAGTACAAGTGGGCTAAAAGGTTAACTTAAGATTTAAGTTTTATAAATGAAAAAACTAAGGATATATTTTTGAAACCATGTTCCTGCTGTTTACCAACTATCATATTAACTGCTGTTATGCAGAAAATATTCGAAAGAGGGTATTGTCAGCAGGAACTGTCTACATTAAGATAGAAGTACAAGTTGAATTGCCGAAAAGGCATACGGAGGGTAAATATGCCAATTAACAGATACAGTCTGGTTACCAGACATAATCCTAAATTAAATCATATTGATGTTAGATCCCCTTTCACAGTGGGGAATGGGGAATTTGCTTATACTGTTGATATAACAGGTATGCAATCCCTATATGACTATTATAAAGAAAATGATAATCCCTTATGTACCTTAAGCCAATGGGGCTGGCATACAACCCCGGTAAGTTCTGACAGGTATAGTTATACCCTACAGGATGTAGAAATGACGGAGTACGATTATGCCGGTCGTAAAGTTACTTATGCGGTAGAGTGTAAGAAAGGAAATGAAGAGGTATATTACTGGCTTCGCCAAAATCCTCATCGCATGAATCTTGGTAGACTTGGGCTTATTTATAAAGGAAAATGTATTCAACCTGAGGATTTATCCGATATTCATCAGTCACTGAATTTATATACCGGTACGATAGAAAGTAATTTTTTATTAGACGGTGTAAAATGTAAGGTTTTCACCTGCTGTCATCATAGTAAGGATGCCATTGCGATTCAAATAGAAAGTGACCTTCTGAAAGAAGGAAGCTTAAAAATAATGCTTTCTTTTCCTTATGGGTCTGCAGATATCACAGCCTCTGATTGGGAAAAGGTGGACAAACACGAAACGATAGTGATCAATTCGATTGACCATACCTCCTTATTGGTGAATCGAAGATTAGATAGGGATGCTTATTATGTAGGAGTGAAGTCTGATAATGAAATAACTTATGATGTTAAAGATAATCACAAAATAGTAATAGGATCTTCCGGTCAAGATGAAATAGCCTTCTCTACAACATTTTCAAAAGAACCGATTCAAGATTTAAGCACTTACGACGAAGCGCTGGACAGCAGCAAGCTTGGCTGGAAGGACTTCTGGGAGAATGGAGGGGCTATAGACCTTCATAAATCAAAGGATGAACGGGCATTGGAGTTGGAACGAAGGATTGTTCTATCCCAATACGTCAGTGTTGTTAATTCCTGTGGGTCCATGCCGCCCCAGGAAACCGGACTGACTTGTAACAGCTGGCACGGTAAATTTCATCTGGAGATGTATCTGTGGCATCTGGCTTATCTGCCTTTGTGGGGAAGAACAGAGCTACTGAAAAGAAGCCTTGGATGGTATAAAGAACATCTGAAGGAAGCGAAGGATAATGCTTCCCGCAATGGTTTTAAGGGAGCGAAGTGGCCCAAACAGGTTGCTTATGATGCAGTAGACAGTCCCTCACCGATCGCAACCCTGTTAATCTGGCAGCAGCCTCACATCATCTATATGTTAGAGATGGTATACCAATGTAATCCTTGTGATACTCTATTAAAGGAATACTGGGAAGTAATGAAAGAAACCGCGGATTTTATGGCGGACTACGCAGTGAAAAATCCGATCACGGGAAAATATGAGTTGGTTGCGCCTTTAATACCGGCACAGGAAGCACATAATCCGTTAACAACCCATAATCCAACCTATGAGCTGGAATATTGGAGATTTACATTACGGATTGCGGCGGACTGGGCAAAACGAATCGGAAAGGAAGAGCAGGGCTATGAATGGCTTGAAATCTCTAACCATATGGCAGACCTTCCGGTAAAGGACGGTGTATATCTGGCCCACGAAAACTGTCCGGATACCTTTACGAAGTTTAATAAGGATCATCCATCGATGCTGGCCGCTTATGGTTTAATTTATAGTGATAGGGTTGACAAAAACATTATGAAAAACACAGTGGAAGCAACGATGAAGGGTTGGGATTTTGCAACCACCTGGGGTTGGGATTTTGCTATGATTGCCATGACTGCAACAAGGCTTAAAGATCCTGATACGGCAATTGAAAGTCTTCTTATGAATACACCGAACAATCAATATGCAGCCAGCGGTAATAATACACAGGGATTAAGAAAGGATCTGCCTCTATACCTTCCCGGTAACGGATCTCTGCTTCTGGCAGTTGCCATGATGGCGGCTGGCTACTCAGGTTGCAAGGAAGACACTCCCGGTTTTCCAAAAAACGGAATGTGGCAGATTGAGGTTGAAAATATAGCTCCTTTTCCTTATTAAAGATAGACACATACATTCCTTTTAGAAAGTGGGTTAATATGGACACTATTTTATTCAGTGATACAGTTGGGGGTATCATGGTAGAGCGGATTAAAAGAGAAGCTAGCTTTAACATGGTATCAAAACATTTTCATAATGAATATGAGATATATTATCTTGTAAGTGGTGAACGGTTTTATTTCATCGAGAAGCAGACCTATGATGTGAAAAAGGGAAGTCTGGTCATTATTGATCGGAATCAAATTCATAAAACGGTTGGAACCAACACCACTCATCACGATCGAATTCTGATGCTGATTACGGAAGAGGCCTTAGAACCGATCTTTCAATTATACGATAATATTGATATGAGAAGCTTTTTTACAAAAAACTCAGGTGTAATTGAATTGAATGAAGCAGGACAGCATTATGTGGAGGAGCTTCTTTTCGGAATTATTAGAGAAATGAAGGAAAAGCATACCAGCTATGAGTTTGTAACCAAAGCAAAACTAGCGGAACTTCTGATCTTTGCCACAAGATGTAAAAACGGAGAGAATGCTACCTTAAAGTCAGAAACCATACAAACGGAAAAATATAAGAAAATCAATGAAATTGCAGAATACATTACACAAAATTATCAGTATAATATATCCTTAGCGGATATTTCAGAAGATTTTTATATCAGTAAATGCTATCTTAGCAGAATTTTCAAAGAAATTACTGGCTTTACCGTAAATGAATATATCAATATCATCCGTATTAAGAAAGCCCAGCAACTATTAGAAAATACCGATTACAGTATTACTCAGATTGCCGGGCTCGTTGGGTATGATAGTATCACTTACTTTGAAAAAGTATTTAAAAAGTATACTGAAATTTCACCTTTAAAATATCGTAAGAAGTTGATGAAACTAAAGCAGATTGGTTAAATAGAAATATTATGTTTATTTGTGTGGAAACCAATCCTTTGGTAAATATGCTTTTGTATTCTCAAGCATTTCATTAAATAAATCAAGGGCATCTGCTTCATGAATGGTCATTAAGGGATCGTTTAGAAATGCTTTAAAAGCCAGTTTACGATCACAGGTCAGAGCAGCATGTAAAATATCATCATGATTTATTATGTGAGGAGCGATTAATTCCCTAACATTCTCCGGTACAGAACCGGAGAACACAGGGGCAATATGATCTCTTTCAAACAAAGCGTTAGTTTCTACGATTGCACCAATCGGCAGATTGGCTATCTGACCATAGTTAGGCACGTTAACATTGCTCACCGTTCGCGCTAGGCCAAGGAGGGATTTGATTAAAAGTATTCCCTCTTCACCGGAAGGAGTTTTATCAAGCTTTTTTTCGCCGCTTACATATTGTTCGGATTTTTCCATACGCTTATGTAAGTCATCGATGCGAAAATCCACAGAGGTTAATTTAAAGCCCCAGGAAATAACGGTTTCCGGATCTTTTAGATAGACAGGGGAAACAAATTCAGCCAGATGTCTGTCACCGGCAGCGGCGATTAAACCATATCGACGGAATAAATCAAATTTTACTCTGTGACTGCAGGCAAACGGACTGTTCATCCAGTTGTCATCCTTAATAGCACAGCCTTCTTCGAAGTAACGGTCTGAAAATTCCTTATACAATGGGAATAAGTCATAACCTTTGTAAGAGGCCCGATCAAACCAAGTGAAATGATTAATTCCTAAAACATTGACATTGATTTCACTACGATCTATATTTTCTATACCAAGCATCTCGTCACACATTTTTGCAAGAAGCTTTTGTGTACCAAATACCTCATGGCAGCAGCCGAAAGCTTTTATGTCCGGATATACATAATATAAAGTTTTTACACATAGGGACATGGGATTCGTATAATTGATTACCCAAGCATTGGGGGAATACTGTTTGATGGCCTCAGCAATTTCTACAAACATAGGAATGGTACGAAGAGCTCTAACCAGTCCGCCCGGTCCAACGGTATCCCCAACCGGTTGATAGATACCATATTTCTCAGGTGCATGGACATCAGAGCGCATCTCCTCGAAGGTTCCCGGTAGAATAGAGATCACTACAAAATCGGCTCCGGTTAAGGCTTCCTTTAAACTGTCGGCAGTTTCGTAATTCCATTTACCTTTTGTATCCGGGTCGTCTGATACGGAGTTACCGATAATCTTGTTGTAATGTGCTGCCTCTTTATCTATATCGTACAAGCGGATTCTACCGCACATTTGTTCATCAATGGCTAAGTCAGCCATAAAGGTCCAGGCCCAACCCTTCGATCCCCCTCCGATATACGCTATATTAATATCAGATACCTTATTGTCTTTAAAGATCATATTGTTACCTCGCTTTTTGTAATATTTTGTTCATTATAAAAATAACAGATTTGTTCATGGAAAAAAATATGTTCTTTTGACCTAATTATAAATCAATATATTTAATAAAACTACAAATATATTATGCTTTTTCTAAGGAAAATCAAACAATATTGTTATAGTTTAATTGTTTTAATTTGTATATAATGATTTGTGTGTTTGTAAAACTTATAAAAGCAAAAAGTAAAATCTGCACCTTTCAATAATACAAAAAGAAAGCGTGGCCAAAGCACCACTATAGATGATTTTCAAGTGGATTTTACATAAATGTATAATAAAATTTGAAAGGATTGAGTAGATGCAGAAATATTATCTGGCTATTGATATCGGAGCCTCCAGTGGAAGACATGTTCTGGGGTATATGAATAATGGAAAACTTACATTGGAGGAAGTATACCGCTTTGAAAACAATTTAATAAAGCAGAACAAGCATCTGTGCTGGGATCTAAAGGGATTGTTTCAGGAGATAGTAAATGGCTTGAAAATATGCAAAAAGCAAAACCGTATACCAACTAGCATGGGAATCGATACTTGGGCAGTGGATTTTGTTCTATTAGATAAAGATGGTCAGATTCTGGGTGACACCGTAGCTTATCGGGATAGTAGAACCAATGGGATGGATCGTAAGGTCGGTGATTTAATTTCTTTGGAAAGCTTGTATCAGAGAACCGGTATCCAAAAGCTTAATTTCAATACGATATATCAGCTGATGGCAGTAAAACAAAATCATCCGAAGTACTTAGATAAAGCGAAGGATTTTCTTATGATACCGGATTACTTTCATTATCTTTTAACCGGTAATAAATGTGTGGAGTATACCAATGCCACGACAACACAGTTGGTTAATCTTAAGACAAAGGATTGGGATTATGAATTAATGGATTTACTGGAGTTTCCCCGGGATATCTTTAAAGCGATCCATATGCCGATGACGGTGGTAGGCTCCTTTCGTAAGGATATAATAGATGAAGTTGGATTTGACTGTCAGGTAGTGTTACCTGCTACGCATGATACAGGTTCAGCGGTACTGGCTGTTCCTTCGAAGCAGGAGGATTTTATCTATCTAAGCTCCGGCACTTGGTCTTTGATGGGTATTGAAAGTATGAAACCCTATAACTCTGCTTATAGTATGGAGCATAATTTCACCAATGAGGGAGGCTTTGAATACCGTTACAGATGTCTTAAAAACATCATGGGCCTATGGATGGTTCAATGCATACGACGGGAACTTAAATCTAAATGTACCTATGAGGAACTATGTCAGTTGGCCAAAGAGGCAGACGATTTTCCTTCGAGATTGGATGTTAATGCAGAAGTTTTTCTTGCTCCCGAGAGTATGATACAGGAAATTAAATATTATTGTAAGAAAACCAATCAACCGATCCCTGTCACGATTGGAGAGTTGGCAGCCTGCATCTATCATAGTCTGGCTGAAAGCTATGCCGTTACAGTAAATGAAATTGAGAGATTGACAGGGATAACCTACTCCGGTATTCATATCGTTGGAGGTGGATCCAATGCCGGATATCTGAATGAACTGACAGCCAAAGCAACCGGGAAGGAGATCTATATCGGACCGGTGGAAGCAACAGCGATTGGAAATCTGTTGGTACAGATGATGAAGGACAATGTATTTTGTAGCTTGAAGGATGCCAGGGAATGTGTGTATCACTCCTTTGAAATACAAAAACTGATTTAGAATTTTATTAAGCATAACAACTGAATGGAGGATGTGAATGGATACTTTAAAGCGGTATGAAACAGCAAAAAGACTTTATCAAAAAATCGGGGTAGATACAGAGGAAGCAATAAAACGACTTGATAATATTTCTTTGTCAATGCATTGCTGGCAAGGGGATGATGTAACCGGTTTTGACAGGAAAGGACCCTTATCCGGGGGGATTCAGGCCACCGGGAATTATCCGGGTAGAGCAAGAACGCCTAAGGAATTGATGGCGGATATTGATATGGCACTTAGTCTGATACCCGGAACCCACAGGATTAATTTACATGCTTGTTATGCAATTTTTGAAGAGGGGGAATTTGCTGATAGAGATCAGCTGGAACCGAAACATTATAAAGCATGGGTCGATTTTGCTAAGGAAAGGGGCTTAGGGTTAGACTTTAATCCGACTTTTTTCTCACATCCAAAGGCTGCGCAGTTTACCTTATCTAGTCCTAATGAAGAGATACGAAAATTTTGGATTGACCATGGAAAAGCCTGTATCAAAATATCAGAATATTATGCTGAGGAGCTAAATACTCCTTGCCTAATGAATATCTGGATACCTGACGGATATAAGGATATTCCGGCGGACAGGTACTCGCCAAGGGAGAGGTTTAAGGATTCTCTCGATCAAATTCTATCCATCGATTATGATAAAGAGAAAGTATTGGTGAGTTTAGAATCCAAGGTATTTGGGATCGGTTTGGAATCCTATACGGTAGGCAGTGCAGAATTTTGCATGAAATACGCCGCGCAGAAGGGAATTTTGAGTTTGATGGATAACGGTCATTACCATCCTACCGAGATGGTTTCGGATAAGCTATCCTCCTTACTTCTATTTGATCAGAAGCTGGCTTTACATGTCACAAGACCGGTCCGCTGGGACAGTGATCATGTGGTATTATTTGATGATGAAACGAAAGAAATTGCCAAGGAGATTGTTCGAAATGATGCACTTGATCGGGTAATGATCGGATTAGACTTTTTCGATGCCAGCATCAACCGCATCAGCGCATGGATATTAGGAATGCGCAATATGCAAAAGGCACTGCTGTTTGCACTTCTGACCCCCTATAAAGAATTTGCCCGTATGCAAAAGAATAATGAGCTGACAAAGCTATTAGTCATGCAAGAGGAGATGAAATCCTATCCCTTTGGTGACGTGTGGGATTATTTTTGCAACAAACATAACGTACCGGAGAAGGAAGATTGGTTTGCATGGATACAGCAATATGAAACGGATGTATTATCAAAAAGGTAAGAGATATGAAACTTAGATGCAAGTAAAATAATAGGTTATAATGTGATCTATGTTCATAGAATACCGGTTTACGTTCATAAATATCAGAATGGTTTTAATTCATGTGGATTACTCATGAGATAAGATAGAAACTTGGGGGTAATCGATCACTTAACCTGAAATGTGCTTTATGGGATGAACAAATATAGTATATGGTTAGGAAGGATAAACATGAAATTATGTACTCATATAATAAGTGATAACATAGAAAAGAGGACTGTAGGATGAAAGTAACAGATATTGAATTTATCAAAGGCTTTATCAGATTAACCGATGACGGATTTAAACAGGGGTGGCATGAACGAAACGGAGGTAATTTAACGTACCGTTTAAAGTCGGAAGAGGTAGAGCAGGTAAAAGATCACCTAACCGCCTATCAACCCTGGGTTGATATCGGAGCTAAAGTACCGAGACTTGCCGGCGAATATTTTCTTGTAACCGGTTCAGGAAAGTTCTTTCGAAATGTAGTACTAGCTCCGGAGGAGAATATTGCAATTATTGAAATTGATGCATCAGGAGAAAATTATCGGATTCGATGGGGGTTATGTAGCGGCGGAAGACCGACCAGCGAATTGCCTTCTCATCTGATGAATCATGAAGTGAAAAAAGAGGTGACAGGAGGAAAACATAGAGTCATATATCATTGTCACCCAGCGAATGTGATAGCATTAACCTTCGTCCTTCCCCTAAAGGATGAGATATTTACCAGAGAATTATGGGAGATGGCTACAGAATGTCCGGTTGTATTTCCTGAGGGAGTCGGTGTTGTAGGATGGATGGTTCCGGGTGGAAGAAGTATTGCGGTAGAGACCAGTAAACTGATGAAAAAATATAGTGTAGCCATCTGGGCACACCATGGAATGTTTTGTTCCGGAGAAGATTTTGATATCACCTTTGGACTGGCTCATACGGTAGAAAAGGCAGCTGAGATTTTAGTGAAAGTTCTCTCTATGAGTAAGGAAAAACTTCAAACCATAACGGCACAAAACTTTAGAGATCTGGCAAAGGATTTTCATGTAGAGCTACCGGAAGAGTTCCTATATGACAGATAATATGATTTAGTACGGGCTGTTTCCAATAGAATAAGATAAGACGGAACATAGGTTCCTACTTATCTTATTCTATTGGAAACAGCCCGCTGTACGCACTCACAAAGTGGTATCCGATCATAACTATTGACACAGAGCAATAATAACCCTGCCTTTTTTAGTCTGTACTATCAGAACTTGGAAAGAGGCAGGGTTATTTTATTATACAGTTATGTTTCAAGAGCCCGAAAATAACATCATACTTAAATTTGTACAATCTTAGTTATTGAATAGGTGATACATACCATAGTTTATTCCGGGCACGCACTCGCTTGTATGAAATATATAGTGGTGTACACAACAGTTGCTCTAAACTATGATTTGCTTGAATCATTTGACGAATTCCAGATTGAAGAAAGGCATTTGACTCAAATCTTATAGAGAAAAACTTATAATACGAACCCTAACGAGTACAGCGGGGCTGTCTTATACAGACTAAGATAAAAAGACAGGACCAGGGTTTCCCTAAATGCACTATTTGGAGAACGAATTCTCAGATTTGTCTGATTGTTACGTACATTTATGTACGAAAACAGGCATATTAATCTGAGAAGACGTACTCCAACGAGAGTGTGTGGGAAACCCAGGTCCTGTCCTATCTTAGTCTGTGTGAGACAACCCCGAAAATATTCTTTAATTGTTCATTAAATCTATATAAAACCGAAATAACGAATCGCATTATTATAAGATATATCTTGCACAATCTCCCCAAGGGCTTCCAAATCATATGGATATTCACCATTCTCGACCCAGTTGCCAATGATGTCACAGAGAATTCTTCTAAAGTATTCATGTCTGGTATACGAGAGGAAGCTGCGGGAATCAGTCAACATTCCTATGAAATTAGACAAAAGCCCCAGATTCGCCAGAGATTGTAGTTGTTCTGTCATGCCAAGCTTATGATCATTAAACCACCAAGCTGAACCATGTTGTATTTTACCAATGGCAGAGGAATCCTGAAAGCATCCCAGTACGGTACCAATTAAGGCATTATCGTTCGGATTTAAGGAGTATAATATGGTTTTTGGTAACTGATCTGTACTTTGCAAAGCATTTAGATAACCGGTTAACTGCGCCGCGCTGCCTTCATTATTGATGCAATCGTAGCCGGTGTCAGGACCAAGCAGTTTGAACATATTGGTGTTATTGTCACGAAGGGAATTAAAATGTAGTTGCAAGGCCCAGTTTCTCTTATGGTATTCCCTACCAAAAAAGAGCATAATGGAGGTTTTATATTGCATCAACTGAGTTTCGTCTAAGCTGGCTCCGCCCAACCGTTTTTGAAAGATTTCTTCCACTGCTGCTTCAGAGGTGGGTTGGTACATAACATAGGGTAGGCTGTGATCAGCCACAAGACATCCTGCCTCGGCAAAGTAATCAATTCTATTCTGTAAGGCTTTGCACATTGTATTATAATTCGTAATTGGTAATTGGCTGATATTAGACAGTTCTTTTATAAACTCAATAAAATCAGATTTTTCAATATGAACTGCTTTATCAGGACGGAAAGTGGGTAGAACCTTCACATCAAAGCTTTCATCCTGTGCAATCATCTTATGCCACATCAGATCGTCAATAGGACTATCGGTGGTACAGATTACTTTTACATTAGAACGTTTAATAATATTACGAACACTCATGTCAGGTTGGCGAAGTTTTTCATTGGCAAGCTCCCATACATCTTCCCAGGTAGATTTATTCAGAACACCATTATAATCAAAATATCGCTGTAATTCCAGATGACTCCAATGATACAGAGGATTACCGATAGCTCTTTGTAAGGTTTGGGCCCATTTCTGAAACTTATCCCGATCGGAGGCCTTCCCGGTTACATATTCTTCTTCAATACCGTTGGAGCGCATCTGCCTCCATTTGTAATGGTCGCCCCCCAGCCAAACCTCAGTAATGTTGTTAAAATGTCTATCCTCAGCGATTTCTTTTGGACTGATATGACAGTGGTAATCAACAATTGGCAGCTCTTTGGCATAATTATGATATAATACCTTTGCCGTTTCTGTTGTCAAAAGAAAATCTTGGTCCATAAATTGCTTCATATGAATCCTCCTCTAATGGTTGTATTAGTATGATGTAATAATGATTAACGAAATCTTTAGGAATAAATAAATTGGTTTTATTCGTTATTATTATAATAATTATAATGATTATATCAAGAAACGAATGAATTACGTTGCTTTTTGTAATATATTTCCTTGGATTTTATTCGGGTTAGTATAGATCGTATCAGTACAGGAAGATTATACAATAAAGGAATAGTTATGTGCAACTAAGACACGCCATAAGTCAATTGAGTATAACAATAAGATAAAAAAGATAATATCGTATGATTGACTTGTATATTAGTAATCCTTAAAATAATAGATAGAAGAAATCAATATGCTGAACAGGGTGTATCGTGTTACAGCTTAGGAAGAGCAGGAGGTACGAATGAAACGATTAGATAAAAGTATCACATTAGCAGTTGAGCGTCCTGTAAAGGTACTTCAATACGGTGAGGGTAACTTTTTACGCGGATTTGTTGATTATATGATTGATGTGGCTAACGAAGCCGGTGTTTTTCATGGAAATGTTGTTATAGTAAAGCCAATTCCATATGGTAATCTTGATTTATTTCGTGAGCAGGAATGCCAATATAGCGTCTCCTTACGGGGGAATGAAAACGGAGAAAGTAAGGTAATCAACAGAAAGATTACCAGTATCTCAGAGGCGATTGGTGCATATGAAGAATATGATAAATATATGGAATATGCCAAATATCCATCGCTTCAGTTTATCGTATCGAATACCACGGAAGCGGGTATTGTTTATGATGAAACAGATTCTTATTATATGAAGCCCCCAAAAACCTACCCAGGAAAATTAACGAAGTTTTTGCATAACAGATTTTTAAACTTTCATGGGGATAAGGAGAAAGGACTTATTATCATTCCCTGTGAACTGATTGAGCGTAATGGAGAAACATTGCGTAGATGTGTTATGGATTTTATTAACTTATGGAACTTAGAAGATGAATTTCGTGTTTGGATAGAAGAAGCCTGTACTTTTTGCTCAACTTTAGTGGACCGCATCATCACCGGTTTTCCAAAAGATGAAGCTAAGGAGTGTTTTGAGGACTTAGGTTATCAGGATGATTTGCTGGTAACGGGAGAATTGTTTGGACTTTGGGTAATTGAAAGTGAGAGGGATATATCCAAGAAATTTCCTCTTAATCAGGCAGGACTTCCTGTGATATTCACCAATGATCAACGACCTTACAGAGAAAGAAAAGTCAGAATATTAAACGGTGCCCATACCTCAATGGTTTTGGCTTCCTATCTGGCGGGAAATGATTATGTACTTGAATCCATGAAGGATCCGTTGATTAGGGAATTTCTAACCAAAACCATATATCATGAAATTATTCCTACTCTTACTCTTTCGGAGGAGGAGCTTCGATCCTTCGCAGATTCCGTTTTAGAACGATTTGAAAATCCGTTTATTAAGCATTCGCTGTTATCGATATCCTTAAACAGTGTTTCAAAATGGAAGGCCCGTTGCCTTCCCAGCTTCCGGGATTATATAAAAAAATATGATAAATTACCTCTACATCTTACATTCTCCATTGCGGCATTAATGAGCTTTTATAGAAGTGAAGAAATGAGTGACCATGCGTTGATTGGCTATCGGGATCAAGATAAATATCATATCATGGATGATACCTCAGTACTGGAGTTTTTCAAGGAAAACGCGGGATTATCGGATGATGATTTTGCATTAGCATATCTTAAAAACGATAAATTTTTCGGTGAGGATATGACCGGTTATCCCGGCTTGATACAATTATTATCCAGCTATCTAAAAGAAATCAGAGAAAACGGAATGAGAGAGGCATTAAAATCTATCCTGTCTCCGGTTAAATAAAACGATTTCAATAAATGTAATTTACGATGTAGCTAAATGTTATCAGGAATGGCTAGTTGTTATGATAAATTACCTCAGCTATTAAGATATACAGATGCAATCTTTACACAACATTTGATATATCGAATTCAGAAGGAGCAGAATATGCAGGAATATATCAGAATTCATAAGAAGGATAATGTGGCCGTAGCCTTAACTGAATTAAATAAAGGCACTGAGGTCATGGTTGATAATCATCCTATTATACTTAACGAGAAGATACCATCCGGTCATAAATTCTGTATAGCTAATATTAAGCAAGGGGAGCCCGTCATAAAATACGGTTTTCCCATTGGATGTGCAAAAGAAGATCTTTTAACCGGAACTTGGATTCATACCCATAATATTCTTACAACTCTGGGGGATAATGTGGAGTATGATTATGCGCCCCAGACTATGCAGGATATGGAATGGAAAGAAGCCTATTTTAACGGTTATAAGAGAACCGATGGAAAAGTAGGAATAAGAAATCAGATATGGATTATCCCAACCGTAGGTTGTGTGAATTCCATAGCAGAAGCTTTAGCAAGAAGGATGAACAAAAACCTACCTGATACAGTGGATCAGGTGATCGCTTTTGGGCATCCCTATGGTTGTTCTCAGCTGGGAGATGACCAGGAAAACACCAGAAAGATATTAGCTAATTTAATTAATCATCCCAATGCAGGAGGAGTACTGGTACTTGGACTTGGCTGTGAGAACAGTAGTATCAAGGAATTACTTGCATATATTGGAGAATTTGATAAAAACCGGGTTAAATTCCTTCAGTGCCAGGACGTTGAGGATGAGATGGAAGCGGCAGAGTTACTTATAAAAGAGCTTATTTCATATGCCGGCAGTTATGTCAGAGAGAAAATTAATGCCAAAGAATTGATTGTCGGATTGAAATGTGGAGGTTCTGACGGATTTTCAGGGATTACAGCGAACCCTTTAGTAGGGGCTTTCTCTGATGTTATGATTTCCCACGGTGGTACAACCATCCTGACGGAAGTACCAGAAATGTTCGGGGCGGAAACCTTACTGATGAATCGGTGTCAGAACGCAGAACTTTTCCATAAAACTGTAGAGATGATTACGGATTTTAAAGAGTATTATCGAAGACATAATCAGACCATTTATGAAAATCCATCTCCCGGTAATAAAGAGGGTGGAATATCAACCCTTGAGGATAAGTCTCTTGGGTGTACACAAAAATCAGGAAATGCTCCGGTTACTGATGTGTTAAAGTATGGTGATATTATAACTACGAAAGGATTAAATTTACTTTCTTCTCCCGGTAATGATTTGGTAGCAGCGACGGCTTTGGCAGCAGCAGGAGCTCACTTGGTACTATTTACGACCGGAAGAGGAACTCCCTTTGCTTCTCCGGTTCCTACTATGAAGATATCCAGCAATACCGGATTATATGATAAAAAGAAAAACTGGATTGATTTTGATGCAGGAAAACTTTTAAATGAAGAGGGAATGGAATCTTTGACGGAAGAATTGTTTCAATATGTATTAGAGATTGCTTCCGGTAAGCAGGTTAAGTCAGAAGCGGCAGGCTTTCATGATATGGCTATTTTTAAGCAAGGAGTAACCTTGTAGTAGGCATGATGCGTAATGGATTTTAATCTTATCACTTAGTGTAATGCACTTTTGAAAGGGCATATTGTTGATTAGGTATATAAGAAATGAATCATTATATTCATATCCTATATACAGAATTAATCATATGTCCTTTCGCTTTTATGAAAAAATATATTTTAATAAAGCTTTATTTTACCTCAAACGGTTTTTCCAAATATATGGGTTTGCAAAATTTGCATAAATTTGGTATTATGGATTAGCATATGAAAAACTCATATGCAATGGAAACATAAGAAAAGAGGGGATAAAAAATGCAGGAGGATATACACTCAGATTCAGAACATAGTAGTCAGGATTCAATCAAACATAGAGGAATAATAAAAAAGCTATTACTAATCAGTGGCATTGTACTAATCGTTTTTTTATCTTTGTCTGCTTGGTTAGTGAAAACCAGAAGTGGTCGCAGTATGATATATAAGATAGCCAGTCATTTTATTCATGGGAATATTAAAACGGAGGATGTGATCCATGAATACATTCCTGAAGTTTGGAATGAGAATATCGAAGATGAAGAGAATGAAAATAAAGAAGCGGAAGAAGAAAGCACTACAACAGGTAGATCTGAGAATGAGAACGTAGATAAGACTGTTCTAAAAAAGAGAATTATTAAACCAAGACAAGAGGACTATGTAACCAATTACCTGATTTTTGGAGTAGAAGAAATGAAAGGGGCAAGAAACACTGACAGTATGTTGATTGCTTCTATCAATATAAAAGATCATACAATAAAATTGACCTCACTTTTGCGGGATACCTATATTGAAATTCCCGAAATGAAACCAATGAAATTGAATGCGGTTTATGCCAGGGGCGGAGCAAAGCTTTTGGTAAAAACAATTGAGCAGAATTATAGGATTAAAATTGACGGTTATGCAACCATAAATTTTAATTCTTTTGAAAAGATAGTAGACAGACTTGGCGGAATTACGATAGAACTTGGCGAAGAGGAAGCAGAGTACCTAAATACCACGAATTATATATCGAACAAAGCCTATCGTAATGTAAAACCCGGCATTAATAAATTAAACGGTAATCAGGTGTTGGGATATTGCAGAATACGTAGAGTGGAAACCCTAGGTGGGACCACGGATGATTACGGCCGATCCCTTCGACATCGAAGGGTGTTAGAAGCGATCTTTGACCGCTATAAATCCCAAAGCATCTTTAAATTACTACCGATTATGAACCAATGTTTGGGATATGTAACGACAGATCTTTCACCAAAACAGATCGAGAGAGCCTTAGAGGATGTCTTGGAGAATAAGATTTCAAAGATGGACACTAGCCGTATACCTGCTAACAATACATTTAAAGCACCTGATGATTATAACGGAGTCACTTCACCGTTGGTAATAGACTGGGATTTAAATATCGTAAAACTGTATCAATTTATTTATCTGGATACAAAAGAAGAAGCAGAAGCGAAGCTAAAGACATCGGTTATGATACAAGAGTAAGAAGAAACATTAAAAAGCAAGTAGATATTATAATTGATTAAACAAGATTATTATATTATATATTTCATGAATATGTTAGGATAGAAAAGGGTTTTATAAGTCCATGATTATAGTGATTTCATGGTCTTATGAAGCCCTTTTGAATTTAACATATAAATGCAATTATAGTTGCAGATGTATTTAATATATTCAGTATCATACAATATGATAGGTTACGATATCTATACGGCTTTGGTTTTCATCTTTTTGGTATAGAGTATTTGTATTACCATTATAATAGTAGTCATGGATAATATTAAGATGGCAATTAGCTGAAAGGTTGTTTTCACCGTTAAATAATCCACCAGATAGCCGCCGGCAACATTACCTATCACGCTTCCGATCCCCGCTTGTACAATTGCCAGAGTACTCTGACCCTGGGATTGTTTCTCCGGTAATACATGCTCACTAATAAAGACGGCACAGCTAAAGTAGATAGTCATAAATGTAACACCATGAAACATTTGTGCAAAAAACAACAAGGACAGGAAACCACTAGCCATGAGTAACATACGAATACCCAATAACATGCAGGAGAAGATAATAATTTTCATGGCGCCGAATCTTTTCAATATTCTGTTAATAAATATTAATACCGGAATTTCGCTGAAAGCAGATACGCTGTTTAAAAGACCCAGTATGTTTTGGTCAAAGCCTAATTCGGAGACATAAACACCCATGAAACTAAAATAAAAACTTATCCCAATTTGGCTTAAAAGTGCAAAAGCCAATATAAATAAGATTAATCTGGTATTAAAAATATGAAGCAGCCCATTTAATTTGGGTAATTTTATTGCAAATCGCCTTGCCTTTAAGGTCTGACGTTCTTTTTTATTATCTTTCGGAAGAATTCGAATAAACAGCAGAAGTACCATAAAAGCAATAAAGCCAAAGATAAACTGTATGGAAGGGTTACGCTTTAAGTAACTTCCTGCTGCTGCTACCATAACAGCGAAACCAATGGTTCCGCCCAATCTGATTTTAGCAAAATCCAAATTGTGTTTTTTTGCATCCTGTATCACAATCGCATCACTTAGCGGAATGATGGAATTGACAAATATGGATAATAATATGGTAGCGAAGAAAAACGTAAGAAAACCACTACCAAGATAATAGCTGAATAAAGATAAACCACTACCGATTACAACAAGGGATAATACATCTTTTCTTTTGCCGGTCTTATCACTGAGCATAGCCCATAAGGGTTGAATAAAAATCGCCATGATTGGGCCTATGGTAGATAAGATACCAATCTGTCCGGCACTTAATCCTTTTTCAGTATAATACAAAGTTAAAAACGGTGCATAAACAGAAAAGGCGATATAGACAAAGGAATTAACCATGAGAAGATTAAAGCCGATTGCTTTCGCAGTAGTATTCCTCATATGTTTTTTCTCCTATGATTATTTAAATTATTTTTAATTAAGTTTTTATTATCATTTACCCTCTCAAAATAGATACTTAAAATTTTAGAAGATACAATAATTAAGATATTATATCATGAGAATGCGATGAAAGCCACAAAAATATATTAAGGCCTTCATGTACTAAAAAATAATAAGGTCATCGTGTACATCATATAAAAAGTTAAGCATAATATGGTACCTAATAAATTGGGAATATTCGAAAAATCTATATGTTAATTATCTTTTTATAAAGATAATTTATCATGCAGAATAGTGGAAAAAATCTGAGTTTTAAAGTATCATTATAGTTAAGAGAATAAAAATGAAAGTTATGCAGGAGGGAGCGTATGAACATTCAGATTTATGGAAAATCAAAATGTTTTGATACCAAGAAGGCAGAACGGTATTTTAAGGAAAGGGGGATCAAATTTCAATCCATTGACTTAGCTAAGTTTGGAATTAGTAAGGGTGAATATAATAATATCAAACAGGCAGTCGGTGGATTTGACAAGTTACTTGATGAGCATTCCAATGAAAAGGAGCTGCTTAATCTAATGAAGTATTTATCTTTAGAAGATAAGGAAGAGAAGCTATTGGAACATCCGAAGCTTTTTCATACTCCAATTGTCCGTAATGGAAAAAAGGCAACCGTCGGATATTGTCCGGAAGTATGGAAAGCTTGGGTATAAACTTTATTTATAAAATAGAACAGCAAAAAAGTTAATATATAACATTTTCTAGGAAAATGTTATATTATATAATCAAAGGATAAAGAATACGGAGGTAGATACATGATTAATGTAGCAATTGTTGGGACAGGTAATATATCACAAAATCATATTAAGGGATATCTGGAGTTTAAGGACCGCTGTAAGATTGTAGCACTGATAGATATCTATCCGGAGAAAGCGAAAGCGAAGGCAGAGGAGTATTCTCTTAAGGATGCAAAGGTTTATTCTTCTCATAAAGATATTTTAGATAGAAAAGACATAGATTTAGTCAGTATATGTACACCACCCTATGTACATGCCGGTATCAGTATAGATTGTATGAAAGCAGGTATGAACGTACTCTGTGAAAAACCAATGGCAGCTTCGTTGGAGGAATGTGATGCAATGTTACGAACCTCAGAAGAAACCGGGAAAATGCTTGGCATTATCGCACAGAACAGATTCCGTGATCCGATTATGAATCTAAAGAAGACCCTGGACACAGGGATGATAGGTAAGATTGTATGGGCAGATATTGATTCCTATTGGTGGAGAGGTCATAGCTATTATGATCTATGGTGGCGCGGTACCTGGGAGAAGGAGGCCGGCGGCTGTACGTTAAATCATGCAGTACACCATATAGATATGCTCAACTGGATGATGGGAGGATGTCCTAAGAAGGTGAATGCGGTTTTAGGTAACGTATCCCATGATAATTCGGAGGTAGAGGATACATCGGTTGCAGTATTAAAATACGAAGGTGGAGCTATGGCACGATTAACCAGTTCACTGGTTCATCATGGCGAGAATCAGAAAATTGAGTTTCACGGAGAGAAGGCAAAAATCTCTGCCCCCTGGAACGTATTTGCATCTGATTCTAAGGGTAACGGTTTTCCGGAAAGAAATAATAGTTTGGAAGAAAAACTGACCGAATATTACGAAGCACTTCCTAAGCTAACTCATGAAGGACATACCGGTGAAATTGAAGATGTGTTAACAGCCCTGGAAAACGGAACACAGCCTATGATAACCGGTGACAGCGGAAGGAATACCATTGAACTGATAACAGCAATTTATAAATCAGGCTTCGAAGAAAAAAGCGTAGAGTTACCGATTGCAAAAGATGATCCATGGTATACGGCAGAGGGTATCATGAAAAATGTAAAACCGTTTTATCAAAAGACAAAATCCATTGAGAATTTTGAAGATCAGAATATTACAGTAGGAAGCGATTACAAATATTTCTAGTACAACACAGATGCATTGTACTAAGGACGGAGGAATGTAGTATGCAGGTAAGTGATGGAATGAATTATGCACCAAAGGGAAAACCGGCGCCCGTGGTTAAAGAGGGTGAATTTATTTTTGCTGCGATAGCACTGGACCATGGTCATATTTATGGTATGTGTAACGGGCTGATTGAAGCAGGGGCTACGTTAAAATGGGTCTATGACCCGGATCCGGAGAAAATAAAAAGATTCTGCAATACATTTCCGGGAGTGAAGGTGGCTTCCTCTGAGGAAGAGATTTTGCAGGACAGGGAGGTAAAACTGGTTGCAGGAGCAGCCGTTACCTCTAAGCGGTGTGAACTGGGGATGAGAGTGATGGATGCCGGGAAAGATTATTTTACGGACAAAGCTCCTCTAACCACCCTGGAACAACTGGATATGGCTAAGGAAAAGGTTAAGAAAACCGGGAAAAAATATATGGTTTACTACAGTGAACGTCTGCATGTGGAAAGTGCTATCTATGCAGGATATCTGATCCAGGAGGGAGCCATAGGCAAAGTAATTCAAGTGCTTGGATTAGGGCCCCATAGACTGAATGCTCCTTCAAGGCCGGATTGGTTTTTTCAGAAGGATTACTACGGCGGTATCTTGTGTGATATCGGAAGCCATCAGATTGAACAGTTCCTCTTTTATGCAAATGTTAAGGATGCACAGGTGGTTCGCAGCCAAATCGGTAATTACAACAATTCCATGTATCCCGAACTGGATGATTTCGGTGACTGTAATATTGTTGGAGATAACGGAGCCACCAATTATTTCAGGGTAGACTGGTTTACACCGGATGGTCTTTCTACCTGGGGAGACGGTCGGACTATTATATTAGGAACGGAAGGGTATATCGAGTTAAGAAAATATGTAAATGTAGGTATGTCGAAGGATTCCGATCATGTATTCCTGGTAAATAAGCAGGGAGAAAAGCATTATGAGGTTAAAGGTAAGGTTGGTTATCCGTTTTTCGGACAACTGATTCTGGATTGTATCAACCGCACAGAGAATGCTATGACACAGGACCATGCTTTTAAAGCAGCGGAGCTTTCGGTAAAAGCACAGCTTCAGGCGGTTGAACTGACAGGCAGAGATATATCCTGATGAAAAGCATTCTATAGCGCGGCTTTAGAACGAAAAATAGGCGCTGTTCCTATTTTTTTAACTGATTAAATAAACCCCAGACTTCGAAAAGAATGGGGTTTATGTTAATATATAAGCATGCGAATACAAAAATAACTTACATAATCGAATGCGAAAAGAAAATCTTGAAAGAATCATAAGTAAGGAACTGCATATATTTTAAGCTTGAAAAAACATCACAAAAGACATACGCCTAAAAACAATTAGACCTATTAAAGTACGCCATTATATAAAATCACACCGATACACTTGGAAGTTTTCTGGTCAAATCCTAAAAAGTGAGCAAAAAAGGAGCTGCCCACCAGCAGTTATGCCAACTGAACCGCTGGTGCGACAGCCCCTTGTCTATTGGTTAATATATTAATATTTATTCTATTAACTAGTTAGATTTATGGAGGTTTATTTTTTTCTTTCTCTAGTAGGAGGGGAAGAATAGCTGGGAGCTTTCTTTCTTAATTGTTCACCTTGCTTCTTAGCAATATATTTACCCAACATATTGTTCTTTTCATTAAATCTGCAACCATAAAGATTAGAGTCTAGATTTGGCAAATATTCCTTTCTTAATACCACGCCTGATAAACTGATAAGAGTATTATTATCTTTCAGTTTTAAACGTATGGTTCGATCGATATCAATCTCGTCCTTTGTGATAAAAGCCACACCTGTTTCCGAAATATCCTTAACGAGAACAGAAATAGCAGAGGGCCCGGAGGCTGTGTTAACATAAAGAGGCATATCCTCGCCTATGTACAATCGGTAGGATTCTCGACGATTATAAGATTTACCTTCACCATATAAATCGATTTTATGGCAGATTTGACCGTCATATTTTACAAGCTTAACATCTATTTTTTCCCATAAAAACACTTTTCCATCAGTTTTAAATAAAAAGTTAATCTGGCATTTTTCGGAGAAGCCAATTGTTTGATCATTTACTTTAACGGCAGTTATTAATACGGAATTATTTTTTATTGCGATAATATTACTACGAAATGACATGGCTTGACCGCTGTATTTTACCTCTAATTCGATATTCCCACCCTTAGGTAGCTCATCAATCAGCAAACTTACACCTCCCCACCAAATTTACTTAATTTAGTATATAACAGTTTTAGACAAAATACAACTAGCAATCTGCAAAATAGTATACATTATTACCATATGGTTGCCGTGTCGGTCTATATTGACAATGTCTATATAGACGGTATAATTGATATAAGTAATATGAAAAGGGGTTGTTGAAAACATGCATAAGCTATGACTGTTACAAAATGAATATGTGTGAGGTAAGTCGTACTCCTTAAAATTCATTTTGTAACAGCGTCTGATTAGTTTTTAACAACTTCCTGTAACTAGGGAGGACTGCATATGGATATTAATTTTTTTATGCCCACAAAGGTAGTGCAAGGCAAGAATTGTATTGAGATAAATGTTGATTTGTTTCGAAGCTTTGGGACTAAGGCGTTGATCGTAACCGGTAAAAATTCAGCAAGATTAAACGGTTCACAAAGGGATATTACAAAGGCATTGGATATTGTAGGAATATCTTATACAATTTTTGATAAAGTAATGAGCAATCCTACAGTTGATTGTGTCTTTGAAGGTGCAGAATTAGCGAAGGAACAGGAAGTGGATTTTATCATCGGTATAGGAGGAGGTTCTCCTATGGATGCGGCGAAAGCCATAGCATTACTGGCAACGCAGAATATCACAGAAGAGGATTTGTTTCAAGGAAAATATGAAACGAAAGCACTGCCACTAGTTATGGTTCCCACCACAGCAGGTACAGGGTCAGAAGTAACACAATATTCTATCTTGACCAATGACAGAGCGAAAACCAAGCAGAGCATAGCAACTTCTGTACTTTTTCCAAAGCTTTCTTTTCTTGATGCGAAATATATGAAGGATCTGTCGATGGAAATAACCATCAATACAGCACTGGATGCATTATCCCATTCCATTGAAGGAATGCTGTCCATACGTTCTACCGATCTGACGGATTCATTGGCGGTTGAAAGTATCTTAAAGTTATCGGATAGTCTTTCTGTTTTGAAAAAAGCCAAAGAAGAGCAGTCACCTCAAATTCCGGAGAAGGTTAGGGAACAACTGTTATATGGATCCATGCTTGCAGGAATTGTAATCGCTCATACCGGAACAACAGCGGTTCATTCTATGGGATATTCTTTAACTTATTTTCGAAATATTGACCATGGAAGAGCAAATGCTTTGTTACTACCCGGTTTTCTGAAATTTATTGAAAAAAGTGATTTCGCAAAGGTAAAAACAATATTGACAGCTATGAAGCTAAATTCCAATGATGAGCTGGATATTCTGTTTCATGAACTGTTAGGAGAAAGGGAAACGCTTACCCCCGAGGAGATTAAAAAGTTTTCAGGGATAGCCATTCAAGCAAAAAATATTCAGAATTCCAAGATAATACCTACACAAAACGATCTGGAAGCTTTATATACCCAAAGTCTTTCATAAACAGAGGATATAGAACGGTATTCCATAAGAATACTCCATCAATAATTATTATCTTGTTAGCTGCAATTAAAGATAAGTGACTTACCTTTGCTTCATGACTGTGCAGACAAAGTTGGATAAGCTTGATATTTCATATTGACAATATAACAGTCTAACTGGTATTATCGTAATAACATGGGCAAAGGAGTACCGTAATATGTACCTCCTTTGCCCTTTTTTATGATATGAGCGCTAAAGTAAACTCTTTGTTCTGTAAATAACATTTTCAGGTATAACTTGAAGTACAAATGTATAAATCTATATATAAAATGCTTGTTTATATAATTATTATGGTAACCCTGTTTTTAGGTTAATCAGATTGTAAGTATTGGCTAAAACTATAGAATTGGATATCATGCACGTAGTAACTGTAAGTGAAAATCATAATGTACAACATCTGCAAGCTTCGCTTGTAATCCATGTTGTCTTGAATAAAAGATAAGGAGTGAAGGTTATGAAACATTATACGAAACAGGATATTATAAGAATGGTAGAAGAGGATGATGTTGAATTTATTAGACTACAGTTTACTGATATGTTCGGTAATTTAAAGAATGTAGCAGTAACGACCGGACAGTTAGAGAAGGTTTTAAACAATGAATGCATGTTTGACGGATCATCCATTGAGGGATTTGTAAGAATTGAGGAGTCAGATATGTATTTATATCCGGATCTGGATACCTATGTTACATTTCCATGGAGACCACAGCAGGGTAAGGTAGCCAGATTAATTTGTGATGTATATACCGTGGATGGCAATCAATTTGCCGGGGACCCCAGATATGTTTTGAAAAAAGTAATTAAGGAAGCCGCTGAACTGGGATATACCTTTAATGTCGGCCCTGAATTGGAATTTTTTCTGTTCCATCAGAGTGAAAATGGGCAGCCAACTACCATTTCCCATGAAAGAGCCGGTTATTTTGACCTAGGACCTCTGGACCTTGGTGAAAATGCGAGAAGAGATATGGTACTTACCTTAGAGGAAATGGATATTACAGTTGAAGCTTCCCATCACGAAGTGGCTCCGGCACAACACGAAATTGATCTTAAGTATGATGAAGCATTGAAAACAGCAGACAATATTATGACCTTCAAACTGGTTGCCCGTACCATAGCGAAAAGACATGGATTACATGCTACCTTTATGCCAAAACCGAAATATGGAGTAGACGGATCCGGCATGCATGTCAATATGTCCTTAAAAAAAGATGGTAAAAATGCCTTCGATGATCCTAAGGATAAATTAGGTCTAAGCCAAGAGGCTTATTATTTTATTGCGGGTATTATGAAACATATTGGCGGTATTGCTGCAATTACCAATCCTTTGGTGAATTCCTATAAAAGGCTTGTACCTAACTATGAAGCACCGGTTTATATTGCTTGGTCAGCCAACAACCGTAGTCCGCTTATTCGAATTCCCGCCGGTAGAGGGGATTCTGCAAGGCTGGAGCTTAGATGTCCGGATCCATCTGCGAATCCTTATCTAACCTTGGCTGTATGTCTGGCGGCAGGTCTTGACGGGATTAAAAATAAATTATTGCCACCGGAAAGTGTGGATAAAAATATTTTTTCCATGCCCTTAGAAGAAAGAGAAGCTTTTAAGGTACACAATCTGCCTGCAAGTTTAGAAGAGGCAGTTACAGCCTTAGAAAAAAATGATTTTATTAAAAATGTTCTCGGTGAACACATCAGTAGAAAGTACATTGAAGCTAAGAAAGCTGAGTGGGACAATTATAGAACACAGGTAACTCAATGGGAAATTGATCAGTATTTATATAGGTATTAATCTGTTCATCTCAATTTATGACGGCACAGGCACTTTTACATAACCTGCTGCTCTTATTGTAATACTCAGTTTTGCCCAAATGATATCATAATAAGGTTCGGGTATACCGTATGTACAAGGTAGCAATGTAAATAGTGTATGGTAAGAAATGGCATAAAGAGCGGAGGTGAACAGATTTGTTTAGTATTATTGTGGGATTTCCCAAATATGAAGATGCAGCGAGTATCAAAAATGTCTTAGTCAGAAATGGTTATAATGTTAGTGAACCCTGTACTCTTGGTGCACAGATTGTCACGCTTGCAAACGATTTAGATGAAGGTATTGTAGTATGCGGATATCGATTCTCAGATATGCACTATAGTGAATTAAATAACTATTTACCGAAAGGCTTCGAGATGCTTTTGGTGGCTTCCCCACAGAAGCTGGAATATAGTCAGGAAAACATAGTCTGTTTACGTATGCCGGTTAAGACCCATGATTTATTGAATACACTACAGATGATGACCTACCAATATCAGAGAAGAAAGAAGAAGGAAAAAGATAAGCCTAAGACGAGAACAGAAGAAGAGAAGAATACGATTGAGAAGGCTAAGCTGATATTAATGGATCGAAACAACCTGACAGAGGAAGAGGCTCACAGATATCTACAAAAGAATAGTATGGATAGCGGAACAAACATGGTGGAGATGGCAGAGATTGTGATTCGTATGTTCTATTCTTAAAAGATGCCTTTACCTATAGGTGAGTATTTGATATAATGCAAACGTCGATTAAGATAAATGAAAAAGGCGGTGAGATTATTGAAGTTTACGAAAATGCAAGGTTGTGGCAATGATTATGTGTATGTGGATTGTACAAAAAAGCTTATTGACCATATACCTGAAACAGCCAGAAAAGTCAGTGACAGACATTTTGGTATTGGCTCCGACGGACTAATTCTAATCAGACCCTCGGATAAAGCGGATTTTATGATGGATATGTATAATCAGGATGGGTCGAGAGCTCAGATGTGCGGTAATGGGATACGTTGCGTTGCAAAGTATGTTTATGATAATAAACTAACACAGAAAAAGCAGGTTTTAATTGAAACCCTGAGCGGGGTTAAAGAACTGGATTTAACCGTTGAAGATGATAAAGTATCTTTGGTTACGGTAAATATGGGCCCGCCCATAACGAAACCCTCATCCATTCCGGTTGTATCAGAAAAAGAGAATGTAGTGAATGAACCAATTACAGTCGGAGACGCTGTATATCATATCACATGCGTTTCTATGGGAAATCCCCATGCAATAGTTTTTGTAGAAGACACGAATTTAGTACCGATTGAGACTATAGGTCCTTTATTTGAAAATCATGAGATATTTCCTGAAAGAGTAAATACAGAATTCGTACAAGTAGTTGATCGAAGTCACATACATATGCGTGTATGGGAACGGGGGTCTGGCGAAACCTTAGCCTGTGGCACCGGTGCCTGTGCCAGTGTGATAGCCTGTATCCTGAATGGTTATACAGACAAGGAAGTGACAGTGACATTACTTGGCGGAGAACTGAAGATACGATATGATGAAGAAAAGAATATCGTATTTATGACAGGTCCTGCAAAAAAAGTATTTGATGGTGAAATAGAGCTATAGAAGACAATAAAATGTATATTATATATTTCAAATGAAAAGATAAGAAAGGCTTGGTATCATAATGTTCAAAATTAATGAAAATTACTTAAAGTTACCCGGAAGTTATTTATTTTCTACCATTGGTAAGAAGGTTAGAGAGTTTACCGAAGCGAATCCGGATAAGAAAATTATCCGTTTGGGAATTGGGGATGTGACTCTTCCCTTAGCTCCTGCTGTGATTGACGCTTTGCATATTGCAGTGGAGGAGATGGCAAGGAAGGATACCTTTAAGGGATATGCACCTGATCTGGGATATGACTTTCTTCGTCAGACAATAACGGAAAATGATTATAGAACCAGAGGAGTTACGATAGCAACGGATGAAATCTTTGTTAGTGACGGAGCAAAAAGTGATTCCGCTAACATACAAGAGATTTTTGACGTAAATAATAAAATAGCCGTATGTGATCCTGTATATCCGGTCTATGTGGATTCTAATGTAATGGCAGGCAGAACCGGAGAGTATATACCGGAGATTGGAAAATGGACCAATGTTATTTATATGCCCTGTACAAAGGAAACCAATTTTGCACCGGAGCTTCCGAAGGAACAACCGGACATCATCTATTTATGCTTCCCGAATAATCCTACTGGTTCAACAATTACTAAGGATGAACTGCAAAAATGGGTGGATTATGCGAATAAAGTGGGTGCTGTTATTATTTATGACGCTGCTTATGAAGCTTATATCTCTGAGGAGAATGTTCCTCATACCATTTATGAATGTGAGGGAGCTAAGACCTGTGCCATAGAAATCCGTAGCTTCTCCAAGAATGCCGGATTTACAGGCACCAGACTTGGTTATACCGTAGTACCGAAGGAATTAAAATCCGGTGATGTGATGCTTAACAGTCTATGGGCAAGACGTCATGGAACGAAATTTAACGGAGCTCCCTATATTACTCAGGCTGCCGGAGCAGCTGTTTATTCTGAGGCCGGAAAGAAACAGACTATGGAGCAGATTGCTTATTATATGAAGAATGCTACGATAATCAGAGAAGGATTATTATCCGCAGGCTATACCGTATCCGGAGGTGTGAATGCTCCGTATATCTGGCTAGAGACA
Source organism: Mobilitalea sibirica (assembly GCF_015999265.1). Taxonomy (GTDB): domain Bacteria; phylum Bacillota; class Clostridia; order Lachnospirales; family Lachnospiraceae; genus Mobilitalea; species Mobilitalea sibirica. The sequence goes on from NZ_JAEAGR010000005.1 coordinate 33,494, forward strand.
CCAAAAGGAATGACCAGTTGGCAATTCTTTGATTATCTGTTGGAAAAGGCAAATGTGGTAGGTACTCCCGGTTCAGGCTTTGGACCTAGCGGTGAGGGTTACTTCCGTCTGACCGCTTTCGGAACCTATGAGAACACATTAGAAGCAATTGAAAGGATTAAAAAGTTATAATTGTGATACGAAAATTTCGTAAATATCAATATCATGCTATTGATTTTTATTACCAAATATAAAAAATACGATATTTATTAAATAACACTGCTACAAGATTTTTCATCCTTATGCGAAGTTGTTATAAATCACCTACATTCAAAAAACGGTGTAAACAACTGCTTTTGGTATAAGATGAGATTTCTTGGGGCAGTCTTTTTTATGATATTCCTATATCATAAAAAGCCTTCCAGGCAGGACGTACGCTCGTGCGAAAGCAATTTTTGTTGATTTTACCGATCGCGCTGTTGATATCTAATGTAAAAATGATTGACAGATAAGTCCAAGCAGATTATGATAATGATATACACCCCCCAGGGGTATGAAGTCAAAGATAAATATATATGTGATTGAAATATTAGATCGGAGGAAGCCGGTACTATGAAAGCAGATAGGGCAAAGGTAAGCCGTTTGTTAAAAACTGCCAGGGGACAGATTGATGGAATTTTAAATATGTTAGAGGAGGATCGCTATTGCATAGATATCTCCAATCAGATTATGGCTACAGAAGCGATACTTAAGAAAGTAAATCAGGAGGTGCTTCACGGGCATATTAATTCATGCTTAAAGGAAGCAGTTGAAACAGGAAATACAGAAGAAAAGCTGGAGGAAATCAGAAGTATTATTGATAAACTCTCAAAATAACACCAAAGATAATGATAGTATAACTGATAAACTCATAAATTGACTGTTATATCGTGGATAAGTAGGAAGAATGACTTACTTAATACACAGGTTGGAGGACACAAAGTTGATTATGTCAGCGGTAGACATAATTGATGAGGTGTCCTTTAACAGGGCTTTTTGCGTTGAAAAAATTTACCGAAAATGGTATACTAACACTCAGAGATTATTTAGGAGGAATGCATAGTGATCTATCCAAAGAATTTGGCCAAAGGATATAAAATCGGGGTTACAGCCACATCAGCCGGCTTTGAAACAGAGGTAGATATTGTAAGACTTGAAAGTGCTATAAAGCATTTTAACAGCTTAGGATATCCGGTTGTTGAAACTGATAATGTGAGGAAATGTATAAAAGGCCGAAGTTCCGATGGTAAGACCAGAGCAAAAGAATTGTTGCAGCTGATGGAAGATCCGGAAGTGGGTATTATTATGGCTGCCAGTGGAGGAGATTATTTGTTTGAAATGCTTCCTCATTTAGATTTTGATGCCATACAATCTTATCCAAAATGGTTTCAGGGTTTTTCTGATAATACCGGAATGACTTATACCTTAACAACTCATCTGGATATGGCTACAATCTATGGGAATAATTTTAGTAGCTTTGGTATGGAACAATGGCACAGATCTCTTTATGAAAACATAAGGATTTTAGAAGGACAGGATATTGTTCAAAACAGCTTTGATCGATATCAGGACGGATATAAGAAAAGAGTTACCGGTTTGGAAGGTTTCTTCTTAGAGGAAAATGTCAACTGGAAGAATATATTTCCAACTATGAAAAGAGAGGATGAAATACATTTTAGCGGTCGTGCACTGGGAGGTTGCCTTGATGTACTTCTTAATCTGGTTGGAACCGGATTTGATAAAACCAAAGAGTTTATAAACAGATATCAGACGGATGGTATTCTATGGTATTTAGAAAGTTTTGATTTGGGAAGCGAAGCATTAGCCAGAGGGTTATGGCAGTTAAAGGAAGCAGGGTGGTTTTCCCAGGCTAAAGGTTTTATTTTCGGTCGACCTGCTATGTATAAAACCTATACCGACACCTCTTATGAGGAAGTGTTATTAGCTGTGTTAGGAGAATTAAATGTACCAATCATTATGGATGCGGATATAGGACATAAGCAACCCCAGTTTACTATGATCAATGGTGCCATCGCCAATGTTTACAGCAAAGGTGGAAAAGGAAGTATCTCTTTTGAAAGAAGGTAACATCTAAATGATAAAAAAACCGTTCAAAAAAAATAGGAGCGCTATCATAGCAGATCCAGAACTGAGTAATAAGAAAAAAGAGATTGCGGTATCTACTATTAATAAAAATGCTGTAAACAACAAAGAAATTGAAAAAGATGTAGATAATAAATTAAACGAAGGATCAGATGAAACGATAGCTGGGACAAGTGATAATCTATCTGAGGAAGCATCTGGTGCCAGAAATAAAATAAAACAAGTTTTAAAAAGAGGAATCTCTTTTTTTAGGATTAAACTAAAAAACAATTTTTCAACTCCCTTAATATTCTTTGTCGGACTTATCATATATCTGGAGTTAGTATTACATTTGCATTTTTACAGAGGGATTGACAGCAAGATTATTTACCCGTTTTTATATGCTGTTCCCATAGGAATTCTTTTTACTTTTCTGACCGGAATTTTTAAAAGGATTGTTAATATTATATTAATGTGGTTTTTGACGGTTATCACCTGTCTGATTTTTGCCGTTCAACTAATTTATTATTCTGTATTTAAGGTGTTTTTTTCCTTTCAAACGATAGGTATGGCAGATGATGCTATATCAGAGTTCGGTGGAGATATTACCACAGCAATTCGAGATAATATCATTGTATTTTTGCTAATATTATTACCATTACTGGTATTGGCAATATTTATACATAGATTCTTTCACTGTGAAAAGAGAAATATTAAGAAACAGGCAATCTTGTTAACAGGAATGCTCGGAGCGCATCTAGTTGCTCTTCTAGCTTTATTTTTATTCGGCGTTGGGGATTATACCCCATATGATTTATATCATAAAAGCAAGGTTCCTGATTTGTGCGGTAAACAACTGGGTGTGGTAACACTGACTCGTTTTGATCTTACGAAGCTTATCTTTGGGGAAGATGAACTGGTTTTAGCAGATACTTCTGCAATTACATGGGATATGTTAGAGCAGGAACCCACAGTTGTTCCCACGACGGTTCCTAAGAAAATATCGGAACCCAAAAAAGAGGTTACGCCAGTGCCTGAGCAAAAGGAACCGGGAGTCACTGTGATTCTGACTCCCACACCACCACCGACACCGACACCGATCGATACATCTCCTAACATCATGAATATTGATTTTGTGGCTCTAGCAAAGGATGAAAAGGATGAGACGATTAAAACGCTTCATCAGTATTTCTCTTCGGTTACCCCGACGAATAAGAATGAATACACGGGTATGTTTAAGGGTTACAATCTGATTATGATTACAGCAGAAGGGTTCTCACCTTATGCGGTACATCAGGAGAAAACACCTACTCTTTATAAGCTTACGAAGGAAGGATTTATATTTAACAATTTTTATACTGCACTGTGGCAAACCAGTACTAGTGATGGCGAATTTGTTGCCATGACCGGCTTAATACCGGTAGGCACCAGAAGTATGTATCATTCCAGGAATAATTTGATGCCGTTTGCTTTGGGGCATCAGTTTAATCGTCTGGGAATTGAGAGCAAGGCATATCATAATCATACTTATACCTATTATCAACGAAATGAAACACATCCTAATTTGGGATATATTTTTAAAGCTAAGGGGAATGGACTTGTTCTGGAATCTGATGTCTGGCCGGGATCTGATCTGGAAATGATTAACCATACGGTGGATGAATACACAGACGAAGAACAGTTTCATGTATATTATCTGACAGTAAGTGGGCATATGAATTACACCTTTGTAGGTAACAGTATGTCCAGTAAAAACAAGGACTTTGTTAAGGATTTACCCTATTCCTCAGATGTAAGAGCATATATTGCCTGTCAGGTTGAATTGGATAAAGCCTTGGAGGAGTTAATCCGAAGGCTGACAGAGGCCGGAGTAGCAGACAAAACCGTTATCGCTTTAAGTGCAGATCATTATCCCTATGGATGGGAAAAAGACAAACTGGATGAGATTGCCGGACATGAAGTGGATCCTAATTTTGAGGTATATCGAAATCATTTTATCTTATGGACCCCCGGTATGGAGGAGAGCATTGTTGTAGAAAAACCGGCCTCTAGTCTGGATATCCTTCCAACCTTATCCAACCTCTTTGGATTTGAATACGATTCAAGGCTTTTAATGGGACGGGACATCTTCTCTGAGGCAGAGCCTTTAGTGATTTTAAATAACAGAAGCTTTATTACGGATAAGGTTATGTTTAATTCACAAACAGGTGAAGTGATTCAATTGACGCAAGAGGAACTGCCGGAGGATTATATTAAAAACCTGAATAAAATTATTAAAAATAAATTTACGGTATCTCAGATGATTATAAAAAAAGATTATTACCGATCTGTGTTCCCTGAACTATCCTTGAGTATGGAGTAAAATTGTGGGGCGGTTTTATATATAGCATACTCATATAATTAAGTCATATTTAAAAAGAAAGGAAGGATCTGCCTTCTTCATGGATGGCAAAGATTCCCGGGTTCCTTATGCAAACATTGGAGGATTATGAAAAATGCACCTGAGCAGGTAAAAAATGGGTAAGAGGTAGAGGAATTACATTTTATGGAGAAAGAGGATGCGTTTTTAGATCCGGAGAAGGATGCGGAGTATGCAGATAGAATTATCAGCTTTCTAGAATAGTATTTTGATAATTAATTTTATAATAATAAATATTTTGCTTGCTATTGCATAAAATATATGATAATATAGGTCAACAACAAAGGTGTTGCGGATAATACAATACCTTTGTATTTTTTTATCTAAATAAAGACATCGGCAAAGAAGGAGACTTTATTCTACCCAATGACCGAATGACAGGAATGGTGAGTCACCGACTGAGAGCACACCAATGGTAATAAGTAGAATACGGAACACTCCAGAGCCCGTGGATTGAACGATTAGTAGGTTCATGCGTGGCACGCGTTAAGTGCATGGAAAGCGGAGAGTTATACTCTCAATGCGGGTGGTACCGCGGGAAAACGACTTATGACAGGATACAGTCATGTCATAGCAAGTAAAAAATCTCGTCCCGAAGAATGTGATTGTGAAATTACATTCTTCGGGACTTTTTTTATGATATAGGAAATTTCTCCGAATTTCCTATATCATAAAAAGCCTTCTAGGCAGGATGCACACTCGCGCGTAAGGAATTTTGTCGGTTTTACCGACCGCGCTCGGCGCGAGAGTTTGCCAAGGCAAGCTCTTTGGTCTTTTTAGGAGACTGTGTACTTCAAAGGTTACGAAGTATGAGAAAGAAGACACAGTCTGGAATGATATAAAACATAAACTTAGTAAAAGAAAAACCAGATAGGAGGATGGCTATGGATTTTATAACAGGCTTTAGGAAAAAGGATACCCATGAAATCAGCGATATTCTTGAGAGTGGATTTACAGGAAACGTAAAGATTAACGGTATGATTCATACAATCAGAGATATGGGTGAATTTGCATTTCTTGTATTAAGAAAAAGAGAGGGTTTAATCCAATGTGTATGGGAAGAAGGAAAGATAAACGGTTGTGTTAAGGATTTGAAGGAAGGAATGACGGTTTTAGTGGAAGGAATCGTTCATCAGGAGGAAAGAGCACCCCAGGGTTTTGAGGTTCTTTTATCGGATATTCAGATATTATCTTCGCCATTGGATGGTTGTATGATGCCGCTTCCGATATCAAAATGGAAGATGAAGACTTCCCTGGAAACCAAGCTGGCTTATCGACCTGTTTCTTTGCGAAACATTAGAGAAAGAGCAGTATTTAAAATTCAGGAAGGTATTATAAGGGGATTTCGAGATTTTATGTTTTCACAACAATTTACGGAAATCAGAACTCCTAAAATTGTGGCAGGTAATGCCGAAGGGGGAGCTAATGTCTTTAAACTGGAGTATTTCGGTAAGAAAGCTTTCTTGGCACAAAGTCCTCAGTTTTACAAACAAACCATGGTAGGTGTTTATGACAGGGTATTTGAAGCAGCACCGGTGTTTCGAGCAGAAAAACACAATACCACCAGACATCTGAATGAATATACCAGCCTGGATTTTGAGATGGGTTATATCAACGGTTTTGAAGACGTTATGGTAATGGAGACAGAGATGCTTCGATATACCTTTGCGTTTTTAGAGAAAGCCTATGAAAAGGAGTTAAAAATCTTAGATATTACCCTGCCAAAGGTTGATAAGATACCATCGGTTCGATTTGATGCCGCCAAGGTAATGGTTTCAGAAAAGTACAATCGAAAGATCAGAAATCCCTATGATTTGGAGCCAGAGGAAGAAACTCTAATCGGAAGGTATTTTAAAGAAGAATATGACAGTGATTTTGTATTCGTGACCCACTATCCTTCAAAAAAAAGACCCTTCTATGCCATGGATGATCCCACGGACCCGAAATTCACCCTAAGCTTTGACTTGCTTTTTAAGGGAATGGAGATTACAACCGGCGGTCAGCGAATTCATGATTATGGGGAACAGGTAAAGAAGATGGAGGCCAGGGGCATGAACCCTGAAGATTTTACGAATTTTCTGATGATTCATAAGCATGGAATGCCGCCCCATGGAGGCCTAGGTATTGGACTGGAACGTCTGACCATGAAGCTTTTAGACGAACAAAATGTAAGAGAAACAACACTGTTTCCTAGGGATGTATCCCGATTGGAGCCATAAATCATTCCGTTTTATGACAGATTAGGGAAAATATATTATAATCAAAGTAAACCATTCATACTTAAATTTAAGAATAATGATGATATTGTTAGAAAAGTATTGAGACTATAAACGTAAGAAAATGAATGAAATATCCATAAGAATAGGAATGAATGCTTGAATGTTTATATCTTCAAGAAGGATGAAATCTTATTTTATTATGGACCCCAAGAGGTGACTAAGCAGGAGCACCGTAAAGAATAAAATCTCCGGCAAATCTAATTATAGGCAGGTTATAGTATGAAAATAACAGAGGATACCATTCAATATGTTGCGGCCTTAGCGAAGCTTTCCGTTACGGAAGGTGAAAAGAAAAAGATAGCAAAGGACTTGGAGGATATTTTGGATTATATGGAAATCATGAATCAACTGGATACAGAAGGTGTAGAACCTATGTCCCATGTACTTCCGGTTAAAAACATCTTCCGTGAGGATGTTGTTATAAATGAGAACAATCGTGAGGAGTTATTAAAGAATGCACCAAAGCAAAAGGATGGAAGCTTTGCAGTTCCGAAAACAGTAGAATAGGAGGAAGAGGGATGAAGGATATTACAACAATGACGGCTCTGGACCTTGGTAGGGCAATCAAACAAAAGGAAATATCAGTAGCAGAGGCTGTTAAGGCACAGTTTGATATAATGAAGTTAAGAGACCCCTCCTATCAGTGTTATATTACTATGATGGAAGAGGAAGCTTATACTCAGGCAGAAGAAATACAAAGAAGAATCGATGCAGGAGAGCTTTTTAATTCGACCTTAGCCGGTGTACCAATGGCAGTGAAAGACAATATCTGCACAAGAGGGATAAAAACCACCTGCGCTTCCAAGATCTTATATAACTTTGTACCTACCTATGATGCAACGGTAATTGAGAAACTAAAACAGGCCGGAGCTATCATCATTGGTAAGACGAATATGGATGAATTTGCTATGGGGAGTACAACGGAAACCTCTTTTTTGGGAGCGACGAAAAACCCCTGGAATACAGAGTGCGTACCCGGCGGCTCCAGCGGTGGTTCTGCGGCGGCGGTGGCGGCAGAGGAAGCCTTCTATGCTCTGGGCTCTGATACCGGTGGTTCTATCAGGCAACCGGCCGGTTACTGTGGTGTTACAGGTATAAAACCTACCTATGGTACGGTATCCCGTTATGGATTAATAGCGTATGCATCTTCTCTGGACCAGATTGGTACCATCGGTAGGAACATATCAGATTGTACAGCGGCTCTTGAAGTGATCTCAGGACATGATTTAAAAGATTCTACTTCTGTAAATCAGTTAAATTATTCCTATAGGGAAGCACTGGTCGATGATGTCAAACAGCTTCGAATTGGTATTCCTACGGATTATCTGGGTAAAGGACTGGATGAAGAGGTAAGAGAAGGTATATTAAATGCAGCACAGATTTTTAGAAATAAGGGCGCTATTGTAGAAGAATTTGAAATGCACGGTGTTGATTTTGCTGTTCCTTCTTACTATGTGATTGCCTGTGCAGAGGCCAGCTCGAACCTGTCAAGATTTGATGGAGTAAAGTATGGCTATCGAACAGAGAATTATGAGGGATTACAGGATGTTTATAAAAACTCCAGAAGCGAAGGCTTTGGAAACGAAGTCAAACGAAGGATGATGATAGGTGCCTTTGTACTTAGCTCCGGTTATTATGATGCATTTTATAATAAAGCGCTAAAGGTTCGGGCTATCATTAATGAAGGCTTCCAAAGAGCCTTTGAAAAATACGATATTATCCTAGGACCGACAGCTCCTGTAACCGCACCGGGACTGGGGGAAAGCTTATCCGATCCGTTAAAAATGTATCTTTCCGATATTTATACGGTTTCCGTTAACCTGGCCGGTCTTCCTGCTGTCAGCCTACCCTGTGGCAGGGATAAAAAGGGATTACCGATTGGATTGCAACTGATTGGAAAGCACTTTGGGGAAAAAGATATCATACGGGCTGCTTATAGTTTTGAACAGGCTGTTAAGTATGAGAGGCCGATATCTTTGACTGAAACTAATAAAGAAACAAAACATATTTCAAGTGATATAACAAAAGGGAAGGGAGAATAGATATGAAAGCATATGAAACCGTTATAGGTTTAGAGGTTCATGTAGAGCTGGCTACAAAATCAAAGATCTTTTGTTCCTGTACCACCTTATTTGGCGGGGATCCCAATACCCATTGTTGTCCGGTTTGTACCGGTATGCCGGGAACGCTTCCGGTTTTAAATAAACAGGTAGTTGAATATGCGATAGCGGCCGGTTTAGCCCTAAACTGTTCTATTACCCGAAGATGTAAATTCGACCGCAAGAATTATTTCTATCCTGATTTGCCTAAGGCTTATCAGATATCTCAACTCTATCTTCCGATCTGCAGGGATGGTGGTATCGAGATCGAAACCTCAGCCGGTAAGAAAACAGTGCGAATTCACGAAATTCATATGGAGGAGGATGCTGGTAAACTGATCCATGATCCTTGGGAGGATTGTACCTTGGTTGATTATAACCGCTGCGGCGTTCCTTTGATCGAAATTGTAAGTGAGCCGGATATGCGCAGTGCCGAAGAGGTGGTAGCCTATCTGGAAAAACTGAGATTGATATTGCAGTATCTGGGTGTATCCGATTGCAAAATGCAGGAAGGATCTCTTCGTGCCGATATTAACCTATCTGTAAGAGAAGTAGGTGCCATAGAGCTTGGAACCAGAACTGAGATGAAGAATATGAACTCTTTTAAGGCCATAGCAAGAGCGATTGAAGGGGAAAGAAAGCGTCAGATTGAATTGTTAGAATATGGTAAGTGTGTGGTTCAGGAAACCAGACGCTGGGATGATAATAAGGATACCAGCTTTGCCATGCGCTCTAAGGAGGATGCACAGGATTATCGGTATTTTCCTGAGCCGGATCTTCTTCCGATTGAAATCAGTGATGAATGGCTGGAGACCATAAGATCTAGGCAGCCTGAACTTCGTGATGACAAAATGCTTCGGTATGAGAAGGAATTTGACATTCCTTCCTATGATGCATCCATAATAACCGGATCGAAACATCTGGCAGATTTGTTTGAAGAGACCGTTGCTATCTGTAAAAAACCCAAAGAAGTATCTAACTGGTTAATGGTGGAAACCATGAGACTACTTAAAGAACAGGAGATGGAAGCGGAGGATATTAACTTTTCTCCGGATCATTTGGCAAAACTGATTGAAATGGTAGATCAGAATAAAATTAACCGTACCGTAGCCAAAGAGGTCTTTGAGAAGATCTTTAAGGAAAATATTGATCCGGAAGAATATGTAGATAAGCATGGTCTGGGAATGGTATCTGATGATGGTCTTTTACGCTCTACCATCGAGAAAGTAATCGCCGATAATCCTCAATCAGTTACGGATTACAAGGGAGGTAAGAGTAAAGCAATGGGCTTTCTTGTGGGTCAGACTATGAAGGAGATGAAAGGGAAAGCCGATCCCGGAATGGTAAATCAGATTGTCAAGGAATTATTGGATAAATAAAAGTTTATGTTTATCACACATCAGGTCTTAAAAATAGGGTGTAATTATCATCCAACAAAAGACACGTTTTCCCTCGATGCCGTTCATAGCGGTATATAAGATTGTGACAATTAGGAATCTGGCACAACCTAAGTACCGATGGCGGCAAACGGTCTTCTTATGGATGATAATCACACCCTATTCGTCTTTCCTTATTGATGTGATAAACATGGATAATTTACTCTGATTTTCCATATTGTGATTGTATATCAGCCTTATGTAAGGTATAATTAGTATAAATAGATATCATTGATATAATATTTAGGCAATTAATGTGACATATTTAACTACAGCTCAAAAATCGAGATTACATTTTATTATTGGAGGGATCAACATGCAGGAAAGAAGAAAGGCAAAGAGAATGCCGGTAACCCTATCTTTAGAAATCAGTAACCTATATAAACAGGATCATGTCAGGGTAAGTAATTTACATGCACCGATTGAAGTGATTAATATTTCAAAGACCGGAATTGGATTTCTTTCTGAGAGTGTTCTTCCCGAAGGTTATTATTTTAATGCGAATATCAATCTTGGTAATGAAGATACCTTACACTGCGTCGTTCAAATTGTAAGAAGGCAACCGGCAGAGGATAACAAAACGATGTATGGATGTGAATTTGTTGGAATGGCAACGATACTATCCTACGTGTTTGAAGAATATGATAAAAGGCTGGATACGCAGGAGTAGATTATGAACGATTAATATGATATGATAAAAGCGTCATAAGGTGCTGTGCACTTTACCGAATATCAATGTATTGTTATAAGTGAATAAGTTTTGTGGCAATATATGGTATCTGAAAGCACGGATGGTGCTTATGTTACTTTAATCATGATAAAAAAGATGCACCCTAGTGATACATTTTAACTTAAATAATGTATAATATAGGTGTGCATTTTCTATGTATGAAAAAAGTAAGTTATCTATATGAAATATAAGTTATATAAGAAACAACTACATGAATATTTGGAGTTGTGCTGTTGGTTGGTTTTATGTATTCGATAAATCTTTCATCCTGTAATGTGAAAGGGGGCCTATATTATGTTGATTTATCTTACGATATTTACTATATTATTTATCATTATTATTGAGGTTATAACCGTCTTATTCAGGCTGACCGGCTTAACCGAGGAAAAGGCAAAATTCCAGGTAATTTCTATTCTAACCGGTACAGGATTTACCACAAGGGAAAGTGAACTGATTGTAAAACATCCTACCAGAAGGCGATTGGCGCAAATTGTTATGATTTTGGGTTATATCGGAACAGCAACCTTAATCTCATTTATTGTAAATATAATTACAAGTAATCTACAAATCAAGGATTTTATCATTATTGTACTTATTTTTACTATTTTTTTTATCATCATTAAAAATCCCCGGATACTTCTAAAATTTGAAAGATTAATAGAGAAAATAATTATTAAAAATAAGCTGATTGAGGTATCAAAGAACAGAGTTTATCAGCTTTTAAATAAAAACAAGGGCTACGGTATCTACAGTATTATTATTGAAAAAGATTCTTTTCTTATTAATAAAACCATATATGAATCAGGACTCAAGGAGAAGTATCATATATTAGTATTAAATATAGACAAAGGTGATAATCTTATCAATCTTCCGAATGCAGGCTATCGGTTAGAACAAGGAGATAACATGTTGATTTATGGCAAGTCCGAAAGTATTGTAAACTTAATTAAAGATATTCGCACTTCCGCAGGAGAAAAAGACGAGAAGTAATTACGTACGAATATCAAAGGAATAGCGGCTGATGTAATTATCCTGTGAATTTTGTTCAATAAAATCGTCAACAAAATCAAAGGCATCATAAGCATCCTTTACCTCTGCCTTCACCCGGTATCCTTTTTTTTCAATATTGCTAATAAATTCAGGTAGATGAGACCTAATTAATGTCGAGGTTTCCTTGTTTTCAAGATAAAAATTTGCCTGTATTAAGGTATTACTTAAGGTTATATGAATATCTGTCTTCCCCAGATTTGACATGTCCAGACGGAGAAGTACGCTTAATGAATCATTATCCTTCAAAGCTTTCTTTTTTGTAAAGACATAAAGCTCACTATGAATATCTCTATCCTTTAATTGTACCGGCATCTGAAAACAAGTAAAGACTTGGTTCAAATCCTTCATAAAACTCAATTTATCTGCTATATTTGTAGTGGATTTTGATAAGGCATTATCTGATAAATGTTGCTCTGTTTGAAGCATCTGCCGTAAAACATCGATATCGTCATTCAACCGTTCATAAAAATTGTTAATCATATTCTGTTTTGAAAGCTGCCCGGGCTTAAGAGTCCATCTGTGGTGCAGCATCTCTTTTAATATCTTTTGATATTCCGGTAGCAGGATCAGATTTTGCATAACATTTTTCGTAAAGACCTCTGGATTCTCCGTGATAATATGTAAAAAGTCCTTAACGGGAAGATTATCGTTAAGTATCATATCTTTTAATTTTCCGGAAGTAACCCCAAGTGTTTGGGATAGGCTCTCCCGCTCCTGTAAATTCAAGATTGAATTTAAGTTTAATGTGTCCTTACCGAAAAACTCGATTTTATCCATCAGCGTTGCATATGCCGGATGATTCATAAAATTCTCGTGATTTAATAGAGCCTTTAACCCATCTGTATGAGAAGAAAATGTCAGGGTAGGAAGATTTAGACTTTCTAAGCGGTATGAGACAGCGATCTTATCGGAGGTATTTTGGTTGATATCCTGTACTGGTAGAGACCCCTCTGAGGATAAAGGATCTGTTGTCGATAAGGTTAAGTTATTATTAGGGCGTTCGGATAACACACGTATCAGATCCATAAGAGTTAAATTACCTTTGCCTTGTCGACTTAAGATATCTTGATAGGCCTGTTCCATACGGTGCGATAATCCAAGGGTATTCATATGGTTATCAGCTGCTGAAATCTGGTTATCACTTATTATCACTGCCTTCATAAATAGATCAATTTCGTCTTTTGACAGAAAGCTTGCGAGCTTGGCAGTTTGTTGTGTGAGATCCTGATCTGTATCCATAGTAAACATGGATAGAAGCCTTTGATTTATGGCTGTCGGGTCAGGAGAGCCGGGAGCTTTCCGTGACTTTAAAAGCCCGAAGATATCTTCGGTCAGAGTATTTAATTGTTGAAGAATTGGATGCTCACCCTTTTGGTAGCTTTCAAATTGCTGTATATTAGACTCTGTGAGGGGGATATGATACTTATGCATCAGGACCAGAGTAGCGGGCGTGGCATCGCGGTTTTTATGGGAATACCTCACTAAGTATTGTAAAGTTTGTTTATCTATGGGCATTCTATGATGAAGAAGCTCCTGGACGATAGCTTGGTTTCGATCAGTACCCGGCAGACCGGAGGCGCTGAGTGCTTTTTCGATGGTAGTATCCTGGAGAGGCTTTGCCGCTTCAGGCAGATACTTTAATATTAATTGATCCGGCTGAGCCTCTATAACTTGAAATCGTGCGCTTTGATTGATGGATAACTCAATACTGCCATCCATTTTAGCTGTAATTACCTGATCTTCCGGATCCAATTGAATTTTAATTTCTTGATATCGTATATCTACAACCTCTCCTTTTAATACTTGTCCCGGTTTTAAACCGGCGGAACTTACAGTTGTATGCTTAGGTTGGGCGGAAACCTTAGGGATAGGAGCGCTTTTATGATCGGAGCTCTTGTTGATAGGGGTCGAGGTACTATTCAGCTTATTCGATTTATATTTTGTAGAATCCGGATTGTTGATGTCCATATGGATCCTCCTTTTATTTCATGAGTTATAGTTATGCTGATTAAAAATAATTTGTATTGGACTAAAATATATCTCCTATATTTTATATCGTCTTTTACACGGTTTTCATTTACGGATTATTATTTATTCTAGCATCGGTATAGAAACAATTTAAGTGTTATATTGCTTATTTTGAATGTAAATGAACCATATTTTTCTGGTATCAAATTCAAATAAAGATCTATATAATAGCAATATAAATAATTTATACTTGCAATTCAAGAAATTATATATTATAATCTACAACAATAAACGAGGGCGTTTTTAGATTACCTGCAAGGAATCTGGAAGCGCTCTTTTTTGTGTTATAGAATTTTTGAATTTCCTATAACACAAATTTTACAATAACCGTATTGGCATGCTGTTAACATTGCTAATTATGATTATAAAATAGAATCATAATTTAGGGAACATGGAATGTATGATTATTAGTAACTGAGTTACGTGATTCGATATTTTACAGAGAGTACGGGCAATAACTAACAAGGTAGATATTAATTAGAAAAGAGGAGTGCTTATGATGGACAAAATGAGAGAGGAAGTAAAACAGGTTCCGCAGGGCCTTTATGACCCCAGGTTTGAACATGATAATTGTGGTATTGGCGCGGTGGTTCATATGAAGGGAATGAAAACCCATGAAACGGTGGAGAATGCCTTGAAAATCGTTGAAAATTTAGAACATCGTGCCGGTAAGGACGCGAATGGTCAGACAGGGGACGGTGTTGGAATTCTCCTTCAGATTTCCCATAAGTTTTTTACCAAGTCTGTAAAACCTTTAAATTATGATTTGGGTTCTGAAAGAGAATACGGTGTGGGAATGTTCTTTTTTCCACAGGATGAGTTAAAGTGTAATCAGGCTAAGAAGATGTTCGAGATTATTATCCAGAAAGAGGGTATGAAATTCATAGGCTGGAGAGAGGTTCCTACAAGACCTCATACCTTAGGCGAAAGGGCAGTTTCTTGTATGCCCCATATCCTTCAATGCTTTATTAAAAAGCCTGCCAATGTTAATAAAGGATTAGATTTTGATCGAAAGTTATATATTGCCAGAAGGATCTTTGAACAAAGTAATGATAATACCTATGTAGTGTCCTTATCCAGCCGTACGATTGTGTATAAAGGTATGTTTTTGGTGGGGCAGCTTCGCCTTTTCTTTGAGGATTTACAGGATGATAGCTATGAAAGTGCCATTGCGATTGTTCATTCAAGATTTTCTACCAATACTAATCCTAGCTGGCAAAGAGCTCATCCGAACCGCTTGATTGTGCACAATGGTGAAATAAATACAATACGGGGTAATGCGGATAAGATGCTGGCCAGGGAAGAAACCATGGAATCAATGCATTTGAAGGGTGAACTTCATAAGGTACTTCCGGTTGTCAATGCAGAGGGTTCTGACTCAGCAATGCTTGACAATACCCTGGAATTTTTAGTTATGAGTGGAATGGATTTACCTTTGGCAGTTATGATAACGATTCCGGAGCCTTGGAGTAATGATCAGGCAATCAACAGAGAAAAAAGAGACTTTTACCAGTACTATGCTACGATGATGGAACCTTGGGATGGACCGGCTTCTATACTTTTCTCCGATGGAGACTTAATGGGAGCAGTACTTGATCGTAATGGACTTAGACCTTCCCGTTATTATATTACAAAGGATGATTATGTAGTACTGTCCTCCGAAGTAGGTGTACTGGATATACCGGCGGAGAATGTAGTTAAGAAGGAAAGATTGCGTCCCGGTAAGATGCTTTTGGTTGATACGGTGAAGGGCTGCCTTATCGATGATGAAGATTTGAAAAACTACTATGCGAATCGTCAACCTTACGGTGAATGGCTGGATTCTAATCTGATAAGCTTAAAGGATTTACATATACCGAATATGAAAGTGATAGAGCACAATAAGGAAGAATTGGCGAGACTACAGAAAGCCTTTGGCTATACCTATGAGGATTATAAAACCACCATACTTCCTATGGCAAACGACGGACAGGAAGCGGTTGCAGCAATGGGAGCAGATTCTCCCATTCCTGTCCTATCGAAAAACAATCCGCCTCTCTTTAACTATTTTAAGCAACTCTTTGCACAGGTAACGAATCCTCCAATTGATGCAATCCGTGAAGAAATCGTAACATCGACCACGGTATATATTGGTGAGGATGGTAATCTGCTAGAGGAAAAGGCAGAGAATTGTAAAGTACTTAAGATCAATAATCCGATCTTAACCAGTACGGACTTGCTTAAGATTAAGACAATGAAAACAGAAGGCTTTAAAGTTGATGTAATTTCAATGATTTATTATAAAAACACCTCCTTAGAAAAGGCAATTGATCATCTGTGTCTTGAAGCAGATAGATCTTACAAATCAGGTGCCAATATTCTAGTCCTATCCGATCGGGGAGTCGATGAAAATCATGTAGCGATTCCATCCTTACTGGCAGTATCCGCTCTGCAGCAGCATCTGGTACGTACGAAAAAGAGAACTGCAGTGGCCATGATTGTTGAGAGTGCTGAACCTAGAGATGTACACCATTTTGCCTGCCTATTAGGATATGGTGCCTGTGCGGTAAATCCTTACCTAGCACAGGAAACAATACGGCAATTAATTCAAAACAACATGCTGGAGAAGGATTATTATGCGGCTGTAGATGACTATAATAAAGCTGTTTTAAAAGGTATTGTTAAGATAGCTTCTAAGATGGGAATCTCAACTATTCAATCCTATCAGGGATCGAAGATATTCGAAGCGATTGGGATAAGCAAGGAGGTAATTGACCGCTACTTTACCGGGACCGTAAGCCGTGTTGGGGGTATTACACTGAAAGACTTGGAGCAGCAGGTGGATAAATTACACTCTAAGGCTTTTGACCCCCTTGGTCTAAGTCTTGATTTGACCTTAGACAGTAGCGGATCTCATAAACTAAGAAGCGGGAAAGAGGAACATCTGTATAATCCTAAGACAATTCATCTTTTACAACAGGCAACCCGTACCGGTAACTATGATTTATTTAAGGAATATTCGAATGAAATCACGAGTGAGGAGGAAGGAATCCATTTAAGAGGATTACTGGATATCGACTACCCTAAAAAAGGTATTTCAATCGATGATGTTGAGAGCGTTGACTCTATTGTAAAAAGATTTAAAACAGGAGCCATGTCCTATGGATCGATCTCTAGGGAAGCCCATGAAGCGTTGGCAATCGCTATGAACCGACTTGGCGGTAAATCCAACAGCGGTGAGGGTGGAGAGAGTTTAGACCGATTAAAGACCGGAGAGGATGGCATCAACCGCTGTTCCGCAATTAAACAGGTAGCCTCTGGAAGATTTGGCGTAACGAGCGAGTATCTGGTAAGTGCGAAGGAAATTCAGATTAAGATGGCACAGGGAGCGAAACCCGGAGAGGGGGGGCAGCTTCCGGCAGAGAAGGTATATCCTTGGATTGCTAAGACAAGACATTCTACCCCAGGTGTAGGCTTGATTTCGCCGCCACCCCATCATGATATTTACTCCATAGAAGATCTGGCGCAATTAATTTATGACCTTAAGAATGCCAATAAAGATGCCAGGATTTCAGTTAAGTTAGTTTCTGAGGCAGGAGTAGGTACGGTTGCTGCCGGCGTAGCTAAGGCAGGAGCCGGGGTTATCTTAATATCAGGATATGACGGTGGGACCGGTGCTGCACCCAGAACCTCAATCTATAATGCGGGTCTTCCTTGGGAGCTGGGCCTTGCAGAGACACACCAGACGCTGATTATGAATGGCCTTCGTTCCAAGGTCGTGATAGAAACTGATGGTAAACTGATGACAGGACGGGATGTATTAATTGCAGCCTTGCTTGGGGCAGAGGAATTCGGATTTGCGACGGCACCCTTAGTAACCCTTGGCTGCGTCATGATGAGAGTATGTAATCTGGATACCTGCCCGGTTGGTGTAGCTACTCAGAATCCTGAGTTACGTAAAAAATTCAAAGGAAAACCTGAATATGTAGAGAATTTTATGCGTTTTATTGCCCAGGAACTTAGGGAACATATGGCTGCCCTAGGTGTAAAGACTGTGGATGATCTGGTTGGACGTACTGATTTATTAAAGGTTAAGGAAAATTGTGCCAACGGGGAGAGAGCCCGTAAGGTGGATTTAAGCTTGATTATAAATAATCCGTTTATTCCAAAGGGCAAAGGAATCCATTTTAGCCCGGATCAGGTTTATGATTTTGAATTAGAGAATACAGTGGATGAAAGAGTATTGTTACAGAAATTCAAGTTGTCCGATAAGCACTCTCAGAAGGTTAGATTACAGGTGTCCAATACGGATCGTACCTTTGGTACAATCTTAGGTTCCGAGATTACGAAAAAATTTGGAACTGATTTAAAGGAGGATACCTTTGTCGTCGAATGCCAGGGAAGCGGAGGTCAAAGCTTTGGTGCTTTTATTCCAAAGGGCTTAACCATTGAACTGGAAGGTGACAGTAACGATTACTTTGGTAAAGGTTTGTCCGGAGGAAAGTTGATTGTATTCCCTCCGAAGAAAAGTACCTATAAAGCAGAAGAGAATATTATCATCGGTAATGTTGCTCTCTATGGTGCAACCAGTGGCAAGGCATTCATTAACGGTGTTGCCGGCGAGAGATTTGGGGTCCGCAATTCCGGAGCCATGGCTGTTGTAGAGGGCGTTGGTGATCATGGCTGTGAATATATGACCGGAGGAAGAGTGGTTGTTCTTGGTAAAACAGGAAAGAACTTTGCCGCAGGAATGAGCGGCGGTATCGCTTATGTTTTGGATGAAGGAAGCGATCTGTATAAGAAGCTCAATAAAGGACTCGTATCCTTTGAAGCTGTGACGGAAAAATATGACGTTCTGGAATTAAAAAATATGATTACAGAACATGTTAAATATACCAACTCAGCAAAAGGAAAAGAAGTATTAGAGCATTTTGATACCTATCTGCCTAAATTCAAGAAAATTATTCCCCATGATTACCGTCGCATGCTTCAGACAATTGTACAGATGGAAGAAAAGGGCTTAAGCAGCGAACAGGCACAGATAGAAGCATTTTTTGCAAATACTAACAAAGATTAGAGACGGATGGAGGATTATTATGGGAAAACCAACAGGATTTATGGAATATGAAAGATCGGTAAGTCATGCTGAGAAGCCAAAAGAGCGAATTAAGCATTTTAATGAATTCCATCAGCCTCTATCCATGGAGGAGAGAAAATGCCAGGGAGCCCGCTGCATGGAATGTGGAGTACCTTTTTGTCAATCAGGGATTATCATCGGGGGTATGGCTTCTGGTTGTCCAATCAACAACTTGATACCGGAGTGGAACGATTCCATCTATAGAGGTAATATGAAGCAGGCCCTATCCCGCTTGATGAAGACAAATAATTTTCCGGAATTTACGGGAAGGGTGTGCCCGGCCCCTTGTGAAGCCGCCTGTACCTGTAGCTTAAATGGAGATGCGGTTGCTATTAAGGAAAATGAATTAACGATTATTGAGCATGCCTATGAGGAAGGTTACTTTAAACCAAATCCACCTAAGGTGCGGACAGGAAAAAAGATAGCAATCATCGGTTCCGGTCCGGCCGGTTTGTCGGCTGCGGATCAACTAAACAAAAGAGGTCATTCGGTTACAGTTTATGAGCGCTCGGACCGTCTAGGCGGCTTACTTATGTATGGTATACCAAATATGAAGTTGGAAAAGCAGATTATCAAACGTAGAATTAATATTATGAAAGAAGAAGGGATTACCTTTGTTACAAAGGCAGATATCGGAGGTAATTACAATGCTGAGGAGATCATGAAATCCTATGATAGCGTGATACTTGCCTGCGGTGCTTCGAATCCCAGAGACATTAAGGTACCCGGAAGGGAAGCCAAAGGTATCCATTTTGCCGTTGATTATCTTAAGGCAACAACGAAGGATATTCTTGACCGTAATAAAACCTTAACACCTGATTTTAAGAATTTTACCATAACGGCAAAGGGTAAGAAGGTACTTGTTATAGGCGGTGGTGATACCGGTAATGACTGTGTCGGAACTGCAATTAGGCAAGGGGCAATCTCTGTAGTCCAGCTGGAGATGATGCCAAAGCTTCCCGATCAGAGAGCGGATAACAATCCTTGGCCTGAGTGGCCGAAAGTCGCTAAGACAGATTATGGCCAGGAGGAAGCCATTTCTCTTTATGGTGAAGACCCACGAGTTTATCAGACAACCGTTAGGGAATTTATCGCTGACGAACAAGGTAATGTATGCAAGGCTAAAATTGTACGGTTGGAAAGCAAGTTCAACGAAGAAAGCAAGCGTTTTATGATGGAAGAGATTGCCGGAAGTGAATATGAGATTGAGGTGGATATGGTTTTAATTGCTGCTGGTTTTCTCGGGGCGCAGTCCTACGTGGCAGATGCCTTTGGTGTTGAGTTGGATGTCAGAACTAACGTGAAGACGGATGCAGGAAATTACCAGACCAATGTAGATAATGTCTTTGTAGCTGGTGATATGCACAGAGGACAGTCCCTTGTTGTATGGGCAATTCGTGAAGGCAGAGAGGCGGCAAAAGCAGTTGATACTCATATAATGGGATACAGTAATCTTTAGTACCATTTGTGATTTATATAAGGAAATTAAGAATTACCATAATTTATATGTTTACATTCCTATATTAAGAGTGTAAATTCTATGTGGGGTTTTGTGTTATCGTATAGAATTTACACTCTTTTTTTTGCGTTTTTGGTATAAATAACAAAAATGATTACTATTATCATTGGGTATTGACATAGTTTAGCAGCAGATTTATTATATTAATATAAGAAGCCTGTCATGCGAAGAGGTAGATAATGGTAATAGAATTAATTTGGAAGGTAGCATACAGGGTTTGGCATTTGAGAAAAATGTATTTATAGATATGAAAATGAAGAGGAGGCAGATTATGAGACAGGAATGGTATGATTTTAATGGTGGGAGCTGGACGACAGATGTTAATGTCAGAAGCTTCATTCAACATAACTATACTCCCTATGAGGGAGACGGATCTTTTTTATCCGGTCCTACAAAAAGAACACTGGAATTGTGGGATAAAGTACTAGAACTAATGAAAGTAGAAACAGAAAAGGGAATCGTTGATGTCGAGACTCAAAAACCATCTACTATAACAACCTTTGGTCCAGGATACTTGGATAAAGATAAGGAAGTAATCGTAGGTTTTCAGACAGATAAGCCTTTAAAACGTGGTATTATGCCAAACGGTGGTGTTCGAGTTGTTAAAAATGCTTTAGAGGCGTATGGTTATTCCCTTGATAAAACCACAGAAGAAATCTATACACAGAATAGAAAGACCCATAATGATGGTGTTTTTGATGCCTATACGGATGCCATGAAGAAGGCTAGACATACCGGTATTATCACCGGTCTGCCGGATGCTTATGGCCGTGGTCGTATCATAGGTGACTACAGAAGAGTGGCACTGTATGGTGTTGACTTATTAATTGAGGAGAAAAATCATCAGAAGAAGCTGTTAGAAATACAGACCTTAGAGTCTCCTGATATTCGTCTAAGAGAAGAAATCTCAGAACAGATTAAAGCTTTAAAACAACTAAAGGAAATGGCCGCTTCCTATGGATTTGACATAAGCCAGCCGGCTAAGAACTCCTTTGAAGCAACGCAATGGACCTATTTCGCTTATCTGGGTGCAATTAAAGAGCAGGACGGTGCAGCAATGAGTCTTGGTCGTGTATCCACCTTCCTTGATATCTACTATGAAAGAGATTTAAAGAATGGTTTGATCAAAGAAGAAGAAATCCAGGAATTAATGGATCAGTTTGTAATGAAGCTTCGTATGGTACGTTTCCTGCGTACCCCTGCATATAATGATCTGTTTTCCGGTGATCCGACCTGGGTTACAGAAGTTATTGGTGGTATGGGTCTTGACGGTAGAACGTTGGTTACGAAGAGCAGCTATCGTGTTCTTCAGACACTGTATAACTTAGGCCCGGCTCCTGAGCCAAACCTTACCGTACTTTGGTCCGTATTCCTCCCGGAACCCTTCAAGAAATTCTGTTCTAAGGTTTCCATTGATACCAGCTCCATTCAGTATGAGAGTGATGATATCATGAGAGAGGTATGGGGTGATGATTACGGAATTGCCTGCTGTGTATCTGCTATGAGACTTGGTAAACAGATGCAGTTCTTCGGTGCCCGTGCTAACTTAGCAAAAGCTTTATTATATGCTATAAACGGTGGTAAGGATGAAAAATCCGGAGAGCAGGTTGGACCGATGTTCGCACCTATCACAGGTGAATACCTTGATTATGATGAGGTGATGGCTAAATTTGACCAGACCTTGGATTGGTTATCTGAGCTTTACATTAATACTTTAAATGTAATACACTACATGCATGATAAATATAACTATGAAAGACTGCAGATGGCACTTCATGACATAAATATTCTTCGTACGGAAGCATGCGGTATTGCCGGACTTTCTGTAGTAGCGGACTCCTTATCAGCGATTAAATATGCTAAGGTTAAGGTAATTCGCAACGAGGAAGGATTAGCAGTAGATTATGAGATTGAAGGGGATTATCCCGCATTTGGTAATAACGATGATCGTGTGGATCAAATTGCAGTTGATTTGGTAGCACTGTTTATGAATAAATTACGTAAAGTTAAGACTTATCGTAATTCTAAGCAGACACTGTCTGTACTGACGATCACTTCTAACGTGGTTTACGGTAAGAAGACCGGTAGTACACCGGATGGTCGTAAAGCAGGAGAGCCTTTTGCTCCGGGTGCAAACCCTATGCATGGAAGGGATAAGAAGGGTGCAGCTGCATCCATGGCTTCCGTTGCTAAATTACCTTATAAGCATGCAGAGGACGGTATTTCCTACACCTTCTCTATTGTACCAAAGGCACTAGGTAAGAATGAAGAAGAAAGAATTAATAACCTATCAGGCATGTTAGACGGTTACTTCCACAGCAGAGGACATCATATCAATGTCAACGTATTTGATCGTGAGACCTTAATGGATGCGATGGAACATCCTGAAAAATATCCTCAGCTTACAATAAGAGTATCCGGCTATGCCGTAAACTTTGTAAAACTAAACCGTGAACAACAGCTCGATGTTATCAACCGTACCTTCCATCAAAGATAAGAAATTCGGAATATATATCATTATAATGTTATATAATAGTTCGAAGATATAGACGATAGTAACGATATAAGAAATATACGATATCATCGGTAAGTGAAGGAAGCTGCCGCCTATAAAAAGCAGCTTCCTGGCTTATCATATTACAGATATAAACGAATAACAGGATCGATAGGATTTACAGGAGCTCATATAGTAGCTGCCGGAAGGGTTGGTGATACAATGGGCATTATGGGACGAATACACTCACTTGAAAGTTTCGGTACTGTGGACGGACCGGGCATAAGGTTTGTCGTTTTTATGCAGGGATGTCCGCTAAGGTGCCAGTTTTGCCATAATCCGGATACCTGGGATGTTAACAAAGGCTCTCAGTATTCACCGGAGCAGTTAGTCCAGGAGATTATGAAGTATAAATCCTATATGGATTTTTCCGGTGGAGGGGTAACCTTTACAGGTGGAGAACCTCTACTTCAAGCAGAATTTATCTTAGAAGCAAGTAAGCTTTGTAAGAAAATTGGAATTTCAACAGCCGTAGACACTTCAGGGTTTATCTGGAATGATACGGTCAAAGAGGTACTTGAATATACAGATCTGGTTTTGCTGGATATTAAGAATTATGATCCGGTTGTTTATAAAACAGTTACCGGGGTTTCTCTCGCACCTACTTTAAAAATGCTTAAATATCTAAAAGAAAAGAACGTAAATACTTGGGTTCGTTATGTAGTAGTACCCGGACTTACAGATAATCTTGATAATGTAAGAGAGTTATCTAAGCATTTGGACGATTACCCAAACGTATCTAAAATTGAACTTTTAGGTTTTCATAAGATGGGTGAGTATAAGTGGAAGGAGCTTGGTTTGGAATACAAACTGGCAGATACGAAGGAACCGGATAAGGAACTGATGCAGGAAGTAAAGGAAATCTTAGAGACGAATGGTAAAGTAGTATCCGTAAGCTTATAATAAGTATATAATTAAGTAGAATAATTAGAAAGCATAGGAGCATATTGGTTAACAATAATCCTATGCTTTTTCTATGCTATATTTTATCTATCTATGTTCAAAATCTTGCTATTTTGATTTGCATTATATATAATAAGCGGGAAAAGAATACATAGAAGGATTAGATCTATAAAAATAATATTATCATAATGCGATGATACAGTTCTTTTCTGATACTATATTACTTATATTAATAATTTAGGAGCGAACAAATGAAAATATACTTAATTAGACATGGTGAGACAGACTGGAATCTTCAAGGAAGACTACAGGGAAGAGAAGATATAGCATTAAATGATAATGGAATTCATCAGGCAAAGCGATGCGGACAGGCTTTTAAAGATAAAGAAATAAAAGCAGTCATCACAAGTCCGTTAATCAGAGCAAAAAAGACAGCAGAAATAATCTCAGAAAATATATCGGTGGATCATTTTATCGTAGAGGAAGCTTTAATCGAGAGAGATTTTGGGGCAATAGCAGGTCTAACCTTTGATAAAAGAAAACATTTTGATACCTTTGGAAAGGACGAGGGTATTGAGCCTTGGGAAAAACTTAGTAAAAGGCTGATGGATTGTATTGACCAATATGCTATGATTTATCCCCAGGATGAGATTATCATGGTATCCCATGGTGCAGCCATCAATACAATTTTAGCAGTTTTATCAAACGGTGAAATCGGGTCCGGTAAAACAAGGCTGAAAAACGCCTGCATTAGTATTCTTGAATGTAAGAACGAAAAGATATATTTAAGAGATTATAATCTGACAGCACAAGAATTTGAAGCATATCAAGAAAAATAGTACAAAATTATATTAAGATAATTAGAAGGGGAGATTGGTATGAAATTTCATGGAATATGTTTAGTGACTGAGGATGTGATAGCGTTAACTTCTTTTTATGAGAAGGTTCTTAAGACAACCTCAGAGGGGGATGATATCCACGCTGTAATCAATACGGAAGGGGCACTTCTGTCCATCTATTCCCGAGAAGCGGCGAAAAGGGATATGTCAATGTATTATGGACTTAGTTCCGGCAGTTTTGCATTACAAATCGGTGTAGATGATGTGGATCTGGAGTATGAAAGATTAAAAAAGCTGGGGGTTGAGATTATAAAAGAACCGACAGATTATTCTTGGGGAAACCGATCAATGCAGTTTAAGGATCCGGACGGAAATATCATTAGCTTCGCCTGTAGACGCAGTTAATGAAGTAACCGGAAGAAGTAACTGTTAAAGTAAGTGATAGAATAACTCAAACAGATATCCGATTAAGCTGTTTATTAAGCATAAAATTTTGCTTAGATCATATTGTTGCATTATACGACTTATAATTAATGTTATAAATTTTTGGGGTTGTTACAAAATAAATCAGCGGGTCATATGACGAAAGTGCACTCAGGTGCACTTTTCTCATGCCATTCGATACTGCGTATCTTAATGCCCATCTTTTGGACATTATTCGCTGGACGCGCTCATAGAAGCAAAAAAATCACCCTATAAGAATCTAGGATGATCTTGTTTGCTTCTAATTCGCTTTACCTTCGCAAATATGAAAAAAAGTTGTCAGAAAATTCTGACAACGAGTAAGTTATTTTAGGCTAAAATTCATTTATCATCATAACACAACTTGAAATATAAGTCTAGTAATTTTTTCAAAAATATTTATCATAGAACATGTGATGTGAATAGAATTCACTTATTTAATAACAAAAACCTTTAAACAAAAGTTAGAAGGGAGATTAAGATGGAAGAATTAGTAGGCATGCAGTTTCAAGAAAATAATCAGGACATAGATATGGAGACAGAATGGCAGTCGGAGCTTAGGCGTCTAGAATATTGTTTCAACATCATCGAAAGAAATATAGCAAAATATTCAGAAGAATTAAGACAGATAAGTGATGAAACGAAGGAGCTTTATGATAATTACAGGTCCAACAATCCGGAACTGCACAATGATTTATCCGTAGGACTTGATATCAAATCTCAGCTGGAACGTATCTTGAATAAAAGCATATTAGCACGGAAGAAACCCTATTTTGGAAGAATTGATTATAAGGAAAAAGAGGATGGAACCAATTTCTCTTTATATCTTGGAAAGAATGGGGTCAGAGAAAACAGCACCCAAAGTATTGTGGTGGATTGGAGAGCACCAGTTTCCAGTGTTTATTATGAAAGTGAAATAGGGGAAAGTTCCTATACAACACCTTTTGGAGAAACCATTGAGATTGATCTGGAATTAAAAAGGACTTATGAAATCTCTCAAAGTGAATTAGTTGATTTTTATGATTCGGATGTTGTTACTAATGATGAATTTTTAACGAAATACCTGAGCAAGAATAAAGAAGTAGTACTGGGAGAAATCATTGCAACCATTCAAAAAGAACAAAATGAAATCATCAGGGATACTCCGTTTCATAGCGTGATTGTGCAGGGGGTTGCCGGTAGCGGTAAGACTACGGTGGCCATGCATCGGATCTCCTATATCCTATATAATTATAAGGATAAATTCAGACCGGATGAATTCTATATTATCGGAAGCAATAAGATGTTGTTAAATTATATTACGGGAGTATTGCCTAATCTGGATGTTTATAATATTAATCAAATGACCCTGGAAGAGTTTTTTATGCTGCTTTTGGATCGGGATATGGATATAAAGAAAGGAAAATACAATCTAAGTAACAGTTTCATGAAGTTGGATCATGAGGAAGATGAAAAGGCTTTCAAGGATCTAAAGAATTTTAAAGGATCTATGGAATTTTTTAAAGCTATCAAGGAGTATGTAAAACTGTATGAACTTGACACGGTTGAAACCGAATCGGTTATTTATAACAATGAAATAATTTACTCAAAAGATGAGATTATTTATTTTCTCACATTTTTTCAGGATTTACCCTTACAGGAGAAAATTGATCTTTTAAACAAACGTCTCACTTATAAAATCACATCAATTAATGAAGAGGAAATGACGCGAAAAGAAGTAATCATGGCGGAGGTGAAAAAATTTAAGAACTACTTTGGCAATCGAAGTAAAAAGATCAATTTGATGGAGGTTTACCTTGGATTTTTAGAGCATTTTGCACAGCATTCAGCCTGGTATAGCGAAAAGGGTATCATAGTACCGCCAAAGGATAGCATTCATATTTTGCTGCAGGAACTTAGTCATAAAAACATAGATATATATGATCTGGGAATGCTCACTTACATTAAAAAACGTTTAAAGAAGACTAGGGATTTTGAATTTATCAGTCATATCATTGTGGATGAAGCTCAGGATTTTGGTGTCATAATCTTTGCTATTATGAAAGAGTTATTTAAGAATTGTACCTATACCATAATGGGAGATGTTTCGCAAAACATTAATTATCACACCGGAATGAACGATTGGGAGACTTTAAAGCAGGAAGTATTTCTTCCTGAGAAGGATAAGTTTTATGTTCTGGCGAAAAGTTATCGAAATACGGTAGAGATATCGGAGTATGCCAGTAAGGTTTTAAAAAAATGCTCCTTTAGAACCTATGAAATAGAACCTATTATCCGTCATGGCAAGGAAGTTACGGTTTATCAAGCAAAACAGGAAGAAAATTTAGTCTCAGAAGCAGTTCGAATCATTCAAAATATTAAGAAGAATGGTTATGATACGATTGCAGTTATATGTAGAACTGTGGACGAAACATTGAAGGTTCAAAGCTTATTAGATCCCTATTTAACCACCCGGCATTATGATGAAGATATAGAAACGATGACCTTTACAAACGGGGTCATGGTATTGCCAATTCATATGACTAAAGGTCTTGAGTTTGATGCAGTTGTTATTTGGAATCCCGACGAAATTAGCTATCAGGCAAGGGATGAAGATGCTAAACTTCTATATGTGGCAATTACCAGAGCATTGCATGAGCTATATATCGTTTATCAGGGCAGCCTTACTAGGCTTTTATGTTGACATAGAAAGAGAAAGGTAATAAATCATAGTATTCATTTTCAGACACTTTCTTAAGGTTTTGACGACAGTAGAGATAGTTGATTTTCATTCATGTTTATAAAAATAGGATTGAAAGATTAAGACATAGGGTGTATTTTATTGTCATCCGGGGTATAGATTGATTTCATAAGAATATAGTTAACCCTATGTCTTATTTACGCAGTATATAGGGATAGAAGAAATTGGAGGTATTTATCATATAAAATACACAATTCTTCTCTTGACAAACCTATGGGAAATGCATATAATAAAAAAGTGCTTTTTGGAGTACTTGGGATCTTAGCTCAGCTGGGAGAGCATCTGCCTTACAAGCAGAGGGTCATAGGTTCGAGCCCTATAGGTCCCATTTTCATGAAAATCATGAGAGATTATATCTAAGAAAAAGGTATCGGATAACAGTTTTCACTGGTATAGTCAAATAATTCGGCGAAGTAGCTCAGTTGGCGAGAGCACACGGTTCATACCCGTGGTGTCGGCGGTTCAAATCCGTCCTTCGCTATTGAAAGAAACTCTTATGTTCTATAGAACATAAGAGTTTTTTCTTATACGCGAAACAGAGAAACTCATCAAGCGTGTTACTATATTATTTATATAACCAGATATTACCGCCGGATTTCGTTGTTGATACGATAAAGAATTAACACGCAATACTAACAATGTAGTCTCGCTATCTTATTGATCATATCATACCTAGTCCAGAGTTTTTGGAGGAATGGCATCCTTTGGTATGGGGCTCTCAAAGGTATCTGAATAATATTCCTGATGGGATAGCTTTGCTTTTTTTGTTAACTCGGGATTTTCAAAAAGCTTGCAGCAAGCCAACGCCATGATTTTGCCTGCATTTATTAATCCCTTATGGGCAATCGAGGTAGCGGCCTGTGCGGTTAACTGCCAGGAGTGAAGGGGAGTACCAAGGGCAGATATGGTATGGCCAAGCATGGCTGTAGGTACCACATAGGCAACATTTCCTACATCCGTAGATACATAGCTATAATCCGAGGTATCTGATGTATATTGTGATAAAAAGGTATTAATCGGATTGTTTTCAAGATTTTTGGTTTCAGCAGAATTAAATTCAGTTCGTAAGTCTGCAATCAATGTTTTCCGTGTTGCGTCTTCATATAAATCAAAGAATTCTTTCGCTAATTGAAAATCTTCTTCCTCATACGTAGGAGCACCAATTTCAAATACAGCTTCGTTAAGCACTTCTGCCAGCACATGGTTGGGCTTAAAATCATAATAAGCACTTTCTATATAATAATCCATTGTAGTATCTGTCATCAAAGCGGCACCTTTTGCTATGTTTAGTACACGGCTTACGATTTCATTTACCTGACTAATCCTAGGGGCTCGTACCACATATCTTAAGGAGGCTTTATCCGGCACTACATTAGGAAATGTCCCTCCGGAATCTAAATAGGCATAATGAATTCTGGATTCCGGTATCAAGTGTTCCCTTAGATAATTTGACCCTACATTCATAAGCTCACAGGCGTCCAATGCGCTTCTTCCCTGATCGGGAGAGATAGAAGCATGGGAAGTAATTCCGGTAAAGGTAAATACTAAGCTTTCAAGTGAAATCCAAGCTTTAGACAAAGCTCCGTTAATCTGACTGGGATGCCAGGTATAGACAGCATCCAGGTGATCAAATACACCTTTGTTAACCATATAGGATTTTCCGCATCCAACCTCTTCTGCAGGGCAGCCATATAATTCAATGGTACCTTTTATTCCGGTTTGTACCAAAAACTCTTTCACCGCTAAGACTGTGGCAAATACACCGGCTCCCAAAGCACAATGTCCACAACCATGGCCATGGGCACCTTCCACCAAAGGCTCTTTATAAGGTACTCCCGGTTTCTGGCTTAAAAAGGGAAGTGCATCATATTCAGCCAGAACTCCGATATAGGGTGCACCATCTCCGTAAGATGCTTTAAAGGCAGTTGGAATGTCTGCCAGCTTATTGGTAATATGAAAACCCTCCTCTTTTAACAGGCTGCAATAAAGGTTTGCGGATTGTTCTTCTCTGAAACCTCCTTCTGCATAATAAAAGATTTGGTCATTTAAACTACAGATTTGATCTTTTTTTTCTTCAATTGTGTTTATTACAATTTCTTTTGCATTCATTCTCTTACCTATGTAGCTCTAACTACTTACCTTTCTGTTCGATATATAATATAATTATAATAATAGGAATGCTATAATAGTAAATAATACGTAATAAATTCGGCAACAGAACAATCACCGGTTTTTCTATAGTGTATTGCCGGTAGTGTATTATGTCAATATGAGTTTCCTACTATTCGGTTATAAAGTTTCCTCTTATTGGGTTATAATTAAGGTTATGATAAGACCAGCATTGACGAAAGATGACAGAAAACATAAAATGTAGATATTAATCCATCCCAGGTAAATAATGATTAAGGCGGTGATATCACTGGCAGAGAAGATAAAAATTATAATAAAGATACCGGATCAAAATAAGATGATTCAGATTGAGTGCTTGGAAGAAGAAAGCATTATGGAGGCTATATTGCGACATGGAGTTTATGTTCCGGCAGAATGTGGGGGAAGAGGGGCCTGTGGTAAATGTAAGATACGCCTTATTGATGGTGAGCTTCCCATTACCCGACAGGATAAGATGCTTTTTAACGAAGCATGGTTACGGCAGGGGTATCGTCTATCCTGTAAAGCACATCCTAAGAAGGAGTGCACCATTGAGTTGGCTTATGAGTCTAATTCACAGATATTTGTAGTGTCTGAGAATGCATTAGATAAATCAAAGATTAATCTCGATACTTCAAACGCAGAGATTGATAAGTATGGAGAGATAGACAAATATACAGAGATAGGCACTAACACAGATACTACTCAAATTCTCCCTGCGGCGCGTTTAGAGAATAGTTTTGGCATCGCTGTTGATTTGGGTACCACAACAATTGCAATCAGCCTGATCGGAATGCAAAGTGGCAGGATTTATAAAACATATACAAAAGAGAATCCTCAGAGACGGTATGGAGCGGATGTAATTACTCGAATGGAAGCCTCCAACAAGGGGAAATTAATTGAGCTACGGGATTGCGTTCGACGGGGGATTATAGAGGGAATTATTATTTTAATTACCGAAGAAGAAGTCTCTATTAACCATATTGAAAAGATAGTCATTGCAGGTAATACTACAATGAGTCATCTTTTTATGGGATATTCCTGTGAAACTTTAGGTTCTTTTCCTTTTACGCCGGTCAATATTGAAATGATTCAAATGAATATGACAGATATTTTTTCGACTAAGGATTATCAAGTGAATATAGATATACCTGAGATACCTAATATTCCTGTTATTTTATTACCGGGTATTTCAACTTTTGTTGGGGGAGATATCGTTGCCGGTCTTATGGTTTGTGGATTTCTCAGTTCTGAAAAACCATGGTTGCTGATCGATATTGGAACGAACGGAGAGATGGCCTTAGGTACTAAGGAGGATATTTTAGTCACCTCTACGGCTGCAGGTCCTGCCTTTGAGGGAGGGAATATTACCTGTGGAGTTAGTAGTATTCCCGGAGCAATCAGCCATGTGACACTAAAAGGTGATGAAATTCATTATGAAACCATCGATGAGAAACCTCCAATTGGTATCTGTGGAACCGGAGTCATAGATTTGACTTCTGAACTATGGAAAGAGGGCATCATTGATAATACGGGACTACTTATTAATCCATACTTTCATGAGGGGTATCGTATTACCGATTTAACCTTTTTACAAAAGGATATTAGGGAGATACAACTGGCAAAAGCTGCTATACGGGCAGGCATCGAGATATTGATTAGTCGATATGGAATCTCTTATGATCAGATAGATCAAGTATATCTGGCTGGAGGCTTTGGCTATAAAATAGATATACAAAAGGCCATCCACATCGGTTTATTACCGAAGGAACTATCCGGTAAAATCAAAGCGGTTGGTAACAGTTCCTTAGCTGGCGCCATAAAGTATCTTACAGATTCCAAAGCCAAGGAAGATGTTGAAAAATTGAGAACGATATCCAGGGAGATTCATTTATCCAATGATGAGGAGTTCAATGAGCTATATATAAATTATATGTCGTTTTAGTATCGGCTTTTAAGCGTATCGTTGAAACAAGATATTTTAATTCGAAGATGATATATAAATCTTTATAATAATTAACATAGTTATAAAAGCGATAGTATAGCAAGCATACGTAAATTAATAAATGTTTTACTATGTATTCAGTATTTGGTTTAAAGTCAATGTATTGTGCTGGATAAATCCTCTCTGATACGATATAATGAATTCGTAGGACATGCTAAAGTATCTATACAATACGTTTAACTTAAGGCATGGATTACTACTTGAATATGAATACAGGAGGATTTTAATAGATGCGAATAGGAACAGGATATGATGTTCATAAATTAGTGGAAGATCGTGATCTAATTCTGGGTGGCGTAAAAATACCATATGATAAAGGACTTCTGGGTCATTCCGACGCAGAT
This sequence comes from Mobilitalea sibirica, assembly GCF_015999265.1. Lineage (GTDB taxonomy): Bacteria > Bacillota > Clostridia > Lachnospirales > Lachnospiraceae > Mobilitalea > Mobilitalea sibirica. Next base: position 66,265 of record NZ_JAEAGR010000005.1, read on the forward strand.
GTTTTGGTACATGCCATTATGGATGCACTATTGGGGGCAGCAGCCTTAGGTGATATCGGCAGACATTTTCCGGATACAAATTCCGCTTATAAAGGGATATCTAGCATAGAATTATTAAAAAAAGTGAAGGCATTGATTGAAGAGCAATTATATATAATAGAAAATATCGATGCTACCATAATTGCTCAAAAGCCGAAATTAGCAGACTTTTTACCGGCCATGATTGATCATATTGCCGATGCTTTGGGTATAACTAGGGACCGTATCAATATAAAAGCTACAACAGAAGAGGGGCTTGGGTTTACCGGAGCAGGTCAGGGTATTGCCGCAAATGCTGTATGTTTACTTGAGTCAGCAATGAATTATCAGTTTGATGTCACGCCAAAAAGTAGCAGTACAGGTTGTGGAGGTTGTGGAGGCTGTCCGAAAAAATAAAACTGGAAATAGTATTGACAAAAGATTTTTCCTTGCATACAATAAATAAAATAGTAGTTGTTCTTAAAAACTTATAATATATACTTATAATAAAGGCAATGAACGGAAAAGTAGCCCATAAGATAGTAGCAGAGATAGAATGCCACCGGCTGAAAGCATTCTTTACGAAGTTATGTGCGAAGTGCATCCGGGAGCTGGTTCGGTGAAGGTGACTTAGCCGAACACGGGAGACAGCCGTTATCTGTAAAAGATGTATGTTATGTTTTTCTACATACAAATAGAGTGGAACCGCGTATTTCACCGCCTCTATAATTAGAGGCGGTTTTTTGCGTGTAAGCGAAGCGAGCAGACATTTTATAGTTCAAATACATACGTGCTATAAAAGTTTACTTTTTAATAGCACGTGTGTATTTGAACGGCAAGCATGCTTGAATGGATGCGAGCGAGCCCACGATCCTTGATACGAAGTATCAAGGATGCGCGTAGGTAGACTGAGCATGTATGGAAAAGATGATGCGAGCCGGCGACCAATACCCAAAGGACGGGCATCTGATACGAAGTATCAAGGATGCGCGTACAATACCAAGCTTGCATGACACATACGTAGCATACTTAACTGACAAGTAGGTTAAACTTTAAGGAGGGTAGTAATTTATGGGATTTATAAAGTATTATAAAGAAGAGATGCAGGTGATTAAAGAACGGGATCCGGCGATAAAGACGCCTTTGGAGATATTGCTTTATCCGAGTTTTCGGGCAATTATCCGTTATCGTATCGCACACTACTTATATAAGAAGAAACATTACTTTCTGGCTAGATGGTTTTCCCAACGAACTGTAAGGAAAACCGGAATTGAAATACACCCCGGAGCTACAATTGGGAAGGGCTTATTTATTGATCACGGTAACGGAGTAGTAATAGGAGAGACAGCTGTGATTGGCGATAACGTAACCCTGTATCAGGGAGTTACCTTAGGAGGAACCGGTAAAGAAAAAGGAAAGAGACATCCTACGGTAGGGAACAATGTCATGATCAGTGCCGGAGCAAAAGTTCTTGGATCTTTTACAATTGGTGAAAATTCGAAAATAGGTGCAGGCTCTGTCGTGCTTACAGAAGTCCCACCTAATTCAACGGTCGTAGGTGTTCCGGGCAGAGTCGTGAAACGGGATAATATAAGAGTTCCTCGCGAAGATCTCGATCAGATTCATTTTCCGGATCCGCTTCAAACTGACATGTCCTGGCTTAAGAAGGAGAATGACTGTTTGAGGGATGAGTTAACGAAACTATATGATCGGTTAGAAGATTTAGAAAAAATAATTATGAAAGAATAAATACTGTGTAAGAATAGTTTGCTCCATTTACAAGACATATGTAAAAATCAAACATAAAATTTCAAAGTAGTTGAGTTGAGTGAATGAATAAGAATATATAAATGGAAATGAAGAAATGTGTATGAATAAATTTAAAGAGCTACAATTATTAGAACAAACATAAAAAAATAAGAAAGAATAAATATACTAAGAACAAGGAGGTTACTAAATGAAAATTTATAATACATTGACACAAAAAAAAGATGACTTCGTTCCGATTGAGGAAGGAAAGGTACGGATGTATGTATGCGGACCAACAGTATATAATTATATACACATTGGTAACGCCAGACCGGTCATATTCTTTGATACGGTACGAAGGTATTTTGAGTATAAGGGTTATGATGTGAATTATGTAACCAATTTTACGGATGTTGATGATAAGATTATAAATCGATCCAACGAAGAAGGTGTTAGTGCAACAGAAATTTCCGAACGTTTTATTGAAGAGTTTAAGAAGGATATGGCTACTCTTAACGTTTTAGAGGCATCCTATCATCCAAAAGCTACCCAGGAAATTGACGGAATGATTGAGATGATTGATACTTTAATCAAAAAAGGTCATGCCTATGAAAAAAACGGCACTGTTTATTTTAAAACCAGAAGCTTTGATGAATATGGAAAACTTTCTAAGAAAAACATTGACGACTTAGAAGCAGGAAGCCGTATTGCAGTCAGCGAGGAGAAGGAAGATCCGATGGATTTTGTACTTTGGAAGCCGAAGAAGGAAGGAGAGCCATATTGGACCTCGCCTTGGAGCGACGGTCGTCCTGGCTGGCATATTGAGTGTTCGGTGATGAGCAGAAAATACCTAGGTGACCAAATTGATATTCATGGTGGCGGTGAGGATCTTGTGTTTCCACATCATGAAAATGAAATTGCACAAAGTGAAGCTGCCAATGGGAAAGAATTCGTAAAGTACTGGATGCATAATGCTTTCCTAAATATAGATAATAAAAAGATGTCAAAGTCCGAAGGGAACTTCTTTACAGTCCGAGATATATGCAAACAATACGATCCACAGGTGGTGCGTTTTCTGATGTTGAATGCTCACTATAGAAGTCCGTTGAATTTTAGTAAGGATTTGATGGAGGCAGCAAAAAATTCATTAAACCGAATTCTAACTGCGGTCGGATCCCTAGATTATTTGTTGAAAAACGCATCTTTAGACGAAAATGGTTTTACGAATGAAGAACAGGCTTTGCTTGAAGAGGTTAAGGAATATCATGCGAAATTTGATTCCTCCATGGATGATGATTTCAATACAGCAGATGCGATTACAGCTATCTTTGAACTTGTCAGATTCGCCAATTCAAACTGCAATAGCGATTCTACAAAATCCTTTGTTAAGGATATATATGATAGAATTGTAAAGCTATGTGATGTTCTCGGTATTAAAGCTCATAAGGAAGAGGAACTTCTGGATGCTGAGATTGAAAAGCTGATCGAGGAAAGACAAAGTGCGAGAAAAAATAAGGATTTTGTAAGAGCGGATGAGATACGAAACCTGTTACTTGATAAAGGTATTATTTTAGAAGATACCAGAGAAGGGGTAAGATGGAAAAGGAGTTAACGGATATACAAAACCAAATACAATTAGCCGGATATATCAAAGAACATTATAAACTGCCGGATACGGATATTCGAACATATTCACCACTTACACTGGCTTTTATAGGGGATGGGATATACGACATTATCATTCGTACTGTGGTAGTGGTAGGCGGTAATGCTCCGGTGAATAAGCTTCATAAAAGTGTTTCAAAAATGGTACAAGCCAAGGCACAGGCTGAACTGTTTCATAGAATTCAGGACCAGTTGTCAGAGGAAGAGCTGGCCGTCTATAAAAGAGGAAGGAATGCCAAATCTTTCACTTCTGCGAAAAATGCAGGAATTGTAGAATATAGGACTGCAACTGGCTTAGAAGCATTAGTTGGTTATCTGTATTTAATGAATCGTACAGAACGTATACTGGAGCTGATCAAACCTGTTCTTTCTGCGATGGATACGTAAGACAACGAAACGACGGTTATATTGTCAAATATAATATAAATAAGAATAGAGCTTTACATCTGTTATTGTAAGAATTTATGTTACTAGGTGCTTTCTATTTCATAAATCAATTTCTTACATCTATATGTAAGGCTCTACTTTTTTTTGGTGCTTTGTTTTCATAATTTAACCTGTCTACTTGACAGGGGTCATATCAGAATTCTCCTCTATTATTTTATTTGCTCAGGAGCATATTTTTATAAAACAATATCACAAATGGTAAGTTTTTCTTAATTTTTCTGACATTCTTTTGCCTTAAAATTTTTCTAAAATAATCTTGGGATGTGAAACACTGGCAATGGAGACTAATAATAGTAAAAAGATGTATGATACTGTATTTTGATGTCTTTTTACGGGTAAGGAGATGGAATGCATAGATTGAAGAAAAGATTTAAGATTATTTTAGCAACTGTCATATCTACATCTACTGTTGTATGTGGCACAATATGGGGTATTAATGAATTCAGGCAGCAGGAAGTAAATGCGGCTGAACAAAAAATAGAGACGGTTAACTTAAGGGTTATCGGAACAACTGACCTACACGGACAGCTTAACAGCAAGGATTATGAACAGGGTATTGATTATAACAATGGTGGTCTGGCAAGAGTATTTGATTTAATTACAAAAACCAGGGAAGAGTTACCGAAAGAGAATACTATAACTCTGGATAATGGTGATGTGTTATTTGATTATACCACAGAGTACATTTTTTCAGAGAATCAGGATGCGATTCAACCAATCTATCAGGCTATGGCTATGATTGGATATGATGCAATTACTCTTGGAAATCATGAGTTTGATTACGGTTATGAGTATTTACTGAGACAGTTAAACGGGTCAGGTATGCGAGATATTACCGTGGTTTCCAATGTGGTTGATTCAAAAACTGGGAAACATCCTTTTTTGGAAAATATGATTATAACACGAAAATTAAAAACATCCTTAGGAAATGAGGTGGAAGTAAAGGTAGGAATCATTGGCCAAACCATTCCAACTCTAACCTCAAAGACCCATAGCTATGCAGGGATTCTCAAGACCGAGGATATGGTTCTTAACGCACAAGCACAAGCGATAAAGCTTAAAGAAATGGGAGCGGATATCATTATCTGCCTTTCTCATACCGGTATTGGACCTGAAAATCCGGAACTAAACTTTAAGAATGTGGCCTATGCACTAACAAAAATTCCGGAAGTTGATATTGTTGTAGCAGGGCATGAGCACAATCTTTTTCCTACAACAGATATGACTTCACCTTATTATCAGCTACCTAATGTCGATAGGAAAACCTATCTGATGAATGGAAAGAACGTTATTATGGCCGGTGACCGTGGAGAAGCAATCGGAGTTGTAGATCTCACACTGAGGGTAAGAAAAGATGAAGTCTCTATTATGGATCGTAAGTCGGAAATTCGTATGGTATCTGAGAAAAAAACAGTTGAAAATAAGACAATAGCTTCTCTGTATGGATCTTGGGATGAACGTTTGTTAAATTATTCAACGGATATCATTGGAGAGTTGGAAAAGAATGTAGTGATACAAAATTATTATGGGTTACTGGGTGATAATTTTGCAATTCAATTACTAAATGATTCTAAAATCCATTATGCTTTGAAATATGCTAACACAACAGGAAAACAATATAAAGACTATCCGATTGTGGCAGCTTCAAATTATGCGAGTTATGGGTTGAATTCCATTGACGACTTTGTTAATATTCGAGATCAGATAACTGAGTCAGATTTAAAAGCAATTCAACCATATAATAATTATCTTTATGTTTATTCCATTACAGGGAAACAATTAAAGGAATGGCTGGAATGGTCAGCCAGTGCTTATGAATCCGGGTATCATAGTTCGGATTGGACCAATGAGACCATGAAAGAGCTTATGAGAGAGGAAGGAATAAAATCACTTATCCGTGAAGAATGGATGGAGGATTGGAGTAGTTTCTTTATATTTGACGGTATAGATTATGTGATAAATCCGGATGCACCTCCCCGTTATGATATCTCCGGTAATTTAATCAGTGACAACAGACGTATTAAGAGTGTTACCTATAATGGCAAAGAGGTTACAGACACGATGAAACTTCTGCTGGTTACCAATAAGATAACGAAACCTCAGGATGCTAACAGAGGAATAGAAACTCAAGCTGTTTTAAAAGGATTTACACGGAGCCAGTCAGTTTTAAGTAAATATATTAAAGAATTAACCATCAGCGGTAATATCATTCCTCAAGTAGACTATAACTGGAGGGTAAGTCTTCCCGCAGAGAATAAGTTTTTAATAAGAGCACCTTATTATGCCAATGAGTTGATACAGGAAACATCATGGTACAGGAAATATCTGAAGGAAGCTGATCAATACCGTTATTATGTTGCATCCTATCCCAAAGAGAATGGGGATACCACCGGACCACATATTATTGTAGCCCCTTTGACAACCAGCGCAACAGCCAATTCTTTTGAGGTTTCGGTCCATGTAACAGATAAATCAGAATTAAAAATGGTACGATATCTCAAGGGTGATTATAATATATCTTATAACGGGTGGTCGGTAGCGAATAAAGTTACAGCCAATACATTTACGGTATGGGAGAACGGTTTATATTCTATCTATGCAGAAGATATCCATGGTAATAAAACAATTAAAAAACTAACGATTGATAATTTTAACGAGAATATGATGAGAAAACCGACGGTTGAAACTTATACGAATCGTAAGTCAAGTATAAGAGGTATCGCAGAACCTAATTCTACGATTGTATTCGAAGCTTATACCGGAGTTTATGAAAGTAAAGTATATGGCAGCGGTAATTTCTCCTATTCACTACCGGCACAACCTTCCGGTACCGAAGTAATTGTTTATGTAAAAGATGAGAAGAATGGACTGGAAAGTGAACACATCAGAGTCCCTGTAAAACGAACCGGACCCAACCAACCAAGTATAAATCCGTTTCATAATAATGATGGCTTTATTAGCGGTGAGACAAAAGATGGGGATGCAACGGTAATTGCGATCATTGATGATACCGTATATGTATCGAAAGATGGTGGCAAGGAACTCTATGAAAAGAATACTGAGATCTATGATAGAAGCTTAAATATTGTAGAAACTTATTCCGAAGTTTTTGATGGTGGCTATTATATGTTGCTATTACCTCCACAGGAAGCAGGAAAGAAAATAACTGTTTATAGCCTGGATCATATTGGAAGAAATAGTAGAATAAATACAACAACCGTAAGTGAAGCAGCTCCGAATGCACCGGTTGTTTATGAGGTAAGTAATATTGAGAAATCCCTTAGTGGTTATATACCGGGTGCCGCGAAAAAGGCATATGATATAACACTTGAGATTGGAGAAAAGACTTATAACACTCAGACAGATAAAGAGGGTAAATTTACTTTCCTTTTTACGGATCAGTTATATAGCGGGCAGATATTGAAGGTGACAGCAAGGGATACGAAGAATGGAATAATTCGTAAGAGCCACGTAACAGAGGTGATCGTTAATGATATTGAAAACTATGTAAGGAATGAAACTACAATCCTTACGATTAACAGAGTATCAAATAAGTCTATCTTTATAACCGGAACTTATGAAGATAGGGGTATGGTTTATCTTGCAATAGCAAGAGGTGAAGGTATGAGCCTTAAAAACTCTCTGTTGAGTGTTGAAACAGATTCCTTTGCCAAATTTCGGTATCCGCTTGAGACGAACTTAGAGGCTGGAACCAAGATATATGCAATGGTCAGATTCTCAGATGGTAGAATACTGATAGCCAACAAAACAGAGGTAATCGCAGGCAGGCCGGAGACACCTGTTCTTTTACAGGAAGTAAGAAATACAGATAAACTGGTTCAGGTTGCAGCTTTTAAAGATTGTGAAGTTACTCTTACCATTGGAGCAAAAGAGTACGTAACCGATCAATACCATTACGATTCAACGACAGATCAGTATATCTATTCCTTTACAACGGATCGAGATGTATCAGGGACTAAGGTTTCGGTTACAGCTACGAATTTAAGCGGAACCAGTGATGCCCTTACATCAGCTGTCGTAAAGGCGGCTCCGGATGCGCCCAAGGTCAATCCGATTAAGGAAGGGGATACCACCATCACCGGGAAGATAGAATTATTAGATTATATTTCTGAGGATGAACAAGATACCGGGGATGAGAAATTACCGAAAAGCCTAACCAATGCTCCTTCTAAGGTTTTAAATACCCGGACGAGAATATTCGTTACAATTGGCAAGAAAAACTATGAAGGAACCATTACCAATAAGGGTAATTTTACGATTGAGATACCTAAGTTAAAAGCAGATACTGCGGTTAAGGTATGGGGAATGAATAAAGCAGGCAGAGGACCTTTAATCAAGGTGATTACCGGTTCCAATTAGCACAAGGTATCATTCGTTTTACCGGGAAACGGTGTAGTAATAATAAGGTTAATATGATATGATAAGACTGTACTATCAGGAGGACATAGATCTACCATGAAACGGTAGGGATATATTCAGATGGTACAGTCTTTTTACGTGAAAGGTAAGTTGACTTACTAGCAAAAGATTTTATATAGTAGAAAATTTGTATATATTAATGAGATGAAATAATGAGATAAATTAATGATTGGATCTTGGGTTATATTAATACAAAAAAGAAAAAACTGAAATTACAGGAGGGTACTATGGAGATTTGGGACATTTATGATGATTGTTTTATGAAAACAGGAAGAACCCATGAAAGAGGAAAGCCTTTGGCTAAAGGTGATTATCATCTGGTAGTACATATCTATCCGATTAACAAAAAGGGTGAAATCCTAATCCAAAAAAGGGCGGAAACGATCAGCTGGAAACCCGGTATCTGGGCAGCTACTGGAGGTTCTGCTATTGCCGGAGAGGATGCCTGGACCGCATGTCAAAGAGAACTGTTAGAAGAGCTAGGGATTAAAGCTACGAAAGAAAATTCTACTCTGGCATTCATGTATAAACGATTAGATCATTTTTCTACCGTGTGGCTGGTTAAAACAGATATTGAGATAAAAGATCTGAAACTGCAGAAATCCGAAGTGGCCGATGCAAAATGGGTTACGCAAAAACAACTAAGAAAGATGATAGCAGATGGGGTCTTTTTTGAATATTCCTATCTTGATTTTCTGTTTAAGCTCATAAAATTGGAAAAATAGGAACCATAAGTACGCACTTATCGTCTAATTCTTAACTAGATAAAAGTTTACAGAACGTATACGACAAACAGATATAAAACAATACCGGTTTTTAAAGCTAATATTCTATTGCTTAAAAGACATAAGGAATGTTTAAAAAGTGGTAGGTAAGTTCTTAAATGATTTGTTAAGGGAGGGTTTTTATGAATATGAAAATGAAAAGATCAATCAAACTACTGACTATTGTTGTTGTATTGATTATGACGATGAGTGCCTGTGGTGCAAAATCAGACAGCAGTGAGTATAAATACAGCGAGAATGAGAGTACCGAATATGACTCATCCGCGACAGAACCTCAGGAAGCCAAGGGTGAAATGGCGGATGATGAATACTATGATTACGCTATGGACGGTAATGAGGCAGGCCTCACCAGCACCTCAGTTTTTACAACCGGTAATTCCGGTGCTATGTCTATGGAGAAGATTATCCGTCGTGTGAATATGGATGTGGAAACCCAGGAGTTTGATACCTTAGTGAATACTATTGATGAGGAGATTAATAGACTCGGTGGCTATGTAGAAAGCTCAAACCTAAGTGGAAAAAGATATTATAGCAGAAACGTTTCCCGAAGGGGGCATATTGTTGCAAGGATTCCCAAAAACAGATTGGATGAATTCGTTGATATCGTATATGATAATGCTAATGTTGTAAATAAGGCAGTAGATACAGAAAATGTAACGCTTGAATATGTAGATGCCCAAAGCCGAAAAAAGGCTCTTGAGATTGAGCAGGAAAGACTATTTGCACTACTAGAAAAGACAGATACCTTAGACAAGATAATCACATTGGAAAGCAGACTTAGTTCTATCCGTTATGAATTGCAAAATTATGAAACCCAGCTTAGAACAATTGATAATAAGGTGGATTATAGTACGGTGACGATGTCAATCGAAGAAGTAGAACGGATGACACCGGTGGAAGAAGAGAAGCTCACGGTATGGAAGAGAATCGGAACCGGTTTTCGTGAAACAACTTATAATATAAGTGAAGGATTTCAAAACTTCTTCGTATGGTTTGTTGTAAACTTGCCTTATCTTATCATTTGGGCAATTATAATAACTGTAATTATTCTCATAGGAAGAAGGATTTATAAAAAGACTATGAAAGAATATCATCCACAGGTCAAACAAGACAGAGATGGGAATTCAGACAATAACAAGGAAGATAGGATAGATGAAAACAAGTAAATAGTGATGGATTGAATAAAAATGAAACAAAATAAGATATTTCTATTAATTATCCCTGTTGTGACTATTCTAATTTTTACGGTTTTTTATCAAACCCAGAGATAAGATATTTAAAGTCTTAAATATTAGTAGAAGTGATCAGATTATAATGTATCAATTTATTGAAGGTACTGGTTTTGATGAGAAAACTGCTACTAAGAAACAGCGGGATACTATTTGTAGTTTTATAGAAAAACTAACTCCATCTCAGAAAATAGACGCTAATATAAAATATGGTGGCTATTATGCATCTTAACAATAATATAATGACTAGCTTTAAGATAGAGAAGATATCGGATGAGAATGTTTTTGTTACCATTAGCAAACAAACAGCAGATGGAAAATTTATTTCAAATTATTACTATACAGCAAATATAATGTTTGCTGAAAACATACCGGAAGTAATTATGGTCAAATACAACTTGATATGAAATCACCTTGATTTAAGGGCGCTGTTGGAATAATGACAGCGTCCTCTTCGATTTTGTGATTCTTTAATATTATATAATAAAACAGCCATAGCTTGTAAATAATAAATAAGAAAAAGACATAAAAATTTACAGTAATAGATAGGAGAGTTTTATGGCTGAGCATAATAATGTAACCAATGATGTCCCGAATGCGATAGAACAACTGGTTGAAAAGGCTAAGATTGCCTTAAAAGACATGATAAAGTTAAATCAGGAAAAAGTAGATCATATTGTAAAAGAAATGGCACTTGCCGGTTTGGCGAATCATATGTCACTTGCAAAAATGGCAGTGGAAGAAACAAAACGCGGTGTATATGAAGATAAAATTATAAAAAATCTATTTGCAACCGAATATATCTACCATAGTATCAAATATCAAAAAACGGTTGGTATCATCGATGAAAACGAAGAAGAGGATTATTTTGATATTGCTGAGCCGGTAGGTATCATTGCCGGTATCACACCGGTTACGAATCCGACTGCAACTACATTATTTAAATGTATTATATCAATTAAGACCAGGAATCCGATTATTTTTGCTTTCCACCCCAGTTCTCAAAACTGCAGTGTAGAATCCGCCAGGATTGTTCGTGATGCTGCTATAGCTGCCGGAGCCCCAAAAGATTGTATTCAATGGATTGAGGAACCTTCAATTGATGCTACCCAGGCTTTAATGAATAACGATGGCATCTCATTAATTCTGGCAACCGGTGGATCTTCTATGGTGAAAGCAGCCTATAGTGCAGGAAAACCGGCACTCGGGGTAGGACCGGGTAATGTACCCTGTTATATTGAAAAGACGGCAGATATAAAACGTTCCGTAACGGACTTGATATTGTCGAAAACCTTTGATAACGGTATGATTTGTGCTTCAGAACAAGCAGTAATCATAGATCAGGATATATACGAGGAAACGGTTAACTATATGACTATGCTAGGTTGTTATTTTGTCAATGGTGAAGAAAAGAAAAAGCTTGAAAAGTTAGCCATTGATGAAAAGAAATGTGCCATGAATCCTCAGATTGTAGGACAATCTGCTATGACAATAGCAAAATTAGCCGGAATTGAAGTCCCGGAAGGTACGAAGATCTTAGTTGCAAATGTGGAAGGAGTGGGTGACCGATATCCATTATCCAGAGAAAAGCTTTGTCCAATTCTGGCATGCTATAAGGTGGCTAATTCAGAGGAAGGGATCAAAAGAGCTGTGGAGATGGTTAACTTCGGTGGTTCAGGACACTCCGCAGTCATTCACTCGAATGATGAAGCAGTCATCAATTGCTTTGCTGAACAAGTAAATACAGGGCGGATCATTGTTAACCAACCCTCGAGTCATGGAGCAATCGGTGATCTTTATAATACGAATATGCCATCACTAACTCTTGGCTGTGGTTCCTTTGGTAGAAACAGTACAACGGCAAATGTTACAGCAGTAAATTTAATTAATAAAAAGCGTGTAGCAAGAAGAAGGTATAATATGCAATGGTTTAAGATCCCTGAGAAAATATATTTTCAACCCGGTTCCGTACAGTATTTAGCTAAGATGCCTCATATTTCAAGAGCTTTCATTATTACGGACGAAGTTATGGTGAAGCTTGGTTATGTTGAAAAAGTGTTATATCATTTAAGAAAACGGAGCACTGGAGAATATGTTCATTCGGAGCTTTTCGACAGAGTACAGCCGGATCCTACTGTAGATACAGTCCTGGATGGGTTTCGGGTAGCTCAGTCATTTCAACCGGATGTGATTATCGCTTTAGGTGGCGGTTCCGTCATCGATGCAGCCAAAGCCATATGGTTGTTTTATGAACATCCGGAAACCGATTTTGAGGATCTTCGAATGAAGTTTATGGATATCCGTAAACGAGTTTTTAAATATCCACCCCTTGGTAATAAAGCAAAATTAGTTGCTATACCGACCACCTCGGGAACCGGGTCAGAGGTTACCTCTTTTACCGTAATTACCGACCCGGCGAAAGATACAAAATATCCGCTTGCTGATTATGAACTTACTCCGGATGTTGCCATCATAGATCCGGAATTTGTTCAATCAGTACCTGCGAATGTAACGGCTGATACCGGAATCGATATTCTAACCCATGCAATCGAAGCTTATGTTTCTGTAATGGCATCCGACTATACGGATGCGCTGGCCATGAAAGCGATACAATTGGTTTTTGAATATTTACCGATTGTATATCGTAACGGTAATGATCAGATCGCCAGAGAAAAGATGCATAATGCCTCCTGTATCGCAGGTATGGCATTCACAAATGCATTTTTGGGAATCAATCATAGTCTGGCTCATAAACTTGGGGGTGAATTTCATATTCCTCACGGTAGAGCGAATGCGATTATGCTTCCACACGTTATCCGTTATAACGCGTCGATACCGGCTAAATTTACTGCTTTTCCAAAATATGAACATTATATAGCGGATGAAAAGTATGCAGAAATTGCAAAATATCTTAGACTACCCTGTAGTACCACCGAGGAAGGTATTACAAGCTTAATATCAAAATTAATTGATCTGATGAAGCAACTGGACATGCCCCTTTCCATAAAGGATTGTGGTATAGCTAAGGAACGGTTTATGCAATCGATTGATATGTTAGCAGATAGGGCCTTTGAAGATCAATGTACGACTGCGAACCCTAGAATGCCGCTGGTATCGGAATTAAAAGATCTATATATCAAAGCGTATCATGGGGTTTAGAAAACTTCACGGTATTCATAAGAATTTATTAGTTGACTAGTTACCAATAAATTAGGCAGTCTCATAATTGAAAATGGTTCATGATGAAACAGGACATAGGTTCCCTAAGGGAGCCTATGTCCTGTTTTGCTTTAGCTACCTCTTTTATTGAACTGAGTGAACCGGCCTCCTTGTCGGTATAATCTCGATAAAGATATCGCCTGTGGGATAATCATAATATAGTATAAAGCATTGCTTTACATCATTTATAGATAAGAACCAAGTCGATTCCTCGGCGCTCAAATAAATGGAAATATATGTAAAACAATGATATAATAAACCTAACTTAGCGTATTGCGCTAAACTAAATAAAGGTAGGAGTATGAATTTATATGAAACGAAGACGGCTCATTATTGGACTGATGATTCTTATGTGTCTATCCTTCACCGCCGGATATTCACATGTAGATTATACGAAAGAAATCTATGCTACACAAACCGAAAAAGACGACAGAGAAAAGACACATGTCGGTTTCTATATCCGGTATTTACAAACCATGAAGAAAGATATACTTCAGATAATTCATTCTCTCTTGTCCATTATAGATAAATCAGATATAGCAATAGCAACACATACGCAGGAGGAAAGCTTACATATGCCTTCAATGATATCTCCGATGGAGGCTTTGGATAGGATAAAGGAAATCCATGCAACTAATTTTATAAAGGTATGGGAGAATGAAACCCGATACTATTATAAACTATCGGAGGCAGAGTATTATCTTGTAAACGAAGATTATATCGAAGAAGATAATTACTATCTAATTCATTTATATGAATTCGTATTGGACGATGAGGTTACCGGAATTGGACATACCGTGACTTACGGTTGGTTTAAAGTAAACTGTTTTACTGGTGAGATCATATAACGTTCATTGCCTTTTTTATGAGTTTATGGTATGATTAATTCATAAATATTTCCATAATTATGTATAGGTTAAGTATATCAATAACAAATAATATCAATATTTATTATTTGCTTTGATTGTGAATTAGAGTGTCTCATAATTCATAAACTAAATGGAAGCAGTACACAATAAGATTGGAAATAAATATATGTACCAACATAAAGGAGGAAACATTATGCATAATATACCAACTCCGCACAATGAGGCGAAAGCAGGAGAAATTGCAAAAACAGTTTTAATGCCGGGAGACCCCCTTAGGGCAAAATTCATCGCAGATAATTACCTTGAGGATGTGGTTTGTTTTAATAAAGTAAGAAATATGTTTGGCTATACAGGTACCTACCAAGGGAAAAAGGTATCGGTTATGGGCGGCGGAATGGGAATGCCCTCCATCGGTATTTATTCCTATGAACTATATCATTTTTATGATGTGGATAATATTATTCGAATTGGTTCTGCCGGTGGAATAGCTGAGAACATACAGCTAAGAGATATCGTTATTGGAATGGGAGCCTCCACGAATTCAAGTTTTGCTAATCAGTATCGTCTACCGGGTACCTATGCACCAATTGCAGACTTTGAATTACTTAGAAAAGCAGTGGAAGCGGCTGATAAAATGAATATCAAAACTGTAGTAGGTAATATTCTTTCATCAGATACCTTCTACGATGATAATGAGGAAGCAATGAAGCTATGGAGTAAAATGAATGTACTGGCAGTTGAAATGGAAGCAGCAGCTCTGTATATGAATGCTGCACGAGCCGGTAAGAAAGCACTTTGTATTCTTACGATTTCTGATCATGTATTTACAGGAGCCTCCCTTTCGGCAGAGGACCGTCAAAATACCTTCCGGGATATGATGGAGATTGCTCTGGAGATAGCGTAATATTAATTAACTAGAATTAATAGTGAAATGACAGGAGAGTACAATATGGATAGAAAATTAATCTTCGAAAAAGTAGATCATACTTTATTATTACAGACTGCAACCTGGGAAGAAATCAAACAGATATGCGATGATGCCATCACTTATGGGGTGGCTTCTGTATGTATTCCTCCTTCCTATGTGAAGAGGGTAAAGGAATATGTGAAAGATAAAATAGCAGTCTGCACGGTAATCGGATTTCCCAACGGCTATAATACAACCGATGTGAAAGTCTATGAGACGAAGGACGCACTCAGTAACGGAGCCGATGAAATTGATATGGTAATAAATATCGGATTATTGAAAAATGGCGAATATGATAAAATATTGGATGAGATTAAGCAGATCAAAGTAGCATGTAAGGATAAGATATTAAAGGTTATTATTGAAACTTGCCTCCTTACAGAGGAAGAGAAGATAAAAATGTGTAAAATTGTTACTGAGTCCGGTGCGGATTATATCAAAACCTCAACCGGTTTTTCAAAGAGCGGTGCAACCTTTGAGGATGTTGAATTGTTTTCTAAGTATGTGAGTAAGGAAGTTAAGATAAAGGCAGCAGGAGGAATAGCATCCTTTGAAGATGCAGAGAAATTTATTGAACTGGGGGCTTCCAGACTTGGAACCAGCCGGATAATTAAGCTTGCCAAAAATCAAGAGGGATCCGGATATTAAAATGCAATATCTATAAAGGAGGTTTCTTAGAATGCAAAGAGAAGATGAACCAAAAAACAGTCTGATTCAAAGAGAAAAAGGTGAGTTGTTGGGAAAACAAAGCATTGTGAGCAGGTCCGTTGTTAAAAACCTGATCAGAGAAGCCATGGAGAGTATGGAACACGCTTATAATCCCTATTCCCACTTTTATGTTGGATCTGCATTACTTACATCCAGACAAAAAATATACACAGGATGCAATATTGAAAATGCATCTTATACTCCGACTAACTGTGCTGAGCGGACGGCTTTTTTTAAAGCAGTCAGCGAAGGAGAAAGAGATTTTGCAGCAATTGCTATCGTAGGAGGAAAAGAAGGCATCATTACAGATTATTGTCCTCCCTGTGGAGTATGTAGGCAGGTGATAAGAGAGTTTGTAGATCCAAAACAGTTTTTAGTGATACTGGCTAAGTCGGAGGAGGACTATCTTTTGTTTTTTTTGGAGGAACTTTTACCAATGGGTTTTGGTCCGGAAAGCTTATAGAATAATTAATGTAGGAATTAATTATAAATCATCGTCATAGTGAAGTGTTTTACCGTGTGATGTATCTATAGAAGGGCCATACATAGGATAAAAGTAAGAAGCTGTATGTAGCAGTTGAAGGGTAAATTAACTTGCATAAATCATGCGATGATTTTAAGAACTGCTCTTAATTTGCAGCATATTATATTGGGGGCTTAAGTATGAGCAGTGTTTTTCATGGAAAGAGTATATATAATGGGATAACCTTTGGAAGGTTATCCATTTTTCATAAAAAGGATTTCCATATTGTTAAGGAAGAAGTCGAAGACAGCAAGGTGGAAATTAAACGTTTTCAAGATGCCATTTTAAAAGCTGAAGTTGAATTGGAGGAAGTTTATCATAAAACCCTAGGGGAGTTAGGTCCTGACGTTGCGGGAATATTTAAAGCGCAGCAGATGGTTCTTAAAGATCCGCAATTTTATCAGCAGGTGATTGATATCATTGAAAAAGAGAACATGAATGTAGAGTATGGAATTTTATCAACAAAAGTAAGTCTGGTTTCTTTGTTTGAAACAATAAAGGATGAGTATATAAAAGAACGGGCTGCGGATATTGAGGATGTTGTAGTTCGATTGCTTGGTATATTGTACAATGAACATCATGATATAGAAGTGGAAGGTAAATCGACTATTCTAATTTCTGATGACTTAACTCCCGGTGAATTGATGGCCATCGATTGTAATTTGTTAAAGGGTATTATTCTATATAAAGGTTCAGAGAATTCTCATATGGCAATCATTGCAAGAAATAAAAACATTCCGACACTGATCCAATCGGATCTTAAACCGGAGGAACACTATCATCATAAATCGGCTGTTCTGGACGCTGAGAATGGGATTGTTTATGTAGAACCGGAGCAGGATATCATCTTAAAGTACCAGAATAGATTCATCACAAAAGAATAGGATGATTCTAAACTGAACTTAAGATAATAAAGGAAAACGGCACTGAATGAAATTGCAGGATAGTAACGATCACGTATGCTCAATACCGTATAATTATAAATACGGAATATAATAATTATTAGATTTAGTAATAAATCAAACCTAATAGATTCATTATTCATACTTCCATAATTATCTTGATTATGATATACTAATCCAATAGATTACTATAACTAGTACAAAGTGCATTATATGTTTTATGCATAAAGCACAGTAATATTTTAACCGGAAAGGAACGGATGAGAATGTATTCATTTGATGATGTAAAAGTATATGATCCTGAACTGGCAGAGGCAATATCCTTAGAAATTGGAAGACAAAATGATCATATCGAGTTGATTGCTTCTGAAAACTTTGTCAGCAAGGCTGTAATGGCAGCCATGGGAAGCCAGCTAACGAATAAATATGCGGAAGGCTATCCAGGAAAAAGATATTATGGCGGTTGTGAGTATGTTGATATGGCAGAAAATCTTGCAATTGAAAGAGCAAAGAAATTATTCGGCTGTACCTATGCCAATGTTCAGCCCCATTCCGGAGCGCAGGCGAATATGGCAGTGTTTTTTGCTCTGTTAAAACCCGGTGATACAGTTCTTGGCATGAACCTGGCCCATGGAGGACACTTAACCCATGGAAGTCCTGTCAATATGAGCGGAAGTTACTTTAATATTGTTCCTTACGGAGTAAATGATGAAGGTTTTATAGATTATGATGATTTAAGAAGCATTGCCCTGGAGAGTAAACCTAAATTAATCATTGCCGGTGCCAGTGCTTATGCAAGAAAGATAGATTTTAAGAAATTTAGAGAAATTGCAGATGAGGTTGGGGCATTTTTAATGGTTGATATGGCACATATTGCCGGACTGGTTGCTGCCGGATGCCATGAAAGTCCAATTCCATATGCCCATGTAACAACAACAACAACCCACAAAACCTTAAGAGGACCAAGAGGCGGAATGATTCTATCCAGTGCAGAATTTGCAGAGGAATATAAATTAAATAAATCCGTATTCCCCGGTATTCAAGGTGGTCCGTTAATGCATGTGATCGCTGCGAAAGCAGTATGCTTTAAAGAAGCTCTGGACCCTAGCTTTACCGAATATGCAAAAAGAGTAATAGAGAATTCACAAGCACTTGCGAAAGGCTTAATGAAACGAGGTTTTAATCTCGTATCCGGTGGAACGGATAACCATCTTATGCTGGTAGATCTTCAAAATATGGGAGTTACCGGTAAAGATGCTGAGAAGTTATTGGATGCTGCGAATATTACATGTAATAAGAATACAGTTCCTAACGATCCGGCTTCTCCGTTTGTAACCAGCGGTATTCGTCTTGGTACAGCAGCTGTTACTACCCGAGGGTTAAAGCCAGAGGATATGGATGTAATTGCAGAAGCGATTTATCTGTTGATCAAAGATGTTGATGCGAATAAAGAAAAGGCTATGGCTATGGTTAAGACCTTAACAGATCAATATCCTTTGTATTAAACCTAAGTAGGTTTCTATACTGCAAGGTTTACAATAAAATTTAGGGAGTATGACTTACCGTAATACATTGTGTGTGGTAAGTTATACTCCCTTTTATAGTCGGAATACCGTCTTAATAAATAAAACATTAGTGTAAGAAATTTTCACTACTACCATGTAATAGTAGACTTTCTATTAGCATTATAATTTATCAATATATCCTTCTTCGAGCATCTTCTGATAACATCTTGTTCCAAAGATAATTCCTACGATAAATACACCGGCAATACAAGCATATTTTACAATTTTTGATACATCCACCTTAACGGTAACAGAGGTACCTACATTTTCCTGTGAACAACAATCGTTTTTTGACATAAATCTCATCCTTTCCATTAGATTATTTAAATCTATCTTTCTATATCTTATTTGTTCTTATGCATTTTCATGCGTATTATTAATAGCCAAGCTCTTCTCCGACAAGAATTACCTTAATACGACCGGGTATTTTGGATTTTCTGGTTATTACTATTTCACAACAGATACAGTCATCCACAAGGCAGTTTGCACATTTACCCAGTTCTCCACAAGGGGCTTTTAAACCCAAACGTACCACATTCGGAGGGGATGCCATATTACGGACCCGTTCGATGCCGGTATTAACATCCGTTACTATTTTATTCATACCTGCAATTATGATTACATTCTTAGGTCCTGTAATAAGACATGCAACTCGGTTGCCATGACCATCAATATTCACCAACTGTCCATCCAGTGTAATTGCATTTGAACTCATAAAATAGTAGTCTGAAGTTACAATTTTACTATACATATGAGATTTCTCATCCGGGGTATGTGCTGCATGACGGTCATAAAGTATGTAATCGGAGGCCTTTAGCTCATCGATTAAACCAATTTCATCTAAGGTCACCGAACCACCCCAGGAGATGGAACAACCGGGGGTTAGAAAACGTTTTGCCATTAATAGGGCTTCCTCCGCATTATCACAATAATACCCTTCTATACCCCTTTTATTAAATTTTTCAATGAGACTGTCTGCTAGATTCTCATAATAGTTTTTTTTGGCTGACATTTGTTATCGCCCCTTTCAATTGTAAATCTAACTTTACTTTATTTATTCAGCAGATAATCAAGTTCTGTCATATTTTTTTACAAAACAGATCCCAATGGCTCCCGGCCCCGTATAGGTTCCAATAGTCACACCGATCTGGAATATCGGATAGGTAATATCACTACCAATATATTTTTCCAGGCGTTTTTGTAGAAATAATGCATCCTTCATGGTAGTGGCATTGGCGATGCAGTAATCATAATCTTTCGGATTTTCTCCGGTTTGCGAAAAGTATTCCTCAACCATCTCAAATACTTTGTCTAAGGATTTTTTACGGCCTCGGATATTGGAATATGGGATCAGTTCAGATTCTTTTAATTGTATTAATGGTTTTAAATCCAGCATATCCTTAGCTAAGGCAACTACTTTTCCGATACGCCGGCCCTTCATTAAGTATTCTAAAGTATCTACAGTAAACATAATCCTTGCTGTCGGTTTTATTATATTAAGGTTTTCAACGTTTTTTTCAATTGATAAACCGGCTTTCTTCATATAAGCTGCCTGAAGCAGTAGTAAGCCCTGACCTGCAGTAGCCTGAATACTGTCCACAACGTAAATCTTCGAATTTGGATATTGCTCTTCTAAAATATGCTTTGCATTAACGGCCGACTGATAGGAACCACTAAACTTCTGGGTAAGACATAGGCATAGAATATCATACCCTTCCTTCAAAGCCGGTTTAAACTCATTTATATAATCTTGTACGGAGGGAAGAGAGGTTTTTGAAAAAAGACGCTTCTCCGTTAGATATTCATAAAAAGTCTCTTTGGATATTTCTATGTTTTCCTTATAGTAGTTTTCCTGATTAAAGCTTACATAGAAGGGTATTAACTTAATATTGTGTTCTAAGATTAAGCTTTCAGGTAAATCGCATGATGAATCGCTGAACAATTGATATTCTCTCATGATTTCCTCCTAATTGTATCTAGTACAAAGTTTTGTAAAATAAGAATCATTGTATGCACATTTATTTGCTAACGTTGCACCAGTACCAGTATTAAGCGAAAGCAAATGATTTATAACATACCGGAAATACATACGGAATGTGTAAAAAAGCCTATATTATTAAATATATTGTATACGATAGTATGTTAATATTCAATAAAAATAATGAGAATATTCTCTTTAATAACCAATGATTTTTTGTTTGTCCTGATCGTAATTTTAAGGTATACTAAATGTAACTGGATCTCTTTTCGGTATTTCAGACAAATACTATTTCATGATACATCATAGTTTTAATGATTTTAAATTAATTGTTCGTTCTTGGGCGTTTTATGGAATGATAAGAAAAGAAAATAAGAAACTACGAAAAGAGGAAATTGATAGAAAGTTGGGAAACGATGTCTAAGAGTTTATATATAGCAGAAAAACCGAGTGTAGCAACTGAATTTGCAAAGGCACTGAAAATATCCGGAAGAAAACAGGATGGTTTCATTGAATCTGAGACTGCAGTTGTAACCTGGTGTGTCGGTCATTTGGTAACCATGAGTTATCCTGAGGCTTATAATCCTGCATTAAAGAAATGGACGATGGATACTTTACCGTTTCTTCCAAAGGAATTTCTGTATGAAGTAATTCCGAATGTAAAAAAACAATTTAAAATAGTGAGAGAGTTATTAAACAGAAAAGACATTGATACGATCTATGTCTGTACTGACTCCGGACGAGAAGGAGAATACATATATCGGCTGGTAGATAAGGCGGCCAGAGTACCGGATACAAAGGTTAAGAAGAGGGTTTGGATTGATTCCCAAACCGAGGAAGAGATCCTTCGTGGAATTAGAGAGGCGAAACCCTTATCCTCCTATGATAATTTATCCGATGCAGCATATCTTAGAGCCAAGGAAGATTATCTGATGGGTATCAATTTCTCCAGAATATTAACCCTAAAGTATGGAAACGAAGTTCAGAGATTTCTTAAATCTCAAAAATGGTCCGCTATTTCCGTCGGCAGGGTAATGACCTGTGTTTTGGGTATGGTGGTTCGTAGGGAAAGGGAGGTACGAAGCTTTGTTAAAACTCCATTTTACAGAGTAATGGCTGCTCTTATGGCCGGGGATAAAGAATTTAACGGGGAATTCAGAGCAGTCGAAGGATCGAAGTACTTTAATTCCCCCTTACTATATAAAGAAAATGGTTTTCTGAAACGAGAATCTGCGACGAATTTAATTGCAGAACTGGCAGAGGATATTCCGTCGATCACAGAGGATGGTAACTGGTCTCCTAATGTGAATGGGGAAAAACAAAAAGAACTTATGGCTGAGGTAACCCGGATTGAGAAGAAGAAGGAGAATAAGAATCCGCCGCTTTTATATAACCTGGCAGAGCTTCAGAATGATTGTGCCAGAATGTTTAAAATCAGCCCCGATGAAACCTTGAAGGTGGTTCAGGAATTATATGAGAAAAAATTAGTGACCTATCCTAGAACCGATGCCAGAGTATTGTCATCAGCAGTTGCCAAAGAAATATACAAAAATATCAAAGGCTTGCAGGGACTTAACACAGCAAGAGATTTTGCTACGGAGATTTTAGAACAGGGAACCTATAAGAACATAGCGAAAACCCGATATGTCAATGACAGTCAGATCACGGATCACTATGCAATTATACCAACCGGTCAGGGGTTGAATGCTCTTGGAAGTATCACACATACAGCCGCTAGAATTTATGAAACCATAGTAAGACGTTTTTTAAGTATCTTCTATCCGGCAGCGGAGTATCGTAAAGTAGGCGTTACAGTTGCAATTAAAGGAGAGAGCTTTTTCGCTTCCTTTCGGGTACTGGAGAAGGAAGGGTATCTGAAGGTGCTGGGTAGTCCGAATGAGAAAGGGACGAAAGATTTAGGTAAAGACAAGGACAGCCCTGAGGAAGGAGATAATGGAGAGGATGAGAATTCGGATCAATCCTTTCTACAGATCGTAATGAGTCTTAAGAAGGGCATGTTGCTTCCGGTTCACGGACTTATGATAAAAGAGGGTGAAACAACCCCTCCAAAGAGATATAGCTCCGGTACCTTAATTCTTGCGATGGAAAATGCAGGACAATTAATTGAGGATGAAGAGCTTAGAGCTCAGATTAAAGGTAGCGGTATCGGAACCAGTGCCACAAGAGCCGAGATATTAAACAAGCTGGTAAAAATCACTTACCTGCATTTAAATAAAAAGACACAGATTATTACTCCTACTTTACTTGGAGAGTTGGTGTTTGAAGTGGTAAACACATCGATTAAATCCTTATTAAATGCCGAACTTACAGCCAGTTGGGAAAAGGGGCTTACCTATGTGTCAGAGGGTCAAATCTCCAAGGAAGAATATATGGAGAAGCTGGAGGGCTTTGTAGGTAGAATGGTGGAAGGAGTCAAAACCTTAAATAACCAGACAGCCTTGATTAATTATTTTAATGATGTAGCTTCTTATTATAAGTAAACTGAACTCAGTATAAGAAGACGGGTAACATTAGTACCTGTAGTATTCTATAGATATTTATAATATAATGAATTGAGCAAAAGATATAAATTAGCTATAAATGGATGATAGGGGGTATTGTTTTGCAGGAAAAGCTTAACATTAATGAGATATTAGATCTTAACGAAACTATAGCAGCTCATATGTTTCAGGGGTATACCTATCCCTGGGAGGTATTAGGTAAAATTAAAGATGAGATACTTAAAATTGGTGCGACTTTATCTGCGGAGGATTATGATAAGCTTGGCAGTGATGTCTGGATTGCAAAATCAGCGAAAGTGGCCCCCACAGCCGCAATCTATGGACCGGCAATCATAAGTAAGAATGCTGAGGTAAGACATTGTGCATTCATTCGGGGAAGTGTAATCGTGGGAGAGGGAGCTGTTGTCGGCAATTCCACAGAGTTAAAGAATGTTATATTATTTAATATGGTTCAAGTACCCCATTATAATTATGTTGGAGATTCCATTCTTGGTTTCAAAGCTCATATGGGTGCAGGAGCCATTACTTCGAATGTGAAATCAGATAAGACCCTTGTAACGGTAACAGCGGGAAAAGATAGGATAGCAACCGGTTTAAAGAAATTCGGTGCTATTCTAGGAGACAACGTAGAGATTGGATGCAATAGCGTACTAAATCCCGGTACCGTGGTTGGAAGAAATTCCAACGTTTATCCTCTGTCCATGGTAAGAGGTTATGTACCTGAGGGAAGTATCTACAAAAAGGTTGGGGAAATTATCGAGAAAAGGTAGAGTGAAATATATTAGAATTATGAACACAAAAAAATAAACGAAAATGTTATAAAAGAACCTGGACGAAAAGCTTATTTACTTAAGAATGGGTTAAGTATATAGAAACATACATAATGAAAATAAAAATCTCGATCCATCATTACAATCAGCAAGTTTGTATCTTATTGATATAGGCGTGCTGATTTTTTATACAATAGTAGAATTCGTTTATATAACCCTTTTCAATGATATGTACGCATATATAAGTTAATTATCAATTGATGATTACCTTGGTGTGGAGATGGTGTTAAAATGTCAGCTTTCTTATATTTTGGGTTTTTATTGTCGCTTCTTATGGAATTTCATAAAAAAACTCTAGACTTATGAAAGGTTTTATGCGAAAATATGTTAAGTAAATAACAGACTTATTTGTTATTATTTACAATTATTAACTGGAATGTAGTTAATCTATTATGAAAGCATTGTTTTTACTATAGAAAAAAGAAACATGCTACACTAATGTAAACCGAAAGGAGTTTCAACAACATGATTTATTCACATGAAGTACAAATGATGTGTCCCGTGAAACAGGGCGTAAACCATGGCGCTGCACCTATTCCGGAAGAAGGAAAATGGGTAAAAGCAAAGGAAGTAACCGATATCTCCGGTTTAACCCATGGCGTAGGCTGGTGTGCACCTCAGCAGGGAACATGTAAATTAACCTTAAACGTTAAGGATGGTATTATCCAGGAAGCTTTAGTAGAAACGATTGGGTGCTCCGGCATGACTCATTCAGCTGCTATGGCATCCGAGATTTTACCGGGTAGAACCATTCTCGAAGCTTTAAATACGGATTTAGTATGTGATGCAATTAATACAGCGATGAGAGAACTTTTCTTACAAATCGCTTATGGTAGAACCCAGAGTGCTTTCTCTGAAGACGGTCTTCCGATTGGTGCAGGTCTTGAGGATTTAGGTAAGGGACTTCGCAGCCAGGTAGGTACCATGTATGGTACACTTGAAAAAGGACCCAGATATCTTGAGATGGCAGAGGGTTATGTAACCGGTATCGCTCTTGATGCTGATAATGAAATTATCGGTTATCAATTCGTGAGCCTTGGCAAAATGATGGACTTCATCAAAAAAGGTGATGATGCTAATACTGCATTAGAAAAATCCAAAGGCCAATACGGACGTGTGGCTGATGCTGTTAAAATCATTGATCCAAGACACGAATAGTAAAGGAGGATACATAAAATGGCTTTATTTGAATCATATGAAAGAAGAATTAAACAGATTAATGCTGTTTTAAACAGCTACGGTATCGCTTCTATTGAAGAAGCTGAGAAGATTACGAAGGATGCCGGTCTTGACGTATACAATCAGGTAAAAGGAATTCAACCGATTGCTTTCGAGAATGCCAGCTGGGCATATGTTGTAGGTGCTGCGATTGCGATTAAAAAGGGAGCAAAAAAAGCAGCAGATGCAGCGGCAGCAATTGGAGAAGGTCTTCAGGCTTTCTGTATTCCGGGATCCGTTGCTGATCAGAGAAAGGTTGGCTTAGGTCATGGTAACCTGGGTAAGATGCTTTTAGAAGAGTCTACGGAATGTTTCTGCTTCTTGGCAGGTCATGAATCCTTTGCTGCTGCTGAGGGTGCAATCGGTATTGCTCAGTCAGCGAACAAGGTAAGAAAGAATCCTTTAAGAGTTATTTTAAACGGACTTGGTAAGGATGCTGCTCAGATTATCTCCCGTATCAATGGGTTTACCTATGTGGAAACAGACATGGATTACGCAACCGGTGAGGTTAAGGAAGTATTCCGTAAATCCTACTCCAACGGTCCCAGAGCTGCGGTTAACTGTTATGGTGCAAACGATGTAACAGAAGGTGTTGCAATTATGCATAAGGAAAAAGTAGATGTTTCCATTACCGGTAACTCTACCAATCCTACCAGATTCCAGCATCCGGTTGCAGGTACCTATAAGAAGGAATGCGTTGAGCAGAATAAGAAATATTTCTCCGTTGCTTCCGGTGGCGGTACCGGTAGAACCCTTCATCCGGACAACATGGCAGCAGGTCCTGCTTCTTACGGTATGACCGATACTATGGGAAGAATGCACTCTGATGCTCAGTTTGCAGGTTCCTCATCTGTTCCGGCTCACGTTGAAATGATGGGTCTGATCGGTATGGGTAATAACCCTATGGTTGGTGCTACGGTTGCAGTAGCAGTTGCTATACAGGAAGCTGCTGATGCAGGAAAGTTCTAAGAAATGGCTTAAATAGGCTATATATGCAATCGTATGAATAGCTATAATTTATAAAAAACGGCGTATTGTTCGGTGGTTCCGAAATCTACGCCGTTTTTTTGTATAAAGTTAACTACCAATTCGCATCTAACCATGTTTTCCATTCGTTATTAATCTTTTTCCATATAATAATATACTTTCCTGTAAATCCTACATCCCATTCGCCAATCTCATATGCCAAATCTGATTGGACTAAAGCAACTTTATCTGCCGTAAGATTCATTGTAAAAGATTCTGCATTCATATAAGAGTATTCCCTTGCTAAGTTTTCATACCCTTGAAACAATCTTCTACCACCATAATAGACAAAATCTTCTGAGTAGACTCCCTCCACAAGATTTACTGAGGAGTGTTCATTTGCCAACCTTATCCATGTTTCTCTAATGCTATCAATTTCTGACTCATAATTTAATTGATTTTCCTTTTTAGCAATAGCGTCTATTTCACGAAACCAAATACCGTCTTCATTTAACCAAGCAACAAGGTATTGATATTCGTCGCCACCATTTGTTGAAAAGTGACCTATTTCGTATGTCACTGACGAGTTTTCTTCAAGCTGTACACGGTGCTCCACAGTAAAGTTTTGAATTTTTGATGATTTTGCCATATCCTTGTAATAGTTAATAATAGCATCTGAGTCCTGTAAGATGCATTCTTTTTCGGGGAAAAATAATGATGTTGAGGTATAAAATTCACCAAAACTTCCCTCCGTAGAGTTGAAAGTTTCAATCCATTCTTTGTTTCTGGTGTCTATTTCAGGTAAAACCATAGTATCAGAATTGTATATTAACCTTGGTTCTAAAATATCTTGTTTGATTTCTTCTGTTATTTCCGGTTCTTTACCTGAGTTTTCATTTTTTTCCATAGCTTTATCATTTCCTACATCTTTTAAGACTGTTGAAGTGTCCGACTCATTCTCTGAAGCATCATTATCTCTTTGACTGCAACCGAAAAGCATAATAACTGATATAATCATAAGTAATCGAAACAACCGTCTATTTGACATAATAGCCCTCCTTAGTGTTTTTATACCATGATTATAAAGTCTATAGTAACAATAGAGTCAACACCTTTTTATAGGGAATTGTACTTCGGTAATATAGTTTTTTGGAAATTTTGTATTCATAAAGCTGTTAATGTATACCTCTACTCCCGGTCCTGTAATTTGAAACCCCTTTTCTTTTATCCATTCCACTAAAACGCTACATTGTCCTTCATAGGTGCCCTTAAATATACCGGTGGCATATAATCCCTCTTTAATGACACGAATAAAATCTTTATGAACAATATCTGTTTTAATAGGAATACAGGTTTCAAAATCACAATTAAGTGGATTGAAGTTATTTAAAAAGTCATGATATATGGCAATTCTGCTCCCCGTTGCTTCTAGTCCTTCCCTTTTCAGTAGGTTATCTAGATCAAAATATCGTTTGACGATCTGATCATGGCTACAGCTTGACATATATCTGGTATATGCAACCGTGCGTTTAGGTATCTCTTTTATTTCTATTGAATTTATAAAGTCAGATATGGTATCCGCAGCTCTATCCTGCAATTTCAAATTCTCAAGGCGATAATTAATCCGACTAAGTATTGTATTTGTAGCTTTAAGCTTATCAAGGTATTCTTCACGTTTTTTTTCAAGTATATATGTAATATCCGTATAATTTTCTTTATACAAGCAATCTTTAATCTCCTCCAGTGAAAGTCCGGTATCCTTCATGTCAATAATAATTCGTAGATTTTTAATATCTGCATCTGTATAATAGCGATAATTACTTAACCTATCAACATAGGAAGGTTTTATTAGGTTGATTTTGTCATAATAACGAAGTGTTTGAATAGAGATCGAACAGATTGATGCTATTTGACCAATTGAATAATATTGCTGCATCCTTTAATTCCTCCTCTCAGATATATCTATTATAATGAGATATTATGTTTTTGTCTATGAATGTTACAGCAACAAGCAATATAATGTATCTGTATTGCATTCTTATATACAATGATATTTGTCAATGTAGAAATAAGAAAACAGTTATATTTGTGCATAAAAGAGATAACTTTAATTTATAGATACTAACTTTCAGTATAGTTAACAATTGACAAAAATATAACTTATCAGTAGAATGGCTTTACATATTAATATTGTCGATGAGGACAGAAAAGAGGTATTCATGATTAAGCTTAGAATAATTGATACTTATAAGGGTCTTCCTAAAAATATGTATATCATGTTTATAGCTACCATTATTAACAGATTTGGCGATTTCGTGATGCCTTTTTTAACAATGTATCTTACGATTAAGATAGGTCTTTCTGTAGGGGTTGCGGGAGTGATTGTAATGATTACCTCACTTATGGGTATTCCGTCCTCCTTATTGGGTGGAAAGCTTGCAGATGAGGTAGGAAGAAAAAAGATTTATATCATATCGCAAGGGGGAGCAGCCTTAACCCTTCTTCCTTGTGCTTTTCTAACGAATCCTATTCTAATTGTAATATCTCTTATGATTTCTACATTTTTACGAGGAGCTGCAAGACCATCGATGAGTGCGATGATAACCGATATGCTTCCACCTAATCAAAGACAGCAGGGTTTTTCACTTCAATATTTGGGCATTAACGTAGGCGTAGCACTGGGACCTATCGTAGCCGGTTTTTTGTTTCATAATCTTTTGCCATTGCTCTTTATTGGTGATGCATTAACATCCATTATTGCTTTATTTCTGATATGGAAAAATGTTAAGGAAGTAGAACCCGAACATCTGCAGGAGACAATATATAGTGAGAAGGAAAAAGAAGAAAAAGGGAGCACGATATGTGCATTAATTAAAAGACCACAGATTACATTCTTTTTAATCGTTTATTTATTTTATAGTTTTGTCTATACACAACATAGTTTTTCGCTTCCATTAACGGCAGACTTGGTATTTGGAGAAGCAGGAGCGAGTCGCTTCGGACTATTAATGAGTATTAATGCTTTTACAGTATTATTCTGTACTGTAGCAGTCACTACAGTTACAAAGAATCTTAAACCGATCATTAACATAACAATAGCCGGCATTTTTTATGCAATTGGATTTGGAATGCTGAGTTTTATTCAAAGTTATCCAATGTTCATATTATCAACAATTATATGGACCTTAGGAGAGATACTGGTTGTAACGAACTTTGGGGTATATATGGCGGAGAACAGCCCCAGTAATTTCAGGGCCAGGTTTAGTGCCGTAGGTTCCTTAAGCTGGTCCATAGGAGGAGCATTGGGAACCTCCATAGCAGGAAGTTTTATTGAACTCAACGGCTTAAAATCTATATGGTTACTAAGCATTATACTATCTTTATTCGGTGCCGCCGGAATGTATGGGATATATATGACAGGTGTGAGAAGAAAGATAATTCGTACGACAGAAGAACTAAAAAAAACAGAAGTATAATCTGAACACTATATCCATACAAAGGACATAACTATTACTTATTAATTTTGTCTTATACTTGTTACGTTACAGGATTTATAAATAAAACTAAAATACGGGTGATACAAAAATCAAATGTAATTATTCAGTAGATAATTATATCTACTGAATGAAACATAGAATTTTCGTATCACCCGTATCATTTTTTGGTAATTCTAAAACAATATTATGTGTTATCTGTCATGCCGATTAAAAGAAAATAAAGTTAATATTTTGCTTTGCAGTTTTTATCTTGATGTTTGATTTATTCTGGTATCCTCGGCATCCGCCTCTTTAACAATATCGTCTAAAACATTAATTAGGTCATGGATTGTATATAATTGTACATCCCGTTCTAAAATAACATTTTTAAGATCGATGGAAAGAGTTTCAAACTTTTCTCTAATTTCAGGAGCTACATAAGACATATTATCACCTCGAAGGTAGTGTAGCCAATTATGACTCTAGATATGTAATATACTTACTATAATCTTTCTGTATATTGGATTTTTCGTAACAAACAAAGGAAGCAGTTAATTGATACAAACATTATGCTTTTTTATCTAATGGATCGTTAATATCGTTAGTTCTATCTATACATTTTATATTTTTTTTATAAAAATTTTATAAATAATATATTGAATATCTGTTATATATCATGTATAACATATATTACAAGAGAAACAAAAAACCTATAATTTAAAAAGGAGTGATTTATATGTTAAGACCTACAATATTTGAACCTTCAGGACCATTATTTTTTGACAGAGTATTTCATGACTTCTTTGGCAATGGATTAAACCACTTTGATAACTTCAATACAGATGTAATTGATAAGGGTGATAGCTATCAGCTACAGGCTGAATTACCGGGATTTAAAAAGGATGAGATTAATATTGATATTGATCATGATAATTTAACAATATCTGCGACCCATAGTGAAGAAAAGAAGGTAAATAAAAACAATTATGTTAGACAGGAGAGACGTTATAATTCATACTGTAGAAGCTTCCATATTCCCGGAATCAAAAAGGATGAAATCTCGGCGTCTTATAATGATGGAGTATTAGAGATTCATTTACCGAAAGAAAATGCTCAAGTCGTGGAAACAAAAAGAATAGAGATTAAATAAAGTACTACATTTTGCTCGATTAACTTAATTGTTTCTAAATCTTAGGGACAGTTGAAAAATGAATTAATTTTTCAACTGTCCCTTTGTTATGTTATAGGATTAGGATGTTATAAAAATCAAACAAATATCATACGTATATTTTTCGCAATATTAGTTATTGAATTAGTGATACAAACATAGTTTATTCGAAACACGCTCTCGCTTGAATGAAGTACGTCGTCTATTGTGATTTGTAATAACACTGTTATAACAACGTTAAATTTTATGATGGTTCTGCACAGGAATGGGTAAAATACTACGATATGGAACTTAATTAATATAAAATATAGAGTAGGGCAAGGCTGTCCCGGGTGAAATGCACCGCCTAATTTATTCACTGGATCTACAGGATATAATTTTGGGGTGTACTTCGCCCGGAACAGCCTTAGTGTTACTCTAATACGTGAGTTATATATTATAAGGAGGACAGCTTTTGCTGTCATGTAATATTTTTATGCCTATGGTTAAATGGTCAATAAATCGCTCCATTTCTTCTTCTGAATGGAACTCTCTAAGATGATTTTTTACTTCATCTCTGGTAGCACCGTCAAGCTGGTCTAGACGGCTTTCAATTCTGGGATTGTGAGATATGAAAAATTGTGCCGGGTCGAGGCCGGAAAAAGCTCCACTTTCAGCAAATCCATTAAAATCAAGCATAGGTTCATACCTTTCATTGAATATATGAATTAGGATTGCAACTTTGATGATAAAAGTACCATACTGTAATCTAATTATTCGCTGATTGGGAAATAAGTATGCATCTGTTTTAATAAAAAAATATGTAAATATAGGTAAAGTAAAATTTCGGGTGTTTATAAAATATTTCACTTGTACTGTTTAATACATAATACCATTGAAATAAAAACTCTCCAATCATTAACGGCATGTAAACCGAATGTTTATGATTGGAGAGTAAATTAATAAAATTTCTGATCTAAGAAATTATTGATAATCACTTTATTTGTGTTTTCTGCCTTCGACACGACACATATTATGCAAATGGATTCTCAGTCTTGTATAACATACCTTTTGGTTGATTAAAACCAACATCTTCGACATCAAGATATTTGAATACTTCATAAAGCGACTTTCCGAAATGACCAAAAGCAACTGCACCGTGATGAGGATAATTTTTCTCAATTAATACATGACGATAGAAACGTCCCATTTCAGAGATGGCAAATACACCAATGGATCCAAAGGAACGGGTAGCTACGGGAAGCACTTCGCCCTCTGCTACATATGCTTTTAACAAAGCATCCGCTGTGCTTTGCAGACGGAAGAAAGTAATCTTGCCGGGAGCGATGTCACCTTCCAAAGTACCGCGGGTTATATTCGGTTCCTGGTTCGGTTCTAAAGCTCTAGCCATAATTTTTTGGTTTTTCATATTAAAGCTACTTAGTTTACATGCTGCAGTATTACCACAGTGGAAGCCCATAAAGGTATCTTTTAATTCATACGGGAACTTGCCTTTAATCTCTGATTGGTACATATCTGCGGGTACGGTATTATTGATATCAAGTAAAGTAACTACATCTTCACTGATGCAGGTTCCGATATATTCGCTTAAGGTACCATAGATATCTACTTCACAGGAAACCGGAATGCCCATAGCAGTAAGACGACTGTTTACATAGCAGGGTACAAATCCAAACTGTGTCTGGAAGGAAGGCCAGCATTTGTTAGCAAAGGCAATATATTCTCTGGAACCTTTGTGAGCATTCATCCAATCCAATAAGGTAAGTTCGTATTGTGCTAATTTAGGAAGTATGCCAGGCATTTTATTACCGGTACCTAATTCTTCCTCCATGCTTTTGATTACATCGGGAATTCTAGGATCATTGGCATGATCATTGAATGCAGCGTATAAATCCAGTTCTGAATTCTCTTCAATTTCAACACCTAAGTTGTATAACTGCTTAATTGGTGCATTGCACGCAAGGAAATCCTGAGGACGGGGTCCGAAGGATATAATCTTTAGATTTTTTAAGCCGATGACTGTTCGTGCAATTGGGGCAAATTCAGCTATCATGTCTGCTATTTCTTCCGGATTACCTACGGGATATTCCGGTATGTACGCTTTGATGCCTCTAAGCTTTAAGTTATAGCTTGCATTTAACATTCCGCAGTAAGCATCGCCTCTGCCATCAAGCAAATCATCTCCGCTTTCTTCTGCAGCAGCTACATATATTGTAGGGCCGTCAAAGTATTTTGCAAGTAATGTTTCCGGTGTTTCGGGACCGAAGTTTCCAAGGTATACAATCAAAGCATTACAGCCTGCATTTCTAACTTCTTCCAAAGCTTTCATCATATCGATTTCGTTCTCTACAGTGGTAGGACATTCATAAAGCTTCCCGTAACCTTTCTGATATGCAGCAACAACAGCTTTTCTTCTGTTTTCCGACAGTTCCATGGGAAAGCAATCTCTGCTCACAGCAACAATTCCCAGTTTTAATTCAGGTATGTTTTTCATTTCATTTCCTCCAATTCATTTCCGTTAATATTCATACAACCGTATAAGCATTCTTAGAACAAAAATCGCTTCATTAAGATACGAAATACATAGAGTATGTATCATATCAGTCTGATTCCTATACTTAATAGAAACTACGACATGAAAGAACAATGTTAAGATCAGATTCGATGCTCCGTTACTTAATATGAATGAATATCCATAAACATTATATTTTGTTATTTCAAATTCGTCAATGTAAAACAATTATTTTATATAGATGTATACAGCTTTGCAAAAGATGCAAAGACCAATAGTTCCATGAAAATCTAGGGTGATTTAAATAAAAAGTATCATTAATTAATGCAGGTTACTCTATTTCGTTGAATTGGCCTCCTGAATATGGTATGATCAGTAAAAGATTTGAGTGTGTGAGGTATCTTGTAAAAAGGTAAAAACCGGATAATACATTATCTTAAAATGAATAAATGAATGTAAACAATAGGATTTTTATATACTTGTAGTGGTAAATATATTAGTATATAATAGGTCAAAAGACTCTAAGCTACGCTACCGATCCACTATAGAAGGTAATTAATTGATACTATAAAATCCGGTTTATGTTGAAGGGAATAAATAAATGCGACTTAAAGAATATTTAATGAAACATAGATTAATAATGGACGGCTCCATGGGAACATATTATTCGAATCTAATAAATCTACCCGGGGCTTTTTCTGAAACAGCTAACCTTACAACTCCAAAAGTAATTGAACAAATACATACAGAATATATACTGGCCGGAGCCAGAATGATCCGAACTAATACATTTGCTGCCAATAGAGCAGCTCTAAAGATAGATGTCAAAGAGCAGAGGCTTTTAGTGGAAGCGGCCTGCCGGATTGCCAAAAACGCAGTTTCAGAATTTACTACAGACAAAAACAGCCACATGATATGGATTGCAGGAGATGTTGGTCCAATAGTAGAGGATGCTAATTCTACCTGGGAGGAGATTTTTGAAGAGTATAAGCTTCTTTGTGATATTTTTATCGACCAGGGGCTTCACGGAATTCATTTTGAAACATTTCCGAGTTTAAAATATATCGAGGAGTTGGTTCCTTATATTAAAGAAAGGAATAAGGATATGTTTATTCTAGCCAGCTTTTCCTTGAATAAAAACGGCTATTCCGGGGCAGGTATCAGCGCTTCCCGTTTGATGGAAAAGGTAGGTCTGATTGAGGGAATCGACGGCTGTGGATTTAATTGCGGTGTTGGTTCGGGTCATATGTACCAGATATTTAAGAAGGTTAACTTTCCGGATCATAAATATATATTTGCGGCACCGAATGCAGGTTATCCCGAACAGATGCAAAACCGAATGGTTTTTATGGATAACGAAGCATATTTTGCAAAAAATATGAGACAAATAGCGGAACTTGGTACGGATTTATTAGGTGGTTGTTGCGGAACGACTCCGGCTTATATGAAAGCAATGATACAAAACATTGACATCGATCAGCCATCTAATATACGTAAGAAAAACCAAAGTCAGGCTTCCGGGATAGAAACTGTGGAAAAACCCAATGACTTTTATGAACTCTTCAAAAGCAAAAAGAAAGTGATTGCAGTGGAGCTGGATCCTCCTTATGATGCCAATATAGATCATATATTGGAATGTGCCCATATATTAAAGAACAGTAAGGCAGATATTATTACCTTTGCAGATTCCCCACTTGGAAGAAGTCGGGTTGATTCCATACTGATGAGCACTAAAATAGCAGAAGAGACAGGGTTGAAGGTTATGCCCCATGTTTGCTGTCGGGATAGGAATATGATTTCCATGCGGGCATCCTTACTTGGAGCGTATATCCATGGAATTCGAAACCTCCTCATCGTAACCGGAGATCCGGTACCCGGAGATAGCAGAGTATCTACGACCGGTGTATTCGATTATAATTCGATTCGTTTGATGGAATATGTGAAGGAAATGAATATAGAACATTTTAAGACGGAACCTTTTTACTACGGTGGAGCTCTTAATCATGGAAGAGGTTCGATTGAAAAAGTTGTAGCGCGGATGAAGAAAAAGATTGATGCCGGAGCTAAATTTTTTCTTACCCAGCCTGTTTATTCAATAGAAGATGCTGAGCGGATCCTTAGAATTAAAGAATTGGTAGATACTAAAATATTATGTGGTATTATGCCTTTGGTAAGCTACCGAAATGCTAACTTTATTAAAAACGAATTTAGCGGTATCAACGTACCGGATGAAATTGTTAATCGGTATCGCCCTGATATGTCAAAGGAAGAGGCAGAGCTGGTGGGGGCTTCCATAGCTCGAGAAATCATGGAGTTTTTGGAACCTGTTGCTGATGGATATTATATCATGTTGCCGTTTAATCGGGTAAGTCTTATGGAAAAGATCATGGGTTAGAAGGAGGATGTATGTATGAAAAAGTCTATTTGGTTTATAGTGATTGGTATTTTATTAATGGTGGTTGATTATCAAATTCCTTTTGGAAAAGTGTATTCTGACATGCCTTTAACGAAAGAACTTGGTGAAGAATTGCAGCTTCGGGTTATTAACAATTTTATCGGGTCCCGTCCAATGATAGATGTTATACCGGATTTGCTGGGTTATTTATTCATTTTTATCGGATGTTTTCTATTAGTAAAAGGCAGTAAGCGTTTTATTACAGCTATGTTGTTAATACCTGTTGCGGTTGTATTACATATTGTGATACCACAGTTACCTTATCATTTTCAGTTAGAGGATTTATATTTAAAGGCTGCCGGATACAATTTTCTAATTGTTATTATTGAAATATTAATAGAGTTTAACGTTATTCGAGGTATTGTAAAAATGACAAACTGTCTTCAGAATAAGTGGCATAACAACGAATTATTGGCCGGTTGGATATTAGCAATGATGAGTAAAGGGGTCTTGATCTTTATTCATTTCTTCTATGGTAGGGATACGTTTTATATGATTTATTCCGTTGTATTAATCGGTGCTACGGTTTATTATATTAACCGATTATTTAGAACTTTAGAATTCAATCCGGAGGAAGCAAGATGACAAAACAGGAGTTTCTATCCTTGACACAATCAAAAATCGTAATCCTTGACGGTGCTACCGGCAGCAATCTTCAAAAGCGGGGCATGGCAGCCGGTGTATGTCCGGAGTGTTGGATGGTTGATAATAAAGAGAAGGTAGTAGAGCTACAAAGAGAATTTCTTGAGGCCGGTACCGATATTTTATTTGCGCCTACATTTACAGCCAACCGTATTAAGTTGGAGGAATATGGACAGACAGACAGGATAGTGGAGTTTAACAGGGAACTGATTAAAATAAGTAAAGAAGCAATACGGTTGTATCGTGAAAAAAGCGGTGATCAAAGAAATATTTATATCGCTGCCGATATGACTATGACCGGTGAACAGGTGTATCCGGTGGGTAAGTTAGCGTTTGAAGATCTGGTGGAGGTTTATAAGGAACAGGCTAAATATCTCCTCTTAGAAGGGGTAGATTTATTCGTAGTCGAAACTATGATGAGTCTGCAAGAATGCAGGGCGGCCCTACTGGCAATCAAGGAGCTTTGTGATCTTCCGGTTATGGTTTCGATGACATATACAGAAACGGGGCGCACTTTCTTTGGTACAGATCCAAAAACTGCGATGATTACTTTGCAAAGTCTTGGGGCAGATGCAGTGGGAGTAAATTGCTCCACCGGCCCTGAGAAAATGCATACTATTATAAAGGATATGAAAAAGTATGCCTATGTCCCGGTTATGGCCAAACCCAATGCCGGAATACCGAAACTGGTTGACGGACATACGGTTTTTCCTATGGAGGCCGAAGAGTTTGCTCTGGAGATGGAAGGTTTGGTGAAAGAAGGCGCATCGATCATTGGCGGATGCTGCGGAAGTACTCCAAAGCATATAAAACGTATGGCTGACAGAGTAAAGAACTTCATTCCGCAACCTTTGAATGAAAAGCATATCAGGGCACTGACAACGGAGAGAACAACGACTACAATAGATCTTAGCGGCCGTTTTATGATTATCGGTGAACGGATTAATCCAACCGGTAAGACGAAACTACAGGAGCAACTTAGGCAGGGAGATGTATCCCTGGTTTCTAAAATGGCAGTGGAACAGTCAGAGCTGGGGGCTGATATCTTAGATCTTAATCTTGGAATGAATGGAATCGATGAGAAAGAAATGATGCTTTTATCAATGCATGAAGTTCTAAGAGTAACGGATATACCCCTATGTATTGATTCAAGTCATATAGATGTTATTGAAGCGGCGCTTAGGTTATACCCTGGCAGGGCTCTTATTAATTCCATATCCCTTGAGAAGGAGAAATTTGAGAAGCTGCTTCCTATTGCAAAGAAGTATGGAGCAATGTTCATTCTTCTGCCTCTATCCGATCAAGGTTTACCAAAGGACATGGAAGAGAAGAAGTTAATTATACAGACTATTTTAAATCAAGCGCTTAAGTTAGGGCTAACAAAAGAAGATATCATTGTGGACGGCCTGGTAAATACGGTTGGTGCTAATAAAACGGCTGCTTTGGAAGCTTTGGAGACAATCCGATACTGTAAGGAAGAGTTAGGAATTGCAACCGTAGTCGGTCTGTCTAATATATCCTTTGGACTTCCTGAGAGACAGTTTATTAATAGTACATTTTTGGCCTTTGCTATACAAGCAGGACTTACGATGGCAATAGCGAACCCTTCTCAGGACCTTTTAATGAATACGGCATTTGCTGCAGATCTACTTTTAGGGAAAGAAGATGCCGCAGAACGCTATATCCAACGGGTTACTGCCAGGCCAATGCAATTAACCGTAGGGGATGAAAAACAAAAAACAGGTAACATTAAGCAGAAAGCTTTAAAGCAGGATAGTGATCTAGCTAAGGATAAAACGGGTAATGAAGTTTTTCATGCTGTTATAAAGGGTAACAAAAGAGATATCATTTCCCTCGTAGAACAGGAACTTAATAATAACAAAGCTCCGGAAGCAATTATTGAAGAAATGTTAATTCCAGCAATCAATGAAGTAGGAAGTTTATTTGATCGCCAGATTTATTTTCTACCACAGCTCATTGCCGGTGCAGAGACTATGAAGAAGGCAATTGATTATCTTGAACCTATGCTTCAAAAGGGAGAGCAAACCAAAAGTCCGGGAACAGTTATAATTGCTACGGTTGCCGGTGATATCCACGACATCGGAAAAAATCTGGTCGCCTTAATGTTAAAGAATTATGGATATCAAATCATAGATCTTGGTAAGGATGTGGCCGCTGAAACAATTATAAGCACCGCAAAAGAAAAAGAAGCTGATATTATCGCGCTTTCTGCATTAATGACAACGACCATGGTAGAGATGAAACGTGTTGTATCACTGGTAAGAGAAAGTGGATTAAAATCCAAGGTAATTATCGGTGGTGCTGTAATTACAGAGAGCTATGCGTTAGAGATAGGAGCGGACGGATATTCCTCTGATGCGCAGTCAGCCGTAAATCTGGTTAAGAAGCTTTTGGATCCTTCGAACCATAATGAGTAACAAAAAACAATATGAAGGATGGTTACTGAATTTTAAGCTTGGTTCTTTTTATCCGTTTCATTTTCTCCAAAATGTGGTATAATAATGAATAACAGAATATGCCAGAGACTGGAATGTGCATAACCGATATCATATGTATAGAAGGTATTGCTATGGTACGAAACGAAATGAAAGGATAAGATGAGGCTTATGATTAAGAATAACGACAGGGAAAATATTATAAAAGATTATTCAATCGATGTTATAATACCGACTTATCATACAGATGACAAATTCAATCAATTATTATTTATGCTTTACCGCCAGACAGTAAAGCCCAAAAGAGTGATTATACTTCATACAGTAGAAACAGAAGGTCAGGAGCAAAAGCTTCCCAAAATACCGGATACCAATATCACAGTAATACCGATTGATAAAAAGGATTTTGACCATGGGGGTACCAGAAGATACGGAGCAGAATTATCGGATGCGGATATTCTTCTGTATATGACTCAGGATGCAATTCCGGTAGATGAATATCTGATAGAGAACCTGATAAAGCCCTATGAGGATCCTAGGGTTGCAGCTACCTATGCCAGACAGCTGCCGGAGGAAAAAGCTGATTTATTGGAGCGATATTCGAGATTATTTAATTATCCGAAAGACAGCAAAGTAAAATCCTCAGAGGACATTCATGATCTTGGTATAAAAACCTTCTTTTGTTCCAATGTATGTGCAAGTTACAGGAAGGAAACCTATCAAAAGCTTGGAGGCTTTGTAAAAAACACTATATTTAATGAAGATATGATTCTGGCTTTTGCTATCATAGGTGCCGGATATAAGATTGCTTATACAGCAGATGCGAAAGTAATACATTCCCATAGATATTCCTGCCTTCAACAATTTACCAGAAATTTTGATTTGGGTGTATCCCATAGGCAATATATTGAACTGTTTCAAAGTGTTAAATCAGAGACGGAAGGAATAAAGCTGGTAAAGCAATCACTGCAATATTTAATCGATCATAAACAATATCTATTAATACCGGATCTAATATTGACGGCAGGCTGCAAGTACCTTGGCTACAAGCTGGGCTTTCATTACAATAAACTTCCGAGGGACTTAGTGGTTCGATTTAGTATGAATAAATCTTACTGGAATTAGACCGGTCTATGTCTGTTAATAGATTTTGACTTATCTAGAATAAGCAATGATAGATATATTGCTGAATTAAAATTAATGTTTATTTAAATAGAAATAGTATATAGTTTCCTATCCTTAGGAAACTTACATTTAGGTCAGGAGATAAACAAACCATGAGTATGGTATCTGTTGTGATGTCAACTTATAACGGAGAAAAATATGTCGGTGCCCAGATTGAATCGATACTGAAATCCGATTATCAGGATTTTGAACTATTTATCTATGATGACGGATCAAAGGATAAGACATTAGAGATTGTTAACAGTTATTCGGCTCATCATCCAGATAAAATTCATGTTTATAAAAACGAGAAAAATCTTGGAGTAACTCGTAATTTCCTACAGGGGTTATGTCGCACCTCTACGGATTATGTGATGTTTTGTGATCAGGATGACGTATGGAATCCGAATAAAATTTTAGTTACACTAAATAAGATGAGAGAGATAGAGGCAGCGGATGGTAAAGATATACCAATCGCTGTATTTACAGATGCACAGGTTGTGGATAAAGATTTGTCAATTATTCAGAATTCTTTTTTTCGATCCGGCAGACTCAATCCTTATAAAACAGATCTTCCTCATCTTCTGATGGAGAATAAGGTGATTGGATGTACGGTAATGATGAATGCAGCACTACGGAAAATTGTGCAGAAGAGTAAGTTACCGGAGAGAGCTAAGCTTCATGATGGATGGGTTGCACTCATTGCTTCTTCTCTTGGTCGGATAGATTACTTAAATCAGACCACACTTCTTTATCGCCAACATGGTGGCAATGTAGTGGGTAATATGAATTTTCGCTCTTATATGAAGAACAGAATATTATCATTAAAGCAACAGAAAGAGTCCATTCTGGTACTGGAACGTCAGGCAGCAGAATTTTATATTCTATATAAAGATTATTTATCCGATAAAAATAAAATAATACTTCAGCGTTTTTCCAATTTACATGATGTAAATTTTTTAACCAAAAGAATTCATATACTGCGTTATGGATTTTTGAAAACTGGGTTAATACGTAACATCGGACTTATGATTATTGTATAGTTTTGTATTTTTATGCAATGCTTTTATAGATGAGCATTATTAAAAAAAATCTGTAAAGTGCTTTATTTCTGTACTTGACAAATGAAATGGTAGTTGATACAATAACCTAAAGTTTAATAATCTTACTTTTTATACAACAGCAGCCCCATTACAGAGAGTCCTGTGGTGTGGGGCTTTTCTTATAACTGCTGGCGTAGTAAGACGGATTTGTTGGCGTAGATACATAAATAAGAGAGGAGAATGCTATGAAGAGAATAGTATTGTCAATTCTAGTGGATAATACGGCAGGTGTACTGAGTCGTGTAGCGGGTCTGTTTAGCAGAAGAGGATATAATATTGACAGCTTAACTGTTGGTGAAACACAAAATCCTGCTATCTCAAGAATGACTGTTTTAGCACAAGGAGATGATCAAATTCTGGAACAGATCAGAAAGCAGCTTCAGAAATTGGAAGATGTAATTGAAATCATTGAATTGGTACCGGGTGAATCTGTAACGAGAGAATTGATTTTAGTGAAGGTCAATGTAGCACAGAAGGATCGGCAGGCAGTGATATCGATCGCAGATATTTTCCGCGCTAAGATAGTAGATGTAGCTATGGAATCTCTGATGATTGAACTTACAGGAAATCAGGATAAAATTAATGCATTTATTAATCTGTTGGAGCCATATTCTATAAAGGAACTGGTTCGAACAGGTATCACCGGTTTACCTAGAGGATCTGGTGATATCGCTGATTATATTGATGATTGAGAGCATAATCATTACCGACATATTGAGATATTAAGATGATGGATACGATGCAATTCACTAGTTAGCTATGTAAGAGAAATAAACGTATAAATCAAAAGTTGATATGTTTGTTGTATAAAAACGAAGAGAAATCTTCCTAACTACAAAAAAAAGGAAGAAATTCAATAATAAAACTGGAGGAGAAATCCTCCCAAATAAAGAATTGGAGGATTAGAAAGGTTATGGCAAAGATTTATTATCAACAGGATTGTAATTTATCATTATTAGAAGGTAAGACAGTAGCAGTAATCGGCTACGGTAGCCAGGGACATGCACATGCACTGAATATGAAAGAGTCGGGTGTTAATGTTATCATCGGCCTATATGAAGGAAGTAAGTCATGGGCGAAAGCAGAAGCAGCCGGATTTAATGTATATACTGCGGAAGAGGCGGCGAAAAAGGCTGACATTATCATGATTTTAATTAATGATGAGAAACAGGCTAAACTTTATAAAGAAGCAATTGAACCGAATTTAGAGGCAGGCAATGCGCTAATGTTTGCTCATGGTTTTTCTATTCACTTCGGACAGATTATTCCTCCGGCTGATGTTGATGTATTAATGATTGCTCCTAAGGGCCCCGGACATACCGTTAGAAGCCAGTATCAGGAAGGACAGGGCGTACCTTGCTTGATCGCTGTTCATCAGAACGCAACAGGAAAAGCACATGATCTGGGTCTTGCGTATGCATTAGCAATTGGTGGAGCCAGAGCAGGCGTTCTTGAGACTACTTTCCGTGAGGAGACAGAGACAGATCTTTTTGGTGAGCAGGCAGTTCTTTGTGGCGGTGTTACAGCGCTTATGAAGGCAGGCTTTGAGGTACTTGTTGAAGCAGGTTACGAACCAGAGAGTGCATATTTTGAGTGTATTCATGAAATGAAGTTAATCATAGACTTAATTAACGAAAGCGGTTTTGCCGGAATGAGATACTCTATCTCCAATACTGCAGAGTACGGCGATTATATTACAGGTCCTAAGATTGTTACAGAAGATACTAAGAATGCGATGAGAAAGGTTCTTTCTGATATTCAGGATGGTACCTTTGCCCGTAATTGGTTATTAGAAAATCAGATCGGATGTACCAACTTCAATGCAAGAAGAAGAATTGAATCCGAGCATCAGCTGGAAACAGTCGGAGCAGAACTTCGTAATATGATGAGCTGGACTAAGAAAAAGAAATTACTTAATAACTAAGAATCTCATAATAGTATTCAACCTGATTAATATATTAATATCAGTTGATTCAAATTTAAAATAGAGAAGGTACAGATTAAAGCTGCTTATGCTGATTGAAAGCATAAGAAAGTTTATTCTGTACCTTCTCTTTTTCTCATCAATGAGATCATAAGAGGAACCAATAGGCTGCCGGATCATATACTTATTAATTAACAATAGGATGATTCCATAGGGAAGAGTAATATAGTAGTTACCTCTATGTATTATTTATATGGTTGACTGCACTGATAACTATAACGATTATTATGTTTTTGGTTATGAAACTCAATATAAGTAAAAAGAAATTAATAATATTGTAACAATTAATTAAAAATATTGAAACATAATTAAGGGTATAAATCAGCCGTAAAATCCATCGTTTTTCCCATAGCCCGTAACGAAATAAATCTTTGTATAAATACGTGTAACCTATGTAATACAAGGGTTATATAGAAATCAGCGTATTTAGAAGTTGGATATTTAATGTAAAAAATTTAGAACTTTATTACATAATTTCAGGAATATAATAACACAAATGTTACAAGAGTTGTGAAATCCACCAGTATCTAACTATTGAACCCCTAAGCCGTATGTGATAGTC
Source organism: Mobilitalea sibirica (assembly GCF_015999265.1). Taxonomy (GTDB): domain Bacteria; phylum Bacillota; class Clostridia; order Lachnospirales; family Lachnospiraceae; genus Mobilitalea; species Mobilitalea sibirica. The sequence continues at coordinate 110,387 of NZ_JAEAGR010000005.1, forward strand.
TAAAGGAGCAGCAAGACAGATACCAATAAGGAGGTACAAACATTGAAAAGATTAATCATAACATCTATATGTACACTGGCATTATCACTCTTCGGTACAATTGGAGCAAAACAAGATACGCAAGAAATAGTAAACGATATAAATACAAATAATGTAAATATAAATGAAATAGAAGAAACTACAGAAGTAGAAAATAAAGTTAATAAAATTACAGAGGTGGAAACAACTGTTTCCGATAATGCTAAAGTAGAAAAAGATATTGAGACAGTGGATAAGAAAGATACAGCAGAAGACGAAAAGAATGAAGTTCAGATTAAGAACAATGAAGATAAAAAAGAAGTGAAAACAGAGAAGGTTAGTGATAACAGCAATAATAAAGTAGCACCTGTTCAGAAGAAAAAAGGGGTTACCGGTACCAAGAAAGAGGCAGTAGAAGCAGAAGTTAAGAAAGCAGAAGCTCCTGTACAAAAAGCAGCTGTCAAAGAAACAGTTCCTCAGAAGACAAATGTGAATACTAGCACAGTTAAGGATGATAATTTCGACTTAAAGAATGGACAAGTTATATTTAAGAATATTGATTTATCCAATTGTGAAACAACACAAGATGTTGTAAATGAGCTACAGAAAAACGGTTATACCAATATTACTAACAAAAATATTCAAAACATCGATTCTTTAGAAGATATTTTAGCAACGCTTGAAAACAAAATTAACAATCAAAAGTCTGCTGCAAAGACACCGGCGCCTACAAAAGCGCCCAGCTATACAGAGCCTAAGGCTCCGAACAAGGTAGATACAAAAATACCAAGCAATACAGGTACTAAGACACCTACAAATACGAATGCTAATACAGGACTTAGCGCTTATGCAAATCAGGTTCTTCAATTAGTTAACCAGGAACGTGCAAAAGCAGGATTATCCGCTTTCACTACAACCCCTGCACTAACAAATGCAGCGAATAAGCGTGCACAAGAAATCGTTCAGTCTTTCTCCCACACCAGACCTAACGGAACATCCTTCTCAACAGCATTAAAAGAGTATGGAGTTTCTTACAGAACATCCGGTGAGAATATCGCATGGGGACAGAAATCAGCACAGGAAGTAGTAACCGGTTGGATGAATTCTCCCGGACACAGAGCGAATATCTTAAACGGTAACTTCAATAAGATTGGTATTGGTGTATATCAGTCCAATGGTAGATTATACTGGACACAGTTATTTACAAACTAATTCTTAGTAAGGATTGATATAAAATAATTATCGAACAGGGACAAGTGGATTACCACTTGTCCTTGTTCATATAAAGCGTAGAGATATTACTAACATATTGTGATGCTATTGCTATAATAAGATATTTTTCCTATGGAATTTGTCATGACCCGCGTAAAATCTCCATACAATTGACATCGGAGAAATTCGCATAGCTTATTTCTTAGAGTTATATAATACATGACAAGAGATACTGCTTGTCGGTTCATCTTATTTCTACATTTAATTGTATGAATCATTTTTATATTGAAATGAAAAAGATAGTACAATCTATGACTAGATTATGTTATAATACAAAATAATACATATAACATATTTATTAGCATAAAGTTTACTGGAGGTACTTCATATGAAGAAAATTAGAATTGGTATTGTAGGTTATGGTAATTTAGGTAAGAGTACGGAAGCTGGAATTCGTCAGAATCCTGACATGGAATTAGTTGGGGTTTTTACAAGACGTAATCCAAATTCTATTCACCTTTTAACTGAAGGTGTAAAAGCTTATCATATAGAGGATGCGGCTAACATGACAGATCAGATTGATGTTATGGTACTCTGTGGAGGAAGTATGTCTGATCTGCCGGAACAGGGACCGGAGTTTGCCGGAATGTTTAATACAGTGGATGGTTATGATACCCATGCTAAGATTCCTGAGTATTTTGATGCTGTTGATAAGAAAGCAAAGTCATCGAAAAAGATAGGTATCATCTCCGGTGGCTGGGATCCCGGAATGTTTTCATTAAATCGATTGTATGCTGAGGCAATCTTACCGGAAGGTAAAAATTATACCTTCTGGGGAAAAGGAGTAAGTCAGGGCCATTCCGATGCAATCCGCCGGGTAGAGGGGGTACGGAATGCCAAGCAGTATACCATCCCTGTGGAAGAAGCGATGGAAAGGGTAAGAAAGGGTGAAACACCGGAATTCACAACGAGAGAAAAGCATCTTAGAGAATGCTTTGTCGTAGCAGAAGCCGGAGCGGATCTGCAAAAAATTGAGCATGAGATAAAATCAATGCCGAATTATTTCGCCGACTATGATACCATCGTGCATTTTATCACAGAAGAAGAACTTGAAAGAGATCATCAGGGAATTCCGCACGGTGGTTTTGTATTCCAAAGTGGTAAAACAGGCTTTCATAACGAGAGCTCTCATATTATCGAATATAGCCTAAAACTAGATTCTAATCCTGATTTTACGGCTAATGTATTATTGGCTTATGCAAGAGCAGCCTATCGATTAAACCAAGAAGGTCAAACCGGTGCCAGATCCGTATTTGACATCGCGCCGGCGTATCTCTCAATCAAATCCGGCGAGGAGTTAAGAAGAACGTTATTATAAAAAGAGATATGATAGGTGGAGATTTCATCAACAAAGATATCATCAACAAAGATTCCATTAACACAGATTCCATCAAGTACACATATACTCTGACTAGGATTGGTGCTTATATAGACCGGAGTGTAGTTAAATCAACTCATAGCAATTAACGTATAATAAATGGATGCATAATAAATCAACGGAAAATAAATCGAGTATATATTAGCTATACATCGGTGTTTAATTCAATATTAACTTTTTGATAAGGATGATATAACGGTATTTCCGTTATGCTTTTAGAAACATACGGAGGAATTCAATGTCAGAAGTGAACGCGGTATCTAATATAGAACAAAAGAATAGTTATGGAACAAATGCTGTTAAAGTAAAAGGAAATAACAATCCGGATTTCTCTTCCTATATGAAAGAGACGAAGTCTTTGGATGATATTTTTGAAGAAGCGGCAAAAAAATATAATGTATCGGTAAATTTGTTAAAAGCAATTGGAAAAGCGGAATCTGATTTTAGACCGGAGGCCGTATCCAGAAGCGGAGCTCAGGGTATCATGCAATTAATGCCTAAGACAGCAGCTTATCTAGGAGTAAAGGATTCTTTTGATCCGGAGCAGAATATTATGGGTGGTGCTAAGTATATCAAGGAATTACTGGATAAATACGATGGAGATACAAACTTAGCTTTAGCAGCTTATAATGCCGGTATGGGTAATGTGAGAAAATACGGTGGGATTCCCCCTTTTGAAGAAACTCAAAACTATGTGGTTAAAGTAAATAAATTCATGAAGCAGGAACTGAATACCGGTAACGTTACCGTAACGAAGTCTACTCCGATGGTAACTGCACCGACCATAAATTATACTTATCAGCCTGTGAAAGCAGCTCCGATTGTCTCAAATCAGGATGTATCCGTATTAGTAGAATCCATCTTTTCCTATGAGGATTACCTTAAGTTTTTAGATATCCTTCTGGATATGGATACTGATAAGGAAAACGAAGAAGCTAAAGAAAACTGAGGTTTCGGTGTTGACATACTTAGGTTTCAATGCTAGAATAAGCAAAAATATATTTATAAAGTGAGGGTAAAGGATGTTTAAAATTTCTTGCTAATAAGTAATTGAATATGCATTATTACAAGCTAATTGTTAGCTTTGTTTTATTGCGGGCAAGAAATTATCATTCAAATTCTGATTATAAGTGCAGTTAGGAACCTAATTTATGATTATAATGGTGGAAGCTCTATTGTAATCACCAAAATATAAGCTTCCTATATGATTAGGTTTCATAAATTATGAAAGCAAACGTAACCACAAGAAGGATAATTTCTTGTGGTTTTTTTGTGTTCATGAAATAGTGTGGTGTGAAATCCGCTGAAAGGTACTACAGAAACAATACTTGTGGCTACGTTAAGAAGGAGGATGATATTATGTCGCAGATTGCGGTAAATGATTTAACCTTTAGCTATGATACAGTGTATGATAATATATTTGAACATGTCAGCTTTCAGATTGATACGGATTGGAAGCTTGGTTTTATCGGAAGGAATGGAAGAGGGAAGACAACCTTTCTAAACCTTTTATTGGGTAAATATGATTACCAGGGAAGCATCAGTACTTCCATAGAGTTTGATTACTTTCCCTTTGAGGTAACAGATGACGATAAAAGTTCTATGGAGGTTATGAAAGAGATTATTGCTCCGTTTCAGGACTGGGAAAGGGAGATGGAGCTATGCCTGAAGGCTCAAGAGAATGATCGGGATGTAACCTTAGGACTAAACCGCTATGGAGAGCTTCAGGAGCTATATCAAAAGCATGACGGTTATATTATTGAAGAGCTGATTGACAAAGAAATCGCTAAGCTTTCGATGGACCCTTCGGTACTTCACAGACCGTTTTCTACCTTAAGCTTTGGGGAACGGACTAAGATTATGCTGGGAGCCTTATTCTTAAAGAAGAATCGTTTTTTATTGATTGATGAACCTACGAATCATCTGGATATGGAAGGCAGGGAGACTTTGGCGCAATATCTTCAGACAAAAAAGGGTTTTATACTGGTATCCCATGACCGGGCTTTTTTAGATCAATGTATTGATCATGTACTTTCCATTAATCTTAATAACATCGAAGTACAAAAGGGCAATTTCTCTTCCTGGCATGAGAACAAAGAGTTGCAGGAGCGCTATGAATTAGAGCAAAATGAGCAGTTGAAGAAGGAGATAGCAATTTTAAATGATGCTGCAAAAAGGGCCATGGGCTGGGCAGATCAGGTGGAAGCTTCCAAAATAGGTACCCATTCGGCTGATCGGGGAGCCATAGGGCATAAAGCGGCAAAGATGATGAAAAGGGCGAAATCAATTGAAAGCAGAAAACTCAAAGCAATAGATGACAAGAAGGATCTTCTCAAAAATATAGAGCATGCTGATCCGCTTAAGATGAATGTCATGAAGTTTCATAAAAAGCGTTTTATAGAGGCTGAGGACTTATCTTTATTTTACGTTGAAAGAGAAGTGGCTTCCAACATCAGCTTCTCATTAAACAGCGGTGAGCGGATTGCAGTCAGAGGAAAGAACGGTTCGGGCAAATCCACACTATTTAAACTTCTATTAGGAGAAGATATCTCATATAGGGGTAAGCTGCATCTGGCAACCGGATTAAAAATCTCTTATATATCTCAGGATACTTCCTGCCTTGCAGGAAGTCTTAAGGATTTTGCCATTACCTATGGACTGGATGAAACAATCTTTAAAACGGTATTAAGACAGTTGGATTTTTCGAGAAATCAATTTGAGAAAGATATTAAGGATTTTAGTGGGGGACAAAAGAAGAAGGTATTGCTGGCTAAGAGTCTGGCAGAGCCGGCCCATGTATTTCTATGGGATGAACCACTTAACTTTATTGATGTTCTCTCTAGGGTGCAGATAGAAGAATTGATTTTAAATTATCAGCCAACGATTGTTTTCGTAGAGCATGATAAGGTGTTTACGGATAAAATCAAGACAAAGGAAATTAGATTATAACTTTTACAGGAAAGCTAAGTGCAAGGAAATTGTTGCTTAATATTAGTTTTACTGTTACTATAGATATAACATTATGATAAAAATATCCATGGTGACTCAAAAAGATATTTCGTTTGACTTCGAATGATGATATGGATTTTGACAGGATATATGATATGCTGGTCATAATGATGTAAACGAACTACACGGAGTAAAGGAGTTATAAATGGGTCGAATTTTTATTGGGTTTTTATTTGTGTTTTTGAATTTTAATTTTAATTTGAATGCTTCAACGATAGGCCTTATTCCGGATTTTATCGGATATATATTGATACACAAAGGGCTTTATGAATTAAGTTTGCGTAGTCAATGGTTTGGCAAAGTGAAACCTTATGTAAGGTGTATGGTCTTATTTACTGCTGTTATATATGTTTTTGATTTACTAGGGATTAGTGTATCCATGGGGTATCTGTCATTATTTCTTGGACTTGTATCAACAATCATCTCGCTGTATATAACCTATAGTATCGTTATGGGTATTCAGGACATGGAAAAGATATATCAGTGGAAACTGAAGGCTGAAACATTGTTTATGGTATGGAAACTGATTGCAATTTGTTCCTTTTTGACCTACCTGGCTCTGATTGCTCCTTTGCTGGGATTTATGGGTATGGTAGCCGGATTTATCTTTCATATTGTATTTTTATATTACTTTAATATATCAAAAGGTATGTATGAAAGTCAGGTAAACTCCTAGTTACCATAGGATTGTATGAAAGTTTATGTTTCCTATTTAGAGCAAGGAGGAGAGCAAATGCTTCGTTATGTGCATACGAATATTATTGCGAAAGACAGTAAGAAAGTAATTGGATTTTATAAAGAAGTGTTTCAATGTAAGAGCATAGGGCAAACCAGAGACCTAAAAGGCGAATGGCTTGATCGATTGACTGGAGTAAAGAATGCACATATCATAGGAGAACATTTATGCTTACCGGGATATAAGGACGGTTACCCTACGCTTGAGATATTTTCTTATGATGAAATGAGAGTTTCTATTAGAAAAGAAATTAATCAAAGCGGATTTGCTCATCTAGCTTTTGAAGTAGATAATGTGAAGGAAATGTTACAAAGGATAAAAGATGCTGGAGGAGGACAGATCGGAGAAGTCGTAACTACGAAATTCGAGGATGGAAGATCTGCTGAATTTGTTTATGCTACAGATCCGGAGGGTAATATTGTGGAGCTACAATGCTGGAGTAAAAAATCTGAATATAAAGCTGCCAAATAGATATTAACTCGAGAATAAAAATAGGATTTTAAATATGACATACAGATGTCTATTTATCTTTGTTATGATAATAATACATCAAACAGATGTAATCAAGAATGGAGGTAAATAAGATGGAGAATATGAAATTATGCCAAAGCTGTGGTATGCCTCTTGGCGATACGGATGAATTGTACGGAACGGATGCGGATGGAAGCAAGAACTCAGATTACTGTGTATATTGTTTTAAGGATGGGGCTTTCACATCGGATATGAGCATGGATGAAATGATAGACTTCTGTGTTCCTCATATGGTATCCGGCAATGAAGGAATGTCAGAAGATACGGCAAGAAATACGATGCAGAAGTTTTTTCCTACATTAAAGCGTTGGAAGGCTAGTTAAGAAAAGCAAATAAAACAGATGCTGTAAAACCATAAGCTGACTAAGTGATGCGCATGTTTTACAGCATCTATTTATAGTGATGAGAGAATTTTACAGGGATTAGATAAACTAAAGTAAAATACGAGAAAGACATTAGGAGAAGAGTATGATAAACACAATAGTATTTGATATTGGCAATGTATTGGCACATTTTGGTTGGCTGGAATATCTTAAGGAATGCGGTTATGATGATGTGACCATAGACAAAATCGGTAAAGCAACTGTATATCACAGGCTGTGGAAAGAGTTGGACCGCAGTCTTAATATGGAACAGGAGTTAATTGATCAGTTTATTGCCAATGATCCTGAGGTTGCATCGGAAATTGCTGAGTTTTTAGATAAAAGCTATCAAGTGGTATGGGAGTATGAAGGTTCTGTCGAACTAATTCAAGATTTAAAGAAAAAGGGATATAAGGTTTATCTACTTTCTAATTACGGAGGGAGAAACTTCCAACATGCAAAGGAGAATTTTGAGTTCTTTCAGCATGTGGATGGAGCAGTAATATCTTATGAAGTAGGTTATGTAAAACCGGAGCCGGCAATCTTTCAGGCACTGATAGATAAGTACAATATCATTCCTCAGGAAGCCGTATTTTTAGATGATACGAAGGTGAACGTGGAAGCAGCAAAAGTATTGGGTTTTCAGACGATACATGTAACTTCACATCAAGAAATTCGAAATGAGCTAAAAAAGTTTCATATCATTGTATGATTTAAGTAGAGCTTCCTATCCAAACGAAGTAAAATGGCACGTAATGTGGATATTAACTAGATTATCTAAAGAAATTTGATAAAAATTATACAAAAACCCCCAAATATTGAATTTAATTACAAACATTGTATTGCAAACTCTGATAAATAGGAATATAATACTATTCATAGTACTAAAGTACTATTATTGGTTTGGTTATACAAGGGGGAGAAATATGGGTATAAAGAGAGAAAGATATCTGGTTCCCGACATCTTAAAGATAATTGACAAAGCGACAGATTTACCTACCATAATTAAATATGAAAATAAAATGGCATGTATGATTGCATCTCCAATTCTTTTTATTTTAGCCATTTCTAATTTACTAATACGTTGCGGTGTATTTCATGAGAATGTATGGAATGTAATAGCTGATTCTGTTGTTTTCTTGTTGATTGGAACGGTATTTGAGATTTTACTAAGAGCAAAAATTACTTTAAGAGTATTATCAAATTCAGTGGCAATATTATACGCTGTATGGTGTTTCTTTATCTTTATACGGTTTAATGATATCTTTGGACCGATGATCTGGATTATTGCCTGCATACTCTTAATTATATCTATGTTCCAGATCCAAAAGAAAATGCTCTTTTTAAGTGGAGCAGTCATAACCATGGCTGGGATCTATGCTTTTATAAAAATGCCGGATCATAATCCATATTATAATCAAGCCTTTTATGGTTTTTTGATTTTACTTCTTATTAGCCTTATAGTTTTAGCTGGTGTTGTTCAAAAAAACCATGTCAATCGTTATAAAAAGCTTATAAAGCAGTTACACCTTCTGAATGATCAGAAGCAGAAGATCGAAGATCTCTATCAGGAGGTTACTGCAAATGAAATCAAATTATATCAACAGAATGAGCAACTTACTGAATATAACAATCAGATTAAGCAAAACGAGGAGAAGCTGCATTTTCTTGCATATCATGATGTATTAACAGAATTACCAAACAGAAAAATGGTATATCAAAAATTAGATGAGATGTTACATAATGCTAAGAAAACAAAGACAAAATTATATGTGGTCTATATCGATATAGATTATTTTAAAAATATAAATGACACAATGGGACACGATGCCGGAGACCAGTTTATAAGTGCGGTGGCAAACCGAATTAATTCGATCATCCATGATAAAGACCTTATGGGTAGAATGGGCGGAGATGAATTTGCATTGCTCATACCCCGGGATATCACAGAGGATGAGGTTTTAGCTTATCTGAATACGATCAAAGATAAATTTGAGGAGAGCTTTTCGGTCCATGGTAAACTAATCTGTTCTTCAGCCAGTTTAGGAATTTCATCTTTTCCCAAGGATGGAGAAGATAAAGGCAATTTAATTAGAAATGCCGATATTGCTATGTATAAAGCCAAGGAGCTGGGTAAGAACATAATTCAATTTTATAGTCCGGATATGCAGACGGAAATGATGCGAAAGATAATGGGATAAAGCGATTTTTATAAGACTGATATATCATAAGGGGGCTTTTGAATAATGAATTAGGAGTATAATTATATCCCTAAAGATTCATTATGCAATAGCCCCTGATCAATAACCTTGTATTAAGATAGTGTCTTTGATTTTCTTTAAATACAAAGAAATTATGTATTATAGAATCATTTAAGTTGTTTATAGGTTATTAGTGCATAGCATACTAGGTATTCTTTTTAGTCTTTTTAACCAATTCAGGCTGCGGCATTATAGGCTTTAATGAGGATATAAGGCCGGTATCAGTTTTTTTCTTTTTCTTAACATCTTTTTTAATATCCCTGTTTCCCATGTAATCACTCCTCAACTATCATAAATACCATTATTTGTATATTATATATTATAGATTCTTTTGGTGAATTCGTCCAGTGAATTTTGTGATTTTTGGTTATTAATTCTACTTATTTACTTTAAATTTAGATATAATACCTTGAAGTATATTTGCTAGATTCGTTAATTTTTCACTCGCATCTGCTAATTCCTGTATGGATGCCGTTTGTTCTTCCATGGTAGAGGATGCTTCCTGGGTAACAGCTGCATTCTGTTGTGCAATGGAGGCAAGGGATTGAAGCATCTTTATAATATCATTCTTTGCTGTATCCATATCATTTCCTGTGTTATTTATATCTATTACTGCTGTCTCTGAGGTTTTCATTGCATCGGCAATGGAGTGATATTTATGAATGGTATCATTAACACTATTGTGTTGTTCTATCGATGTTGTTGTGATCTGTTCCATACTATCCACTGCTTTTTCAACATTCTTTTGCAGTTCATATACAATTTCATCTATGTATTTTGTGGAGCTAGCTGACTGCTCAGCCATCTTATTTATTTCCTCTGCAACGATCGAGAAACCTTTCCCTGCTTCCCCTGCTCTGGCTGCTTCTATGGCTGCATTTAAGGATAGAAGATTTGTTTGCTTAGCCATATCGGCAATTATTCTGCTGGCTTCCTGAATTTTTGTGGAGCTTTTTTTGGTATCCAGTATAATATCATGAATTTCTTTTATCGCAGCATCATTTTCTTTCGATATCGTAGATAGCCTTTCGATTTCTTTGATACCTTCCTTCACTACTTTGGTTACATTAGTTAAGGAAGAATTCAGGTTTAATAAATTCTCATGATTTCTTTCGATCATATCACCCAGTAAAGCAGCTTTTTGGGAACCGATTTCGGTACTTTTGGCTTGTTCGGATGCTCCACTTGCGATATCCTCAACTACCTGAGTGATTTCTCCCATAATTTTGGCGGATTGATGTGAAGTTGCAGTTAATTCCTGTGCTGTCGAAGATACGATAAGAGAGGAATCTGATATCTGCTTAATGACTTCCCGTAAATGTAATGTTAGTTTCTGAAAGGTACCGGATAATGTTCCAATTTCATCTTTTTGATTCATATAAGTATCCGGTATGTTTTCTGATATATCTAAATCAGCAATACGCTCTGATTGATTTATAATACCTAAAAGGGGCTTTGTAATCGAGCTGTCAAGGATATATACAAAACCTAATCCTACAATTAATACAAGTAACATGACAAACAGTATGGAACGGTAAAGTCTTGGGATCATGGACATAACCTCTTTTTCGTCTGCTGTGATAACATAGATCCAGTCCGTTCCTTGTATTGGTGCAAATCCTGCATACAGACTACTTGTATTATAGGTGTAATTAGTAACACCGTTTTTGTCATCAATCATTTGCTGAAACGCTTTGACATATGAGTCGCTAACGGAGGCACTATGATCTTCTAGAGGATTATAACGATCCAACACCTGTATTACATCCGGGTGGGCGATTACTGTACCGTTACCATTCATCATAAAAGCAAAACCTTTCTCACCATATCCGGCATCCTGAATTATATTACTTAATGCATCGGCTTCTTTTCTGGCAACCAATGCGCCTACAACTTTATTCTGTTTCATAACCGGCACTGCCACCATAATTTCCGGTTTACGTGTAACTCGGCTAATCACAACATCGGATAGATTGGCATGACCGTTCAGGGCATTTTGGACATAGCTTCTATCACTTAGCAGCCGAACAGTTTCATCCGTATAATGTGTATATCCATTTGGTAAGACATAACCGATGTCAAGAAACTCCGTTTTTTCAAGTTCTTCACGCAAGACATTTATATTCACTTCCCAGCCCATTTCCTTAATTTCTTTTTTCATGGCTATCATATTCAATGTGGTTATCAATGTAGTCATTCTGCTTTCAGTTAACTTAGCTCCTTCCCCGGCTAACAGTTCCAGTGATTTTTTTGCTTCTCCTTTGATAGAGCTGTAACCGATTCCTAAAGAAATCAAACCAATTAGTAGGGTAATGGATACGATTAATATGGAAAAAGATAAGATGAGTTTTGTTTTAATGCTTTTCATTTGTAGTCCTCCAGTACTATAAAATATTTAACTGATTACAGTCTATATTAAATTTTTATTTTGTTCCTACAGGATTTCATAAAATCTATGTAAGTTTTATGTAAAGTACCGGATAGCATACCATTTTTATATAGATACACAGTATGTAATTATGTAGAAGAAGTGAAAAGCGAATTTTGGCTTGTATTTGACGAACTTAATAAGATAGATTATGATTTATAATGAAAGATATAATCATAGGCCATAATTTAAACATTCATATCACAGGTATCCGTATATTCTAATAGCATTAGAGCTTAGGACATAGGTAATGAAACAAGAAATAAGATGTTGATAGAATGTATTAAATAATAGTGTATCAATGGAAATAAACATTTTTATAAGGAATACTATAAGGAATATAATGATTTAATTAGAAAGTGAGGGACTAAAATGAAGCTTTATATTAAGCAAAGAATTTTTTCGGTGGGAGATAAATATGATATTTATGATGCGAATGAAAATGTAGTATTTGATGTGAAAAGTCAGTTATTTGCCATCGGAGCGAAACTGCATTTATACGATACCCAGGGCAAGGAACTTTATTTTATTAAGAGAAAGATTACATTTCTTTTGGCTCGTTATGAGATATATCAAAATGATACGCTTTGTGCCACTGTTAGCCAGGAGTTTGCTTTATTTAAAAGAAAATTAAGAGTCGAAAGCAGATACGGAGAGATACAAATCATCGGAGACTTCTTTCAAATGGACTATGAAATAACGAAAAACGGCAAATATTTTGGAAGTATACATAAAAAATGGTTATCCTGGGGAGATAGTTATGAACTTGATATACCTGAAGAGGAAGATGCGGGCTTTGTTTGTGCTTTGGTCATTGCCATTGATAACTGCATGCATAATGAGAATCAATAAATTAATATAAAGGATGAGATAAACCATGGAAAGTATGATCATAAGCACAAAAGACTTATCTTTTAACGATATAATCCATTATCAGGACGTAGGGATTATAAAGAACCAAGTGAATTTTATTGTTGGAAGCAGCGGAACAGGAAAATCAACATTATTAAGATTATTTAACGGAACTTATTCACCAAGTCAAGGTAATGTTTTTTATGAAGGACAGGATCTTAATGAGATTGATACGATTGAATTGCGTAAGGAGATATTATTAATAAGTCAGTCTTTATATCTATTTGACTTAAGCATCAGAGATAATTTTATACAGTTTTATGAATATCGAGGTTTGGATGCCCCATCGGAACAGGAGATGAGAAGATTTCTTGATCTTTGCTGTATACCATTTCCGCTGGAGCAGGACTGTACAACGATGTCCGGCGGAGAACGGCAGCGAATTTATATCGCAATCTTCTTATCCTTTCACCCTAAAGTACTGATGATGGATGAGCCTACCTCAGCTCTCGATAAGGAAAACAGCCAAAATGTGATCCACAATGTTTTATCTTACTGCAAAGAAAATAACATAACCGTTATTATCGTCAGCCATGATCCTAATATTACGGAACAATTCGCAGAACATGTGATAACGATTAAAAGGAGGGAGAGCCAATGAAGGGAATCGTCCAGCTAAATATAGTGCAATTTAGTCTGATCTACCTGTTACTGCTTATCATATTGTACATTATGAAGAGGTCAAAGATTAATCAGACAAAACTGTTAATCGTGGCCAGCCTTCGTATGACCGTACAATTGGTTTTGGCAGGACTAATATTAACTTATATTTTTAAAAATCCCCATCCGATTTTTGTTATCATATATTTGATTGCGATGATAGCATTCTCCATCCGAAGAGTACTATCAAAAAACAAAGGTATTAATCGTAATTTTAAAATAGCATTGTCCTTTTCCTTGGCTATATCAGGATTATTTGTTCTATCTTATTTTGTAATGGCAGTTGTTCAGGTAAATATATTTAACCCTCAGTACACCATACCTTTGGCAGGAATGATTATCGGAAATGCTATGACAGGGGTTACCCTCGGCATGAAGACCTTTATGGAAAGCATTAAAACCCAGAGAAATAAGATCGAAGCACTCTTAAACCTTGGGGTAACACCGAAAAAAATACTTTTGCCTTATGTCAATAATGCTTTGGAGACGGCTTTATTACCTACTATGAATAATATGCTAGGCATGGGGATTATCTCTCTTCCGGGTATGATGACCGGACAAATCCTATCAGGTACCCTGCCAACCACGGCTATTATGTATCAGATCGCAATTATGATTGCAATCTGTACCTCGGTCTGCTTAACCGTATTTTCCTCTCTGCACTTTGGTTATATGACCTTATACAATAAGAGAAATCAGATTATGTTATAGCTGAAAAAGGTTTGTTTAAATGGACTGAAGGGATTTCTGCACCTACTCTTTAGAGGCCATATTCACTTTACGTTTGCCTGATCAATACATTATTGTAGTATCAGGCAAACGTAAAGTGAATATGGCCTTTATACCCTTCACATTTTTATAAAATGAATTTATATTCAAGGTTATAAGATTGTTATTGTCTATGATATATATAAAAATCATATGTACTTATTTTTTTAAGATTTTACATATTTCATATATACAAGATAGTTTACACCAGAAATTTTACTGTATTTCTGTTTTATACGTTTAAATTCTTTAAAGCCCAGTTTATTATACAATTTTACTGCGTTGATATTCGTATCAGCTACCTCCAGTACATATTCAGAATATTGTGGTAAAGAAAACAGGTGGTTGATTAAAGCCAAAGCAACCCCTTTTTTTCTGAATTTTTCTGCGGTCGCAACAAATTCAACCGAAGCCAGTCCATCTCCTGTAACGATGGCAGGTTTTTCAAATTCGTGTTTTAGTATAAAATAAGCCATGGTTCCCTTATAAAATCCTAAGTGCTTTCTTAACTCTTTTCTGTCTAGATTAATGCAAGAGCTGATACCATTGCTACAGGCAGTTATTCCTGCGATTACTTCATCAACAACCGCAACAAAAAATAAATCAATAACAAACATATGCTCAAAAGCATCAACCAGCTTATGGCTATCCTTAGAGAAGAAAGTCAAATGTTTTCCAAACCCTTCCACAAAAATCTCGCTAATCCTTCGTTTCGTATATTCTCCTAAATTACCGGCTTTTTTTATTTCAATCATGGAATTCCTCCTTAATCAATATAGAATATAATATCTTTGGGTTAGGTGTGATAAATCTATCATTTAAAACTAGTTTCATTTCAGCAAGACCTTGAATAGCAGCATAATAAGTCAGCACCATCTCTTTTGGATTCCCTTCCTTAAACTGACCGAAGGACTGTCCACTCTCGATTAACCGTTCCGTTTGAGTAAATAATTCCTGGTTTTTTTTCAGCAGATAATTTACTTGTGGCAGAAAACCATCCATCATAAATGCTTGAGCCATGAGAACCGTAAGTCTGGCAAATTCATCATTTTTTTTAAAGTCCTCCATAATTTCAATTGTAAACTTTTTAATAAGATCTACCGGAGAAGCATTACTTTGAAATTGTTTCGCTTGTTCTTCCAAACCATAGGCTGCTTCATAAACCAATTCTCCAAACAAATCCTCCTTAGATTTATAGTGGCGGTACATTAAACCAATACTAATATCTGCATAACGGGCAATATCTTGAACGCTTGTAGCAAAAAATCCTTTTTGTGTAAATAGATTTAATGCAGCCCCATGGATTTTTTCTCTTGTGAATACTCTCATAGCCTCAAATTGTTCTTTCGTTCTTGGCAACTGTATTCCTCCTTATAATGAATGAATGTTCGTTCATTAAAAATTATATAACTAATTCTTACTCCTGTCAATCCTAAATGGACGACAATATTATCACAATAAAACGTATCAGAAATTTTAAAAAGTACTTAATAAAAATACCATTAAATTTAAGATATTTATGGTGGTTGTGGAGTAAATTACCAGTTCCTTTTCACTATTAGTTAGTTGACATAATGTATATAAGTTGATAGCATTAATTTATACTATTTGTAGATAATCAACAAAAAAGGAGGTTGATATTACTTTCTAATTGTAATCCATTAATCTAAAATGCGACGAAAAGGAGACACCTAATATGATGAGACTCAAGTTAAAGAAACGGGGATTGATTGCCAAGATATTGTTATTCGTAATTATATTTTCGGGCTTATCAGGATCTACAGTCTTAGCAGCAAGACCGAACAGAGGGGAGAAAAAACCTCCTACAGCACCAAGTAATCTCACAGCAACGAATATAACTGATACATTGATATCACTCCAATGGGATGCCTCCTATGATAATAAAGGTGTGTCTTCCTATCATATTTATCAGAATAATAATCATATTGGTAGTACCACATTCACTACATATAATGCAATTAATTTAAAATCTAATAGTACATATACATTTTATGTGGAAGCAATAGATGCGGCGGGCAATTTATCAAATCCAAGTAATTATGTAACAGTCACAACCCTGGGGAAATCAATACCTGAGTCTACGCCGACGCCGGAGCCGCCCCAGGCACCTACACCGACGCCGAAACCAACCCAGGCACCAACGCCGACGCCGGAACCGACCCAGGCACCGACACCGACCCCGGAGCCGACCCAGGCACCGACACCGACCCCGGAGCCGACCCAGGCACCAACACCGACGCCGGAACCGACCCAGGCACCTACACCGACGCCGGAACCGACCCAGGCACCAACACCGACGCCGAAACCAACCCAGGCACCAACGCCAATACCCACTCCAACACCTACACCCTTACCTGCTCCTGCGAAAAAGGTAGTCGGATATTATGGAGCGTGGGCAGCCTATTCCGGTTTTACGCCGGATAAAATCGATGTAAGTAAGCTGACCCATATCAATTATGCTTTTGCCAATATCGGTGCAGATTATAAAATCACTTTGGGATATCCTGAGATAGATCTGGACAATATAAGCAAGTTAAATGCACTTAAGTTAAAAAATCCTAGTTTAAAAACAATGATCGCAGTCGGTGGCTGGTCCTGGTCAGGAAGATTCTCGGATGTAGCTCTTACGGAGGAATCCAGAACTATATTTGCAGACAGCTGTGTAAATTTTATTGTAAAACACGGTTTTGACGGAGTTGATATTGACTGGGAATACCCGGTTGCCGGTGGTTTAGCAACGAATACAAGGAGACCGGAGGATAAACAAAACTTTACCTTGTTAATGCAGAAACTAAGAGAAAAGCTTGACGTAAGAGGAGCTATTGACGGTAAAGATTATATACTGACTTTTGCCGGAGCGGCCGGAAGCTGGTATGTGAATAACATTGAGCTAAACAAACTTCATCAATATGTTGATTTTGCCAATATTATGACCTATGATATCCACGGCTCCTGGGAGCCTTATACAGATTTTAATGCGCCTCTATATATCAATAATGATGTTTCCCCACAATTTAAATGGAGTGTGGATGCGAGTATCAACATCTGGTTGAATGCAGGATTTACAAAAGATAAAATAATTATGGGGGTTCCGTTCTATGGATATATCTATAAGTCAGTTAGCAATCAAAATGACGGATTGTATCAAACTTACTCAGGAAGCGCATCCATAAATTATGCTAATATAGCGGCTAATTATCTGAATGCACCAGGATTTGTTCGATATTACCATCAGGAATCCATGGTACCCTGGTTATTTGACGGATCAACCTTTATTACCTATGATGACGAACAATCCATAGGGTTAAAAGCAGAATACATTAATACCAAGGGCTTGGGAGGAGCAATGATCTGGGAACTTAGTCAAGACCCAAACAGAGTCCTACTAAATGCTCTATACAATGGATTAAAATAATACAATAATTCGATGGGAATGAAAAAAGATAAAATAGTATCAAATTAAATTCTTAGAATAGGATATGGATTTAAATATATAAAGTAATATAAACTGCCGAATCATCCAATTAACAGATGATTTCGGCAGTTTTTTCATAACTAAGGCAAACTCTGTATTCTAATTTCAACATGACATTATGGTATTTGTCTGTTGATTGTATGATTTAGTTAATACTGTACATAATACAAAAGGGTGGAATTATAGGATGTTTATGCAACTTATGAAAGTAAGAAAGACAAAATTTACCCGATTAAGAGACAATTAAGCCGACAGGAGTAACAGAATGAAAAAATATATGTTAGGAATTGATATCGGCTCTACTACGGTAAAGCTTGCTGTATTAGGAGAAGAGAATGAATTAATATATAGTGACTATAGACGTCATTTTTCAAATATGAAGGAAACAGTAATCAGATTAATCAAGGATTGCTACGATAAGCTGGGGAATATTTCTCTGTCAGTGTGTATTACCGGTTCTGGTGGATTATCCGTCTCCGGATGGCTGAACCTGGATTTTGTACAGGAGGTAATAGCCTGCTCCAAAGCAGTTGAAACCTTTATTCCGGAGACAGATGTTGTGATTGAGCTGGGAGGAGAAGACGCTAAGATAACTTACTTTCGAAATGGAATAGAGCAGAGAATGAATGGTAGTTGTGCCGGAGGTACCGGTGCATTTATTGACCAGATGGCAGTTCTTCTAAATACCGATGCAGCAGGTTTAAATGATTATGCCATGGGTTATCAAGTAATTTATCCCATAGCTTCCCGATGTGGTGTGTTTGCAAAAACTGATATCCAACCTTTAATTAATGAGGGAGCAAGAAAGGAAGATATTGCCGCCTCCATATTTCAGGCAGTGGTTAATCAGACCATTGGAGGCTTGGCATGCGGAAAGCCGATACGAGGTAAGGTGGCATTTCTTGGAGGACCACTTTACTTTCTTTCAGAGTTGCGGAAACGGTTTATGGAAAGCTTACATTTGCCTATCACGAATTCCATAGCTCCCGATAATTCTCAATTATTTGCCGCCCTTGGAGCAGCCTTATCAAGCAAACAAGAAGAAGGAAGGGGCATTTCCTTAAAGGAATTAAATGATAGAGTACAAGGCATATCAAACAAAAAAGATGATGAAGTCGGGAGACTTATGCCCTTGTTTATCAATGAAGAAGAGTACCTGGATTTTAAAAATAGACATAAGAAAGCCTTTGTTAAAAAAGTGGAGCTTTCTTGTTATAAAGGAAAGACTTTCTTAGGGATTGATGCAGGTTCTACAACAACTAAGGTAGTCTTAATCGGTGAAGCCGGAGAATTTCTTTATTCCTATTATGGAGGAAATGAAGGAGAGCCTGTTAATAAGTTGATAACTATATTAAAGGATCTGTATAAACGAATACCTGAGGGAACTACAATAGCAAAAGTTACCGTAACCGGCTATGGGGAGGCTCTAATGAAAGCGGCATTTCATATAGACATTGGTGAAATAGAAACAATAGCTCATTATAAAGCCGCCGAACATTTTCTACCGGGAGTTGATTTTATCCTGGATATAGGCGGACAGGATATGAAGTGTCTTAGAATTAAGAACGGTGCAATCGACAGTATCTTATTAAATGAGGCCTGCTCCTCCGGTTGTGGTTCCTTTATTGAAGGGTTTGCCAATTCCTTGAATTTGAAGGTAGAGGAATTTGCCAGAGAAGCTCTTTTTGCAGAAGCACCGGTGGATTTAGGGACAAAATGCACGGTGTTTATGAATTCAAAAGTGAAGCAGGCCCAAAAAGAGGGTGCTAAAATAGGTGATTTGTCCGCCGGTTTGTCCTATTCTGTGATTAAAAATGCTTTATTTAAAGTAATTAAGCTCCGGGATGAGAAGGAACTTGGGAATAAGATTATTGTTCAGGGGGGTACCTTCTACAATGATGCGGTACTTCGTAGTTTTGAGCTAATATCCGGTAAGGAGGCAGTAAGGCCGGAGATAGCCGGACTGATGGGAGCATATGGTGCTGCCTTGATTGCTAAGGAGCGTCATAAAAATGGAGAGGAAACGACCCTGCTACCTCTGGAAGCTCTGAACAATTTTCGTATGAAAGCTGAGCATAGACGTTGCGATAAATGTACCAATCAATGCTTGCTTACGGTGAACTGTTTTTCTAACGGTGAAAGTTTTATCGCGGGAAACCGATGTGAAAGAGGTTTTGGGATCGATGTGCAAAGGAAAGAGAAGGTTCCTAACCTATATGAATATAAATACAGGCGTACCTTTGGTTATCGTCCTCTTAAGGAGGAGGAGGCCCTAAGAGGAACGATTGGTATACCAAGGGTTCTTAATATGTATGAGAATTATCCGTTCTGGTTTACCTTATTTACCAGCCTAAAGTTTCGGGTGATCTTATCCTCGCCCTCTTCAAAAAAACTTTACGAGAAGGGGTTGGAGACGATTCCTTCGGAATCGGCCTGTTATCCGGCGAAATTGTGTCACGGACATATAATAGATTTGGTTGATAAGGGAGTAAAAACTATCTTTTATCCCTCTGTGGTTTATGAAAAAAGAGAATATGAAGATGTAAGCAATCATTATAATTGTCCGATTGTTACCTCGTATCCTGAGGTGGTTAAAAATAATATAGATGACTTGAAGGAAAAGGATGTTAAGTTGCTGACACCATTTCTGTCACTGGATAACGATAAGGTTTTAGTGCGAAGAATCTCGGAAGAATTTTCTGAATATGATATATCTTTGCATGAAATTAAGCGTGCTGTGTCTGCCGCCTGTAAGGAACGGGAACAATATAAAATGGACATAAGAAAAAAAGGGGAAGAAACTCTAAACTATCTAAAGAATAATCATCAAAAAGGTATCGTATTATGTGGGAAACCTTATCATGTTGATCCGGAAATCAATCATGGCATTGCAGATTTAATTGTATCCTATGGTCTTGCTGTATTGACGGAGGACAGTATATCACATCTGGCTATCCTGGGACACAAATTACGAGTGGTTGATCAATGGTCCTACAACTCAAGACTATACCGGGCAGCAACCCTGGTAGCAAATGAGCCCTGTCTGGATATGGTGCAATTGAATTCTTTCGGCTGTGGTTTGGATGCCGTAACAACGGATCAGATTGCGGAACTTTTATCTACCGGCGGTAAGATGTACACTATGCTTAAAATTGATGAAGGGAATAATCTGGGGGCTGCCAAGATAAGAATCCGGTCCTTAAAAGCTGCTATGGAGGAAAGAGCGAGAAATTCCTACCAGCCGGACAAAGGAGAGCTTACTTATCAGAATCCTGTATTTACTAAGGTTATGAGGAAGACTCATACGATATTGGCACCACAGATGGCACCAATTCATTTTGAGCTGATTAAGGAGGCGGCAGAAGCTTGCGGCTACCGTTTTGAAGTTCTGCCGGCTATGGATCGATCTGCTGTAGACGAGGGGTTAAAATATGTAAATAACGATGCCTGTTATCCGGCAATCATTATGGTAGGACAGATAGTGGAAGCTTTAAAATCGGGTAAATATGATATTAACAATACCTCTGTCATCATTACACAAAGTGGAGGTGGTTGTAGGGCAACCAACTATATTGCATTTTTAAAGCTGGGTCTAAAACAGGCAGGATATGCGAACATTCCTGTAATCTCAGTCAATACGGTTGGTTTAGAAAAGCAGCCTGGCTTTAAATTCACATTAGGATTAATAAACCGTTGCATTATGGCGTTGGTGTACGGAGATTTATTTATGAGGGTATTATTTCGGACAAGACCCTATGAACGTTTTCCCGGTTCGGCACAGTTACTATTCGATAAGTGGAATGATAAAGCAAAAGCTAATATTCGAGATGGAAGCAAACGAAGGTTTGAGAATTATATACGGAGTATCGTTAAGGAATTTGACCAGTTGGAGCTTTTGGATGTTAAGAAGCCCAAAGTTGGTATAGTAGGCGAGATCTTAGTAAAATATCATCCCACAGCCAACAATGATATTGTATCAATACTGGAACAAGGAGGAGCTGAGGCAGTTGTACCTGATCTTATGGATTATATCTTATATTCTACTTTTAATTCGAGATTCCGATTCAAGTATCTTGCCGGGACGAAATTAAATATGGAGCTGAGCAATCTGGCTGCAGCCTATATTGAACGTTATCGGAAGGTTATGAAGAAGGAGTTGGAAAAAAGCAGTCGTTTCTTACCACTTACCCCAATTGAGGAATTGGCACACATGGCATCCTCTGTGTTATCTCTGGGGAATATGACCGGGGAGGGTTGGCTGGTTACGGCAGAAATGCTCGAATATATCGAACATGGAATAAAGAATATTATTTGTGTTCAGCCCCTTGCCTGCCTACCTAATCATATAACGGGAAAAGGTATGTTTAAGCCGTTAAAAAAGAAATATCCGGAGGCTAATATCATTCCGATTGATTACGATCCCGGAATATCCAGTGTTAATCAATTGAATCGTATTAAACTCATGTTATCAGTGGCAATGAAGAGCCTAAATCAAGAGGAAAGAAAGAGTAAAATCTAAATGGAAAAGTCACAAAGAGATATATGACGAACAATTACAAGTAACTGTTTGTGAGTTTAACAAAAAGAATTAAGTTGTACACTTATCATAAGCAAACAGGATAAGCAGTTGAACATACAAGCTGTTTATCCTGTTTAGCAAATACCAGACCATCCATTGACCTTACATAATAATTTTAATACATTTCTAATAAACAATTAATTCAATATACTTTTATCCATAGCTTATAAGAGGTAAAATATGTATATGATTAAATATATCAAAAACACTGTTACCATAGAATTGATAGGAAAGGGGAACTTATATGAAACGTATCGTTGCATTTATCATCTTTCTATGTTTCCTGCTCATAATGACAGGATGCTCGGCGAAAGAGGATGGAGATAAGAATGAAGCAGAGAATGAAACCAGTATCACAGAGGTTAACCATGAGAACGAAACAAAGGGTGAAGATGAACAAGAAGAGAATAACAAGAACATTATGTCCTTCGAGGATGAGTTGGATTTAGAAGCATTAAGCGAAGAACTTTCCATGCAGATGGTAGATGAAGACTTTGATGAAGTATATGATACCTTATCCCTGCTGGTAAGAGCACAGATGAGTAAAGAAGCATTAGAGCAGGCTTGGAATACCAACGTAACAGGATTAGGCGAGTTCATAAAATTATATGAAATAACACAGGAGGAATCAGATCCGTACAGAATAGTGAAGGTGATATTACAATTTGAAAATAACGGGCTACAAATTGCTTACACTTATAATAAATCAGGAAAACTGGATGGATTATGGTTTAGTTATGCACCAATAACAGCAGAAGTTGAATCAAATGATACATTTAAAGAGATAGAGATTAACATCGGGGATGAAGAATATCCGGTTGATGGTATTCTAACCTTACCCCAAGGGATAGAAAAACCTCCGGTTGTTATTTTAGTACACGGATCAGGAACTCATGATATGAATGAATCCATTGGTCCGAACAAACCTTTTCGTGATATTGCTCACGGACTAGCAAGACAGGGTATCGCCTCCATAAGATATCATGAATTTTTGTTACAATATCCAAAGCAAATGCCTCAGGCATTTACCATCTATGATGATTCCTTGAATGATGTAGAGAGAGCAATCGACTTTACTTTAAATTCAGATCAGGTTGATACAGACAACATCTATATCATCGGACATAGCCTTGGTGGAATGCTGGCTCCAAAAATTGCCTCCGATCATGAGGCGGTAGCCGGGATCGTAATTCTGGCCGGAAGTCCTAGAAAGCTGGAGGATATCAGTTTCGATCAGAATCTGGCAGTACTTGATACTACACCGGATGTAACTACCGAACAAAGAGACCAGATAATTGCCATGTTAGATGACCAGTTGAATAAGATTAAAGGATTAACAGAAGATGATACGGATACCTTGTTGGGTATACCTGCATCCTACTGGTACAGCCTAAACCAGATTAATACACCTGAAATTGTAGCAAATCTGGATATTCCAATCTTCATCGGTCAAGGAAGTGCCGATTGGCAGGTGTATCCGGAGAAAGATTATGCAGGCTGGATGGAATTATTAGCTGATAAGGATAATGTAACCTTTAAACTGTATGATAATTTAAACCATCTTTTCATGACATCTAACGGAAAAACCGATGTATCCGAATATAACATCCAGAGTACTGTGGATCAAAAGGTTATTGATGATATGGCGGAGTGGATAAATCAGAATCAATGAACTGAATGAATATGTAGGAATTCGTAAGAGATAGCAGTAGTGAAATCTTTCATTTAAGAAAATACTACTGCTATCTCTTACGATTAATAGTAATTATAAATTATCTTTTTATTTAAAGAATAATCTATTGGTGTTTTAAACAATATAAAAAGTGCTGTACATAATAATTGAGCCTTCATCATCTATGAACAGTTTCGCCTCATTCATTATATCGTCAATTATTATCTCGATGATAGATTTATACAGAGATCTGACTAGCCTTCGTCTTGACGATGCCATAGGTAAGTGTTAATATAATATCTGTGCTTAAAACGGTTTCGAACTGTAGTAATCAATACTATGAAACGGACATCAAGCCTTGGAGGTATTCGCTTGAAGAAGGTATTTACATATTTAAAACCATATAGTTTACGAATGTTTTTCGGATTTACCATCAAGGTATTAGGTACCTTTATGGATTTAGGGCTTCCTTGGGTCTTAGCATATATTATAGACGAGATTATACCAAAACAAAAGGTGTCTTTCATATTGTGGTGGGGCGTAGTAATGATTGCTTTATCTATCGGTGCCAGAACCTTTAATATCATAGCAAATCGCATGGCGGCCAGAGTTGCAAGGAATACCATAGAAACTCTTCGTCATGACTTATTTCAAAAAATTCTTAGTTTATCAGGAACTCAACTGGATCATTTTACCGTACCATCCCTGGAAACCAGAATGACTTCGGATACATATAACATTCATAATATGATTGGGATGATGCAGCGAATCGGTGTTCGTGCACCCATTATCTTAATCGGTGGTATTGTGATAACCAGTACCTTGGAGCCGGTTCTTACTCTGGTGCTGATTGGAGTTATGCCCTTTCTGGCTATTGTTGTTTATCTCGTATCAAAAAAAGGAATTCCCCTATATACGGGGTTACAGCTTTCTACAGATCGACTAATACGGGTGGTTAGAGAGAATATTACCGGAATTCGTGTAATCAAGGCTTTATCAAAAACATCCTATGAAAAGAAGCGTTTTTCCGATAGAAATGACGAGGTGGTTAGCAAAGAGCTAAAGGCTGGAACTACCATGGCGATTACTAATCCGGTTATGAATCTGTTATTAAATATCGGACTAACTTTAGTGGTTATCGTAGGTGCATTCCGAGTAGATGCCGGGGCCTCCCAACCGGGTAAGATTGTTGCGCTTCTATCATATTTTGCTATTATGCTTCAAGCAGTGATGGCAATTACGAGAATTTTTGTAATCTTTTCGAAAGCCAGTGCATCTGCCTCCCGTATTGCAGAAGTTCTTAATACGGAAGAAGATTTAAAGACACAACAGATTGACCGGGTAGATTCAGACTACCATATTGAATTTCATCATGTTAGCTTTGCTTATACCTCAGAGCCATGCATAACGGATATTCATTTTGGCATCAAAAAGGGAGAGAGTCTTGGTATTATTGGTTCAACTGGCTCCGGAAAGACAACCCTGATCCATCTTTTGATGCGTTTTTATGATGTGACTGAGGGTAAAATTATGCTGGAAGGAAAGGACATCAAAAGCATTGATAAGCAGGAGTTACGCAGAAGGTTTGGTATTGCGTTCCAAAATGATGCTTTATTTGCTGATCGGGTATATGAAAATATTAGTCTCGGAAGGGAGCTGCCAATCCACAGGGTAAAGGAAGCTACTGAGGATGCTCAGGCTGCAGAATTTATTTCTCAACTTGAGAAAGAATTGGATTTTAAACTGGCAATCAAGGGCAGTAATTTAAGCGGTGGACAAAAGCAGAGGTTGTTGGTTTCTAGAGCCTTAGCAGGAGAACCGGAAATCTTAATTCTTGATGATTCCTCCAGTGCCCTAGATTATAAGACTGATTCCTTACTTCGAAAAGCAATTCGTGAGAATTATAAAGATACCACCAGTATTATAATAGCTCAAAGAATTAGCTCTGTTATGAAGCTGGATCATATTCTGGTAATTGAAGATGGGCAGATGGCAGGGTACGGAACCCATGAGGAGCTTTTAAAAAACTGCGAGGTATACCAAGAGATCTACCAGTCGCAGTTGATGTCTTAATACAAGGAGATACTATTCTTTATTTGTATCAATGTAGATAAAGTGAAAGGGACAGATAAATATAAGAAATATTAAATACTCCTAATACATAAATATATGGGTTACATTTACATACGTTAAGGGTAATGAACAATGTAAACAACAACGTACCTAAGAAGTTGTAGGTATGCTCTAAAAATAAGATCTGTAAGTGTTATTGTTTGTAAAGATGATTACAGTTTCATAGGGATCAGAGTATTTAAGCAGTTAAATTCTTACATTGATTAGCTTACATAGAATTGAGGTGCCATATGCCGGTCAACACAAACACTGGAAGACGAAAACTAAGTGAAAAAACGGATAAGCCAAGAGATACCAGATTTGTTCTGAAAAGACTCTGGCTATATATTTATCAATATAAATGGCTTTTAGCCTTAGCAATCATTTTAACCATTGCAAGTAATATGTTTGCTCTGATTGGTCCGATGTTGTCCGGCTATGCCATCGATGCAATAGAACCCGGGAAGGGTTTTGTGGTTTTTAAGACGGTGTTTTACTATTCCGCGTGGATGATAGGCTTTTATATCGTTTCCTCCATCCTTTCTTATATCTTATCCGTAATGATGATTCGTCTGACCCAAAAGATTGTAAGAAAAATGAGAGAAGATGTATTTACCAAGCTGGTGGAACTTCCGGTCAGTTATTTTGACCGTAATCAGGCTGGAGACATTATCAGTAAGATATCCTATGACATCGATACAATAAACACCTCTCTTTCTACTGATGTAGTACAGATTTGCGCCAGTGTGATTACCGTAGTTGGATCACTAATTATGATGATCGTTATATCACCTCAGTTGGTACTGGTTATGTTGGTTACCATACCGCTTTCTTTGCTCTATACCCGTTATATGGCAAAGAAGGTACGACCTCTGTTTCGCAGACGTTCCGCTAAGCTGGGTGAACTTAATGGATTTGTAGAAGAGATGGTATCAGGACAAAAAACAATTAAAGCCTATGCGGCAGAGAATACTGTAGTTGAACGCTTTGACAAGATTAATAAAGAGACTGTCGATGCTTATTATACTGCGGAGTATTATGGTAGCATGACCGGACCTACGGTGAATTTTATCAATAATCTATCCCTATCTTTAATAACGGTATTTGGTGCAATCCTATATCTTAACAGAGCCATGACCCTTGGAAACATTTCATCTTTCGTGCAATACAGCCGTAAGTTTTCCGGACCGATTAATGAGGTTGCCAATATTATCAGTGAACTTCAGTCTGCCGCTGCAGCAGCTGAGAGAGTGTTTAAGTTAATTGATGAACAACCGGAGAGCCCTGACCGGGATGAAGCTAAGGAACTTAACAGTGTGAAAGGTGATGTTGTAATTGAAGGGGTTACTTTTGGGTATTTGCCGGATAAAGTGATAATAAAGAATCTGTTTCTACATGCGAAGCCTGGCAGTCTGACCGCCATTGTTGGACCAACCGGAGGCGGAAAAACTACGATAATTAATTTGTTAATGCGGTTTTATGATGTATGGGAAGGCAAAATATTAGTAGATGGTACTGAAACAAGAGATCTGACAAGAGAAAGTCTAAGAAAGGCCTATGCCATGGTACTTCAGGATACCTGGTTATTTGCCGGGACAATCTTTGATAATATTGCTTATGGCAAAGAGGATGCTACGATGGAAGAAGTCGTGGCAGCAGCCAAGATGGCTGGGATACATTCTTACATTAAGAGACTGCCAATGGGATATGACACCATAGTGAATGAAGACGGATTAAATATCTCCAAAGGACAGAAACAGCTTCTTACCATAGCAAGAGCTATGCTTTTAGATGCTAAGATGTTAATATTAGATGAAGCTACCTCCAACGTAGATACCAGAACCGAAATCAAAATCCAAAAAGCGATGCGAAAACTGATGGAAGAGAAAACCTGCTTTGTAATTGCTCATCGCCTATCTACCATTCAGGGAGCGGACAATATCCTTGTGATAGATCAGGGAAATGTGGTAGAGCAAGGTACGCATAAAGAATTAATGGAACAAAAGGGTTTTTATTATAAGCTATATAATTCTCAGTTTGAGTAAGCTTATAAACGTCTGCAAATCTCGATACTATTAATGTCGAGGGAAACGTATATATCCTGTGTAAGCGGTTATAAAGTATTATACCACAGATGATATAGATTACTAGGAGCCGGAATTTAGATTCCCTTACAATACTAACCGAGAAATATATTCAACTATATTTAACTGGAGGTAAGAGAAGCTAAAATCCGACTCCTTTCTATGGTATTACAAATATAAACTTTATATGTACCTATTGCTTGAGTTCCATTAGTTCTTCGATTAGCTTCACTGCATCTTCTACATAGATAGGACAAAGCTTATCAAAAAGACCATGCTCTGATGCGAAGGCCCTTCCGCCTTCTGTACTGATATCACAATTTAATAAGTCCTTACATTCGATGGAACCGTACATTTCTTTGAATTTTTCTGTGAATTCCTGAACCAACCGATAAGTGGTTTCCTTTGACTGGTCAGATTGATACGTACCATGTTTTAGCCCTATCAGCATGAATGCTCCGGTCACTGCACCGCAGGTTTTTCCCATGCGTCCCATGCCTCCTCCAAAAGGACAGGCGATTTTTAAAGCTGTGTCCCGCTCTAATCCCAGTTCTTCGCTATAGCTTGAAAATACAGCCTGTGAGCAATTATAGCCTTCATGAAAGCATTGGACCGCTTCTTTTGCTTTGTTCATTTGATTTCCTCCTTTACATATTCTAATATACTGTTACGGCTCGTTCGTATGTCCTAGTTGTATAAGATAATTTTATAACATATAACTCAGGAATATTCCACTAAAAATTGATAAATAATGTTAATTCATGAAAAAAATACTTGATTTTGTGTCGAAACAAATGAAAGATTCAAAACGAAATATAATAAAAAAATAAATCTAAGTAAATAAAATGTAGGTTTGTCAAACATATGTTACACCATACCTAACAAAATCAGATAAGATATTCTGAGGTGATTTCCATCCCAGAGGTCTCATCGGAAAGCGGTTATAATCTCTTTTGTTATATGTAGTTAGCTGATTACTAAAGTCCTCAAATGAATAGAAGGTATGCGTTGCATAGAAACGCTCATTATCTTTTCTGTGGCTTCTTTCGACCTTACCATTATGCCTTGGGGTAAATGGACGTATTAGTTTATGACGAATGCATAATTGATTAAGACGAACTTCAAAAATAGTTGGCGTTTTAGCTTTATCTCCGGATGCAAGGCGTTTTGTGAATTCTAGACCATTATCCGTTTGGATGCATTCTATTGGCATTGGAAAGGCTTTAACAAGGTGCTCTAGGAATTGCATAGATGAATAGGTACTGTGCTCTTCAAAAGCTTCAACGTAACGCCACCTAGAGTATTCGTCAATAGCTGTATACTGATAAAACTTTTGTCCCCTGGCCTGATTGACCAGACATACGGAAGGCACAAACTTAACATCTACCTGAATCCTCTGGCCGGGATACGTCATTTGTTCATAAGGCTTAGGTACGTATTTTGGGTTTTTCGGCTTAATGGCCATAAGTTTTTTCTTGCGGAGGAAGCGGTAAAGACCGGGAATAGATCTTTTATAACCTCGTTGCATAAGTTTTACCCAGAAGATTACCAGGCCAGCATTAGGATTACGACGGCGCATGTTATTAATAAGACTGATCTCATCTTCAGTATGTTGGTTTGGATGGTGATGAGGTCTTCGAGAACGATCTCTAAGGGAGTCCCAGGAGCCATCATAACGTCGTTTCCAACGATAAACGTACTGACGATTCGTTTTATATCGTGCAGCTGCCTTTGAAACACCATATTTATCAGCGTATTTAATTAAAGCTAGTCGAAACCTCATATCCTGTGTTATACTTGCCATACGGAAATGCTCTCTTTCTTTTGTATTTTGGTTGTGGTGACTTAAATATAACACAAAAGAGCTATTTCCGTTTTTATTTAATAAGATTTGTAACACATGTATTGTAATCCTACAAAAAAAATAAATCTAAGTAAATAAAACATATTGACATTGATATAATAGCTTGTTATACTAGCGTTTAAATATTGTAAATGCGATGAAAAGAACTAGTAAGAATGAGATTTTCCTACAGAAAGCTACCGGTTGATGAGAGGTGCAGGAAATATTATTCTGAATACATCTTTGAGCTTCACACCGAACAGAGAAATCTCAGTAGGCTGTTGACGGTTTCCTGCACCCGTTATCGTGCTAGAGTATACCCGAGACATACGACTCATATGTTTGAGAGAATATCCGGCGTACTTGAAGAGGTTGGTTGTGTGAACAGCTGATATATATGAGGTGGTACCGCGAGATAATTCCCGCCCTCAAATTCATGATACATGAATTTGAGGAGCGGTTTTTTTGATTCCTGACGTATCAAGCGGCTTATCGTTTTGATTTGTATGTAAAAGGCTATTGTGGGTAAAGAGATAACATGCAAAAGACCATAGGAAACAAATGCTTGTAAGGTAAGTATAAGAGAAGCTTGCTAAGTATAATTAACATATTCAGTCATTGACCTATGTTAGGGATAGATGAAACATACTTTACAAGTGAAATCTAGAAACAAAAAAAGAAAGGTGGAATAATAATGGAAATCAAGAATAACAACCAAACAGAAAAAATAATAAGAGAACAAAAGCTTGAGGAGGAAAAGATGGTACAGAATAACCTGGAGAACAAAATAAAAATATACGAGATAGAAGAACAGATGAAAATCATCCAAAAAGGAGCGGCACAATTAATTTCAGAAGAAGAATTAAGGCAAAAATTAAGGAATGCTTTAAGAGAGAAACGGCCTCTGACCGTAAAACTGGGATTGGATCCCAGCGCTCCGGATATCCATCTTGGGCATGCGGTAGTTCTTCGAAAGATTAAACAGATGCAGGATCTGGGGCACCAAGCAATCATTATAATCGGTGATTTTACCGGTAGAATTGGCGATCCTACCGGTAAGTCCAAGACAAGAAAACCGCTTTCTCAGGAACAGGTGTTAAAAAATGCAGATACCTATACAAAACAGATATTTAAAATTCTTGACCCTGCAAAAACTACAGTCCGATTTAACAGTGAGTGGCTTTCTAAGTTAAACTTTGAAGAGGTTATTAAGCTGGCGTCAAGCATTACCGTGGCAAGGCTTTTAGAGAGGGATGATTTTAAGAGTAGGTTTAGAGCGAACGAACCTATTGGACTTCATGAATTCTTCTATCCGTTAATGCAGGCTTATGATTCTGTTGAAATTGAAGCGGATATCGAACTTGGTGGTACGGATCAGACCTTTAATATCTTAATGGGAAGAAATCTGCAAAGCAGCATGGAACTAGAACGACAGATCGCCCTCTTTATGCCTATCTTGGAAGGCCTTGATGGTATAGAGAAGATGAGTAAAAGTCTTGGAAACTACATCGGCATATTTGAGCCGGCAGAGGTTATGTATAAGAAAGTCATGGAAATTCCCGACCATCTTATCCTTCGTTATTTTGAATTAGCAACGGATGAACATCCGGATAAAATAGAAGAGATCAAGAAACAGCTTAAGGAGGGAAAAAATCCAAGAGATATAAAACTGGAGTTGGCGAATATTATTACAGGCTTGTATCATTCCACCCAGGATGTGCAAAGAGCGAAAGAGTATTTTGAGACGGTATTCCAGAAAGGTGAATTACCTGAAGATATGCCGGAGTTTTCCATCCCGACAACTATATTAAGCTTACTTGATCTAACACCACTTCTACTTGAACAGGGTTTCATAAAATCAGGAAGTGAGTTTAGGCGCTTAATACTTCAGGGTGGGATACAGATAAACGGAGAAAAAGTGAAAGACTTAGATTATAAACTAGACACAGATATCGTTATACTTCGTTTAGGTAAGAAAAAGTTTATTCGTTTGCTACTCAACTAAAAAACACCTTGATATTATACAAAAGTGGTTTTATGATATAAGAAGAATTTGGTAAGTAGTGTGAGTTTAACAAAAGAGAAATGGCAGGGTCAGCAGATGAAAAGATATGAGGATATGTTCTCATATGTGAAGAACAGATTAGATAAGGCTTACTCACAGGGAGCGGTATCTAAAACAAGTATCCATTATAGTCGTTATCAACATATAGAAAGGGTATATGCGTGGATGAAACGAATTGTATCAGAGCTCTCTGTTGATAGGTCAATCAAAGAAGAAGCTTTGCATATCGCTACGATATTTCATGATGTCGGTTATGGGGTCGAAGATAATAATAAAAATCATGCATTGGCCGGAGCCGGGATATGTGAGGAGTACCTAAGAAAACATGGCTATAGTGAAAATGTCATAGAAGAAGTTATTTACCTAATTACTAACCATTCAAATAAGGAATTGTTAGCTTCCGAAGATGCTTCGATTGAATTGATTATATTGATGGAAGCAGATTTGCTTGATGATACAGCCGCTTTAGGCCTTACCATGGATGCGATGATAACAACTGCTAAGGGGATGCCGAATTTTTATCAGGTTTATCAACATATGTTATCCTATTCCGTTAGTGAAATGAATCAAAATCCAATGGTCACGGAACCTGCAAAACGATTTTGGAGGGAAAAGCAGAAACTAACGAAGGAATTTATCAGACAGTTAGGAAGGGACCTGAATATATAAAAAGTATAACGGACTGAAGAAAAAAATTCAGATAGAGAGATGGAGATCTTATGTTAAAGTTGGTTTTTCCGGTAATAGAAGATAAGGAAGAAGTTTTAAAGATGGTTCGGGAGTACGAGATGTATCCTCCTGACGTTCCGGGAGTTGATAAATTCGAAGGAATTCGAAGTTTCGAAGGTATGGATAATTATGAGGAGTGGTTAAGAAAAATTGAGGCAGGTAGATATAAAGAGAATTTACCGGAGCAATACGTTCCGGCAACGATATATTTCGTTAAATCAGATGATTATATCGTTGGAGTGATAGCAGTGAGACATTACCTGAATGATGATTTATTAAGATTTGGTGGTCATATCGGATACAGCATTAGACCTTCGGAAAGAAAAAAAGGATATGGAAGTAAGATGTTAAATTTAGTGCTTCCCGTATGTAAGAATGAATTTTTTATCAATAAATTATTAGTTACCTGTAAAAAACAAAATATAGGTTCTGCTAAGATTATTGAGAAAAACGGTGGTGTATTAGAAAATGAAATATATTTAGATGATAAAGGCCACACCTATAAGAGATACTGGATAGAATTAATATAATTAAGGGTTATCTCAAAATATAGCGAATAGAGTACACCTAGCATAATTACGTTATATCGCAAATAAATCCTAATGAAAAATACTAATACTATTTAGAGGATTGTCTAAAATACTTTTGGATGGACCTAATGTAATAAAGATAATGACATGATTGTTTCATAAAGAGAAATTTGTTAAAACAGTTCATAGGGTCACCATATACAATAATGGAGCTCATATTAATAGTTCCTCCGATAATGTATTATGGATGCCCCTATGTTACTTTTGTAAAATCTCTAAATAAGGCATTATAAAAATCATGTTAGGATATGACCATATCTTTCTGAATAGAGTAATAGAGAGGAATTCTTTGTTATAGTCTTTTACTGGCTAAAATTTTCCCAAATGAAGCTTATGATAAGGTAAATCACTCTCTTGGTATGGCTCTTTATTCTCAGCCGGATAGCCCACTGCAATTATACATTCAACATGGTAATCATCCGGTATTCCCAGTATTTTTTTGATATGATTTTCCGCTTTATCCTGTTCCTTAGTAAAACGTTCTCTAACCTGAACCCAACAGGAACCCAGACCTAAAGAATGGGCTGATAGCTGCATCAGTATAGCAGCGATAGAGCAGTCCTCAATCCAAACATCACATACTTTTGGATTAGCAGCTATCACAATGGCAAGGGGAGCACCGGCTATCAGCGCACTGCTGGTTTCTCTACACTCAGAAAGCTTTTGAAGTGTCGCTTTCTCAGTTACAACAATATAGTCCCAAGGACGGCGGCTTCTGGAGGATGGTGCTAGAAGAGCAGCCTTTAAGATGCTATCTATTTTGTCCTGTTCAATGGCTTTATCTTGGTATCTTCGAATACTTCTTCTTGTTTTCAGTAAGTCAAGCATAGAGATCAACAACCTTTCTCTTATTTAATATTCATTTTCATTACATATATTTGAATGAATCCTATTATAACAGAAATATGCAGGTAATGATAACATATAATTAATTTCGCAAATTCAATTTAATAAAATGGACATGTTCCATAGCCGTTTGAAAAATAATATGTTCCCTATTAAGTGACAATTTTTAACTATTTACTTGTCTATCTAAAGGGAGCATATTATTTTGTAACTTCTTATCTGTATCTATTTGGCTTTTATAAATTTTATTTTGTTTTCTTTCGCGTAACGTTCCGCATAAGAACCTTTTTTACCATAAATCGTAAGTCCTTCACATCCGTAGAATGATGATTTGCCTATGCTTGTTACGCTTTTTGGTATAGTAATCTTCTTAAGGTTTTTGCAATTTGCAAATGCTGAATTGCCAATCACTGTTACACTGTCAGGAATATGAACATTAGTAATACCTGAGAAACTAAATGCAGATTCTCCGATTAAAGTAACACCATCCGGTATCTTTATTTGCTTTAGGGAAGTACATCTATAAAAGGTATATGTATCAATTATACTAATTCCTTGTGGTAAAGTTACACTTTCTAAACTGGTACAGTCAGCAAATAAGGAATGTGGTAGGGATTTAACACCATCCGGTATCTCAATGCTTTTTAAACTACTACAACCACGAAATACATTATGCCCTATTGTCTCTAGACTTTCAGGAAGTGTAATCGAGGTAATTGAAGAACAATTAGTAAAAGCATTTGCTCCTATTGACGTTATTCCATTTGGTAACTTTATATCTGTTAAAGCGGTACAGTCCATAAAAATTCTTATAGCTAATTTTGTTAATCCCTTAGGTAAGATAACTTTTTTTAGATTACTGCAACCTTCAAAAGTGTTAAAACCAACCATTTGTACGCTATCCGGTAATGTAACTTCCTTCAAATTTTTACAATCATAGAAGGCTCCGGCACCTATGGAAGTTATACCATCGTGTATTTCTACGGTTTCAATAGATTTACAATCCATAAAGGCTTCCGGTTGAATATTATGAACTGTATTAGGGATAACCACATGTTTATCACTTCCATAATATTTTCTAAGATATCCGTAATCATCGATAAACCAATCTCCGTATAGCGTCATATCTTTATCTCCAAACTTCTCCCGGTTTTCTGCGTGCCAACGGGCAAAGGATTCAAAAAAATCCATCGAAAATTCACTCTTCATAATAGAAGTAATAATGTCCATTGGAGGTTTTGCTAAGTTTTCATTTAAAGTGTCTGTCACCCTTTCGTGAAAAATTCTATATGCGTCAAGTCCATATGTTTCTATTATGAAGTGCATCATTCGAAACCCGAGCTGATATGCGCTTTGACCCGCAGTATAATGAATAAATAAATCCTCAAAACCATCTTCTGTGATAATATTTTTATAATTTTTAAATTTGTCATAACTATCGTAAGAACAATTTAAAACAGTATCCTTTTCAGTGATTTTTGCAGTAAAGTAGGTCGTAAATCCTTCGGATAATACTTGCTCCATATAATAGCCATTACGAAACCATGCTACATGAAGTAATTCATGTATAATTACATAAGCATTGCCATCCAAAAGCTTAATGTGCTCCGGTTTAAGTAATATTCCAAAATCACCGATTGCTACGGCATCAACTGCTAAATTGTGATTTGTAACCAGGATACCGACTTTTTGAGGGGTTTTTCTCATTACGTTCTTGAATTGTTCATAAGAACTGAAATATTGCTTTAACTCGTTACCTAATCCAAAATAGAGATTAGCCTTATGTGGTTCGACATAGAAATGGTATCCGGTTTCTATTTCTATAGAATCCATAATGTGATTTATAAGTTCTATTATATTAACAGGTATCTCTACGTTTTCATCAAGAAATAATACAAATCGGCTCGTATCAATATATTCTTCTTTTGATGTTTTATAATACGGTCCGGTTTCTTTACTTAGATCAAGGCCGGACAGGTATACGCCGGAGTCAAATCCTTTTGGTGGTGTATAGGTATTAGAAAGTATTACATTTACCTTTATTTCTTGTTTTATACCGGTTGAGGCATCTTCTAATGTTATTACAGTAGATCCGGTAGACTTAGCCACAAAAAAACCGGAGGTTTTTCCTATGATACCAACTGATTGATCTGAAGAGGTCCAGGTAAGAGAAGGCTCTAATATGCCGTAGGCCTTCCCTTGAAAAGCATAGGTAGAACCATTTTTGAGTTCTTTAGGATTATTAGTAATTGAAACATAAGGATTTTTTACTGTGATTGCTATCTGTGTAGTATAATTTTTTCGATCCTGATTAATTGTAACGGTTATTGTTGCTTTTCCCGGTTTTACAGGTTTTATTTGCCCGTCTGAAGATACAGTGGCAACATTTCGGTTGCTTGATTTATAAGTAACCTTCACATTCTTTTTGGTGTTTTTTAATTGTATCGTGTGATTTTTGTAACCAACGTATAAAGTCTTTTTGGTAATGGTAGATGTTGGTTTTAGGGTCGTCTGAGATGCTTGTACGGGCAGTACAGGAGTTAACGTTTGTAGCATACATGTTATTAATAAAAAGAAGCTTAGTAGTAAATAAATTAGTTTAGATCGCAGTTTCATTCATAGTACCCCCAAAAGATAGTTTTAATAAAATCTGTGTAAATGGTTAGCTACTACATGGGTTAATTTACCATTTTTGTCATTGTAGCAGATATAAATAATAAAATCCAGAGCAACATAATGATAATAAAAAATGTAGGATTTAAACTATAAAAAGTAGGATATATCTTATTTTGTAAGTCTCTTTATGCTATATGTTTTCATGTCATAATACACACCTTCTACAAGAAAAGGGCTTGGCTTTATTTCTTTTATTACCATACAACATTTTTGCATTACTCGTTCTGATGCTAAGTTTACTGATTTACATTTCGCTTCAATTTCTGTTAGGTCAAGTTGGTTAAAACCAAACTTGATGCAATTCCCTAGTGCCCAGGTAGCAATTCCTTGATTTTGATAATCAGGGCAAATGTGATAACCGACTCTGGCTTTTGTTTTTTTTAGAGGATCTGTATAACACATAATAATATTACCAATCACCTTGTTGCTGTGCTTATCAGTGATAGACCAGGCCAATCCGATTCCTTCATAGAAGTAAGAGGCATATTTTATAATCATAGCTTGTGTCTGTTTTATTGACTGATGAGGTGGCAGGCCTGTATATCTCATAAATTCTCTATCGCTTTGATATTCAAAGATATCCTGCGCATCGTCTATAGACATTTCTCTCATGATATAGCCTTCATTCGCGAACATCGGAAAATTCAATTAACTCACCTATGCAAATTGTTTCTTATCTTATTCATATCAAAGATTTTCCGACATAATGCCAAAAACAGAAGATTCATAATTAGAAGTTTGATTTGTGACAGCGAAAAAAGGAATGTAAGGACAAATTATGAAAAAAGCACGCCTGAGAAGGTTACACTGAAATAACCTCATGCAAGTCATTATTTTAAACATAGCAATGGAGCGGGATACAAAGAATCCCACTCCAACTGATACAGAGCTATTTTTATGTTTTTTTTTCTTAGTTAGTAGTATTGCGTATACTATTTAAGAATTCTTATTTTAACAATATAATTCTAACGAAGGATTGCAATATATTAGACGTTATAAATAAATCATATAAATTCTAATGATTTTGATCGTATGAAACCACCATTATCAATGGGATTGATATAATTTCTTTAAATCAGTATAAAAATTAGGGTAGGAGATATCTACGCACTCTGCATTAAGAATTTCGGTATCACCCTCTGCCATCAGGGCTGCAACTGCAAAGGACATGGCGATACGATGATCTAATTTACTTTCAATAGTAGCTCCGTGAAGAGGTTTTCCTCCATTGATAATCATTCCGTCTTCCGTGGCTGTGATATCTGCACCCATTTTCGTTAGGTTCTCCACCATTACATCAATACGATTCGATTCTTTCACCTTTAACTCAGAGGCATCCTTAATTACTGTTTTTCCTTTGGCAAAGCAGGCAAGGATGGAGATCATCGGGATCTCATCAATTAATGTCGGAATAATATCCCCACCGATTTCTATCCCTTTCAGCTCACTATGGCGAACGACGATATCAGCTACCGGTTCCCCGCCGTCATCTCTTATGTTATCTAATGTGAGATCTGCTCCCATCTGCTTACATACCTTAAGCATACCGTCTCTTGTGGGATTAATACCTACATTTTTAATTAGTACTTCGGAGTTAGGAACCATCAGGCCGGCCGCTATGAAATAAGCGGCAGAAGAGATATCTCCCGGTACGGATATTTTCCTACCCTCCAGATAAGGTCCTGGTAAAATTGTTACGGTATTTCCCTTGGTTCGTATCGCTGCCCCGAATTGTGACAGCATAAGCTCTGTATGATTCCTGGAGATGTAAGGTTCGGTTACAGAGGTTTCTCCCTCAGCGTAAAGTCCTGCAAGTAAAATGCATGATTTTACCTGTGCAGAAGCGACCGGTGACTGATAACGTATCCCAGTTAACATATCGTTAAGATTGCTCATTTTATCAGCTGTACAATTTATAAGTAGAGGAGCACAATGATTACTCATCGCACTCTCGATATCTGCACCCATTTGTTTTAAAGGAGCAATAATTCTTCCCATGGGTCTGCGTCTAATGGATTCATCTCCTGTTAGGGTAACAGCAAAATCCTGTCCGCATAATATACCAGAAATGAGGCGCATGGTTGTCCCGCTATTGCCTACGTCCAGAGTTTGGTCTGGTTTTCGTAAGCCATAAAGACCCTTGCCGAGAATCGTAACGGTATCTGATGATGCTTGATTATTAATCTCAATTCCTAACTGGCGAAAGCAACGGATTGTTGACAGGCAATCGGCCCCATGTAAGAAATTGGTTATTTCGGTAGTGCCATTAGCGAGGGCACCAAACATAACAGCTCTATGGGAGATGGATTTATCACCCGGAACGGTAACACATCCTTTTAGAGGTCCATTTTTAACAAAAATCATAGTCTTAGGCTCCTTAGTTAGATTCATTTTTATATAAATATTTGACTTGATTCATAATAATCAACGATTTATTATATTGAATTCAATAAAGGGTAGTTTTTCCTAATGATAGACATTTTAATGAAGTAGTACATTTGGTTCTGTTTAGTAAATCATAAAGTTTTTATTTTATATACAGATATAAACATTCCCAAGTCTCTTATCTGAATGCTATAACTATAATGTCTATCTTTCATACACCCGATAGTTGTATTTCTTCAATAGGGATATGGCATTTTCCTCTGCCATTTGGTCATAAAATTCAATTCGAAGAACACCCTCTTCAAATTCTCTGTTATGAATTATTCCTATGTTTTTAATACTAATCTGATTACTGGCTAATAAAGTGGCTATGGTAGCGATAGCCCCTGCTTCATCCATAATATCCAGATATATTTCAAAGACTTTCTTCATTAGGCCAATGGATTTGTTTGGAATAGAATTGCGATATTCTCCCGCCTGATCAAACATTTGGTATAAATAATCCTCGTTTAAATGTCCTAAGGCCTCTGAAGCGTCCCTTAAAGATTGTATGTAACGGTCCAGTAATCTTTTAATATCTGTGGCATTGGTTAGACAGATATTTTGCCACATAACAGGAGAAGAGGAAGCAATTCTAGTTATATCTTTAAAACCTCCGGCTGCTAAAGCCCTCATTTTCTCTGCTTTATCATCAGAGTCCTTAATAAGATTAACCAGTTGTGCAGCGATAATATGAGGTACATGACTTATGGCTGCAGTTATTTCATCATGCTCCTTTGCTTCCAAAAGAATAGGGATCGATCCCATCTTCTTAACCAGATGGTATAAAAGCGCTACCTTGTCTTTCGGTGATTTCTTAGTTGGTGTCAGAATATAATATGCATTTTCAAGAAGAAGAGCATAGGAATTAAGATACCCTGTTTTTTCGGAACCGGTCATCGGATGTCCGCCGATAAATTGCTTCTCTAGCCCTATTTCTTCTATTGTAGTATGAATATTGCCTTTTACACTACCGACATCAGTTAGAATACAGGTGGGCTTTATGAATGCTTTTAGTTGCTTTACATATGCAATGTTAGCCAAAACCGGAGCACATAAGAATATAAAATCGCATTCCGGAATACCTTTATCCAAAGAAAATGTAATTTCATTCAGATTACCATCATGTAAGGCGGCCGCTAAATCACTGCTGGGTTTATTCTTATGGTAGTCATAAGCATATAGATAAACGTCCGGGTTGATTTTTTTTAATGCACGGGCTATGGAACCGCCAATCAATCCAAAACCGATAAAACCAATTTTTAATTCTTTCAATACTTCAACCTTAAAATCATCAAAGTCACTAAAATCACTAAAGTCGCTAAAGTCACTGTCTATACCACTCATGAATACCTCCTTATTTCTATCTATGTCCATAATAATATCACTTATTTAGATGTATCAGATGTTCCATATTATATCATTAAGATGTAGTAATTGTTCTATAAATTGTAAATTTAGTTCGTTTTTCGTAAATATTAATAATATATCCGAATAGCTTTTAATGTCTATGCTACGGTTTTGATATGGGATTTTGTTAAAGACTTTTTCCCATAATTTCTATCAGTGGTCTTAATTCCTGCGTTAGCTTCTCAAACTGCTCAAATGTTAAGGACTGTGGTCCGTCCGATAAAGCACAGGAAGGATTGGGATGAGTTTCAATCATAAGGCCATCTGCACCTGTAGCTATCGCTCCCATAGAAAGAGGCTTTACATAAGCCCTTAC
The DNA here is from genome assembly GCF_015999265.1 of Mobilitalea sibirica. GTDB lineage: Bacteria > Bacillota > Clostridia > Lachnospirales > Lachnospiraceae > Mobilitalea > Mobilitalea sibirica. Next base: position 151,564 of record NZ_JAEAGR010000005.1, read on the forward strand.
ACCGGTTGCATGGCTGGGGTCCACAATAATGGGAAGATGACTTTTTTCCTTAATCACCGGTACCGCGGATAAGTCCAAGGTATTACGGGTTGCAGTTTCAAAGGTACGAATGCCCCGTTCACATAATACAACGTTAGGATTCCCTTCTGATATAATATATTCCGATGCATTCAACCATTCGTCAATCGTGGCAGAAAGACCACGTTTTAATAATACAGGAAGACCGGTTTTTCCTGCTTCTTTAAGCAGATAGAAGTTTTGCATATTTCTGGCACCAATTTGAAGCATATCTACGTATTTTACAGCAGCCTCTATTGCATTCAAACTGGTAACTTCACATATAACCGGTAGGCCGGTTTCCTCCCTTGCTTCCTTCATGAATTTTAACCCTTCTTCTTCGAGGCCCTGAAAGGCATAAGGAGAAGTTCGTGGTTTATATGCGCCTCCTCTTAGGATATGAGCGCCAGCCTTTTTTATCGCATGAGCCGTGATAAGTAACTGCTCCTTACTCTCAATCGCGCAAGGACCGGACATAATAACAACAGTTTTGCCTCCAATTTCAACGTTACCTACCTTTACGATAGAGGGGTCAGGATGAAATTTTTTATTGGCCAGTTTGTAACTTTCGGTTACCGCAACAATTTTTTCAACATCCTCAAAAATCTCAAGATTTTGATCCTGAAGCTTGGTTTTATCACCGACTACACCGATAATAGTTACTTCTTTACCGGCGGAAATGTGTGCATCCAATCCTTTCGATTCAATTATATTTTTAATCCTTTGAATGGACTCTTGTTTTGCCTGAGGCTTCATTACTATAATCATAATATTTCTCCCTTCAATTCACGCACTAAATCATTAATTTTATTCAGATACAGTATACTCTGTTGGCAGATAACTTATCAAAGATACATAACTAACGATTCATATGTTTTTGCTGGATGTAGAATAAGTTATGTATAAAACGTTATCGATTACATATGTACTTCCAATGAAGCCAACAGTATTACTATGCACTTATACTGCAATTAGTTTGCTTTCCATAGACTATACTCCAATTATACAGTGGTGTCAATACTCTATTGCGTTAAAGTGTAACGGTTTAAAGTGAAAAAGAAATAACTTTGTTAATATTTACATAAAAGTATTGTAAATCTGGCCCTACTCTAGTAAAATATACTAAGAGGTATCTATGGGTGATTACGGGGGCTTGTTCCCTTTGTATAGCCACTCCTACTACTTACTACAAAAATTGTATTGGAGGAAATCAGTATGAATGTTTACACTTCGGAAAAGATTCGCAACGTTGTTTTGTTAGGCCACGGTGGCTGTGGCAAGACTACTTTAGTCGAAGCCATGGCGTACACAGCAGGGATACTCAAACGACAAGGAAAAGTTGAAGAGGGGAATACAATCAGTGATTACGACAAAGAGGAACAGAAAAGATTATTCTCCATCAGTACAACCGTAGTACCAATCATCTATGAGGACACAAAGATCAACTTTTTAGACACTCCCGGTTACTTTGATTTTGTTGGTGAAGTTGAAGAAGCACTCGCTGTAGCAGATGCGGCAGTCATTGTTATTTCCGCAAAAGCAGGTGTAGAAGTAGGAACATTAAAGGCATGGGATTTCTGTGAGAAATTCAATCTGCCAAGAATTTTCTTTGTTACGGATATGGATGATGATAATGCAAGTTATCGTCAGGTAGTAGAAGATTTAACTGAGCATTATGGTAAGAAGATAGCTCCTTTTCATATTCCGATTAGGGAGAATGAGAAGTTTGTTGGATTTGTTAATGTAGTTAAAATGGCCGGTAGAAAGTTTACAACGGCAAGCGATTATGTGGAGTGTGATATTCCAGAATATAGTAAAGAAAATCTTTCAAAGTTCAGAGAAGTTTTGTTAGAAGCTGTTGCTGAAACGAACGAAGAATTAATGGAGAAATATTTTAGTGGTGAAGAATTTACACAGCAGGAAATTTCTCAGGCACTTCGAAATAATGTTATAGATGGTTCCGTCGTTCCGGTTCTGATGGGCTCAGGTATCAATGCACAGGGGACAACCATGCTGTTGCAGGCAATCGAGAAGTATTTCCCGGATCCGACGAAGACTAAGATTACAGGCAAAAACACTAAGACAGGTGAAGACTTTGAATCGAACTACGATGAGAAGAAGCCATTCTCTGCCAGGGTATTTAAGACAATTGCTGATCCGTTTATCGGTAAGTTTTCCTTGATTAAGGTTTGCTCCGGTGTATTGACAACCGATACTCCGGTTTACAATACCTTAAAGGAAACAGAAGAAAAGGTTAATCGTATCTATGTACTCCGTGGTAAGGATCAGGAAGAAGTGAATGAACTGCATGCCGGAGATATCGGTGCCCTTGGTAAATTAAATGATACGGTAACCGGTGATTCGCTTTCTACCAAGGCTGCACCTATTGCATATGATCCGATCGAGGTATCTACCCCTTATACCTATCAGCGTTTTAAAACTAAGAATAAAGGCGATGATGATAAGGTTTCTCAGGCACTTGCCAAATTAATGGATGAAGATCTTACATTAAAAATGGTAAATGATAAAGAAAACAGACAGACCCTATTATATGGTATCGGTGATCAGCAACTGGATGTTACTGTATGCAAGCTTTTTACAAAGTATAAAGTGGAAATAGAAGTGATGAAGCCGAGAGTACCTTACAGAGAGACAATCCGCAAGAAAGTTAAGGTACAGGGTAAGCATAAGAAACAGTCCGGCGGACATGGTCAGTATGGTGATGTTCATATTGAATTTGAGCCTTCCGGTGACTTAGAAACTGCATTCGTATTCGAAGAGAAAATCTTTGGTGGAGCTGTGCCAAGGAACTACTTCCCGGCAGTTGAGAAGGGAATTGCAGAATCCGTTATTAAAGGACCTGTAGCCGGATATCCGGTTGTTGGCCTGAAAGCCACCTTAGTGGATGGATCCTATCATCCGGTAGATTCTTCTGAAATGGCCTTCAAGATGGCAACCATACAGGCATTTAAACAGGGCTTTATGCAAGCATCTCCGGTACTCTTAGAGCCAATTGTATCCTTAAAGGTTTTAATACCGGATAAATTCACCGGTGATATCATGGGTGATTTAAATAAGCGTCGCGGTAGAGTATTAGGCATGAATCCGATTGCAGGAGGAAAACAGGAAATCGTTGCTGATATTCCGCTATCGGAATTATACGGATACTCTACAGACCTTCGTTCTATGACCGGTGGTATCGGTGATTTCTCCTATGAATTCTCTAGATATGAACAGGCTCCTTCTGATGTACAGCAGAAGGTAATGGAAGAGAATGCAAAGGAAGAGGATCACGAAGATTAATACTTATATTATTGATTAGCAAAATTAATAAATAAGCTTCTTGTATAATATAGTATTATTTGATAGAATTTTTGTTGTCGGAAAGATAATAACAACTGGTTGACAATTGACAACTAAAAGAATGAATTTAACGCTCCTAAATATGTTCTGCCTTACAGGGTATGTTTAGGAGCGAAGATTTTTTCGAAGAGGAAATCATTCACTTAAGATATGAAAAGAGAAATTATATCAACTAATTTCTCTTTCAATATATAATAAAAAGGAGAGAATTTATGGAAAAGTTTTTTAAGCTTAAGGCTCATGGAACAACCGTTCCAAGAGAGATCGTAGCCGGCGCAACCACCTTCTTTGCAATGGCGTACATTATCTTTGTAAACCCTGCTATGTTATCATTAACCGGCATGCCTCAGCAAGCTGTATTTTTGGCAACAGTAATTGCAGCGGTTGTAGGTACTTTAGTCATGGGCTTATTTGCTAACGTACCTTATGCTCAGGCTCCCGGTATGGGCTTGAATGCATTCTTTGTTTATACTGTTGTTTTTGGTCTCGGATTTTCATGGCAGCAGGCTCTGGCAATGGTATTTATTTGTGGTCTAATTAACGTATTAATCACTGTTACAAAACTTCGTAAATTAATCATTAAGGCAATACCTGAAAGCTTACAGCATGCAATCGGTGGAGGTATCGGTATATTCATTGCATACATCGGTTTAAAAAATGCAGGTTTACTTCAATTTACTTCTGATCCCGGTACTTATTCACCTGCAGTTCCGAATGCAACCGGAGATATCAATGTATTTGCTGATGCCGTAGTTTCTAAGGGTAAAGATATTGTTCCTGCTCTTGTAAAATTTAATAATGCAGGTGTTATTTTAGCTCTTATCGGTATTATATTAACCTTTGTATTATTAGTATTAAAGGTTAAGGGTGCTATCTTTATTAGTATTCTTGTTACAACACTCATCGGTATTCCTATGAAGGTTGTTGATGTATCAGGTTTTGGTGCTACTGCTGGCTTAGCAGAATCCTTTAGTGATTTAGGAACAACCTTTGGTGCAGCATTTGGTAAGGAAGGGCTCTTATCCTTATTCGATGATCTATCCCAGATACCTCTTATATTGATGACAATCTTTGCATTCAGTTTATCAGATACCTTTGATACGATTGGTACCTTTATCGGAACCGGTAGAAGATCCGGTATCTTTGATGAGGCTGATGAGAAAGCTCTTCAGGAGAGTAAAGGCTTTAAATCTAAGATGGACAAGGCTTTATTTGCAGACTCCATCGCCACCTCTATCGGTGCAGTATTCGGAACTTCCAATACAACTACTTATGTAGAAAGTGCAGCCGGTATTGAAGCCGGTGGTCGTACCGGTTTAACCTCAGTAGTTACTGCTTTATTATTTGTAGTAAGTATCTTCCTTGCACCTGTAATCGGAATCGTTCCTGTTCAGGCAACCGCTCCTGCATTAATTGCAGTTGGTATTATGATGTTAGCGGCATTCAAGGATATTAACTGGACTGATTTAGAAGATGCAATCCCAGCATTCTTTGCTGCAATCTTTATGGCCTTCGTTTATAGTATATCTTATGGTATCGCAGCAGGTTTCATTTTCTACTGTATCGTTAAGGTTGTTAAGGGTAAAGTGAAAGACGTTAGTCCTGTTCTTTGGGTAGCTACTGCTTTATTTATTCTTGACTTTGTAATTCATGCTATTCTTTAATAAAGACCAATTTCAAGAGCTTGTTTTCATGCTTTAGGACAAGCAAGATACCTAATTAGTACTTAAGTTAAATCTTTTGATGAATTTAATCTATTTTATAATAAAAGCATAAAAAAGGGGCATCAGCCCCTTTTTTTGTACCTACTATACTGATATCAAACTCATTTATTGTGTTTAACTATCTTTTGAACATTTCTCAGGTTCCATCCGGATTAACTCCCATTCACCCTCTTTATTTTTTCTATATTGTGCGATCTCAATATCTGTATCATTAGTCAAATGAAAAAACTCAATCAGATATTCCTTGCCGTCGGTACCGGAAAAGTAGATATGTTTTACATAGCCATTCTGTATCGTTGGATACAGTTGTTCATAAGCATACCATCAATTTCACTTTTTCTTCTATTAATATATATGGTATAACGGGTGAATACAGATTATTTTTCGTGTAATAAAGAAAAAAATCCAGAAACAAAAATAAACAGCAAGAAGAACAGAATAGTCATCCTTCTTGCTGTTTAAAATTCGTTTATACTTCTATATTTAATTAATATTCAGCTAAATTTGATTATTCTTTCTCTAAAACACTATCTTTACCTTCCGGAAGGATAAGTGCTAATACCATACCAACGATAGCTGCTAATGCAAGACCAGAGATTGTTACGGTATCGGTAATCGGGATACTGTCACAGCCAATACCTAATACGAAGATGAGAGCTGCTATCATAAGGTTTCTGCTGTTACCAAAGTTAAGTCTTGAATTAATCAGGATACGAACACCTACGGAGGAAATCATACCATAAAGTACAATACTGATACCGCCGGTAACAGGGCTAGGGATACTGGTTACGAGGCCACCGAATTTTCCGATGATACCGAGAAGAATAGCTGACCAAGCAGCAAAACGGATTACGGAAGGATCATAGTTTTTAGTTACTGCTAAAACACCGGTATTCTCACCGTAAGTAGTATTCGCAGGTCCACCAAGTAAACCGGCGAAAGCGGTAGCTATACCATCACCAAGAATTGTTCTGTGAACACCGGGATCAACCATAAAGTTCTTTCCAACAACAGCACTGTTCGTTGTAATATCACCAACATGCTCAATTAATGTAACTAATGCGATTGGTGCAATTGCTAAAATTGCATCTAACTTAAAGGCAGGTAATTGGAATAATTGATCTCTGATGCTTGTATCAGCAAGAGATAACCACTCTGCATTTTTTACCGGTGTGAAATCCACAAAGCCAAGAGGGATACATACAATATATCCAACAATAATTGCAAACAGAATTGGCATTAAATTATAAATACCCTTTGCAAAAACAGAGATACAGATAACTACGGTAAGTACAATAACAGTTACAAGTACTGCTTTTAAATTAAATTCATTATTATAGTAGAAAGCACTACCAATTGCCACACCACTAAGACGTAGACCGATTACTATAATAATTGGACCTGTAACGATGGGTGGCAATAACTTGTTCACCTTTTCATAACCGATTAGCTTAATTAACAATGAAAAAACTGCATAAATCAGACCTGCAACTATCAATGCGCCCTTTACTGCCGCAAGCTTGTCTAAAAAGTCCGGATCACCTATTCTGGAGTCCCCTATCACAGCCATAATACCAACCATGAATGCGAAGCTTGAACCTAAAAAAACAGGAACCTTCTTTTTTGTTATTAAATGAAATAACAAGGTTCCTGCTCCGGCACAAAATAATGTAATTGAGGTACTAAGCCCTGTTAATGCAGGAACTAATACCGTTGCACCAAACATTGCTAGCACGTGTTGAAAACCTAGAACAATTTTTTTGTGAAGTGTCTTTTCTTGCATACTTTTCTCCTTTTGCTTAAAATTTTTTTGGTTATGAAAACATTCCCTAAAACATTAACCTTATAAATTCTACAGTATATCTAAAAATAAATCAATAGTTTTTTGCATATTTCTTAAAAAAACATATAAAACAATAAAAAAATATAAAAACTTACACTGGTAGCTTGAAAAACCTTTTTACAGAAATGACGTATCGGTATGATATCAATTTATTGAAATGTGTAGGAAACACATGCTATAATTTATCATAACGTGGAGTATTTATTATTCATAGTATACCTATGTAAAGATTGTATCATTCTAAGTGTCAAAAGGGTTTTTAAGTACGAGGAGGTTTTATATGAAGAACTTAGACAAACTAAAACATAGACTTGTAGGTCTTACAAATACGATAACCCGTTTTCCTCTTACGGTAGTTTTTCTTATGGCAATTACAATTTTGAATGCCAGGCTAATTATTACAGAGAAGGATGATAATTACGTCAGATTGTTACTATCCTTTGCTATCGGTTTAAGTGTATATACAGTATTTCAACTAATTTATGAACGATTTTTTCAAGATATAAAAATTCGTCTCGTTTTCATGGCAACTTCCGTGATGGCTTTTTTCATCTGTTTTCTTGTGTTGGGAGAGAAGACAATAGCGGAACAAATATCCATACGTATTACGGTTATTCTCTTTATCCTATTGATTGCTTTTCTGTGGATACCATCCATAAAGAACAAGATTAGTATCAATGAAACTTTTATGGCAGGATTTAAGGCTTTCTTTATTTCAATCTTTTTTTCGGGAGTATTGTTTTTAGGATTTGTTTTAGTGCTTGGAGCGATTGATATCCTAATTGTATCCATAGATGAAACCTTTAATATCCATGCAGCGAATGTCATATTCGTACTCTATGCGCCCTTATATTTTTTATCTATGATACCGGTGTATCCGAAGAATGATTTTGTGCTGTCATTTCCATATAAAAGTAGGAAGGGTGTAAAAACTAATGGAGACAAGGGAGATATAGAAGATAAGGGAGATATAGAAAATAAGGGAGTTATGGAAGATAAGGATGCCTGTTATGACAACGAGATAGCCGATAGCATGAATGCAGTCATAACATCGGTTACTCCTTCTAAATTTCTTGTAAGTTTATTAACCTATGTGATTATTCCCATAACATTTATTTTCACGGTTATTTTACTTCTATATATTATTATGAATATTACCGGTGAGTTTTGGACGAATAATTTAATGGAGCCGCTATTGGTTTCCTATTCCATAACGGTTATTATTGTTTACCTGATGGTGGCAAGACTTGATAATTCCATAGCAAAGGCCTTTCGTAGAGTATTTCCGAAAGTATTAGTACCAATCGTTTTATTCCAAACGATTTCCTCAGTTTTAATGATTAGTGAGATAGGTATTACTTATGGAAGATACTATGTGATATTGTTCGGGATATTTGCTACGGTTTCCGGTATTTTGTTCTGCATTGTTCCGGTGCCAAAGAACGGCATTATAGCCCCTGTTTTGATTATATTATCCTTGCTATCTATTCTGCCTCCGGTGGATGCCTTTACCATAAGCAGAATCAATCAGACCGGAAGGCTAAAAGAAGTTTTACTTGCGAATGATATGCTGGAGGAGGACAATATCATTCCGAAAGCAGATATGAGTGATGAGGATAAAAAAGTATTAAGAAGTGCTGTTAGATACTTAGACCAATTAGATTATACGGAGAATATCGAATGGTTAAGTACTTATTACGAAACGAAGAACTTTAAAAGTACCTTTGGTTTTGATGCCCATGAATTTGTGGTGGATAAATATATTAATTTAAATTACTATAGAGAAGATACTCATCCTATTAATATTGCTGGATATGATTATATGTTTGAAAGCAATGTTTATTTCAGAGACAGATTTGACAGTGATAATCAAGAGATCGGGAGAGTCACAAAGGGTGGTAAAAATTATAGCCTTCAAAATACTAAGGACGTTGAAGACCAGCAGGCAATCATATTAAAAGATGAAACAGGTAATGAGATAATTAAATTTCCGGTGAATATAGTTTTTGATTATTTCCAAAATGAAAAACAGGAATTGTCCGGACCAATATCACCGGAAGAGTCTGAATTTACGATGGAAAATGAAAAGGTAATCCTTACGCTGATTACGAAAACAGTTAGCATAAGAGAATGGGAAGATGGCGTGGATAAGGATGCCTATGTTATGATACTTTTGAAGATTAAATAAGATTGTCAATTAATATATGATTAGTTTATAATATTTTATGCTGTAATGAGATTATGACGTATACTTACGTAAAACTAAGAAAGATCAATCGGAGGTAATAGTATGATGAAAAAAGTTTACTTACTTATTGTATTTATTACGTTTATAACACTACTTGGAGGATGTTTAAAATCAAACGATGCTGTATTAACGCCGGATGAAAAAATTGGAAACGATGATGAAAATGAAGAAAGTGACACTATACAATTTGCATTGCCGAAGGAGGGCGATCAGGTTGCTCAAATTGTGATAAAGGATTTCGGTTCAATTTATGTAAGATTTTTTGAGGAAGCTGCTCCTAAGGCGGTTGAGAACTTCCTAACTCATGCAAAGAACGGATATTATGATGGTCTAACCTTTCATCGGATCATTGAAGATTTTATGATACAGGGAGGAGATCCTACCGGTACCGGAACCGGCGGTGAAAGTATATGGGGTAAGGATTTTGAGGATGAATTTGCAGAGGATTTACATCCATACCGGGGAGCTCTTTGTATGGCAAATTCCGGACCCAATACTAATGGAAGCCAGTTTTTTATCGTACAATCGGAAGCTACGTATACAGAAGATATACTACAACAGATTGAACAGTTGTATAATAAAAAATTTGATAAAAAAGCCATTCAAAATTATGGTAAAATTGGAGGAACACCCTGGCTCTTCCGTTCCCATACGGTGTTTGGACAAGTGTATGACGGATTAGAAGTATTGGATGCCGTGGCAAAGGTGAAGAAAGCAGATGAAGAACAGGGCATACCGGCCGAACGTGTAATTATTGAAAAAATTGTTGTATCAGAGTACTAAGCAATAAAATATACAGGGGGGAGTAATTTATGTATTCATTTATTTCATTTTATGCGTTGTTAATGCAGATTTTAATTATTATTTTACTTATACTTGGTATCTATGCTTTAATGATGATTATAAAAGCTTTACAGGTTTATATTCGAAAGAATAGTTAAATTATTTAAATACTTCTGTATTGCAAAAGGGGATGTTGAACGTATTCATTTTGTCACATCCCCTAATTTTAATGTTTTACAATGAAAGAAATTATCGACGAAACTGTCATGACATATCGTTTCGAACGTATTAGATCAAAACAGATTTCTTATATTATTTAGACGAAAAATAGTTGACAATAGTAAAAAAATTCTCTATACTTTTAAACCATACTAAGTTGATAGGAAAAATGAGGAATGATAGAAAGGTGAGAGAATTGTATGGAGATTTCAACCCTATGTATACACGGAAGTACAGATAGTTCCGACACTACCGGCTCAATTACCGTTCCTATATATCAGACGGCTACCTTTGTTCATCCGGCCGTCGGACAAAGCACTGGCTATGATTATTCCCGCGTACAGAATCCGACCAGAGAGCAGGTTGAGAAGATTATAGCGAAGCTAGAGAAGGGGGTTGATGCATTGGCATTTTCCTCCGGTATGGCTGCAATTGCTGCAATGATGGAGTTGTTTGAGCCGGGAGACCATATCATTGCATCAGAAGATCTGTATGGTGGTTCTATACGGCTTTTCAATAACTTATCAAGAAAAAACGGAATTACCTTTGATTATATCAATATGTCGAAAACAGAAGATATAGTAAGGGTAATAAAGCCTGAAACAAAAGCGGTATTTATTGAAACACCCTCGAATCCCATGATGCAGGTAACAGATATTGCAGAGGTGGCTAAGATTACAAAAGACAGAGGGTTGTTATTGATTGTAGATAATACCTTTCTTACACCTTATTTTCAATTACCGCTTCGGTTGGGAGCCGATATTGTGATACATAGCGGTACGAAATATCTATCGGGACACAATGATACACTGGCAGGATTTCTTGTTGTAAATTCAGAGGAGCTTTCACAGCGGTTGCGATATATTTATAAGACTACTGGAGCGTGCCTATCCCCCTTTGACAGTTGGCTGATTATTCGTGGATTAAAAACTCTGGCGGTTCGGATGGAGAAGCAGCAGGAGAATGCGACTAGACTGGCTACCTGGTTAAGTAACCATAGCAGGGTTACTAAAGTATATTATCCTGGACTTGTCTCACACCCTGACTATGAGATATCCAAAAAGCAAGCCAGAGGCTTTGGTGCCATGATTTCATTTGAGGTTGATAGCGAGGAAACAGCAAGAAAGATTTTGGAGAGAGTAAAGATAGCTCTCTATGCGGAAAGCCTTGGAGGAGTAGAATCTCTTATTACATATCCAATGCTTCAAACCCATGCCGATGTCCCAAAAGAGGAGAGGGAAGCCAAAGGTATTCATGAAAGACTGCTTCGCATGTCAGTCGGGATTGAGGATATTAATGATATAATTGAGGATTTAGCACAAGCATTACTATCATAAAACGATAATAATAATTTCTAATCAATTACCTGTATATAACTTTTACGGTATAGAAAACAAATAGATAGTGATAAAAAGTTTTAAGTTTGTATGTCATGTCTTAATCTGAAGATAAACTGACACGATGTATAGGAATGGTAAAATAGGACGTATATTAATATAGAAACAAGGGGGAATAACATTGAGCTTAAGTCATTTTGATGAGATAATTAATCGGAAAGGCACCAATTCCATTAAATATGATTTTGCTGTCCAAAGAGGAAAGCCGGAGGATTTACTTCCCCTTTGGGTTGCTGATATGGATTTTCGCACCCCACCTGAAGTAACGAGAGAATTGAAAAAGGCAGTTGACCATGGGATTTATGGATATTCAGAAAGTAAGGAAGAGTATTTCGCTGCCATCCAGGGGTGGTATCAAAAACGATTTGATTTTGAGATTCAAAAGGAATGGCTTGTAAAAACTCCCGGAGTGGTTTTTGCCATAGCGATGGCGATTCGGGCTTTTACGAAAGAAGGGGATGCGGTATTAATCCAAAGGCCGGTATATTATCCGTTTTCCGAAACCATTCTTGCTAACAATCGAAAATTAGTGAATAATCCGCTTGTATATGAAGACGGTTCCTACCGCATTGATTTTGATGATTTTGAAACAAAAATCACAAAGAATAATGTTAAGTTATTTTTATTATGCAGTCCTCATAATCCAGTCGGAAGAGTATGGACGAGAGAGGAATTAATTCGATTGGGTGACATCTGTATCAGACATAATGTCATGGTTATATCGGATGAAATCCATGCAGATTTTATTTATAAAGGATATCATCACTCAATATTTGGCAAACTAAAGGATGAGTTTTTACAGAATTCCATCTTATGTACGGCACCAAGTAAAACCTTTAATTTGGCAGGTTTACAGGTTTCCAATATCCTGATTGCGAATAAGGATATTAGGGATAAATTTAAGAATGAAATACGAGCCAGCGGCTATAGTCAGTTAAACACCATGGGGTTGATTGCCTGTCAGACAGCGTATGAGTCCGGTGCTGAGTGGTTGGATGATCTACTGGGATATCTGGAAGAAAATCTAGAGTTCACCAGAAACTTTTTAAAGGAACATCTGCCGCAGATTAAACTGGTGGAGCCCCAGGGAACTTATCTTCTTTGGCTAGACTTTAGTACGCTTAACCTTAGCGAAAAGGCATTGGAAGACTTAATTGTTAGACGTGCTAAGCTATGGCTGGATCATGGTACGATGTTCGGGTCCGAGGGCAGAGGCTTTCAAAGAATTAATATGGCATGCCCCAGAGAGATACTTAAAAAAGCCTTGATACAGCTTGAGAAAGCAATTAATACATTGTAAATTAGGCTTATATCTGAACATAAGGCGAATAAAGCAAAACATGTAATTTTTTTAAAGGAGGAAGACAGATGAAGATATCCTCAAAAGGACGATATGGCTTAAGAGCTATGATTGACCTCATATTAAATTCCAATAATGAACAAGAGCATGTGTCCCTCATCAGCATAGCACAACGCCAGGATTTATCGAAGAATTATCTGGAGCAGGTGTTTGCCATCCTTAGAAAAACAGGTATTGTAAAAAGCGTTAAGGGTGCTCAAGGAGGCTATATTCTGGCAAAAGCTTCTTCAGAGATTACGGTTGGTGATGTATTAAGGGCTCTTGAAGGTGATATGTCAGTTTACGATGAAGAGGAATCACGATTAATAAATAATAAGATAGAAAACTGCATCAGAAATAATATCTGGAACAGGTTAGATGAGAAGATCATTGAGATTATTGATGGAATTACTCTTGAAGATATCGTGAATGAATATAAAAGAGGCGAAGATATGGTTATGTATTATATTTAATATGAAATAACACAAAAGTTTTTTTATGTTACTTCCCGTGTACATGACAAATGACTAATAGTTTACTTGATATGCAGTAATTAACAGATAATTATCAGTTGCACTGTGATTTTGGTAGAAATTTGGAAAATTCACTGAAATAACGGAGATTGCTTATAAGATGTTCGACATTATAACAATTACCAGATTGACAGATATAATTTGTTGTTGTAAACTTAAAGCGTAATTTAGCTGACGACGGACAAGCACTCAACGGCTGCCGGTCATCCTATGGCATACAATCAGATAAAGTTAACTAGGATGAAGCAAAAATAAAAGAGTAAGCGAATAACAGAAGTTATTTCGTTTACGTGATATTGTCAGTAAAGGTTTGGCGTAATATTAAATTAGCAGATATCTTAGTCTAAATAATATATGGATTGCCTCACTTCAAAGTGAGGTAGAGGAGCGGTCTTTAACAGTCTGTAGGGGAGCTTGAGAAGCTATGAAGCTACGGAGAAGGAAAGACTGCCGAAGCTTATAATATACTCGATATTATTTGCTGGGTCTACAGTTAAGAGCTGTAGGACTGTCTCATTAAGCTACCCGGTTTAATGAGATGTGCTATCTCATCATGGGAAGAAGAGGGCTCGGAGCAATGTGGCTTAACCTGAGTAAACCTCAGGTTTTTTCTGTTGTAAAATTAATTTTGTTACATTACAAAATACCGACTACAATCATAGGAAAAGTATACTTAGATGAGTTATCTATATAAGTATCAGAAATAGTCGATGGATAAAATTGATAATTTGAGTATTTAATTAGACTATTGCTTGAAAGTCTTAACAAGTAAAAAACGGTATACAAAACCGTTTACAATAGGGAGCATAATTCCCTTATAAGAAAGAGGAGGAAAATTATGAAAAAATTATTATCTTTACTAGCTGTTATATTGTCAGTGATGGTTCTGGCGGCAGCCTGCACAACCAAGGAAGAGGAGACAAACCCTGGAAACGATGATACTCAGGGTAATACTGAAACTCAGGATAATACCGAGGCTCAGGATAATGAGAATCAGGAGACAGAAAAGAAAGACACCTTCAAGGTAGGTCTTGAAGCTGGGTATGCACCTTTTAACTGGACACAGTATGATGATTCTAACGGTGGTGTTCCAATTGACGGCAGTGCTGAATATGCCGGTGGATATGATGTGGAAATTGCAAAAAAAATTGCAGAAGGTCTTGATAAGGAATTAGTAATCGTAAAAACTGAATGGGATGGTCTCGTTCCTGCATTAGTATCAGGAAAAATTGATGCAATTATTGCAGGTATGTCTCCGACAGCAGAGCGTAAGGAAACCATTGATTTTTCAGACAACTATTATAAGTCTGATCTGGTTATGGTAGTAAAAAAGGGTGGGGCTTATGAGAATGCAACCTCGATCCAGGACTTCTCCGGTGCGAAAATTACAGCACAGTTAAATACCTTCCACTACTCTGTAATCGATCAGATCGAAGGTGTTAAGAAGGAAACAGCTATGGACAATTTCCCGGCTATGCGTGTTGCACTTGAAGCAGGTATCATTGATGGATATGTATCAGAGCGTCCTGAGGGTGTAAGTGCTTCTGCAGCTAATGAAAATTTTGCTATGGTAGTATTTGATGAAGGCTTTGAAACTTCGGAAGATGATACTGCGATTGCTGTTGGATTAAAAAAGGACAGTGAGCTAACAGAGAAAATTAATGAAGTTTTGGCTGGGATTTCTGAAGAAGAGCAAATCAGTATTATGGATACGGCTATTCAGAACCAACCTTCAGCAGAATAAGAAAAATATAAAATAATTTCATGTAGTA
Source organism: Mobilitalea sibirica (assembly GCF_015999265.1). Lineage (GTDB taxonomy): Bacteria > Bacillota > Clostridia > Lachnospirales > Lachnospiraceae > Mobilitalea > Mobilitalea sibirica. Next base: position 166,842 of record NZ_JAEAGR010000005.1, read on the forward strand.
TAGTCAAGATAAATATAAAGGAATATACCATATCTTTAACATGTGCATTGCTTGTGTCGGATATTAAAGCTTATTCGATATAGAGGCTGTCTGCAGGCCCTGTCAGGTTCATGTAGGCAGCCTATAAATATGCGCAAAGTCAAAGCGAACAGACGTGAGACATACAATACATAATGTTATACTCGTATAAGAAAGTATTACATTCATAAGCGGTTATAGCATTATAAATTAAATTTGTCTGAAGGATGCAAGTGAGCCCGCGAACTGCTCTAGACGAAGCATCGAGCGGGTAAACGAAAATTCACCTAATGGGGAATATCCTTCGGTTTTTGTTATTAACATAGAGTACAGTGTATAGCTAGAAAGGCTTGGTGCAGATTATGACCTGGGAATGGTTAATAAAAATCGTACAGAATAATTGGCCCAGTTTCTTAAGGGGAGCATGGGCAACGCTATATATATCAATTATCGGTACAATACTAGGATCTCTGATTGGTTTATTAATTGGTACGATACGTACGATACCGATGCCGGACAGAGGGCTTAAAAGAATAGTATTAAAAATAAGTAATGTGATATTGTCGATGTATGTTGAGTTTTTCCGTGGAACCCCTATGATAGTACAGGCCATGGTTATCTTCTACGGCTCTGCTATGGCATTTGGAATTGATATGGATAGAACCATAGCAGCTATCTTCATCGTATCGATCAATACTGGTGCTTATACGGCAGAGATTGTCCGTGGTGGAATTATCTCTATCGATAAAGGACAATTTGAAGCAGCTCATGCGATTGGTATGAATCATACAAAGACAATGCTTCATGTAGTACTACCTCAGGTGTTAAGAAATATTCTGCCACCTATGGGTAATGAATTTGTTATCAATATAAAGGATACCTCAGTGTTGAATGTTATAGCCGTATCGGAATTATTCTTTACAACAAAATCCGTGGCAGGTAATAATTATCGATACTTTGAAGCATTCTTCGTGGCAAGTATTCTTTATCTGATCATGACGCTAACAGTAACCCGTATCTTAAGATTTATTGAGAGAAGATTGGATGGACCTGAGAATTATAACATTATCCCCGGCAACCAGATGCAGGTTGAACGACCAGAGGATCTACTTCACAAGGATAAGTCCAATACAAAAACCGGCATTTAGTCAGAAGGAGGAAATAACGATGGAAAATGTGATAGAAATCCGGCATCTAAGAAAATCCTTCGGGACGAATGAAATATTAAAAGATATAGACTTTAATGTTCGAAAGGGTGAGGTAGTCTGTATCATAGGTGCTTCCGGATCGGGGAAATCAACCTTACTACGCTGCATCAATCTGTTGGAAAAACCCAGCGGGGGTGAGATCATATATAACGGAGAGAATATACTGGATGATAAGCATGATATCTTTGCTTATCGGACTAAACTGGGTATGGTGTTCCAGCAGTTTAATCTGTTTAACAATCATGATGTTTTAAGTAACTGTATGGTTGGTCAGATAAAGGTTTTAAAAAGATCGAAGGAACAAGCCAAAGAAGTGGCGATGAAATATCTAACCGTGGTAGGAATGGATCAGTATATCAATGCGAAGCCAAAACAGCTTTCCGGTGGGCAAAAGCAGAGGGTGGCTATAGCAAGGGCTCTATCCATGGAACCGGATGTTTTACTGTTTGATGAGCCAACATCAGCCCTAGATCCAGAGATGGTCGGTGAAGTTTTGGCTGTCATGAAGGAACTGGCACAGAGCGGTCTTACGATGTTAGTAGTAACCCATGAGATGGGCTTTGCCAGTGAAGTGGCTGATCGTGTTGTATTCATGGATAAGGGAGTAATTGCGGAAGAAGGATCGCCGGAGCAGATATTCAACCATCCGACACAGGAGCGAACGAAGGAATTCTTAAAGAGAGTATTAAGATAAAATAGTAAAATAGAGATATCTATTTGACGGATAGATATATATATTACCCGATGATTTAGTATTACTCATAACATTGGATATTAAATGATCGTATAGATAATATTGTGGCTTCGAAAGATAGGCTATTATAATAATCATTTTATGAAAGATTGATTTGATTATAGGCTGAAGAAATTGGAGAATTTTAACCATATCAATAATTATGCGCCAAGTTGATAACTTTCCGTTAAGCGGTAGTAATCAATTTGGCGTGTTGTATTTTCGTAGTTAATTCTTTATAATAGATTTAATGGTAAATAGAGGTTTTATTATAAAGAGATGAAAGCAATATAAGATAGAAGAAGTTGTAAGTGTAATAAACATATTTAAAATTCATGGAGGAGCTATATGATAAATATCAATGAAATAACAATACGCAGAATGCAGGAGATGTTTCAGAATAAATCACTGACAGTGAAAGAACTGGTACAAAGCTATATAGACCGTATCCATGATCTGGATGAAGGGCAGGATGGTCTTAACAGTGTCATTGAGATTAATCCGGATGCGCTAAGCATAGCGGATGAACTTGACAAACAGGGATACCAAAGTAACCTTGTATTATACGGTGTTCCGGTTCTTATTAAAGATAATATTGCAACAGACGATCGTATGCATACCTCAGCCGGTTCTCTGGCACTTAAAGATTCCTATGCCGGATATGATGCGGATTTGGTGAAAATGCTTCGTAAAAATGGAGCGGTTATTCTGGGTAAGACCAACCTTACCGAGTTTGCTAATTATATGACTCAGGATATGCCTAACGGCTATAGTTCCAGAGGAGGGCAGGTTAAAAATCCGTATAATAAGGAGCGGGATCCCTTAGGCTCCAGCGCCGGCTCCGGTGTGTCGGTAGCAGCGAATCTATGTGCCACCTCCATCGGTTCTGATACCTGTAATTCCATTGTAGCCCCGGGATTGGCCAATGGAATCGTAGGCTTTCGTCCTTCCACCGGGGTAATCAGCCAAAAGGGAATTATACCAATTAGCTTTACCTTGGATACTGCAGGACCATTCTCAAGAACGGTTGAGGATGCAGCAATCATGCAGGCAGGACTTACCGATACTCCGGTTGTAATTCCGGAGAGGTTCGATGTGAAAGGTATGATCATCGGATATAACGATTGGGACAACGGGGAACTGACGGAGGAAACAGTTGTAATTACAGAGAGAATGATAAAAGAACTGGAAAACCAGGGAGCTATTATAAAACGGATCAGTATTCCGGAGACAAAGTACATTATGGACACTATGAAATATGAATTTAAGTATGCCATGAATCAATATCTAAGCACCTTACCAAAGGACTATCCTATTAAGACCTTAAAAGATATTATTGATTATAATGAACTCCATAAAGAGGAGGCCTTAAGATACGGTCAGACCTTCTTAATCGATGCCGAGGAGAATACTACCGGTAATCTTACTGAAACAGCTTATAAAGAATTATTAGAAGATCGTAAGGTAAGTATGCTAAAGATTAGAGAACAGTTAAAAGATATGGATCTTTGTATTATGCTTTCCTATAATAACATTCTTCAATATACAGCATTACCGGTAATCACCATACCCTGTGGATTATACGAGGATGGTATGCCCTTTGGTCTCCAGATCACAGCCATAACGGATGAGCAGCTGTTAAAACATTCTTATGTGATTGAGAAAGCAGTTGGACAAAGAGTTGAACCCAAACTGTTTATTAATAAGTAATCCATAGTAACAGGTTCTTTAGGAGGTATAAGATGAAACATAAGGTATTAGAAAATGCAGTTCGGGATCTGAAGGAGAAAAAGAATAATTCTAAGGATAGATATATGAAACCCCTTAATGTAGATCTGTTAGAGAGGATTACACAAAGACTGATAGAATTTTCTGACAACTGTGATGAATGTACAAACTTCATAACCGATTTAACAGACTTACTTAACGATATTATCTATAAACAGGAACCTTTGGATAAGAAAGACTTCATGCGGTTTCAGAGTAAGTTAAAAGTTATCACACAGCATATGGAGAAGGAACATAATCTGCTACCGGATGGCCATTATATATCAATGTATCTGCCCTTAGGAATCAGCTTTGGACTTATTTTTGGATTGATTTTGTTTGATAATATCTCAATGGGTTTACCGCTTGGTGTAGCATTTGGATTAATCATTGGGTCTTCCATGGATGCAGATGCTAAAAAGAAGGGAAAGACGATATAAGAATTATTTGGCTTATTATATTGAGAATAGTTTTCTTATATTAGTATTCAATGCAGAAGTTTCATAGCTGAATATTAAAATGGATTGAGGTCTTAATGAAAGATTTCAATCTATTTTCGTATGTGCGAAAACAAATGGTAAAATATATAGTTGACATGCATTTGTATACTTATTTATGAGTTTATTTGCTATTACAAGCTATTAGGGGTAAAATATAAGTATAAATCGCAAGAAGTATTTGACGAAAGAGCTTAAGTTAATTATTATGAAAAGAGTAATTGTTAGAGATTGCTACAGATGAGTTATGTTGGGAGGAAACAAGAGAATGGAATTTATGAAAATGGATGCGAAAGCATTACAGAAATACAAAGATGAGTTGATGAGACAGTATGAGGACTTTCAAAGTCAGAAATTAAAATATGATATGTCCCGTGGAAAGCCTTGTCCCGAACAGTTAGACCTATGTGCAGATATGCTTAATTTGAAGGAATATAAAACAGCTGACGGTATAGACTGTAGAAATTATGGGGGGATTGACGGAATTCCTGAAGCAAAACAACTATTTTCCAACCTTCTTGAAGCCGACCCAGATGAAATAATTATCGGTGGTAATTCTGCACTGAATATGATTTATGACACCATAGCCGGAGCAATGTCTTTCGGTGTATCAGCCGGAGAGATTCCTTGGGGTAAACTTCCCAAGGTGAAGTTCTTATGCCCAAGTCCCGGCTATGACAGGCATTTCGCTATATGTGAATTGTTTGGAATAGAGATGATTATCGTGGATATGAATTCGGACGGACCGGATATGGACGCGGTTGAAAGACTTGTAGCGGAGGATGAGGAAGTCAAGGGTATGATATGCGTTCCGAAGTATAGTAATCCCAGTGGAATTACGTTCTCTGATGAAGTGGTGGACAGGCTGGCAAGGATGAAGACCAAGGCGAAGGATTTTAGAATCTTTTGGGATAATGCGTACTGCGTTCATGATCTTAATGAGCAGGGCGATAAGCTAAAGAATCTATTTAAGGCTTGTAAAGAGACCGGGAATGAAGACAGGGTATATGTCTATACCTCAACCTCTAAGATAACCTTCCCGGGAGCAGGCGTAGCCATGATGGCTTCCAGTAAGGCTAATCTTATTCAGATCAAAAAGAGAATATCAATACAAACCATTGGTCCGGATAAGTTAAATCAGCTTCGTCACGTAAAGTTCTTAAAAAGCATGGAGAATATTAAGGAACACATGAAAAAGCATGCCATGATTATTGGACCGAAATTTACCGCCGTGCTTGATATACTTGATACACAGTTAAAAGGAAAAGAAATCGCTTGGTGGAATAAACCGAACGGAGGATATTTTATCAGCTTAGATACTTTAGATGGATGTGCAAAAAAAGTAGTTGCCATGTCAGCCGAAGCAGGTGTGGTTATGACCGGCGCAGGGGCAACCTTCCCCTATGGTAAGGACCCCAGAGACAGGAATATCCGCATAGCACCGACGTTCCCTTCCTTGGAGGAACTTACGAAAGCGATTAAAGTAATCTGCATCTGTATTCAAATCGTAAGTATAGATAAACTATTAGAGAATAAATAAGATTAATCCAATCGAGACACTGACGAGAGGCAACAGGAGATAAAATGAAAGATACGAATAGGCTTATACAGCCAGAGGTATTAGTGACGGATTTTGATCGGACTTTGACCTATCTATATAAGGATCCTACGCTTTTACCGGAACTGGCCAATCGGATTCGTTCACTTTATGGCAGGAGCTTAGAGATACCCCGTGAATATGTAGAGAATGAAATCGACGGTTATATGGTTTGGCATAAGCTTCATGATATTGCAGTGAAGAACTTTCCAAAGGCGGAAGCAGATAGGATCAATAAGCAGGCAGAGGATGTCGTTACAGATTTTGAATTACAGATTGTAAAAAGAGTTGGATTGTTTCCCGGTGTCCCGGAAGCGGTAAGACAGCTTCGGTCCAAAGGAATAAGGCTGGGCCTTGTATCAAGCAATGCAACCTCAGTCGTACAATACGCCCTTTTAGAAGTTAACATTCTAACAGAGTTTACCTATGTAGATGGCAGGCCTTATCCGTTTCATCCAGAACTTATAAAACCCAATCCCTATCCGCTTAACAAAGCACTGGCAGCCATGAACGCAGATCAAGCATCGTTTTGGTATGTTGGGGACGATAAGGTAGATATGGTGGCAGCAAAAGCTGCGAATGTTACCGCTGTCGGAGTATGTACGGGTCGTTACCTTAAAGAGGAGCTTTTAGAGGCAGGAGCAGATATGGTATTAGCGTCTTTTATGGATATACCGTCATATTTTTAGATCTATATGGATCGTACTGTATCTATGTGTAGCAACACATGGATACGGTTTTATTTTTTTATCATGGAGATAACTGTGTGTATGCAATCACTGTATTTTGTGTAACCTATACAAAAATTTATAAAAAGTCTGTTACTTTTATTTTACCGACAAGTATTTACAAAATATGTATTTTGATTTATGATAAGTATAGTATAAATGTAGGTTAAACTATCTAAGTAATATCAAAAATGTAATATCAAAAATCTAATTCTAATCATATCAAGTCTCTATATTTCTATTATTCATTTCATAATTCTTCATAATAAATCTGATTTCTATAAGTTAATAAGGGGGTATTCTATTTGAAAATTGCGTTCTGGAGCAACGGTGTAGACCCGTGTGGAGTTACTGCGAATCTGGCAGCAGTCAGTGTTGCTACTGTTATTCGTTATCCATATAGGATTATCGCATTGGAAAATCATCTATGCCAAGATAATCTCGGCAAGGCATACATGGGAATATCACGGGCAGGTATCACTGGAGAGGCAGGAATTCACTACTACGAAGGTGGAGGTATTGAAAGTTTACTTCGAAGAATCTACCATGGAGAGAATAAATCCGGTATTCTAAAATCTTATATCAGAGATATTATACAGGAACATCTGTATTATATTCCGCAAAGCAGAGTAATACATAATGAATTATTCAATTATGAGTTCAATCATAGCGCCAATCATCTTTTTCATCTCTTAGAGGAATATGCTGATCACAGTTTTATTGATACGGCAGGCTTTAATAATCTTAGTACAAGGACAATTCTTGAGGCAGCAGATCTTATTGTTGTTAATCTATGTCAAAATCAAATTTATCTTGAAGAATTTTTCGATAATCACTCATCCCTTATATCCAAAGCAGTATTTATTGTTGGAAAATGTACGCATCAATCCATCTTTAACAGCAAAAGAATATCAAAGTTATATAATATTCCCACAGAATTAATCGTAGAAATACCTTACAATGAACATTTTTATAATTCCATGATGAATGGGAGTGTAGTAGAGTTTATTTCCAGAAATTATTCTTGTTCAAAAGAAAGCACGAATTATAGATTTATTCAGTCTATAAAAAAAGCTACAGGTTTGATTATCAACAGTGTAGAGTTGATACACACAAATCATAAGGAGATGAAAACCGCAAGTGTCTCAGATACAATTATTTAGAGGCGTTCTAATTTATATAACAGGAGCATTTCTTTTTGGTGTTCTGATTTATATCGTTGGTTATAAAAACAATATAGGGTTAAGAAAACGAAGAAGTGAGTATAAGAATAGAGAGTATAAGGGCAGGAATGATATTAAGTTCTGGATTATTATAACTTATCTATGTATCTTGGCTTGTCTGGTTATGCTTACATTTATTATACTAAAATACTTTATCAGAGGTGTGGTATGAGAATAAGAAGAAGATTTAAACGAACAACAAGGCAATATATTATGGTTGCTCTTATCTGCATTGTTGTGATTGGAGGTGCCGCATCTTTTACCTCAGTTGTTATAACAGGGCAGATTAGAGATGAGTATCAGACAAAGTTAGACAAAGCATATATGGATATGAAATTGAACCAAAGAGGAGTTTTTATTGCCACAACTGATATAAAGTCTGGTGACTTCATTACAAAGGATAATGTAGATTTTAGGACAGTTTATGCATCACAACCGAAAGAGACATACATCGGTTCAGAGGGAATAGGAAAAGTTGCTATCTTGGATATTCCTGCCGGAACCCACATACAAAAAGGTATGCTTACATCCAATACAATATCCTCTGAATTTCGAGAACTAGAGTATAATGTGATACATATCAGTTCCAATATTATCAGTGATGATACGGTGGATGTCAGGATATTCTATCCGAATGGTGAATCCTATGTGGTTTTATCAAAAAAGATAGTTAAAGGATTGATACCCGAAAGCTCTACCTGTTATCTATGGCTTGATGAAGAGGAACATCTAAGAATGTCAGCTGCTATCGTAGATGCCGGATTATATCCGGGTTCCAGATTATATGTTACAAAATACATTGAACCCAGAATACAGGAAGCATCGATTATAACCTATACTCCAAGTCTATCAATATTATCTTTGATAGAACAAAATCCGAATATAGTCGTACGTTATTCACAGGAATTAAATAAGCAGGTAAGGAAGGCTTTGGAGAACCGATTGGCAACGAATATGGAGAACGATGTGTCTGCGGTAGAATGGGAGGTTATGCCGGATGTAGGATATGTACCTGTTCTTCCTATACCAGATTTAGAAACTGATGACGATGATAATAGTTCAAACAATGAGATGTCATCTACGCAGGGTTTAAAAACAGATAGTGCTTCTTCAAGCACAAAACATAAATCCGATCTAGCATCAGAAGAGGAGCAGAACTCGTCCGGTGGAGATGATAACGAGTCTCTATCAAATATATATAAGCCTTCAGCGAATAATTCTAATCTTTATGAAAAAGATGACCATGGAGCTGACTTGGGGAATAGTAATGATTTTTTATATTATGCAGAGGAAGCGGCTGCGAAGGATGGTGATACCGAATATGGCGAGTAATATAATTGCTTATGTCGGTATGGATAGTTTTGATGTCATGCTGTATTTATCCAGACTATTATCGGTGTTAGGAAAGAAAGTTTTACTAATTGATCATTCAGAAACCTTGTCGCTCACATATTCTATTCCTCAACCGGAAGGGGTTAGTTGTAAATCAGATATCATACATTACAGAGGAATCGAATTTACTACAATGGTAGTAGCAGATGAGGTGATTAAAGAATATGACGATGTTTTAATAGCCTATGGTTATACCAGGCAATTCCAAGATATCCATTACTGCAACCGTATCATTTATGTAACGAATCTATATAGGTATAATCATGAGAGATTACTAAAACTCAGACATAAGGATTATATTGGTAAGAGTGTGGTAAGGTCATTGCTTGTGAAAGATATTATATCTTCATTTATTGATCTTGAAATAATATCTGAGAAAATTGATCCGTTGATCCATAATAACCAGATTGACTATCTGTTTATGGATGAAAGGGATGAAATAAGCAGTCTGTTATGTCATCATAGCTATCTACCTTGTTTAAAGAAGATAACAGGACAGATGAAGAAATATCTGATGAATGAAGTAAAAAATATGCATCCTCAGTTAGAATATAAACACATTAAATGTGCCTTACATAAGGCAAGGAAAGGAGTGTGAAGGATTGAAAATATCCTATTGGTCACCGGTCCATGGACAGGCAGGAACTACAAGTAACATATTAGTTACTGCTTTAATTGCCGGTATGGTTTATAACAAAGAATGCCTTTTGACACAAACACACTTCAATTTTAATAATATGGAGGCACCGTTAATAGGGAGCAACTCAAAGAATGCCAAAACCACCGATTATTTTCGTGACATAGGATTAGATTCCTTAATCCGTAATTATAAAGCTTCTAAACTAAAACAAGAATCAATTGAAGATTGCTGTATATCCCTTCCGGGTACCGGCATTCACTTATTACCGGGGACTTGTAAGAGTAATAGAGATACCTTTGAAGATGAAATGGAAACAATATTTATAAATTTAATAAGAACAATAGAAAAACATATGGGCATTGTATTTATTGATCTTAATTCAGGTAATCATCCTCTTTCATTGAAGGTGATAGCAGATTCTGATTTGACAGTAGTTAACCTAAGTCAGAACATGGGCTTTATCGATTATTTTTTTGATACCTATTATCATTTAATCTCTAGTAAAACATTCTATTTATTCGGAAATTATGACTGCAATTCTAAATACAATATCTACAATATTCGAAGACGATATCGTAAGTACATTACTCCCCAAAATTCAGGAGCTATTCCTTATAATACTATGTATCATGATGCCCAGTGTGATGGAAAGATAATTGAATTTATAAAAGAGAATCATCAAATTCGAAGATCTGACCATAATGGATTTTTCATGGTTAAGTCGATAAATGCTGCTGATAAGATACTTAAGCAGGCAGGAATACAGTGAAAGGAACATGAGAGGGTGTAAGGAAGATGGCTTTTTCATATGGAAATATAATTATCATAACAGTGATGATTTTGGTTGGTATCATAATAATTTACTTTATCTTTAAGAAAGATCCTGAACCGGAGGAGGATACGAAACAGGAGGATATCTATTCGATTTCATATTTAATACAGGGGGTGCGTAATCTTTTCAATGAAATAATAAATCAGAATATTGCACAACTATATCTCAATCGAAAGGAGACGAAAAAGCGGGAACAACAAAAAGCAAGACTGATTACTGCACTTCGTTGCTGTGCTCAGGGGAAAATCGGAGAAAAAGAATATGTTAAGGATTATATGAAAGACCTACTGCAAAGTAATCTTAATATAAACGAAAATACCATCGACAGGATCATACCTTTTCATGCACCTTCGTTTATGACAGCACAAGATAAATTTGAGATATTACTTTATATCATGAAAAAAGAATATAGTCTCCAAGCATTTCATCAATTGAGTGCTCTGTGCGGTTTTGAAAAACCAAAGAAGAATGCATATGGTACGTATTATGAAATTACCGATCAGGATGTTCATCTCGCTTATGAATTGTATGCTAAACCTTTATGCTATTTAGACAAATTGAATATTGTCACTCAAAGAGTATATCAGGGATCATATGGCTTTTCGATTGCCGATGAGTTAAGAGATATGAATATAGATGGAATATCCGGTGGTGTTTCAGGAATTACTACAGAACAATATAACTACCTAGAAGAAGTGTTTTTGCATGAGGTTACAGGTCAACATCATGCTTATGACAGTCTATGGATTTTTCTTCACGGTAAAGCAATACGTATGTCATTTCTTAGATTTGGAAGTCTGAGTGAATTAATAAGAGTGTGTAAAAATCTATATAGCTATGATAATGTAGGGCACCTTACCTCCACGAATGGATACAAACTTACTTATTTGCAGGATGGGAGTCGTGTAGTAGTCGTCCGTCCAAAGTTATCGACACACTGGGCTTTTTTCGTACGTAAGTTCGACAGTGCAAAAAATATGGGTTTAATGGAATTAATTCGTGATGAGGGTAAGGAAAATGTAGTTGAGGTGATTAAATGGGCTGTAAGAGGATGTTTAAATATCATTTTATCAGGGGATCAAAACTCCGGTAAAACCACAGCATTGAAAGCTATGATACGCTATATAGACCAGAAATACCCGATACGAACAACGGAACAGGAGTTTGAATTATGGTTAAATCATGCATATCCCAAAATAAATGTCATTAGTTTTAGAGCATCTGAAGAAGTAAGTATTATAAACGCAATTAACATTCAGAAGAAAACCGATGCCAGTATTATGATATTAGGAGAAGTAGCCAGTAACGATCTTGCCGCTGCATTTATAACTCTGACTCAGGCCGGAACAAAAGCAACCATGTGTACCTGCCATTGTGTTTCAACAGAAGACTTAGTAGATTATTTTCGAAACGCTATTTTAAGTGAAGGTACCTTTAGCAACGAGCTCATTGCTGAAGAGCAGGTGGCGAATGCAATCAACATCGATATCCACTGGGAAAAGTCCGGTGATGGTCATCGATATATCAGTTATATCAGAGAAATCATTCCTTACCCAAGGGACGAAAAGTGGCCTGAGAATACTATGGATTGTATTGCAGAAGGATTAAAACGAATGTCAAGAAAGAGAACGTTTTATTCCAGGGATATTATTGTTTATAAAGATGGTAGATACATAAGGATGAACTCATTTAGTGATAGATTGGCGAACAAGATAGCAAAGAATTTAAATCAATATGAAAAAGAAGCTTTTCATAACTTTAATAACATAGGAGGATAGTAAAATGATGTAACGATTGACGGCATCATTTATTAATATTATGAATATACAGTTACTACTGGTTATGATTATCAGTCTTAGTATGGTACTTCCGATTGTCTGGTTTCTTGTTCAATCGATAGACCGCAAAGATAAAAGAAAAGTAAATATTGGTGCAGTTATATTTATGAAATCTTCCAAAGGTAGTCCATGGTATCGTCTTTATAGCATGATTCACAAATTCCCCCTAACGGGCAGATACTTAGATAGAATAGATCAAAGATATGAGGTACTTTATCCCGGGGATCCTAGAGCAATTGCAATTAGGACAATGAAAGCAGTCTGTATAACGTGGACAGTATGTATAGCTGAAATCATTCTTTTGTATTTTCTAAAACCAAGTCTACACAATAGTATTATCGCAGTGTATCTATCTTATGTAATTCATAATGAAATCATAAACCTTATAGTTGGCAATACAGAAATAAGGCTATTGGAGCAGATGACGATGTTTATATCTGATGTCAGTCATAATTATCATATTAACAGGCTGGTAGATGATGCTATCTTATCCTCCATAGATGGACTTGGCCATGAAATGAAGGTTCACGCAAACTATTTATACAAAATTGTAACGTCAAACAACCTAAGAGAGGATGTAATCCAGTATAATACAACGACACATAACAGATATCTAAAGATGTTTTTATCTCTGTGTATCAGTGTGATTGAATATAACGATAAAAAGGTTAACGGACAATTATTATTTACAGCTAATCTTAGGCATCTGTTAAGGGAAATAAACATTGAAATACTTAAGCTTAAGAAACTTAAGTATGTTTTTACTGGTACCGTATTTGTGACGGTCGCAGTGTGTTTACCGATTGATGCTATCCAAAGGTTTGGGATATCTTTGGTTCCGGAGTTGAAGGATTTTTATCATGGACGAGGCGGAATTATTTTCATTGGGGTCATTATCTTATCGTCTATGACAGTTTATCTACTGGTGAATCACCTAAAAAATATAAGATATCCAATTCCTAAGATGTATAGGTATCTAAAGAAATTAGAACAATTACAGATTATTAGAAAAGCTTTGACGAATTATACAGATAAAAATTATGGCAAAATGCTTCTTCTTAGGGATACTTTAAAGAGAGTAGGTGATACGATATCCCCCAGACAACTGTTACTAAAAAGAATGGTTATATTTGTTATGACCTTTGTATTAGCCTTAGGGATGGTTTTTTATATGCATCATCGAAATCGTCAGAATATAACCGAGGCTGTGAATAATATTGAAATGTTTGCTTCCTCTACCTATCATAACCAAACAGATCAGATTTCAGATACGATTCTTTTGTATGTAAATATATATAAGAATGAGAACGTAACAGAGAGTTACATAAAGGATGAGCTGATAAAGGAGAAACCTCATTATAACACCTTATACCACGAGAAAATAGCAAAGGAGATTGTGGATAGGATTGAAAGATATCAAAGAGAAAATCTTCAGTGGTATGAATTTGCTGTATGTATTGGTCTTTCTGTTATTGCTTATTATATTCCATTTTGGATGGTTTTATATAAGAAAAAGATACTTAGAATTGCTATGGAGGATGAGGTAAATCAATTTAATTCGATTATTTATATGATGATGTATATTGAGCATCTAACCGTAAAAGATCTGTTAGAGCAGATGGAGTTATTTGCCTTTGTCTTTAAATCGTCTTTGCAGGAATGCATTAATGATTATAACAGCGGAGATATCGAGGCCTTGATAAGAATGAGGGAGAAAGAAAGCTATGGGCCGTTTCGTAGGTTGGTGGACAACCTGATACGCTGTGATACTATAGCAATCGATAAGGCATTTAGTGAAATTGCTTCTGACAGGGAAAATCTTCATGACAAGAGAAAACAGGAGAATGAGATATCTGTTCAAAAAAGAGCAGATATTGCGAAACCGCTTTCCTTTGTTCCGGCAGTCTTGGTTACCATATATCTACTGATGCCACTACTGATAGCCAGCTTAAATGAATTGCAGGGCTTTAAAGAAAGTCTGTCAACGGTAGGGTTTTAATCTAATCGGAAGGGTTATATTGCTATATGGCATATTTCTTATATCCGGCCGTATCAAATGAAGAAAAAAATAAAAATGAATTGGATTTTTCAAAGGCATTTTAATCAAACGATAAATTGATTCTATTAAAAAAATATATTATGAAAGGAATTAGAACAATGAAAATTAACTTTTTATCAGATGCAGCTAAGATTTTAATCTTTGCAGCAACAATTATTGTGGTTTGTGTATTAGTCGCAATCGGATTCAAAACGGCCAATGAAGGAAAATCCATTGTAAGTTCAGGAACCAGTCAGCTTAATGAAATGTCCTCCGAATATCAGGATGTAAACAAATCCATCTATAACGGAAGTACAATCTTGGGTAGTGAGTTGGTTAGTATGATTAGCAAGACAATGGAGAAAAAGGAGTACCTGGCAATAATCGTTAAGACAAAAAGCAACGCTACATCCGGAGTACATTATAATTACACATTTAATTATCCTTCAGCTACTACGAATTCCAGTACACTTACAGAGCAGTCTACGAAGAACAACTTAGTACAAAATGACAAAGGAAACGCTAATTACATCAATCCTAGCGCACAGTTCTTAGGAACCGTATACAAAGACAATAATAATAATGTTATTTGTATCGAGTTTGTACAACAGGATTAATCTTTAGATGAATACAAGGTGGTCGTATGAAATTTAATAACATATCAGACATTGGTAAGATACTCATTTTTGCTGCGTCAATAATCGTTGTATGTGTTCTGGTTGCAGTCGGATTTAAGCTAGCTAAGGAAGGGAAATCATCAGTTAATGCAGGTACAAGCCAAATCAATACCATGAGTGCAGAGTATAGCAGTATTGACATAACAGTATATGATAACTGTACAATCTTGGGCAGTGAATTAGTCAATCTAATTAACAAGATAGTTGACAAGCAAGAATATCTATCGATTGTAGTTAGAACCTTGGATGGATCTAGGACAGACTATAATTATAGCTTTGATTTTACAACAAGTGAGTTATCAGGGGAAGGGACGAAGACAATAACGACTAACAAGGCCCTTGGTTCTTATATTAATAAATCTGCCGAATTTCAAGGGTCAATAAAACGTGATGAAAACAATAATATCATTTGTATCTGGTTTGAGCAAAAACCATAAACATTGTATTTGAAATATTTATAATAATAATAGGTAAAGAAGGGTAAGCAGATGAAAATAAATCATATAACGGAAGCGGTAAAAATATTAATCTTTGCAGCTACGGTATTCATTACCTGTATACTTGTGACTTTAGGTTTTCAGGCAGCAGAAACTGCGAAGGAGATTAGTGGTAGTGCGATTTCTAGTATGGCTGAGATAAATAGTGATCTAAAGGATAGTGATATAAAAAAATATGATAAAACTGAAGTTTATGGAAGTGATGTTGTTAATTTTATCAAAAAATATCTGGGAGATTACTCTGTAACAGAAACTGCACCGGTATATGTATTAGTAAAGACATCCTTAGCAGAAAATACATATACAAACGGAGTTTATATCTCAGATATTAGAAACTTTTCTAACGCAATGTATATAAAACCGACAGCAGTTTTTACAGGTGAAGTTATCAAGAATGCCAATGATGTTATAGTGGGAATCAATTTTATACAAATATAATAAAAACATAATCGTCATATATTGAAGCGGTTATATAAAACGAAAGGTATCGCATGGAGAATATCAATAAGTTACTCTACGTGGCATTAGGAACTCTGATTTTTTGCATAGGTATATTTTTAATGTTTGTAATGGCAATGAACTATCATAAAACTCTTGCTACAACAAGAGAAATAATAAAGAATGATAATTTATATCAGCAATACTTTACGAAAGAGAAGGAATTTGTCACTCATGGAGAATTGATTGCAACCTTATTACAGCCCCTAGATTATAATCTTAGCATTGATGGTGTGCTAATACTGTTGGTAGAACATAATGAAGAGAAAATCATTGATTATAACATCAGAGAAGTAAACTATATAAAATCATATCAACGGGATGCGATTGGAAATATTATATGTATGGAGTACACGGGTAACTAGGAAGGAGTTGATAAATGTATCATATGATTCATTTCTATGAATTATTTCTCAATAGTTTTGGCGAGCCAAATGCATTGCATAATTATATGGTTTTTTCTCTCATATGTATAATTTCTATACCTATCATGGCATCTGTTCAACTTGTTATACATGAAGTCGGTCACTGTATCTTTGGTTTGCTGACCGGCTTTCAGTTTATATTTATTCGCATAGGAAGTATAACCTTAATTAAGAGAGAAGGGAAAATCATCATAAAAAGACATAGCCTACCCGGATCCGCAGGTCAATGTCTTATGAGACCAGCCGGAGCGTCTTTTCCAGTGTTACAGGAAGCGTCGGATTGCCTAGATGGTTTCATAAATATTAACTATCGATACGGCTTCTATATGATGGGTGGGATTATTCTTAATATCATAATGTCTGCCATGATGCTAATACTGGCATTTAGTTCATTTGATATAAGTATTTCAATCAGGTTTAGTTTATTGTTAGGGACTTTTTATGGATTAGGATATGCATTAATCAATGGAATACCTAATACGAAAGGGAAAATAAACAATGATGCAACCAATTTTTTCTACCTTAGAAAAGATCCGTTAGCTAAAATATGTGGTTTCATTCAAATGTCAATTCTGCCTTACATGATAACAGGGTATACCTATAAAAATTTCCCAAACGATATGATGAAAGTACCGAAAGGAGCAGATCTTTCAAATGCTATTATTGGGTGGCATAAACTAAATGAGTGCTATTACCTTATGGACCTGAGACAGTGGGAGAACGCAGAGGATTGTTTAAAAGAATTTGATCCATATTTGGACAGGTTAAGCAGAATGCTGAAAGAAACGGTTTTATTAGAAACGTTGTTTATTAATATTAAAATAGGAAAGAGATCCTCAGTAATCGAGGATTTATATCATATATTAAAACCAGTATTAAGTAATAAAAAAGCAGACTTTCATATTACTAGAGTACGTATGGCATATGAACTTTATAAAGACAAATCGGATATTAACATAGAAAAAGTCCGGTTTGAATTAGATAGGATAACCCAAAATTATTCTAACATTGGGGAAGCAGATTTTTGTTACAGATTAATTAAAGATATAATTATCCCAGGATAAAGGAAGGTAGTAAAAGATGGATGTGGTAGGAAGATATGTAGCTATCATACTGGCAGTCATTTTAATCCTATTGTTTCCCTTACAGTACATTGCTAGGTCGCAGTTAGAAAATATGGACAGCATTATGAAAGCCAGTGCAACAGATTTTACCGAAACCGCCAGGCATCAAGGATATATTACAAAAAAAATGTATGAGGAATTTACCTATAAGCTGGATAAGATAGGTGATCTCTATGATGTATCAATAGAAATAGGTCATCCTGTATCAGGGAAAGAAATAGCAGTTAAAACATTAGAAGATAATATACCAGAAGTAGAACCACAAAAAACATCGTTCATAGATAAAACAATTAATAACATTCATATACATACGGAAGATTGCATCCATAATAATGGAACTAAGGATAATGAAATTACTTCTTTTTCCACGCACACACATACAGAAAATTGTTATGTTGGACACAATCATGAAGCAAGTGGATGTACCATTGGTTATGTTTGTCATGATGGAGCTCTGGTGTTTTCTACAAATCATGGCCCTGTACATGATATGGAATATTCATTTAATTGTGCTACTTGTGGTAAAAAAATATTTATGTTTACTGTAGATTATTTTGATAATAATACGAATTATTTTTTATATACTGTTCGTTGGAGTACATACGCAAATGATTACGTGCTACAAAAGACTAACTACTATATTGATCATGATTTCCAAGGGGAAGATAGTGGATATAGTAATGTATATACTTTGTTTCAGAATATTCCTAATTTGCCACGGAATGCAAAGACGCTTTATAAAAATTATCCTCAACTTAATTTTGTAGGTAGTTATTGGTCTGATAGGAATTGGATCAATATTGTACAACCTCCACAATGCCAATTACCAAATGACACAAATCCTATCTGTAACCAATATGGACATGTTCATACAGCAGACTGTTATGAAGGACATAATCACATAGCCAGTAGATGCCAATTGGGGTATCGATGCTGTAATGGAGCCCCTTTAGTACCAAGTACAGAACAATGGTATGGAACAAAGTATATTTGGACATGTTCTAGCTGTGGAAAAGAGGTCTTTCGTGCAGAATATAGTTATAGTAGTAGTGTAAGCTATTCCATACAAGCTCCACGTATTGCACTTCGTAGTACATCTATCGGATTAGAGCTTATAAGGGCATATATACCTAATACGAATTCCGGGGATAGAAGAGCACAGGACACATATCTAGCTATAGCCTCAAATAATCAAAAATTTTTTAATACAACAAGCTATGATGAGATATATACAAATTATCCTATTTTTAATGAGCCGGCAAATGCTCTATATATTTATGGAGGGGTTGTATACCAAGGAACACCGAGTGATTATATGCCAAATGCCTTATATAATTGTTTTCCCCAAGCCTGTAACGGTAAAACTTTAAGATATGTGAATACAATAACCCATTCACTGGTGACAAGTGAGGCATTCCCTTTTATAGAAGTAAATTCATATAAATGTAGTACCTGTAATAAAGAGGTTTTACATTTGTATTATGTACGAAATTCTACTTCAAATAGTTGTAATAATGACATTATAGTAGAAGGAATAAATGCATCTAATATAGTTCAACAAATAATTAATGAGATGAAAAGTTCAGGTATGATCCCTAATAGTGTTGTAGATGATCGAGTGTTACTTAATCACATCAAGGATAAAACAGAGATAGCAAGTTTAAAAGTAGCTAAATTATACGAGACTTCTTATATTAAAGATATGGGTTCTACATTTGTTCAGTTTTATAGAAGAAAAACCATTAACCCATCAAACTCAGTTCATTATTTATTAAATATCAATGATGAAGATCCTAAGTGCCATTTAGTAGTCACTGGGATAACAGCAACAAATCGTAATCAGACAGTAAAACAAGGGGAAAGTATTGTTACAACAGCGACGGCTACATATTTGGATGGACATACCGAGGTTATTAATTGTACAAGTAATTATAATCCGAACAAATTAGGATTACAAAATGTAACTCTAACTTATTCCGGCTTGGTTGGTAATGCAAGAACAACTGGAACCAGAACCTGCAACGTACAAGTAACAGTTAATTCGAATGCATCTCTAACAAGTATAACTATTACACCGCCTACTCAGAGCATTACTAGATACTCTAATCCATCATTTACGGTAAGAGCTTATTATAGTAATAACACGAGTAAATTGGTAACTGGCTATACGGTCACGGGATTTAATAAGAATACGATAGGGCAACAGTCGATAACTGTTTCATACAGTGAAGGTAATATAACGAAAACAGCTACAGCTACTGTAACGGTAACGAATTTGAAAAAGACATGTTCTACCTGTGGAACGGTTTATTATTTAGACAATCAAGACAGAGATCTCGGATGCTCTGTATGTAGTTCCACAATTATCGGCATTACTGTAAAACCGGACTACGTTACTTTGAATAAAGGCGATAGCTTACCTATAACGGTGGAGGCTGTTTATAAATCCGGAAACACCTCTATAGTTTCCGGATGGACAAGTAATTTCCGTCCGGAAATAGCAGAGCCTCAGGAAGTAACCATTACCTATTTAGGACATAAAGCATATATCATGGTGGATGTTAAAGATAATGTGCTAACCTGTCCTATCTGTAGTAAAGTGTATGCTCTTAATGATGACGGAACAGATCCCGGATGTTCATATTGTAAAACAGAAGTAATCAGCATAGAAGCAATACCGGAATATATAACAATTGATAAACATCAACCATTGAACATAATGGTGACGGCTACATTCCGAGATGGACATACAGAGCAGGTAACAGATTGGAGCACAAACTTTTTAGCAGATCGTACAGGAACATTTCATGTCGCTATCTATTATAAGAATACGATGGACCATATCTATGTCACTGTTTTAGAAGAAGGAAGGTTATTGTGCTCGTATTGCGGTTTGGAGTATAGCTATAGAGAACACCCCGAAGGATGCCCGGTATGTTACCATACCATAGTAGGAATAGAAGCATCACTTCGAAATGGTGGTATTAGCATTCCATACAGATCAACCCTTGCTTTACAAATAGTACTCATCTATCAGGATACACATAGAGAGATTACCTATACTGGATGGACGGCTGGGGGCTATGATTCGGAAAGGATAGGAATGCAAAAAATCACAGTCCGTTATAAAGAACATACAACGACACTTGACATCGAAGTCCTTGACAACCCGCTTCGCGTAACCTGCTCCAATGGACATGTATACTATCTTAATCATGATGGAACGGATCAGGGATGTCCCCACTGCGACATATCTACAACTATGAACAATGCTATTCTGTTGATTGATGTAACATATACATCGGATATTATTGCAACCTTATACGAAGAAGGTATTTATTATATGAAAGAAGGAGATCTGCTAACCGTTACGGTAACACCACGTAAAACATCGCTTCGACATAGAATCAGTCAGATGTTTTTTAAAGGCGGAGTGGGAACCCCTGAGAAAAAATATACCTTTGGAGGGGAGGTAATATAGTGGATGATTTTGAACATATTGTTGATCTAGCCATAGTAATTATACTTATCTTTTTATTTCCGTTACTCTTTTTTGGACAAAAACAGGACGCAATTGTTCAAACAGTAGTAGAAAAGGAGGCATCCCAGTTCGTTGATGAGATAAGGAGTAAAGGCTATGTTACCAAGGAAATGTATGATGAATACGTTAACCAGCTATCAAAAACAGGGTTATTATATGATGTTTCCTTGGAGCACAGACAGTTAATTTATGAACCGGAATACCGCTTTCGAACACCGGAAGAGGTTATAGATGAACAGGATGCAGCCTATACCGGCACAAATACATATCATTATCGTTCTGTTACAACCAACGTACCACATGTAGAGGATCCAGTTTTTAATGGCAATCTTAACACCGAAACCAATGAAAGTGTAATGGAGGATGCTGAAGATACACCGGCACTCCCGGGACATATTCATGCGGATGATTGTTATAACGGAACGAAACATACACATAATTCAAGCTGTGATAGCACATATTATTCTACCTGGAAGCATGTAGAAAGTCAGTCTTCTTCCGAACGTCATAGCGGATGTAACGGATATATCTCCTATTATTCATCCGTTGATGTGTGTGCCGAATGTGGAGTATATTTTCAGTATTCACAAACTTCGTGTAGTGGCAGTTGTGGGACGTTCGAATACTCCTCTGGGTATTCAGGGAATTGCACTTGTTCAGGATATTATGTATATTCCTGTGGTAAAGAAGAGGGAAAATATTATAATGGAGATACGGAAGTATCCCCGAATTGTAATGAAAAAGTAACAGAGCTAACACCAACACATCCTACACAAACCGTATATACAAATGACCCATTAATTACAACTGCAAAGGCAACTTATATGGATGGTTCTACCAAAACAGTTCTTTGCAATACTACCTATGTAACATCATCGGTAGTAGAGAATAGACCGGTTACAATAACCTATTCCTATTCAATTGATGGAACAACATATTCAAAAGAAGCTACTATAACTGTAAATGTTATACCAAGAAATAAAGAATGTGATCATGGACATTTATATAACTTAAATACAGATGAGAGGGACCCCGGATGTCCATATTGTCGGGCATGGTTATCGAATCTGACCGTAGTAATTCCTGATACAGGCAGAATTACTATTTATCGAGGGACAACCCTCCCGGATAATGGTGTTACTTTATTAGCAACCTACTTAGATGGACGAACGGAATATGTTTATTCGGACTATGTAGACAATTTAGATGAATATTATGTGGGTTCACAGAATGTTACGCTTAGTTATAAAGGCCATTATACGCATTTGTATGTAACAACAAAAAGAAATATCGTTTTCTGCTCTGAATGTGGTCGTTACTATGAGCTACATCCGGATGACTCGAATCCCGGTTGTCCATTTTGTCAGTCAAAAATACCTATATTTACAGGAAACGTTATGGAATACATAGATAAAAGATATACGTATGAAATACTGAAAGAATTGTATGAAGGGAGTGGAACTTATTATTTTACGGACCGGGATTATCTCCTTTTATCCTTAGAGAATAAAAGTGCAAGCTGGGGTAGACGATTATTAACGAATATATTTAGAGGTCTTGATGAGAAGTATATAGATTTTAGCTATGGAGGATATGTTCGAGAGAATGGTAGGTAATTAGGTATGGAAAGGAGCGAATAGAACTGAAGCTTTATCATTATGCATTTGTATTCGTAATAATTCTTATCACTACCGTGGTAATAATTGATATTAAAACGAATGAACTTAAATCAGTGGTAGAAAATATGGAGCAACTAAATCGAAATCTTGCTACAGCCATTGATGACGGAGTTACAAGCCTATCGCAATTGGATAGCAACAATTGTTTGAAAATCAGTATGGATGCAGCAGTTAAAAGTTTCTTTTTATCCCTTTACTCATCCTTTGGTGTGATTTCAGACAAGGAGAACCAGGAAAAATTAAATGCATACATACCGGTAATCACATTTACAATGGAAGATGGGTTTTATATTTTTTATAGTGAAGACTTCACCGGAGTAGACGGATATACCTATGTGGCAAAAACTTGGTCAGAAAAATTTCCTTATTATTATGAAGATGAGGATTTTATATATGGGTTTTCTTTGGGAAATGTAATCAGTCTTTATGATAAGAACGGTTTATTAAGTGGAGCAGAGCGATCCGTATTTAAATTGGATTATCATGATATACAGACAAAATCAGAATATGCATCTTTTC
Organism: Mobilitalea sibirica; assembly: GCF_015999265.1. Classification (GTDB taxonomy): domain Bacteria; phylum Bacillota; class Clostridia; order Lachnospirales; family Lachnospiraceae; genus Mobilitalea; species Mobilitalea sibirica. Next base: position 190,313 of record NZ_JAEAGR010000005.1, read on the forward strand.
GTAACCTAAGGCCGGAGAGTATTCTGTTAAATGATGAATCGTTTGAACTGGTGAGAAAAGGAACCATCATTAGCTGCATAGAAGTTTCAATGGCTTATTATACCAGTCATCATAACAAGATAGCGCAAAGATACGGTATTACTTATAATTTTTCGCTACCGGTAATTCGTGATGATGAGTGGGCCCCCTTCTTGGATGATATCAGTATGTTCGTGGTATTTCAAGGATACCCGTATGGAAATGAAGCAAGTGAAACCTACAATCGGTTTTTATCTGCCGGTGCAAAAGTATCCAAGAATAAGGTATATTATATTGAACAAAAAGACTGGTATTATATTTATCATAGAAGTGACTGCCCTGAGCTTAGGCAGGAAGGCATAATATTTGATGACACCCCCTATTATACCATTAAAGATTGTGTGGAAAAAGGTGCATATGCATGTGAACACTGTTGTAAAAACCGTAAACATGTATATGCACCGGATATAAGCTAGATTAACTCTCGAATGTCTAGTAAGTAAAGTGAAAAGATAAATTTTGTATTCAATCTGATATATAATTTTTAACATACTCTACAGGATGCATCGTCCTTTTGGCAACCTCTTCAACACTCATTCCATTATCATGGAAGCGCTTAAATACACTTTCCATACTCTCACCCATTTCAATAATATGATAATCCGGATCATAGAAGCGAATAACTCTTTGCCCCCAAGGATATTCTTTCGTTTTATGAAGATATTCAATATCTTTAAATTGCTCTAAGTGTTTTTCTAATTGATCAAAATCAGCCTCTTCAAAATACAACTCATGGTCATTCGATTTATAGGTTATTTTTAGATTATCAATTCCTACTAAACCGGTGTAGTTTACTTGAAGAGAAAAACCAGACTCAAAACATAAATTTTCTCCTAAGTCTAGCATAACTTTTTGCATAAGTACCTTCTCATAAAAATTTCTGGAAATCTGAAGATCGGATACAACAATTAAGGGAGATATGAACTTCATAGGGATACATCCTTTCGTAATATATTTTGGGTTAAATTTTATCAGATGGAACATGACTACTGTATGTCATATTCATTTGATGATAGCAAGAATTAATCTTCATAAAACGACAATAATATGGAAAATTATTGAAATGTGCAATACTTATTGATATAATAAAATCAATTACAGAAATTTACACATACATATATCGGCAGAAGTGTAATAGTAACTATTTAGAAGCTTAAAAACAATATCATAGGGTATTCGTATTTAGAGGAGAATATATTCTTTTACTATGATATAAAGTAAAATCACATACGAAAGGGGTTATTTATGTATTACAGTAAAAGGGAAAGAAAGTTTAGAAGAAGGGTTAAGAGCATAGCGATTTTCTTAATAAGTTTATTTGTTTTGGTAGGTAGTATTATTTATTTTTCGGGTAAAAGCCATACTCCGGCAACAACACAATATACTGCAGAAGAGATGTTACACGATCATAATGGAGATGGAGTTCCTGATCATTAAAGAATGGTTAATCTAAACATATATAAATCATTAACCGGGGGAGTTGATAGTATGTTAAAAAGAACAATGAAAACTATGGTATCAGTATTATTAACAGTAATTATGCTAATAACATCTGTAATGATTACAGACACAAAAAATGTAAGTGCTGCGACAACTTACATAACGGTAGAAGCATTTGCACAGGCTCTGGCTAAGGAAATCGGACTCAGTTCCGTATCAGGAACCCATGATGGATATGTAAATGCATTACTGGAGAAAGATATTATTAAAGAGGGAGACTTTTCTTCCTATACCGGCAACTTAACCAGAACCGATGCAGCTGTCTTACTTAATAGAGCAGATGAATACCTCTATGGTGACAATATAGATCCCAAGCTGGTAGAATTGGCACTGGAAAAACGTATCTCTGATATCGAGAGTATTAAATCTTCAAAACGTACTGATGTGGTAAAGTGTTACTTAAAAGGCTTTATCAAGGGTTACTCCAACGGAGAATATTCTTCCGACCGGGAATTTAAAGGTAGTAAGAAGATTACGGAAAAAGGTGCCTTAAGCTGTATTAAATTATTAAAGGATAAGGACGGCAGAGCTCAGATTAGTCCGGATGGACAGCTGATTAGGACAACGAAATTACCGGTTTATGCGAAGTATTATCCTTATGTATTGGCGAGTTATCCTAATGAATATTATGATTGGCAGTTTGACTTTGAAGGACAGGTTCTATATGATCCTATGACCGATACTGAAACTCCCTATGAAAACATCAAGGATTATGCAGCTCCGGTAGATGTAGATAAGACGACGAAATTTGAAGACTTTCCTACCATGAAAGATGAGTATCTTAATAACTGGTTAGGAAAAGTAAAAACCTATATGGAACATGTCTTTAACGCAGACTATCGTACTATTAATGATAAATGGGTGGATGCAGTCTTGTCAACGGATTATGCTTATGGTTCAGAAACCAGAAGAGAACGAACTAGAAAAGAGATTGAGCAGTATGTCACTAACATGAAGAAGAATAAGACTATAGTGGAAAGCTCGAAGATAGCTGTGGACGGTTCCTCACTTTACTATTTTAGTGGAGATTATTATTTAAGAGTTTACGTCAAATACCGGATAGTATCTTCAGAGGTTAAATTTGGTGTTGATAATAATACTATTATAAGAGAAAGACCATATAGCAATATTCTTTATTCGAACTATCCTCTTGTACATTTTACTGATTATAAACTGGGAGAATGGAGGGAATGCCAGTTCGATGTGAGACTAGCACGATATTCTGAGAGAGCAGGAGCAGATTTAGGAATTTTTTATGCATATTTGGTTGAACAGTTGTACTATGAAAGGAGAATAGAGAAATAATGATATTTATTCAAAAGCAGAAGAATTTCTGCCGAGGGGTCTCTGTTCTTGTCATCCTATGTATTTTAATCGGCAGCTATGATAACCCGTTTCTAGAACGAGCCAGGGCTGCCGATACTTGGATGGAACTTGATGGCCTTCCTAATGGAATACAGAAAGCAGAAATAAAAGATGAGCAAATAGTTCAAACAGGTATTCATAATGCAGCAGATAAGGATCTAATACGATACAAGACGAAGTACTATTATATGGCAATAGAAACCTTTGACATCTATCAAAGAATGTCCAGTACAAGAAATTCCGGTATAGAAACGAAGTTGGTTAATTTTCGATATGGAAGAACACACACTGTTGATAATCTCAAATCAGTCGAATATATCATAGACCGAAAGGAGTTTACGAATGCGGCTGCTAAACTGGGTGTAACCGCAGATTCCATTATCCGAAACGGTGGTTCACAGACCGTATATATGAATAACATCTTTGATATCGTTCAGGGCGAAGATGATAGGGTATTAAGAAGGAATGTATTCGGTTATACAGAAATGATGAATGCGATTGACTGGAGCTCAGCCACGGATGAGTATCTGAAGGGATATTATAACTTTCCTTATAAGATTACAGCTGGAAGTATCTATGATGTAAAGATCAAAGCGGTCGATGAAGCGCGCAATGAACTGAAGGATTTAACTCCGAACGATACGAAATACAGCAAAGCCATCTATAGTCAGAAATGGCCCAGTAAACCAGCGACAAGCTATGAACTTCCACAAGCAGAAGAAACTATCGTTAAGAATAATGTCAATCATCAATTCAAGAAAGAATGGTACTACGAATATACCCGTCGGGGTACTGGTGAAAAGGTAACTATGCCAGTTTCGCCGGTTAGCAATAACCAAATATCTATTGCTAGTATGCCGGATGCAGATGAATTAACGATATATTTCGTCTATAAGAAGTCAACGAAACCATATTATTATCAGATTGATGCGGTGGACGAAACGGGTAAATACCTGAGGACAAATCGAAGTAAGACACTAACACATTTTGGTGACACATCGGTTTTTTACCGTCCTCTTTCACCCATTACTGTTAATAAAAAGGAATATAATTATCAGAATAAATGGGAGATGGTATACATTGACCGGGTAAGCGGGACGGAGAAGAAAATTACAAGGACGGGGGCAACGATTGATGATATAACTATGCCCGATGCGAAAGAGGACTCGATTGCTGTTTTTAAAGTAGTATTTTCTACCGGAGCAACACCAACCTTGCCACCTACACCGACACCAAGGCCAGGGGTACCATCACCAACTCCAACACCTGCCATACCTATAATTGAGGTTCCATTACTGGGTGCTGCATCGATGGAGTTTACACAGCCGGTTAACACCGGAATGATTCGGGCAGACTTAAGAGGAGCAGAAAGGTTTACGGCACCTTTAGGAGTACCAACAACAGAAAGCCTATTTGCAGAGGTAATAGCAAAAGAATATCTTGTCGGATATCGCTTTGTAAAAAAGATTGGTATTGAACATTACAACATAAAAGTAACCAAAGATTATATCTTAAGCTATATGACAGCCACACCGGAGGAAGAAGGTGGGGGAGAACCTGTTACAGAGACGATAACGGTAACGCATCATGTTACAGTACCAAGAGCTTATGGGTACTGGGAGATTGAAAATCTTGAAGTCTATAAAATCGATAACGCACATCTAACAAACTATGCCCTTCCGGGCGGTTCTATTACTTTATATCCTAATATGTCTTATTACAACCCACCAACCATAAGTTACAATCATTCCTCCAGTAAGGAGTATCATATAATCAAACCCAATGAGGCTATTAACGGAATAACTCTGCCTTCAGAAACCATATCCGTTCCTGGTGATCCTACCAGTAGACCGAATATTCCGCGAGAGGAATTCGAAAGACAAGCAGAATATACGGCATTAACTCAGACTGGTAAGATTAAAGTCAGAAGTGATTCTGTTATCTTTAACGATCAGACTGTAATATCGGATGCCATAAGGGAAACAGAAGCACCGGATATTAATCCGGCTGCCCTTCCGCAATGTTATACGAATATTAACAAGAATGTCTTGTACCGGTCAGGAATGGTGATTGATGCAACGAAGAAAAACGGAACCTATCCCTCCAGTGGAACCATTACTTACACCGCTTTAGCCAGGGTAGGAACAAACAGAGCGCAAAAACCCAGTTATATGATAAATAACCTAAATCAAGTGGTAATTCATTCTCCCGTTGTATGTGAGCCCATCCTAGAGGCTGATAATGACAGGTATGTTCAGCTTCTTAATCCCATGGATGGATGCACACAACTGGTTTTAGATCCGGATCAGAATTTATCTGATTTTACCGTAACGATATCCAATACAGGACCTCATAGCGGAAAGTTGGGATATTATACAAGAGACTTTTCAAGATCCCTCAGAGACCCGAATGTGTCCTACATAGCTTCCAGTAACGGTATCCTAAGGAATGAAGTACAATTTCCCTTCGATGTCTACTTAGATATTGGAGCAGATAAGGATCCGGAAAATGATACGTATGTCACAGCCGGTACCTGGGTCGTTATTGGACGGTCCTCTCCTCGGTTCTACCTTCCCATGTGGACAGAGGAAGGAGTACATACCATAAACTTTCGAACAGTAGCAGTAAACGGAGAACCGTACATTGAAAGAACTGAGGAATACGCTAACAGGGAACTAATTCGTTACGTGGCAACCAATACCAGAAAAGTTGAGGTATCCGGTCGGATGTATGGATTAAACATCTATGACCTGACAGACTATCCACTTTGGGAGGAAGCCTTCAGAGTTCCAAAATCCAAAGATTTTAAAAAGAATTATCCGGATAAATACCTTAATGGAACCGATAAGCCAACCTACAATAAAAACTATTCCTATACCTATACCATAGGAACTAATGACCAGTACGGCAATGATACGGGAAGGAAAACGAAGTTTACGCTACCATTGGTAAATGGAAGCCATCCCTATTATAAAAACCTCGGAGTATTAAAGTCAGGGTATATGTTCCGTTATTCCCTTGAAACAACCGGAAATCTGTTTTCCGATGCCAACATGGTACTAATTAATCCAAGTTTCTACTTTGTAGATAAGAACGGTGAGAATCGAACCGCAGTGGACCTTTATTACACGGAAGAGATTAATCGTAAGAACCGGCATCTGGTAAAGATGGGAAGCTCCTTAGATAAGATAAATATGAAGACGACCTCCACAGGAGATATCTACCTTGGTATCCCGGAAGATGAACTAAGACAGACCGCAGCGCTTCGAAATACCAACTTTGGTAAGCACATCGCAAAAAGAGCTCCGATGTTTACCTTTACAGATATCCGTCTTAATTATGCCTTTCGAACCTATGTCAATGATACTTATATGAATACAGTAAAAGGATTTGATTCATTTACAGACGTATTAGACAGAGGGATAGAAGAGGATGATATCACGATATGTAAGCAACGGTGGTACGGCGAATACTACTTACCTAATGAAGTACATGCAGTGGCCAAGGGCTTTGATGTATATGATTACATGGATAAATACGGAGTGGATTATAGTGAGGATTTCTGGCTGACCGACGGCTATATCATCATAAACTTCAGTATTGAAACCTTGGATCAGAACGGAAATTGCAGGTTATCCTACACGAATGCATTGAACTATATGGATAAAGGACATTGCAGTATGTGGATTATGGAAGGACCTGTACCTACAAAGAAAGATTGGGAAGGAACAAGCTTTAATTTCTTTGCCGGGGATGTCATTATGTACTATGCAGACAAACAGATGACGGATGATTATTCACCGGGTGTAATCTATTAATTAGCTTTAATAAGATATCAAATTTTATAGTTTTAAACCTAGTGTTACTGACATGCTATATGTTATTGAATAAGCACTAAAACATGTTAACATGATATGATAAGCTTTTTGATTTGAGTTAGAATAGATACCAATTGCATATATATTAGTGTGTGCATATATTGACAAACTTTATAAGATTGAATATACTATTTATTATAAAGCTAGTAAATCGATAGCAAGGCTGACACAAGATATAGTTATTAAGCAATATCGTTAGTTTGTGTTGGTGTGAACTATCTGTTCGGTAAAATAAATAAAACCAATAATAAAAGGAAGGTATTTAATAATGAACAGCACATGTGAAACTGTTAAGGAAATTAACAAAAGAGAATGTGAAAATGCATCTATTGAAGGATGGGCAGCATGGTATGAAGGCGAAGAAGGTTGGGGAATCGATGACGACGACGACGATGATAACTAAAAGTTGGGATTGGTGAAAAGTGTGAAAAGAATCTCAATAACAATTAAACCAACGAATGACTGTAATATGCGATGTAAGCATTGCTATCATGCAGAAGAGGGGTTCGATTCTGAGATGCTGAACCCTGCTTATGCAAAAAAAATGATAGATATAGCAGTTAAAGAATATGAAGAAATTCACATTGTATTTCACGGTGGAGAACCTACATTGTGGGGCTTGAATAATTTAGTAAATGTTCTTGAATACGAAAGATCTATAGAGGCAACTAATCCCAACATTAAATTTAAAAATATTATTCAAACAAACGGTGTTTTGTTGAACGATGAATGGATTAACGTTTTTAAAGAATATTCAATTGTTGTTGGTATTTCATATGATGGTCCTCATAATGATGATTTAAGAGCTAATTCGGAAGTCGTATATGATAATATGCTCCGAATGAAGGAGATGGGCTTATCCTTTGGAGTTTTGTGTGTTGAAAGTGCTAAGTCTATAAATAATCTTGAGGCGACCTACGAGTGGTTTAATAAAGAGGGATTTAGTTTTAAAGTCCTGGCTTTGTTTATGAGTGGTACAGCTTTGGAACATCAAGAGTTTGAAATAAACATTGATGAGTATGTCGATAATCTGGCCAAAGTATATAGGTTATGGTTATATGACAAAAACTGTCATATCTCAATGAGAACGTTTGAAGATTTATTAAAGGTTTCGGATAAGTTGTATTGCATCCAATATGGAGGTTCATGTATACATAACCGTATTTGCTTAAATCCTAATGGTGATATTTATCCATGTGGACGACCTTATACGGATGATTTTATCTTGGGTAATATTAAAGATCTAGAGTTGATTTCAGATGCTTTTAAAACACCAGCATATAAAAATTTAGTTGATATTAGTGCTGAGAGAGCAAAGCAATGTAGAGAAAAATGCGATTATTTTGGGGTTTGCAAGGGTGGTTGTGTATCAAGTGCCATTTTAGAAGGTTCTTTTGATAAAATTAACAATACTACTTGTGTACGTGCAAAAAAATTGCTTGCAAAGATAACGAAAATTAATAATGAAATCTATGCTTTGTATGATGAAGGGAAACATCTGGAAGAATTTAATCCCATAGCATTGAAAATTATGAAGAAAATACGTACTGGAAAATACAATTTTACAAAATAATGAAAACAAGCCGGCTATTATGTAGTGGGCTTGTTTTACTATGAATGACGGAGTGATTATGAAGTATGCCAAATATTTATTATTTTAATATAAACTACTATTGTAATAATGATTGCGTGTTTTGCTTTTCTTCATCGACAGGAAATAATTCACATCAGATTAGCTTAGAAGATTTTATGCAGAGAATAAATTTCGTCAGACCAACTATGGATGATAAAGTGGTATTCAATGGAGGAGAACCGTCTATTCACCCTGAATTTTATTTAATGGTGAATTACGTGAATGAAAACTATAACACCAATGTAGTGGTGTATACCAATGGTGTTTTTTTAGATTTGATCAGAATAAAAAAGAAAGATAATCTGATGTTTATAGTTCCAATCCATGGAGAACAAGAGTTACATAATTGTATTACACGAAATAATGAGTCATTCTCTTCTACGATAAAAAACTTGCAGAAGATGCAAAAAAATGGTATAAATTATACCATTAAATTTATAGTTAACTCCGTTATGATTGATGACAATTTTAAAATAAATATGTTTTTGGATAAATATAATTTGTCACCAAATGAAATAGTTATCGCTAGGTTAAATGAAACCAAGAAATCGAAAGCAAATCAGGTGGCTAGTATAGATGCTGTAGCATTTATAAATTATTTAAATTTCTATGATCGAATATTACGAGAAAACTATGTGTTAAAATACTTAGATATACCATTTTGTTATATAAACGATGTGAATATAGAGAGTCTTGAAATTCTGAATATTCCACAGTTTTATTTTAACGATTATCATTACAAAATGTTATATCGAAGTTACTATAAACAGATAAAAATAGGAGAAAGCTGTGAGGATTGTGAGTGTTCTGGACTATGCAGTATGCTGAGTAGTTCATATTTAACTCTCAGTTATAGGGATGGCTGGCGAATTGTAATTGAGTGAATTTGATAAAAAAGAGGAGAAAAAATGCAATTATATTTACTACTAAACGAGAACTGTAATCTAAGTTGTTCCTTTTGTATTAGAGGGTCAATGAGTAGAAATAGTCTAAGGATTGATGATTGGCTACGTGTATTGGACAATAATGATTTTAGCAAGTATAGCTTATTGCTGACAGGTGGGGAACCTTCATTGCACAAGGATATTAATTCCTTAATAGAATGTTCCATAGACAGATTTAAGGATATCTGCGTCAATACGAATGGATTTGACTCAAGTTGGATAGATAGCCTTTCTTACAAAAAAATTCATGTACAGGTTTCTCTTGATGGAACCCCGGCTGTACATAACTCCTTAAGAAGTAATAATTGTCTGGATGTGTATTCGATGGTTAATAAAACTATTGAAAAATTAGAAGTATTGGGAGTGTCCTATAACATTTCAACGACCGTGAGTAGAGATAATTACCACAATGTTATGGACCTGCTGGAGATGATTTATTCATACAAAACGATGAAATATTGGAAGGTATCTCCACAATTGCCTTTTGGTTGTGGCTCAATTGAGAATACTATTAGTGTTGAAGAATGGAACAGTTTAGTAGATTCTTTGCTTGATAATTCAAGGATTCTATTAAGGATTAAGAAATTATATGATTTTACTCTTCTTGAGAAAATCATGGATAGTGATAAATATTTAGATTATAATATCAAAACCAACTGTGGAAATGTAAGTAATAAACTGTATGTATACCCTGACTTAACGGTTTACCCATGTACTTGTTTAACAGATTTCCCACTGGGCAACTTGAAAGATAGCACATTGTTAGATATTTTCAATTCGGAGGAAAGTTATAAATTTATCAATTATAAGGTTGAAGAATCATCCGATTGCTATGATTGTAAATATTTGAAATTGTGTAACGGTGGTTGTATTGGTATGTCATATAATTATTTTGGAAAATTAGGTAAAGGTGATTACAGATGTCCGTTTGTGAAGAAATGAAAACCCCATACTTTTTGATTAATCTTAATAGAGTAGAACAGAATTATACTACATTTAATAATGCAATTGAAAGAAACAATCGTAAAGATATAATTGCTTATTCGATAAAAGCAAATTATGATAGAAACATTATTGATAAACTGAAACATATGGGAGCATATTTTGAAATTTGTTCAAACTTTGAATTTAATAAACTGTGTGAATATGAAGTGGATCTAAAAAAAGTTATTATAAACGGTCTCTTTAGAAGCAAAAATGAAATAATGAATTACATAGATAATGGTTCATTGGTGATTTTTGATACCATCTCACAGTTACGGTGGATTCAAAATATCGACTATCCGATTCAAATAGGAATTAGACTTAATATTGACTATATTAAAAACGACGACAGTTTATACGGGTGCAAAATTTCTCGTTTCGGGATTGATGTTAGAGATAATGAAATCTTTGATTTGATACAAAAAAATAAGAATATCATGATTACATGTTTACATTGCCACTTTTCAGGTAATTCCAGAGATCCTCTGATATATGCTGCGATAACTACAGAACTGTGTCGTATTATTAGAGAAAATAGATTATCATCCGTAAAAATGATAGACATCGGTGGTGGATATAAAATTGCTCCACAATTTTGGAGTTTTAACGATTACGTGCATACTGTTACCTCAACACTTGTGAAACAAGCGATGGAACATTTAACTGTGATATACGAGCCGGGTAACAGTTTGGTAAGAACATCATGTTCTTACATTACTAAAATCATTGATGAAAAAAATATGAATGGAATATCGTACTTGACAGTGGATGGGACTAGGTTGCATTTATCACCAAAGAATGAACGAAATAAGTTTGATTATAAAGTTAAGCAGCAGCAAGACGGTATTATAGTATCAAAACAATTGATAGTAGGAAGTACCTGTAAGGAGTCTGATATTATTTTAGAATTAAATAATATTAAGCGTTTATCGGTTGGTGAAACAATACAATTTGATAATTTGGGAGCATATCTAATAAATGAAATTTCTGATTTCTTAATGCATAAACCTGAGATATACTACTGTGATCAATGCGGATGTGAATTGGAAGAACGAAATTAAGTTTTAAGATTCTATGTTTAACCGCGTCTCTTTAGTAGATTTGTAACTATATTTATAGGTAATAATATAAGCACCCATTCATTATGAACCGACCCTGTCAAGTAGGCAGATTAATAATTAAAAACGTATAAGTTGATGCGACCACATTGTTGGTCGCATTTCTTATGCACTTATTTTCTGTGCTTCCAATTTTGCCTTATAAGCTGTATTCGTTTGTTTTCTGGAATGGGATACTGGATGTTCACTTTGCAATGCAGCATTTCTTACTTCGGAACGCTCCTAATATCTATAATTATTAATTATGCTTCTTGAATATCTCCTTATATCATTTTTGTTTGTTGTATCATAATTTGCATTCAGGACAAAGATTTTAAATAAATTTACAAATTTATTCTATTTATTTAATCGATATGCTATAATTTGGTATAATCTTATTAAAAAGTCAGTTTAAATGTGTTCCCTAGTCATGCAATAATTTTTATCTAATCCGATTACATATTCGTATGCATTCATTCCATTTAGCTAATTTATAATTCACAATGAACATTTATAATAGCAGAGTCGATGTGAACAAAGATATTCCATTATAATACGAGGTGATTTATATTGAATAATATAACGAATTTAAAACTAACATTGCAACAAATAAAAGATAATAATTATAAAGTGCCTACAGATATAGACATTACGGAATTAATAACTGAAATGTTAAATCATATAGGAGATCCGGATCCATTATTAAGGGATGATTTAATCTATTCTATTTTGGCACATTGGATGATAAATAATGATATCGCAGGAGATATCTTGAAAGGTGTTTTAGATGTTGTAATAGATGAAAACCATTTATTTTATAGAATTGGTGAAAAGAATACTGACTCAGTATTTACCCGTTCTTTTTCGGTATTACTGATTGCACCTATATTGTATTGTCACAGAAAACAAGCATTATTTAACGAAGATGAAATCAAGAGAATATATGATAGGATTACAAGGTACTTTCTGGAAGAAGCTGACCTAAGAGGGTATACAGATGATAGGGGTTGGGCTCATTCTGTGGCGCATACTGCAGACACATTAGATGAACTGGCCATGTGTAGTGAAATAGGTAATAAGGAATTGTTGTACATACTTGAAATCATACAAGCTAAAATATCTGTAGGAGATTATGTGTATATCAATGAGGAAGATGAAAGATTGGTAACAGCAGTAATAAGTGTCTTAGATAGAAATCTACTTTCATCAGATGATGTTAGTAGATGGATTAAAGGCTTTGATGATATAAAATATACTGGTTCCTATATGGATGATTATAAAAGAAAGCTTAATATAAAGAATTTTCTTAGGAGTATGTATTTTAGGATTTTGAATAAAAAGGATATGAAAGATATACTAGAAGAACTGGAAGATACCTTAAATAAAATGAGTAGATATCATTAACTATCACATGGAATCCATAAGGATAAGAAGATTTATTTGATGTTAGGAATATTCGATGAGGGCTACCATTAAGTATGAAAGTGTCTATAAATGGGAGAGGTAAACGATGAATAAAGGTAGAGCACAGTGTCTTGTTACAAGGGGTAATAAGATTCTAATGGTAAAGCATAAGCAATATGGATTAGAGTATTATTGTTTACCCGGGGGTGGTATTGAGGATGGAGAAACACCCGAAGATACTGCCTTTAGAGAACTTCAAGAAGAATGTCTTGTAAGGGGTACCAATCTAAGATTAATAAGTACTGTGATACATGACAACCATTATAATTATACTTTTCATGCTAATATAGGGGCTCAAGAACCAATGCTAGGGGAAGATCCGGAATGCATGGATAATCCAATTCTTGTAGGGGTAGATTGGAGAACTTTAGATAAACTTTGCGAGCGTGATCGAGCTTATCTGTGGGCTGCAGGTTTGTTTTATATTGAGGAATTTGCGAAAGAATTAGATAGCTGGGGTGATGATATAAGTTATCCTTCCAAGCGACTTCAGTAAAGCAAGCTATTAAATGAAGGAGTAGGAGTATTATATATGAATTTGGATTTATTAAGTAATCTAGATAAAATTCATACAACGAAATTAGGAGTTGAGCGAATCAAGAAGAATTTAAACTTGGATATCGATGACGTTGTTTCATGGTGCATACACAAAGTAGAGATTACAGATAACATATTCAGAAGAGGAAAGAATTGGTATGTACATGGGAATGATTTTGTATTAACGATCAATGCTCATAGCTTTACTATTATTACAGCTCACAAGGTAAATATAAAGTAAGATGTAAGGGCGTTGCTATGAGTGACCTGAATTTGGGGTCGTAATAGATTTAAATAATAAAATATACATGTGGAGGATTTATGCAAGGATATAACTGCATTTTGGTATTTAGCCCTGATGATAAGAAGTTACTGTTTTGTAAGAGGACGAAGGATCCTTACAAGGGATTATATAATCTGGTGGGTGGAAAGATTGAAAAGGATGAAGATGGATATGAAGCGGCTTATCGAGAACTTAGAGAAGAGACGGGGATTGATTCGAAAAAGATAGAACTTCATCATATGATGGATTTCATATATTATAATCAAAATTGCTATGTTGAGGTATATGCTGGAAGATTGAGTGAAGAAACCTCATTATATGAAGAAGATCATCCTCTTGAGTGGTTATCTGTAGAGGAAAATTATTTTGATTGCAATCGATTTGCCGGTGAAGGTAATATCGGACATATGGTTGAACAGGTAAGGATGTATGGTGTTGGGCAGAAACAATCAGATGTTAACACAATGTAAATTACAGTTGGTGGAAGCAGATTGTTTTTTATAGGGATAATAAAATGTGTTTGAATCATAATTCCATTAAAGCGAAGAAAAAGACATTCAAAGCGCTTTTAAGCGCTTTGAAATTATAAGTATCTGGGCTTGTTTTTAGGATTTTTATAGATTACTATAATATTATTAACACAAATGTATCTATTGGAGGGTTAATATATGAGGGTTGGCTATAAGAAGAGGAAAGGCGTAACCATCGCTAGTTTACTTATTAGCGGATTGATCATTGCCGGAATGATATTCTTTGTAAATCATCTTAAAAATAATGCGGATGTTGAGAATGAGATCATATTAAGCGAGACTTCCTTTGAGATAAAAGGACTGTATGGGGAGAGCTATAATTATGCCGATATTGAAGAGATTGAAATGAAGGATACGCTCCCTGAGATAGAAAAAAAGCATCTGGGAATTGCCCTGGGAGGAGTAAAAAAAGGTGATTTTGATATGGAGGAACTGGGGTTAACCAGGATGCATGTTCTCCATAACGAAGGTCCTTATCTATATATTAAATTTGAGAATAGATATCTCATCCTGAATCATCTGGATAAGCAAAAGACCGATCAATTATATTCTGATTTAATGCAAAGAGTGAAATAAAATAAAAAGTGAAATAATATAAGAAATAATAAAAAAGTGAATTAATATAAAAAGTGCTACTAGGATAAAATATTAACATCCGAGTAGCACTTTTTCAGGAAAAGTATAATATACATTTTTACTTACTAGCTAAGTTACTATGATGGGAGTGGATCTATATAACTTTTATACATTGTAATCATCGACTTATCTATTATTTGTCTAAGGGTATATGTGAGCAATAGTGTAAACCAACAACACATTTGGAAGCTTATAATAAAGATGTTTTTATTATAGTAACTCTTTGATTTTTTCTTCTACCACATACATGTCTTCCGTAGGCTCAAACCGTTCTACCAGATTACCGTTTCGATCAATCAAGAATTTTGTAAAATTCCATTTGATATCCGGTTTGCTTTTATAATCTGAATCAGCTTCAGACAACATCTTATCAAGTACGGAAGTGAGAGGGTGTTCTTCATGAAAGCCGGAAAAACCTTTCGCATTCACAAGATATTTATAAAGAGGATGCGCATTTTCTCCGTTAACCTCAATTTTTGAAAAAATAGGGAAAGTTACCCCATAATTCGAATCACAGAAGCTATAGATTTCATCAATACTTCCGGGAGCCTGGTTACCGAACTGATTACAGGGAAAATCAAGTATTACAAAGCCGTCATTGGCATACTTTTCATATAAATCCTGTAGATCATCGTACTGTGGGGTAAAACCACACTGCGTTGCTGAATTGACAATTAACACAACATTACCTTCATACTCGGATAAGGATACTTCATTTCCGCTACGGTCTTTCGCTTTAAAATCATAAATATTCATTCAAAAATCCTCCTTGTCTATGTTAGCATTATATTTCTTTCATTTCGTTATAAAAATTGAATATTTAACTTATATTAATGAATATTATTAGTATTTATACAATTATATTGTATACAATTTAAAATGCTTTGTCAACAGGTATTTTGGTATTTCATTAAAAAACACCCTGCTTATAAAGCAGAGTGTTCGTATCTTATCATGTATTTAGTTTTCATATAAAAACAAACGATAAAAGCAGTCTGGTAGCTGGAATAAGAGACAAGTTTAAGCACACAGTATGCTTTTTAATCCTCATCCTCATCCTCCTCATCCTCTTTTTTTAAGAGAATATGGACCTTATCAATCCGGTTCTTATCCACGGCTGCAACAGTAAACACTACATTATTATCCGTAACCGTCTCACCCTCCTCGGGAAGATGGTCTAAGAGATATATAATATGTCCGGCGATCGAATCATAATCATCAGACTCCAGATTTAAGCCAAGACCTTCATTGATATCATCTAACTTTGTGTTTCCATCCACGATATACTCATACTCATTCACCACACGGATACTGTCTTCCTCATCATCGTCATATTCATCACGAATTTCTCCGACGATTTCTTCTAATAAATCTTCAATGGTAATAAGTCCCGCAGTAGCGCCGTACTCATCCAACACGATAGCAAGTGATATAGAATTTCGTCTCATCTCAATTAGGAGCTCCGAGGTTTTCTTGAATTCATAGGTAAAGTAGGGGTCCCTAAGAATGTCAACAATATTAAAATCTTCCTTTTCCCCGCTATAAAAGAAAACATCTTTTAGATTAACGATACCGATGACATTATCCCTGGTATCGGAATATACGGGCATTCGGGTATATTTATCTTCTGCAAAAGCCTGTACCAGTTCGTCATAGGTTAAATCAACACTGGCGAATGCCATATCAATTCTGGGTACCATGACATCTTTTGCTAGGGCATCTCCGAAATCAACCACGTTAGTTATCATTCTGCGTTCTTCGCTTTCTATAACACCCTCTTCATGACTGTAATCAAGTATAGTTCTTAATTCATTTTCTGTAATAGCAGAGGTCTTAGCTTTGGGATCAATGCGAAGTAACTTCATAATTCCGATGCAGATGTTATTTATGATAAAAATAAATGGTGTCAGTAATACAGTCAGAAAATAAATAAAACCGGCAATTTTTAAAGATATTTTTTCTGCATAAATTGTAGACATTGATTTTGGTGTAATTTCACCAAAGATAAGGATAAACAAGGTAAGAAGACCGGTTACCAAGCTAATCCATTTGCTACCGAATGCATCGTAAGCCATCTGCGTGGCTAAGGAGGATGCATATAAATTAACGATATTATTACCGATTAAGATAGCACTCAGCATCTTTCCCGGCTCTTCAATCATTTTAAGTATTGTCCTTGCACCTTTTACATCGTCATCCGCAAGACTACGAATACGCAGCTTATTCACCGTGGTAAGCGCTGTTTCGGAACCTGAGAAAAATGCGGATGATATTAATAAGAAAGCCAATATAATCGGTCGCGCGACATCACTGGAATCCAATAAATCATCTCCTAATGGTAAAAAATTAATTGTTAAAAAGCTATATTGCTTAATTTAACATATTACAGGAAGTATGTGCGAATGTCAAGTTTTAGGCATAATTTTCTATATAATTACATAGGTAGCATATTCTTTTACTTAACTGGAGATCTTTGTTATTAGAATGGAACTAATATTATTTAGACATTACATAATTACAAAAATATGCTAGATTCATCACCGATATTTCCTGTTGTTTCTCTGAGAAATTTAGTGTATTATCAGCGATAGGGTAATGGTAAGTAGTCTTAAGTTATTAACATTGTTAGAACATGAAGATATTACATCCCTTATTGGTATATAAAACATCAAGTTTACTCTAGTGGATTAGCGTGTGCCCTATGGATATTTGTACATACGGGCTGGAGGTATTAATGAGAAAGAAGTCACATATTTCACTTGCTAAGTTTCTTGTAAATGACATGAAGGTAAGAGATTTACATGAACATAAAAAAGCATTTTACATCGGAAGTATACTTCCGGATTTAAAACCATCTTTTTTTACAAAAAAGCATACTATTGATGAAACCTTTGACATTTTGATTGAGGAAATCAAGAAAATCACAATAGATTATGATGTTAATAAAGGTATTAACAGATATTTTGCAAGACATCTGGGAGTAATAACCCATTATCTGGCGGATTATTGTACCTTTCCTCATAACAGTATATTTCAGGGTACTATGACGGATCATGTCTATTACGAAAAGGATTTGAAGTATTCCCTTAAGGAATATGTGAAAAGTCCGAGTGCAGGGAGAAGCCGTACAACCGGAACGGTCTTCGTTACGGTCGATGAAATCATTCAAATGATTACAAAAATACATACGGAATATCTAAAAGCCAAAAAGGCAGTCAAAGAAGATATACGCTATATAGTGGAATTATGCCATAAGGTGGTAGATGCCGTTCTGCAATTTTTTGAAACAGCTCATAATAGTCATACCAATAAGATGCAGATTGCCGTTGGTTAAAATCAAAGAGATTACCTAGAAGCAAAAAGGAAAGAGATCTAATTGGAGTAAAATATATAATAGTAAGCTTATAACCCGTAAGGAAACCCGTTTTCTTACGGGTTTCTTATAATCTAACAAGCAACAAGATATGTTAAAACAGGATTTAACATGTGTAATTGTTTATAATTCTATTGTACTTATCTTAAGCAAAATGGTATAATCTATGAAAATGTAATTCGCCTGATAATCTTCAAGAAGGTAAGGGGGTGTCCGGTAGTGGAAAACTGTATCTATCAAGGGAAAATTATATGCACTTATGATCTTAAGGATGAGAGTGGATTTTATTATGAGGATCTGGTTCTTGATTGGAAACAGGCAGCGGCTGACCGACAATTAAAATGCCAGGAATGCCAAGCCCCAGTCTATCTGGCAGCCGGACCTATAAAGGAACCTTATTTCGCTCACTATGACCGGATGGAATGTGACTATAGTAGCGGCAATGAAACAGAGGAATTAAAGAAAGGAAAGCGACTTTTATACTCTGTGTTAAAGCGTAGTTTTCCGGAAGCAGATGTATTCGCCAGATACCGAATGTCTAACGGAATGTATAGTACCCTTTTTGTTAAATTGGTCGGTTATGAAGGGCTGGCATTTGATTATCGGTTATTAAATGACAGTCTGTCAAAATTCCAACTTCGTGATGCTTGTTATAAAGAGATGAATATAAAGCCGGTCTATGTTCTGGGGATAAAGCAGGATAAGGGCTTAAAACAGATTGATTGGTACCAGAATCTTCTGCAGACGTCGATGGGATATCTTGTTTTTCTTGACTCTCATAAGGAGAAGCTTACACTTAAGAAGAGTTATAGTTATAGGCTTGGACAGATGCGAAGGTTTATTAATTGTACCAGAACTTATTCGATAATAGAATTAACACTCAATTCAAATTACAGCTGGAATTGTGATTTTGAAGCTGAGTGTCATAAGGCTGAATTCTTAATACAAAAGGAAAAGGAAAAATATCAGAAGGAGAAGGACAATCTTCAAAGAGAGAAAGAGCGCTATCTACGGGAACAGAAAAAGCAGGAGAGGGATATGGAACAATATCACCGGGACATGACAGCGAAAAACCGTGAGAAGGTAAAAGGATATCAGGATTTAAATCCAATTCTTTTAGAGAAATGCAAGGCAATGATAAGAGAGGGAAATGCACATCTGGTATCTAAAAAATACTATGATGCAATCATGTATGAGTTAGAAGAGAAAGGTTAGACGGGTTATTGTGATATTATAGAGGTCTCTCCCATAAGTAAAATATAGTTTTATGAGAAAGCTACTTAGTATGAAAAGATTGAAACATAAGATGAAATAGAAGAAGCTACAGAAGAAACATTAAGCAAAAATACATAAAAAAGTAATCTAAAAAAGTAACATAAAAAGTAATATGGAAATGTACATAATAAAATACAGATAATAACGATAATAAAATACCATGAGAGGATGTCGGGATAATGGCAATTGATAAGGTAAGAGACTATTTGCGAAGATGGAATAGGGACCAGGATATTATGGAATTTGATACCTCCAGCGCAACGGTTGAGAAAGCTTCAGAGGTTTTAGGCGTGGAGCCTGCTAAAATAGCGAAGACCCTATCCTTTAAAAACGGAGAAGAAGCTTTGCTGATTGTAGCAGCAGGGGATACCAAGATTGATAACGGAAAATTCAAGGAAACATTTAAATCTAAGGCAAAAATGCTGACGCCGGAGGAAACATTGTCTTATACCGGACATGCCATAGGGGGTGTCTGCCCCTTTGGATTAAAGCAAGAGCTTCCCATATACTTAGATATCTCTTTAAAAAGATTTGATGCGGTCTACCCGGCATGCGGTAGCAGCAATTCTGCGATAAAGCTGACCTGTGAGGAGCTGGAGGAGTATTCAAATAGCACGAGATGGATAGATGTCTGCAAAGGTTGGCAGGAAGCATAATCCTGCCAACGAAGTATAGAATTTATAATACCTTTTGGTTATTAATAATTAATTCAAATCTCATATCAAGTCGATTCGCAGCTTTTTTACAAAGCAACATTCTGCCCATGAATATCTCAAAATAATCCATAACCGGGCTGATAGAGGTGTCTATGGTGAGGATTAATCGAAAGGCTTTTTTATCACTGCTGATATCAACCTCTGATTTTTCAACGGCATAGTTTACTCTGTCATGAATATCGAAAGTGGCAAGATCACGGTTACGAACACGGCTACGCCTTACATCGGTTTTATCAGCAAGAATCAGAGCTGCGGCAATTGGATTAACCGGCACTGCAGTACCTTCATCATGATTTCCGATAGCGGAGATAATCGTGGATATCTCTTCCGGGGAGACACCTAATTGATCCAGTAGACGAAAAGCCATAACCGCCCCACTTTGCGCATGATCGTCACGGTTAACAACGTTGCCGATATCATGCATATATCCGGCTATTTTAGCCAGTTCAATTTCTCTATCAGAATAATTTAGTGTTTGTAGAATATATCCGGCTATCTCAGCTACCTTTGATACATGAGCCAGGCTATGATCCGTATAACCAAGAGCAGCCAATGCTTCATCTGCTTTCTTGATGTATGTTTTGATTGCTTCATTTTGTTTAATATCCTTAAATGTTATCATGTCTGGGTTACCTACTCTTTCTTTTATGATTATATTACTACTTTCTTTTACTTGTAAAAACCACATGTTATATACGGTTATTCATAAGCTGATTACGATTACTATACTGCATAACTGCATAAAGTTAATTTATGATTTAACATTTATAGTTGGAATGGAAGCTCGTAGATGAAATGTATAAGATTTTTTTAGACCTAACATTTTCACCTAAAGCAATGGATACCATCTTTTGTTTGACTTGTTGATCATTTTACTCAACTGTTTCTTTATGAATGAATTGACTTATAGTATCCTTAATATGAGATCTAGTATTAACAACATCTAGTTTACAATATGTCATAATAGTTTACAAGAAAATTCCAATTTATCTTTGATAAAACAACTCTTTAAAATATTTAACACATTTCTAATGCAATTTTAAGACATTACTGGTAAAATATGTTTGATGGTTTTTTAAACAGGTTGTAACTAAAAAACAGGAGGAACAGGGTATGGAATATGTACTACAGACCAAAGGTTTAACGAAAAGATTTGGGAATAAGGCAGCGGTTAATAATGTCAATCTTAATGTAAAAAAAGGTGACATCTATGGTTTTATCGGTAAGAATGGTGCAGGAAAGACAACTCTGATACGTCTGGTATCCGGTCTGGCAAGACCAAATGAAGGTAGTATTAAGTTGTTTGAAAGTGAAAATCTTGATAATGAAAGAAGAAAGACCGGAACTATGATTGAGAATCCGGCAGTTTTCCCCGGACTTACTGCGAAACAAAACCTTCATTATTATTGCCGATTGTTAGGACTTGATCCCAGTACTACCATTGATGAGATGCTTCGCTTGGTAGGGCTTGAGGATACGGGAAGAAAAAAGGCGAAAAACTTCTCTCTTGGCATGAAGCAGCGTTTGGCAATAGCCATAGCCCTACTGGATGACCCGGAATTCTTAATGCTTGATGAGCCGATTAACGGACTTGATCCGACCGGGATTAAAGAAATCAGAGAATTGGTATTAAAGCTTAACAAGGAGAAAAGTATTACGATACTAATTTCCAGTCATATTCTTGGAGAGCTTTCTAAGATTGCTACCCGTTATGGTATTATCAATAATGGTGTTATGGTAGATGAGTTCACCAAGGAAGAGTTGCTTCATCGATGCGTCGGTGAATTAGAGGTAAAAGTAGATCTGGTTAATAAAGCTATTGAGATTTTATCAAAGCTTTCGCAGGTACCCAACTATAGGGTGATTGATGATAATACAATCCGATTTGTGAATGAACCGGATAAGGCAGGAATGATTAACACAGAGTTGGCGAAGAATGGGATTACAATCATGTCTTCTTCTGTGGTTGGGCAGGATTTGGAGGATTACTTCATGCAATTAATGGAGAATAAATAAATAGATGTAAAGATTAATTTAGACGGAGGATTATTATGTTAAGATTATTACGTTCTGATTTTTATCGGTTATTTCGAAGCAAATCGTTATATATCTGTGCTCTTGTAGCAGGCCTTCTTATGATAGGAAGTGCATATATGGTGAAGTGGGGAAGTAGGGTTAGTGAAGAAATTGTATTTTCATATAAAGATGGTCTTTCCTATGGATTGATGGCGTTTAACGGAGGAGATGTGCATCTGTTTATGGCTATCTTTATATCGATCTTCGTCACTGCGGAATTTACGTATGGTACCATGAAAAATACGGTATCCAAGGGTTTTTCTAAGATTATGATATATTTGTCTAAATTCATTACTGCTTGTGTGGCCTCATATTTTTTAATTCTTGTTATGTTTGTTGCCGGTTTGGTATCTGGAACATTAATCACCGGTGAAGTAGGCAGTTTTACCGGAAGCTTTGCTCTTCATGCCTTAAGAATGGTCGGTATTGAGCTTTTGTTACATGCTGCCTTATCATCCATACTAGTAATGGTGGCTATGATTATTCGTAACGGCGGAGGTACCATGGCAGTTAATATTATCGCAATTGTTACTGTCGGTCCGGTAATCTATCAGCTGTTGGAGCTTTTCTTTGACCATAGAATTGAGTTTACGAAGTATAGTCTTAGAAACAATGTCATGTTATATAATGCAATTATGGCTCCGCCAATGGAGGACATACTTCGTTCCATCCTGGTCGGCATCTGTTTCTTGGTAGTTACTTTAGCAATTGGGATTTTAGCATTTAAGAATTCAGATGTGAAATAGGATATCATGCTGAAAAAAGACCTCTTTTATGAAGAATATTCAACGTAGTCTTTTCTAAGACTTACATTTATATGGGCTTCATATCAGAGGTCTTTATTAAAAATGGCATAACTTAAATAATTTATGCATGTATTTTTTATTCCTGTATTTATAGTAGGGTAGTATAAAATGTTTTTATATCTGTTTTCTTTTGAATACCTGTGT
The DNA here is from genome assembly GCF_015999265.1 of Mobilitalea sibirica. Taxonomy (GTDB): domain Bacteria; phylum Bacillota; class Clostridia; order Lachnospirales; family Lachnospiraceae; genus Mobilitalea; species Mobilitalea sibirica. Next base: position 213,632 of record NZ_JAEAGR010000005.1, read on the forward strand.
GATTTCCGCAATATAAAGGGTATGATTATCCCCGTTGGCATACCAGGTATTTTTTAACTTTTCATCTAACAGCCCGTCGGTAATCAGAGGCTGTTTAAATAATTTCTTACAGATCATAACCAGATTAGCCTCATCAAAAAACGGAGTTTCATGAGCATCTACCACGGTTAATCCTGACTTTGCTATTTTATCTTCATTTCTACCTGAGACGGTACCCAGATAATTTAAGACTTTTTTATATTGCTTATCAAAAAAGCTTAGGGAGAAGGTCTCCTCCCGGTCTACAAATTCTTTCGTATAACGTTGTGGTCGAATTACAATAAAGGCTACATTTTTACCATACATCACGCCAAGGCCGCCCCAGGAAGCAGTCATGGTATTTACTTTTTCCTCATTCCCGGCAGTTACAAGCATCCATTCCTTCCCTATCAGTTGAAATGGATTTTTTCTTAATGCTTCCGGAGATATCTCTTTAAAATCATTCATTTTCATCATCCTTCCTAGATTGCTATTATTTGTATTATACGTTATATCTTTTAAGGTTGCAACAAAGCAATTATTTTCAATAATCTTTCCATTTTTAATCCATAAAAATCATAATAGATTCAGTTTTTAAAATCCAATTCTATGATTTTTAGGTTAACTTTTGCTCTAGGTGGACTTAATTATTACTAGGTAAACTTTATTCGTAGTGTACACCTGTCTTAACGGTGATATAAGAGCGTTTATCTATTTTTTTCAGTTACTCATAGATTTTACCGATAAAAAAATTGTGAACAGATGTAGCCTTAAAACTACATTCTATTCACAATTTTTATTATTTATATATCTTAAGAGTGTTTTAGAATTTAGGAAATTACAAAATTTATATTATTGAATGGTATTATTCAACCGTAACAGATTTAGCCAGGTTACGGGGCTGATCAACATTATGACCGCGATGAACGGAGGTATAGTATGCAAGCATCTGTAGTATGATAGCCGCTGTAAACGGTGCAAAGCTATCCGAAGTCTTAGGTAATTTGATATTATAATCATAGATGGTATCATCTGCATCAGCAATACCATTCGTTATCATAATTACCATAGCTCCTCTGGCACGAACCTCACGAATATTGGAGATCATTTTAGCGGATACATTCTCCTGAGTTACCAAAGCTACAACAGGAACACCTTCTGTGATTAGTGAAAGAGTACCATGTTTTAATTCACCGGCAGCATAAGCTTCGGAATGGATATAGCTAATCTCCTTAAGTTTGATGGAGCCTTCACAGGAGAGGGCATAATCAAGTCCTCTTCCGATAAAAAACAGATCTTCTGTATTCACAAGACTTTTACATATATCATTCATGGTATCTGCATAAGTTAAAGTCTCTTCAATTGCAGGGATGACAGCCTGCAGTTCTTTGATATATTGTGCACCTTGCTCTACAGTGATAGTACCTCTATATAAGGCAACTTGGAAAGCTATCATATAAAGACAGGCTAACTGTGCTGTATAAGCCTTGGTACTGGCAACTGCAATTTCAGGACCGGCATGGGTATATAATACATAATCGCTTTCTCTTGCTATAGAGGAGCCTTTTACATTTACCACGGATAGGGTAGTGGCATGCTTTTCCTTCGCAAGGCGAAGAGCTGCTAACGTATCCGCAGTCTCACCGGATTGTGAGATTGTGATAACCAGAGTGTTCTTATCCATAATCGGATTTTGATAACGAAATTCCGAGGCGATTTCAACCGTTACCGGGATACGAAGAAGCTGTTCTATCATAATTCGACCAACTAAACCGGCATGCATCGCAGTACCGCAGGCAGTTATGATAATACGGTTGACTCCATCAAAGATAGAACCGGGTATATTATCTGCTGTAAAATCTGGCACGCCTTTTCGAATTCGGGGCAGGATGGTTGCCCGAATGGATTCCGGCTGCTCGTGGATTTCTTTTAGCATAAAATGAGGATATCCGCCTTTTTGTGCGGCTGTAACATCCCAGTTTACATGAAGCATATCCGGTGTAACAACTTCTTCATTAAAGTTAGTTACCACGATGCCGTTCTTAGTTAATTTAGCAATATGTTCTTCGGGTAGTACAAAATAGTCTTTTGAATACTTTATTAAAGCTACCATATCGGAAGCTATCACGGAACCTTCCGGTGAATGACAGGCAACCAATGGACTGCCGTTTCTTATGCAGTAAATCACATCAGGATCATCTGCAAATAAGATGCAGAAGGCATAGGCTCCCTCTAAACGTACCACTGCCTTTTTAATTGCTTCATAAGCATCGCCCTGATAGAGGCTGTCAAGCAACATGGAGACGATTTCTGTATCTGTCTGGGAGACCGGATATCTTCCGGTAGCAGCCAATTCAGTCTCCAGTTCGTGATAATTCTCTATAATTCCATTATGAATTAGCGTTACTTTACCATAGGTATGGGGATGGGAATTGGTATTTGTTACACCGCCATGGGTTGCCCAACGGGTGTGACCGATGCCGCAGGTACCTTCTGAAACAGAAGCCTGATCTACCATATTCTTTAAATCCATTACCTTACCGGTTGTTTTGATGGTCTTAATACCATCCTTATCAAAAAATGCTATGCCTGCACTGTCATAACCACGATATTCTAGGGCTTGTAAGCCCTCTAAAAGTACATTTTTTACAGCAAGCTCCCCTGTAAAACCAATAATTCCACACATAATGTCCACTCCTTTTTAATTTTCAATGTTCGAATAAAGTGAATTCACAGCACTATAAAGCTTCGAAGGCATAACAATAATAAAGAAAGTCAGACATTTTTTAAAAACTGAACATTCCTACCTGCAATCCTAATCCGAAGTCAGGATAGTACCTAATTCAACTGGTCTTGGTTATATCGTTGTTGTTCTGCAGTTACCTGCCCTTTTAACGACATATCACACGTCCAAGTACATGAGAGAGTATCCGCCGAATACTTCGATAACTCCCTACCTCGTTAACCTCTAAATTTCCGACCCAATAGAGGTACATGGCGCTAATCAACATTTCTGTAGTCAGATCTTGGGTTGATCTTGTGAACGGTTACATATGATCACAAATCATTCTATGTACGAAACCTCCTTTTTGTGAACTTTACAGATATATTTCTGCGAAATGTGAATGCTTTGTATCAAAGTAATAATATCATATCATATGTCAGGAAGTCAATCGCAACCACATATTTCACAATACCATGATAGGAGCATATATATATTATGAAGTTTATATAGTAGGAGGATACTACATCTATGATTATTCATGTAGTGGAGCCTGGAGATACCTTAGAATCAATTGCGGCGCAGTACAATGTGACACCACAGCGGTTGATAATAGATAATGAATTACCTAACCCTGAGAACCTGGTCGTTGGTCAAAGTCTTGGGGTTCGGTTTCCGGAAGTTGTCCATACCGTCGTAGAAGGGGATACCATATTATCAATCGCAGAGGCTTATGATGTGACTGTAACCCGAATTTTTCAGAATAATCCATGGGTAACCGCCGAAGGAGCATTAATACCGGGAGAAACCTTAGTAATAACATTTGAAGAGCAGGGATTGATTGAAGAGATCGTTGTAAATGGATATGCATACACATTCATAGACAGAGAAGTTTTAAGAAAAACCCTGCCGTTTTTAACCTATCTTTCCATATTTACTTATGGATTTACACCGGAAGGGGCTTTGGTTCCACCGGAAGATGAGGAGTTACTTGCCCTGGCGCAGGAGTTCGGGGTAGGGCCGGTTATGGTATTGGCACCGATGACGGAAGAATTGGAGTTTAACTCCCAGATTGCTCATGATATGTTTGTAAATGAAGCAGGAAGGAGCCAGCTAATTACCAATATTATAGCTACCATGCAGGAAAAGGGTTATGTCGGATTAGATATTGATTTTGAATTTATACTGCCGGAAGATAAAGAACTGTTTTTACAGTTTATCACAGAGGCAGAATCAAGATTAAATGAGGCCGGATTTTTCACCACAGTAGCCTTGGCACCGAAAATATCAGGTGAGATGACCGGTCTGTTATATGAAGCTCATGACTATCCGACGATCGGCGCGGTAGCAGATGATGTGCTATTGATGACCTATGAGTGGGGTTATATGTTCGGTCCTCCTATGGCAACAGCTCCCTTAGCCAGTGTAAGAAGAGTACTTGATTATGGAGTTTCAGTGATCCCGCCGGAGAATATACTGTTAGGGATACCCAATTATGCATATGACTGGCCGCTGCCATTTACCCGTGGAACAACACAGGCAGAAGCTATCTCTAATCAAGAAGCAATTGAGCGGGCAGTGCAGTATAATGTTAGCATTTCCTTCGATGAAGAGGCACAGGCTCCCTTTTATTACTATACCGATGCACAAGGGATTGCTCATGTAGTATGGTTTGATGATGTAAGAAGTATGAACGCGAAATTGCGTCTTATCCCGGAATATGGACTTGAGGGCGCCGGGGTATGGCAGATTATGAACTTCTTCCCCGGTCTTTGGTTGGTAGTCAATCAGTTGTTTACGGTTCGAAAGATATAAATGAGATAGATGTACTAAAGGATTTATAACAAACTTGGTAAAATGCATATGTCAATAACAGACAAAATAAAATCGTGAAATAAAATTGGATGTGTTTCATGTAGTCACATAACACACATCCAATTTTTATTATTTTATTGTAATAGAAAATGACAATTATATAATGGTAAATAAAAGAAAAAAATATATAAATTCAATTAGAGAATTATTAGAAGTAAAATTTGATCATAAAATAGATAGTTATTAGGATGCTGCATCCTTTAATATTCACATGCTTTATTATCTCAAAGGAAGCAAGGATATATGGCAGCATTCTTTTTTATTCATGACATGTGAAACGGTTTGCCGGTTCATCTTGTTTGTATGAATCAATGGTGTGCAATGTGAATGTGCATATAATAAGGTTTTTATTGCATATTACTATACAAGATATTTGCTTGTGAACAGTATGCATTTAGCCTGTTTATTGTATATTTTAGTGCAAATGTTATCTCACGAATAGTCATGTTTTGGAAAAGGTTTGAGCGGTATATAAGTTTATGATAAAATATATTAGTATAATGTAATTCGTATACCTATGTCAGAAAGGAGAAGGTAGGGCCATTTATCCGATAATCTTATTTAAGATAACTTATAAGATAACTGGAGATGATGAGCCTGAAAAGAGGAGATGAAAAAAAATACATATAAGATAAGTCTTATCTTAATTGTTTTACTGGTATCTGTCTTTGTGTTTAGCGGATGCAATAAGACAACAAATCAGGAAACTGTTACACCGACCCCTGTACCAGATACCGGAAATCAGGAACAGGAAGAAGATGAGACAAACGAGGATGCAGATACTGATACAGAAGAAGGAGGAACTCAGACCGAGCCGGAAGTCATAAAAGCTCATTACGGAACGGTGGAAGTTCAACAGGATATTATCTATTCGGAAGACTTTGAAGATGGACAAACCCAGTTCACCGGAAGAGGACCTGCGAAGGTACAAATTGTTGATAATCAAGCAGGCGAAGGAACAAAATCTTTATATGTCACTGAAAGAACCTCCCTTTGGAATGGCGCTACCGTTAATCTTACGGAGGAATTAAAAATAGGGGAAACTTACCTGATTGAAGCTATGGTACTCTATGAAGAGGGACCGGATACGGTTGGGATTGATTGTAAGTTAGAAAAAAACAGCAGTGAATATCTTAGCTTTGCATCTTCCATAGCAAAAAAAGGGGAGTGGGGACCGATTACAGGAAGTATCATTATTCCTGAGGGTACGACTACGGCCAGTGTTTATTTTGAAACCGGTTATGCCGAGGGAGAACTGATAGACTTTTACATAGACGGTATTAAAATTGTGAAAGAGATTGCTACTGTGGATAGAGGAGAACTTCCGTCACTAAAAGAGGTTTACAAAGATTTATATAGTGTTGGAGTTGCCGTAACAGCAAATGAAATATCGGCAAACCGTCAGGAGCTTATCAAACAGCAATTTAACAGTCTTACACCGGGCAATGAACTAAAGCCTGATAGCGTTCTTGATCGGGCTATCTGTATCTCAGATCCAAAATATGACGACAATCCTGCAGTTGATTTTAGCAGAGTAGAACCCATCTTAGAGTTTGCGCAAGAGGCAGGCATTCCTGTGAGAGGCCATACCCTTGTTTGGCACAGCCAGACACCCAGATGGTTCTTTGCCGAAGGATATTCCGATGATGCTAACGCACCTCTGGTATCGAAAGACTTGATGCTTAAGCGTATGGAAAACTATATTAAGAATGTTTTAGAATATACACAAACCAATTATCCTGATCTGATTTATGCCTGGGATGTTGTGAACGAAGCAGTGAATCCCAGTGACGGTGCACCGAATGGATATCGTTCAAAAGATAGCTTATGGTATCAGGTGGTTGGACCGGAATTTGTCGAGAAAGCCTTTGAATATGCTAGAAAATATGCCGATGAGAATGTGAAACTATTCTATAATGATTATAATACAGAGGATTCCGCCAGGATGATTGCGATCTATGATATCGCTGCCGGATTAAAGGAAAAGGGACTCATCGACGGTATTGGATTGCAGAGCCATTTTTCCATGGAGAATCCCTCGTTAATCGATGTGGAAAGCTCAATTCGCAAATATGCGGAACTGGGATTGGAGATACAAATCACTGAGTTAGATATGGGCTTAACGGAGAATACGGAGGAAGCATATCTTCGTCAGGCAAAACGCTATAAACGGTTCTTTGCCATCTTAAAAAATTTAAAGGAAAGCGGAAATGTGAACGTAACGAATTTAACTTTCTGGGGACTTTCTGATGATATATCTTGGCTAAATAAACCGGATCAACCCAGTTATCCATTATTGTTTGATAAATATCTTCTGCAAAAACCGGCATTCTGGGCAGCGGTATTAAGTCCGGATATTCCGTTATATTAAACCAAGATTATTCAATGCTTTAAATAATCTAAGTTAATCACAAAGCAAAAAACGAATTTTTATGTATATTATATTTTATTCTAATTACTAACTATTCGTATTAATAAGCAAAAGTTGATCAATAAATAATTCATAGTGAGTGATATATGATTGGGTGTTCAAAACCTTGTAATATCAATTTATAACAAGGTTTTCAACATCCTTTCTTTATGTGAAACAGTTTCTATGTGAAGTGGAGTCTATCTATTTACAAAAGAGCTACCAAAAGTTATAATTGAATGAAAGTCAATAATACCGATTGAGGAGAGTGGATAATGAGCAAACGGGTTATCAAAGAAATAGTAAGTTGGGTTATCGTTTTTGCTGTAGCATTAGGCTTAGCATTATTCATAAATAAGGTTATAATATTCAGGGTGAATATTCCTTCAGGGTCCATGGAGAATACCATAATGACGGGAGATAAAGTATTTACTTTTCGTTTGGCTTATCTTTTTAGCGAACCTAAGCGGGGCGATATCATAGTATTTCCGTTTCCGGATAATGAAGAAGATGATTATATTAAAAGAATTATCGGACTTCCGGGAGAAGTTATTGAAGGCAAGGACGGTATCGTATTTATTAATGGCGAGCCCTTGAAAGAAAGCTATGTAAAGGAAATGTTAGATAACGACTTCGGACCCTATACAGTACCTGAAGACTCTTATTTTATGATGGGTGATAACAGAAATATATCAGAGGATTCAAGGTATTGGGATGACAAGTTTGTTAAGCGCAGTAAGATTAAAGGAAAAGCAATTTTAAAATATCCTGATTTAAAATGGTTACCGTAATCATACCAATGACTGAAAGGGTCAGAATTATATTGTAATTAATTATCGCTTGAGAAGGCTTTGACAAAATATTGTTAATGAAAGAGTAAAAGGCAAACAGAATTATAGGTATAAACCTAGCAACATGAAGATGAGGTACAGTGTATGAATAATAAAGTGATAAAAGAAATAATAAGCTGGCTAATCGTAATGGTTGTAGCTTTAGGACTGGCAATCCTTCTTAATAAATTCGTCCTGTATAAAGTAAGTCCACCCACCGGATCTATGGAAAACACCATTATGATTGGGGATAAGGTATATACCTATCGGCTTGCGTATCTGTTTCACAAACCGGAAAGAGGAGACATCGTTGTCTTTAGTCATGAAGCAGAAGACGATGAGGAAATTGAGTATATTAAAAGAATTATTGGACTTCCCGGCGAGAAGATAGAAGGTAAGGACGGTTTGGTTTATATCGATGATGAACCCCTGGAAGAAAACTATGTAACGGCAATGTTAGATAGTGATTTTGGACCGTATACTATTCCGGAAGATTCTTATTTTATGATGGGTGATAATCGAGGCATATCGCTGGATGCACGAGATTGGACGAATAAATACGTGAACAGAGAAAACATTCATGGTAAAGCAATATTAAAATATCCGGATTTTAAGTTTCTTTATTAAATTTGATGTGAGCATTATATTATCGTTATGATACATAATAAATACCGTTTGAGAAAGCGTAGATTAATTTACCTTCATACCTTTCTTCAAACGGTATTTATAGTATAGTTAAAAATAACTTACAACGACCCGTTTTCCCATCTTTTTTAAGCAATCGGAAAGCTCGTCAATTAATCTCATTTTGATGCTAAAATGTATCGGGAGACTCGGATTCTGATGAGCCGGATTAATGGCTCTACCGACATAAAAGTTAATGTCCGTTGCTTCTTCAAATAATAACCTAGATATTAAGGAAGCCGCATCGTCCCTTAAACTCCATTCGGTATAGCAGACATTATCTTCGAGATAGTTTTTGGCGTAATATAATACCCGGTTGATGGTAATTACTCCTTCAGTTACCAGATCAACCCCCTCGATATAGGAAATGGGAGGGATATCGGGATCAACATATTCCAGTTCTGTCTTGAGCTCTCTCTTCAGATAATTAGCCGCCAAAGAAGAAGTAGTCCCTCCACATATAATATGTTTTCCTTCTTTTGCGAAGAACAGGGTAAGCATTTTGCTTATTTCCTCCGGATTAGCCGGTGGACCAATTAAAAGATTGATGGGATTTCTCGCTCTGATTTTAACAGAGGCAATTGTAGTATCATCCCCCGGTACACCACCATAAAGATAGGAACACTGATCAAGTATTACCGTAGAGACCATCTTTGCAGAAAAATCTTTCTCATACATCTGCTCTATATATTCAATGATATGATGTCTCTGCCAGCCAAAATTCAAGGCTTTTCCTACACCAGCATAGACAGCACCGTCACTCATGGCAATTAATACATCATCCTGCATTAATTCTATTTCAGATTTATATATGGTTTTGTCTCCGATTTGCATACTTATTTGATCATATTCAAGATTTTTACCATTTCTTAATAAAATTACCGATGGATTATCATACTGTATGATTTGGGCCTTTTTACTATCGATGACATGAATAATGGTAAAGGTTGAATATGCAATTCCGCGTTTTTCACATACTGGTAAAGTAGAGGCAACGGTTGTAACACAATTTTCTAAACTCATGTGATTTGCCATCATGGTAGATATGATCTTAGCAGTTAATGTGGATAAGATATTAGCTTTCACACCGCTGCCAAGGCCATCTGCCAATACCATGACCAAAGAGCCTTCATTCTGTTCAACAATTTCAACATGATCACCGCATAATTGCTCACTGTATTTATTTAAGCTAAGGTATCCGATATCCGTACATAGATTATTCATCCTTTAAGGTCTCCTTTAGATTAGTCAGCGCAATTTTTGTTTCGGCTGCAGTTTCACCTAGCAAGGAAGCTATTTCTTGTACGACACGCATCTGTTTTTCTATGACCTTATCCGTTATTTCAATCGTTTTTTTACTGACTTCTTCCTTCATTAATCTTGATTTTTCTTCCGTCGTAATATCCCGCATGATACTAATAATAATGTGATAAGTTTTATCATATATCACGGTCTCTTCTATGTATCTTTGATATTCTGCCAGATAGGTCAGCTTATCATGGATGTTACGTCCGGTGGTCATAACATTAAGATAAGCGGATGGGTTTAATATACGAATGACAGGGGAGCCCAAGATATCCAGTTTGTTTTTTATATTAAAGATCTGTCTGGCTGCTCTATTAATCTGTTGTACCTCAAGGTTTTCATTAAGAACTAGAACACCGCTTGGCATATTGTATATGATATTATCGGAAAAGTTCTCAGCTTTTTCTTTTAAAAACGGTAGGCACATCGTTAAATCTGCCTTACCTTGATAGACTGCAATTGCTTTATCACGACAGGTATTATATCCACAGCTACCACAGTTAAGCTCCTGATCAGCTTGTGCTTTTCCCATTTTCTTGAGGATCTCTGCTATAGCAGAGCTTCCGGGCATCTGATTCTTGTTACCTATATAGGAAAAGGTTTTCTTGTATTGAGCCATTTCTGAAACAGAGATAGGGAAATCATTCTTTTTCGCGTACTTTTGTATGGCAATATAATCTGTGATCGGCAGAAGCTGTTGCTTGTCCATAGCAGGACCACCAATGCAGCTGCCGGTGCATGCTGACATTTCAATAAACAGATTGGATGATTTACCTTGAATGATGTCATTTAGTGCACGGATACAATTATCTACGCCGTCAACAGAGATAACGTCGTAATCTGTATCATTTAGATTCATTGTCCGTAGAATACCTCCTGAAATCGGAAAAAGTCTTGCTTTTCCTTCAACTTCCATCAGTTGTTCATGGCTTTCCTCTATTGATAAATTATTTTCCGTAAGCCAACCGGACAATTCTTCAAAGGTAAGAGCGCAATCAACAATGCCGGGATAAAGTTCTGCTTCCTCTTTTTTTGAAATACATGGACCGATAAATACGGTAAGTGCATCCGGATGTTCTTTTTTTATTTTCATACAGTGTGCCTGCATGGGTGAAATAACATCTGCAAGATAGGGGAGTGCATTTGGATAGTATTTTTGAATTAAGGTGTTAACCGTATGACAGCAGGATGAGATAATGACTCTTCCATCGTTTTGCTGGAGCATTCCTTCATATAATTTTTTCACTACGGTTGCACCCAGAGCAGTTTCCTCAGCTCCCGCAAAACCTAACTTTATTAAAGTATTCCTTAAGGAATGGATGTCAGATCCCTTGTAATTAGCGACAAAGGAGGGTGCGATACTGGCGAACACAGGATGTCCAGAAGCAATTAAACTCTTTGCAACATCAACGTCATTTCTGATTTGCTTTGCATTTTGTGGGCAGGCAACAAAACATTCACCGCAGAGGATACACTGATCCTTAACGATGTGAGCCTGATGATCAGCAAATTTTATGGATTTCACCGGGCAGTGGCGAATACATTTATAACAATTTTTACAGTTGGCTTTTTTTAGTTGGATGTAATGATTCATGATAAACACTCTTTTCTAGTCTAATATGTAATGTTCATTAGGTTCCTATAGGATAAACTCAAGTATTTAATAGGTAGAGTTTGTTCGAAAAATCAGGTTATTATTATGAGTTGTTACTGTAATTTTGATAGAATATTACTTTGAAAGAAATCCGGGAAATTTTCTTTTGAAACACCGCATATAATCTCATCATTAACTTTGATAGAGACTCCATCTGTACATTTTCCAAGACAGAAGGCGGCAGATAAATTAATTTTATCTTCTAAGTTATACTTAGTTATTGCTTCTTTTGCCAGTTGGATAATATCATGGGATCCTTTTATGTGACAAGAACTACCGACACAAATATTAACATTCATTATAGACTCTCCTTCAATTTTTGATATGAAATATAATGGTGCTTTAAGCTCATAATTGATTTAAGCATATAATATTGTTAAAAAAATGTCAATGTCAAATTAAAGAAAATATTACTTTGTTTATAAATTTATATATTTTTGTTTACAACGAAAATTAATTAGAACTAAAGAGTAGGCTTTGTAAAATGAACTGTTTAGAACAAAGAAGGAAGTGCACCTGGGTGCACTTCCTTCTTTGTCCTGTCTTATCTGTTAACAGGAATATGATAAAGCGGTGTCTTTGTTACTGTTCTAAATACGCGTCATTTAATTGGATTATCTTATTCATTGCATCCAGTCCCGGAGCTCCGATGGTGTTTCGTTTATTCACACAGGTGGTCAGACTGATAGCCTCATAGATATCTTCTTCGAATACAGGACTGATATTTTTATAGTCTTCAAGACTCATTTCATCAAGAGATATATTCTTTTCAATACAGGTGAGAACCAGCTGTCCTACAATACCATGGGCATCCCGAAATGCTACCCCTTTATTCACTAGATAATCGGCTGCATCCGTTGCGTTGGTAAAACCGTTTTTCGCACTGCCGGCCATAATTGTTTTATTGAATTGCATGGTTGAAACCATTCCGGTAAATAAAGCCAAACATCCTTTTACTGTATCAATTGCATCAAAGGTCAATTCTTTATCCTCCTGCATATCTTTGTTATACGCAAGGGGTAGACCCTTCATAGTTGTAAGTAAGGATATTAATGCTCCATAAACACGGCCTGTTTTTCCTCTTACCAGTTCTGCAATGTCAGGATTTTTTTTCTGGGGCATAATGGAAGAGCCTGTGGAATAGGCATCATCCAGTTCGATAAAGCGATATTCATTACTATTCCATATGATAATCTCTTCACTAAAACGGCTGAGGTGCATCATGATAGTTGATAATGCGCTAAGAAGCTCGATCAGATAATCTCGGTCGGATACACTATCCATACTATTTAAAGTAGGACCGTCAAAGCCTAATAACGTTGCCGTGTACTCTCGGTCTAATGGATATGTAGTACCGGCCAGTGCTCCACTACCAAGGGGTGATAAATTCATACGTTTTATAATATCAGTAAGCCTTTGGCGATCTCGTTTAAACATCTCAAAGTAAGCACCGATATGATGTGCCAAAGTAACCGGCTGCGCCTTTTGCAGATGGGTAAAACCGGGCATAAAGGTATCGGTATTGTCCCTCATGATTTCCTGAAGAGATTGCAATAGATCTTTTAACAGAGCATCGATTTCGTAAATTTCATCCCGGGTATATAGCTTCATGTCAGTAGCGACCTGATCGTTACGGCTTCTTCCGGTGTGAAGTTTCTTGCCTGCTTCTCCAATGCGTTCAATTAAATGTGCCTCAACAAAAGAATGGATGTCTTCGTGTTCAGCATTAATCACAAGGCTTCCATTCATAATATCCTCAAGAATGCCTGACAGGCCGCTTATAATCTGGTCCTTTTCTTCTTGATTTATAATTCCCTGCTTTTCTAACATAGTTACATGAGCAATACTTCCTTCAATATCCTGCTTGTAAAATTTTTGATCAAAGGAAATAGATGCATTAAAATTATGAACCAGTTGATTGGTTTCTTTCGTAAAACGTCCGCCCCAAAGCTTCATATAAATCAACCTCTTTTCTTTTCAAGTTATTTATTTTGATCTCTCATCCGATGTTTTATCTTGTATTCCATGCAGATGATCAAGTATTTTTATACATATTATAGATTTTAACCGTTTCTATAAATATATATACTTATTCTAACTTATCATGTGGTTTTGTTGGTATTATATTACTCTTTTTTCAATAAAAAAGCAATACATAATTAATATTTATGCAAAAATATTTATATATTTACGATGTTTGTCATTGAACATATAGAAACGAGTAAAGAATTCATCTTTAGAAAAACTCTTTACTCATATCCATTACATTCGGTAATTAGTGGCATATATAGTTAAAGATCATATAGTCTGCTGTATTTGTCCTTTAAGTATTTGATATAATGTTCTGCATTAAACTCTTCACCGGTTACATCCTTTAATATCTGATTTGTATTTTTTGTTGCACCGTATTTATGGATATAATCCCTTAGGTATTCTTTGATCGGGGTTAGATTACCCTGCTTTAAATATTCGTCAATCGGCATAACCTCTAGCATCTGTGCATAGATCTGAGAAGCTACTGCAGTACCGACAGCATAGGAAGGGAAATAACCGAACTCACCCCAGGACCAATGGGTATCCTGTAAAATTCCGGTGGTATCATCAGAAGGAGTGATGCCCATATATTCCTGATATTTTTTATTCCAGATCTGCGGAAGATCCTCCACAGCTACATCTTCCGAGAATAGCATCTTTTCAATTTCATATCGAATAATGATGTGTATCGGATAGGATAGTTCGTCAGCTTCTGTTCTGATCAGACTGGGGGCCGCTTTATTAATACCGCGGATAAAATGATCCAGGGAAATATCCTTTAAGTTTTCAGGGTAGGTTTCTACCAGCTTTTCATAAATCGGTTCCCAGAAAGCAGTACTACGGCCAATGATGTTTTCATAAAAACGGGACTGAGCTTCATGCATTCCCATGGAAGCACCGGTGCCAACCAAGGTTTGGGTTAGAGAATCGTCAATATTCATCTCATAAATTGCATGACCGCTTTCGTGTATCATAGAGAACATGGCACTTTCAAGATTATCCTCCATATAGCGGTCTGAGATTCTGACATCATGATTGTGTAACTGCATGGTAAAGGGGTGAGCACTTTCTCCGATCACACCACGGTTAAAGTCAAAGCCAACATAACCACTTAAGAAACGACAGAATTCCTTCTGTTTCTGGATATCATAATTTTTATAGTTGTAACTCTTATCAATGGTCTCAGCCTTCTTTGTCACTTCTTTTAATAAAGGTATAATATCTTCTTTGATTTTGTCAAAAAAGGTATCAAGCTCTTTGATACCGAAGCATTCTTCATAATCATAGAGTAACACCTCGTAAGGTTTTTTATCACCCTTTACACGGTAACCGGCAAATTTCTTTTTATATTCAATCACCTGTTTTAAGTAGGGAGCAAAATCATCGAATTTATTATCTTTTTTTGCTTTGGCCCATTTTCTGCTGGAAACAGAAGCTAATTCATTGAAGGCCCGATATTCCTCAGGAGGAATGCTTTCCAGTTGCTCATATGTTTTACCCAGTTCTTTAATGATGGCTTTTTGTGTATCGGTTAAATCTTCCTGCTCCTTTTCATCCTGCAGTTTTTTTAATAGTTTTCTTACATCGTCATTGATTAAACTTTTCATATATTCATCGGATAAAATACCGACAACTTTGGAGGTGTAGTCGGCCGCTTCGAAGGGGGCCAAAGTCTGATCATCCCACTCGAAGAGATTCCTGGCTGTTTGTAATGCCATTGCCTTATCTAGATATGGCTGTAATTTCTCAAAATACTTATTCATGTTTTTAACTGGGGCTGATATAAAATGTTGAGTTAGATACACTAATCGTATTAGCCCCGTTCTCCTTTCCAAATATTCTTTTGGTCTTATTCCTGATATCAGTTGTTTCATGTGTAATAGACTACCATATACAAATACAAACAGAAAAACATGTAATTTATGATGTAGGAATTGGTGTTTGTCTTTAAATGAGTTGATTCACAATACATTCTTAAAATAGTATATCAATATTTTATAGACATATCAATCCAATAAATGGATGAGAATGATGAATTATATCAATTAAGAATGAAAGAAAATTAGATTAAGGCTTGATTGAAGGCTTAATATCTTATAAAATAAGAAATGAGCTTACAGATAATTACTGATTAGGAATTTTTTATTTGATTAAAAATGTGATTTGAATCACATCCTATAATGTTTGAAAATGATAAGTTACTGGTAGGAATCGAATATTTTCCATATTTATGTAGATAATAATAATAAATGATACCAAATAGAGTTAAGGAAGGATGGATTAAAAATGAAGAATTTAACGATTGAAAAGGTAATCGGAAGAGAGATTTTAGACTCCAGAGGTAATCCGACTGTGGAAGCAGAGATTATTCTTGCAGATGGAAGTGTCGGAAGAGCAGCGGTACCCTCCGGTGCATCTACCGGAGCATTTGAAGCGGTAGAGCTTCGTGATAATGATAAGAGCAGATATTTGGGTAATGGAGTAAAAAAAGCGGTTGAAAATATTAATACCATAATCGCATCAGAAATTAAGGGTATGGATGCTTCGGAACAGGCTGAAATTGATGCTAAAATGTTACAGCTTGACGGAACAGCCAATAAAGGCAAACTGGGAGCCAATGCAATACTCGGGGTATCTTTGGCAGCAGCGAAAGCAGCAGCGACTTCTCTGGGCTTACCGTTATATCGTTATCTAGGCGGAGTTAACGCAAAAACCTTGCCGGTCCCGATGATGAATATTATTAACGGCGGTAAACATGCTGACTCCAGTTTAAATATTCAGGAATTCATGATTATGCCTGTTGGTGCAGCCAGCTTTTCAGAAGCTTTAGAGCATAGTGCAACGGTATTCCATACCTTAAAGAAACTCCTTAAAACAGACGGATATGTAACAGCAGTTGGTGACGAGGGTGGCTTTGCTCCCAAATTCGACAGCGATACGCAGGCTCTTGATTATATTGTAAAGGCGATTGAAGCAGCAGGTTACCGTCCCGGTGAAGATTTCTATATTGCAATCGATGCTGCAGCTACAGAAATGTATGATGAGGCAAAGAAAGCTGGAAGAGAGGGAGATTATCTATTCTGGAAATCCGGTGAATATAAAACCGTTGAAGAGATGGTAGATTTCTGGGATCAGATTTGTAATAAATATCCGGTGATCAGCCTTGAGGATGGTCTTAACGAGGAAGATTGGAAAGGCTGGAAGCTTTTAACCGAACGGATTGGCCATAAGGTACAATTAGTAGGAGATGACTTATTCGTAACGAATACCAGCCGAATTAAAGAAGGAATTAAACAGGGCGTATCCAACTCCGTATTAATTAAGTTCAACCAAATCGGTTCTCTTACAGAAACCTTGGATGCCATTGAAATGGCAAAGAATAACCGTTGGACGGCGGTTGTATCCCATCGTTCCGGAGAAACAGAAGATGTAACTTTAGCAGACATCGCAGTAGCAACTAATGCAGGACAGATTAAGACCGGTGCCCCTTCCAGAACGGATCGTGTGGCAAAATACAATCAGCTGCTTAGAATTGAGCAGGAACTAGGCAAGAATGCAAGATATCTTGGTAAGGATGCCTTTCGGGTATTCTAAAGAATAATGAATTATAAAAATCATATTCTGAGGTAGTTTATCTGGGGAGAGAACAACTCGTTGCGCCAGATGAATAAATCATTAGTTTATGAACCATTATGTGTTAGGGAACTATGAAGTACCCTAACACATAATTATAATAATGTTTGGATACGCATCAGTTGGAACTGCTTATATATTAGTTATAATAATAGGTTCTATATGAATCTTAGGTGAATTTTCACTCTAATATTTCATATAGAACCTTATTAATTTTATAGAATTAGGATGTCAAAAGCCATTCTTCAAATTTCATTTCGTTAATTTTCACATACACTTTCTTTTTTCAGAGTGATGCAAACTCGCGGGTAAGGAATTATAAGCAATTTGAATGCAATTATCGATCCCATTTCTTAATATCACTCAGAAGATATTGCTGTTTTTTCGTAGAGGGACTTATAGTATAAATATAAGAAAATGTCTTAGTTACAGCAGCCTGATCAGGATATTGTATCGATATTTCTTCGGTGACATATACCTGATAAACATTATTGTTCTCATCAAATTCTACTTTTTCTACCTTACTGCTAATATATTCTTCCCGAATTCCACGGCTATATAGATCGGAGACTAATTCCTTCTGAGCGTTATACAGTTTACTTCCCTTAAGAAGATGGGCTTCTACATAAGGAAAATAATCAATATTAATTGCGTTTACTAAAGATTTTACATATAGGCGTATCACAGAATTCATCAATGGAAGCAGTTCCTTATCAGTAGTCTCCTTAGGGGATGCCATATCATCCCTATGAAAGGACAGCCACAGTTCTCCCTCTGTGTCAATTAAATCAATTATTTCAGAATAAGGGACACTAAAATCGGGAAAACCTGCCGCATAAGCAGCAATTTCGTAGGGGTAGAAATATAGGATCAAAGTATCTTCTGTAAGGATGAAATATTGGTTTTGGGATATCCCATGAAAGCTGTCTGCGAAAATCATACTGTCTTCATCTATACTCATTTCGTTTATCTTTTTCTCTAAAATCATATTCAGTATTGATATATAATAACTTTCTTCTTTGAATAGATCGCTTAAGGTATAATGATTACCAGTCTTTATATTGAAGTAGTAATAATCATTAATGGGCATGCCATGGGCTGCACCGTAGGGATAGTCATAGCCGGATTTTTGAATGACTAATAAATCATTAATTAGTTCAATACTAAAGTTATCTTCAACATAGACAATATAATCATCATCTGGATCAGAGTCATTCTGGCTTCGATCAAAGAGAGACTTAATCTTCTTATTAAGGGATGTCTGTATCTTTTCATCCTTCAAGCCATCAATTTCGGGGTAGAAGATGAGTGTAAACCGGTCCGGTCTGAGCTTTATTTTTTTTGCTGTAATGTCATCCGTCAGAGAAAATAAAGTATCTGATCTCCAGAGGATGGATCCATCTTTTCGAAGGTAATAAGTCTCGTAATCTATATCTGCACGAATGAAGTCATCACCTAGTAACGAAAGGCTGCCAATGCCCTCTAACTTAGGTAGGGTTTCTATTATATTACCTTTTGTGTCAATAAAATAAGTATATTTATCATCGGAGGCAGATGCCAGATCCCCTTGATATTCATTTATGTCATAATGGATATAGTCGGATAATTGTTCTCCATCTTTATTAAAGATAGCCATAGGTTCCTTGACCGGAATGTCAAACTCGTCTAAGCTTTGTCTTCGAACAGCAAAGAGTCCTTTACCGAGATTATATATCTCACCAATGACCGGGCCGATAATAATGTTATTCTGTTCATCGACTACTTGGTAAGAGTTATAATTATCACCGTTAATTACTTGATATCCATCTTTATATTCTTGATAGTTATAATAAGCTTCTTTCTCTGTATCACTTACTTTTGTACCGGTTTTATCAACAGTAAAGAAGTTTTCGCCGTCTTTTGATACAATTGCTATATGATCTTGAGTAAAGTCTAGTGCATTCGTATATATGGGTTCTATAATAACCTTTCCCTCAGTATTGATAAACCCATACATATAACGGTCATTAATCATTTTTATAAACTTAGCAGCTCCGTTATGGTAATCATAGATCATGTACTCGTTTTCAAAAATCACCTTACCCTGTTCGTTGATTACCTGGAATGTTTCGTCGTTGTATACGACTGCTAAGTCTTCCATGAAATCACCGGCGCCATCATATGTTGGAGGTATGACAAAAGTACCTTCTCTATTGATGTATCCGTATTTATTACCTTCTTCCGTAGCTTCATAGGCTGGGAACAGGTTCGCTATATAGGTAGTTTCAAAAGAGGGTTTTATTGAGGGAGGAATCTCCTGATTCGGTGCTTGACTCTCAGTGTCGGTTTTGTCTTCTGGAATTTCAGTCGGAACGACGGTTGGATTAAATGTTTCTTGGATTTGATTGATATCTGATTCACTACTCTTAAAGTCATCATCTCTGTTATTACAACCTGTTATGGAGGTTATGATTATTGCTGATATTGCCGTGATGATTAATTTTCTCATAGAGAGCCCCCTTGTATGTAGTCATTCCGGTGTTGCCAAGAATTGATACATGTTTTTCTATATTATATTACGAATATAATATGAAATACCCCTGCATCTGCTTATAGGAATCCGCCTGTCTAGATGTAGGGGTATTTATTATGCTTATGTAGCTATTTTATCATTCGTGTTTTACCTCATAAGGTTCTTTTATCTGGCATCGGTAAGCTTTAATTACATTGCCGCTTATTCTTGTAAGACGCTTGTCCGGGCATAAGTCCTTATCCCATACATAGGGCATGTTATCATACATGCTCCATTGATCCCACATGGAATCATCATAGGGCTTTACCGGAACCGGTAAATTCTCTTTATTCACTTCCATGCCAACACCTCACAACAAGATTCTGTTTATCACAAAAAGTGAAGATAAGATCAATCTCAACAGGTATGTCCCATAAATCAATAATATCATCAACTTTATAAGATAATATAATACTTTTTAGCAATATAAATGAGTAACTGAGAGCGGAAAACTTTGTAAGAAATTGTATAACATAATAATAAGATTATCGGATAAATGTTTCATTTTATTAACTAGTATAAATATATAATGGAAAATATTTTTTTTCAAGTACGGTATAAAAATATTTTCAATTTTGTGCGATATTTATAAAAGGAAACGTATCAGACGAAACCTATTACTGGTGAAACATAAAAAGGGGTCCTTAGGACCCCTTTATTTCAAAGTGATGCAAACATAATTTAGTGAGCAACTGTTATGAAGTCGTTGGTACTTTGACCGCATGTTTTGCGGTCTTATGTATCACTATGTACTTCATCAAGCAAGAGCGTGTCAGGAATAAGCTATGTATCACGAATTCATCTCCCGTTTTTTTGCATTAAACTTCTTTTGCAATTCTACAACAACAATAGGAGTGAAGGATAATAACAACACGAGGGCCCATTGCCTTAGGTTCAGAGGCACCACCTGGAATACTCTGGATAAAAACGGAACAGATATCACTGTAACCTGTAAAAAGGAACATATTAAGAAGGAGATAACCAGCTTCGGGTTGCTGAAAAGTCCAATTTCCGATAGGGATCGTCTGCTTCGCATATTAAAGGAATGGAATAGCTGCGAAAGTCCGAGTACGGCAAACGCCATGGTTCTTCCAACCCAGGGGACATAAGAACCGGGCATAGCATTGGTATCTACCTGATTCGTAAGAGATTTTAAAAGAGCAGGCATATCGTAATACCGGTAACCGATCACAAAGGCTGTCAGGGCTAAGGAGCCTATTAAAATTCCCTCAAACAGTATCTGAAATGCAAGACCATCGGCAAACATTCCTTTTGATGGAGGAACCGGTTTTCGTTGCATAATATCCTTGGCAGTCCGTTCCACTCCCAAGGATATGGCAGGAAGGGAATCGGTAACTAAATTAACCCAAAGCAGCTGAACTGCCACGAGTGGGGTTGGCAGGCTGAATAAAATTGCTACGAAAATGGTTAAAATCTCACCGATATTACTGGACAACAGAAAGTGAACTGCTTTCTTTATGTTGTCATAGATACCTCTTCCTTCCTTTACTGCCGATACTATTGTGGCAAAATTATCATCGGTTAATATCATATCGGAAGCATTCTTGGCAACATCGGTACCTGTAATTCCCATAGCGCAGCCGATATCTGCCGCTTTCAGGGCAGGGGCATCATTAACGCCGTCGCCGGTCATGGCTACCACTTCGCCACGACTTTGAAAGGCTTTTACGATTCTAACCTTATGTTCGGGAGATACCCGGGCAAACACACGATATCCGGGAATTTTGTTACATAGTTCATCATGATCAAGTCTTGAGAGCTCTTCTCCGGTAATCGATTCACTCATGGATGATAGGATACCCAATTCCCTTGCAATAGCAGTTGCAGTTAAAACGTGATCACCGGTTATCATCACCGGTTTAATGCCGGCCTGCTTGCATATCCTGACAGCTTCCTTTACTTCTTCCCTTGGAGGGTCTATCATACCAATCAGACCGATAAAGGTTAAATCATCTTCCAATGAAGTATCATCATAATTCTTTCCTTTGGGGATATTTTTATAAGCTACGGCAATTACCCGAAGGGCTGATCCGGTCATGGTAGAATTTAATGCGTTAATACGGTTTTTTTCATTTCGCCTCAGAGGGACCTGTTTCCCATTATGATATACATTACTACAGCGGGGTAATATATAGTCATAAGCTCCTTTTGTAATACTGCGATAAGTTCCGTCCGGGGATTTATGTACGGTGGTCATTAGTTTTCTGGTTGAATCGAAGGGAATTTCATGTATCCTTTCATAAGTTGAATCTAAATTTAATTTATTCATACCTGCATGATAAGCCGCCATTACCAAGGCCTTCTCAGTAGGTTCCCCGGCAATATCGACATGATTTTTATCAATTTGAAGCAGAGCATCATTGCATAGGGCCGCATGGGATAGCAAAAATTCACCAAAATCACCTGTCATCTTTTCTTTGCCATACATAGAGCAGATCTGTGTTACGGTCATGACATTCTGGGTTAAGGTACCGGTTTTATCGGAACAGATTACGGTAGCACTTCCTAAGGTTTCAACAGCAGGAAGCTTTCGAATAACTGCGTTCTTGCGGGCCATTCTTTGCACCCCTAGGGAAAGCATTATGGTTACGATGGCCGGTAGTCCTTCCGGAATGGCAGCTACAGCTAAGCTGACCGAGGTCATAAACATATCAAATACGGGCAGGTTTTTCATGAGTCCCATGATGAATATAGCAATACAGATGATGAGCGCTGCTATACCCAAAACTTTCCCAGTCTTGGCAAGTTTTTTTTGCAGCGGGGTCATAGGAGTCTCATCCTCCATAATTAACTTTGCAATATGGCCAACCTGTGTATTCATACCGGTACCGGTTATAACAGCAACCCCTCTGCCATAGGTTACCGAACTGGTAGCCATAACAAGGTTACTTCGGTCAGCCAGATTCGTATCCGGATGCAGTCGTACCAGGGCATTTTTATCAACCGGATGAGATTCGCCGGTGAGAGAGGCTTCTTCTACCTTTAAATTAACGGAATTTATCAAACGGGCGTCTGCCGGAACAAAACAGCCGGTATCCAGTAAAATAATATCTCCGGGTACTAATTCAGTTGAATTTATAATGGATACTTTATGGTCTCGCAGTACATGGGCGGTTTGGGCAGATAATTTTTTTAGGGCCTCTAATGCTTTTTCAGCCTTAGTCTCCTGCATGACACCAAGGGTAGCATTTAGAATTATAATAAGCAATATGATAATTGGATCAAAATAGTCCGGTTCTCCATCCATATAGGAAACAATTAATGAAATTGCCGCAGCACATATTAATATTACAATCATAAAATCAGCAAATTGGGCAATAAATTTTCGGAATAAACTCTTTCCCTTCTTGGCTTCCAGGACATTTTTACCATAGGTCTGCTGTCTTTGTTTCACTTCCTTCGTGGATAACCCTTGGTCAACAAAAACATCCAATTCTTTCAGGGTTTCTTCTATGGACATAGTGTGCCAATGCATATATCTCTCCCGATTAGGTCAATCTTCTTTTAATTATATGAAAGAGGAATGTGATTATGTATAGATGTAAGCCGGGTAGCGATATGACATTTTTTTTATGAAAAAAAACATTTACTTATAAAATGATTAGAGTATATAATACATCATTGATACAAATGAATTCTCTAAGATAAGTTTATTAGAATTGACTTAAAGATAGTTATCAGAAATTATAACAAAAATGACTATTATTTAAATGTATGAGTACAAAAATAAGTAATAAAAATAACCACGGATAAACATAAATGAAAAAAGTGAATAATGAATATGTCATGATAAAAGCTTGTTAGAGTATAGCATGTTGATAAATGAGATAATTTTGTATAAGATAATGTATCATAACAAAAGAGATAGGAATAACCAAACATGAATGTTATATTATTATTTATGTTACCATAGAAATAAGAGGTGTAAGATGGCAAGAAATTTAACCCGTGATATGACAAACGGGTCTCCTACAAAATTAATATTAAAATTTTCCGTACCTATGTTAATCGGTAATATATTTCAACAGCTTTATAACATGGTGGATTCTATTGTAGTAGGTAAATTTGTGGGAAGTGATGCTTTGGCAGCGGTAGGCTCTACCATGTCAATTCTGTTTTTGATTTTTGGTTTGACCTTTGGTCTTTCTGCAGGTATCTCGATTGTTATATCGCAATACTTTGGCGCCAAGGATTATGAGAACGTAAAGAAAAGTTTTGCGACAGCTACTTACATCGTGATAGGGGCTTCAGCGATTATGGGTGTAACGGGTTTTCTATTAACACGTACATTCCTGGAGCTTCTAAATACTCCGGATACAATTATTAATGAATCTGAAATCTATATGAAGATAGCATTTGCTGGAATACTTGGTATAGCTTGCTATAATGGTATGGCTGCAGTACTGAGGGCTTTAGGTGATTCCATAACACCTTTAGTATTTTTAATCATCGCCAGTATATTAAATGTTTTATTAGATCTGCTATTCGTCGTTGTGTTTGGTATGGGGGTAGCAGGAGTTGCAATCGCCACAATCATTGCACAAATGGTATCGGCAGCCGGTTGTACGATTTATGCCCTATTAAGGGTGAAGTTACTTAGAATGCCGCTTCGGGAGTTTAAACCGGATCCTTTAATCTTTCGCAAATGCATTCGCCTGGGGCTTCCGGTTGCACTACAAAATTCCTTCGTGTCAGTTTCTTTGATGGCACTACAGAGTGTAATCAACAGCTTTCATGCTGTGGTAATTGCAGCTACCACGGTAGTTAATCGAATTGAACAGCTGGTATTACAGCCTTCTATGTCCTTAGGTGCGGCAACTGCTTCTTTCACAGGTCAAAATATCGGAGCCGGTCAGATTGACAGAGTGAAGCAAGGATATCGATCTTCCTCCCTGATCATAATTATTTTCAGCTTAATTATGTTACCGATAATGTTTTTTGGCGGCGAAGCCATCATGAAGATATTTACGAAGCAGGAAGATATGGAAGTGGTTCGATATGGTGTAGAAGGAATTCGAATTACCAGCTTTTTCTATTTCTTCGTAGGCATGATATTTATTACGAGAAATTTTCTAAGCGGAACCGGTGATATTCATATCCCTATGATAATGGGTATTACGGAAGTAATCTGTAGGGTTTTATTTGCCAGGCTTATGGCTGCCAATGCAAGCATAGGTTTTCGAGGAATCTTCTGGGCAACTGCATTTACCTGGTTGGTTACCGGATTTTTAGGAATATGGCGTGTGGCAACCGGCAAATGGAAGGGAAAGTCCGTCGTCAAGAATTCGGTATAACTAAGGCTCACAATAAAATGGTTGCTTGAATTATTTTGAATATGGGGGCATTATATCTTGCAACTTTCAAACTAAGGCTCGTAAGATAAAAAACTTGACAAAAAGGTAACAGATGTTTATATTAATATAATATATCCAATATTGAAAAAGCATGGATAAGGAGTATTAAGAGAAAATGTGCTTTCAGAGAGCTGTCGGAAGGTGTGAGACAGCAGTAACAGACTCCCAACTCGCCTTTGAGCTTCCCGGCTGAACCTATAGTAGGCAGGGACGGTATTCTCGTTATCGAATATTAAGTGCATAATTTAGTCCTGGTAGGACGAATTATGAATTAGAGTGGTACCACGGAATTCTTATCCTTTCGTCTCTTGTTTGAGACGGGAGGTTTTTTTATACCTTTCACGCATAATATTAGTGTGTTTGGAATCGGAGAGAAAATTAAATTGATCATTTTGAAGGAGGAAATTTTATGTCAACACCTTATAATCATAAGGAAGTCGAAAAGAAATGGAGAAAGCATTGGGAAGGTCATCCCGTTAATGTACAGGATGGGAAAAAACCGAAATATTATTGTCTTGATATGTTCCCTTATCCGTCCGGCAGCGGTCTTCATGTAGGGCATTGGAGAGGCTATGTAATCAGTGATGTATGGAGCAGATATAAGATACTAAAGGGATATTATATTATCCACCCGATGGGCTGGGATGCTTTTGGTCTACCGGCTGAAAATTATGCAATTAAGATGGGTGTTCACCCTAGTATATCAACGGCTGAAAATGTTGCCAATATTAAAAAACAGATCAATGAAATCGCTGCCATCTATGATTGGGATATGGAAGTGAACACGACAGATCCTAATTTCTATAAGTGGACCCAGTGGATTTTTGTTAAGATGTTTAAAGCAGGTCTGGCATATGAGAAAGAGATGCCGATTAACTGGTGTCCTTCCTGTAAGACTGGTCTTGCCAATGAAGAAGTTGTTAACGGTGAATGTGAACGCTGTGGCGCTTCTGTAACCAAGAAAAACCTAAAACAGTGGATGCTAAAAATTACGGAATATGCAGATCGTTTGTTAGAGGATCTGAATAAACTGGATTGGCCGGAAAAGGTTAAGAAGATGCAGTCTGACTGGATTGGTAAGAGCTACGGTGCAGAAGTGGATTTTACAGTGGATGGAACAGATAACGCCATCCGTGTATATACCACCAGGCCGGACACCCTTTACGGCGCCACCTTTATGGTTCTGGCACCGGAGCATGCTATGGCAAAGGAGTTGGCTACCAAAGAGCAGCAGGCAGAAGTAGAGGATTATATTTATAAAGCTTCCATGAAATCCTCCGTGGATCGTCTGCAGGACAAGGAAAAAACCGGTGTGTTTACGGGAAGCTATGCCATTAACCCCTTAACTAAGAAGAAAATTCCAATTTGGCTGTCGGATTATGTTCTGGCGGATTATGGTACAGGAGCTATTATGTGTGTTCCGGCCCATGATGAGAGAGACTTTGAATTTGCCAAGAAATTTGAGATACCGATTGTTCAGGTAATATCTAAGGATGGCAAAGAAGATCCTGAAATGACTGAGGCATATACAGAGGCCGGCGTTATGATTAATTCCGGTGATTGGAATGGAATGAATTCCGATAAGGCTAAGCAGGAAGTTCCTGATATGCTGGAGAAGATGGGCATCGGTAAAAAGACGGTTAACTATAAACTCCGTGACTGGGTATTCTCCAGACAGCGTTACTGGGGAGAACCAATCCCGATTGTTCATTGTGAAGAATGTGGTCCGGTTCCCGTTCCGGAAGAGGAGCTGCCGTTATTGTTGCCGGAGGTTGAAAAGTACCAGCCCACCGGTACAGGAGAATCGCCTTTGGCGGATATCCATGAATGGGTGAATACCTCCTGTCCTACCTGTGGTAAGCCGGCAAAGAGAGAAACCAATACCATGCCTCAATGGGCAGGTTCCTCTTGGTATTTCTTAAGATATGTGGACAGCAAGAATGATAAGGAATTGGTATCCAAAGAAAAGGCTCATGAATTATTGCCGGTTGATATGTATATCGGTGGTGTGGAGCATGCGGTTTTACATCTTCTGTATTCCAGATTCTATACGAAATTCTTATATGATATCGGTGTGGTTGATTTTGAAGAGCCGTTTACAAAACTATTCAATCAGGGTATGATTGGTAAAAACGGTGCGAAAATGAGTAAATCCAAAGGCAATGTTGTGTCTCCTGATGATTTGGTGAATGATTACGGCTGTGATTCCTTAAGAATGTATGAATTATTCGTAGGACCTCCGGAACTTGATTCCGAGTGGGATGACAGAGGGATCGACGGTGTATATCGTTTTATTAACCGTTTCTTTAACCTGGTATCGGAACATAAGGATAAGAATACCAAAGCTACGGAGGAAATGATTAAGCTGCGTCATAGAATGATTTATGATATTACAACCCGTTTGGAAAGCTTTAGTTTAAATACAGTTGTATCAGGTTTCATGGAATACAATAACAAGATGATTGATCTGGCGAAGAAAGGTGGAGGCATTGATAAGGAGACCTTAGAAACAGCCGTTATCCTGTTAGCTCCTTTCATTCCTCATGTGAGTGAAGAATTATGGTCACAGCTGGGTCATGAAACTTCAGTTTTTGAAAACACCTGGCCGGAATATGACGAAGAGAAAATGAAGGATAGTGAAATCGAGATCGCTGTTCAGATTAACGGAAAGACTAAGGGTACGGTTATGGTGGCAGCTGAAGCATCCAAGGAGGAAGTTTTAGCAGCAGCGAAAGAAGCGATATCAGATAAATTAACCGGTAGCATAATCAAAGAAATCTATGTTCCCGGTAAAATCGTGAATATTGTTGTAAAATAGTAAAAATGAGCTTGGTTCATATATAAGGATTATCAAATCATATTCAACTATTAGCTGCCTTATAGGATAAGACTGTTTTATAAATAAACTTGGATAGGAAGGTGTATATGCTTTCTCTTAATGTGCCAACTGGTATAGATGGGAAGCTATATACCTTTTTATTAGTATAATCCCAAATCATAACTTTTCTTTAATATTTCTGGTAAATAAATCTTTCAATCATGGTAATATTATGTTAAAATGTAAACGAATTGTAAACAGATGATAGAACGATGAGGTCTTAATATGAAATAAAAGTATTAAGTTGATAAAATAGAAGGAACATCTCTGGTAGGTAGTGTAAAGTTTGGTATGAAAAACTGATATAAAAAAATATGTCCCTTTGAACATTGAAAAAGCAAATATTTTAACCCTGAATTTATGCATTGGCAGGTTACGCCAACCTTGAGTGCAACAAAAA
>NZ_JAEAGR010000006.1 GCF_015999265.1 Mobilitalea sibirica
CATAGCATAAGCTAGTAAGACCCCTGAAAGACGATCAGGTAGATAGGACAGAGGTGGAAGTGTGGTAACACATGTAGCTGACTGTTACTAATAGGTCGAGGGCTTGACCTAAAAAGGTTATACAGTTAAAAAGTTAAAACTCTTAAAGAGATAACTCTTTGGACGAAGTCAAAAGAGTGAACTCAATGGATGAACATTTTCTTGTGTAGGATTTAGTCAATTAAAAGACAGAAAACTCCTTCTCTTTGGATTTCTGTTTTTTCTGTTATTGTGACGCCAGAGTACAGGCACAACTGTTATGTTAGTCATAGTAATAGGTTATATTCCTCGATAGCTCAATGGTAGAGCACACGGCTGTTAACCGTGGGGTTGTAGGTTCGAGCCCTACTCGGGGAGCTTACTTTAAAAAGTAAGAAGTTATTAATACTAATCCTTGACGTATAAAGAATTGGTTGTTATAATATAATAGCTGTATCAAAAAAAATAAAATATGGCGACATAGCCAAGCGGTAAGGCATGGGTCTGCAACACCCTGATCACCAGTTCAAATCTGGTTGTCGCCTTGATAAAGAAAAGATGTATCATGAAAGTGATGCATCTTTTTCTATTCGTAAAAGTGACTTGAAAATGAAACGTGTCTTAGTTATAATATAGAAGATAGGGGGGATGATCCACAAGGAAAAGCAGTAAACATTGTGCATAGCAAAGGCTATTGCATATCACTCAAACAGAATATCAATAGCCTTTGCTATCCTAAAGATTAATTTTTAGGAGGGCACAATGGGCTATGTTCAGGCTTTAGAAATCTTGCCCGAAGGATTAATTGATGAAATCCAAAAATATGTTGATGGGCAAGTTATATACATTCCAAAAATAAAATCAAAAAGATGTAAGTGGGGAGAAAAGACAGATACGAAAACATATTTCAAAAAAAGAAATTTTGAAATATACAATAGTTATAAAAACGGCACGACTATTTTTGAACTGTCAGAGAAATATTTCTTAACCCCCAAAAGTATTCAACGCATTATACGGAATATGTAAATATTATGAGTAGATGTGCCACTTTACAAACTGGCACATCTAATTTTTACAATAATGTGTGTTCCCCTATTTGAAATTGAAAGTGGTATAATGGATTTGTAAAGATAACCAAGAAAAGGAAAGGGGAAATATCGAATGGAAATTGTGAAAATAATAGATAACGATAAAACTAAGTATATGGATTTGCTACTTATTGCAGATGAACAGGTAAATATGATAGAGAAATATCTATATCGTGGTGAAATGTTCGCCCTGTGTGATGATGATGTTAAAGCGATTTGCATTGTTACACAAGAGCAGGCCGGTGTTTATGAAATTAAGAATATTGTTACTGTTCCGGAATATCAACGTCAAGGATATGGACAACATCTAATCTCATTTATTGCTGATTACTACAAAAAGTCCGGTAACGTGCTATATGTTGGAACAGGCGATAGCCCTACAACACTTAATTTTTATGAAAAATGCGGATTTGTAAAATCGCACATCGTTAAAAACTTTTTTATAGACAATTACGACCACCCTATGTATGAAAATAGAAAACAGTTAGTGGATATGATTTATTTGAAAAGACATCTATCTGAAAAAATGTAAGACATGGTATCGGGCGGATTACTTAATAAATAATATTTGATGCTTCGGAGATTGGCGTCAAATATTATAGCGAATTATTTGACGCTAAACCTTTTGTAATAGGGTTTAGCGCCTTTTTTTGTGTAATTGGTAAATTTACTTTGTATCAGAGGTTCAGTGTGATAATATGGAATAAGAAATTAGACTAAAAAAATAGGATGGATTATAATATATTATTACTTTTAGGTAGTTAATTTCAAGAAATAATAGTTATGAGAAGTTAAAATAATGTAGCAAAGAAGATTTAATACGCATCATGACAAATAAACATTTTGTTCACAGACAAATTCATGCAAGCTTTATCAAGAATTTACTAAACAGATCGGTTAATATATGGTTATAGGAGGTGAGAATGTGGATTGGATTAAGATTATTCAAAATACTATTGATGAGATTGAAAATAGGATTAACGATAAAATAGATGCGGATATTTTAGCAGAAAGTCAATTCGTGTCTTCCTTTTATTTTCAAAAGATGTTTTCTGTGTTTTGTAACTGTACCGTAAGTGAGTATATTCGAAACAGACGTATGACCTTAGCTGGCTATGAAATTATAGATACACATATTTCTATATTGGATATCGCCCTTAAGTATGGGTATGATTCTAATGAAAGCTTTACGAAGGCTTTTTCCAGGTTTCATGGTATCACACCGTCAGCTGCAAGGAAAAGTAGAGCAAATCTGAAAGCATTCTCAAAAATATCTCCCATATCTAATTTAACAGGAGGAAGAATAATTATGGGTAGCTTAGGAGAAAGAGGTTATATTGTAAAAGAAACAGGAGCTGTATATTACACCGAAGATATGGATAAGACACTGAATTGGTTTGTTGATGTACTTGGCTGGTATGGACAAATTGAAGAACGTGATGAAAACAACTTAGGACTTTACGGCTGTGTTAACAACATTCCTATGGAAATAGAATCATTACATATTGCTCCATTTACCGGTATTCACATGTTTAAGGGTGAGCCTATGAAAAAAATGATCGGTTTTATGCTTGTTCAAGGGATTGAGCAATTATATACATATGTGAAAAGTCGTGGGTGGAATGATATTTCAGAAGTTGTTACAGAGCATTGGGGCGGTAAAACCTGTGAAATAACCACAATCGATGGAAGTATATTGAAGTTTTTTGAATAGCAATCAAGTTACAACTTAAGAAAAAACTGGATATCATGAAAGCTCCGGCTGTATCCTCTAAAAGCTCTTAGTAAAGCAGGTAAGTGTACTTTTACTAGGAGCTTTATATTTAAATCAATGTTGCATAATGGTATTTTATGGATTATATTATAACACATAGAACAATAATCTATTATAAAAAGATTTGTAGGAGGATTATATGAATAAAACAGCATTGCTTGTGGTTGATGTACAAACGGCACTAGTTAATTGGGAACCTTTTAAAGTGCAGGAGTTAATCGCGAATATTAACGAGCTTCTTACCTATTGCAGGAGTCATAATATTGAAGTGGTTTATGTTAGGCATAACGGAGATAAGGGTACGGAACTTGAAACAGGTACATCTGGCTGGGAGATCTATTCAGATGTAGCACCAATTAAGGAAGAGAAAATCGTTGACAAACACTTTAACAGTGCCTTCAGACAGACGGAATTAAAGGAATATTTGGATAAGCAAGGAATTAAAGATATTATATTAGTCGGAATGCAGTCCGAATACTGTATGGATGTGACCTGTAAAGTAGCATTTGAATATGGTTTTAATGTTATAGTTCCGGAAGGTACAACGACTACATTTGATAATGAATTTATGAAAGCTGAGGATATCAATCGGTTTTATGTATATAAGATGTGGAATAACCGCTATGCAAAAGTAATGAGTATTGATGAGATTAAGTCACGATAACTACTTTCTGTAGCAAGATATGTTTATTATATAAAAATATTAACCTGGAAAATATCTTTAGCAAATGTAAGACATCTATCAATTCATACATATTCATGTTCTCTCTACATAAGAAATCTTTTATATTGGAACGATAATATCTGATGATT
Organism: Mobilitalea sibirica; assembly: GCF_015999265.1. Lineage (GTDB taxonomy): Bacteria > Bacillota > Clostridia > Lachnospirales > Lachnospiraceae > Mobilitalea > Mobilitalea sibirica. The sequence goes on from NZ_JAEAGR010000006.1 coordinate 3,694, forward strand.
GATTATCGTTTAAAATCAAATTAGCAAAGTAAATAAACGACGTAAGTAAAGGAAGGATCTTCATGAATAATATTTGGCATGATATTAACCCGGAGAGGATAAAGCCGGAGGATTTTGTAGCGGTTGTTGAGATCTCTAAAGGAAGTAAGAAGAAATATGAACTGGATAAGGAGACAGGTTTTATTATTCTTGACCGAATTCTATATACTTCAACCCATTATCCGGCAAACTACGGATTTATTCCAAGAACCTATGGAGATGATAAGGATCCCTTGGATGTATTAGTTCTATGTTCGGAGCCGATAGAGCCCCTTTCCTTAGTTCGGTGCTATCCGATTGGTGTTATGAATATGATCGACAACGGTATGGGTGATGAGAAGATCATTGCAATTCCTTTTAATGATCCAACCTACAATATGTTTAAAAGCATTACTGATCTGCCGTCTCATGTTTTTAACGAGATGAAGCACTTCTTCAGTGTATATAAGGAGTTGGAGCATAAAGAAACTGCGGTCAATGAATTTGGCGGACCAAAGGATGCCATGCAGATTATTGATTACTGTATAAAAAATTATGAAGCGATCTTTATTTCTAGCAATTAAATCAAAACGAAAATGTTCACAAAAACTCTCATATAAAAGCATGAAAAGAGAGGAAGATAGTTATTAGTTTTGATAGAATTTAATTGAAAGGAGGGAATACAATGGAATGGCTTGAGAGAATGAATCGTGCAATTGATTACATTGAAGATAATTTAGACAATGAACTGGATATTACTCAAATTGCCAAAGAAGCCTGTTGTTCGGCTTGCCATTTTCAGAGGATATTTGCTTTTGCTGCTGAAATGACCCTGAGTGAATATATCAGATTAAGGCGAATGACACTGGCGGCTTTTGAATTACAAAATCATGACAACAAAGTAATTGATATTGCACTAAAGTATGGCTATAATTCTCCGACTGCTTTCACCAGGGCTTTTACCAATGTCCATGGTGTAACCCCTAAGACTGTAAGAGAAAAGGGAATTTCACTTAAGTCTTTTCCGCGGATTTCCTTCCATATTTCAATTAAAGGAGGAAAAGCAATGAATTATAGGATCGTGGAAAAACCAAGTATGAGGTTTGTCGGTAAGAAGGAAACTGTGTCTACCGTAGGAGGACAGAATTTTCAGAGAATACCGGTAATATGGCAGGAGGTATTCCAAAACGGAATGTTTGATAAGATCTATGCACTTTCAGACGGAAACCCTCCGGGTGTCATGGGTATATGTGCTAATTTTAAGGATGAACAACTGGACTATTATATCGCAAGTGCCTCCGGTGCAAAACCTTTAGAGGGAATGGATGTGTTAGAGGTTCCTGCAGGATTATGGGTTATATTTCAATGTGTAGGTCCTATGCCGCAGGCCATACAGGATGTATGGAAGCGGGTTTATACGGAATGGTTTCCTTCCTCAGGATATGAACATGCAGGAGGAGCCGAAATCGAATGGTATTCCGAGGGGGATTCTTCCTCAGAGGATTATATCAGTGAGATATGGATACCGATTATTAAGAAGTAAGTATAGAAAGTTAATATTTTATGTAAAGTTTATAGCTTTCAATGCCCCAATAGCGCCAGGTAATATTAATCTGTCACTTCATTGGGGCATTATTTGTGAAAAGGTATATAGGAGCAATTTGAATACACTTTTAAATGTGTATCATAATAAACAGGCATAAAAAAAGTGTTGACAATTTTAGTAAGACCATTTTATAACAATAAGATTTACAACGGTTTAACACTGGGAGCCGTTAAGGGTAAATATATACTGAAATAAAAATGGCAGGCTTAACTGGTAGGTATGAAGGGAAAGATATATTATTTATTAATATTGTTATAAGCTTAATCGGTAATATAAAACATCACTGATTTTTTAGAAAAATTATGAAATCAGTGATGTTTTTAGTTGTATCTGATGGTAAGCCATGTTAGAATCGTTATATTAAGGAAATACTAAATGATTAACAGATAAATTAACTTGGGGCAAGGAGTAAATCATGAGAAAGAAAATGCTTTTTATATATAATCCCCACGCGGGCAAAGGAAAGATAAGGCACCTTCTTTCCAATATCATAGAACTTTTCGTAAAAAACGGATATGAGGTAGTTACTTATGCCACCTTGGGAGAAAAGGATGCGAAAAGAATTGTCTTGGATTGTCTGAACAGGGAGAAGTATGATATCGTCGTATGTTCGGGCGGAGATGGAACCTTAAACGAAGTGATTGATGGAATTATGTCTGGCAACAAAAAGATTAAAATTGGTTATATTCCTGCAGGAACCACCAACGATTTTGCTTACAGCCTTGGCCTGCCTAAGAACATGCCGAAATCAGCGCAAGTTGTAGTAAACGGTCAGTCCTTTTTGTGTGATGTTGGGAATCTAAACGGAGAGTATTTTGCTTATACGGCTGCGTTTGGGATATTTACAGATGCATCTTATGCTACTCCCCAGACTTCAAAAAACATGTTGGGTAGACTTGCTTATATTCTTGAAGGGATAAAGAGATTACCGAATTGGAAATCATATCATATAAAGATCACCTGTAAAAATAGAGTAATACAAGATAATTTTATCTATGGAATGGTTGCAAACTCGGATTCTATCGGAGGCTTTAAAGGAATTACAGGTAAGGATGTATTGTTGGATGATGGTTTATTTGAGGGAGTTTTTATTAAGGTACCTCAAAATGTGCTAGATTTACAGAGTATTATTAATGATTTGTTACGGGGAAATGTAAAAAGCAATCATATCTTTTATCTTCCTGTTCAAGAAATTCAGATAACTTCGGAGGAGCCGGTTCCCTGGACGATAGATGGGGAATATGGCGGTGAATTTAAGTCTGTTCATATTAAAAACCTAAAACAGGCTATCTCTATTATTCGTAATAATCCTACGAAAGCATGATCATATGACATAATCAGGAGGAAAAGAGGGGGGTGTAGGTTATTGTATGAAATAGAAACCAATAGGTTATGGATACGAAGATTCAAACCGGAAGACTGGTGGGATTTATATGAATATCTCTCGGATAGGGATGTAATTAAATATGAACCTTATGATGTGTTCACTGAAGATGAGTGTAAAACTGAGGCTATGAAAAGGGCAAAGGATGATGCCTTCCTTGCAGTATGTATAAAGCCTTCTCTTAAACTCATAGGGAATATTTACCTAGGGGAGAGAGAGTTTGATACTTGGGAACTGGGATACGTTTTCCATAAGGACTTTCATGGAAAGGGCTATGCCACAGAAAGCTGTGAGGCAGTGATAAAACATGCTTTTACTAATCTGAAGGCCAGACGTATTATCGCCCATTGTAATCCTGAGAATACTTCAAGCTGGAGTCTATTGGAACGGCTACATATGAGACGGGAAGGTCATCTTAGAAAAAATATTTATTTTAAGACAGATGAACACAATAACCCTATCTGGTTGGATACCTATGAGTATGGAATTTTGGCTGAGGAGTGGGAACTCCGATCATAAACGATTTTATAAAGGTATTAATAATAGAAAAAGGACTGATTAAAGTTAATAACTACTAAGACGATATAGCGGGTAAGGTTGCTTGGTAGTTATTTGACTAAAATCAGTCCTTTTATTTATCACAGGTAAAGTTAGTTTTATTTATATAGCTTATAGCTTATATTCTAGTTTTCATTTCCTTTCAGAATATTATAAACTGCACTGAACATACCAAAGAGTATTCCTGTTACAGGAAATATAATCCAATTGATATGCCAATAGCCGTAAATAAAGCCTGTGAGTAAGAAAATTAAAACAGCCAAAGGCCAGACGATTGAGGCTACCGCTCCGATTACTTTATTCTCCTTTTGTTTCTTCTCGGAATAATCACCTAGTCTTAATAACCGGTTATAGCTTTCTCTAATTGTACCAAAGTATATAAGAATAAATATGGCAACTGCAACGATACCAAGTAAGACTACAACACCGTAACCGGAGTAATCATTATTGAGAAGATTTGTAACAAACAAAGCGATGGGTGATAAAATTAATAAGCAAACGCCCAGTATAACACTTAAGTAATAAGGCTGAGTATAATTCTCATGCTGCCTTTTTAGGTTTGCTTCAACGCTGCTTGGAAGATTGACACCCTCTTCAATATATTTGTATCGTTCAAAATTCATACCGGAATAGATAAAGATAGCAACAGCAATTGTAATAAGTAAAAAGAGAGGGATTAATCCTAAAAGGCTTCCTGCTTTTTCAGATAAGCCTCCGGTTATCAGCCCATCCGACTGTAATTTAGTAATTAGTATCAATGCAGCCGGCGCTAATGCACATAAGAATACACCAATTCCAATTTGTAGACCCATGGTCTTTTTCACTGTCAGATAAGCATCCGTTTCTGACTGTGAAATCATTGGTTTATTGTCTGTAGTCGTATCTTTTTTGATTCCTAGTTCGTTAATGAGTTCATCGATGTTACCAAACTCAGAGATAACGATGCCGATTGCTTCATTCTCAGATTTGCCGGAAGCTTTCAACTCGTTATACTTATCCTCCATGTTGGAGAGCATATTATGCTTCAGATCTTTCATTTGTTCCGTATTTGGCAAGCCTGCAAACATATTATCCAGATAGTTTTTAATAGTTTCCATTCACATTCCACTCCTTATAAATCGATTGATAACATCTTTTGTAATTTCCCATTCTTTACATTTTTCCTTATAATAAGCAAGGCCGGCAGGGGTGATTCTATAATAGGTACGACGTTTGCCGAAGGTCTCATCTCCATAAAAGGATTCGATATACCCGTTATTCTCAAGCCTGTTGAAGGCAGAGTACAGGGTCGTTTCTTTCATAATATATTTCCCCTCGGATTTTTCTTTGATATTCTTGGAAATCTCGTATCCATAGGATGCCCCCTCCAGGAGGAAAAAAAGAATAATCGTATCATTATATCCCCGTATTACATCGCTACTGATCATTTTGATCCCTCCTATTATGATGTTAGGATGGATGCGCAAGCCATCCTAACAACTCTACTTCATCTGTCGTAGTAAAATGAGTATAACATAATTACTACGACAGGTAAAGTACTTTGTGAAAAATTTTATTTTTACTATTGACAGAAATAATATTAGTGTATATTATGTATTTAAATGGTTAACTACTAGACTAACTAACCAATAAACATATCAAGAAAGGAGGATCGACTTGATGATAGATTTTAACGATGACAGACCTATATTTATTCAGATAGCAGAAGGTATTGAGGACGCTATTCTTTCCGGGGCTTTTCCTGAGGAAAGCCAAATACCATCTATTACGGAGTTCTCAGTTAATTATAGAATTAATCCAGCAACCGCCTTAAAAGGAATTACGATGCTGGTTGATAGCGGAATTGTTTATAAGAAGCGGGGTCTTGGAATGTTCGTTAGTAAAGGAGCGGTGGAAAAGTTGAAAAACAGTCGAAAAGAGCAATTTTACGATCATTACATTAAGAATATGTTGGAAGAAGCAAAGCGTCTTCAATTAACAAGGGAAGATATTATATTAATGATAGAAAGAGGGTTTATAAAATGAGTATTGAAATTAAAAACTTAAGTAAAAATTATAAAAGTGTTCAAGCATTGGATGATGTAAGTATCCGTTTTGAAGAGAATAAGATATATGGCTTATTAGGTAGAAACGGTGCTGGAAAAACAACGCTCCTTAATATTATTACAAATCGGATTTTTGCAGATAGAGGAGAGGTTTTTATTGATGATATACCGTCCAAAGAAAATGATCAGGCTTTACAAAAAGTCTATCTGATGAGTGAAAAGAATTTCTATCCTGATAAGATGAAGATTAAAGATATCTTTCGTTGGACAGGAGAGTTTTACGGTAAATTTGATATGGAGTCAGCCATGAATATGGCAGAAAAGTTCGAACTTAGTACGAATAAAGTGGTTAAGGGTTTATCAACGGGATATACCTCTATTTTTAAAGTAATTATTGCTTTGTCCGTGAATACGCCATATGTTTTGCTGGATGAACCGGTTCTAGGTTTGGATGCGAATCATAGGGATTTATTTTATAAGCTTTTAATTGAGAAATATAGTGAAAAGCCCAGTACTATTATTGTATCTACTCACTTAATTGAAGAAGTATCCAATGTGATCGAAAATGTTGTGGTTATAAAAAAGGGAAAAATAATAAAGGATGAAACCAGGGAAGAGTTATTAACCGCCGGATATACCATTTCAGGAAGTGCTTCGTTAGTTGATCAATATATCTTAGGTAAGAGTGTAATTGGTCTGGATGTTCTTGGTGGATTAAAATCTGCCTACATCTTGGGTGAACTAGAGAAAGACAAATTGCCGGAAGGGTTAGAAGTGTCTCGGATGGATCTGCAGAAGCTGTTCATTCAGATGACAAACGCGTAGAGGAGGGAGAGTATTCTTATGAAAGCAGCATTAAAATATCAGATATTGGAATTTAAAAAATCAACTGTAATATTTTATATTATCGTTTTACTCGTACATGTTTTCTTCGCTTCTATTATAACTGTAAATGATACAACTTTTAGAAGCGATGGGGGATTTGAGGTGGCAACAATCATCTATCTGTTTATTTCCGGCTTAAATTCGTTCAAGGAAACATTTGGTATGTTTATACAGAATGGGGTCTCCAGAAAAACCATGTTCCTCAGCAGGACGGTGTCTTTTTTGGTAATTAGTTTAATTATGGTTTTTATGAATTTTATTTTTGTCAGAGTTCTTGGATTACTTAACAGCAGTAGATTTAGCGTGACTGATATGTATGAGAATATATTTGAAAAACGGGTAGACACAATCAACGGATTGACTCGTGGTTTTGAGAGTCTAATGTTATCCTTAGGGGTATATCTGATAGCGATTTCGCTTGGCTACCTGATTACGGTTGCATATTATAGGATGAATAAAGCTGGGAAGCTGGCAGTATCTGTTGGAGTACCTGTAAGTGTTTTTGTATTATTACCGATGATAGATCTTACTTTAGATGGCAGAATTACAAGTTTTATGGCAAAAATTCTCACAACTATTATCGGAATTAGGAGTGGATATCCATATTATATGTACATCACCAGTATTATAGCATTTGCCTTGTTTATCATGCTCAGTTGGTTTTTAATGAGAAAGGCAGTAGATAAAAACTAAATTATAGTGAAGTAATAAGGAGTTGCACCAATTATTTACTATATTTGGTACAGCTCCTTATTACGTTAAGGCCTATGATAGATACTATTTCGTTTCCAGCTTATGTGCTCCCTGGATACGCTCCGGCTGAAAGCCTCGATCAACCTGAGGATGGATTTTTTTCACTTCAAAATAAAGCAGAGCATTTCTTTTTAAAAGAAAGGATAAGTCTAGTTTCTTATCGCTTATTGTTTTTCTTTGTGTAGAGGTAAGTGGATTGGCACAGGATTTGATAAGCGCAAGCTCCTTCTCAGAAGGATAATTAGGAGATCCGATATCAAGCCAGGTTTTTAAAGGATTACAGGTGTTTTCATCGACCAGCTTGCTTATGATAACATATTTACCGTTATCTAAAGGAAGTTGAAAGGAAAGGTCAATATCTGCTTCTCCATGTATCTCCTCTACCGGATTCCAGACTATGCCTCTAATTACATCGTTCTCGTCTTTTGTAAGTATGTAGTTTTTGTCACGGGCAATACAGGATCCGGTTAACTGTTTAAAGAAAGAAAAGGTCCAGAAGGTAGGCTTTGGTATCATACCGTTCGCTACTAATCCGAAGCAACCGGAGAAGGGGGTGAAGGCTACTCCCTGTTCTTCGAAAATATCTCCAAAGGTCCAATAGGAATAGGAGGCACAGGTGTCGCCCATCTCGCTTAGTAAGCGAGCGGTATAAGCAGCATTCAAATTCGTATCGTGAATCGGGTTTTTCGGTGTATAGGAGGTGTTAAACTCTGTGATATGCATCTCCATTCCCTTGTATTCAGGGAAACTGTCAATGATTTCTCTGCTTATCTTTAATTCATCTAAGAAAACCTCCGGTGCCCGAAGCTTCTGATAATCATAATGACCAACACGATCGGGAAGTTCAGTAGCATAGGCATGTCTGGTAACAATATCAAGCGGCAACTTGTTCTTGGAGCAATAGGATAAGAACTCTTTTAGCCAACGTTCATCATCGACACCACAGATGGCAGGCCCGCCAATCCGAATTCGGGAATCCACTTCTTTCACAGCTTTAGCGGATATTTCATATAGCTTAAAATACTCCTGCATGTCAGCATTCTTCCAAAAGGAGGTTAAGTTTGGTTCGTTCCATACCTCAAAAGGCCATGTGATTACCTCTTCTAATCCATAGCGGTCAATCCAATGGAGTAGGGTTGCTTTAATAAGATTTGCCCATTTTTCATAATCCTTTGGAGGTGTGACATTTCCCTTCCAATAAAAGACCGTTTGGGTATCGGATGCCATTTTGTGGGGCATAAAGCCTAACTCTACAAAAGGCTTTAAACCAAGGGAGATATAATCATCGATTACCATGTCTAAATAAGTGAAATTATATTCGGTTTTTACGACACCGTTTTCTTCATATTGCTGATAGATTGCCATATCATCGCAAAACAACCCATGACCACGGATATGTGAAAAACCGATTTCATCCTGTACCATCTTGAGTTGATCATGATAAGCTTTCTGCAAGGCCAGTCCCATTCTACCGGTACCTATACAGAAACTGGCATTGTTATTAAATGGGAACGATGTGTCCTTAGCGATATTGCATTTGATTTTGTTTATCATTCCTTTACTCCTTTCATTAATATATCCTTTCATATTGAAATTAATAATCTGTAATTAAAATGTTATATTCTTATAATAAAAACAATTTATTGTTACTGGAGCATTTAATATAAAAACATATTAATACAAATGGTAAAACTTATCAAGAAAATAGTATTTAATCTAATTTGTCGCTTGAAATATATGGTTAAAACGGCTAAAATGAATTTAGTTAAAGACCCGAGTTCAACATAAAGTAAAAATATTAAATCATGAAAACATACAAATACAATGGGGTTATAATGAAAAATTAATGGGTAGGGGGAACACTCCATGGGGGATATAGTAATTGAAGAATCCAATTATAGGGCGTTTGCCTTATCATTGGCAAGCTTATTTCTGCTTCTGGCAGCAATAGCAATTATGGTTTATGGAATTATCCGTTACCAGCAAGTGTATTACGTAATCGGCATTTTCGTGTCATTAGCCTTTTTTATTGTTTTTGTGGTTAATGTTCTAAAAGCCACAAAGGTTAAAGTACTGCTTACTATTACAGTAGAGGGAATTATTGACAATTCATCCATCAGTGGTCTGGGCTTTATCTCTTTTGACGATATTAAGGAATTTCAGATTATAGATCAATATAAAACCAGAGTAATTGCAGTCATACCTAAAAACATGAATAATTTTCTAGAAAAACAATCCATAACAAAAAGAAGGCAGATTAAAAGAAATATTTATATGAATCTACCTCCGGTATCAATTAATGCTTATATGGCAAAGGATATGGAACCGGAAGATATTCTATCTCTACTTCAGAAAAGACTGGTGGATTATAACCGATTATATGATTAAAAACAGATAAATTGAACAACCGGATATTGTAACAGATTGTTAATTTGTATATGGATGAGATAAAATATTGTGAAAAAAGTGGGTTGTATTATTAACAAAGCTATGGTATCATAGTTAATTGTGATATGTTATACTATAAATTCCTTGCTCTTTAAATACATTTTAATTACTTCGTCGGTTGAATGTATTAGAAAAGGGCCAGAGACCAGAAGGAGGTGCTAAACAACTATGAATCAATATGAATTAGCCTTAGTTGTAAATGCAAAAATCGAGGATGAAGCCAGATTAGCTACATTGGAAGCAGTGAAAGAACTTGTGACCAGATTCGGTGGAGCAATTACCAATGTTGATGACTGGGGAAAGAAAAGATTAGCTTATGAAATTCAGAAAATGAAAGAAGGCTTCTACTATTTCATCCATTTCGACGCTGATTCTACAGTTCCTAGCGAAATCGAACAGAGAATTCGTATTATGGAAAATGTAATCAGATATCTGTGCATAAGAAAAGATGCCTAACTAATTTTTACTACCCTAAGGCGAATGAAAAGGGAGGTAGTTATTTATGAATAAAGCAATGTTAATTGGCCGTTTGACCAGAGATCCCGAAGTGAGGTATTCACAGGGAGAGAACCAGACAGCAGTAGCGAGATTTACCTTAGCGGTAGATCGCAGATTCAGAAGAGCCGGCGAGAATAGTGAAGCAGATTTTATCGGTTGTGTTGCTTTCGGCAAACAAGCGGAATTTGTAGAGAGATATTTTAAGCAGGGCATGAAGATGGTGGCTGTGGGAAGAATTCAAACAGGCAGTTATACGAATAAAGATGGACAGAAGGTCTACACTACGGACGTGGTTGTAGAAGAAGTAGAGTTTGCTGAAAGCAAAGGAAGTAACCCTGATTCCGGTTACCAGTCAAATGGTTCCCAGAAAGAGTTTAGACCGGAGCCCAGTTCAGCAATGGGGGATGGATTTATGAATATCCCGGACGGTATTGACGAAGAATTACCGTTTAACTAGAACTAAACAGAGAATTATAATAGAAAAATAATCGGATAAGGAGGTTGTGACATGGCATTTAACAGAAGTGATAGAGGCGATGGACCTATGAAGAGAAAATCTTTCGGACGCAGAAGAAAGAAAGTATGCGTATTCTGTGCTGATAAGAATCATACTGGCATTGATTATAAAGATGTGAATAAGTTAAAAAGATATGTATCCGAAAGAGGTAAAATTCTTCCAAGAAGAATTACCGGAAACTGTGCAAAGCATCAGAGAGCATTAACTGTAGCAGTTAAGCGTTCAAGACATATTGCACTTATGCCCTATACAGTAGATTAAGTATTAAATTAGGAGCCGTTACATGACATTTGAGTCGTGTAGCGGCTTATATTTATTCAGATCAGCATATATGGATAATCTAATTTCTTAGTAGTATAAAGTGCAGAGCAATTAACTATAATTCCAACAATTCTTTTAAATCTTTTATTTTTGCTCTGCTAATTGGGACAAAATCGTTAATTCCATCAAAACTTATATCATAGGAATAATTGATTCTTGATGATATTCGAGTAACCTTATCAAGATTTATGGAGGTTACTATTAATGGCGGTTTTTCAGAGTTTATTAGTATTAATTTCCCAAGGGCCGGTAGATATAGGTTTGAGGTATACTTTCCACAGACAAATTCCTATCTAGCCTACGGTTTATATAATTCATCAGGAATTATTATATATCAGGAATATGATGAAAACACCTCACAAAGCCCACTAATTGGAATTGCCGAGCTTGGAAGTTCGGGAACATTCGACTTTATAATAAATTATGATAATGGAAGTGCGAATACAACATGTCAACTTGTTATTTATCAATTATAACCAACTTATCTATTAAGTAAATCAATTAATAAAAAACCCTTATAGCCTTTATGCTTATAAGGGTTTTTTATACTTCATAGTGTGAGTCGGCTAGCCGTCTCATCATATATATTTACATCCGATTTTAACAATATGGTCCAGGTCCTTTCCCGCATGGAGGAACCGGTCTTTGTTGGCAGCAGCATAAGAGAAGAAGAATAATAACCCAGCAGCTACATCCACCACCAAAGCCAAATCCATAAGGTTCATGCATAATATCACCTCCTATAGTAACATAATATGCAGCAACCCTTTATTCGTTCTTTAGTTCTATAAATATTCTTAAGATGACAAAGGTATATAATTAAGTCAGCATAAAATGTATGAAAAGATGGTGTAGTGTAAACCGATTAGAGATAAAGTCTTTCAAAGTAGGCGTAACAGAATTCAATGAAATACTTATATCCTAATTCTGTATGTATTTATTGTAACAGTCACGCCAAGCAGTATGTATAATCAGATATCGGTCTTGTATAATTTAAACAGGCAACGGGTCCCTAGAAATAAATCTTTTAATTAAGCGATATTAGTGGTATAATGTTATAACATATAACGGTATAAACTGGATGCAGTATGAAAATTTTTGAGAGACTGTATCAATAAAGGAGCTTTTTATATGAGTAAAAAACTCAAAATTAGTGGTACATTAAAAGGATATCTTTTCTGGCCGATCATATTGACCGGGCTATTACTTAGCATGAATCTAAGTATCTATGTGATTAACAGGAAAGCCGGGTTTGTAATGACCGGATATGTACTGGTTTATTTTCTCTTTGCAATCACAATCTATTATATAAAAAGACATAAAATTGCTACAGAGTTGGTACGTTATGCCATGGACTACGGTCAGGTACAGAAACGGCTTTTGAAGGAGTTGGCACTCCCATACGCAATTCTTGATGTGGATGGAAGAATGCAGTGGGGAAACAATGAATTTATGGATATTATTCATGAAAAGCATGGGTCTAGACATGTAATATCGAATATATTTCCTGAGATAACCACAGATCTATTCCCGAAAGCAGAAAAGGATGAGGAGATTCATATCACCTTTAATAAAAGGAACTATCGTGTTCTCCTAAGAAAGATTATAGCGCCCAGTTTTGACGATGAGGATATAAATTGGAGCTATTATGAATCTGAAAGCTCATGGGATGGTAGAAACAGCTTAATCGCGCTCTATTTATATGACGAGACGGAGATTATTACATTACTTCGGGTAAACAAGGAACAGAAGCTGATTACGGGGCTACTTTATATCGACAATTATGAAGAAGCCTTAGAAAGTATTGATGAAGTAAGACGTTCTCTGTTAACTGCTCTTGTTGACCGAAAAATTAACAAATATATGCAGGGGATTGATGCTGTAATTAAAAAACTGGAGAAGGATAAGTATATTTTTGTGTTCCAGCAAAAGTATCTTTCTACACTTCAGAATAATAAATTCTCCATTCTTGAAGAGGTTCGTGGGGTAAATATCGGTAATGAGATGGCAGTAACGATCAGTATTGGCCTTGGAGTGAATGCGGACAGTTATGTAATAAGCTATGAATACGCAAGAGCGGCAATTGACCTTGCTCTCGGTAGAGGCGGGGATCAGGCAGTTGTTAAGGACAGAGAGAAGATATCCTATTATGGAGGTAAGAGCATTCAAGTTGAGAAAAGTACCCGTGTTAAGGCAAGGGTGAAAGCTCATGCTTTCCGAGAGTTTGTTGAAGGAAAAGATAAGATTATTATAATGGGACATAAGATTGGTGATGTAGATTCCTTTGGTGCGGCTATTGGTATCTATCGAATAGCGAAAACCTTCAATAAAAAGGCACATATCGTAATCAATGAGGTTACAACCTCCTTAAGGCCTATGATGAACCGTTTTGTTGGAAATCCTGATTATGATGAGGATATGTTCCTTAAGAATGAACAGGCAAAGGAAATTGCAGATATCAATACGCTATTGGTTATCGTGGATGTAAACAGGCCAAGCTTATTGGAATGTGAAGAGTTATTGGAATATTGTAAGACAATTGTAATATTTGATCATCACCGACAAACCAATGAGGCGATTGACAGTGCCGTATTATCTTACGTAGAGCCGTATGCTTCTTCAACCTGTGAAATGGTTGCAGAAATTCTGCAATATATCGGAGGTAATTTAAAACTTAAGCCCTTAGAAGCAGATGCGTTATACTCAGGAATTATGATTGATACAAATAACTTCCTGACAAAGGCCGGTGTCAGAACCTTTGAGGCAGCAGCATATTTAAGAAGAAACGGTGCAGATATAACAAGGATTCGAAAATCCTTTCGAAGTGAAATGTCAGAATTTAAAACCAAAGCCGATGCGATCAGCAGTACAGAAGTTTATCTTGATCATTATGCGATTGCAGTTTGTGCCAGTACCGAGGTGGATAGTCCGACCGTGCTGGGTGCACAGATCGCCAATGAATTATTAAATATTTCAGATATGAAGGCTTCTTTTGTGCTTACGGATTTTAACAATAAAATTTATATCAGTGCCAGATCCATTGATGAGGTCAATGTTCAGGTTATTATGGAGAAATTGGGCGGAGGCGGACATTTAAGTGTCGCTGGAAGCCAATTGGAGAATTGTACGATACAGGAAGCGATTAAGATGTTGAAAAAGACTTTGTCATCAATGATAGAAGAAGGAGAACTGTAAAAAGTTATTCTGTAGTAAAGGAGAGAAATAAAATGGAAGTCATATTAATTCAAGATGTAAAATCATTAGGGAAAAAAGGTGAAATCGTTAAAGTCAATGACGGTTATGCAAGGAACTTTATTCTACCGAAAAAGTTGGGACTGGAAGCAACTAAACAAAACTTAAACGATTTAAAATTACAAAAAGCAGCAGAAGAGAAGAAGCAAAAAGAGCTTCTTGATGAAGCAAAAGAGCAGGCTAAGAAATTGGAAGAAATCACAGTTAAATTATCGATTAAGGCAGGAGAAGGTGGTAAAACCTTCGGCTCTGTATCTACGAAGGAAATCGCTTCGGCAGTGAAGGAGCAATATGGATTTGATTTGGATAAGAAAAAGCTTCAATTATCCGATCCGATAAAAAATGCCGGTTCTTATACTGTACCGGTAAAATTACATCCGCAAGTAACTGCTGAGATGAAGGTGAAAGTTGAAGCAGTATAAATAGGATGTGTTTTACTATTGTAATACCTGATTTATGGAGATAAAATAGTGACTTACAGTGGTTAACTGATAGACTTTTAGTTAACAGTCGGGGAGGATTTACAATGGATGAGGCTTTTGTGAAAAAAATACTACCACATAGCGCTGAAGCTGAGCAATCTGTCATTGGATCCATGATTATGGATCGTGACGCCATTGTTTCAGCCTCTGAAATTATAAACAGTAATGATTTTTATGAGCAGCAATACGCTATACTATTCGATACGATGCTTGAGTTGTTCAATGAGGGGAAACCGGTGGATTTGGTTACTCTTCAGGACCGCTTAAAGGAAAAGGATGTCCCGCAGCAGGTCTGCAGTCTGGAGTTTATTAGAGATTTGGTAACAGCGGTACCCACCTCTGCCAATGTCAGATACTATGCTCAAATTGTAAGAGATAAGGCAGTACTTCGAAGACTGATCAAAGTAACAGAAGAAACAGCCAATGACTGTTACCTTGATAAAGAAAAATTGGATGTAATTTTAGAAAAGACAGAAAAGCAGGTATTTAATATCGTTCAAAATAGGGGAACTAAGGAGTTTACTGATATCAAAGAGGTAGTGCTCCGCTCCATTGACAGTATTGAAGCTGCAGCGAAAAATCAAGGGAGTGTTACCGGTATTGCTACTGGCTTTTATGACCTCGATTATAAAACAGCAGGTTTCCAACCGTCAGACTTAATCTTAATTGCAGCAAGGCCTTCCATGGGTAAGACGGCATTTGTATTAAATATAGCAGAATATGTAGCCTTAAAATCCAATGTAACCACAGCAATATTCAGCTTGGAGATGTCACAGGATCAGCTGGTAAAACGTATTCTGGCAATGAATTCCCGAGTAGATTCTCAGAATATCAGAACCGGTAATTTGTCTGCAGATGAATGGGCCAGCTTAATGGAAAGTGCAAGACTAGTCGGTAATTCTAATTTGGTAATTGATGACACTTCAGCTATATCGGTAAGCGAGTTAAGATCCAAGTGCAGAAAGCTTAAATTGGAGAAAAATCTCGGACTGGTTATCATTGACTACCTACAATTAATGTCTGGAAGTAAAAAATCAGAATCCAGGCAGCAGGAGATATCAGAGATATCCAGATCTTTGAAATCCTTGGCAAGGGAAATCAATGTCCCTGTCATTGCCTTATCACAGCTTAGCCGTGCGGTAGAGCAAAGACCGGATAAAAGACCAATGTTATCCGATCTTAGAGAATCCGGAGCCATAGAGCAGGATGCCGATGTGGTTATGTTTATATACCGAGATGATTATTATAATCATGATACAGAAGAACCCGGTGTATCGGAAATCATAATCGGTAAGCAAAGAAACGGTCCGATTGGAACTGTTAAGCTGGCATGGCTTGCAAATTATACGAAATTTGCGAATTTAGAAAGATAGAAAATACAATAAATAAAAACTTTATGATACATAAATAAGAACAAATCGAAACGATTGAATGATATTTGTGTAGAAAAGGGGAAACTTCTTTGAGGTTTCCCCTTTTTGTGTCGACAACTTGTACAAGAATATGTGGAAATAATATTGCAATTGAAGTTTGCTATGTTATAATGTAAAAAGTGGAAAATAATTACAATTACGGGGAGGGCAATCGATGGACGAAGTTAGATATATGATTTCTGAAGCCTCAAAAAGGATAGAAGTTGAAGCCCACGTTCTTAGGTATTGGGAGGACGAGCTTGAGCTTCCGATCAGCAGAAATGAAATGGGGCACCGATATTACAAAGCTGCTGATATTGAACTGCTGAAGACGGTTAAGCATCTGAAAGAGCAGGGTTTTCAGCTGAAGGCGGTTAAGATGCTTCTACCGAATATACATAAGTTAGATTCGCTTGATTCTCAAACAGTAATCAGACTAAGAGACAAATTAAATGGGAAGGTGTTTGAAATGTTAAACGATGATAAGCAGCAGGAGAATATAGAGGGGACAAGCCTAATTACAAATGAGAAAAAACATGAAATCAAGGAAGAAACGAATGATAAGATGGGCCAATTTAAAGCAATTATGAATCAGATTATTATGTCAGCCTTAAAGGAAAATAATACTCTGCTTTCCGAAGAAATCAGTATGAATGTAACGGATGGAGTAATTAAAGAAATGAATTATCTTATGAGGTTACAGGAAGAGAAAGAAGAAGAGCGGTACAAGAAATTCGATGCAACCTTAAGAGATTATCAGAAAAGCCGAATGCAAGCCGCTGCATCCATGGATCGTAGAGGACGAAAAAAATCCAAGTTTTTTAAAAAAAATAAGGTATATATATAAAAAAAAGAAAAGTACTGTTGCAGTGATAGGTTTTCACCTTGTGTAACAGTGCTTTTCTTTATGTAGAATTAAATTATGCTGAGATGGCACCTGTAGGGCAGGTGTCCTCACATGCTCCGCAGTCAATGCAAGTGTCGGGATCAATAACATATTGAGTTGCTCCCTCGGAAATTGCTCCAGTCGGGCATTCTCCGGCACAAGCGCCGCAGCTGATACATTCTTCATTAATTGTATAAGCCATGACTCACTACCTCCTTTTTTAAACAATCGATTACATTTTAATATAATAAGAACAAGAATGCAAGAATTATTTACATGAATTAGTATACATAAAAATATGTTTAGAATAAAAGAATGAGTTAAATGATAACCTAGTTAAGAAGTAGTGTCTATTGTATATACTCACATTAACCATTTTATGTCATATCACCTTTTATGAGAGCTTAAATATGCGTATCTTTAAACCTTGACGATATGGTTAGAATGGAATATAATAGTGCCTAAGCTTTATGCATTAAGTATAAAAGCTATTACGCGGTATAACCGCTTCATTGCTATTATGATAAACAGAAATAAAGGAGGAATTGATTATGGCTAATATAACGAAGGACATGACAATTGCACAAGCAATTGCTGCAGATCAAAATATAATCCCGGTTTTATTGGATATCGGCATGCACTGCCTCGGTTGCCCTTCTGCACAAGGTGAGACCTTAGAAGAAGCAGCACTCGTTCATGGTTTGGATCCGCAGGATCTTATGGATAGAATTCATGAGCAAATTGGTGAATAAAGCAAAAGCATTCATCATAGAACATAAAAAAGTGATGAGGTAAACCCTCATCACTTTTTTATGTTAATAGATTATTAATTCATCTTATATTACATTACGGAAAGGATTTGCAATGCATGATTTTTTACGATGACTTCATAATGCTCTTCATAATAAGTTGAGCTTGCATAAGTAGACTTTTCCGCTTTCCCAAATTCTGAAATGATATTGCAGATTTTATTAAATTCTTCCGGCGTATGGTGTGATTTACTTATTACCAGATAATAAGTGGAATTTACAGGGTTTTTATATAGAGTATTTACTCCGTTATAATATCCAAGTAAAATATTGGACAATTCAGTAACTTCACGCAAAGTCCGGAAGGAATATATCTTTGTCAGATTTGATGAAATCTGAAATACAGATTTATTGTCTTCGTTCATGGATTCATTTACGTCCGATATATCCTTAGAGCTTTCCTCTGAATCATCCGAATCAGAAAGATCATCCATTTGCTCAAAGGTATTAATGATTTCATCTGCATAGGAATCATCATCCTCTGACTTATCGGAGTTATCCTTGGTATTGAAGGATGAGAATTTGGAGAAACGGGTATCCAATTCATCCGGGTCCTCCACTTTAGTTATTACTAATATAAGACACTCTGTAGAAACAGGAATTGCTTCTATCATTAATGGTATATCATCTACTTCAAAACCGAACTCATAAAAAGCTTGTTGGATCATATCACGGAAAAGAGCTTTCGCTTTCTCGGTACCGTATGCCAATTCGCTTATTCTTAACTCGCGGTCAATTAAATCACTCTTATTCAAGGTACACCTTATCTGGCTGTCACTAATTTTCTCAATCTTCATAGAGTACACCCCTTTCTATACTAAGCAGGAACTGATCTTTAAGTTACAACTTAAATGAATCTTCCATCGGTGTAAAAAAAGTATAATTTAAAAAGCACACAAAGTCAATATCCCCAGATATGAAATTTCAAGATATAAATGCCCAATATCTACAAGAAAAAGCACGTTTTGACACTATCGATTCCTACAAAAAAAAATAAAAAAATTAGTAATTTGGCTGATGAAAAAACATTTGAAAAACTTCCATTATATGGATATAATATAAGTGGATGACTTGTTCTCACATTTTTTGTATTACTGATAGGAAAGGAGAGAATGCAACAGGAAATATGGTTTCAAAAGTATCGCATCGTTAAACTTCTTGGGACAGGAGGCACAGCAAAGGTATATCTTGCAGAACACATTCTATTAAATTCTTATCGTGCAATTAAATTCATATCTAAAAATCATCCCTTATACAATTTACAACAAAAAGAAGCAAAAATACTAAAAAATCTTAGCCATTCATCTATTCCTATAATTTATGATATTGAAGAAAACGAAAAAGGTTCCTATATTGTCGAAGAATATCTTGAAGGAGATACCTTAAAGGATTATGTTCGAATTAAGGGATTACTACTTGAGGATAACATAATACGGTTCTCACTTCAACTCTGTGATTTAATTAAGTATCTTCATTCCTTAGAAAGGCCAATTTTATATTTAGACTTGAAACCTGAGAACATTATTGTTGCAGGTAATACATTAAAGTTAATTGATTTTGGCAGTGCCATATACCTTGATGAATTATGCAATCAAAAAGGGTTATGTGGTACCAAGGGTTTCGCAGCACCTGAACTTTATCATCGGGGTAAGATAGATGAGCGCTGCGATGTATATGGAATTGGGAAACTAATTTATTTTATGGTAGCAGGTAATTCCTTTAAAAGAGAGCTAACCTACATGGATTATAGTGATCTTCGAAAAAGTTGTTCAAAACCTATGGTTAGAATTATTAACAAGTGTCTCAAATATAATCCTACCCAAAGATATGCATCTGTAACACATCTTAGTAAACAATTATCAGTAATTAATAAAAAGAAGAAATTTCAAAATGAAACGAGTCAATCCATAAGATTCGCTGTTGCAGGAGCACAAACCAGAATTGGAACAACACATTTATCCATACGATTATGTAGATATTTTATTCATCAGAATATCAAGAGCTTATATCAAGAGAATAATACCAGTAGATGTGTTGAAACCATAAAAAAAAGGTATCAAGGGTTAAGGGGAGATAACGGCATTTATATAATAAACGGAATACCAATGCTTCCTAACGAACGAAGTACCAATGAGATACCATTAAATTATCCGGTTATTATCAAGGATTTTGGCTGCTTAACCCAAAGTAATATAAGAGAATTTCTGGAGGCAGAAGTTAAAATCTTGATTCTTGGAGCTAAGGATTGGGAGCTTCATCACTCGGAACAGGTTTTACAGATGGTTGCAGAATATAAAGATATTGTATACTTGTTCAATTACGTGGATGGCAAACAACTCCACCAGCTAATGAGTAGTATGGATCGGAGAATATGTTATCGGATTCCTTATGAGCCGGACCCTTTTAAACAACCGGACATTAACTGTCAGGAATTGTTTCAAGAGATACTGGGGCTTACTGTTTTCTAAGAAAGGGTAAATTGCATGAGAAAAAAACCTATGTTGCTTCATAAGGTATTACATGGTAGAAACAATATTGTCAGAGAAGTCATCGGCCTCGTTGGTACTCATCACGGAGCTGGAGTTACACATACCGGCCTTATGTTGGCATTTTATTTGGGAGAGGAATTGGGTAAAAAGACTGCTTTTCTGGAGTGCAATAACCATCAGGATCTAAGTTTGTTACAGCATTCTTATGAATGGAGCGAAGAAGAGGCAGACCATTACTCGTATCAAAATGTAACCTTATTTAAGAGTGTAATCTCAAAGCAAATTCCAGATATATTCAGTGATGAATATGAATGCTGTGTTCTGGATTTTGGAACAGGTTATTCTGCCAATCGGGAAGAGTTTTTAAGATGTGACAGAAAGGTAGTGGTCGGGGACCGGGCTGATTGGAATAAACAGAAGCTAATACGTTTTATCGAAACTGTTAAGGCAGTTCCCGGATATGATACGTGGAATTACTTAATTCCCTTCGCCTCACACACTGAAGTGAAAGAGCTAAGAAAAAGGTTATTTATGAAGAACTTAATGTCGGTTCCTTTTCATAGGAATCCCATAGAGCTTTCGAAAGATATTAACGTATGGATGCGTAAGTCGTTTTAAGTGCGCCGTATCGGTAAGTTGTAATTAGATATAAAATACATTGGGTATGGTCTGGATCTCATGGGAGGATAAGTATAACATATCACAAAATCTCTTCTTATCCGATTAGATAATAATTATAAGAATAAAGATAGCATCAAAGCCGTTCTCAATCAGCTTTTATATCTAGTGTAATGAAGAGTTGTAGTATAAGAAATAAATTATCGGGATATTGTAAGGTAAGGATAAGGACTTAAAATTACCCTCTATACATTATGATTAATTGAATCATAATAACAGTTCTTAATATCTGCTTTTCAATATTTCCGGTTTTAAATTAAGGCTTATGATAAAGATAGGCCAGGATGATTTTACTGGGGTTGCTGCAAATGAATGCAGCAACCCCTTCCATATGTAAGGGTCTTGTTTCATAATTATATCGGTGCTATAATGTAAGGAACATTAACGAATGAAATATCAGTCATTATGACAGATAAACTAACAATATATTTTTCATAAAGTAAGTTTCTTGGATTGGTTTTACTAAGTTAAAAGCACGAAGTGTTCTTGTTAACTAACAGGTGATATTTTGTTAGTAGTACACTGGGTATATGAGCTGTCGAAGGAGACAGTATGGAGGAGCATAATGGATAAAAGGGTTAAGATAACAATTATCGGTTCGGTGATTATGGTTGTTGCCATAGCAATTAGCTTAGGAGTAGTTATTAAGAATAAACTGACTCCCAGTAATGAGGTCATGTTATTAACGGAATATTATCCGATAGAAAATTCAGAGGTTATGTTGATTGTCCAGGATGAGATATATCAAAAAAATGGGAAGATGATTGAGGATACGATATATATTGATTACGAAACTGTAGTAGAGCTGTTTAACCATAGGTTTTATTGGGATGAGCAAGAAGAGGTTCTTACCTATACTACACCAACGGATATTATAAGGGCAGAGCCTGACAGGGTTGAGTATACTATCGAATCCATTGACAAGACAAATGAAAATGCAGATTATCCCATAGTTCGAATGATAGACACTGAGCTATATTTGGCACTGGATTTTGTAAAGCAGTATTCGGATATTGATGTTCGGATATATGAGGAGCCTAATCGTGTCATTATTACTTACCGTTGGGGTGAATTCTTATATACAGAAGTAACAAAAGATACGAAACTTCGGTTGGAACCCAGCATAAAAAGCCCTATTTTAACGGAATTAATTACCGGGATGGAATTGCTTTATGTGAATCTTGAAGAACCGCCTAAGAATGGGTTTTTTAAAGTTATGACACAGGATGGAATTATAGGCTATGTAAGAGATAGATTTGTAAAGGAATCTTATTATAAAACGCTAACCAGTCCGAATAACATGCCGGAATATACAACTCAAAAAAGACAAGAAAAGATAAATCTTGTTTTTCATCAGGTGTTTGGTCAAAATGAAGCAGATAATTTAGAAACATTAATTAATGCCACAAAAGGAGTGAATGTTGTTTCCCCGACCTGGTTTAGTATTACCGATAACCAGGGGACAATTTCATCCTTGGCAAGTCAGGATTATATGGAGAAGGCATCTGAGCTGGGGTTAGAAGTATGGGCATTGGTTGACGATTTTAATCCGGAGGTTGATATGAAGGAACTCCTTTCTCATACAACAAGGCGTGATAAATTATCGGGTGCATTAATGGAAGCAGTAAAACAGTTTAAGCTTGACGGAATTAATATTGACTTCGAGGTAATACCAACAGATGCAGGCAAGGATTATGTTCAATTTTTACGTGAGCTTTCCGTTAAATGCAGGAATAACAATATTGTATTATCGGTAGATAATTTTGTTCCACCTTTTAAGAAGCATTATGACAGAGAAGAGCAGGGAAAGATTGTTGATTATGTAATAATTATGGCCTATGATGAGTATTATTCCGGATCGGCTGATGCCGGACCCAATTCTTCGATTGGTTTTGTTGAAGATGCAGTACGAAATACATTAAAGGAAGTGCCTCAGGACAAGTTGATTATAGCGATACCGTTCTATACAAGGCTATGGAAGGAAATGCCGGATGGAGATGTGTCCAGAGAAAAAGACTATGCTATGACTCCGGCAGCCCAGGTCCTTGAAGATAATGGGGTTGAAGCTTTGTGGGATGAAACTTACGGCAGTTATTATGCTGAGTATGAAAAGGATGGGGCACTCTATCGGATGTGGCAGGAAGAAGAAAGATCCATTGAAGAGAAAATGAAAGTAATTCATGAGGCGGATTTAGCCGGAATAGCTGCTTGGAAGCTGGGTCTCGAGAAAGAAAGTGTTTGGGATATTATAATAAAGTATTTAGAAAACTAATATTGTTTGAAATAGAGCATAACAGTCTGTTTTGTAGATTTAGAATTGAAACACAAGAATAGGACGCTTTTCTATCTCATAAGATGTAATGAACTTAAGATTTGGAAGTATGTCTATGAAGAAATATTTTACCGTCTTATTCTTGTTTTTGGTGTTATTGGTACGGATTCTATCGACGGACCAAACCGTCCGGGTAATGAATAATATTTTTCATACGTTGGTTGGAGATGAGGATAAAGCTAAGATTGTTATAGTGATTGACCCCGGCCATGGTGGAAGGGATCCCGGAAAAGTCGGGGTAAATAAAGCTCTGGAGAAGGATATTAATTTAAACATAGCCTTTAAGTTAAAAGCGCTATTGGAATTAAATGACATTAAAGTAATCATGACCAGGGAAGAGGATATAGGCCTATATTCGGAGACAGATTCGAATAAAAAAATGGCGGATTTACGTAAAAGAATCGAAATCATACATTCCTCCAAGGCAGATATTGCGATTAGTATTCATCAGAATAGTTTTACACAGGAGTATGTAAAAGGAGCGCAGGTTTTTTATCACTCTCAATCGGACGCAGGCAGACGATTATCTATCATAATTCAGGAGCAGATTAAGGAGGCCTTGAAGGATGATAACCATAGAAAAGCAAAATCGAATTCAAATTACTATATGTTAAAAAAGACGGAATGCCCTTTAGTCATAGTAGAATGCGGTTATATGTCGAATCAGAAAGAAGCTGCCTTACTGATAGATGAAGCTTATCAGGAAAAACTGGCATGGGGAATCCATATGGGTATTATGAAATATATCAATGAGGCGGGAATTGGAAAGTAAAGACATCGGTGATATAAAAGGTCGAGTTTCGTTAACTGATGAAAACTCTATAAGGTATGGATTTTAAATAAATTTCGTGGTATAATGTGGCTTGGCTAAGATCTGACGACAAGGAGAAATTGTTCATGAATACGATAATGATAAAATTAGATAAAGACGAAATTCGTAAGGAAGATCTTGAAACGGCCGCTACGGTATTAAAAAACGGAGGGCTGGTAGCCTTCCCCACGGAAACAGTATATGGTCTAGGGGCCAATGCCCTTGATGCGCAAGCATCCAGTAAGATATATAAAGCGAAGGGAAGGCCCTCCGACAATCCTTTGATAGTTCATATAGCAAAAATAGAGGATATGGAAAGTCTTGCAAAAGATATTCCGGATACGGCCTATCGTTTGGCGCAAGTATTCTGGCCGGGGCCATTAACCATTATTATGAAGAAAAAAGATTGCGTACCCTATGGTACCACGGGGGGACTGGAGACTGTCGGGATACGTCTTCCGGCCAATAAGATAGCCCGGGATTTGATTTTACATTCCGGAGTGTTTATTGCCGCACCGAGTGCCAATGTATCCGGCAAGCCTAGTCCTACCAAAGCAGAACATGTACAAAAGGATCTCTCGGGAAGGGTGGATCTAATTTTGGATGGTGGGGATGCGACCTTAGGGCTGGAATCAACCATCGTTGACTTATCCGGTGATCTTCCTATGATTTTACGTCCGGGATGTATTACGAAAACGATGTTGGAGAATGTTATTGGTCCGATCGAATATGATCCTGTTATTTTTTCCGAGGAACCTTCTGGAGTTATAAAACCCAAAGCTCCCGGTATGAAATATCGACACTACGCACCGGAAGGGACACTTGTTATATATTCCGGAAGTATGGATAAGGTAACAGAAGAAATCAACAGACAGGCAAAAGAAAAAATAGAAGAAGGTATTAGCGTTGGAATAATAGCAACTAAGGAAACGAAGGATTATTATAAGTACGGAATTATAAAAGCTATTGGAACAAGAAAAGATGAAGCATCTATAGCTGCCGGACTTTATCGTATTCTAAGAGAGTTTGATGAGCTTCACACTGAGTATATCTATTCGGAAAGTTTTTCTGATAATGAATTAGGACAGGCCATTATGAACAGGCTGTTGAAGGCAGCAGGATATCGTATTATTAAATTAGAGGAATAAACAGGCTACCTTAAAAGGGAGGAAATCATGGGTAAATATCAAAAACTTATATTTGTATGTACCGGAAATACCTGTAGAAGTCCTATGGCAGAAGCCATCTACAAAAACATGGAAAAAATCAGTGATATTCGAGTGTTATCCAGAGGATTGGTAGTTCTTTTTAGTGAACCGATTAATCCAAAAGCAGAAATTGTACTTCATAAACATGATTTAGAGTTACCCAACCATGTTTCGAAAGGGCTTAAAGCTTCTGATATGAATGAAAATACTATTATACTAACTATGACAGCTGACCAAAAGAGGAAGATTGCAGAAAAATATCCGGAAACAACAGACCTTTACACCATCAAAGAGTTTGCCGGGGAGAGTGGTGATGTGGTTGACCCTTACGGAGGCACCTTGATTGATTATGAAGAATGCTATTCGGAGTTAGCTCGTCTTGTAAAAAAAACAGTATATAAATTAAATGAAGAAAATTGATTGGAGGAAACCACATGATAGCGATTGGAAATGATCATACAGGATACGCTTTAAAGAAAGCAATTATCGAATATTTAGAAGAAAGAAACATAGCGTATAAGGATTTTGGTTGTGGTGATATTACATCCAGTGATTATCCCGAATATGCTCATGAAGTAGGGAAAGCAATTCAAAATAAAGAATGTGAGCTGGGAATATTAATCTGTGGAACTGGGATTGGTATCTCCATTGCAGCCAATAAGATGAAAGGAATCAGGGCTGCTTTATGCCACGACTGTTTTAGTGCAGAAGCAACCAGGTTACATAATGATGCCAATGTACTGGCATTGGGAGCAAGAGTCGTAGGAATAGGCCATGCCATAAAAATTGTAGATACGTTTTTAAATACTGATTTTTCGCAAAATGAAAGACATATCAGACGAATTCAGATGTTAGAGGAGTAATCCATAAGTTCAGCGTTATTAACAGGTTCTTGTAAAATGCCAAAACGTCCTTGATAAATTATTTTTAATAAGGTATCGAGTGTGCGTAAGGCATTTTTTGATTCCTTTTCTGTGATTAGGTGTAGGTCCATGGCATCTGCTAATTCATCCAGATCCAATATTCTTACAGTACCATCTTCATAGACTAAAACATCAATCAATAAATCTTCTATGATTAGTGAATTGGTATCCATTTCTTTTTTATATTGAATGATATCACAATACCAATACACTAATTTATTATCATTGTCGTATATTTTACTGATTTTAAAACCTTGGTCAAGATAAAATGCAGAATATCCTCTAGAGATATCCTCACGGGGATGAAGTTTATTCCATTTCGTTATAATCAAATCTTCTTCCTGCACCAATATAATATCTTTTTTTAGATGTATCAGTTCGTCAGGAATAAATCGTCTACGATATAATTGTAATTCCTTCATGGAAGAAAGTCCCCCTTTCATTTAATGCTTTCGTGAAGCTATGTAAGTTAGTCCGTTTGTTTAAATTTGAGGTTATTAAGACATTTAATAAACTATATGTTTTTTTTATTGGTATGTATATTATATCATGAAATAATGAGAACGTATAGTAGATTGTACAATACGGAATAAAGCATCATAGTTTGGGTAATACTAACAGGTAACAGATACCCCGAAACGGAGGTGCAATTATGGATAACAAAAAATTAAAATATATATATGATTTAGTGAAACAAACATTATCACTAAAACGTACAAAATTCACTCTTTATATAGCGGTTGTGCTATGGTTAGCTTTTGCCACACAAATTATAGTTAACCGTGTATTCCATGAGAGCTTTCAGATTACCCAGGCTTTTGTAAAAACAAATGCGATTGGACAACAAAGCAGTATAGAGATAATCGCAGAGTGTAAAAATGACTTCTTAAGTGAAGAAGATAAGAAATTAATAATTCATAAAATAGCAGATTCGATTGGACTAACCATAGATAAGGATATTTCTGTATCCAGAGAAGGAGCCCGAAGTGAATATTCCTTCGAGAAACAGGCTAAAAGTGCGAATACTATGATTAAGATAGTAAGTCTGGAGCAGAAACAAGAGGATGCGATAAAAATTAATCATTATATTGTTGTAAGACTAAGTATATTACGAGGTATGCAAAGTATAGACCAATATAAGACTGTTCTTAACAAAACTTTGGATTCTGTAGGCATTGATCAAAAACAAGTTACATTACAATATGAGGGAAGCCTTAACGGACGTCTTACGCTAAATGAAAAAGATCGGATAGCGAACCTTTTGGTAGAGGAACTTAAGGGAGATATAGCAATCAAATATGATGAGGAAGATTTATATACAGTATATGGGTATACCGGCTTAATTAACGAATTTGTTACATCGACTGGGAGTAAGGTTAATATCCACATTGCAATAACCTATGATGAAAAGGAAGATAAAACCAAAGTTTTACTTGCTACTCCTATCATAAATCAAAGTTGGTAATTGGAATGGCAGAGAAAAGTATGAATGAGAGAAAGAAGAAAGAGAAGCGCATATTATTAGAGATTTTTTACAACTTTATGAATAGAGATAAGTGAAATAGCCGGGTAAGTCTGATCTATATTTCATTTTTTAATATAGGGTGTGGCAAGATTCGCAGTAAACATTTTGAATCAATGCTACACCCTTATATAACTTAACAATTGGCAATTTACCAATACCAACGTCTCCTGTGATAACGTCTTCTTCTACGGTTAAATATTTCACCTAATAATATCAGTGAAACAATATCGCGAAGAAAATTCGGACGCCGTCTTGGATAATAATAGATACTGTTAACCTCTAATTGAGGTTCTTCCTCCAAGTGTTTAATTCTATCGTAAATACGGTCAACTATCTTATCCAAAGTAATCTTATCGGGATATTCATCAAACATAAAACTTCCGTCATATTCATACTTATCGCATTCTTCATCTACTTCTCTTTGTATCTGCTTTGCAGTGTTAGGATAAAGCTGTCTCATATACTCCAAATCTTTGTCTAGATCTTCACTGTTATCATATCCATAAAGAGGGTACATAGGAATTCCCATGGGAGCCTGATATGGCGTAGTACCTGGCATATAAACCCCGGGATAATATGGGCATAGCATGTAAGGCATCTGACCAGGCATCATACCTTTACCCATCGGAGTAGGCATTTGGCCCGGCATAGTACCTTTGCCCATAGGTGTAGGCATAGGAGTACCCGGCATGGTTCCGCGATTTAAAGGTGTTGCCATAGGGGGTTCAGGAACCGGAGCCTGATTTGGGGGATACATTCTTTGGTTTGGTAACATCATACCGTTCGTGGGGACTTGAGTATTCGGTGCAACTCTGTTATTCATTGGCATCTGATTAGGTGCGCCGGTCGTATTAGGAGTCCTAGGGGTGGTCATAGGAGCGCCCGGGGTAGTAGGAGTTCTAGGGGTAGTCATAGGTGCGCCGGTCGTATTAGGAGTCCTAGGGGTGGTCATAGGAGCGCCCGGAGTAGTAGGAGTCCTAGGGGTGGTCATAGGAGCGCCTGGGGTAGTAGGAGTTCTAGGGGTGGTCATAGGAGCGCCTGGGGTAGTAGGAGTTCTAGGGGTGGTCATAGGAGCGCCTGGGGTAGTAGGAGTTCTAGGGGTGGTCATAGGAGCGCCCGGGGTAGTAGGAGTTCTAGGGGTGGTCATAGGAGCGCCCGGAGTAGTGGGAGTTCTAGGGGTGGTCATAGGAGTGCCCGGGGTAGTGGGAGTCCTAGGGGTGGTCATAGGAGCGCCCGGAGTAGTGGGAGTTCTAGGGGTGGTCATAGGAGTGCCCGGGGTAGTGGGAGTCCTAGGAGTAGTCATTGGAGTTCTTTGATTTCTTTGTGTATTACCGTTATCTGTATTGGGAGTTTGATTATTCATGTTTTGAGATCCCTCCATATTATTTGGTGTAGTACCATATATATAAGGTGCTTCGGGTCCAAGCCCGTTGTTATTATTTGGTCTGCTACTCATATTGTTTTGACGGTAATCATTATTACTTCTTGGCATTTGGACAGCATTACATTGGGAGTGAGGATCTTTTGTGTTGGGTCTGTCCGAATTACTTTTTGGTAAGGTGGTGCCATGGATGCGATCATCCTGACTGGATAGAGCATTATTGGGGGAATTCTCTATACAACTTTTTAGTTCTTTGTTTTCTGTATTCGGTTCATTCTGTTGTGTGTTATCAGATTTAGACATTTTGGTACTCCTATATATTTTTATAACCAATATATGCAGGATCACACTGATTGTGAAATATAGTATAAAACAGATAAGATAAAGCTTAGAAATTACAATATAATTATTAATAAAAGATAAAAACTACAGAATAATAAAAAACAAGCCTATAAAAAATTCATAATATGTGGTAAAATGTACGCGATAAGCGAAGCTCACTGAAAATAATACCGTGAGGGAAACCAATAGGTTTCAAACACGGTAGTGTTTTCAGTGAGCGAGTAACGCGAGCGAAGATACGAAAGTATCGAGCTACGCTTATCGCGTTAAAGATAGAACGCGAGCGAAGATACGAAAGTATCGAGCTACGCTTATCGCGGTAAAGATAGAATGCGAGCGAAGATACGCAGTATCGAGCTACGCTTATCGCGTTAAAGATAGAACGCGAGCGAAGATAC
The DNA here is from genome assembly GCF_015999265.1 of Mobilitalea sibirica. GTDB lineage: Bacteria > Bacillota > Clostridia > Lachnospirales > Lachnospiraceae > Mobilitalea > Mobilitalea sibirica. The sequence continues at coordinate 33,655 of NZ_JAEAGR010000006.1, forward strand.
GAAAGTATCGAGCTACGCTTATCGCGGTAAAGATAGAACGCGAGCGAAGATACGAAAGTATCGAGCTACGCTTATCGCGGTAAAGATAGAACGCGAGCGAAGATACGAAAGTATCGAGCTACGCTTATCGCGTTAAAGATAGAACGCGAGCGAAGATACGAAAGTAACGCTTATCGCTTCCAATTAACTTTAAAGACGGGATGAATTATGGATCAGCAGATAATTAAGGTATTTGAAGAAAATCTAAATAAAGATTTGATTGGTGTTGTAATCAGTAATTCAACAGATAAGGAGAATATATCAAAAGTCAAAATAAGACCAATTCTTCTAAAAGGTGATTTGCTATTTCAAGCATCGGAATTTAAAGGTCAAAAGATCTTTCATAGTAACTATACGAAAGAAGAGTTATTAAATCATCTTATACAATGGTTAAACGGTTTGTTTCGTCAGGTTGAAATTAAGAGTCATAGCAGTCAGACGGTTGTCCTTATAAGTAAAAAAGGAAAAGTAACAGTAAACCGTAAAATGAAACAAACGAATACAGAAAGTTCAGAGCAGAATAGGAAGGATACCATCATTCCGGAAAATCTGTTCCACAACAAGAAAAAGAACTATATTTTGGAAGAAGGAAAACCATTACCTTTTTTAATTGATTTAGGAGTAATGACACAGGAAGGTGCAGTTATAAAGTCCAAGTTTGATAAATTCCGTCAGATTAACCGATTTCTTGAATTTATTGAAGATGTACTTTCCTATCTGGATAGAGATAAAGAAGTAACAATCTTGGACTTCGGATGCGGAAAATCCTATCTGACCTTTGCTCTGTATTATTACCTGAAAGAGTTAAAGGGTTATCAGATTAATGTTATAGGTCTGGATCTGAAAGCAGATGTAATTGAAAAATGTAATAAACTAAGTAATAAATACGGCTATGACAAACTCCAATTTTTACAAGGGGATATTGCGTCTTATAACAAAAATAGCAAGGTGGATATGGTTGTATCCCTGCACGCTTGTGATACTGCTACGGATTATGCAATCTACAAAGCAGTGGGTTGGGAGGCGAAGGTAATCTTATCTGTGCCCTGCTGTCAGCATGAGTTGAATAACCAGATTCAGTGTGAAACATTAAATCCAGTTCTTAAATATGGAATTATAAAAGAAAGAATGGCAGCTTTAATAACAGATGCACTCAGAGCTGAAGTTTTAGAGGCGCAAGGATACCGTGTACAACTCTTGGAGTTTATTGATATGGAGCATACACCTAAAAATATTCTAATTAGAGCTGTTAAAAGAACAAAGGGAAACGAAGTCTATGAGGACACCGAAAGTCTAGACAAGTGTATGAACTTTCTTGGGGTTTCTCCTCGCCTTAATGATCTTTTAAAAATAAAAATAACAGAAGAAGGGAAGTAAAGTGTTAAAGCATATATATAGAATCATTATTTTAATAGGTATATTTATTGCTTCCATTCTCTATTTTAGTAGGGATATTAAGGAGGTTGTCTTTGATATTGACATTACTACGGTAATGGAGGAGACAACCCTGCCCTTGGTTACAATAAAAGTTAGTGACAATAAAATTAACCTGTTGCGTGCTTATAGTACGAATCTAAATGCAAATACAATCAGGGAAGCAGTTACTCCTCTTGATTCAGAGCAGACCTTTGAGATATTAATAAATGAAGAGGAATATGAAATAAAAAAGCTAAATTATGAACTGAGAGAGTTCGTTGGAAATGATTTAATTGAAACAGATTCCATAAGTGTTTTCAACGAAGTCGATAATGTGAAAGCGGCTAAAATTAAACTTGATACAAGGCTGGAACCTGGAAAAGAATATGCATGTAAGATTACGCTTATTACAGATGAAAGTAAGAAGATGTATTTTTACCATAGAGTAAAAAAATATGAGAATGCCTATGTAACAGAGAAACTGTCCTTTGTTATGGATTTTCATAATGCTATTAAGGATAAGGATACCGCACAGAAAATCATTAAAAATCTTGAGACAAAAAAGAATGCGGATAACTCTACGTTGGCTTATGTCAACATTCATTCCAGTTTTGAGTTAGTAACATGGGGCAATATAAAACCTGTTTTTCTAACAGAAATTATTCCGACGGTGAAAGAAATCAATCCGGAAACAGGGTCAGTAGAACTGGATTATATTATCGAGGCTGAAATTGCCGGTGTAAAGGAACTTTTTCGCATAAAAGAGTTTTACAGAGTCCGTTATACAAAAGATAGAATGTACTTATTGAATTATGAACGTAAAATGGAATCTATCTTTGATGTAAACCTGGCAAGTGTATCAAAAAGTCAGTTTAAATTAGGAATATCTTCTGATTATGAGGTACCTTATCTGGCCAGTGCAGATAAAAAAAAGCTGGCATTTGTTCGAAACAGAGAGTTATGGTTTTATAACTTAGAGGTCAATGAACTTGTTAAAGTATTTTCTTTCAGACAGGAAGATACGGACTATATAAGAGATATCTATGATCAACATGATATTCGTATCTTAAATATGGATGCGGAAGGTAATATTAATTTTCTGGTATATGGTTATATGAACAGAGGGCAATATGAAGGAAGGGTTGGTCTACTTCTCTATCAGTATATCCGTGATGAGAACAGAATTGAGGAAATGGTTTATATTCCGATTGATGAGTCTTATCAGAAACTGAAAGAAAATATCGGCGATCTTACTTATATGAATGCCTTGGATGTATTTTATTTGCACTTATATAATAACATATATTCCTATAATACAATTACAAAGCAACTGTCTTTACTGGCAGAGAATATAAGTAATGAAAATGTTGAATTTTTAAAGAACTTAAATCATGTCGTATGGCAAGATAATTCCGATCCACGTTTATCAAAGCGCATCAAAATAATGGACTTAGAAACCGGTGAAATTGAAACCATTGATACACAGTCCGGATATAATATTATATTGATGGATAAGATTAATTCGAATCTGATCTATGGCTTAACTGCTGAGGAAGATATAACAACCTTAATTGATGGTAAGGTAATAGCACCTCTCAATATCCTTGAGATAACAACCTTAGATAAAAAAGTTCTGAAAAAATACAGTAAGGCGGGTTATTATATAACGGATGTAGAAGTAAAAGACAATATCATTGAATTAAGCCGTGTCCGAAAAGAAAATGATAATGGAAGATTGGTTTTCCCGACAGTACCAAAGGACTATATCATGAATCAAATAAAAAATGAGCCAACGATTATAGAAGTAACAACAAGAGTAACAGAACAGGCCCTAACAGAAATTTACCTTACCATGCCGAAAGGTTTTGTTATGAATACAATACCTAAGGTATCAAACACGATTCATACGGTAATTTCTGACGATCCAACTGTGAGATTACCGAAATATGAGAACACAGAAACAGTATATTATCCCTATGTTTTTGGTGGTATTAAGGGCTTATATAAAGAGTCATCTGAAGCAATCCAAATTGCCGGAAAATCTATAGGGGTAGTATTAAACGATAGAAATCAACTGGTATGGGAGCGCGGTGTTAAAGCATCGAAGAGCCTTTTATCAAAGTTTGACACCATGAACTGGTCGGCATCATCAAACCAAAGTATGGAGAACTGCTTAAGACTGATGCTTCTATATCAAGGAATTAGTGTAAGTTTGGAACAGGTTAATGTGAATAACCAATCAGCAATTGATGTACTCAATATGTACTCAAAGCATACCCCGGTCCGTTTAACCGGTATTACACTGGAGGATGCGTTATATTTTGTATCGGAGGGCCGTCCGATAATTGCAATGACGAATAGCCGGGATGCTGTTCTCATCTATGGTTACGATGCGTTTAATATTATGATAATTGACCCGAAGTTAAATAAATCAATGAAAATGGGTATACAAGACAGTACAAAATTATTTGAAGAGGCAGGTAATGTATTTATATCTTACCTGAGAGAATAAAGAAGGATAATTTATTTTTCAATTGATAAAATTATAATAAAAATAATACATTTTAAGGAGACAAAAGTATGGATGAAAGAGTTAAAGTATTAGCGAATAATTTGGTTAATTATTCAATGCAGGTAAAAAAGGGAGATAAGGTATATGTGCATTATATTGGTAAATCGACGCAGGATTTAGCTCGCCAACTGGTTAAGGAGGTTTATAAAGCCGGAGGGGTTCCGTTTGTACATTATACAGAACCATCACTTCTTCGGGAAGTGCTTCTGGATTGTACGGAGGAACAGATGTCTTTATCTGCGAAAATAGATGCGGCAGAGATGGCTCAAATGGACTGTTATGTCGCTGTCCGTGGTTCCGATAATGTTTCTGAGAATGCGGATGTTCCGGCTAATAAAATGAAGATTTATGAGACTTATTATCAGACCCCGGTTCATCATGATATTCGTGTAAAGAAGACCCGTTGGGTTGTTTTGCGTTATCCGAATGCATCCATGGCACAGCTGGCTAATATGAGCGTAGAATGTTTTGAAGATTTTTACTTTAGAGTATGTAATTTGGATTATGCTAAGATGGGCAAAGCAATGCAAAATCTAATTAAGTTTATGGATCGAACGGATATGGTACGAATTGTAGGACCCGGAACGGATCTAAGCTTTTCCATAAAAAATATCCCATCCGTTGCCTGCGATGGAAAACGCAATATACCGGATGGTGAGGTGTACACTGCACCGGTTAGAGAATCTGTCAATGGAACCTTAACTTATAATACACCGGCAGTATTCCAAGGCTTTACTTATGAAAATATCTCTTTCCGCTTCGAAAACGGCAAAATCGTTGAAGCAACAGCCAATGATACAGAGCGTATTAATCATGTACTTGATACAGATGAAGGAGCCCGTTATATCGGTGAATTTGCAATTGGTGTAAATCCCTATATACTCAAACCCATGAAGGACACTTTGTTTGATGAAAAGATAATGGGATCCTTCCATTTTACACCCGGTAATTGTTATGAGGAAGAGGCACCCAATGGTAATGTTTCTGCAATTCATTGGGACTTGGTATGTATACAGACACCGGAGTACGGTGGCGGAGAAATCTACTTTGATGATGTCTTAATCCGAAAGGATGGCCGTTTTGTAGTGAAAGAATTAGAGTGCTTAAATCCTGAGAACTTAATATAAAGGGGGAACTAAAAACATGAAGTTATTGACAGCGGCAATACCCTGCTATAACTCGGCAGCGTATATGGGTCATGCAATTGACACCTTATTAACAGGCGGGGAAGAGATAGAAATCATTATAGTGAATGACGGTTCATCGGATGATACCTTAAAAATAGCAGAAGAATATCGTCAAAGACATCCAAGTATCATCAAGGTAATCAGCCAGGAGAACGGAGGTCATGGTGAAGCTGTGAATACCGGTCTGGCTAATGCACAGGGTTTATATTTTAAAGTTGTTGACAGCGATGACTGGGTGAATGAAAAAGCTTTGTTGCAGGTGATGGAAAGACTTAAGAATCTCATAGCAGATGGCAACAGCCCGGATTTATTCTTGGCGAATTATGTATATGAAAAGGTAGATGCTAAAAAGAAAAAAGTTATTAATTATAATTGGGCATTACCTAAGGAGCAGATCTTTACTTGGGATGAAATCATGCATTTTAAGCAAAGTCAGAATATTCTGATGCATTCAACGATTTACCGTACAAAACTGTTAAAGGATTGTGGAATTGTTCTTCCAAAACACACTTTCTATGTGGATAACATATTTGTATATCAGCCGCTGCCATTTGTAAAAACGTTATACTATATGGACGTTAATCTGTACCGTTATTTTATCGGAAGAGCGGATCAGTCTGTAAACGAACAGATTATGATAAAGCGGATTGATCAACAACTAAAAATAACCAAGATTATGATAGAATCCCATAATCTGATGCAGATAAAGAGTAAAAAGCTTCAAAATTATATGATAAAATACCTCTCGATGATGATGGCGATCTGCTCTGTATTTCTCATAAAAGAAGGTAGCGATGAGAGCATAGCTAAGAAACAGGATTTGTGGGATTATCTTAAAAACTACGATAAATGGTTATACAAGAAAATCCGCTCCCAAATTCTTGGGCGTTCCATGAACCTTCCCGGTAAATTCGGGCGCAGAGTTGTTGAGGTGGGCTATAATATTACAAGAAGAATTTACGGATTTAACTAGAGTGGTAAAATAAAAAGAACATATAATTCGTTTTTCAAAGCGGAATTATATGTTCTTTTTATTTAATGTTTTATATTGTCCAATTTCATAATATTGGTTACTGAGATACTTTTGAAAGCTCCGGATTTTCTTTGCGGAAGACTTTCGCCCAATCCGGTACGTATACGACTACATACATAATGATACTGAGTGCGACAGCTCCGAAAATATCTAATACAGAATGTTGTTTTAAGTATACGGTTGATAAGCTGATTAAAACCGTTAAAACGATTACAAAGACTTGTAGCCACTTTTTACTATGAAGTTTTTCGCTTTTATAGATAGCAATCATAGCACCAATGGAGTTATACACGTGAATACTGGGAAATACATTGGTTGCCGTATCTACACTATATATTTTAGCAAGCATATCAATAAAGATATTGCTGCGACCCAAAGAGTCTAAATCGACTCTCAGATAATGTCCATTGGGCCAAACGGTATAGATAATCAGACATATGGTCATACCAATAAATAAGTATGCACAGGTCTTAAAAAAATCCGTCTTTGATGTCAGAAAGAAGTATGCAATTGTTATAAAGATATACAAAAACCAAACGGTATAAGGGATGATAAATATCTCACGAAACGGAATATAGTCATCTAGTCTGGAGTAAACTGGGGTAAACTCTGTTGTTACGGTTCGTTCCAGATACGTAAACCATAGCATGTATATAATTCCATAGAATAATACAACCCCATGCTTATATTTTGATATAAATTGCTTTATGGCATTTTGTTGCCTCATTTTTACACTACCTTTCTAATGGTGATAAGTCATACATGAAAAGCTTAGTAAATTATATCACATTATTCATATGAGAACAATATACAGTAAATTACTTTTTATAACCTCTTTTAAATTACCTTTATAACCTTTTAACGTTTTTTACTGCTTGGATACATTAGCTGAAACAATCTAATTGTACTACGAATAAACCATAGACATATTATGAAAAAATAACTATAATACAAGTATAGAAGCATTATGGTAATAATTAGAAGAATATCTGATGTTTCTCGATAGAGAATTAGTATTATTTAATTTTCATTTTTTTTATTTGATAGAATATATAAATTCAAGGAGAGGAAAGCTCACGTAAGGAGGTATAATATGAAGAGAGTATTTTTAGTTGTTCTTGACAGTGTAGGTATTGGTGAACTGCCGGATGCAAATTTATATGGTGATGAAGGCAGCCATACTTTATATGCCGCATCAAAGAGTCCATATTTTAATATGCCCAATATGAAACGGCTTGGACTTTTTCATATAGACGGTGTGAAAGAGAAATTTGAAAATGAAGTAAACGATAGTTCATTTGAAGGAACCGTTATGAGATTAGCAGAAAGTTCTAAGGGAAAAGATACGACAACAGGCCATTGGGAGATAGCAGGTATTATCTCTGAAAAACCTTTTCCGACTTATCCTGAAGGATTTCCTGACAGTGTTATCAGAGAATTTGAAGAAAGAACGGGGAGGAAAGCAATCTGCAATCTACCTTATTCGGGTACGGAAGTAATCAAAGATTATGGAAAAGAGCATATGGAGACAGGTGCTTTGATCGTTTATACTTCTGCAGACAGTGTGTTCCAGATTGCGGCCCATGAGGAGGTTGTTCCGCTTAAAGAGCTTTACCGTTATTGTGAAATAGCCAGAGATATACTACAAGGGGAGCATGGGGTTGGAAGAGTAATTGCCAGGCCCTTTATGGGGGAATATCCTGACTTTAAACGGACCTCTAATCGTCATGATTATTCACTGGCACCTTCTAGGACTATGATGGATCAGTTAAAGGAGACCGGTCTTGAGGTGCTAGCTGTGGGTAAGATTTATGATATATTTGCCGGTAAAGGAGTTACCGATACGGTTAGAACAGAGAATAATGAAGCTGGAATTGAAAGGCTGATCGAACGGACCAAGAAAGATTTTAACGGACTATGTTTCGTTAATCTTGTAGATTTTGATATGGTATATGGGCACCGTAATGACGTGGATGGTTATGCAAGGGCCTTGACCTATTTTGATGAACAGTTACCAAGAATATTGGAGGGAATACAAGAGGAGGATATTCTTATGATTACCGCCGATCATGGTTGTGACCCCTCCACACCGTCTACGGATCATTCCAGGGAATATATTCCGTTAGTTATCTATGGTGATAAGATTAAGAAAGGTATAAATGCCGGAACCAGAACGACTTTTTCAGATATTGCAGCAACCATTTTGGAATACTTTGATATAAAACCGCAGACTGCAGGTAGCTCGTTTTTAAATGATATTTTAAATTAATTCAAGGTATTATTATGGAGGTATCTATTATAGAACAAAATGTGCATCCCTTTCCTCCAATCTATGACAGTAAATCGAAAGTACTAATTCTGGGTACTTTTCCGTCCGTAAAATCAAGGGAAGGGGAGTTCTATTATCATCACCCACAAAATAGGTTTTGGAAGGTGTTGAGTGAAATCTGTAGGGATTCATTACCTGATACAATTGAGGAAAAAAAACAACTTCTTCTACGTAACGGTATTGCTGTTTGGGATGTTATAAAAAGTTGTGAGATAACCGGATCAGCTGACAGTAGTATAAAAAATGTTACTGTGAACGATTTAGAAGATATTTTGTCATATGCAGAGATTAGACAGATATATGCCAATGGAAGCAAAGCTTATCAGCTTTATATGAAGTATATTTATCCAGAAATAAAGAGGGAGATAATTAAGCTGCCTTCTACCAGTCCGGCGAACGCTTCCTACTCATTGGAGAAGCTGATTGAGTTTTGGAGTTGCATATTGATATAATAAATACTTGAATAGATGCGAGAGGATAAGAAATGAGGATTGTTATTCAAAGAGTGAAAGAAGCAGAAGTGATTGTAGATGATATTTGTGTGGGCTCCATTGGCAAGGGTTATTTGGTTTTTCTAGGTATCGGAAAAGAAGATGATAAAGATGTAGTGGACCGATATCTTGATAAAATAATTAAATTAAGATTATTTTCAGATGAAAATGGCAAAACCAATCTGTCCTTGCAGGAGGTACAAGGGGAAATGCTGGTAGTTTCTCAGTTTACTCTCTATGCGGACTGTAAAAAAGGCAATCGTCCGGACTTTATTCATGCGGCTGGTGCAGTAAAAGCCAAAGAGCTCTATGAATATTTTCTAAGTAGTACCAGACAGAGGCTGGGTAAGGTAGAGGCAGGAGAGTTTGGTGCGGATATGAAAGTTAAGTTATTAAATGACGGACCCTTTACCATTGTACTTGACGAAACACTGTTACCGTAATTGGTAGAATAAATAAATTAAGATTTTGATTGGAAGACTGTTCCATGAACCAAATAAATATCTCGAATCATTATGATGTGAAAAGATATTTATATACAGGTTTATTGGGACGGTTTTTTAATCTGTTTTTAAGAAAGCTATAGCAACGATTTAATCTTATCATAGTATAATCAAAGCAGTGGGAATTAATGGTTGACAAATATATGGTATACTTTATACTGAAACTGTATATTTGCTTAAACAAATTATTTCATAACTTAAAAAACACACAAACTGAAAAAGGATTGGTGGGGATTGTATGATTATTATCAATGATTTGACGAAAGTCTATAAGCTGTCAAAAAAGCAGATGCTGGAACAAAAGACGAAAAAGAATATGAAAAAAGCAGTGGATCAGTTGAGTCTTACATCGAAACCTGGTGAAATCTATGGGTTATTAGGTCCTAACGGTGCCGGTAAGACAACAGCTCTTCGCTGTATCGCTACTTTACTTAAGCCTACGCAGGGGAAAATATCGGTTAGTGGTTTAGATACGGTTAAGGATTCCGAAAAGGTAAGGGAAAAAATCAGTTTTCTTACCAATGAGATTAAGTTGGATCCTCAGTTTTCTCCAAAGTATATGTTTAATTTCTTTGGAAGACTACATGGACAGGATGAAGCTACCATAAAAAGAAGACGGGAAGAATTATTTTCTTATTTTGGTATTAAGGACTTTGAAGATAAAAAGATTGAAGAGCTTTCTACTGGTATGAAACAAAAGGCTTCTATCGCTGTAAGTTTGGTACATGATCCGGAGGTAGTCATCTTTGATGAGCCTACAAACGGACTGGATATTGTAACGGCCAGAAGCGTAACAGATTATCTGAGGCTTTTAAAAGAGCAGGGAAAAACCGTTATCATATCAACACATATTATGTCGGAAGCAGAGAAGCTGTGTGATCGCATCGGAATCATCATCAACGGTATTCTGGTTAAGGAAGGAACCTTACCACAGATATTAGAACAAACGCAAACAGATGAATTAGAAGATGCGTTTTTTGAGCTATATAAGCAGCATAATAAGGAGGAGGCATAATTATGAACGGAACAAAGAATATAATTATCAAGGAATTAACCAGAGTTTTTACAGATAAAAAACTGATATTTAGTTTATTTATCATGCCCGGTGTTATGATCATGGTTATGTATTCCATCATGGGTAATTTGATGAAGAACATGATGACGGATATTGAAGAGAATATTCCTACTGTTTATATACAGAATGCTCCTGAGGATTTACAGCAGACGATGGAAGCAGTTGAATATATTGCTGATATCAGCTATCTTTCATCTACGGACCAGACTGATTCTATTAAAAATGATATTTTGTATGGAAATGTGGATCTTTTAGTAGTTTTTGATGAAGGATTTCGTGATACAATAAATGCATATAAGGAGCAAGGGGATGCGATACCGGAGGTAAAAACCTTCTATAATACAGCAGAGGACTACTCCAATGCGGCACGAAGTAATTTCGTAAACAATGTACTTTCTACCTATCAGCAGACACTACTTGCAAAACGCTTGGGGAACATGGAGCTGTTACAGGTATTTTATATAGACAAAGACCCAGAAAGCTCTGTTATCGTTGATCAAAAGAAAGAAGACGGAAGATTTATATCCATGTTGTTACCGCTTCTTATGAATATTATGTTATTCTCCGGTGCCATGGCGCTTGGTGTGGACGCCATAACCGGTGAAAAGGAGAGAGGAACCTTGTCCAGTATGCTTCTATCTCCTATTAAAAGAAGTGAAATTGTATTTGGTAAATTGGTTTCCCTGGCGATATTATCCAGTATATCTGCCGTAATTTACGCTGTTTCGGCGATTATAGGAATACAGAGGTTAAATGCCGGGCAGGCGGGAGGAGATATGGGAAGTATTAGCCTTGCTCCTTTAGAAATGGTTCAATTATTTGTAATCTTATTGGTAGTGGTATATCTTTATGTAGGGTTGGTTTCTTTGGTAGCTGTATATGCCAGAACTGCAAAAGAAGCGAATACATATGTTGCACCGCTTATGATTTTTGTTATGCTTGGAAGCATAATGACTATGTTCTCCGGCGGTTCCGATCGAGGGCTAACCTATTTTGCAATTCCCATTTATAACAGCGCCATTAGTATTCAGAATTTAATTATGGGCGAACTTACTATGGCTCAGTTTGGAATAACGGTGGGCACAATTATGATATTGGCTGCATTTGTTACAGCATTGATTACGAAAGCATTCAACAGTGAAAAAGTAATGTTTAACGCATAAGGAAAGGGATAGGTAAATCATATGTCAGACGCTTTTCTTAATACAATTGTAATTCTAACTTTTACTTTAGTTCCGATTACCATGATATTGCTACAGATTTTCTTAGCTAAGAGAAAAAAACTGGTGTGGGGATTTGTGGTACCTGTTTTATGGTCGGTTATAGGAGCGACATGGATTATAAAATCAAATCAGAAAGAAGATGCAAAATATTTATTTGGACTCTTTCTGTTATTTATAATCGGAGATTTGGTGCTTCTTGGTATCTTAGCCTTAATGAGGCAGTTGAAAAAGAAGAAAGAACAAAGCAGAAGATAAATTAATATAATTTTGTATATCATTATAGTGAGTAAAATATGCTGCGAAAAAATCGACTCTTAAAAACTTAGGAGAAGGATTTGACGCAGCATATTTTTTATTCACTATAGGATGAAGCTGATTTTTGTTTATGAAAGTAAAAGTAAGTAGATATTTATAATGCATATTTCTTACTCAGATTCATAACAAATAGTAATCTTATGAACGAAATTTCATAAATAATTATTATTACAATATATATAGTAATAAGATAGAAAAATTAAGGAACGAATATGATACCGGAAGAAAGAGAGAGAATCTATAGTGAAGAATATGCCGATTTATTAATAGAGTATAATGGGGATTTTACGGTATTTGATGAGTTTCCGAATGCTACAGTGCAAATTATTAATTATATCTATGCAGTTGTTCGTATACCTGTAGAATTGGTTAATCCTTTAATAATCACAGAACGGGGATATTCAGTACTACCGTTTCTGTTAGGATTGGTAAGCCAAGCCAGTTTAGAAGCCTCCGGTGTATTAAGAATAAGGGGAATTCCAGGTTTTGACTTAAGAGGTCAGGGGGTTCTAATTGGGATCATCGATACGGGAATTGATTACCTAAATCCTATCTTTCAATATGCGGATAATACCACAAGAATTGCTTCCATATGGGATCAGACAATTATCAGTGATGATTTTCCTCCCGATTTTGGTTATGGTACCGTGTATAGCAAGGAACAGATTAATGAGGCGTTACAAAGCGAGAATCCATTGCAAATTGTTCCCAGTATGGATTTGATCGGACATGGTACGATGTTGGCTGGAATAGCCGGTGGTAATGAGGTGGCAGACAGTAACTTCTATGGAGTTGCACCGGAAGCTGAGTTTGTAGTTGTAAAGTTAAAACCTGCAAAACAGTTTCTGAAAAACTTCTTTTTTATATCGGAAGATGCAGTGGCTTACCAATCTACCGATGTTTTGTTTGGGATACAATATCTTCTAAATGAAACGGTTAGACTGGATAGGCCCATGGCGATCTGTATGGCTCTTGGATCATCAATGGGTGGACATGACGGAAGAGGTATTTTAGCTAATTATCTATCACTGATATCATCCAGGCAGGGTGTTGCTGTGTTATGTGCTGCCGGTAATGAAGGTAATGCACGAAGGCATTATTTTGGAAGGGTAGATCAAAATATTGGATACGATACCGTTGAATTAAATGTTAGTGAAGGCGAAACCGGCTTTACTATGGAGATATGGGGACAGTCGCCCAGTATATTTTCAGTTGATATCACTACACCCACGGGGGAATATGTTCCAAGAATTGCCGCTAGTTTAGATGAAAATAGAGAAATAACTTTTGTTTTGGAGCAAACCGTCATATATCTAGACTATATCATGGTGGAGTCCCAGTCCGGAGATCAGCTTATCTTGATCCGTTTTCAAAATCCGACTTCCGGAATATGGAGATTTAATGTCTATGAACGGGGGGATATAAATCTGGGATTTCACATCTGGTTACCTATGGCAAATTTTATATCTAATAATACCTATTTTATTCGACCGGATCCTTATACTACAGTATTGGCACTAGGCAATGCCCTTGTTCCCATTACCGTAACAGCATACAATCATGAGGATGACAGTCTTTATCTGGATGCCAGTAGAGGATATACGAGGACCGGAAGAATAAAGCCGGAGATTGCAGCTCCCGGAGTCGGGATTATTGGTCCGACTTTAGAACAGGGGTTTACAGAGTATACCGGTACCAGTGTAGCTACAGCCCATACTACAGGAGTGACAGCGTTAATGTTGGAGTGGGGGATTGTCCGAGGTAACCTTCCGGGATTGAGTACAGTGGAAATAAAAAAGCTATTTATCAGAGGGGCACGAAGAGATATTGATATTGTTTATCCTAATCGCGATTGGGGCTATGGAATTTTGGATATATATAATGTGTTTGACCGTTTGAGGACCGGTGCGGTCGTATGAGTATAATAAATTAGATTGGTTGGGGTGCAATATGCTTGAAGAGGAAAGAGCAAGAATTCATAGCGAAGATTACGCTGATTTAATTATTGAATATAGAAGAAATCCAAAACTGTTGGAGGGTTTTACTGATGCCACGATTCATATTATGAATGATGCATTTGCTATAGTTCATGTTCCTGCCACGCAGATAACAGATAGAACAATTGAGCAGTTTGGGTTTTCTGTAATACCGAATTTATTCGGTTTAATCAGTGAAACTAGTTTAGAAGCATCCCGTGTAGATCGACTAAGAACGATACCGGCCTTTGATCTTAGGGGAGAGGGTGTATTAGTAGGTATTGTTGATACCGGCATAGATTATACTAATCCGGTATTTCGAAGAGAAGACGGTACCACGAAAGTAATGGCCATCTGGGATCAGACGATTGATAGTGCTCAGGAATATCCCTATAATTATTATTTTGGAACACAGTATCAGGCGGAACAGATTAATCAGGCTCTGGCATCGGAAAATCCTCTGGAGATTGTTCCAAGTACAGACGAAATCGGCCATGGGACTATGCTGGCCAGCATCGCTGCAGGGATGGATATCCCGGAGGATGATTTCTATGGTGTAGCACCGGAAGCAGATCTGGTGGTGGTAAAGCTTCTTCCGGCGAAAATGGTATATCGGGATTTCTTTTTTATTCCTGAAGGGGTACCCAGTTACCAGGAAAACAAAATTATGTGGGGCGTACAATATTGTATTGCTAAGGCAAGAGAATTGGGGCGGCCCATAGCAATCTGTATTGGTCTGGGAACCTCCCAGGAGGCTCACGATGGAAGATCTCATTTAAGTACATTTTTAGATATTGTTGCAGACTTTTCTAATACAGCCGTGGTGGTAGCAGTAGGAAACGAAGGTAATACAGGTAGACATTTTTTTGGAATTGTTGATCCCGAAGTTGGGAATACTAGGGTTGAACTTAATGTTAGTGAGAATGATCCAAATTTTACAATGGAGTTGTGGGGGGATGCTCCCGGTATATTCTCTATTGATATATTATCTCCAAGCGGAGAATATATCCCTAGGATTCCCCCGGGCCTAAAAGTCAGTAGAGTTATTTCTTTTATCTTTGAAAACGCAGTTATATATTTAGATTATCAAACCGTTGAGTCAGAAACCGGAGATCAGTTAATATTTCTACGGCTCGAGAATATGACGCCCGGAATCTGGCAATTTAATGTATATGGGCAGGGAGATTTAGTTACTGCTTTTCATATTTGGCTTCCAATGGGAGAATTTATATCGAATGAGACCTATTTTATACAACCGAACATTTATACAACCATATTAGCTCCGGGAACGGCCATGATACCAATCTCAATCACGGCATACAACCCGTTAAATGAAAACCTATATGTTAATTCTAGCAGGGGTTATACCAGAGCGGGTATCATTAAACCGGATCTGGCTGCTCCCGGTGTCAATTATATCGCACCCGTATTAGGAGGTGGTTACACGGCCTATACCGGAACAAGCGTAGCAGCTGCTCATGCAACTGGTATAGCTGCAATGGTTTTGGAGTGGGGAGTGATAAGAGGAAATCAACCGGGAATGGATACAACAGTGATCAAAAAGTTCCTCATCAGGGGCGCAAGAAGGAGGCCTAACCTTACATATCCCAATCGGGACTGGGGTTACGGAATTTTAGATGTTTTTAATGTTTTTGACATATTAAGGGGTGACTAGTGACGATATTTGCCAAATTTATAGTTTTTTTACAACAAAATTGATTGAAGTAAAATAAATATCATAATCAAATGTATAAACTTTCCCATTTTACAAACAATATAAGTAGATTAAAACTTTATATTAGAAACCGAGTAATAAAATTACGTAAAATGGAGGAAGATCATATATGAAAGCAACCGGTATAGTAAGAAGAATAGATGATTTGGGTCGAGTAGTAGTTCCAAAGGAAATTAGACGTACATTAAGAATTAGAGAAGGAGATCCGTTGGAGATCTTTACGGATAGAGAAGGAGAAATAATATTAAAAAAATATTCACCGATAGGAGAACTTGGACAGTTTGCAAAACAATATGCTGATTCTTTAAATCAAACCACAGGTCACATAGTAGCAATTACAGATAAAGACCAATTTATTGCCGCATCCGGTCCTACGAAAAAAGATCTTATGACAAAAAGTATCAGTCATGAATTAGAAGAAGTAATAAATGAAAGAGAAAGCATAGTTGCTGCGAAAGAGGATAAGAATTATGTAAAGATAATGAATGATGACGAAGGTGAATTCACGTATCAGGTAATATATCCGATTATAAGTGAAGGAGATGCTATCGGTTCGGTTATCCTTTTGACGAAGGATAGTAAAATAAAATTCGGTGATTTGGAAACAAAACTTGCCGGTACAGCAGCAGCTTTCCTTGGCAGACAAATGGAGCAATAGTAGTTTCTAGGTGAAAAGATTACTTTAAACATTATCTACATGCAAGTTCGGCTACGAATACCCGAACTTGCATGTTTTATATTAATTAATGAGTAAGGGGATGTCGAGGAGTGATGGATAAGCGGGGAGTATGACTCACCATAATGCACTGTTTGACGGACAGGCTGAAGATTTTGTGTGCCTAGAGCGAACAAACTTGTACGATCATGGCATACAAAATCAATTGCATGTCCTTCAATCTGTGTGTGAGGTGAGTCATGTTTTCCGCTTATCTATTACAAACAGGCCCATTAACGAAGAATTACCCTTGCTATGAGGAGTGCAAATTTGTTATAATATGGTAGTCGTTACGATAAAAGTATTGGTTATGTATATGCTGTTGAGAGGAATTATTAGTCAGCATAAGAATGGAGTAGACATGCCGAAATATAGCTTTAATGATTTTTATGAAATTATCCAAAAACTAAGAAGTAAGGATGGATGTCCCTGGGACAGGGAACAGACTCATGATAGCTTAAAGACCTGCCTGATTGAGGAATGTTATGAAACCATTGAAGCAATCGATAATCAGGATATGAAGAATCTGTGCGAAGAGTTGGGAGACATCTTATTACAGGTGGTTATGCATAGTGTTATTGCGCAGGAAAATCATGAGTTTACCTTAGACGATGTGATATCGGAGGTAAGTGAAAAGATGATTCGAAGGCATCCACATGTGTTTGGTGATGTAACTGTTCATAATTCGGAGGATGTGGTTACTAACTGGGAAAAAATAAAACAGGTAGAGAAAAAGGAAGGTACAATCGCTGATGAGATCATAAGGGTTCCAAAAGCTTTGCCGGCGAATATCAGAGCAGAAAAAGTTCAGAAGAAAGCGGCAAAAGCAGGGATGGATTTTGAGAACCAGGAGCAGGTTTTCTCTAAGATTAACGAAGAGCTTAATGAGCTTCAGGATGCTATAAAAATAGGGGATAAAAGCATTATTAATGAAGAATTTGGCGATGTGCTGTTTTCTGTGATAAATTTATCGAGGTTTTTACAATTAAATGCAGAAAATTCCTTGACAAATGCCACTAATAAGTTTATAAATAGATTCGTAGATGTCTTTTCCCTAGCCGAGAGAAGAGGCCAAAATCTATGCGATATGACCCCTGCAGAGCAAGAGGTTCTGTGGAGGGAAATAAAATAATCGTAAGATTATTGAAAAATAACAAATACTTTAGAGGAGGAGCAAATCCATGAACAAAGCAGAATTAGTTGCAGCGATTGCAGAGAAAACAGAATTTTCAAAGAAAGATTCAGAGAAGGCTTTAAAAGCTTTTATCGATGTAGTTACAGAGGAGTTGACAAAAGGTGAAAAGGTACAGTTAGTTGGTTTCGGTACATTCGAGGTAGCTGACAGACCCGCAAGAACAGGAAGAAATCCTTTGACTAATGAGCCTATGACGATTGCTGCTTCTAAAGCACCTAAGTTCAAAGCAGGTAAAGCTTTAAAGGACGTTATCAACGCATAGTAATTAGATCAAAAGAGGCTGTTTTAAATTCCGGATCTCAGGAGGGGTGTAGGGTTTTTAAAACAGTCTTTTTATATGCTTTGCAGGTAGGATGCGCACTCGCGTGTAAAGAATTTGTTAATAGTAGAAAGGTAGTGTTATGAGGTTAGACAAATTTTTAAAGATTTCCAGACTTATTAAACGAAGAACTGTTGCTAATGAGGCTTGCGACGCAGGAAGAGTAACGATTAACGGGAAACCGGCTAAGGCATCGGCCACAGTTAAAGTAGGAGATGTTATAGAAATCGGATTTGGAGGTAAATCTGTTAAGGTAGAGGTTTTAGATATAGCGGAAACCGTTAGAAAAGATGAAGCAAAAGAGCTTATTAAGTATCTTTAAAATCGTCATTAAGTCAGGAGTCTTCTCATATATTTAACTAGCACAACGTACTTTTATTTAAATGAAACGTTGTAATTGGTACCTTGGTCTTCTTAGAGCAAGTGCCTTTTATATTATATGAGGAGGCTTTTTTATGGATGAAAAACAACAGATACTGAAAGGTCACAAATTAAATATTAATGCCAGAAAAACAGCAAATATAACCGGAGTAAATGATGTGCTGTCCTTTGATGCAGATGAAGTTCTCTTACAAACAGAACAGGGCATCCTTATGATTCGGGGCAATGAACTACATGTTAACAGATTAACCCTGGAAAAGGGAGAGGTAGATATTGATGGTAGGATTGACAGCCTGACTTATTCAGATAATACCGGTTACGGTAAATCAGGAGAATCCTTATTTGGCAGACTCTTTAAATAGGAGGCTGACATGAATATAGCAATTACAGTTGAGCTGCAATTTTTCTTAATATCTATCCTATGGGGAGTTATACTATTATTTGCTTATGATATTCTAAGAGTGATACGAAGGCTGATAAAACATAACAGCTTCTTTCTCGCTTTTGAGGATTTAATTTTTTGGGTTATTGCCAGTGTATTTATATTTGCCATGCTATATGTCAAAAACAATGGGATTATCCGTGGATTCTCAGTTATGGGTATGGGTATCGGTATGGTCGTGTATCATTATATTCTCAGTGATTGGATGGTAAAAACGGTTACCAAACTCATTTATATTCTTTTAAAACCAATTAAGTTACTTATGAAACAGTTACATAGAATTCTTCGATTAATCAAGTTGAAAGTTATGAAGATAATCCGTTTCCTGTTAATCCGATTGAAAAAGCGGACAAAATCAGCTAAAATATTCTTAGATAAGAAGAAACAAAGAAGAAAAGAAAAGATAGAGCAACAAAGGCAGAGAAAAGCGGAGATGAAGCAAAAAAAAGCTGAGTTAAAGCCAAAGAAAGCAAAAGCAAATAAGAAGGATAA
The DNA here is from genome assembly GCF_015999265.1 of Mobilitalea sibirica. Taxonomy (GTDB): domain Bacteria; phylum Bacillota; class Clostridia; order Lachnospirales; family Lachnospiraceae; genus Mobilitalea; species Mobilitalea sibirica. The sequence goes on from NZ_JAEAGR010000006.1 coordinate 53,093, forward strand.
CAAAAGAAGACAAACCTCTTTTAAGAAAAGTAAATCCTCTGATGATGAAAAAAAGACAGATGTAAATGAAAAAGCATATGTAAATAATGGGAGAAGGAGAACCGTAGAAATACAGCCGATTAAGAAATAATTTGAACTTTATTTTTTAGGAGATGATCAAGTATGGCAAGAAGATATAAAAAAAGGACAGGCATTGGTATCATTATATTTATTGTTCTTAATATATGCGGTATTTTAGTATATGGTAGACTTAACCTGGAGAAACAAAGAGATGATCTGGATGACAAAATAAAGAGCCTGGAGACTAAAATTGAAGAGCAAAAGGAACGAGAGATAGACATAAAAAACCTGGAAGCATATGTTCAGACAAAAAAGTATATTGAAGAGGTAGCAAGAGAAAAATTGGGTCTGGTATATGAATATGAGTTAATTTTTCAAAGAGAAGAATAATGTAAAAGGTCTTTGGTTAATATGAAAATAAATGATTGACAAGCAGTAAGAAAGCAGATATAATGTAATTCGTCACTTCGGCGAAGTAGCTCAGTTGGCGAGAGCACACGGTTCATACCCGTGGTGTCGGCGGTTCAAATCCGTCCTTCGCTATTAAAAATGAAAAAAGTTCCTAATTATAGGAGCATGAGAGAAAAGGGAGGCAGTTCATACAGAACTGTCTCCCTTTTTCGTTGACAAGAAACGATACCTTTGAATATATCGTTAACATATGCAATTATCGGATTACAAAAGATGAATTCTGAATGTGATCGATATAAGATTGATGTAATGCGAATATATTATGTAAAGACGCGGTGATTGTTAAAAATGAAAATCCTTAGCGGAATCTAATGTGATACGATACGGGTTAAGTTGTGTGGATTTGATAGAAAGAGGAGGAGAAAATTATGGTGTTATCTACTACCCCCTTAGAGTTTACTCGAGGGGGTTTATTTTTATGCTCTTAATATGACTGAGGTGCCTATATTCGATGGATTCGTGGTTTCTATGGAGGATTTGTCAAAAAGTTTTTATGTAAACGATTGTTTTTATGACAAAGATTGCATCATTGTCTGCCTATAATAACAACACAATCATCGATACAACAAAAGGAGCGAAACAAAATGAGAGACAACAGGAAAAGGTCTATATTAGTTCATGGAATTGGATTGTTTGTAGCTAGGGCAGTTTTTTTTAGTATAAATCCTCTGGCTATTGGATATTTTACCGCGGCTTATTTGGAGAGGGCCGGGGGAGGATTAATTTTTATAGCGGTATTTATAGGAATTGCCACAGTGATGACGCCGACTATAGTACTTAAATATCTTCTCACTATGATTATCACAGTAGTTATTATCGAAGCACCATACATAAAAAAGAAAAACATTCCAAAGCAGGTGCTGTATATCCTGCCGGCTATCTTTTTGGGATTACTTTCTCTAATGGATGTAGCGATTGGAGGTTGGCAACTTAGTGAAACTTTAATCGCTATATTAGAATCAGCCCTTGCTTTTATATCGGGTATGGTATTTAGGAGTGGAATTGATTTTTTATATCATGGTAAGAGGGGAAACAGATTAACGAATGAACAATCGGTTAGTCTGGCCTTAATGGTTGCAGTTGTGATCTTTACAATTCCCGACTACAACAATGCATACATTGCCCCCGTTGAGACAGTTGTTTATTTTGTTGTGTTATTCTTTACTTATAAGTATGGAATTGGACAAGGGGCTGTTGCAGGAGCAGTTTCCGGATTTGCCCTTAGTCTTAGGGGAGCTTCGTTCACGGATATTGGTATTTTATCATTAATGGGTATTGTACCTTCCATTTTTCGTGAATTAGGAAGAATTCCCACAGCAACGGTGTTTACGGTTACAGCAGCAATCACAGGACTAATGTTTGAAGAGATGGCACTTGCCCCAAGAGATATAGGGGCGCTGGCATCCGCTGTTATTATATTTTTGTTGTTACCCCGCAGTCTAATCTACAGGATTGATTTTAATGAAAGCTATGGGGGATGGGACTATCTGGCATCTGTTAATTTGAAGAAAGTAGCTAATACAAGAATGAAAATTTTCTCTGATTCTTTTCTAAAACTTTCCAAAACATTAAATACGATTTCGGAAAGGCAGACGAATATAAAACAGCAGGATATTAATTACATATTTGAGGATATATCCGATAAACTCTGTAAAAATTGTAGAAACTGCAGTATATGCTGGGAGCAAAATTTCCAAGAGACATATCAGGCTGCCTGTAAAATGTTTGATATTGCTGAAAAGAATGGTTTTATTAAGAAAGAAGAAATTCCGGAAAGTTTTCTGGATATCTGTATCTGCACGGACCAATTTGTAACCGAAACGAACCGCGGCTTTGAGATTGCTAAGCTAAACTATATCTGGAATAGTCGTTTGGCGGAGAGCAGAGAGGTAATAGCAGAGCAGTTAAAAGAAGTCTCCGGTGTAATTCAAAATATCACCGGAGACATCTACGGGGCGGCTCAAACTTTACGAATGGAAGAGGATTTGGTTGTACGAAAATTAAGATCGGCATACATACATGCCAAGAACGTAACAATCATTGAAAGAAAGGATAAACGAAAGGAAGTATATTTAAGCGCGGCGGTGGGCAAGGATCGATGTGTTACAGCGAAAGAAGCAGCCGTTCTTGTGGGTGAAGCATTGGGGGTTAAAATGAGACTTTCCGATGCATCAAAAACCGTTATAACCAGAGAGATTGAGAATTTTATTTTTGTGGAGGATACAAAATTTAAGGTTCTGACCGGTGTGGCTAGAGCTATGAAGGATAACGTATCCGGTGATAATTTCTCTATTCTGAAACTGGAAACCGGTGAAATTATGGTTGCTTTGGCTGATGGAATGGGTACCGGGAAAGAAGCGGGAGATGAAAGTGAGACGGTTATGGGGCTTCTGGAACAGTTAATAGAAGCCGGGTTTAAAACGGAGACAGCGATTAAATTAATAAATTCAAGCTTGGTTTTAAAGGCTGATAAACAAATTTTTACTACCATTGATATGAGTATTATCAATCTTTTTACCGGTATGTGTGAATTTATAAAAATTGGAGCTGCATCTGCCTTTATAAAACGGGATAATTGGGTAGAAACCATAAGCTCAACCACATTACCAATCGGTATGTTTGGAAATGTGGATTATGATGCTGTCACAAAGAAGCTTTATGAAGGCGATATTGTGATAATGGTTACAGATGGTGTTTTAGACAGTATAAAAGGAGACCATAAAGAAGAATTTATTGAAAAGCTAATTATGGAGATAAAAAGTAATAATCCTCAGGAAATAGCGAATCGTATCCTGGATCATACGCTTGCACAAAGTAATTATACTCCCATGGATGATATGACCGTTATAACTGCCGGAATATGGTTAAAATAGAATTATAGCGAAATTTTCGTTGAAATAATATAGGGAAAGGGTTAGAATACAATTTATAAAGCAGAATAAATATTTATGGGATTTATAAGTGAAAGTTGGAGTGTTTTACATACATCAGATTAGGTTAGGGGACGTAATGATAAATAAGGTATCTGATTATCTAAAAAAGTATCATATGATTGAGAAGGGAGATAGATTAATCGTTGGAGTATCCGGTGGTGCTGATTCTGTCTGCCTTTTGTATGTATTATATGAGATTTGTAAGAATTATGAAGCAGAGATAATCGTAGTTCACATCAATCATGGGATACGCGGATCAGAAGCCGACCAGGACGAAGGATTTGTTAGGGAACTTTGCATAGACTTAGGCATATTATATGATAGCTATAAAATTGATGTAAAAAAGATTGCAAAAGAGGATAAACTCTCGGAGGAGGAGGCCGGTCGTAAAGCGCGTTATCAACTATTTTATCAAGCTTGTCAAAAATTTGTGTGTAATAAGATAGCAATTGCGCATAATAGAAATGATAATGCAGAAACCGTTTTGTTCCATCTATTTCGGGGTAGCGGGATAAAAGGTCTGACCGGAATAGATGCTTCGAAAGAAATGAGCTGTCATCAAGATATAAAAATTATCCGTCCGCTTTTATGCGTTAGCAGACAAGAGATTGAAGCGTATCTGCAAAGAAATAACATTTCATACCGGATTGACGCCACCAATCTGACGGATGCATACAGCAGAAACAAGATCAGAAATCAGGTAATTACGTATGTAACAAGGGAAATCAATTCCAATGCCGTGGAGCATATAGCTAACGCGGCCACGCGATTGAGTGAAATAGAACGGTTTCTTGATGAACATATACATCGCTGTTATGATGAGCTGGTAATAGAGAAGGACAAAACTTACTCATTTTCAGTTGAAAAGATGAAAAATGAGGATGTGGTCTTACAAAGAGGTATCCTATTTAAAATAATGGAGAACCTCAACCGGTCGTTAAAGGACATTGAAGCAAAGCATGTAGAACAGGTAAGGTCTTTGTATGAAAAACAGGTAGGAAAGCAGATACACCTGCCATATGGTATGGTAGCCTTGCGTGGATATAAAGATATTGTTTTATATAAAGATAGGCAGGAACTTGTTCAGGCAAGACCCTTAAATGATGTAGTAATAGCAAAACCGATAGAAATACCGGGAAGCACACTTATGCCTCAACATCAGCTTCGAATTACAACTGAGTTGATTAATAATGGAGAAAATGTATCAATTTGCAAAAATAGTTGTACGAAGTGGTTTGATTATGATAAAATAAAAAATGCTGTTGAAATACGAACCAGGCGGGAGGGAGACTATATTCAGATTAACCGTCTAGGGGGTAGAAAAAAACTAAAAGATTATTTTATTGATCATAAGATTCCAAAGGCTGAAAGGAACAATCGTCTTTTGATTGCAGACGGAAGCCATATTATGTGGATTATAGGAGATGGGGACCGTATCAGTGAACAATATAAAGTAGACGAACATACGAAAACCATACTTTTGATGAAATTGATTGATGCAAAGGAGAATAAAAATGACAGATAAAATAAAAGTCATGATTTCAGAAGAACAGGTAAATCAAAGAATAAGAGAATTAGCAGAGGAAATTAGCAAGGACTATGAAGGAAAAAGCATACACTTAATCTGTATATTAAAGGGCAGTATTTTCTTTTTCTGTGATTTGGCTAAGAGAATTAAAGTGCCTGTTACATTGGACTTTATGTCTGTTTCCAGTTATGGTAATGAGACAGTAAGCTCGGGAAGAGTCAGGATCGTGAAGGATTTGGATGAAACCGTACAGGGACAGAATGTTCTTATAGTGGAAGACATTATAGATTCCGGCAGGACATTGTCATATCTGATGGATCTGCTGGGAACCAGGGCACCGGAAAGCTTAGAAATATGTACCTTACTTGATAAACCTGATCGAAGGGTGACGGATGTGAATGTTAAGTACGTAGGTTTTGAGATACCGGATGAATTTGTTGTCGGCTATGGATTGGATTATCAACAAAAGTATAGAAATTTGCCCTATGTAGGTGTTATTGAGTAATTAATTACCATAAAATAAACATAAATAATAACTGGTAAAGGAGGTTGTTTGGTGAGAAAACAAATGAAAGGATATGGCTTTTTTTTGGTTATATTAGCCATTGCATTATTGACTGTATTCGTATCCGATAATATTGATATAAGTAATAAAGATGCATATTCGCATCAACGGTTTATACAGGATATTGAAGCGAATAAAATTAAGTCCATTGATATATATCAGAATGTTGAGGTGCCATCCGGAGAAGTGAAAGTAACTTTATCCGATAACAGTAAAGAAAGCTTCTATGTATCTGATGTAACATTGTACGAAAACATAGCGAGGGAAGCAGATATTGTTTATCATACCCATAATATATCGAAACCCAGTTGGTTTTTAACTACGGTACTTCCCTATATACTTGTATTTATTGTAATCATAGCATTATTCTCATTTCTATCCAATCAGGCGTCCGTGGGCGGAGGTAATAACAAGGTGATGAACTTCGGTAAAAGCCGTGCCAAGATGACGACAGAGGAGAATAAGACCACAACTTTTAAGAATGTAGCGGGTCTTGATGAGGAAAAGGATGAATTAAAGGAAATCGTAGATTTTTTGAAATCTCCGAAAAAATACATTCAGGTTGGAGCCAGAATTCCCAAGGGTGTTCTTTTGGTAGGCCCTCCCGGTACAGGAAAAACTCTTTTGGCGAAAGCAGTTGCAGGGGAAGCTGGAGTACCCTTTTTCTCAATCTCCGGTTCGGATTTTGTAGAGATGTTCGTCGGTGTCGGAGCTTCAAGAGTCAGGGACTTGTTCGAAGAGGCTAAGAAGAATTCACCCTGTATAGTATTTATTGATGAAATCGATGCTGTAGCCAGACGCAGAGGTACCGGTATGGGTGGCGGACATGATGAGAGGGAACAGACCTTGAATCAGTTACTGGTAGAGATGGATGGTTTTGGAGTAAATGAAGGTATTATCGTAATGGCTGCAACCAACCGCGTTGATATACTTGACCCGGCTATTTTAAGACCGGGCCGATTTGACCGAAAGGTATCGGTGGGTCGTCCGGATGTCAAAGGCAGGGAGGAAATCCTGCAGGTACATGCTAAAGGGAAGCCACTGGGTGACGATGTAGATTTAAAACAAATTGCTCAGACAACCGCCGGATTTACCGGGGCTGATTTAGAAAACTTAATGAACGAAGCAGCTATTGGAGCTGCCAGAGACAATCGAAGCTTTGTTATCAGTGAAGATATCAAAAGAGCATTTATTAAGGTTGGTATCGGAACTGAAAAGAAGAGCAAGGTTATAACAGAGAAAGAAAAGAAAATTACTGCATATCATGAAGCAGGGCATGCAATATTGTTCCATCTTCTGCCGGATGTCGGCCCGGTATATACTGTATCCATAATTCCTACCGGAACAGGGGCAGCAGGCTTTACTATGCCTCTTCCTGAAAAGGATGAAATGTTCCATACGAAGGGAAGAATGCGCCAGGAGATTATAGTAGATCTTGGTGGAAGAGCGGCAGAAGAATTAATTTTGGAGGATATCACAACCGGAGCATCTCAGGATATCAAAGTAGCAACTAAGATGGCCAGAGCTATGATTACCCGTTATGGATTTTCAGATGCCATCGGTATGGTTAATTATGATAATGATGATGATGAAGTATTTATCGGAAGAGATCTTGCTCACACCAGAAGTTACAGTGAAAGTGTTGCGAATAAGATCGATGATGAAGTAAGAGCCATCATAGATGACTGTTATAAAGAAGCGAAAAGAATTCTTATGGAGAATAAGGAAACTCTGGAAGCCTGTGCGGATCTCTTAATAGAAAAAGAGAGAATTAGCAGGGAAGAATTTGAGGCTTTATTTTCCGATAACAATTCTCGACAGGAAGACAGTATAACAGAGGGTGAATCGACAGAAGTATAAATGCTTTGTGCATTATGACGAAAAATTGTGTTTTAATTTGTAAAGTTTGTGCACACTTATTTTGAAATACATGGTATACTATGCATGTAAACCCCAATACATTATATAGTTTTTGCTACACCCCCATAAGTAACAAAAATACCTTCTCCGAAAAAGGACAGCTCGTAACTGTCCTTTTTCATATGTAAAAAAATAATAAAATCTTAAAATATAGAAGGCTGTTTCATTACAATAACGATTCATATTTAGTCAAAATATAGGGATCCTCACACCTTTTTTGAATTAAAAAAAGTTATAATAAGAAAAGTTATAATAGGATGAAGCTTAAGGGAGTATAACCCATCTCACACACAGGTTGATGGACACATTATCCATTATGTATGCCTTAATCGAACATATATGTTCACTACTAGTCATACATAATCAATAATATGTCCGTCAAACAGTGCATTACGGTGAGTTATACTTCCTTAAACTTCATCTTACTAACATTTATGAATTCCAGTGAGTGTGTGAGGGACCCCTATATTCTGACTTAATATGAGGTGACAATGTCATGAAACAGCCTTTATTTTCATTGTAAATTATCGTGTTATTTTACGGATTTTTTGGAAAGGGTACGATGAAAATGTAGTTTGTGACATATGCATTACGACGATATATTTCGTATTTGATGTGCGTATACTGAGTGTAGAAGAAGCGCTATAACCCCAATAAGCTTGGTTCTTGAGGAAATGTAAGGTATGTATTACGGTACTTGGAGATGCTTAAAGAAAGGTAAGCGACGATTATGCTAATTAGAAACAATCGATTTTTTAAATATTTAATACTTTTTCTGATCGGAGGATTTGTATACGGAGGAGTTGAAATACTATCCAGAGGCTATTCCCATATCTCGATGTTAATAGCCGGTGGAATTAGTTTTATATGCATTGGTCAGTTAAATGAAGGATACTCTTGGCGCCTATCTTTAGTCAGCCAGATGGTGATTTCTGCCGGTATCATAACTTTAATTGAATTTATATCCGGCCTGATTGTTAATGTATGGCTTGGTCTTGGTGTATGGGATTATTCCGACAAGCCATACAATATTCTTGGTCAGGTATGCTTATTATATACAAATTTCTGGTTCTTTTTATCATTGCCCGGTATTCTATTGGATGATTATCTAAGGTATTATTTACTTGGAGAGGAAAAACCCCAATATAAGATATTCTAAGAGTATACTTAGGATATCATATAAGTTTAAGGTATTAGAACACAGTACTTTTCCAGTAATTCTACCGGATGATAGGATAATTTAGAAGTACGTAGTCCTTCATCACCTACATCCTCTTCCCTGTTGATATATTTAATGTTCTCTTTCCCGTTATGCATTGCGAATTCTTTGACAATCATCTGATAAGAACCGGGATATTCTCGGTCTGCTTTTTCAATATGACAGTATAATGTATCATTTACAATCTCCCCTACCGCCATAGCAACGATTTTACCGTCTACTTCAATAAAACCTCCCGGTAGACGAAACATCTTAAGATAAGGCATCAGCTCTAAGGATCTGGAAAGCTCCTCCTGTGCCAGAGCACTCCCTTTTGCAAAGTTAACCTGATATTCCATTAAGAAGTTAATCACCCGATGGACATTATCTTCTGTTATTACATGATATTGATAATCGGGAAACAATTTTTTAAACTTATTAATGTGATTTCTCTGTCCGCTATATCTTCGACCGGCTAAGGTGGAAAGATCTTCATAGTGGTATAAATAATCAGACCAGTCCCGGCTAGGGGTACCTGGTATAGTTCCTTTATATCCATCCACCAAAATAGGAAGGCCTTCTTTTGGGACGGTGCAAAACCATAATGGGATTTCCTGTGCACGACAATATTCTTTTAATGCATCCATTGCCTTATCAAGAGAACCGGTTCCAACCGGAATGGTAAAGGATGTTCGGTTTAAGAATTTAACTTTAAACAAAAGCATATTATCATAAATTGCATAACTAGTATTATAAAAATCACGCCACATATACATAGCACCAATGGTGTAATCACTGGTTCTGCTTATTTTATACTTAAAAAATTCTGCTGTTTTCAAAAGATTATCAGCATTAATTTTTTCAAATGTTAACATAATAGCCTCCTAAAATATCAAGTTTCAGAACCAACTATATCATAAGGCGTTCGGTCTGTCCAGTTTTTCTCAAATGGTATCAATGCTAAATACGTACTTTTTAATGCTTTAGTGTTAGTCGTATTTTCATAAACGACTAATCCTTCAAAGAGGTATACACCCAAAAATGCCTCGTGTCCATATGACAGACAATAGATTTATGAATCATCATAAGTCTATTATCCGCGTTAAGTGAAAAGTTATTTCTTTAAGTATAAAAGCAATAGCTAAATCAAGTAAAAAATACATATGGTTGAAGTGGTTAATCTGTGGTAAAATAATTAAATATATATTTATAAATGTATTATTATATACGTTATTGTTGTATTGGAAAGGTATAAAAATGAAGATTTTACTAGTGGCAATTAATGCTAAATATATTCATTCGAATCTTGCTGTTTACAGTCTACGGACTTTTGCAAGTAAGTATAGAGATAATATAGGCATAGTGGAATATACAATAAATAATCAAATGGAAGATATAATGAAAAAAATTTATCTAGAAAAGGCGGATGTCGTAGCATTCTCCTGTTATATCTGGAATATAGATATCGTGCTTCGGGTTTCAAAGGAGTTAAATAAGATACTTCCTGATGTGAAAATATGGCTTGGGGGCCCAGAAGTAAGTTATAATCCCATTGAATATCTGAAAAAAAATCCTCAATTATATGGAATTGTAGTTGGTGAGGGAGAACAAACTTTTCTGGAGCTTTCTGAGTATTACTTAGAGCACGGTAAAGACTTAAGCAAAATATGTGGGATAGTTTATCGGGAAAATCTTGTTTCTAATGATATAAACAAAGAAAGTGAAAAATTTCATGTCTCAGGGCCCAGAAAACAGCTTTCATTGGATAGTATCCCTTTTCCTTACGAGGACATGGAAGTATTTAAAAACAAAATTATATACTATGAAAGCAGTAGAGGATGTCCTTTTTCCTGCAGTTATTGTCTATCTTCCATAGAGAAAGGAATACGCCTAAGAAGTATAGAATTGGTAAAAAAAGAGTTAAAAGTATTTTTGGATTATGGGGTTCCTCAGATTAAATTCGTGGATCGCACCTTTAATTGTAACAAAAAACATGCCATGGATATTTGGCAATTTATCAAAGACAATGATAATGGCATAACGAATTTTCATTTTGAGATATCAGCGGATTTATTAAGTCAAGAAGAGCTTAAGCTGCTTGCTACTTTAAGGCCGGGACAAGTCCAGTTTGAAATAGGGGTTCAGACAACGAATCCTGATACAATTAAGGCTATTCAAAGAAATATGAATCTGGAAAAATTGTTCCATAATGTAGAGCTGATTCGTAAGGCTAAAAATATCCATCAACATCTGGATCTGATTGCAGGCCTACCTTTCGAGGGATATGATTCTTTTAAAACCTCCTTTAATGATGTTTACCTTCAAGAGCCGGATCAACTACAGTTAGGATTTTTAAAGGTATTAAACGGTTCTCTTATAGATGTGGAAAGTGAGCAATATGGTATCGTATATCAGGAAAAAGCCCCTTATGAGGTACTTTTTACAAATCACCTTAGTTTTTCCGAGCTATTAAAGCTTAAGGGAGTTTGTGAGATGGTAGAAGCTTACTATAATAGCGGACAATTTAAGTATTCCATAAAATATCTGGAGCATTTCTTTCAAACACCCTTTGATCTGTATAGTGAGCTTTCCGGTTATTACACAGATAATAAGCTGGATGAAGTTGCGCACACCAAACTACGTCGATATGAAATTCTTCTGGATTTTTTATCAGAGAAAATGTTACAATTGAGTATAAAGAATAAGACCACACTAGCTGTATTTTCCGAGATTTTATTGTTGGATTTGTGTCTAAGAGAAAATATAAAAAGCAGGCCAAAGTTTGTATCCAGTCCATTACTATCGTATCAAGAGATACGAGCTATCTGTGAAGCACAGGGCTTAGATCGAAAAAACATTCGGGTTGAACAGTTTGCTTATGATGTGATTACTTCTGCATATGAGGGAAAGGCAATACAAAAGGATACCACGATATTATTTGATTACAGCTTAAGAGACCCTCTCAGCTATGGCGCTAAGATTACCGTAATAGAAAAATAAAAGTAATATACGGAGGATATTCAAAGGTCAAGTGAATATAGGTATGGTTACTGATTTATAGATTATAAGCGGTGTCAGTTGTTTTATAATCTGATAGTAGTTATTTATTAGATATTAGAAAGGTGAAATAAGTGAAAAAAAGAAAAGTTTCCAAAAAGGAACAAGAAAGAATAGATAAGATATTACAGGCGTTTAATCGGGAATATGGACTAGAGTACCGTTGCTTTCTCAATTACGAAACACCTTGGCAGCTTTTGTTTGCTACCATATTAAGTGCACAATGTACCGATGAACGGGTAAACATTGTAACGAAGGATTTGTTTCAGAAATATAAAAGTATTGAGGATTTCGCCCAAGCGGATCAACTGGAATTGGAACGAGATATTCATTCAACAGGTTTTTTTAAGAATAAGGCGAAAAACATCATCGAATGTGCGAAACGATTATTATATGAATACAATGGTGAAGTACCAAAGGATATTAATGAGCTGGTCAGTCTGGCGGGGGTAGGAAGGAAAACAGCCAATGTAATTAGGGGAAACATCTATAAGGAACCCAGTATTGTGGTTGATACCCATGTGAAAAGAATCTCACAAAGACTTGGACTTACCAAGGAAGAGGATCCGGTTAAAATTGAATTTGAACTAATGTATAAATTGCCAAGAGAACAATGGATATTATATAATATCCAAGTGATTACCTTTGGAAGAAGTATCTGTACAGCCAGAAGTCCAAAATGTACAGAATGTTTTTTGAGAGAGTACTGTAAATATTATATAAATCATCAGAAGTAGTATTAGCGTTTGAAAGTTACTTAAAAAAGAAAAAAGCCCTTGAAGGTTTTCGTAAAATATCATAGAATAGGTTTTAATTCCAATCGTCAGAAAAATACACTTGATAGTATAGGATATAACATTCATTGGTATAATAATTATTCAGAAATCCTAACATGAGTTAACTCATGAAGGATGGCATCTTTATTGTAAATATTGGTCTTTCTAAGTCTTTCAATCAGAAAGTCAATTTTTTCAGGGGTATTTTCTTCCATATAAATCTTTTTTAAGAGTTGATAAGTTTTACGAACATCGGTAGAGCAGGTAACCGCATATTCTAATACATTAACGGCGTCAGATCGATAACCTAAGGTATATAATCGATCGCCCCATCTATGGAGAATACTTACAAGAGTGGTATAATTATTGTCCGCTTCCGAAAGAAGAGTAATATTGGCAGCGCCATATTTTAATTTAAGCTCTGTATTCGTAATTCCGGTCAGATTTAAAATTTTCTTTTCGTTAAGACTTAGAATTAAATCACGATAGGAATTAAGAGTTGCATCTGCTTTATCTGACATAGGTAATTGCTCTATCGGAATTTTGATATAATTTAAAAAGGATATATCTACTTTTCTGGTAGCGTTCGCACTGTTTTCTATATGCCAAAAATGATCTGAGGTTTTTTTGGATTGTTTATTTGATTTTCGGATTTCTACTTGTAGCCAGACTACAAATATGATAACAATACTAAACAAAACAGGTATTTGCATATATTACAACCTTTCTTAATACCAATGGAAAGAGGTGAAATGATGAATTTTCATAACAGAAAAACCAAGAAAATGATTTCAACTGTAATAATCGTTATGGTTATCCTGGCAATGATCATACCAAGTGTTATAGGTATATTTAATTTATTCTAATTAAATATACATAATGAATGCTGAAATGTCAATCTGCCAAAGATTATCTTGAATAATCTGATTCATATGTTACAATAGGAAGAAATTAATGGAAGACAATAGCTTAAATAAAAAACAGCTAAGGTTAGCAAGTTTAAGGAGGATGAAGAATGAGCAGGAGAAGATTTATACTATCCGCGATATTTTTATCGCTTTCCTTTTTATTGCCGGGAGATAGACTCTTTGCAACTGCTGAAGAAAATAATATAATTCCCAAGGGTGTTTTCATAGATGAAGTGGATGTAAGTGGGATGACAAGAGGGGAAGCAGAGGCAGCTATAGATGATTTTGTAGAGAGCTTACAAAGTAGAGGGATTGCTATATTAGTCGGTGAGGGAATGGTCACGACTACCTTAGGCGATTTAGGCTATACAGTCCAGGAAAATGATAATATAGATAATGCATTATCACTAGGGAAATCCGGTAATTTGATTAAAAGATATAAGGACTTAAAGGATATCGAACAGGGAAATATCGTATACCCTTTATCATTTACACTGAATGAAAGTAAGCTAAGAGATATTATTGTTACACAGGTTAGTACTTATAATATTGAACCGGTGAATGCAACCATAGCAAGGAAGAATAAAGAGTTTGTTTATACGGATCATATCGTAGGAAAAAAGGTAGATATAGAAGAAACAACAGGGATTATTACCAATAGTATCTTGAATAATTGGAATCGCAAAGATATTGTTGTTGAAGCAGCTATGGAAGATGATATGCCTATATTTACAAGGGAAGTAGTGGAAAGATGTAATACATTGTTAGGAACTTTTACTACGGAATATGCGGATTCGGCAGAAGGAAGAGCTGCTAATCTGGCCAATGGAGCCAGATTAATCAACAATGCGGTTATATATCCGGGGGAGGTGTTCTCCAGTTATAAATATCTGACTCCTTTTACCGTGGAGAACGGATATTATGTCGCGGGTGCTTATCTGCAAGGTAGGGTAATCGACAGTGTCGGTGGTGGTGCCTGTCAGGTGACAACGACCCTTTATAATGCGGTATTAAATGCTGAACTGGAGATTGTAGAGAGACAACCTCATTCCATGACGATCAGCTATGTTGATTTAGCAAGAGATGCGGCGATAGCAGGAACTTACAAGGATTTTAAATTCAAAAACAATACGGATGTTCCCATTGTAATAGAAGCATATACCAAAGGCAGAAGAATTACATTTAATATCTGGGGTGAAGAAACAAGAGATACGAAGAACAGAAGGGTAGAATATGTAACGGTTGTTTTATCAGAAACACCGCCTCCGGCTGATGTTATTACAGAAGATCCTACACAGCCTACAACCTATCGAAAGGTTACCCAATCTGCCCATACCGGTTATAAGTCAGAATTATATAAAGTAGTATATGAAAATGATGTAGAAGTAAGCAGAACCCTGATTAATAAAAGCAATTATGCAGCTGCTCCGAGGTACGTGACAGTAGGAACTAAGGTAGTGGAAGAAGAACCTGAGAAGCCCGATGATTCGGAGGAAGCTAATAATCCGGAGGATAACGATCCATCAGAAGATCAGGAACCAAAGGAAGATGAGGACCAGGATCAGGAAGAAGAGCAGGAACCGGAGCAAAATCAGGTGGATGAAAGTGAAGCGAATGAAGAGGTAGAAAGTCAATCGGTTATACCGGAGAATAAGACGAATCCGAATGGTCATTTGCAGAGTGATATTTATTGGGATTCTACATGGGATATGGAAGATCCGGAATAGTAAGAATTAATTTAACAAGTATGTTTTACCTTTATAAAATATAGACGTGCGAAAGAAAAAATTACAATGGTATACTGCTAGATATTTAGAGATCAAATCCATTACATTAATGGAATAGGATCATGATGGCAGATATATTACGGACAGTAATGAATAGTTGGAGAATAAAATGAACCTTGGTAAAATACCCGAAACAGTCCTTAAAAGGTCTGTATTAAACCAAATAAAGCATCGGCGAAATGAAGTTCTTGTAGGCCCTTCTGTTGGCGAAGATTGCAGTGTTCTCGCTATAGCAGAGGATGAGGTTATTGTTATGTCTACGGACCCGATTACAGGAACCATAAAGGACATAGGAACCTTTGCCGTCCATATCACAGCCAATGATATTGCCTCGGAGGGAGCACAAATAATTGGAATTATGCTTTCTATTCTATTGCCGGAGCAAACACAGGAACAAGAATTAAAGACAATAATGAAAGATATAGAAGCTGTATGCGAAACATTGGATATTGAAGTTATCGGCGGCCATACGGAGGTTACAAAAGCCGTTAATCAACCAATTATCACAGTGACCGGTGTAGGTAAAATGAAACGGTCAGAAATCATAAAAACTTCTGGTGCGATACCCGGCCATGAAATAGTCATGACTAAATGGGCAGGACTGGAAGGAACTGCAATTATAGCGGCTGAGAAAGAGCAGGAATTGCTATCGAAATATACAGCCGGATTTCTTGAGGGAGCTAAGCGAATGCTTGATCATATATCTGTCGTTCGTGAGTCGGTAATAGCGAGAGAGGTTGGAGTGACATCAATGCATGATGTAACCGAAGGAGGTGTCTTCGGAGCATTATGGGAAATGGGCGCTGCCTCTAAGGTAGGTATGGAAGTGGATTTAACAAAAATTCTTCTAAAGCAGGAAACGGTAGAAATCTGTGAGTTCTATGATATAAATCCATATATGTTGATTTCCAGCGGATGCATGCTTATCGTTACGGATAAAGCTAACAGGTTGGTAGATAGTTTAAAAGCGGAAGGCATACCTGCAGCTGTGATTGGACATATTACGCAGGGAAATGAACGAATTGTGATGAATGGTGATGAAAAACGTTACCTGGAGCCTCCTAAAGGTGATGAGCTTTATAAAGTAGTATAAAATCCCTAGATAATAAGGAATTGTATTTACATGTTGCTTTGTTTTTAGACAGTTATAGATTAATTTGAAAAGCTCACATAAGAATAGTATTGTCATATTATTAGTTATAGTAAATTTTGTTTCCGGCTGAATAAATGGCAGTCTCAGAATTTACTTTAAAATTGGATAGAAAAGAGAGGGATTGTGGATGAGAGAAAAGATCTTGGCAGCTATTGATAAAAACAGTAAACTGACGGCAGCAGATTTAGCAATCATGTTAGGTTCTACAGAGGATGAAATTAAATCAATTATCAGTGAGATGGAAAAAGAGCATATCATATGTGGTTACCCGACCCTGATTAATTGGGATAAGGTGGAGTGTGAGAGAGTAACAGCTTTAATTGAAGTAAAAGTAACTCCACAACGGGGACTGGGTTTTGATAAGATTGCTGAAAGAATTTATCAGTTTGCAGAAGTGCAATCTGTATATCTGATGTCGGGCGGATTTGATCTTACGGTTTTGATTGAAGGGAAAACCATGAGAGAAGTTGCG
This sequence comes from Mobilitalea sibirica, assembly GCF_015999265.1. GTDB lineage: Bacteria > Bacillota > Clostridia > Lachnospirales > Lachnospiraceae > Mobilitalea > Mobilitalea sibirica. The sequence continues at coordinate 69,921 of NZ_JAEAGR010000006.1, forward strand.
AGTTTTGTGTCTGAAAAACTGGCACCAATGGATGCCGTTCTTAGTACGGCCACTCATTTTGTATTAAAAAAATACAAAGAGCACGGTCTGCCACTCGTTCAAATCAAACATGATGAAAGGATGTTGATTACCCCTTGAGAAACCCATTATCAAAAAAAGTAGTTAGTATACAACCCTCAGGTATTCGAAAATTTTTTGACATTGTCAGTGAAATGAAGGATGCAATATCCCTTGGTGTAGGAGAACCTGATTTTGATACACCCTGGCATATTAGAGAAGAGGGGATCTATTCCTTAGAGAAGGGAAGAACCTTCTATACCTCTAACGCAGGTTTAAAGGATCTAAAAGTTGAAATCTGCAAATATTTAAAAAGAAGATTTGGTTTAGAATATCAACCGGACAAAGAAACATTAGTAACCGTAGGAGGAAGTGAGGCTATTGATATTGCTCTTCGTGCCATGCTGGAGCCGGGTGATGAAGTATTAATACCTCAGCCTTGTTATGTATCCTACCACCCATGTACTATTCTAGCCGGTGGTGTACCGGTTGTTATCGAATTAAAGGGAGAAAATGAATTTAAACTTACCAAGGATCAGCTTTTAGATGCAATTACCGATAAGACCAAAGTTATCATTCTTGCATACCCGAATAATCCAACCGGTGCTACAATGGATTATGATGATTTAAAACAGATCGCAGACGTTATTGTTGAAAAAGATCTTTATGTTATATCAGATGAGATATATTCAGAACTGACCTATGGCAGAAAACATGTTTCTATTTCATCCTTACCGGGACTTAGGGATCGTACCATTGTAATTAACGGATTCTCTAAATCATATGCTATGACAGGCTGGAGACTTGGCTATGCGGTGGGCCCGGCTTTGATTATTGAACAGATGACGAAGATACATCAGTTTGCTATTATGTGTGCTCCTACAACCAGTCAGTATGCCGGTGTAGAAGCTTTAAAGAACGGTGATGCCGATGTTGAAATGATGAAGGATGCTTATGATAAACGCAGAAGATACTTAGTTCATGCATTTCGTAGTATGGGAATTGAGTGTTTTGAACCGTTTGGTGCTTTTTATGTATTCCCATGTATTAAATCACTGGGAATGACCTCCGAAGAATTTGCAACAAAATTACTTGAGGAAGAGAAAGTGGCTGTAGTACCGGGAACTGCTTTTGGAGATTGTGGTGAAGGTTATTTAAGAATTTCTTATGCATATTCTATCGAGAACCTTAAGATAGCAATTGAGCGTATTGAACGATTTGTGAAAAGGTATAAAGACCGTTGATAAACGCTAATCTATTTTGGTGTAAAAGTACATTTTAAGTAGCTTTTACTTGAAATATAGGGACTACCTGTGATAGAATGCTTATAGGATACATAGGAGGTAACTTAAATGGCCACATTGAATGCAGACCACATTAATCCGTTCTTGATGGCTTCGACAAAAATACTAAAGGAAATGTGCTTTGTTGATGCCAAATTAGGAAAACCACATGTAAAGGATCCTGTTTTTTTAGATAATACGTTAGTGATATTAATTGGCTTTACCGGCGAGATGAAAGGGCAAGTAATGATAGCCTTTGAACATGATATTGCCTGTGATATCGCTTCTAAAATGATAATGATGCCGGTTACTCAACTGGATGAATTGGCAAGAAGTGCTATATGTGAATTGGGAAATATGATACTTGGTAATACGGCCACGGTGTTTTCTACCAAAGGAATTGAAATAGATATAACACCGCCGACAGTAGGAAGCGGAACAATGTCTTTTAGCAATAACTATGCAAAAAATATCTGTATTCCTTTAGAGTATGATGATAACAAAAAAATAGAAATAAATGTAGCAATAAAAGGTGATTAATTCACCTTTTTTCTTTATAAGGATTAGTATGCCAAAAGCCCAGAAGTAAAATAATATACGTAAATTTGCACAATTTTAGCTATTGAATTCGTGATACAAACATAGTTTATTCCGGGCACGCTCTCGCTTGGATGAAGTACGTAGTGGTACATAACAGTTGCTCACTAAACTATGTTTGCATCACTCTGTATAAAAAAGAGTAAGTAAAATTGACGAATCTAAGTTTAAAGAAAGGCTTTGACGTCCAAAATAGTGTGAGAAGAATAAAAGGAAAGAGGTTTTTGTAATGAATATTGTATTATTAGAGCCCGAAATACCTGCGAATACAGGTAACATTGGCAGGACCTGTGTAGCAACAGGAACCAGATTACATCTAATAGAGCCAATGGGATTTCGATTAACTGAAAAGGAAATCAAGCGTGCCGGTTTGGATTACTGGAAGGACCTTGATGTAACGGTATATGATAACTATCAGGATTTTTTGGACAAAAATCCAGGGGCTAAAATCTACATGGCAACGACCAAGGCACAAAAAACTTATACCCATGTGGAATACGAACCGGATTGCTACATTATGTTTGGGAAAGAGAGCGCGGGTATACCGGAAGAGCTTCTTCTGGCGAATAAGGAGAATACAATCCGTATTCCCATGGTAGGAGATATCCGTTCCCTAAACCTTGGAAATTCAGTCGCCATTGTGCTTTATGAGGCTTTGAGACAAAATAACTTTGAAGGCATGAAGCTGGAGGGTAAGCTGCATCACCATAGCTGGGATGAGGCGTAAGGGATACAAATATATACCTATAATATATGTACAAAATCACAGAAGTTTACGGTTTACAGTCGAGCAAAGCTTCTGTGATTTTACGATAGGAACATTATATTATTATCAATAGATTACTCAGGAGATTTTTTTAATGAAAAGATAAACTCGGTTCCAACCCCTTCGGTTGAAATTACGTTAATGTTTTCATTGTGGGACTGGATTATCTCCTTAGCTATGGACAGACCAAGTCCGGTACCCTTTTTATCTTTACCTCTGGATGCGTCGGTTTTATAGAAACGATCCCATATCTTTTTAATAGAGTCCTTCGGTATTCCAATTCCATAATCTTTCACGGAGATAAATACCTTGTCCCCCTTTTCTTCTGTTGAAACCTTGATTTTAGAATTGTTATGACTGAATTTAATGGCATTGTCGATCAAATTATAAAGCACCTGTTGGATTTTACTCATATCGGCATCTACATAGGTTTCCTTAGAGGAGAAAACCAAGTTTAAGGTAATTTTCTTGTCTCGGCAGACTCCTTCAAAGCTTTCGGAGGTCTTCTTGATAATATGGTTAATGTCAAAGGAGATAATATCAAGAAAAGCACCATGGTTTTCAAAGCTGTTAAGCTCCAGAAGGCTGGAGGTAAGCTTATTAAGCCGCTCAGTCTCAAATAATATGATATTAAGGTATTTATCCTGCATCTCATAGGGGATAGTACCATCTAAGATAGCTTCGGCAAACCCCTTAATTGAAGTAAGCGGTGAACGAAAATCATGGGAGATGTTAGCTACAAATTTCTTCTGATAATCATCCAGTTTATTTAGCTCCCCTGCCATATAAGCGACTGCATGTCCAAGCTCCTGATATTCACTTAAGCCCTTGACGATCAAGTTGTAGTTAAAATTACCGGCACTATATTCCATAGAAGCCTTAATCAGCCTTTTCATCGGGCTTGCAGTGATATAATAGATGTATAGGAATATCAGTAATAATAAAGGAAAGAAAATCAGGAAACAGATGTTGATTACATCAATATATAATAAGGCATTATTACGGATTTCACTATGGGGCGTGAAAAGAACAATATATCCCATGATGCGATAGTCATACGTTACGGTCTTCGTATAGCTTAACATGGGTTCGTTAATAACACCTCTGATTATAATATTTTCAGAGGTAGACTTGTCTAAAAAGGATGGATCATATTCAGTTAGATTGAACTGTGGAGGGTTTTTATAAGCAGAGTCGACAATGATGTCACCGGCTGCATTAACAATCCATACCCGTATATCAAGGTATGTATCAATGGATTTTAACTGCTCATGTAGATTAATCGTAGTATCATCATAAAAGTTACCCATATATTCATTGGATATCAGGTTCGCCTGCTTATATAATTGTGTTTCCTTGTCCCTTTGGAGTTCTTTTTCAAGGAGATTCATACCATATGTATTCAGAAGTACAAAAACTAATACAACTGAAATTAAATAGCAGAGAATAAGCCTTGACCACAAGGTTTTTTTCATGGTATGCACCGTCCTTTCATAGGTTAAGATTTTTATTATAGGTTGTGTTTACCAATTATGTGCATCTTTTATCTTCTGGAGGTTTTGGCTTCAAACTTATACCCGATACCCCATACCGTGGAAAGGCTCCAGTCTTTATGATCTTTAATCTTTTCTCTAAGCCTCTTGATATGAACATCAACCGTTCTGGTATCACCATAGTATTCATAACCCCAGATATGATCGAGAAGCTGTTCTCTTGTAAATACCTGATTGGGATTGGAGGCAAGAAAATATAATAGTTCCAGCTCTTTTGGCGGCATTTCTATCTCTTCCCCATAATATTGAACAGAATAATTGCTAAGATTAATTAACAAATCAGGATAATTAACATATTCACCGGTTTGCTTGGGAGCTTCTTCCTGGGTTTCATTCGTAGGATGAAACCTTCTGAGAACAGCGCGAACGCGGGCCACCAGCTCCTTAGAATCAAATGGTTTAATAATATAGTCATCTGCTCCCAGTTCAAGTCCTAGGACCTTATCAAAGATTTCTCCCTTCGCAGATAACATAATAATAGGGACGGTGGAGGTCTTGCGAATCTCCCTACATACTTCATATCCGTCAATTCCTGGAAGCATAAGATCTAAAAGCACCAGGTTTGGTTGGTAGGAGCGAAACTCCCGGATTGCAGCCTCCCCATCATGAACAATAAAGGTATCAAAACACTCTTTCGTCAAGTAGAGAGATATTAGCTCAGCGATATTTACATCATCATCCACAATCAAAACTTTTTGTTTTGCAATCATGGTAGTCTCCTTTCGAATGTACATTTTATTTACTTAAATTCTACGATAGTTACACCGTGATCACCTTCGCCGAAACCGCCAACACGATAGGATTTTACGTATTTTAGTTTCTTAAGGTGGGCATGCACGGCGTTCTTTAACGCCCCGGTTCCCCGGCCATGAATTACGGTTACCTGAGGAAGATGTGCCAGATAAGCATCGTCCAGATACTTGTCTAGCTCCGCGATCGCTTCACTTACGGTTTTACCGATTAGGTTGATATCGGGATGAATGGATGCGGATTTAGACATCTTGATTTTACCGCTCTGAGTCTTGTTAAAGTTTGGAGCCTTGATTACTTCCTCATCCACCAGTTCTAAATCTTTAATATTAACCTGAGATCGTAGGATTCCCATCTGAACAAAGAGATCTCCTTTGGCATTGGGAAGGGTACTGACGGTTCCTTTTAAACCAAGGCTGATTACATGAACCGTATCCCCAATTCGAAGATCCTTAGAAGCCACTTTCTTTCCTTGTTTTTTAGGCTTTTGAAGGGAAGTGTCGCTGTTACTGATTTTTTCTCTAAGGGAGTTACGCTCAGATTCCATATCCTTAATATTACCGCCTTCCAAAAGCCACTTGTTATATTTTTTGATACTTTCATCTGCAAATGCTTTTGCCTCCTGAAGAACTTTGGCGGCCTCTTCTTTGGCCTCTTTGAGAATTCGGTCCCGATTGGTATCTAAGGTTTCGTTCTTTTTGGCTAAGTTTTTCTTTAACTTCTCTATCTCTTCCTTATATCTTGTGATTTCTTCCTGCTCTTTCTCAATTGTAATCCGGCTTTCCTCTAAGTCGCTGATTAAGTCCTCAAAGCTTCGGTCCTGTTTACCAATGCGCTCTTTTGCATCTTCTATGATATAATCGGGAAGCCCCAGTTTAGAGGATATGGCAAAAGCATTACTCTTACCGGGAATACCGATTAATAGGCGGTAGGTAGGTCGAAGGGTCTCTACATCAAATTCGCAGGAGGCATTCATTACACCTTCGGTGGATAGGGCATAAACCTTTAATTCGCTGTAATGCGTAGTTGCCAGGGTACGTATCTTTCTTTTGTGAAGAGAAGAAAGAATTGACATCGCCAGGGCAGCGCCTTCCGTCGGATCCGTACCGGCGCCCAGCTCATCAAAGAGTACTAAGGAACGGCTGTCGGCTTTTTCTAGAATGGATACAATATTGGTCATATGGGAAGAAAAAGTACTGAGGCTTTGTTCTATGCTCTGCTCATCCCCAATGTCTGCATAAACTTCTTCAAAAACCGCTAATTCCGAATTATCAAAGGCAGGGATATGAAGACCGGCTTGCCCCATCAGAGTAAGAAGGCCCACTGTTTTTAAGGTCACTGTCTTACCACCGGTGTTTGGACCGGTGATGATTAACATGCTAAAATCTCTACCGGTCATAATGTCAATCGGGACTACATTCTTAGGATCAATTAATGGATGACGCCCTTTCTTGATATGAATGATTCCTGATTTATTAAACCTAGGCTCAGAGCCCTTCATTTGTTTTGATAAAAGTGCTCTGGCAAAGATAAAGTCTAATTCGGTAAGGGTATAAAAATCATATTCCAGGCTTTCGGCATGTTCTGCGGCCAGATTGGATAGCTCGGCTAAGACTTTCTCTATCTCTTCCTGCTCTTTGATGGATAACTCCTTTAACTCATTGTTTAACCTGACAATAGCCATTGGCTCTATAAATAAAGTTGATCCTGTAGAGGATTGATCATGCACCATACCCTGGAACTGATTTTTAAATTCAGCACGAACCGGAAGACAATATCTACCGTTACGCATAGTTATGATGTTCTCCTGTAACATAGTTCGGGAGGAATTTAGTATAGATGACAAATCACTGTGAATGCGGTCATTGGTATTCTTCATGGAGCGTCTCACATTCTTTAAGGCAGGACTGGCATCATCTGCAATCTCTTCCTCAGAGATAATACAGCGTTTGATTTCATTATTTAGAGGTGTTAAGGGTTCCAGACCGGCGAAATACTCGGTGAGGGAATCCTCTGTCTGTTCTTCTCCTTCTTTGCCGGTATAACCGCCATACGCTTTCAGGCGAAGAGTGGCATCCAGATCGGAGCTGATATGAAGTAACTCCAAAGCACCTAGAGAGGAGCCTATCTTTAACCTCATAATAGAGGGACGGATGTCGTGGATACCGTTAAAGGATACACTGCCTTTTCTTAAAATTCTTGAGAGGGCATCCGTGGTTTGGCTTTGCAGTTGTTTGATTTTATCCAGATCTGTTATGGGCTGCAGACGGCTACATAGGTCCTTGCCATAACCTGTTCCTGCCAAGGCGCTTAATTTATCAATTATTTTATTATATTCTAAGGTTTTTAGTGCTTTTTCGTTCATATATTCTAACCAAGCCTTTCAAAATAGTGTATAAGTTCATAATGTTGATTGTCCTATTAATTTGTTAGTACTATATGCTGTAGGATTATATACGTATCTATTTTACCTTATCTTGTAAGAAAATAAAACAATTAATTATAATTAATGGGGGTTTCTATCCTTAAGACAAGATTAAATTTTTGATTGCTATTATTCATTATTCGTATTATGATACATAAGGATGCAATTGGTCATATTTTCATATAAAAATTTAGAATAAAGGAATTTTCCATGAACAAAAGAATTTCGCAGACGAATGTATATCTGATATATTCCGGTGCTACAGCTTTCTTTTTTACATTAATTTTTACAATAAATCAGGTATATTATATTGATATGATAAAATTAAATCCCCTTCAATTGGTGCTGGTGGGGACAGTATTAGAATTGTCAGCATTTTTATTTGAAATACCGACTGGAATTGTTGCTGATATGAAAAGCAGAAAAATGTCTGTGATAATAGGAACAACAATCATGGGTTTGGCTTTCTTGTTGGAAGGTCTTGTACCTATGTTTATTGCTGTTATCATAAGTCAGGTCTTATGGGGACTTGGTTACACCTTTACCAGTGGAGCAGATGAGGCATGGATTGCTGATGAAACAGGGGAAGAGGGGTTGGATACCCTTTATCTAAGAGGGGCCCAGATTGGACAATTTTTAAGTTTTGCAGGAATTTTGATAAGTACGATTATAGGTTCCTATATGGTAAATCTGCCTATTATAGCAGGAGGAGCACTATTTTTATTACTTGCAGTTTTTTTATTATGTTTTATGACAGAGGAAAACTTTAGTCCGGCTCCCCAAGAAGAACGTAATTCCTGGAGACAGATGAAACATACCTTTTTACAAGGTATTAAATTCATAAAATCAAATATGTTGCTCAAAATTATATTTTTTATGTCCTTGCTCTATGGTTTATACAGTGAAGGTTTTGATCGTCTATGGACTGCACATTTTATATCAGATATTGGATTTTGGAAGTCTATGGATCTAAAACCGGTCGTATGGATTGGAATTATAGACGGTACTGCAATGATTTTAAGCATTCTGTCTGTAGAATATATAAAAAGAGTTTTAAAGAAGACGGGAAAACTTCAAAAAGTTTGGTTACTGACCGGAGTTAATTTATTTATGGTTGCAGCGATTATTGTATTCGCATTCGCAGGGAATTTTAGTGTGGCATTATCATCATATTTAATGTTTTATATTCTTAGAAGAATAAATGATCCTATTTTCAGTGCTTGGAAAAATCGTAATTTAAAATCCGAAGTAAGAGCAACTGTTTTATCAACCTATGGTCAGTTGGATGCACTGGGGCAAATCATTGGGGGACCGGTAATTGGATTTATTGCACTTAAAGCATCAATATCTGTTGCTATATTTATATCGAGTATTTTTTTAGTACCTATTTTAGGATTGTATCTCTTAGCAATAAAAAAACACCGAGATATGTAACAATGGAGTCTTATACAATAGGGTTTTGTTTACAAATAATTCATAATATGTTCATAACTGAGTGATAAAATAGGACTTATGTATTACATTGATAATATGATTATGTGTTTAAAGGTCTTTTCATGCTATCCGGTTACAATATATTGATGGGATACGAGGTTTCAAATAGCTATATAGTATATGGAACTATGCGACACAACCTTAGACATGTTAATCAGAATTTTTCGGTACTTAAAGCATTCCTATAGTTTTGTGATCTTAGATGATAATTTAGAGCTTCTATAAGGAGAAATAAAATGTCTGAGGCAGATAAGGACAATAAACAATTTGAGTTTATTAAAGAACAAGTAATACAAAAGAAACGGAAAAAATACAAAAAGTGGCTAATACCATTTTTAATGACCATTGTAATGGCGATTTTATTTGGTTTGGTTGCTGCAGTTACTTTTTGTATCGCTGAACCGAGGTTGTATAACTTTTTTAATGAAGAAGAGGATGTAAAAACGCCGATTACTTTTCCGACAACTTACCCTGATGAGGTAAAAGAAGATAATCAAGACCGTGAAGATAAGCAGGAAGATAACGGGGATGCAGAACAAGGACAAGCTGATCTGCAGCGTGAAGAGGATCAACAAGTTGATCCTAATCCTGTTATTGTAGAAACAATTAATGCCGACAGCGGTGATTATATCAGTATTTACGATGATATTCGTACCATTGCTTACCGGGCTAAAAAATCCTTGGTTACAATATCAAGTATCATTAATGGTAGAGATATTTTTGGAAATCCGGTGGAAAAGAAGATAACTACCAGCGGGGTTGTATTTTCAGATGAAAATGAGGAATTACTGATATTGGTGAGCTTAGACCGCGTGAAGAATGCAAGCAGTATTAAGATGGAGCTAACCGAAAAATTGGTTGTAGATGCTGTGCTTCAGGATTATGATGGGGAGATTAATCTGGCTGTTATTTCTGTAAAGCAGGAAGACATACCGGATACATTTCTCAATAGTATCACGGTGGCAAATCTGGGTGAATCCTATACAATAGCGGTAGGTAATCCTATCATGGCACTTGGTAATCCGAATGGATATCCGGGATCTATGGATACCGGTATCATTACCAGCAGAGGTAGTTGGGCATCTATTACGGATAATAAGCTGGATTTATTTAATACAAGCATTAGAGATAATAGTAACAGTGACGGTGTTATCGTTAACTTTAAGGGTGAAATTATCGGTGTGATTACCCGTACTTTGAAAAAAGGACTTAACGAAAATCTTAATACAGTGATTGGCATCAGCAAAATTAAACCGATTATTGCAAAGATGGCAAATCAAGAACCAAGGATTTATTTTGGTATCTTGGCGGAAGACATGACAGAAGCAGCTAAGCTTGATCATAATATATTAAATGGCGTATTTGTCAATGAAGTAAAAACAAAATCCCCTGCATTTAAAGCCGGATTAAAGAGCGGCGACATCATCTTGCAAATAGGGGAACAAACCATAACCAATATGAATTATTTTAATAATACTATATCCGGGTATCAACCCGAAGATGAGGTTATAGTTAAGATAAAGAGAACTTCTGGAACAACCGAGAAAGAGCTGGATCTGAAGGTGACACTGGAGGAGAAGGATAAGTAGCAATAAATAATGTAACGAAATGATATATTTTTATAAATGATAATACGGCTGTTTTAATATCAGGTTAACGGTATATAAAACAGTCGTATTTCTGTGTTTATGTTAAAAAACAGCTCTATCTTATTCTAGAGATATATCCCTGTGTTTAGGCAACGGTAATATACGCAATAATATGTTCCATCCTATGAAAAGCTTTACCAGGTGGGGTAGTAAGGTTATTATGATGCTGTTAAAGTGTTATTTGAAACGTATATAATTATTTTATGCTTTATATATCCCAAGGGGTAGGGTATAATAAATGAGTAAATGTGTTCCGAAAAGGATAGAAAGGTTAAGTATAATATGAAATATATTCAGGATCTTCGAGAAGGAGATATCATAAGAAATGAAATATATCTGTGTAAGACGAAGCAGACTTTGACAGGAAAGAGCGGGAAAAACTATGTCTCTTTAATACTACAGGACAAGACAGGTACGATAGACGGTAAGATATGGGATTTTAATAATGAAATAGAGCAATATGAAGCAATGGACTTCGTACATATTGATGCGAGGGTTACAAGCTTTCAGGATGCGCTTCAATTAAATATCAGCAGAATATATAAAAGTCGGGAGGGTGAGTATTATCCGGAGGATTATTTTCCTACGACCAATAAAAATGTGGAAGAGATGTATCGTGAAATTAAAAATATAATTGTAGCAATTAAGGAACCGAACTTAAAAGCATTGGCAGAGCACTTCTTTATAAACGATACGGAATTTGTTAAAGCATTTAAAAAGCATTCGGCAGCGAAGAGTGTACATCACGGCTTTATGGGGGGATTATTGGAGCATACCTTAAGCGTAGTAAGGCTTTGTGAGTATTTTTCATCGACCTATCCCATAATAAATAGGGATCTATTAATCACAGCGGCATTGTTTCATGATATCGGTAAAATGGAGGAGTTGTCTTCTTTCCCCGAGAATGACTATACAGACGATGGGCAGCTGCTGGGACATATCTTTATCGGTACCAACAAAGTAAGTAATTATATCAATAAAGCAGGTAAATTCCCCGCAAAACTGGCGAATGAATTGTTACACTGTATACTTGCCCATCATGGAGAGCTGGAATATGGTTCGCCGAAAAAGCCGGCAACGATTGAGGCAATGGCGCTGCATCATGCAGATAATGCCGATGCGAAGCTGCAGACCATGACGGAATTGTTAAGCTCCGGGGACCCTAAGATAGAATGGATGGGATACCAGAGAATGTTTGAATCAAATATTATGCGAAGTACGAAGAGTAAGGAATAATTAGGTAAGCTCTACGATATTCTTTATTAAATATTAAGTGCAGTATGGCTTATTGATTTATATTAAACAGCAGATCCTCTATTAATTTATTATCTGAAACAATACGAGTTATTCAGTTAGCTTGCAGCGTGTAAATAATCGTACCTAAGAATGATTGAATAAACAATGAAAAGGTTTTGCAATGGATAATCATAAAATTTGTGGATTTCCTCTCATTATTTTAACATATGTGTGGATAGACGAATCAGATTATCAGAGGAAAGCATGTAATTAATTAGAGCAGTAATAGAAGTAAATATATGAGAAGATAAGAATATAAAAAAGTTAGTAATATAAAATCACGCTTTTCGTATATTTAATTTGATATTTAGATAGCTTAGATATAATTGAAGTTGAACGGTTGGTGAGTAACATGGAGGCAGCAGTTAAGAAAAATGATCAGGTAGAGGTTACGATTGAAGACATTGGATCTGACGGAGAAGGTATCGGTAAATATAAGGGATATACACTGTTTATCAAAGACACCGTTGTTGGGGATAAAGCTTTAGTCAAAGTTATGAAGACAGGGAAGACCTATGGCTATGCAAGATTAGTGGAACTAATTACACCATCAGGCTCCCGCATACAGCCCCGATGTCCAATCGCTGATAAGTGTGGCGGTTGTCAGTTGCAGCACATGGATTATAAGAAGCAGTTAGAATATAAAGAAAATAAAGTTAGGAACTGCCTTACACGGATTGGGGGCTTTACAAAGATACCTATGGAACCAATCTGTGGCATGGAGGAACCTTATTATTATCGTAATAAATCCCAGTTTCCGGTTGGTAGGAAAAAAGACGGAACATTGTCCATTGGCTTTTATGCCGGGAGAACTCATTCCATTATTGATACGCAGCATTGCTATATTGGGGCAAAGGTTAATGTAGATATCCTAAAGTTTATGCGGACTTTTATCGAGCAATATCACATAGAACCTTATGATGAGGAAACCCATAAGGGCTTGCTAAGACATATCCTGACCCGGGTTGGATTTCAGACCGGCGAAATTATGGTATGTCTGGTGATCAACGGTAATAATTTACCCCACAGGGAAAAACTTGTGGAGGGACTTAAGAATATTCAGGGTATGAAAAGTATCTGTCTGAATATTAATACCTCAAAAACGAATGTTATTCTTGGGGATAAGGTTATACCGATTTGGGGAGAACCTTATATAACTGATAGTATAGGTCCGATCAAATATCAGATATCTCCTCTTTCTTTTTACCAGGTGAATCCGGAGCAGACCAAGAAGCTATATGAGTTGGCGCTACAGTATGCTGATTTACACGGGGATGAAATCGTATGGGATCTATATTGCGGTATTGGAACGATATCTTTATTCCTCGCTCAGAAGGCTAAGAAGGTATATGGAGTAGAGATTATACCCCAAGCTATTGAGGATGCGAAAACCAATGCCAGAATTAATGGAATAGATAATGCAGAGTTTTATGTAGGGGCAGCAGAAGAGGTGCTTCCCAGAATGTATAAAGAGAAAAAAGTCAAAGCAGATGTAATCGTTGTAGATCCTCCAAGGAAGGGCTGCGATCAGAGTCTTCTGGATACCATTCTGGAAATGGGTCCCAAAAGAGTAGTATATGTATCCTGTGACCCGGCTACCCTAGCGAGGGATTTGAAATATCTGTGTGAGAAGGATTACGACCTGGTGAAGGTGCAGGCGGTAGATCAGTTTGGCCATAGTGTGCACGTTGAGACGGTCGTACTTTTGAGCAAAAAGAACTAGCAAAAACCCAGTAAAATCAATGGGTTTAACTATTTCTTCTTACCCACCCTTAAATTGAGAGTTTATGTATTTAGTGCCAAATTGATGCTCCGATAAACCAGGGGTAAACAATTTGGCATTAATCATATGATTTGGCAAAAAACAATAACCTTTTGGCATATTTGCTTACTTTTTACAAAAAAATACTTTGTCTCCTTTTTTAGGAGTACAAAAACGCAGCATGAACTTAGTATTATTACACTTTATAATATACCATCATGGTTACAAGGTGGCATCTCATGTTACATTTAGACTGAACCTCTAGGTATACTTTTATTTTGGATCACAATGTAAAAAAATGGTTTACATGTAAAAAATATTTGACATATGGTAAAATGTAGCTTACAATATGTATATAAATTAATACACAAGGAGTGTTGAGTATGTCATATCAGGAAAAAAGAACTATAGTATCGATAATTACAGGACTATTTATACTAGTGGCTTACGGCATCTATGCTTTTGAGAAATATCAATCTGGAGTCATTGCCGCAGATGATATAAAAGCCTGGGCAGGTATAATGCTGGTTTTTATCGGTATAGGCGTAGTATTAGCAATTGTCATTCAAATCGTTTTCCATATACTGCTATCCATAACAATAGCTATACAGGAAAGAGCTAGAACTGGCAGATGTGGTGATGATAAGGAAATTGAAAAAACAATTAGTGCCAAAATGGTAACTGATGAAATGGATAAGCTTATTGAGTTAAAGTCAATGCGAGTTAGTTTTATAATAGCAGGCATAGGCTTTGTAACAGCATTGGTAACACAGCTTTTCAACTATCCACCCGCAGTACTTCTTAATGTACTGTTCATATCCTTCAGTGCAGGATCATTGCTTGAGGGATTAGCGCAGATATACTTTTACAGAAGGGGGATTAAAAATGGCTAAGAAGATTCTGATAACAAACAACATCAGACAGTTCCGTTTCTTTGCCAATGAAATGACACAGCAGCAGCTGGCCGAAAAAGTCGGAGTATCAAGGCAGACGATATTGGCAATAGAGGCTGGTAAGTATTCTCCTTCTTTGGAGCTTGCTTTTCGGATAGCAGATGCATTTGGGGTAAAGATTGGGGAAGTATTCGATTATGAAGTAAAAGGGGAGTAATAAGATGAAAGCAGTTGTATATGATAAAAGTAAAGCTCCTGAAGTTCTTGTATTAAGGGAAGTGGAAAAGCCTATTCCTGGTGACAATGAAGTCCTGGTTAGAATCTTTGCAGTTTCTTTAAATGCCGCTGATTACCGTTCAATGAGGATGGGGATTATACCCAAACGGAAAATCTTTGGTTCCGATATTGCTGGTTGTATAGAAGCGACGGGTAAGAATGTAATAAAGCTTGCAGTAGGAGATGAAGTATTTGGAGATTTATCTTCCTGTGGCTTCGGGGGTTTTGCTGAATATGTTGTCGTACCTGAAAGATTATTAGCATTAAAGCCGAAGGATGTTTCCTTTGAAGTTGCGGCTGCTGTCCCAATGGCGGCGGTTACTGCTCTCCAGGCTGTGCGCAGTAAAGGAAATATTCAACAGGGAAAAAGAGTTTTGATTTATGGTGCCGGGGGAGGCGTAGGTACTTTTGCCGTACAGCTATCCAAATATTTTGGAGCTGAAGTAACAGCTGTTTGCAGTGAGAATAAAGTACAACTGGTAAAGGATCTCGGAGCAGACCATGTTATTAACTATAATGAACAGGATTTTACCAAAGGCGGAAAAAAGTATGACCTTGTGCTAGCTGTAAATGGAAAAAATTCACTTACTGAATATAAGCATATTTTAACAAAAAGAGGTATTTTTGTAGTGGTGGGAGGAGCATTATCTCAGCTTATTAAAACTATGCTGTTTGGAGCATTCATGTCAATTGGTGGTAAGAAAATGACATTCCTAGCAGCGAAACCAAATATGGAGGATTTGGAATTTATAATCAAGCTTGTGCAAGAGGGTAAGATTAATCCAGTCATGGACAGACGATATTCACTTCATGAAACCGCTGAAGCAATGCGGTATCTTAGTGAAGGCCATGCTAGGGGAAAAGTTGTAATCAATGTTGTCCATAGTACTCATGCATTTTATTAGTGATAAGGGATTACCTTCCTACAAAGACACTGCGTTATTATGCTGAAATAGGATTAACTCTTCTTTTTGGAAGCAGTTCTGAAACGATGGTTTTCTCAATAAAATTATACAATAGTTTAAAGAATTATATACTAGTTATGTTTGCAACCTAAATTAAGTTCAGATGTATAACTATAACATATCATATATAGAGGTAAAGGGATTAAACTGCTAACGCAATTTAACCCCTTTACCTTTTATTATGTAGTATTTATAAATTCATTAACAAAAAAATACTAGAGCTACTATAAGCAGGTGGTGAATTTTTCTAATTAGCACTGGTAAAATAATGAAAACTAATTTATTATAGGTATTGAGTGTAATTAAAATGAAAAATTGGAGGATCTTCTCATGAAATTAAAACAGAAACAAGTTATAATAATAATTTCCCTATTCGTATTGATTGGCTTAGGCTTTCTTTTATATAAATCAAATAACCAACCTGAGGCTAATCCTACTGATAAACAAGAAGGACAAAAAAGTACTCAGGCAGAAGATAATAACAAGCAAAAAGAGATTAGCAACTCAAAGGAAGATGACGAAAAACACACAGATGACAATACGGAGCAAGAAAATGAAAACAACCTTCCAAAAGAAAATGAATCCCAAGAGAATATAGAAAAACTTTCCGGGGCAGAGGAAAGCACTTCATCAGCAGGAGATAAAGCCGAACAGACGGACGATAACAAAGCACCGACAGAAGATAATTCACAACAAACTGAGAATAATGCAGAACAAGTTAACGAAAAAACAAAGACAGAAGTTAATACACCGGTAGCAGAGGGTGGTTCGTTTCAAGTAAAGGAACATACCTACCGGGTTTTATCCACCTCACAGAAATCAGTAGCATTAATTAACACAACGCAGCAAAATGGTGATTTTATTGTACCCTCGGAAGTTACCTATAACAATAATACTTACGTAGTTACTCAAATTGGTGGAGATTTTAAGGAAGTTAGCAGGCTGGATGCCGATGAAAGCAGATACTATTCTTATTATATAGGATCTTTTTCAGACAATGAATTTAGTAGTATAACTATCCCGAAATCTGTAACGAGAATTGCTGACTATTCCTTTTATGGTATCACAAATTTACAAAAAGTTACGATTAACAGTGATGAAATTACAATAGGTAAATACGCGATAAGTAATCTATCTGGTCTTATGTTTAAGGAACGTACCTTAAATATCAATGCGAAAAAAGTTACACTGGAGGAGGGAGCCTTATCTAACGCTCTCATGACCTCTATAACCATTCATGCTGACCAGTTATCCGTTGGTGACTATGCTTTGGCTTTAGCACCAAAAGGTACTAAGTTACCCCAGGGAACTACAAATATCGGTAATTATGCTTTTGATGGATGTATTGGTACCTTTACCATACCCAAAGATGTAAGCTCCATCGGAGAAGGAGCATTTTATAAGATGAAGCTTAAATTAGAGGAAGGTAATAAATACTACAAAATATCAAACGGTGTTCTTTATAATATGGAAGGGACTGAATTAATACGAGCATTTGATTTATCAGGAGCATTTACCATTCCTTCCAAGGTAACATCTATAAAACAATATGCTTTTGCTTATTCCAATGTAACAGAGATTACTACTTCTGAAAACATGAAAGAATTACCTGAGTATGCATTTTATCAATGTCCTAAACTTACTAAGGTTATAGTCACGGAGGGTATTGAAGCGATAGGAAATAGTTCTTTTTATGATACAAAGTTATCCGATGTGACTTTACCGGACTCTTTAATAACAATTGGAGATTATGCATTTTTCAACAACAAATCGTTAAAAAGTATTAATTTACCACCTAAGATTATGTCCATAGGAACAAAAGCTTTCTATCGCACCGGTATTTCAAAAGTTCGAGTACCTGCTTCTGTAAAAGAGATTCGTAGAGAAGCCTTTGGTTTATATTCGACAGGGGATAACTCAGGGGTCACTATTACCTTTGAAGAAGGCAATGATTACTTTGAGCAAATAGATAATATTGTCTATAAAAAGGGTACTTCTAGAGTCCTTATGATAATTCTTGATCCTAACTCCGAAACCATAGTACTTCCTGAGGGATTAAAAGAAGTTGATGAAATAAACTTTATAAACTTTAATCAAGCTATGCAATTAGTTATTCCAGATACTGTTACAGTTATAAATGGCAAGATATTTAATTATTATTTAGATAGAGAAGATGTAGGTACTGTTCGCTTTAGCGGGATTGAAGCACCAGAGATTAAACTTGATGATGCTACTATATTTCATATTCATGCATTTGTTCCTAACGAAGGAAAGGCTAGTTATGAGGAGGCATTTTCTATCTCGCCAAATAATGAAATACAAACAGTGAGATTCATTGGGTATTAAGAGTAGACGAGCTCTGTAATTAAGATTATCAAGAAATTGTACGAAAATACTGAATAGTAAAACGAATTGTAAACGGCGGTCACTTAGTTGAATCTTTTATCTTATTATTTTAGTATATCAAAGAAAATATCTGCTGTATTTTAATGTTTCTAAAGTTTTATGGATAAATCATGGAATTTACTGGTACTCTATGCGTCATATTTATGATAAAATTATCTCATTAATCATGGATGAAAACAATCAATTAAGGATAGTAATTATTACTAATACATCAAATTCATAGTTCTGAGATATTACGGATCATCCTAATTAAAATCATATAAAAATATGGAAGGTGCAGTATGAAATACAGAAAATTAGGTAAGACCGGACTAATGGTAAGCGAATTAGCACTAGGATGTGAATATGTTTGGCACTCCGATGAAAAGGATGTCGTTGATCTCGTTCATGCTGCAATTGATGCAGGCATAAATTATATCGATATTTTTGTCGGTACTCCTTCTACCAGAGATTATTTTGGTAGAGCCTTAAAGGGTATTCGTGAAAAGGTGATTCTTGCCGGCCATTTTGGTTGTATCGATATTAATAAACAATATGTTCGAACTAGAGATATGAAGCTTTGTGAAGATTTCATACAACAATTCTATACAAGGCTTCAAACTGATTATATTGATATATTATTCTTACATAATTGTGATGAGGAAAATGATTTTAACCTTATCTTTGAGGGTGAGATGTACCGGAGGGCCCTAGAGTTAAAGAATGAGGGAAAAGCAAAATTTATAGGCTTTAGTACCCACAATACAAAGATTGCCCTTAAGGCCGTAAAAAGTGGTAAGATTGATGTTCTGATGTTTCCGGTAAATCCACTGTTTAATCATATGCCAAGAGATACAGGTATGGAGAAACTATTTAACTTAGAAATTGACGGAGCTCGTTCGGAGGAGGAAAAGTCTAATTATCCCACAAAGCAGGAGCTATATGAGGAATGTATCACCAGGGAAATAGGAATCATAGCGATGAAACCGTTTGCAGCAGGTAATGTTTTGAAAAATTATGAGGGCGGTGTACTTCAAGGCTTAATATCCCTGACTCCAGTTCAATGTATCAGTTATGTTCTGGACCAAAATCAAGCCACCATAGCACTTCCCGGTTTTAAAAATGTAAAGGAATTAAATGAGTCATTAGCTTATTTCACTGCAACTGACGAGGAAAAGGATTATAAGAAGGAACTGGAGAATAGTGATGTATATAAATTTAAGAATCAGTGTATGTACTGTAATCACTGCCAGCCCTGCCCCAACAAAATTGATATTGCTGAGGTAACTAAACTGAAGGATATGGCAGAAAAAGAAATGACGGATGAGATTGAATCAAGATATCTTGCATTAGAAGCAAACGCCGGAGACTGCCTGTTTTGTGGAGCTTGTTCTAAGCGGTGTCCGTTTGGTATTGATGTAAGTAAAAATATGAAACGTGCCTTAGAATTATTTGCCTAGTTATACATATCACGGGGTTGTCGCACTAATAGTGTGACGCCCTTTTTAATTGATGAGATAGGATCGTAGCTGAAAAGTCAAATTTCCTTAACCCAATATTTAATGTCTTTTTATTTACATTTTAATCCTATTATAATAATATTTATCTATATTTAATCTACAGGTGTTAAGATTGAGATACATCCTTTTGGAGTATGTAAAGAAAATACAGATGAGAAGGAGGTGTATATAGGAAGAGTGAACGAAGTATTTTGTGCTAATGAAGGGGGGAAAGGAAGGTTATTATGTCAGAATTATTAAAGAATGCTTTTACAGGAGGAAATCTGATACCTACCGTACTGTTAATATTAGTCGTCTTGTATTGGATTGTTGTAATTATTGGAGTCCTAGATTTTGATTTTCTGGACTTTGATTTTGATGTAGGTGACACCTCCGGTCCGTTCTATGCTCTATTAGCCTTTTTAAAGGTAGGGGAAATTCCCTTTATGTTTGTCTTTAGCATATTAATACTGAATTTTTGGATTATCGCTATGCTAATGTATTACTTGCCCATATCTCCCGGTGGAACAGTGAATACCATATTACTGTTACCTACAATGATATTAAGTATATTTATTACGAAATTCGAATGCATTCCTCTAAAGGCTATGCTAAAGAACAGTAGTATTCACAGCAACAGAGAGATCGAAACAATCGTAATTGGGCAATTTTGTACACTTAAGTGTGATGTTGAAAACGGACGACTGGGACAGGCAGAGATAAAAAGAGAAGGGGAAGGGGCTACCTTGATTATTAATGTAAAGCCCGAATTTGACGGAGTAGCATTTCATAAAGATGAAGTTGCATATGTTTACAGAAAAGATACGATTAAAGATATCTATTATATTGTTAAAATTGAAGGAGTGTTATCATGAGTTATTCAGTTCAGGTTATGTTAGTTAGTATAGGAGTAATTGTAGTAATCGTTATTGGACTACTGGCGCTGTTCTCTAGTTTCTACCATAAGGTGGAGCAAAGTAAGGTTATCATAAGAAACGGTGTTAGCGGTAATAAAGTGAGCTTTGAGGGTATTTTTGTAGTACCTATCATACATAGATATGAGGTTATGGATATCTCAGTTAAGAGAGTGGAGATTGCCAGAGAAGGAAAAGACGGTCTCATCTGTAAAGACAATCTAAGAGCGGATATCCGGGTTGCATTCTTTGTGCGAGTGAATCAAACTAGGGAGGATGTACTGAAAGTAGCGCAGTTACTTGGTTGTCAAAAGGCATCGGACCCTAAGACTTTAATGGAGTTTTTTGATGCGAAATTTTCGGAAGCATTAAAAACCGTTGGTAAAAAATTCGATTTTGTTCAGCTATATACAGAAAGAGAGACCTTTAAAAGCGAAATTCTTCAGATCATCGGAACAGACTTAAATGGTTATGTATTAGATGATGCTGCAATTGATTTTCTTGAACAGACAGATATCAATCTTCTAAATAGCAACAATATCTTAGATGCTGAGGGTATTAAGAAGATTACGGAGCTTACTGCAAAGCAGTTGGTATTAGCCAATGAGATACAAAGAGAAAAAGAAAAGACGATAAAGCAACAGGATGTAGCTGCAAGAGAGGCTATCCTAGAGCTTGAAAAGCAGAATGCGGAAGCAGAAGCGAAGCAGAAAAGAGAAATCGCAATTATCAACTCCAGAGAAACAGCGGAAGCGGAAAAGATAGCTCAGGAGGAAAGATTAAAGGCTGAGTTGGCAAGGGTGAAAACTGATGAAGAAGTTGAAGTAGCCGAACAGAATAAACAAAGACAGGTTATTGTTGCATTGAAAGCAAAGGAAAGCACGGATGCGGTTGAGACAGAACGAGTTGACAGGAAAAAATTACTGGAAAGAACAGAGAAAGAAAAATTAATTGAATTGGCTAATATTGAAAAAGAGAAAGCAGTTGAGATTGAAAGGAAAAATATTCAGGCTGTTATTAGAGAAAGAGTTACAGTTGAGAAAGATACGGTTGTTGAAGAAGAGAGAATTAAGGATACCCGTGCGGTGGCTGAGGCAGAACGTGCTAAGACGGTAGCCCTTAAAAAAGCAGAAGAAGAGGCAGAAAAAGAGCGTATTATTAAGGTTAAGACAGCAGAAGCTTCCAAACAAGCAGCGGAAAGCTTAGCAGAGAAAGCAATTATTGATGCGGATGCCAAACTGAAAGCATCTCAAAAAGAAGCTGAGGCGATTAAAATTATTGTTGATGCTAAAATTCTTGAGGAATCCACCAGTGGTATCGCTGAGTCTAAAGTAATCGAGGCAAAAGCGTTAGCAGAGGCCAAAGGAGAAACAGCGAAGATTGAGGTAAAAGAGAAAGACGGTACCGTGGAAGCGGAAGTATTAAAGAAAAAATATCTGGCTGAAGCAGAAGGAATCAAGGAAAAAGCCAACAGTATGAAAGCCTTAGACGAAGTTGGCAGAGGCCATGAAGAATTCAAGCTTAAACTGGAGAAAGAGAAAGAGATTGAGCTTGCCTCAATTAATATCCAAAAAGATATTGCGCAGTCACAAGCATCTGTGATTCAAGAAGCACTGAAATCAGCCAAAATTGATATTGTTGGCGGAGAAACCATGTTCTTTGATAAGATTATCGGTTCCATAGCACAAGGTAAATCCTATGATCGATTAGTTAATAACAGTGAAGTGCTAACGGATATTAAAGAGACATTCATAACCGGTGATCCGGAATACTTTAAGAAACAATTACAAGAATTAATCGGTCGATTTAATATAACCTCGGAAGATTTGAAGAATCTATCAATCGCAGGAGCTGTTAATAAAATGATAAACAGTGCAGAGGGTTCCGATAAAACAATGTTAGGTAAATTGCTAGAGACTGTAAATAAGGCAGGGGTTGGTAACTTACCGGCGGGAACCGTGATAGAGGGTAAGTAACTATTATATCATTCGAAGTGACAAAGCAGTTAAGAAACTTCACGTAAATGAGGTAGGTAAAGTTGGAGGATAGAGAGAAGAAAGAAATAGAGAATAAAGCAGTAGAGAACAAAAATAAAGATATGGAAAACAGTACCTATGAGGTAATTAAAAACCGTCTTACAAAACAAGGCGATGACTTAAAGGATCGGGTTGATAAGTTAAATTTATCCAGAAAAGAAGTCTTTGGTTCCATTGAAACGAAGCTTCTTAGTAGCGAGCGAATTATAACGGAGAATAATTGTATCCCCAGGGATATGGCACCGATAAATGATACTTTCCTATTTGGATACAATGTCAATGTTGGTCTTAAGTCGAAGGTTGAGCTTAGTGATGTGTTTTCAATTTATAAATATAGCGAACATACCTTCCATAAAGAAACCTTGAATATCATTCAGGATGAGCAATTTATTAAGGATTTTGAGGATCTTTATAAATATTATAAGAACACATTCTTTGCTAAGTTTACGATAATCGAACCCTATCTTTATATGATTTTCCAGACGGGAAAGTCAGCTACAGATATCAAAGCGTTCAAATGGCTCATAAAAGGGGATAAGCTAATCTATGTGGATTGCAGAAGTGAGCATGAAGTTAAGTTTGAGAATAAGAATGAATTTAACTACGTGAAAGCAACGCGGGATGATCAACGGGGTGGTGCCCATCCCCATGTATCAATTCTTGATAAAGTATTTGTAGAAACCATCGGCGGAGATTTAACGATTAAGGTTGAGGATAATACGAAGACCGGTAAGGGAATTTATACGGAAGCGGTAGAGGATAAGGATCAGAGCCTTGACGATGCAGAAATCTTTTATGCTGATTTTGGTGAAATCGTAATCCTTAAGATTCGGCCCTATAAGGAAAATGATTATCGATATTTTATATTTAATAATAAGTTAAAGAATGTTGTAAGAATTGATTGGGTGAAAGATACCTGTATGCTTTTACCGGGAAATCATGGTCTCATTTTCCCCAAAGGTTATTATCTGCAAAACGGTGAATATAAGATATTCGATGTTCCGGTAAATCACTGCGTATTTGATCAGATGATTAGTTCCGCTAACGGTGAAGATTATCAATATATTTTTTATAATATTGAAAGCGGTATTTATTTAGTATATTCCTATAATATCATTGAGCAGACAATTGATACACCCATTGTCTGCAGCGGCTATTCCCATTTTAATAACGGGGAAATGATTGTATTTAAACCGGAGAATGAACCCAGAAAGAATCATATGATACAGATATGGCAGACACCTTATGTGGGGAAAAACTATGTAAGGGAAAGTCATAGTGATTCGATACTTTTCAATATCGGTAATAAGGATATCGTTAAGTGTATGGCTGATTGTATGATCGTATATAAGCTCATTCAAAAGGGTGAGAGCTATCAGAGCATCTATCTTGATATTGTAAAAGAAGCACAACTTATCATTGATACGTATTTTTGGTTAGATAAAGAAGAAGCTTTTCATCTAAAGGAAGTACTCATTCGCATTAAAGAGACATCAACGTTTGCGATTGGGGAGTTTGAGAAAGTAATAAGAATAAAGAACGCAACCAAGAAGCAGATTACCGATGTACAAAATGAAGCAGAAGAGCTCATTAAAAAACTGGATTATGGAACCTTTGATACCGTGAATGATTATGTCAAGGTATTAGCGAATATTCGTAATCTAAGAGGTAAAATAGCTTCCCTTAGGGATTTAAGCTATACGGATCTTACGATTGTGGATACACTTGACACCGAAGTAAGAGAAAAAAACGAGGAATTTTCACAAAAATGTATTGAGTTCTTAATCCGACCTGATGGTCTTAAAGTATATTCCGATAAGGTACTTGAACTGCAAGAGGGTATATCCAAGGTTAACAAATCAAAAGAAGGGAAAGAGCTTACGCAGAGGATGAATGAAACCTCAGGCGAATTAGAACTTCTTATGGATATTGTTAGTAACTTTAAGATTGAAGATCCTACCATGACAACTGAGATCATAGAGAAAATTTCCTCCTTATTCTCTCTCTTGAATAATGCGAAAGCAAAAGTTAAATCAAGAGTTGAGGAATTTGCAAAGAGTGAGATGACGATACAGTTTAACTCGCAGATGAAACTTCTTAGTCAAGCTGTAGTTAATTATCTGGATGTCTCGGATACGGTGGATAAATGCGAGCTATACCTTAATAAGGTTATGGTTCAGATTCAAGAACTGGAAGGAAAGTTCGCTGAATTTGATGAATATGTAGTAAAACTCAGTGAAAAAAGAGAAGAATTATATAATACCTTTGAGGGTAAGAAACAATCAATTTTAGATAAATTAAATAAGCGTATTGTTAGTTTATTTGATTCCTCCGAACGTATCATGAATGGAATCGCAAATAGAATACAGGGTTTTGAAACTGTTGAAGAGATTAACGGATATATTGCAACTGATATCATGGCTGAGAAAGTTAGAGATATTATCTCCACCCTCAGAGATCTTGGCGATAATGTAAAGGCCGATGAGATTAGTTCAAAACTAAAGACCCTAAAAGAGGATACCATTCGCCAGTTAAAGGATAAGAAAGAATTATATATCAGCGGCGAGAACGTGATTAAACTGGGAAAACATCACTTCTCGGTAAATACGAAAGCAATTGATCTATCCATCGTACAAAAAGAAAATGAACTATATTATCATATCACAGGTACGGACTTCTGGGATAAGGTAGTGTATAAGGATCTGGATAAGTATCGTTATGTGTTTGATCAGAGTCTCTTATCTGAAAATACAGAGGTTTATAGAGGGGAATATCTTGCATATTCTGTTTTTGAAGCGGCAAGAAAGAAGAAATTTGAAAGTCTGGATATACTATATTCTAAGACAGAGGCAGGATTAGTGGAGCTTATTCAAAGGTTTATGGAGCCCAGATACCAAGAGGGATACACAAAAGGTGTCCATGATGTCGACGGTGCAAAGCTTCTAAAAGGGATACTGGATTTACATTATAATATTGATTTATTAATATACGGCAGTCAGGTTAGGGCTCTAGCCAGATTGTTCTGGAATTGTCTTTCCGATGCGAAAACGAAGGAGCTTTTATCCGTTCGATTAAAAGAATTGGCTAAGGTTTCGTTATATTTTAACTCTTTACCGAATCTAGATAACTATATTCCCTTTATTACCGATAAGCTTATAAAAGCGTATCAAAACATTACCTTCTTTGATAGCAAACTTATCCCTTTATCTGCAGAGTATCTTTGTAAAGAGATTATGAAAGATAAGGATTTTGTAGTCAGTAAAGAGGCGAAATATATTTATGATGGGTTTATAAAATACTTAAAAGAAAAGAAAGCTTTTGATGAGTTTTCATCATCGATGAAAAACAGCTTAAATGATATCGAAGGAGCTTTCTATCTTATCAAAGAATGGGTAAACGCGTATCGCACTGCAGTATTAGATCACGCCGATGCCTTGAAAGGACGGGATGAAGAGGAGCTGTTAGGCTTTCTGGACGAAGTAATAGTTATACTGCTTGAGAATAATTCCGGCTTAGGTAGAGTGATCAATATAGAAACAAAAACTACGATAAACGGACTGGTTGGAACGCATGGTGTAATAAAGGAAGGTAACTATACATTAGATTATTCTAAATTTATACACAAGCTAAAATATTATAGTGAAGTGATTGTCCATGATTTTCTAGAGTTTCAAAAAATAAAAAAGGAGTTGATACAGCAGTTTAAAGAGGAAATTCATTTAGATGACTTTAAACCCAAGGTACTTTCCTCCTTTGTAAGAAATAAGCTGATTGATCAGGTGTATTTGCCATTAATCGGTGATAATCTGGCAAAACAAATAGGTGTAGTCGGAGAAAATAAGCGAACCGATCTCATGGGGATGTTACTCCTCGTATCACCTCCTGGCTATGGTAAAACAACGCTGATGGAGTATGTTGCCAGTCGTCTGGGTATCATTTTAGTTAAGGTAAATGGCCCTTCCCTAGGGTATGATGTTACCTCCCTAGATCCGGAGAAGGCCAATAATTCCGGCGCAAGAGAAGAACTGAAAAAACTCAATCTTGCCCTAAAGATGGGTAACAATGTCATGATATATGTAGATGACATTCAGCATTGTAATCCGGAGTTCTTACAAAAGTTCATATCCTTATGTGACGGACAACGAAAGATTGATGGCGTATACAATGGAACAGGACAGACCTATGATTTAAGAGGCAAGAAGGTAGCTGTGGTTATGGCCGGCAATCCTTATACGGAAAGTGGTGATAAATTTAAAATACCGGATATGCTATCGAACAGAGCGGATGTATATAATCTTGGTGATATGCTCAAAGAGAATGAAGAAGCCTTTAAGCTCAGTTATATTGAAAATAGCTTAACCTCTAACCCTGTGCTTAACAAGCTATCCAACAAAAGCCAACAGGATCTATATGGAATGGTTGAGATGGCGAAGGGAGCAGATAGAGAAAGCGTTAACTTTGAGGGTACGTATTCAATCGATGAACTAGGTGAGTATATCAGTGTTATTAAAAAGCTATTTAGAGTAAGGGATATTGTACTTAAGGTTAACATGGAATATATATATTCAGCTGCTCAGGCCGATGAATACAGAAACGAACCACCGTTTAAGCTGCAGGGATCTTATAGAAATATGAATAAGATTGCAGAAAAGATTGTTTCTATTTTGAATGACGATGAATTGTTTCGTATAATCGTTGCAAGCTATGAGAATGACTGTCAGACTTTGACAACGGGAGCTGAGGCAAATATGCTCAAGTGGAAAGAAATTGTTGGTTGTTTAAATAGCGCGGAACAAACACGATGGAATGAGATTAAAAAAATATTCGTGAAAAACAAGTTGGTCAAAGGTGATGACAAGATGGGGCAGGCAGTCATGGCTCTAAGTAATCTTACAGAAAGTATAGAGATGATTAAGGATATTATGGAGAAAGGGATAAAATAATTCGAAATATTCTAATCCTTGCTGTATGCATACCCTTATTCGCATACAATATTTACTGATGAATGGAACAAAAGGAACATAAGTAGTTCTTTTAGTGAGTATGGAGTGGCAAAAAGTAAATATAAAACTGTTATATAATAAAAATGATGAAGTATGACTTACCGTAATACACTGTTGACGGGCACATTGTTGACTATATATGCTAATTAACGTTCAAATATGTTCGCTAGGGGCAGATATAATCAATAATGTGTCCGTTTGTCTGTTAGAGAGAAGTATATCTCCTATGCTTATATGTATAACATTTGAGTATACTTAAGTCATACTCCAAAATATCTTTTGTAGTAGCCCATAATTTTTTGACAGTTTCTTTTGGTAAGAGAAGGTTTATATACAAGGAGTTAAGGTAGGAAAATGAAAATAATACATTGCGAATGACAAAAATATACATATGTTTTCCAAACACGACATGTTAAATGTAAAAAAATGGTATATAATATAATTAGTTGTAACAATATTCACTGCTTTTGATAGGATTATCTGTAAATGATTATCTATTATTAGAGATAGAGATAATGATTCTTGGTTTATTCGTCTTTATTCTATATTCCCATCTTATATGTGTTTCTTATATGTGTGTACAAGATCACACAGTTACTTATGAATTAACTCTTCTTATTAATCTCAAACATATCTTCTATTAAAGATGTTAGAAACCAGGGATTTAATTATTCATGAAAGGTAAGTCTTTTTCAAAATAGTATTTGCTATTTCGAAAAAGACTTACCTTTTCGAACATTTAGGGCTATCAGTGGTATAAGCCTATAATTGAAGATGAGGCTTTCATGTCATTATGAAAAAGTTACCACTTAGGTTAAAAAACTAACCACTTACTACGCAGCTATTTACATTATCCATTTATTCATTATAATGGGATTATGGAGATGAGGAAATGAAAGTAAGAATCGAGATTAACGAAAATAATAATGATGAAGATGAAGTAATTATCCGTTGCAGCAAATTGGAGGAGAGAATCCAAAGGGTGTATGACACGGTTATGGATATTGCCAAGGGTTCAAGACACCTGATACTTAATAAAGGGAATGTGGAATATTATCTGCCACTGGATAGTATTTTGTTTTTCGAAACCTCTGATAACTGTATTAGTGCACATACAGTGAATGATGTATACGAAACCACATACCGTTTATATGAGCTGGAGGAATTACTTCCGGGTAATTTCATGAGAGTCTCAAAGTCAACCATTATAAACTTAAACCATATT
The DNA here is from genome assembly GCF_015999265.1 of Mobilitalea sibirica. Classification (GTDB taxonomy): domain Bacteria; phylum Bacillota; class Clostridia; order Lachnospirales; family Lachnospiraceae; genus Mobilitalea; species Mobilitalea sibirica. The sequence continues at coordinate 98,749 of NZ_JAEAGR010000006.1, forward strand.
TATTCAATTTCTCGAAATCTTACTGCTTCCAGTGAAATACAGTTTATAAATTCACACAAACAAGTATTTGTCTCGAGACATTACTATAAATCATTAAAATTTAGATTAGAAGAAAAGAGGAATCGTATATGAAGAAACAAAATTTATTCTGGGGACTGCTTTTAATTCTTGCTGCTGTACTTATTATTATGAATCAATTTGGATTTTTTACGGCAGGGATAAGCATGATCGATATCTTACTGACGGTCATTTTGAGTGGAATTATATTAATCAGTATTCGACATATTAATTTTTGGGGAATTTTATTTCCTCTGGCAATCATAGGTACGATATATGCTGAGGAACTAAACATCACAGAATTTACTCCATGGCCTGCTTTGCTGACAGCATTTCTATTTAGTATAGGACTCTCCCTGATATTCAACAGACATCATCATTGTTTTGCCTTTCATACCGGTAAGAGTGACTATTTTGGTAGCAGTGTTGTGAATGAACAGGATGATAATATAGTTCAATGCTCTACCAGTTTTGGTGAATGCATCAAATATGTGAATAGTGAAAATTTTGAACGGGCTAATATTAGATGTTCCTTCGGGGAAGCAAAGGTGTATTTTGATAATGCCAAAATTCCTTCCGGCAAGGCGGATATCTATTTAGATGTGTCATTTGGCGAAGCAAAGCTTTATATTCCCAAAACGTGGAAAGTGATAAATGAAGTACATGTTTTCTTAGGAGATATGAATGAAAAATACAGAGGAACCAATTCAGATACTCCTGTAGTAACCATACATGGAAATATAAGCTTTGGAGATGCAAAGATTATATATGTATAATTTTGATTATAGAAAGAGGCTGTTACAAAATGAGTTTTCGGGATATGACTCCCGACATATTCATTTTGCAATAGTCTCTTTTTATATGGTATCAAATATCGATATATTATAATTGCCGGTGAGATAGGGTATATATAGAAAAATCAAACTGAAACTGCCAATGAAAATATACTAATTTTTATAGCAAAAGACATTGAAAACCAACTAAAGTTATGGTAAAGTTATTAAACTTGACTTAATATATAACAAAATAAAAGGCGGAGAAATGATATGAAAGAAAAATATCGAAGAATTATAATGACGGTTTTTGGTGTGCTGGTAGCGGGATTTAGTGTGGGAATGTTTAATTTCTCCGCTTTTGGAATGGATCCTTTCCAGGTATTGGCCCATGGTGCTTGGATGCATATACCGATAGGTTTTGGTACGTTTTATGCAATTCTTAACTTGATTATGTTAGTAGCTATATTTTTTATTGATCGACATAAAATTGGTCTTGGAACGGTTATTAATATATTTTTATTAGGATATGTAGTGGAGTATTCCTCTTGGTTATTTCAGACGAGAATACCGGACCCTACGATTGGAATTAGAGTTACTTTTTTAATCATAGGTCTAATTATTCTATGTTTTGGATCTTCATTATATTTTATAGGCGATTTGGGAGTATCAACTTATGATGCGGTTGCACTTATTTTATCTGAAAAGAAAGTTGCACGCTTTCAATATTGTAGAATAGGTTCTGACCTAATTTGTACAACAGTAGGATTTTTACTGGGTGCTACGGTTGGAATAGGAACCGTTGTTACCGCGTTTTTTATGGGACCAATTATTACATTTTTTAATAACAGAGTATCGATTCCCTTACGTTATGGTAAAAGAAATAAAGATTTATAGTACAGAATAGTATAGGGGTTCAGAGGAATACAGGAAGGGCAGTTGCATAATGGACAAAGTTTCATTATACTACTGCCCTTCCTGATTTATAGGTGGTTCCGTTATTCATCTTTGTTTTTCGTATTGTTAGCAGAAGTATTCGTAGTGATATTCATATTGTTACTATTCGTGTTTTTTGCCCGCTCCTTATGATTTAATCCTCGTTCTTTTCGATATTTTTGGTTTGATTGCTTACTCATACACTCACATCCTTTCTTATATATTAAATATTGTCTTATACAGGTTTAAATTATTCATAACATAAAAGATGCTCCCTTCCAGATAAACAACTTTTTAACACTTGTCTACCTAGAAGGGAGCATATCATTTAGTGCGACAGCCCCATATTGAAATAAATTAATTATTTTGTATAATTATCAAAATATCCCTGTACTAAAACGATCGGAGTTCCCTTATCACCACTACCAGAGGTCAGATCACATAAAGATCCGATAAGATCGGTCAAACGTCGGGGGGTAGTACCCTGGGATAACATATTTCCCATTAAATCATTATCTTTATTTTTAATAAAATCGGAGATAGCTTTTTTTAATTCCTCTCCCTTTAAATCAGAGAAGTTATTATCGGCTAGATATTTTAGTTTCACTTCGTTCGGTTGTCCTTCTAAGCCATCGGTATAGGCAGGCGCCACCACCGGATCTGCCAACTCCCATATCTTTCCCACAGGGTCTTTAAAGGCACCGTCTCCGTAAATCATTGCTTCAATGTTCTTCCCGGTTTTTTCAAACATAATTTTTTTGATTTTATCCACAACAGGTTGACAGTCGCGAGGGAAAAGTTTAACGGTATTTTCAGTAGCTTTGTTGCTGCCAAGAAGACCAAAATTCTCATTATAGCCACTGCCGTCAAGAGGTGAAGTCATAATATCATCAAGACCTAAAACTTTATTTGCGCCGGCGGTTTTTAAGAGACGTTTAGTACGTTCTCTTGTATGAATATCACAGCAAAGAACATTCTTGGTGTATTTTAATATAGCTCTGCTATCATTCGCAAGAATAATCTCGACATCACAGCCCTCATTAGAAATCAGTTCTTTATAGTATTCGATATAATCTACACCGGTAAAGGTGTGTTTTCTATATCCGAATAGTTTACGATACATGGCCTCCGTTAACACATCGGTCCAAGGATTTATTCCTTTTTCATCCAGTAAATCTATATCAACAAGATGGTTACCAACCTCGTCGGAGGGGTAACTAAGCATTAATACGATCTTTTTTACGCCGCGTGCAATACCCTTTAAACAGATGGAAAATCTATTACGACTTAAGATAGGGAAAATTACGCCAAGCGTATCCTCGCCAAATTTATTATGAATGTCAGAAGCGATGTGGTCTATTGTAACATAATTTCCTTGTGCTCTTGCAACAACCGCTTCTGTAACAGCGATAACATCTTTGTCATTTAAATCAATATTTTCTTCTTTTGTAGCATCAAGGACACTGTTTACAACAATTTCAACGATATCATCCCCTGTACGGATAATAGGAGCACGAACTCCTCTAGATACAGTACCAATCATTCTTTCCATAACATACACTCCTTTAATGTGATTTTGTCTTTTAGAATATTTTCATTGCAGCACTAGATTTATCTAAATCAAATGTTGTAACTTGTGTACTGCTTGAAGCAACTAAACTATAATATCTTAATGTTAGTAAGGTTACCAAAGTAATTATAGCATTACATTTATGATTAGTAAAACGGTTGCTATTTATGGGTAGTATAAGCTATACTTATGCATTTGTATTTCGGTATGAATTAAATAACCAAATAGAATTATTAATTGTATTGTAGATAGGATATGTTAGATAGTCGAATGAGATAAACTACTTTATTTAATAAAATATCGCTTGTAATTTTTGGAACAAATAATTATAATAGCGGTAGATATTAATAATAATTACTATTATTAATATAAATGATTGATAAAAGTCAATAAGATTAGGTTTATTACTGATAATAGCCAAACTGGATAAGAGGAGGTATTTATGGAACAAATACTACGGGAGTTCGAAGTTTATTTTGAAGAAGAGGATAAGGAGAAAGCAGTTCAATACGTATTAAAAAAGCTTCAGGACAAAGAAATTGATGTGATTAATCTTTACAGCAATGTATTAACCCCTTTACTAAATAATATGAAATGCAGGATGGAGGATCAGAGTATCCGTATATGGAAGGAACATGTGAAAACGGCTATTATTAGAACCATAGTAGAATGCAGTTATCCTTATGTAATTGAAAAACGGGATTTAATCAATCAACCGAAACGAGGAAACGTTACAGTTTTGTGCCCACCTGACGAATATCATGATTTGGGTGCCAGAATGGTAGCTGACTTTTTTACAATATGCGGATATAATGCAATTTTTGTAGGAAGTGCCACACCGTATAGGGATTTTTATAATGCAATACCGTTAATCAAACCTGAAGTTGTGGCAATTAGTGTGAGTAATTATTATAACCTGGTCTCAGCGAAAAGAATGATTGATGAAATAAAAAAGGTTGTAAACTACCCATTAAAAATAATGGTAGGAGGATATGCTTTCCATGATGATGAGATCAGTAAGCTTAAAACAGTCGGCGCTGATTATTATGCAAAGACTTTTACAGAAATATTGAAACTGACAGAGGATGAGGTGAGTATATGAAATTAGGATTTCGTATTGCATTAAGATTTTTAAAGTCAAATAAAGGTCAAACCTTATTAATTATACTTGGTATTGCAATTGGTGTATCTGTACAGATCTTTATTGGTTCATTAATTCAAGGACTACAAAAAGGATTGATAGATAAAACCATTGGAACATCCTCTCAGATAACGATATCATCGCAAGACGGTAATCTTAATACAAAAGACTATGAGGAATTTATCGAAGTCATCCGTAAAGAGGATAGGGAAATGGAAGCGATTTCGGTGGCACTGGATAATGCAGCCTTAATGGACTATAAAGAAAATTCACAGTCTTTGTTGGTGAGAGGCTTTGAACTAAACGTGGCGGACGGCATATATGATATCTTTGACCGAATTGTTGAGGGAACCTATCCTAAGAATGATAACGAAATCATACTTGGTATAGATTTAAAAGAGGAATATGATATGGCATTACAGGAGGAGGTAACGATTAACACAGCAGAACAAAAGGTTCATTCCTTCAAAGTTGTAGGTTTTTTTGATTTTAAAGTTTCCAGCTTAAATACAGGATGGGGTATAACAACCCTTCAAACGGCACAAAACATATTTGCTACAGGTGATGTTATCTCATCAATCGAATTACAATTAAAGGAAGATTCGGTGTTTTTAGCAGATGAGATAGCAGAAAATATAAAAAAAGACATAAATCGGGAGGATATTAAGATTGTAAACTGGAAGGAGCAAAACGAATCACTTCTTAGTGGACTTCAGGGACAGAGCATATCCAGTTATATGATTCAAGTATTTGTAATGATATCGGTAGTACTGGGTATTGCCAGTGTTCTTGCAATCACCGTAATTCAGAAATCGAAACAGATTGGTATTTTAAAAGCAATGGGTATCCGCAATGTTTCTTCCAGCTATATATTTTTATTCGAGGGTCTAATCTTAGGTTTCTTTGGAGCCATACTTGGGATTGTATTGGGACTTGGACTTTCCTTTGCTTTTACAAAGTTTGCACTTAATCCGGACGGGACACCGGTTATAGATTTATACATCAATTATTCTTTTATTATGATATCGGGAATAATAGCGCTACTGGCATCTGCGTTTGCAGCAATGATACCGGCTGCGAAATCCTCTAGGCTTAACCCCATTGATATTATTCGTAACAATTAGAAAGGTGGTGTAGTATGAGTAAAATTCTTGAGTTACGCAATGTGAATAAAATATATGGAACCGAAATTAAAAATCAAGTTCTTTACGATATCAATTTATCCTTTGAGGAAGGTTCCTTTAATTCGATTATTGGTCAATCAGGTAGTGGTAAGAGCACATTGCTGAATATTATCGGAACCCTTGATAAAGCCACCTCAGGAGATGTTTATATCGAAGGTAGGGATATCAAAAAGATGTCTATAAACCAGTTAGCAGATTACAGGAACAAAACCATTGGTTTTGTATTCCAGTTCCATTATTTACTGCCGGAATTCACAGCTCTGGAAAATGTACTTATGCCTTATCGTATACAAAACGGTAAGGTGTCCAAAGAAATAGTAAGAAAAGCAGAAGAAATTATGAATCTGGTCGGATTAGAAAAAGTAAAGAATAACATGGCAACGAAGATGTCTGGTGGACAGCAACAAAGAACGGCTATAGCAAGAGCCTTAATCAATAACCCTAGAATAATACTTGCTGATGAGCCGACCGGCAATCTGGACTCAGACTCAACAGAAACCATATATGAATTACTTCGTAATATTAATGAGGAATACAAAACCACCTTTTTAATCATTACGCATGACAGACGAATAGCAGAAAAAGCAGACAGAATTGTTGAGATTAAGGATGGAAAAATTAATCTTGATATCAAGAAATAATTCGTACTGTAATGAAGAAACATAATATTATGAGAGTAAAAAATATCGATATGGGATTTGGCGTTGAAGATGTTATACTGGAAGGACAATCCTTATTTAATACTGGATGGTTAGAATGAAACGAAATACATTGAGATTGTGAAAGAATAAAAGAATTTAACAAAGATAGAGGGGGCTAAGTAAAGGTAGTAAAATTCCTTTTTATTCCCCTCTATCTTAAATAATATGCATCTGATTTCTTATAGCTTTAAGCTATCTTTTCAGCAATCGTTTTGGCGTCCTGTTTTCCTTTTTCTACAGCATCGTGCAATTCTTCCTTCGTAAATCCGGTGCTGTCAACCAAAACTTCATAAAAATTTTTAATACCGATAAATTTAAAGATGTCTTTTAAATAGGTTCCGCCATGATTCATTTTTCTTTCCAGAAACCAGGGAATACCTCCGCCGGAAGACTGAATATATACCATGTTTCTTTCTTTGTCATCCAATAAACCACCAATATCACCCGGTCCCATTTTAATTGAGATATCCTTTTGGATAATACAATCTAGATATTCTTTTAACGGAGCAGGAAACATAAGGCTCCACATAGGGGCCGCAATTACATAAGTATCTGCCTTTGTAAACTCCGTCGCAAGTTCTTTTATTCGGTCTACTTCAATTTTCTCATCCTGTGTTAAACGATTATAGTCATCTCCGTCTACTAAAGAGTTTCGGTCCTTATAATACTTATAATTTAATCTGGGAAGATGCAGATCAAAAAGATCGATTTCTTTCAGTTCATAATCTCTGTGATTTTTCAAAAAAGAATCAACAAACGCTCTACCGACTGTCTTGCTGGCTGACATATTCTCTGGTTTAGAATTGCAGGTAATATAAAGTAACTGTTTCATTAAAACACCTCTTTCTGATTATTTAATGATAGCTTTTACGAAAATAAAAGTCTTATTCGTTTCTAAAGGTTAGTTAAAACATCGTAATAATTTATAAACATAGGATTGCATGGTTGTAATAAGATTTATTGGTCATACTGCGATATAGTGCTATTATAAAAGAATAAGAGTATTTTTTATGATTTAAATAGTAAAAGTAATGCTTGAATATTGACAAGCATTCAAAAGTATCAGTATCATATTACATATCGAATAAGAGATTATATTGGTATTCTAACAGAAGGGAGATATATAATGACTTCATATAATGAGATTAAAAAACATAGAAGAGAACAACGTCTGAACCATTCAAGCGATCAAGCGATGGATTTATCTTTGAAAGTCATTGCCAGAATTCGTACGGACTTTCCATCCAAGTTTGGAATACCGCGCCAAAGCGGCCTTATTGAGGCCTTAAAAGCAGTCATCGTATTCGAGCCGGAATACCGCAATCCGGATGCATTACGCGGATTGGAGGACTTCTCTCATATCTGGATGATTTGGGGATTTTCTGAAAATGTACGTGAAACATGGTCCCCTACGGTGAAACCCCCTCGTCTTGGGGGAAATCAGCGGATGGGAGTATTCGCAACCCGCTCTCCGTTTCGTCCGAATCCTATCGGACTTTCCAGTGTTAAATTAGATAGAATTGAGATAGATAATAATCATGGCCCGGTACTATATGTTTCAGGAGCTGACATGATGGATAATACCCCCATCTATGATATCAAACCCTATATTCCCTATGCCGATAGCCATCCTGGAGCAATGGCCGGATTTGTCGATACCTATAAATACGAGAAATTAAAGGTGGAATTTTCAGATCATTTACTTGGCTTGCTTCCGGAGGATAAGAGAGAGGCAATTGTGGGTGTTCTGGCTTGTGATCCAAGACCCTCGTATCAAAATGATCCTGAGAGAATTTATGGCGTTGAATTTGCCGGATTTGATGTGAGATTTAAGGTGAAGGAAGCTGTGTTAACCGTACTTGAAGTAATACCGCTTTGATCCTAATGTGGATGAGTTTTTAACCTAAAGATATAGTTAATTTGCATTTGTTATATGGAATAAGAGAAACCTATGTAAAGAATAATTTCAAAGGCGACGATAAAATTCCATAAGATATAATTAAGAAAGGTGGTAGATGAATGAAGATAACCTACATTAATCATAGCGGTTTTCTAATAGAGTGGGACACCTGCTATTGGCTGTTTGATTATTATAAAGGGAACATTCCTGATCTGGATACCGAGAAGAAGATATTTGTATTTGCAAGCCATAATCACGGAGATCATTATAATCCTGATATTTTTAAGTTATGTAATAAATATAAGGATATTGTCTATATCTTATCCTCTGACATAAAACTTAAAAAAACAGATATATTAAATGAAGTTAATTCACCGGATCGATCGGACAGTATCCTCTCTGTTAAACCAAACAATCAATACGAATTATATGACAAAAATAACAATACAATTGTGCTTAAGACACTAAAGTCTACAGATAGCGGGGTGGCTTTCTTATTACATTACCAAGGAAAAACCATATACCATGCCGGAGATTTAAACCTTTGGATGTGGAAGGGAGAAACCAAACAATATAACAATAATATGAAAGCGATGTTTCTTAAGGAAATGAATTATTTAAAAGACATTCCTATTGACATAGCCTTTGTTCCCTTGGACCCCAGACAGGAAGAGTATTATGATATGGGGCTTAACAGTCTTTTAGAAACGGCAAAGGTAAGATATGTATTTCCAATGCATTTTTGGGAGAAACCATCTGTTATTAAGCAATTTAAAGAAAAATGGCCTGTTAATACGAATCATACACAGATCATGGATGTCTCTACAGATGGGCAAGAGTGGCAGATAGAATAATAGTGTTTTATTTTAGCAATTTAAACTACAATTTGAGATCAATTAAAATTCATTGTTTACCTTAAAGGGAAAATAATGGATTTTTTTATACAGCCTATTACTTCTAGCTACATTATATCAATTATAAATTGAATAATCTTTGTTAAAAGTTCTTATTATAATGATAGTTTTACAAACTAAGGAGGTGTTACGTATGATAGAATTTGCAGATACTGTGGATATTCGTGATATATTTCCGCATCAAGACAAGTATCCAACGGTACAAAGAACTTTTACTGCTCTTAGTATAGGAGATAAAATGGAACTTATTAATGATCATGATTTTCGCCCTTTATTTGAATATAAATTTCCTTATGATTTTCCGGGTCAATACGAATGGGAATATTTAGAGGAAGGACCAGAGGTATGGAGAGTAGCCGTTACGAGGATTAAATGATACAAAATTTTTAACTATATTCGTTGTTAAAGATACAACTTGGAATAAACTAATGCTAAAATAAATTAAATGTCAAAATGGTTAAAGCGAAAAGTAAATACTAATAATCGATAAATTTATGGTTTGTCTGTCCTTTAATGTATGGGATAGACAAACCATAAATATGATTATATAGATATAAAACCCACATTTTGGTATCAAAGAAAGCCACAAACATGTTACTTCCAGGTTAAGATTAATTGTTACAAGACATTGATCTCGCTCATTATCTGTTTATATATGGTATCTACTTTTGAAAAGTCCATAGCCGAGATATAATAAGCTTCCAAATCATCGTGAAGTTCCTTTGCTCTTAATACATGTTGACTTGCGGTTTCGATTAACTGCTGTGCGATGCTCAAATGTTTTGTCATGGAATCAAGATCTGATTCTTTTAATGATCTCATCAGCCCATTTATTAGAACACAGTTTTTGATGCTTGAGGGATGAAATGAGTTTGATGTTATTATGCCAGTTTTAGCCGAAGGGAATAACAGATGATCGATTTTCTCCGGAGTATGCACCGAGCAGTAACAGGTTATAACATCTATTTGGTTTAATATAGCAAACTCCCGCAATTCGGATAAGAGTGTATCAGAAGCAGCGCCCCATTCATCCTCTATTACATATACTTTCGTACAAAGGGCTTTCACAGTATCTTCAAAGAATACAGTTCTACCTACAGATACAGCACTTAAAAGTCTTTTATGTTCTTTCCCGGAAGAAGTGTAAGGCTTTAATTTATCACATATCATTGAAGCGGTTTCTTGAATAGAATCATAGTCTATGTAGCATTTTGCCATAGTTTTATTTCGGTCAAGTAATGCAGCTGCCGATGCAATACAGGAGGTAGCCATGGAATGGCAAGCAGATATTTCATCGGATAGTTCAATTATTTTATGCTTTTTTTTCGTAAGTGTATCAGCATCCCAAGCGTCTCCAACATTAATAATTGTATCATATGTACCGGGATATTTTGGGTCCAGGGTGTGAGGGGCAGTACCGTCCACCATAGCTATCTTTATATTATAGTCTATGAATGCATCTAAAGACTGTGGATCACTGGCGCAGGGTATGTACTCAATCCTATGACTATGCTCCTCCAAGGTTTTTGCAATTCTTCGCATTAGTGAACTTTTCCCGCTACCGGGGCCTCCTTTCAGTATATACAGGCGATTACTGTTAACAGGGTCTCTGATATCATCAAATAACGGAACAAATCCCTGTTTTGTATTGCTTCCTAAAAAGAATTGTATCTCATTTGAATGTGGCATGTAGGATACTCCTTATTTATTGTATTCTTCTATCATAATATGAAGGAGATAAGGTATACTATGATGATTTATTTTACAGGATAATTTATCATTAGAACTAATCATAACATCTTATTATTATTTATATAAAATGGACAACGATATACAGGAATTATGGATTACTCCAACAAATATATTTTAATAATTAGTATTGGATGGAGTATTTTATGAAACAATTGAAATGGAAAAAAGTTATAATGTATGTATTGATTTTTACACTTGCTTATTTTTTTGGCGGTGGTATTGCTATACTGGCCAACGCTTATGAGAAAGATAATGCAAAGGAGGCCGGGGAAAACTGGGGTCTGGGTTTTTCTACAGAAGGACAGCCGCCTACCGGTAATGCCACAGTAGATGAATTAAAACAATATGATGCTTATTATATAGGAGATACGAATAAGAAGATAATATACATTACCTTTGATGCCGGTTACGAGAACGGATATACGACACCCATATTGGATGCATTAAAAAAACACAATGCCCCTGCAGCTTTTTTTCTTGTAGGGAATTATCTAAATACAAGTCCTGAATTGGTTAAGCGAATGGTGGAAGAAGGGCATTTTGTTGTCAATCATACATACAATCATCCCAATATGTCCAAGATTTCATCAAAGGATGTATTTCGTAAGGAACTGGAGGAGTTGGAGAAGGCGTATGAAGAAATTACTGGTCAAAAGATGATGAAATATTACAGACCTCCGCAAGGAATCTATAGTGAGAACAATCTAAAAATGGCAAAAGAATTGGGATATAAGACATTCTTCTGGAGTCTGGCTTATGTGGATTGGTATAACGACAAGCAGCCTACGAGGGAAGAAGCATTTAAAAAACTATTAGGAAGAATACATCCGGGAGCAATAGTTCTTCTTCATAGTACATCGAAAACAAATGCTGAAATATTAGATGAGTTACTGACAAAATGGGAGGAAATGGGGTACACTTTTGGTTCTATAGATGAATTGGCCATACGAGGAGAGTGATATCAGAACAGACTTCTTAATAAATTCTTACAATTGTTAATTTAAGCTTGCTTTTTCCGGTGCAAATGGTAATATATGGACATAATAATATCTTGATTATAGAAAGAGTTTTTTCCCAAATTGATTTAATTGACGGCAATAAAGGGGAGTGCTATAATCGTTCTTAAATTCAATATTGATAGGAACTACTTCTATTTAACCATGTTCATTTAGAGAAAGTGAGTAATTTATGTTTAAAATAATAGATGATACATTTAAGTATGTAAAAACTAAATTGCCGAATATAAGTACAAAATTAGGGCAGCGGGATAAGAATAAGATAATGCCAATCATTGTAGTATCTTTTCTAATTATCATAATCTTAGAGATGCTTAGCCGTCGCTCTATTTTTGCCGGTCTTGGGTTTATAATAACAAATCCACTTATGTTCTTTTTTAATGTGCTTATTGTATTAGTAACAATGTCAGCGACTATGATGTTTTCAAGAAGACTTTTTATGATGACATTAGTAAGTGTTATGTGGCTAAGCCTTGGTTTAATTAATTTTATTCTTATGAGTTATAGGTCCACACCTTTAACCTCAATGGATTTTTTTATGCTCAAGTCCGTGATTGGAATTATCCCACTCTATCTTAGTATTGTGCAAATCATATTAATAGCTATAATGATTGTTATTGTCATAGCCGCTATGTTTTATTTATGGAAAAAGTTAAAGAAAAACCGCGTAATATTTAAAATTCCATTGTTCATTATAGGTATCTCGGCCATATTAATGCTTGTGATATCGAGTATTGCATTGAAGATAAATGCACTATCGAATAGTTTTGGTAATTTACCGGATGCATTCTCTAATTATGGTTTTGCTTATTGTTTTTCAAACAGTATATTTGACTTAGGGATTAAAGAACCGGATGAGTATTCAGAAGAATACGTGCACGAAGTGAAAGAAAAGATTGAGAAGGAACCTGTAAATAACAATTCTGATATAGATACTGTAACGAATGATAAGATAACGGATGATAGTGAAACCGGTGATTTAAATGAGCAGGGAGAGATAGAGGTTACTCCGAAGGTTAATGTTAATGTGCAGCGAAAACCGAATATCATCATGGTGCAGCTGGAATCTTTTTTTGATGTGAACCTTTTATTGGATTACAGTTTTTCCGAAAACCCTGTACCAAATTTTACTCTGCTGAAAGAACAATATTCTTCCGGTTTTCTTACGGTACCATCCTTTGGCGCAGGAACGGCAAATACGGAATTTGAAGTTCTTACCGGTATGAATAATGATCATTTTGGAACCGGTGAATACCCTTATAAAACCATATTACAGAGTACTACCAGCGAGAGTATACCTTATAACCTGGCAGAACGGGGTTACCACAGTCATGTAATTCATAATAATACAGCAATATTTTATGATAGACATAAGGTATTCCCTAAACTTGGTTTTGACAGCTTCAATTCAATTGAATATATGAATGATATTGAATACAATCACTCAGGGTGGGCAAAGGATAAAGTTTTAACAGTTGAAATTATGAAAGCGCTTCAAGCGTTCTATAAAAGAGACTTTATCTACACTATTTCAGTTCAACCCCATGGGAAATATCCGGAAACAGCGGTGGAAGATGATCAAAAGATAACCGTAAGAATCGATGCCGAAAAGAGATTACAATTAGAGAAAATTTATAATGAGAACAAAAATAGCGACCAAGAAAGTACCTCTAGTATAAATGAGACCGAAGCATATGGAATTGAGGAATTCGGAGAGCAAGATGATAAAGTAGATGTTTCTGATTTTACCAAAAGTCATAAAAACCGAGTTGAATATTTCGTAAATCAACTGGCAGAGACCGATCAATTTATAGGAGAATTGGTAGAAGAATTATCTGATTTCGCAGAGCCTACGGTTGTTGTATTTTTTGGGGATCATTTACCCTCTTTATCCATCGAGAATGAAGATTTACTGAATCATAATGTATTCCAAACAGAGTATGTATTATGGAGTAACTTTCCGATGGAAAATAAGAAGCGAGACCTAGAATCATACCAATTATCAGCCTATGTCATGGAGCGCTTAAACTACGATAATGGAGTTTTAACAAAGTTTCATCAAAGGTGTAGTGATGAACCGAATTATCAAGAGGAACTGATGTTATTGCAATATGATATGCTTTACGGTAATAGAACGGTATATGAGGGAATCAACCCATATATTGAAAAAACAATGCAAATGGGTATTATTAATACTTCAATAGCAGATGTATATGAAAAAGGGGAAGCCGTTTTTATTATTGGAGATAACTTTACGCCTTGGAGTGTTGTATATATGGATGATGAACCGAAAGAAACGATATATGTGGATAAGAATACATTGATTGTACCTTATGAAAAACTAAAAGAAAAAGAGATTTTTGTGGGGCAGGTGACTGATACGAAAATTCTTCTAAGTAAAAGTGAAATATGGAATGAGAATAATGAATAAGATATAAATAGGGTAAATTGGGCTGTTGCATAATATAAATGGTAAAGAGAGTGTGGTACATGCATGATCTATGACATTATGTTATGTAATAGCCCTATTTTAATGTTATAGTAGGCTTGTTGTAGTATTTTATGATATAATACGAAATGTTAAGGATATGATGAAGCAAGAAGTAAAGTAAGAAAATCAGGATTTTTATAAAGTGGAATATTTTATTTTAAAACAACATGTAAATATTGCGTGGATGTATACTTTTGCGGTGTATAGGCAGAATGGAGGTTATTATGAAAAATGTGATTGTGATTGGAGTATCGGGAGGTTCTGCTTCCGGGAAGACAACCGTAGCGAATCGAATTAAAGAGGAATATAAGGACAGTGTGGAGCTATTAAGCCATGATTTTTATTATCTGCCGCATGATGATTTACCCATTAGTGAGAGGGTGAAGTTAAACTATGATCACCCCAATGCATTTGATACCGGAAAGCTCATCAATGATATAAAGCAATTAAAACAATTGAATGCAATTGAACGACCGGTATATTCATATACGGAACATACCAGACTTGCCGAGACAGTAAAAGTAAATCCGGCCAAGGTAATTATTGTGGAAGGTTTTATGATTTTTGAAAATACAGAGCTTAGAGAACTGATGGACATAAAGATTTTTGTAGATACGGATGCCGATGAGAGGTTAATGCGACGTATTATCAGAGATGTAAATGAGAGGGGAAGAACTCTTGAATCGGTAATTACACAATATGCGAATACGGTTAAACCTATGCATGAATTGTTTGTTGAACCCTATAAAAAGTATGCAGATATCATCATACCTAGGGGTGGCATGAATGATATCGCTATCGATTTGTTGATACACAGAATAAAAGCCATTTTAGCAGAGGATTAATGGGTAAAGTATATCTAAAAGGCTGTATGGATGAAAGGATATTTTTATGAATGGTGATAAGAAGTTAAATGCCGTGAAAAAGGTGCGATGGAGCACGTTTCTAAAGGACGTATTTATCTGTTCTTTGGGTGCGTATGGAGGACCCGAGGCTCATTATGGTGTATTCACGGATCAATTGGTAATAAAGAAAAAATATCTGCAAGAGGAGGAGATGGTTGAGCTCATAGCTTTGTGCAGTATTCTACCAGGTCCAACTAGTACGCAGACGATTGTATCTATAGGATATAAAACGGGAGGACCCTTATTAGCATTCTTAACGATGTTAGTATGGGCACTACCGGTACTTACGGTTATGACATTACTTTCTTTTTTATATCAGTTCCTAGAAAATATGAATGTATCCCAAGAGGGTCTGCGTTATATCGGTCCAATGGCAGTTGGCTTTATTATTGTTGCTGCGTTTCGTATCGGGAAAAAGGTAGTTACAGATAGGATTACCATAATACTTTTACTGTTTGGCGGAATTACGACATATTTTATTCGTGAACCTTGGATATTTCCTCTAGTATTAATTTTAGGTGGACTAGTAAGCATTATAACATCAAAAGAGAGAAATTTATGGAATCGGGTTAAGTTAAATCCGCCATGGTTATATTTTATTGTTTTTGCTATTTTTGCTTTAGGAAGTCTGGTTATTATTATGATTTGGGATAACCGAATTCTGCATCTATTTGAAAGCTTTTATCGCTATGGTTATTTGGTTTTTGGCGGTGGACAAGTCGTGGTGCCGGTTATGCATAGTGAATTGGTACAAGTGAATAGGTATATGACAAATCAGGAGTTTCTTACGGGATATGGACTTGTTCAGGGTCTTCCGGGACCGATGTTTAGTTTCAGTGCTTATGCTGGTGGTATGGTAGCCCGAGGAGGAAGTGTATTAACTCAAGTTTTAGGTTCTGTAGCAGGAGGAATTGGTATCTTCTTACCGGGGTTATTATTAATCTATTTTATTTATCCAATCTGGGAGAATTTAAAGAAAATCAAGGCTATTAAAATATCTTTAAAAGGTATCAACGCGGTAGCCGGTGGTTTGATTACGGTAGCTGCAGTTATCTTAATGCAAAAGAGCGGATTTAGCATTGATAATATCCTGGTTACTTTCATCACAGTAGTATTGTTATTAACAAGAAAAATACCGGCACCAATTATCGTGATTATTGCACTCATAGCCGGATTTATTATCAGATAAAATGCTTGCTTTGTAAAATTTATACATGCTAATTTATGATAGAGGGGCTAATGCAAAATGGATTTGCTGAGAGTATGAGATAATTATCATATTCCAGGTTAGATTAAGCAAAATCCCCTCTTTTATAAAATACGTTAGAATCCCTTAAATATGTTTTTTGGTATTATCAGTTATTTTCATTTAATCTTCTTCTCTTGGCTCCGTGATTAATAATGCTTCCAGTTCCGGAGTTCCATCAACCAGACCAACAGCATAGATAGTGTAATATGTCTTGGCATCCAATGAAACATCCGGCACAGTTAATACCGTAGTATCCGTTCCGGCTGGATTGACATTAAAGGTATAGGTTCCTTCGTCAACACAGACATAGTCACTTTCCTCCTTATATCCAATATCCGTAAAGACATTTGTTCCATCCTCTAATCGTATATCTACATTGGGAGCATCAGGAGAAATATGAACAAATCGAACACAGGCTTCATCTGTTTCAGGGGGCATATTTGGTTCTTGAATCGTCATGAGACTTAAATCAGGGAGAGTGCCTACAGCAACGGCGTTAAATGCAGCGTTTTCAGGTATTTCTACTGTAGTATCAATTACAGCATCGGTAGTTTGACCAGTCGGATATACCGTTACATTGTAGCTGCCGGAGGGGACCCTTACATACATAGATTGTTCCTTAAAGGCCAAATCACTAACGAGCAGAGTTCCATCCGCATATACATCCACTGCAGGTGCACCCGGTGATGCATGAAGTACTCTTATATAAGAGGTTGCTTGTCGGCTATTACGGGATTTGTTATTTGTTTGTCCTTTACCGTTATTACGCATGTAAAAACCATTGTTATAAAGGTTATTATCAAAGTTATTAAAGTTGTTGTATAAATTATTGTTATAATTGTTGTAGTAATTATCGTAGTTGCTATTATAGTTGTTATCATAGGTATTATTATAGTTCCTATTGTAGTAGTTACTATCATTATTATAGTGATTATTATAATAGTTATCGTTGTTATTATCGTAGTTATAGTTCCTATTGTAGTTGTAATTATTATTATAATTGTTATCGTAATTATAATAATAATTTCGATTCATATGATTAGGATCGAAGTTATTATAACGATTATTATTTCTGTAATTGCTATTATAATTATTGTAATCCATAAAAACTCTCCTTATATTTTTAACAGTACATTATATGATTTTAAGAAGGATATTGTTAAAAGGTATTCAAAAAGAAAGGTAATAATAGGCAAAAAGATATCTAGTGCAGGAAGAATAATTATGGTATATTAAATATATAAAAAATTAAGGAGGTGGGCTTAAATGAAAAGCTTATTTTGTATGAAAACAGTTAACAGGAAATATGGGGAGGTTATGATTATTGAATTACAAAAATGGCACAGATATATTGCCGGCCCATCTGCTGAAAAAAGTACAGGATTATGTTGATGGTGGTTTAATCTATATACCGAAAAAGAGCAGTAAAGCAGGCTGGGGTCAGATTAGCGGTGCACGTCAATCGATTGATAGAAGAAATAGAGAAATAAGGTTTTTGTTTAAACAAGATGTAACGATCCGTGAATTAGCCGAAAGATTTCATCTTGGAGAAGATAGCATAAGAAAAATCGTATATAAGAAAAAACAAATATAATAATTTTCTTCCTATTCATATGACGAAACCTATGGGATAATATAGGTGACCGGTCAATCCAGTATGGAAGGGGATGGTTCGATTGATTAACAAAGCAGAGGTGTTTGACGTATAGTAAGTGATTTAGGATAATTTCTATTTTGCTTACTATCAACACTCGAAAAGAGGCAATGGGTATATACCCTTTGCCTCTTCTTTTTACAGTATGTGTTATTGAAAGAACTAGCTTATTCCTCAAAACCCAAATTCTGTAACCACTGATCAATAATTTCCATCGTTTGTTCTTCATCTGACAGGACATAGCCTGAGAAATCTTGGCTTTGTAACAGATTGGCATCAGGACATGCAGCTTCAAAATCTTCAAAGAAGGTTCCCATATGTGTTTTATATGTACAAAAAGGTACAATATTTTTATCAGTTAAGTCATATTGGGAAAAAAAACTCTTAATGGGAGGTGGAGTCGTAAACCACCAGACAGGAGAACCAACAAAAATCATATCATAAGAATCTAAGTCGGGAACAGTATTAAGAAGTTTTGGAAGATATCCTTCTCTTAACTGCTCTTGTACGACATCCTCCACGTCATTTATGAAATAATTGAAATCAGGCTCAATTTCCAAAGTATCTGCACCCGTCTTTTCCTGAATAGTTTGTGTGATCTTTCGGGTTGTTCCTGTAAAAGAGTAATATATTATTAAAACATTTTCATTTTTAGCTTCAGATAAATCAGACGTATCTGTAACGTTAGGATTGTCTGTATCGAATGATTTACTGTTTTCTGATATTGTTTCTATCTCCTCCTTTTCTTTTGAAATACTACGATCCGATTCTGCCTTTTCTAATTCATTATCCGTTCTGGCATTGCTTCCACAACTAGCCAAAGTACATAGTACAAATAATAAAAGTATTAAAAAGTTAAGTCTTTTTCTCATTAATTTTTTCCTTTCTGATTTTACCTTTACAAACTAATAACATGATAGTATAATATATGAAAAACATATATATGAAATTCATATAAGTTAATCTATCACAACATGGATATTAATGTCAATAAAATTATTTGAGTTGATTTAATCATAGATGATTAAGGAGGTCAAAAGAATGTCAAGAAGAAATAACAGTTATTACGCAATCTTAGGATTACTTGGTTTCGAGCCAATGTCCGGGTATGGTATAAAAACTAGTGTAGACAAGGGTGTAGGTTATTGGTGGGAAATTGACTACAAGCAAATATATCCAGCTTTAAAGAAAATGGAAGAAGAGGAGTTGGTTACATCCAAAGAAGAAAAGCATGGGAAAAGGCCTATGAGTAAAGTATACGATATTACGAAAGCAGGTCTTGAGGAATTGAAAAAGTGGTTGATACAACCGATTGAACCCGGTAAGGAGTGGGATAAGGAACTAAAATTAAAGCTCTTTTTTGGTCATCATGTATCCGTTGATCATATTATTCAGCATGTAGAAAAATATAAAGAGTTTAATGTTGAATTTTTAAGGGATATTGATGAGATTAGAAAAAGTATCGAGAGTGAGGAGGACACAGAATCAAAATATTATAGAATGACAACGGTAATGAATGGAGAAATCATGTGTAAAGCTAATGTGGAATGGTGTAACCAAACATTAAAATACCTAAAAGATAATATGAAAACCTAATAATATTATTCGGTTACTACTTGTACCGGCGACTGTATATGCACTAAGCAAAAAACTGCTAAATATGAGTAACCGGTAGGTGATATAGTTAACGGAGGAAAAGCTATGAAATATAAGATCAGTATAGTTCTACTATTAATCGTCATGGTGGCTCTTGTGGCTTGTTCTAAAGACAGTCAGACAATAGGCAATCCCAACAAAGCAGAAGAAAGTGTAGATGAAAAGACAGAGAGTAAGGAACTACCGGGGAATGAGTCTGATGACGCAGAACCATTGAAGACAGCCCTAGAAGATACAAAAACGTTATTAGGTGATTTAATAGAAGCGAGCCCAGAAGATATGGGTATGGATAGTGGGTATCTGGAGGAAATGCTAAACCATATAGAGAATAACGCACCGTACATAAACAGCATTCTGGTATTAAAAGATGGTCATATTGTATTAGAGGAATACTATAATGGGACAGACGAGGATACGTTGCAGCCGGTATACTCAATCACCAAAAGCTTTATGTCTGCAATAATTGGAATTGCCCTAGATAAGGGATATTTACAAAGCATTGACCAAAAAGTTATTGACTTCTTTCCTCAATATGATTTGTCTGAAGCAGATCCAAGAATAAAGGATATTACAATTGAACATCTTCTTACGATGACCTCCGGTATCAAGTATCAGTTAAATAACTTTAGCGAGTATAACAAGTGGTGGAATTCGGAGGACCCCACAGAATTTGCTTTGAATTTACCCATAATAGAAAATCCGGGTGAAACATATCGGTATAATGATCCAGGAGTGCATTTGTTGTCTGCAATACTAAAAGAAGAAACCGGTAGGAGTACCTATGAGTTTGCCAAGGATTATCTTTTTACCCCTTTGGGAATAGAGGATATTCAGTGGCCTGTGGATAACCAGGGAAATCAAAATGGCTGTACCGGTTTACAGATTAGAATAAGAGATGTAGCAAAACTGGGATATTTATATTTACAGAAGGGGAAGATTGAGGAAACATCAGTTGTACCCTCTGATTGGATAAAAATTTCTACCCAAGCTCAAAACACAGGGGGTTATCCCTCCAATGAAGACTATGGGTATTTATGGTGGGTTTTGAGGGAGGAGGATTATAATACTTATTTTGCTATGGGATATGGCGGTCAGTTCTTATATATTGTACCAAAACTGAATTTGGTTACGGTAGTCACAACCCAAATTGATAACCATAGAGAAAGTAATAGAGATTTAGTTGAAACCTATATAATTCCTTCCATTGTTAATATAAACCCCCAAGGAACTAAGTAGAATGGAGATATATAAAATGAATGAAATATTTTCAATCATATCGAAAGAGACGATAAAGGCTATATTACAGCTAGGAATTGGAACAATTCTATCAGCACTTATTTATAAAAAGATAACACTTATCTACTCCGATACAAAGAATAACATGGTTATAAGGATAGGTATGATTTTGGCCGGTTCTGTTCTTGGCATGATACTTCCTTTGAATATATATGGAGTATTTCCTATCGTAATCGCTATACTGGCAGCTGGATTGCCTCTCTGTGTGGGACTTCCGATACTGATTTCAAACTCATTATTCAATCTTTCTATACCATATCTTGATCAAACATTTGTGTGGAGAACCGGAGGGTATCGGATCGGATTGGCATTTCTGGCCGGTATTATCGGAGGACTTATTCTAAACCGGTGGAAGATATCAACAAGGTCAATAGTGAAAGAACATATACTTTTAACTTATGAGCAGCAAAAAGACGCAAGCAAAATAACGACATTGATTAGTAAAAATATTTCTTCTACAGGGTTATATCTGATTGTTGGTGTGATTATAAATGTACTTTTTCAGCAGTATCTTCTATGGTCTATTATTGAGTATATTATCAATAACCCGGGAATGTCCTCAGTTGCAATGTACTTTGCCGGGCTAAATGTAGTAAACCCTATATTTATACTGGCAATGAACATAGTAAATATGTTCATGAATCTGATTTTTCTATCCGGTATATTTGCATTTTTTAAGTTAAAAGGTATTATCCTGTTTGTGGCTTATTATGCCTTGTTGGTAGGGATATTAGGTATTTCAGCATATTTTTAATTAAATAACATCTAAATGAAAGTGAGGTATCATTATGAAAAAATTAAACATAAAAAGTATCGTGATATATACGATAATATTAGTATTTATTTTTGTTGCGGTTAGGGAGATTATTATTTCGAAATCTGATGAGTCATCAAGTTCTTCTCCTCTTGAAAATACGTTAAACGCAGAGAATACAATGGAAGAAGTGTTGGATGAGCAAAACTTGGATGAGGATAATGAGGAGAAAGAAACAAATGTTACAATAGCAGAGACGGTATCCACAGTATATGATGGACTTCCACAACATGTGATAGATGTAATGAAGAAATCAATTGAATTACCGGATCCTAATCCTATCGTAGGAGTAGGCAGAGGAACGGAATTTGGAGAAGTTACTGAGACAGCAATTCAAAATGCCGGTGGATTAGGGGATGTGATAGAAGAAGGGGATGTAGTTCTGATTAAGCCTAATTTATGTATGAATGCAAGACCGGATACACCAACAACAACAGATTATCGTGTTGTCCAAAAAGTAGTCGAAATGGTAAAAGAGGAAGGAGCTTCTAAGGTTATAATTGCAGAAGGTGGCTTTATGGGTAAAAACTTTAGTGAAGCTGCTCTGCAAAGGAATCTATATAATACAATAGAAGATGTAGAGTTTGTTAATATCAATGATTTTGGTCAGGAGGATTGCTACGCTTTAGTTACAGAAAATAGTATTTTGGGCAAAGAATTATTGGTTCCGAAAGTATATATGGAGGCGGACAAAGTTATAACAGTTGCAAAGCTAAAGACACATTTTCAACCGGAAGCTGTCGTAACTCTAAGTATAAAGAACTGTTATGGAGCTATTTCTTCTAAATTATATGGAACCAGTAATAAGATAGGTCTACATAATATGGGATTTGTAGAAACGATGATAGAGATTAATAAGATTAGACGGCCTGACTTTGCAGTAATAGATGGAATTATTGGAGGAGAGGGATATGGTCCTGTTGATAATACACCTGTTGAATCTAATATAATCTTTGCCGGTAAAGATATAGCAGCTGTCGATACAATAGCACTTAACTTCATGGGATTTGAGCTTGATCAGGTACCTCATGTGAAAGCCGCCGGTGAGAATAATCTTGGTATAACCGATTATGATCAGATTCAAGTGGAAGGTGCTAACATAGAAGAGATAAAAATGTCCTTTGACAGATAGTAAACCACTGGTTTAGGAGCTTACGTAGAAAGGAAGTTTTATGTATATCGTAGAAGAGCTTTATCAGCTGTTTTATATCATATATACACAATTCAAATTGATATTTCCCTTTTGGATTACCGGTCTTGCTATAGGTTCCTTTATTTCTGTATTTTTTGCAGAAAAAATAGCAAAAATTGTGGAACAAATTAATCCAAAAAAATTCTATTTGCTTGGGGTATTGTCCGCAGCCATATTGGGAGCGGCATCTCCCCTATGTATGTATGGTACAGTGCCCTTGATAGCCGTTATGGGAAGAAAAGGAACGCCTCAATATTTTTTAGTTTCATTTATGGTAAGCTCTATTCTTATCAATCCTAATCTGTTCATTTATAGTTTTGTTTTAGGAGTTCCGATTGCTTTGTTAAGGTTGTTTTTTAGCATTTTAGCAGGAGTATGTGCCGGCATATTGGTACATTATTGCTATAAGGGCAAAGTTTTTTTCGATTTTGAAAGTTTTGACGGCAGAAAGTCGTTAGCAAAATCACACTCTTTGAAGGGCCTATTACAGGATATACACAAGGCTATACAAATTACAGCTCCTTACTTTTTTATTGGAATTTTGCTAGCTTCCTTATTTGAAGTATTTATACCGAAAATGTGGATTATTAATTTGTTCGGTACCAACCGGGAGCTGGGTGTTTTGCTGGCTGTCAGCTTAGGAGTACCTATCTATGTATGTGGAGGGGGAACAATTCCTTTGATGAGGGGCTGGCTCAACACAGGAATGAGTCCCGGAGCAGTAATTGCATTTGCGCTTTCAGGAGCATCTACGAAACTTACGAATCTAAGTGCAGTTAAGATAATCTTAGGTATTAAACATTTTATTGCATATATCGTATTTCATATGTTATTTGCTATCTTAACCGGATGGCTAATTGATTGGATATATAGGATTTTTTAATAGCTTCTTAGTAGATAGTGTGAAAAATCAAGTGAGTCACACAGTAAATTTGTGCTAAAGCCCTAGTTCAGGGTGGTTTGGCAGAATGGAGTATATATGGGAATTGTATCAATTGCAAAATGTGAAAATTATGATATAAACAGGGTTAGGGAATCGGTTAGAAAAGCCTTGGAGCCTTTAGGGGGAATTGAATGCTTTGTAAAGCCGGGGGACAGGGTTTTATTGAAGGTAAATCTGCTGATGCGTCGGAAGCCTGAGAAGGTTACCACTACCCATCCGTCATTAGCGCAGGTACTGGCTGAACTCGTTAAGGAAGCCGGGGGAGTTCCGATTATTGGTGATAGTCCCGGCGGATACCATTTTTATAATGCTAAGACCTTAAAAAATGTTTATGATACTTGCGGGATGACTCAAGCTGCCCAGGCAAGTGGCGCTGAATTAAATTATAATACGGATATGATTGACGTTGCGTACCATGACGGAAAGATGATGAAAACCATCAAAACAATAAAACCGGTGATAGAAGCAGATAAAATTATTAATATACCTAAGATAAAGACACATATGATGACGGTATACAGCGGAGCAGTTAAGAACTTATTTGGAATTATTCCCGGAAGCTACAAGTCAGAATATCATCTGAGATTTGAAGATAAAAAAGATTTTGCGGATTTACTAATTGACATATGTAGCTTTGCGAAACCGGTACTTACTGTTATGGATGCGGTAATTGGTATGGAAGGATATGGACCTACAAACGGTCATCCCAAAAAAGTAGGCTTGGTGATTGCCGGCACCAGTCCTTATGAGATAGATTTTTATGCATCACAGATCATTGGATTAAAACCGAAAGATGTCCAGACAATAATAAAATCCAAAGAAAGAGGGTTTCTAAACGAGGCCATTGAACTGAAGGGAGCATCACTTCCTGAAATTATGGTAAAGGATTTTAAGAAGCCTACAAGACAGCTTGAGTTTAACTACTATAATAATCTCTTACCAAAGTTTATAAGAAAAAGACTGGATAAATATATTAAACCAAGACCGGTTTTTAATTATGATAAATGCGTAAGCTGTAATGCGTGTAAAAAAAGCTGCCCACCGGATGCAATTACTATGGTAGATGGAAAACCGGTGTTAAAACTTGATAAATGCATCCGTTGCTTTTGTTGCCATGAACTATGCAATTACGATGCTATAAAGGTAAAAAAGCCTTGGTTTTTAAAATTATTGCTTCGCTAACGTGCATTCTATATAAACCAGTTAGGAAAATATTAATCTAATTGAAAGCAATGTTAATCTACAGATCATATTAAACGAATTAGTAATAAAATAAATATAGTATTATTCGGAGGTAAAATGATAAACGTAAGGATGAAAAACAAAAAAATGATCTATAGTATCATAATGATGATATTTATAGTGGTATTAACTGCCTGTAGCAATAAGGATACAATTCAAATAGAGAGTGTAGATGAAGATATAAAGAAGGAAAGTAATAATAACGATCAAGCTGAGATGGAGGCTTCTGACACCACTGATAGGGGAGTTACTAATATAGAAACAGATACTAAGGTATCTGAGGATGCAACAGAAGTCATAGAAGAAACGAATCAAAATGTATCGGATGCTTTGCAGGAAGTGTCACTATTCGCCCCGGATTTAATAAAAGAGGGAGATGAGTTCGCTTTAACTTTTGCACCGGATGGAAAAACCGTATACTATTCAAGAGCATCAAGAGACTATATGAAATCGGACATATATTATAGTGAATTAGATAACGGTAAGTGGAGCGAACCTCAAATAGCATCATTTTCTAGTGAGTATGTTGATTTTGATCCATTTATGATAAAAGATGGTACTAAGTTATTTTTTGTTTCAAACAGACCAATTGATGGAAAAAGAAGCGGATATAATATATGGATGGTTGAGAAAGATGGTGAGGATTGGGGAGATCCTAACAGTCTGGGAGATATTTTGAACACCCCATATAACGATGCATTTTGCTCTATAGCAGAGAATGGAAACATTTATTTCTGTTCCGATAGGGCAGGGGGCGTTGGATCTTACGATATATATATGAGCAGATTGGTTGATGGAGAATATCAGAAGCCTGAAAATCTGGGAGAAGGAATTAATACCAGAATGAACGATACAGATCCGTTGATTTCTTTTGATGAAAGCTTTCTTATATTTACAAGAGGAGATCTGTATGTAAGTTATAATATGGATGGTGAATGGTCTGAACCCGAGCCTTTAGATAAAGTCAACACAGAAGCAAGAGAATACTCGCCCGGTAGAAGTCATAATGGAGAAAAATTATTTTTTGCCAGGGAACAGCAAGGAAAAAGAGAAATCTATCATATCGATTTTAGTGCTCTGGGACTAAGATAAAAATTAATAAAAATTATTTTAATACCCCAATAATTTACAAATGATTTGCGAATAAGTTATTAAGCTTAAGAAAGGGGTATGAAAATGAAAAAAATAATATGCTTAATCATCACAGCCTCTCTTTTGTTTTCCTCTTCGGTAACTGTTTTTGCTAAACCGGACAAAGAAGGAAAACAGGACAGGAAACACATTACTCATCAATATAACCAAAGAAATAAAGAAAAAAAACAGATATTTAAATGGAGAACTTCACCTGTCATAAGGTATGGTAGATTTAAACTTCCGATAAAACCGATTACAGAAGGCATGGGAGCAGAAGTTACCTTTGATAAAGATAAGGATATATTAACCATAACCAAAGATGATCTTACCATAGTTATTGATTTTAACAAGGAAATTGTCACTGTGAATGGAGAAGAGATTAGTAATTCCGATGTCTTCCAACCATGGAATCGGAAAAAAACCATTGTTCTAATAAAGTATATTTTAATGTTATTAGGATATACAGCGGAAATTGATGATGAGGAGATAATAATAAAAGATCCGAATTTAGAGCCGCCTACGAATATTACAGTTACGCCTATTGGAGAAAAAGTGAAACCGCATACATTGAACAGTAATACCCAATATATAATCGTATCTGCTAAAATAACTGCCGGTCAGGCAGCAGGAGGTAGGGCGGAATTATATGTAGGAGATAAAGTAATAGCAACAGATGAAACAATTACGGAATATGATACCATTGTAACTTTTACAACTTCCGATGGAACTCCAACCAATGCAGAGTTAAAAACAGCAATACCAACTGGAGGATATGTAACTGTTCGACTTTATAATGCGGATCATCAGTATGTTACAAGCAAAAAAGGAAACCCGAAACTTACGGTGGATTATCAGGCACCAACATTAACTTCTATATTGTCAGCCGTATATAATCCATCTGATAGAAAGCTTTATATTGTTGTTGAGGGGGCTGGTAAGAACGGTGATAAAGTTGATGTCACGAAACTAAACCTATTGGATACACAATTAAGTAAAAGCTATCAGCTTACAAATAAAGATGATGTTGGATCACAAGGTACTGTGGTCAGTGATAAATTGCTGACGGTTACTATTGGATCTGCAGATAAGATTGGATTGAACGGTTTCGGAAGTTCAACACTATATTTAACTATAGCAGCAGGATCATTGCTGTACGATGAAGCAGGGAATACATCACCCTACTACATTGAGAATCTTACAATACCAGTGGCCGTCATTCATTCGAAATAATATGAATAGAAGGGGCTAATAGATGGATTTAGATTAATTGTGAAAAAACGATTAATCAAAAGAAGTCAAAAGAAGAGGAATCAGTGTGTATGTGCTTAGATACAACTGATTCCTTTTTCTGTGTATCGTACCTTCCATAGAAAACCCGAAGGTGGGAATTGCTTTTGCCGAAGTTAATGAGCAGGTAACAGCAAAGTAAGTAACAAATCTGCGTCTTGTTCCAAGTACAGCAAGTGATGATACCATAGTGACAAACTTGCTTAATGGCATAATTGCTTACGGATCGGAATAGAAGATAGCGGCTGGCCAATAATTTTACCAACTCATCCCAGCGAACCTTCTTTCATACTATTACAGTTTATGATAGATTTTGACAAAAATACAAAGAAATGGTAATATTTTCATGTGGTGTATGAGAAAAGGAGGATTAGAAATGAGACAAAAATATGCTTTCTTATGGGCTGTTATTTTAATGGCCGGGGGTTTCTTCGGAAGTAACACAGTAGCAAAAGCATATGAAGACCTTACGAATAAGAATTTAACCTTAACTAGAGTAGCAGACATAGATGTATACAATGATTATATAATTAATGAATTAATGATTGATACTGTACAACAAGATCAAAGAGATGGTTTGCAGGTATATAAAATTAACTTAGAGCAGGATGGATATATTTCCTTGCTATTAACAGCCCGTAACGTAACAAAAACGGTTGAGACGTACGGATCCCGAGGTTTTTCTTCGGATACAAGTGATGCTACTTTAACGGCTACCGTATATCGGGATTCTAAGCTTTTATATCCTGTAGTACCTCAGATTATTGCTAAATCCGGTAACAAAGCGGAGTCTGCTCAAAAAATAGCGTTGGATCAGGGTACGTATTATATTGCAATACAGACGGATAAATATTCTAACTGGTATGGTGGGACCTCTAACACGGGTGTTTGGGTTAAGGGAGTAGCAGAGTTTATCATTTATTACCAACCGGTGAACAGTAAAGAGGTTTATCGTCCGTCTACAGTAGGTAAAGAGAATCCTGTAACGATAGAGAAAGAGTTTGTAGGACTGTTAACAGCAACAAATCCTAAGGATTATTATAAGTTTGAATTAGAAGATAAGGCTTTAGTGAAAATAAATTATATGTATGGATCAACGAAAAATGCTAAATTTATTCTTTACAGTCAGGAGAGAGAAGAGCTAATTGCGAAGACAGTAGCCGGTAATAGTGTATGGTATAATGTTGAGAAGTTTTTAGAACCCGGAACATATTATTGTTCACTGGAAACTGTAACACCCAATGACGGAGGACTGACCAATTTACTAATTACACAGACGGTATATCCTTTACGGTTAACAAAAAAGAATAAGGATGTTAATACATATGTAACGGTATCAACGATTGATGCACCCAAAGAAATAAGATATGTCATCGGAAAGCTGACAAACTCGGAATTAACTAGTAGCAAATGGAAGAACGGGAAAATAATTACGGAAGATTTCCGATTTGGAGTAAACAAGATTGGTTATTATACCGTTCGGGTTACAGATGAGTATGGGAATATGTTTATGCAATCCATAAAGGTAACCTCCTGTGACAAAAAAGCACCGAGCAGACCAGTGATCAAAAGTTCTAAAGCAGGTAATTATGTAATAACCGGAACCGCTGAGAAAAATTCGCTTGTGACTGTTACGGTAAACAGACGATCCTATACCTGTATGGCTTCTTCGAAGGGTAATTTTAAATGTGAAATTTCCGGAAAATTAATTAAGGGACAAACAATCGAAGTCACGGCCCAGGATATTTCCGGGAATATCAGTATAAAAGCGGAAGCGACCGTAGAATAAAAAAAATTTAATGTAGGATAAAAGGTAATGAAAAGGAACGTTAAGGTTCGTAAGATGGACCTTATAAAAAAAGAACCTTCAAATGATGAAAGCGTTAACCATTTGAAGGTTCTTTATATTCTTTTGTTTCATTATTTAGGTTATTATTAAATATACAATTGTGAAAAATAATATAACTCAGTAAGATGCTTTTGTAGGATAGAAGAAAGGTGTGAATTATCCCCCAACGTGGGTATCGGTAATTATGCCGATTCTTAGGGTGCATTCTGTCTTATCCTCGTTTTTTTGTTCTGCTTTTTTCATGGGCTGATTCGTGCACACCGATAATCTGACCG
This sequence comes from Mobilitalea sibirica, assembly GCF_015999265.1. Classification (GTDB taxonomy): domain Bacteria; phylum Bacillota; class Clostridia; order Lachnospirales; family Lachnospiraceae; genus Mobilitalea; species Mobilitalea sibirica. Next base: position 128,680 of record NZ_JAEAGR010000006.1, read on the forward strand.
TTCAAAATACCTGCATTCGCATTATCCCTAGGTTCCATCTTCCTTAATTCAGGATTACTTTTTTCTCTGTCTCTCATTCGGTTTTTATTGTTGTTCATGTTCATTCTCCTTTTTTATTAGTATACTGCTGATATTATTATTAGGCAGATGGTCATAAATTATATCTATTATGTTTATTTGTTTAATAAAGTGTATTAATATAACATTAGTCCAGTATTAGAAAAGATGCTTTCGTTTGAAAATGTCTATTTTTTGGGGTATGTATACACTAAGGTTTCATGCCTGTGTAATTTCTAATAAAAATACTTTATATTTATTATATTTTGGTGTATAATTATTACTATAAGTTTTGAAAATAGGAGGGAGATTTATTATGGAACAGGTTATTCATGCGGTGGTATTGGGTCTTTATTTGTCTGTAATGCTAGCAATTGGTATCTATTTTTACAGACGAAATAAAAGCCAGACCGATTATTTTCTTGGGGGAAGAAATCTTAATTTTTGGGTAACATCAATGAGTGCTCAGGCATCGGATATGAGCGGCTGGCTATTAATGGGACTTCCCGGTACGGCTTTTATCCTTACTTATAACAATGGTATGGCAGAAGCTTTATGGACGGCAATTGGACTTTCCATTGGTACATATCTCAACTGGCTATTCCTAGCTAAGAGACTTAGAAACTATTCTGAAAAAGCAGGAAATTCAATTACAATCCCGACATTTCTTGAAAACAGATTTAGGGATAAGACACATCTTATCCGAACCATAGCTGCGTTTTTCATTATAATATTTTTCTTGATTTATACCGCGGCACAGTTTTCAGCGGGTGCTAAGCTTTTCAATGCTGTATTCGGTATTGACTATCAGTTGGCTTTAATAATCGGCGCTTTAGTAATAGTATCTTATACCTTCCTAGGTGGGTTTTCTGCGGTATGTTGGACGGATCTGATTCAGGGTATCCTAATGTTTTTTGCGATTGTTTTACTTCCTTTATTTGCGGTATTTAAGCTTGGTGGAGCTGTGGAAACATTTGACTTGGCAGCAGCTCTTGATAACGCAACCGAAAGCTTTGGTTTTCGTGAGTGGACAGGCATAGGAAACGGGTTAGGAGTATTAAGTATTATTTCCATTGCTGCCTGGGGTCTGGGTTATTTTGGACAACCTCATATCCTTTCAAGGTTTATGGGTATTCGCCAAGCAAAGCATATTAAGCCTGCCAGAAGGATAGCTATGGTATGGGTTATTGTAACACTTTTTGCAGCGGTTATACTTGGTGTAATCGGTAAAGCATACATCTCAACTGTTGTATCAGCCGAAGAGTTAGCTACCATGGATGGAGAGAGAATTTTTATCTATATGACACAAAACTTGTTGAAAGGACCTTTTGCAGCGATTCTTGCAGGTTTACTCTTGACAGCCATCCTTGCTGCAATTATGAGTACGGCGGATTCGCAGCTTTTAGTTACCTCCTCCGCAATTTCAGAGGACATTGGAAAGAAATTATTCGGTAATAAGGTTAATGATAAAAATGCAATCTGGATCAGCCGTGCCAGTGTATTAATTATTGCAGTGATTGCTGTGTTGATTGCCAGTGATCCTAATAGCTCTGTTTTTGATTTGGTTTCTTACGCCTGGGCAGGTTTTGGTGCCGCTTTCGGTCCAGCCATATTAATCTCTCTTTATTGGAAGAGAATGAACTGGCAAGGTGCTTTGGCAGGTATTTTATCCGGAGGTTTGACCGTGCTTATCTGGAGAAATTTTATCAAGGAATTTATTAATTTATATGAGCTTCTTCCTGCTTTCGTTGTATCTGCCATTTGTATCGTTGTGGTAAGTATACTAACGAGTGAACCGGGTGAAGAGATAGAGAAAGAATTTGATGAATTTATTAAAGCAGAAACAGAATAAGACATTTATTAAAAGATAAACTATCATTCTACAATGAAGTGAACCCTTTTCATTAGATTAAGTCTAATAGAAGGAGTTCGCTTCATTTTATTATAGATACTAGAAAAACTAGTATAACTGTAGTGCGTTGGGTATATTTCTTTAGTTGTACTAAAATTGTTTAGGAAGAAATCTTGTAAATCATAATTATGAGTATCGGATGATTATAAAAGTGGATATTAATTTATTAGAATGCTATAATGTGATTAATAATGGAGGGATTTAAATAAAAAATACTTAGATGTCAAATTCGGAATTTGGTAGTATAACATGCAGGTAATATTTAGGAGGACATAATGATATTTCAAAATACTGAGATTTATAATGTTGAAGAGTTGATCGAAGATAGGGAAAAGGGAGGTTATCGGCTTGCAAGGCTTCCAAAGAATATCATTGACTGGTTAAATCCGAATGCAAAAAAATCAGTTTTTTATACCTGCGGTTGTGAATTAAGGTTTAACTTACATTCGGATGAGGCAATTATATATTTACAAAGGGATCTAAGCGGACAGGATATCATGCCTTACGGCATTACAGAAGTATGGCAGGGAGATTATCAGGGACGTTATCTTATATTGACGGCAGCACTTGTATGACAAGGCTGAGCGGATTGTCCTCGGATGGAATTCATCCTTCCAATACAGGTATGGCAGAAATAGCAGAACAAATTTATAGGAAAATATCGGATTTCACATGACTATAAAGTTTGGTTTTAGACTATCATTGACTGTTATTATTATCTGAGAAAATAATGTTAACCCAACAAATAATGATAAAGCTAGGGGGAAAACCATTGGCAAAAAAACAGAAAAAGAATAAACTATGGAAAGTGGCCTTATTTCTATTTACAGGAACTTTATTCATGATTGTAGCGCTAATATCAATTAATCTTTATGTGAAAACCACCGTCAGAAAAAAGATAATCCTTCCGGAAGAAGCGAGTGGCTTAGAAGCTGACTGCATAGTGGTACTGGGAGCAGGGGTCTGGAGTGATGGAAGACCCAGTCATATGCTGGAAGACCGCCTCTTACAGGGGATCGACTTATATCATGCAGGGGCATCGAACCGACTTTTAATGAGCGGTGATCATGGCAGAGCGAATTATGATGAAGTGAATACTATGAAAAGTTTTGCGATGAATAGAAGTGTCCCGTCTAAGCATATCTTTATGGATCATGCAGGGTTTTCAACCTATGAAAGCATGTATCGTACGAAAGAAGTTTTTCAGGCAAATAAAATAATTATCATTACACAGGAGTATCACTTATATCGTGCTTTATATATTGCTGAAAAACTTGGACTTGATGCTTACGGCGTGGCTTCTGATCCAAGATCCTATGTCGGTCAGGAGTATAGGGAATCCCGCGAATTCTTGGCTAGAATTAAGGACTTCTTTTATACAATTGTAAAACCTGCTCCTACTTATCTGGGAGAAGCAATACCTGTTAGCGGTAATGGGGATATTACAAATGACAAGTAAGGAATAAGATGAAGTACAATATTCCATAACTTGTTTGCGATTGAAATTTATATGTCCTTCAACCTATGTGTAAGAAATGTGCACCTACAAATGCTTTTGTATCAAACATTTGGGTGCACGTTAGTCTTTCTCTAAAGATTTCTTCGTATTTGCTATTTACATAATATGAGTTATCATTACTTAATTATTGTGTTACCACCCATATAAGGCTGTAATGCCGCGGGGATATTAACGGAACCGTCGGAATTTAAATTGTTTTCTAAAAAGGCTATCAGCATTCTCGGAGGAGCTACTACCGTGTTGTTTAAGGTATGAGCAAAATACTTACCGCTTTCACCGGTTACACGGATTTTCAGTCTGCGAGCCTGTGCATCACCTAAATTGGAGCAGCTGCCTACTTCAAAGTATTTCTTTTGTCTTGGAGACCAAGCTTCTACATCGATGGATTTTACTTTCAAATCGGCCAAATCACCGGAACAGCATTCTAAGGTTCTCACCGGAATATCCAGGGAACGGAATAAATCAACGGTGTTTTGCCAGAGTTTATCAAACCACATCATACTATCCTCCGGCTTACATACTACAATCATTTCCTGCTTTTCAAATTGGTGAATACGGTATACACCTCTTTCCTCCAGACCATGAGCACCCTTCTCTTTTCTAAAGCAGGGGGAGTAACTGGTTAGTGCTTGTGGGAGAGAATCTTCTGTTAATATAGTATCAATATACTTACCAATCATGGAATGCTCACTGGTACCGATTAGGTATAAGTCCTCGCCCTCAATTTTGTACATCATGGCATCCATTTCTGCAAAGCTCATAACGCCGGTTACTACTTCGCTTCGGATCATAAACGGAGGGATACAATAGGTGAAGCCGCGACTGATCATGAAATCTCTGGCGTAAGAAATTACTGCGGAATGAAGTCTTGCGATATCACCCATCAGATAATAAAAGCCATTACCGGCTACCTTTCTGGCACTTTCTAAATCAATGCCGTTAAATTTATCCATAATATCTGTATGATAGGGGATTTCATAATCTGGAACCGCCGGTTCACCATAACGCATTACTTCAACATTTTCGCTGTCATCCTTGCCAATCGGAACACTGGGATCGATGATGTTAGGGATTGTCATCATAATATGTTTGATTTTTTCTTCTAATTCACTTTCTTTTGCTTCCAACTTAGCTAAACGTTCTGAATCTGCAGTTACCTGTATTTTTAGTTTTTCAGCTTCCTCTCTCTTTCCTTGTGCATAAAGACCACCTATTTCTTTGGAGATTTTGTTTCTCTCAAATCGTAAGTTATCAGCCTCTTGCTTTGTATTTCTGTTTTCTAAATCCAAGGCAATCACTTCATCAACCAGCGGAAGCTTACTCTCCTGAAATTTATTTTTGATGTTTTGCTTTACGATTTCAGGATTCTCCCTTACAAATTTAATGTCTAGCATGATTTTCCTCCTTAAAATAATGTATATTTTTATTTAAATGAGACATTAATTATTATTTTATAACAAAAGTAGATGTAATATAAATTAACTTTTATATTCTTCCCAAATACATTATAAAATAATATTATTTAGCAAACGAACTAAAAACGGAGATAATAAAAAAATCCTCTCTTACCCATACATATACAATGGGACGAAAGGAATCCGTGTTGCCACCCAAATTGCCGATATGAAACCGGCCACTCGTTCGTAGGATAAAGGGTACGAACCTTCCGGCTTATCGCCGGCAGCTCCAAAAGTGGAAAGATTTAACCTTTCGCCGATTCGCACCAACCATCGGCTCTCTGAAGAAATGCATAAATCGTAGCTTTTATCATCGCTTGTTTAACAGTTTTATTTTTTCTTATTATATAGCCTATTATGTGATTATGCAAGAAAATTCTAGAAAAACTTATTATATATATCATTACAGACATCATTACAGTAAAGAATCAGTTGCATAAGAGAAGGTTTTTTTGATAGGATATAGTTATTACAATAACCAGATAAATACCCGGAAAGGAATTTTCAGATGAATACTTACACAACCATATTGTTGGACGCAGATAATACCATTTTTGATTTTAACGCCTGTGAGGATGAGGCATTAAAGCAAACCTTCTTTAAATACGGTTATGCTTATAATGATAAAATAAAGAACCTTTATGAAAAAATTAATATTGATCTATGGAAACAATATGAGTTGGGGATTATGGATAGAGAAACGGTGATTTATACCAGGTTTAAAGTTTTGTTTGAGCAGATAGGAATTAAAGACGATGGAATCGCTTTTGAAGATGATTATCAGGAACTTCTAGGAATGCAGCATTTTTTTATTGAGGATGCCCCAGAGGTTATCCAGTATCTGCATAATAAATATGATCTGTATATCGTAACGAATGGTGTAACCGTTACGCAGTACAGAAGACTTAGAGAATCCGGTATTGACCAGTATATGAAAAAGATTTTTGTATCAGAGGAGACAGGCTATCAAAAACCGATGAAAGAATATTTTGACTATTGCTTTGAAAGAATAGAGAGTTTTGATAAAGATAAAACTATAATCATAGGGGATTCACTATCCTCAGATATCAAGGGTGGCAACAATGCCGGTATAGCAACCTGTTGGTTTAATTTAAAGTCTCAGAATAATGACATTGGTGTAAAAGTTGATTATGAAATAAATCGACTGGTGGATTTATATCAAATATTATAAAATATCTTTCTATAATATTTGTGCTCTACATGAGAAATTAGGTATATGAGTATGAAATTCTGTTTTATTATTAAAAAGCCGGACTATTTTAGATGGTTAATTTGAATACAGGATTAATAATGCAACATATACACAAAAGAAATGATAAGAAGTAATTAATAGAAGTAACAAAATAAGAAAAAACAATTATAAGAATAAAGAATAGAAAGTACGTATAATGATATTATAGATTGACTTTCTATTCTTTATTCTTTTCCAAGATTAACGGATATGTCCTCCTGGTTCGGAGATGTTTTTAAGAGCTTGTTCCGCACTGTTTTGCTCGGAAGGCTCCAAGGAAATATCTCCCAGAGCTACAATTCCGACAAGGCTGTTATTCTCGATGATAGGAAGGCGCCGTATCTGGCGATCACTCATTAATCTGGCTGCATCTCTTACATCCATCTCAGGACTTCCAACAACCAAATTGGTTGTCATAACATCACCAACACGCTGATGATTATCCTGTCCCGAAGCAACAGATCGAACTGCTATATCTCTATCTGTTACAATACCGATCACTTTATCATTCGTACATACAGGAATGGAGCCGCAATCATATTGTTTCATAAGCTGAGCAGCTCTTTCAATTGTATCATCGGATCTTAGACTGGCAATATCCTTTGACATAATATCTCTTACTTTCATAGCATTCACCTCCATTGTTAGATTACCCATGGGAGGTGAATTTTATAAATTAAATTATTATCTTTTAAGTGGAAACAATAATTCTAAATCATCGAAATAGTATTTAATCATCATCCTCAATTTCTGTACAATTTGATTTATAATCATTATATACGGGATTATTTTTGCAATCGTATTTTTCAATCGGTTCCGGTCCTCTCACAACATTTCGTTCAATACGCATTGTTCCGTTCAAGTCTGCTGTAATTCTCCAATCAACCATAAGGATTTGATTGTCAATAATTTCTATACCGGGAATTCCTCTTGTATTAATACAACAGCCAGTGTTAAAGTAGGGAAGTTCTTGGTTTTTTGGAAATTTAGGTCTATGGGTGTGACCGCATATTAGCATCATTTTATTCTTTTTGATCCATTTTAGATAATTTTTCTCTACCTTATGTCGTTTATAATAGTTTCTTGCAGGACTGGAAGGGTTTTCGAAACCGACGATGTGCATAAAACGCCAGAAATACCTGAGAAGTAACATGGATAATTTCCAAAACTGATCATTCATGAAATCACCCTGATGCCCGTGTACGGTTAATATCTCCTGGCCGGTTGTTTTGTTTTTTAACAAAAGAGCCTCCAGAGGACAGATACCTTTAAAGAGTTCTACCCGTTTCTGATTATATTCATCATAAAAGCTGTAATAGTTTTCACGGACAAAATCCTTTGATTTTAAGTAAATATTATGATTGCCATATAACATAATCAACCGATTATCATCAAAGAATTTTTTAAGGGCTATAAAGATATCCTTGTGGGCTAAACGGATATGCTTAAAATGCGGATGCTCCCAAAGCTCATCGCCATCCCCTGCTTCCACATAAGTATAACCGTTTTCATAGTAGTAATTTAAGGCATGCAAAAAAATGTGCTGATTTCTGGTAAACTCATCCGAGACACTGTCATCGCCACGGTGTACATCGCTAAAGAAGATATACTTTGAATTCATGTCAAAGTTCACGACTTTTGCGCTTTTATAAGCTTGTGTTAACCGTTTATCTGTTTTCAAAGCCGAATTCCTCGCTTTTTTTGTATTTATTCCAAGTATTCATACCTAATATTATACAGATACTTAACTAGGTTATGCAGGATTATGCTATTTTATATAGTTCTAATAAAGAATATAGAATACTACAAATAGAAGCAGGTCATTCATCATTGACAGTCTTTTATGCTTATGTAAAAATTATTAATGTAGCCTATAACTGACTGATAAGGAGATTGCAATTGGATAATCGTATCGAGATTTTAGTTATGACAAATAGTATCTTTCCTATGAAAGAAGAATATAAAAGAATGATTGAAAATACAACATCGATGATTTCTTTAAACGTAAGAAAGCACGATGAAGTAACCATGGAGATGGTACAGAAAGCGGAGATTATTTTTGGATGGCCGAGTAAAGAACAGCTAAGGGAAGCCAAGAATTTAAAGTGGCTTCATCTACCCAGCGCCGGTGCAGATCGGTTTGTTGATAAAGAGTCTTATTGTAATAAGGAGATTGTATTAACCAATAGCAGTGGTGTATTTGGCTTACCCATTGCAGAACATGTCTTTGCTATGATACTTTCCTATAATCGTAAGCTTCAGGAGTATGCTTACCAAAAGGCAGAAAGAAAGTGGCAGGGGGTTAGTGGTGAAAGAGATTTTTACGGTTCCACGATAGGAATAATAGGAATGGGTGATATCGGCACTGAAGTGGCAAAGAGGGCGAAAGTCTGGGGGGCCAATGTTCTTGGAATCAAAAGAACAATAACCGAAACACCGGAATATGTTGATCGGATTTATAGCACGGAGGAGATAGATAAAGTATTAGCAGAATCTGATTATATTGTACTGGCCCTACCAAGTACGCCAAAAACCCAAGAAATTATATCGGAAGAGAAATTAAAGATTATGAAATCGGATGCTTTCATAATTAATGTAGGCAGAGGATCACTAATAAATCAGGAGGCTTTGATTAAAGCCCTTAAGGAAGGCTGGATCGGGGGAGCGGGAATCGATGTTACCACGCCGGAGCCCTTACCAGAGGATAATCCGCTATGGGAACTGCCCAATGTAATTATAACCCCACACTCTTCAGGTGGGTCGCCGTCCAACGATAAAAGAAGAATGAATATCTTTTTAGATAATTTAAATCGATATTTGAAACATCAACCACTCAGAAACACGGTTGATTTTAGGGAAGGCTATTAATATATAGGACTTGATGTTTAATTGTAAAGCAGAATGATAAGGGGATGTTTCAAAAAGTTAAGATGGGAATATGATTTTACCGTAATGCACTGTTTGAGAGGTAAAATATATTCCCGTTATTATTTTGAAACAGCCCTCTTTGACTGCTTTAATACTCCTGCATAGCCTTACTTTTATACATAAACAGGGCGGATAGGATAAAATAAAAGCCGGTGATAAAGAACAGGAAGTAAGCAGGAATAATCTCCATTGTAACTCCGGCTAGGATAATACCAAGGGGCATTAGACTGGAAGAAATCATGGCTAATATACCCATAACCCGGCCCAGCATGTGCTCTGGAATAGACCTTTGCGTTACAACCTGTAACGGAAGATCTACTAATAACAAAAAGAAAGCAAAAGTGACGGCCATAATAAGATACAGACTAAAAACAACATGAGTGTTAAGCCCGCTTAGGAAACTTAGTCCGGGAAGACCCATGATAATTAATGAGGCTCCCATTCCTATAATACCTCGGGTTAGGTCTTTTCTTTTTTTCTCCTTTTCCGGAAGCTTTCCAATCACTATTGCAGCGAATAACATACCAACGGAAAACGCACCTTCAATCAAACCATATTGGATAGAGGACATTTTAAGGGTATTGATAACTAGAAAGGGAAATATAACGGTAAGGCTTGCAGTAATTAAAAAGTTAAAGGTCATGGAGAAGGGTATCAGTCTACATAAGACTTTATTGGTTTTTATATAAGCAAATACTTCTTTGATATCCTCGCCTATGGATTTCATACTCATATTACCGGTAGGCTTTTGTTGGTTTGTGGAGCTGTTAAGATTAAAGTTAATAAATAACTCTGAAATTGCAGATAACAGAAAGGATACTCCGTTAATAAACAAAAATAAATTGATAGAAACAAAACCGAATACCAGACCTGCAAGTATTGGTCCCAATACCTGACTACCTGAATCAATAGCACGATTATAAGAGTTTATCTTAACAAGATTATGATCGTAAACCAATCGAGGAATAGCAGCTGAAAAACAGGTATTGAAAAAGGTACTGATGATAGCCAGGAGCAAAGTGGCTATATAGATGAAAGGAATTCTCAATCCATAAAGAAAACTTAAGGTAAGAAGAGCTAATACGACAGTCCCGCTTAAGAAATCCAAAATCACGATTAATTTTTTCTTATCTACCCGATCAGATAATGAGCCGGCTACCGGACTTAATATTACTCTTGGCAGCGTGCCGATTAAAATGCTGAGAGCAAAGGACATTCCTGACCCGGTCACTCTTAAAATATAAAGAGATATAGCGAAGGAATAGATATAAGTACCAAGTAAAGATACAGTCTTACCCAATGAAAATAAAATTAAATTAAACTTTTCTTTAGAACTATTAATTTCATAAGGAAGTGACAATCCATTAATCTTTGTGTTTTCATATTTTGTATCCAAAATTCACACACTCCTTTTCAAAATGTTAAATTAAATTAAACTTTATAGTTGTATTATATGGAAATATATAATGTTTGTCAACAATAAAATTAAATTTAATTAAACATTATTCTGTAGAATGCAATATAAGTATATTTTAATATTGATTGTTTAAGATATTTTTACTATAATTAAGATATTATGAATGGAGGATGGCGATATGGCTATTAGTTTAGGTGAAAAAATTAAATTATTAAGAAAAGAAATGAAAATGACACAGACGGACTTAGCCGGCAACGAGATGACAAAAAGTATGTTAAGTCAGATTGAGAACAATAATGCTATGCCTTCTATGAAAAATCTACAATACCTAGCTGCGAGGCTGGGGAAACCGGCATCTTATTTTTTAGAGGACGGTTCCTATCAGGATAATCTTTTGGTGGATGAGATTCATGGGAAGTTAAAAAAAGTATCATCCATGATTGAGAATCATAAGTATTCAGGTGCAATCACTTATCTTGAGGAAATCAAAGATCAATATAGCCTGGATAAGAGCAGTAAGCTCTATGCAGATTTCTTATCAAAATACGGGGAATGCTTAATTGAACTGGAACACTATGAGGAAGGTAAGAATTATATATCACAAGCAGTAGCTATCTTCAAAAATAAGTATCTTTATATCGATGCTGCAAAAACATATCAATTATTAGTCGGAATACCCTGGAAGAGTTTTGACTATACAAAATGTCTGATGATTATTGAGGAAGCCGATGTCATATATGAAAATTCTATCAATAAGGATTATGCCTTTGAGATAGAAACCTTATATATTCGGTCTATTCTATATGCAGGCTTGGATCGATTAGAGGAGAGTATAGCAGTAACATTGAAAGCTTTGGACATATCGAAGCAAACAAAAATTTATTATAAATCTGATGAATTATATAAGAATATGGCCATATTAAATCTGTTTATGGATAGGACAGATCATTTTGATGAGCATTTAACCAAAGCAAAGCAATTTGCTGAGTTTAGCGAAAATCTATGGGGAGTGGCCAACATACAGGGGATTTACGGAATGCGTGAAAATCTAATGGGAAATCCAAAGAAGGCGTTGGAATATTTTATACAAGCCATAAATTCTATTGGTAAAGGCGCACCAATTATCCGATCTGAAATGGCCATGTCATATTATACTTTAGGAGAGTATAAGAAAGCATTGGAGATTATCAATGAAATAAAAGATCCAGAATACACACCATTTAAATTCGATTATCTGATTTTTTGGAGATATAAAACCTTCGAAGGCCTTTGTCTTACTAAACTGGGAAAACACAAGGAGGCCAAGCAGGCAGTATTAATAGGAATCGAAAAGATGAAGATCGTAGGGGAAACTAAGACTCTCGCAGAAGCATATCGGGCTCTAAGTGAAATATATTCAGAAACAGGGGACTATGAGAATGCCTTCTCAGCCCTAAAAACTGCGAATAAAATTGATGAAACCGCACAGAGGAATAAGCTTTACTATTAGATGATTTATTTGTATAATAAGAGTGATTGCTAAACCCTTTTAGCAAGTGAAAGCTATGGACTTCATAGCAAATAATACTACATAAATTATAATTTTAAGAAAGGATATCAAAAAAATGAAGACGCTTTATCGATTTAAGCAAAAGCTGGTGTTTCTTTGCTTTCTAAGCTTAGTCTTACCGGTAATTTTAACGGCTTGTAGCAAGGATAATACTGGAGGTAGTACCGATAACGAAGGTAATAATACCGTGAAACAAGAAACAGAGAACCTAGATACGAATAATGCAGAAGACGATATCCAAACCAATCCGGGGAAAGAGGATAAAGAGGAAGAGGATAAGAAGGAAGAAAATGAAGCAGTAGATTATAAATGGCCTGAGGATTTTTCTTTATATGAAGCTTATGAAGATGATTTCCTTTTGGGAACCATATACACAGATGCCAATACAAAAGGTCTCGATATGGAACTAACCTTAAAGCATTTTAACGCTATAACCCCGGAAAATCTTATGAAACCGGAGTATATGCAGCCAACGGAAGGAAATTTTCATTATACTCAATCGGATAAGATGGTGCAGTTTGGCCAAGAACATGGTCTGGTTTTAATTGGACATACACTGGCATGGCACAGCCAGAGCGGAAAATGGCTAGGAAGAAATGTTAGCAGAGAAGAGTCAATAGAACAGTTACGTAGCCATATAACAAATATTGTAGAAAAATACAAAGGGCAGTTTGCGGCATGGGATGTCGTGAATGAAGCAATTAATGACGGAGTCAGACTTCCGGCTGACGGCGATTGGACAAAATGTCTTCGCCAGACACAATGGCTGACTTCCATTGGACCGGATTATCTTGAGATGGCATTTACCTTCGCCAGAGAAGCAGACCCGGATCTTAAATTATATTACAATGATTATAACTTAAACAGCAAGGATAAAGCGGATATAGTATATGCCATGGTAAAAGACTTTAAGGAAAGAGGCATTCCGATTGACGGTATCGGTATGCAGGGACATTATAATACGCAAACGTCAATCGGGACCGTGGAATATAGTTTAAAGAAATTCTCTGAGCTGGGTGTTGAGGTAAGTATAACAGAGCTGGATATTACGGTGAATGATGCCGCTCCTAACGGTCTTAGTGAGGAACAGGAAAAAGAACAGGCAATTGTATATGCCCAGTTATTTAAGTTGTTTAGGGAATATAAGGATATGATTGAAAGAGTAACCTTCTGGGGATATGTAGACCACAGGAGTTGGAGAAGCGATCGATTTCCCTGTCTGTTTAATGAGGATTTTACTCCGAAGGAAGCAGTATATGCGGTTCTAGACCCGGAGAAATATCTTGAGCTCAACCAGAAACCAGAGGAAGAGGTCGTGGTAAAAGCAGCACAAGCGACTTATGGAACCCCTCAAATCGATGGTACAATCGATGATATCTGGACAAATGCGCCTAAGGCAGCTGTAAACAACCAGCTTACGGCCTGGGAAGGGGCTACTGGTAACGTACAACTTTTATGGGATGAGGGCTTTGTTTATGTATTATTTGACGTACAGGATAGTCTATTGAATAGCCAATCCTTCAATGCATATGAACAGGATTCTGTGGAGATATTCTTAGATCAGAAGAACGATAAGACGGCTTATTATGATGTAGATGATGGACAGTACCGTGTAAATTATGAAGGATTATCCTCCTTCGGCTCTAAACCCGACAAAGCAGGCTTTAAAGCAGCAGCTAAGAAAACTGATCACGGTTATCTTGTAGAAATGGCTATTCCACTTGTGGAAACAGCCAAAGAAGGAATGGTAATGGGCTTTGATGCACAGATTAATGACAGCAATGCAATGGGTATGAGGCAAAGTATTGCTAAATTCAATGATTTAACCGATAATTCTTGGGCAACTACAGAAAAATGGGGTGTTCTGGAACTGGTAAAATAATGTCGTAACGATATAAAAATATCTCCTATGGACCTTGGAATATTATACTAAGGGGCTATAGGAGATTTTTTTGAGTAAATAAGCTCATCCTATAAGTGTTAAACGTCATTTCAAGAGTATGAAATTCGCCTGGGATTACACTCATGGGATAGGTGCGAGAAGTTTATAAAGAAATAAACTTGCTTTAGAAAAACTCTTTATTAATACCGGCTATAAAATAGAGTGTTACCATTAGATAAATATCATTTAATTGATAAGGAACGTTTTTCTGATATCATTCGTCTATATATTATAAAACAAAATCTAATACCGGAATAAGTGAATATAATAACAGCTTTATGTTCCATACTTTTAATGAATTATGAAATACTCTATTTTAGAAATAAGGTATGTCATCCGGGCAATGAAACTGATGTTAGAAGAATTAAAATGGAGGATGGTTATGAAAAAGTTAATCTACTTGTTGTTAGGGTTATTTATTATAGTAGGTATCAGTACAGGTTGTTCCAAAAAGGAATTATCAGAAGGGAAAGATTCAAAAATTTCCTTTGAGGCAACGATTATTGAAGCAGGAGAAAAAAGTCTGCTTGTAACTCCTGATTCTGAAAGTAATGAATACAAGTCATCGGATAAAATATCAATCAGCCTTTCCGATATGGAGATCACAGATAAGAAGGGGAATAACATTGAGACGGCAAAATTGAAAGTACTAGATAGGATAAAGATTTACTATGGAGGAGAGATTATGGAATCCTATCCTGCGCAGATTAGGGCAACGAGCATAGAGAGGATCGGAGTGAATGTATTGCTTGATGGATACTTAGCCTTAATTGATGATATCTATAACATAGATACCGGATTAAATCATGATATTACCACGATAGCCTTCGATACTACACAATGGAGTAATATTTCGCAAACAGAGAAGGAATTGATGTTTACACTGGTCCAAGAAGAATACGGTATGGAAGTGATAGAGGGAACCTTTGAGGAACTGGCGGAAGAGGGTATCATTGATAAAGAGAACCTGAACTTTGAAAAAGGTATCCTGATTAAGATTAGTAATATAGAGTATAATGAGAAAAAGAAGACGATTACCTGTGCAATAGAAAAATGGAGAAGCGGTCTCGGTGCAATTGGGGCAGAAGACGTAAAAGCCAAATATGATGACGGTGATTGGGATATTACTAAGCAGGGTAATTGGATTAGCTAATTATCCTTTTGAGGATATAATTATAATTCGTGTAACGTCTTCAGTATATATTGCTTCTTAAAAATTAAAAGTATCCAATAAGCAAAAAAACTAATACTTCTAAAATCATAAGTGATTCAAAATCTCTCTCTATTGTGTAGCAAAAAGAACAATTAATAAACGTTAGCGCGAACCATTATTAAAAATAAAACAAGAGGTAATCCACATACAAATCGGATTACCTCTTGTTTTCTATATTCTCGATCTCCTATGGCTTCTAAATCCTCATCAGTAATTTTATATAGCCTATGTTCTAACAGTAGTTATATATAACATCATCTATGCTCGGTTAGCTGATATATTATACTAATCTATCAACACCTGATTATTGGATAATATAAGGAATTATTCAATCTCTTGTTTTTTATATTAAACAGTAGTAGGATATGTTAATAAAAGCATTTAAATTAATTAAGGAACGAAAGGATACGATTAAAAATGGAAGACGACAGAATAAAACTAAGAATTATGGAATTAAGAGAAATGATGAAGGCGGTATCCAACGAAGGTGTAATTAGTGACCAGATGGAAGGCAAGCCTCAGCCGCCTATGGATAAAATATGCCAAGGAACGAAGATTATTCCCCTTAGCAGAAACTTTGAAGGAGTAATAAAGAAGAATGATTTTCTTCATTTATTAAACACAAGGACCAGTAAGAGAAGATATAGTGAGGAAGGGCTTACTCTAGAGGAACTTTCCTTTCTCCTATGGGCAACCCAAGGTGTGAAAGCGGTTGTGGGTAAGCAAAGAAAAGCTACTATGCGTACAGTTCCTTCCGCAGGTGCCAGACATCCCTTTGAAACATATCTCTTTATCAACCGGGTGGAAGGGTTGGAGCCCGGTATCTATCATTATCTGGCAATGGAACATAAACTGGAATATCTAAAAAAATTAGATAATCAAGCTGACAGAGTATCGGAAGCCTATTGCGGTCAGACCTTCTTTGGTAATGCACCGGCTAGTTTTGTTTGGACGGTATTACCATATCGAAGTGAATGGCGATATACAACGGATGCTCATAAGTACGCCTTACTGGATGCAGGGCATGTGTGTCAGAATCTCTATCTCGCCAGTGAAGCAATTGATTGCGGAACCTGTGCTATCGGTGCATATGATCAGGCACTGGCAGATGCCTTATTGGATCTAGATACAAATCCTTCTTATGAAGCAGAGAATGAATTTGTTGTTTATGCAGCTTCTGTTGGTAAAGTTTTTAGTGATTAAGTGGTAAGCTAAATTATTAGCTATAGATAAAGTCAGTAATAGAATTATCGATACAACCAATAGTTAATTAATTGATGAATCTATGATTTAGGGGTCTCGGTTCGGATAAATTGTTGTGTTTTACCCATCTGATAAGCTAACTTGATGATCTGTTTTTCTTCCTCTGTCATGTTACGGGCATACATTTTCTCAAATTGTCCGATCAGTTTATCAAAATCAATGACTCGTTTTGGTTGTCTGTGCTTTATACCAACATAAGAAGGGTCGTAAAGCATGGCCTGTATGGAGATAGGATTTAACTTTTTCAGTATTTGTGCAGTATAATAAGCATCATAAAGAGCATTGTGAAACGGAAAGGTAATTCCGATTCCCAATGCTTCAACGCTGTTTTGAAGGCGTAGAAGATTATTTTTTGAGAACCCAAGATAAGTTGATACATATGGCTGGACATTGATATACATCTTAGGTAATAAATTCTGATCCAGATCATAATATTTTGCGTTACGATAAAGTTCTTTCATGTCCGTTCTTCCCCATACACAAAAAACGGCTTCCGAAGGTTCTCCGATAAAATCAAGAAATGCATAGAAAACTTCAGGAAACAGTCCCTCTTTTACCAGCTGTTCTGTGGTTATACCGGTCAGATCCGTAATAAAGGGGCTGACTTTTTTATAAACAGCAGGTTTGATAAAGCGGTTAAAGGTTGCCGTGGCGCGAAAATCCGATGCTAGTTTTATGGCACCAATCTGAATGATCTCAAAGGGGCACTGACTTTTGGCTTTTTTGTCAGAAGGCACAATCTCCGAAGAGGATGCCTGATTAAACTCTAAATCAAATACAATGTATTGCATGGGAACTCCTTATCTATCTGATTCCTTTATTTTATACAAGGAACCGTCTCTTTATTCCCTTTATGGCATAGACCAACATTACAGAAAATGTAAAAATATAGAATTATTTTCGTAATGTGATTGATTCTCGGCAGATACAATGTTATAATCTAGAAATATTCCCTTGATATTAATCTGGATTGATATATTCCATGCAACCTCTTTAATTTAACAAGATACAGATATCTCAAATCTTGCCCTGGGAGTAAAACTTAGGATTTTATAATTCCATCTAATTAAGGAGGTAAAGCTATGGCTGATAAGGTAATAACATGTAAGGACTGTAAGGCAGAATTTGTTTTTACGGAAAGCGAACAGGCATTCTACAAGGAAAAGGGATTTGATAACGAACCACAGAGATGTCCTGATTGCAGAAGAGCGAAAAAACAACAACAGAGGAATAGTAGCGGTGGTGGAAATCACAGAGGCGGACAAAGAAACAATTTTAGTAAGAGAAGATAACCAAATATAAATATCATAGAAGGGGTTGTTTGCAAAATAAATCAGCGGGGGATTTGACTTACCCTACTTATTCATTTTGCAACAACTCTTTTTTCTTTGGAAAAAAATATCTCTTGCGGCATTTAAAGAATAAACATGTGTTTGATGTAATCTGTATTTTCTAAAAAGATGAGGCAAAGGAATTGATACATATGTTCGTGTATGCTATGATAATAATAGCAAATAATGTTAGATATAACGATATCAAAAAATCATAGGATGAGTGAAACAATGTATAACTATAAATTATTAATACAATACGATGGTGGAAGATACAAAGGATGGCAAAGGCTTGGGAACGGTGAAAATACCATTCAGGGTAAAATAGAATATGTGTTATCGGAGCTAATCGGTGAACCAACAGAGATTATCGGTTGCAGTAGAACTGATGCTGGGGTACATGCCTTAACACAGGTCGCAAACTTTAAGACCTCAAAAGAATTCTCGGGTAATGATATCATGAAATATCTAAATCATTATCTTCCTCAGGATATCTCTGTAATTGAGGTAGCTACCGTATCGGAAGACTTTCATGCTAGGTATCATGCGAAAGAGAAAACCTATCTGTATAGAATATGGAACAGGGAATATACTAATCCTTTTATGAGAAAATATAGTATGCATATCGAAGATAAGCTGGATATAACATTGATGGAAGAGGCGGCTTCGTATTTTATCGGGGCCCATGATTTCACTGCTTATACCAATGCAAAAACGAAGAAAAAATCCATGGTTCGAGAGATTTATTCGATTAAGATCCATGAGGAAGAAGGATTTATCAACATCAGAATACGGGGAAACGCATTTCTCTATAATATGGTAAGACGAATGGTTGGAACCTTGATAGAAGTTGGATTAGGTAAATGTGAGCCGAATGAGATACCTAAAATTATCGAGGCAAAACAGCGGAACCAAACAGGCGATATGGCCCAGGCCTGTGGATTATATCTTGAAAATATACAGTATTAGTGGATTTGATTTATATAAAATATGGAGAAAGCTTATGGATTATATAACATTATCGAACAAACAAGCTAGACAGTTTATACTGCTAAAACAGGGTCTCCTTGGTGACTATAAATTTATTGGGAAAGAGGGAGTGCTGGAATTTGTGCGCCAGGCCGGATGCATTCAGTATGATCCCATCGATGTCTGTGGAAAGAATGCAGATTTAGTATTACAATCAAGGGTAAAGGGCTTTAAAAAGGATATGTTATATGAACTACTATACCGGGACAGGCTTCTCATTGATTATTTTGATAAGAACTTAAGCATAATGGAAACAAAGGATTGGCCGTATTTTGAGCGTATCCGAGAAGCTTACAGACGGTCTAGCCGGGGTCAGGAAGAAGTTGGTAAAGTAGCGGATAATATTAAGGCTATCATAAAAGAAAAGGGACCTGTTTGCTCGAAAGATATTGATCTTGATGCAAAAGTAGATTGGTACTGGAGCGAAACAAAGCTTTCCAGAGCTGCTCTGGAA
Source organism: Mobilitalea sibirica (assembly GCF_015999265.1). GTDB lineage: Bacteria > Bacillota > Clostridia > Lachnospirales > Lachnospiraceae > Mobilitalea > Mobilitalea sibirica. Next base: position 148,003 of record NZ_JAEAGR010000006.1, read on the forward strand.
ACCCTATATTTTCGAGGTGATTTAATAATACACCATAAAAAAGGAACCATGAAGTATTATGCTTTAGCAGAGGATTTCATACCGAAGGTTTACCTGGAGGCAGAGGAACCCTTCCCTGAGGATATGGAATTTTTTAAGTGGCGGGTACTTCGTAGAATATCTGCAGTGGGCTTACTGTGGAATAAGCCTTCGGATGCATGGCTTGCTATTTGGGATCTAAAAGCAGATTTACGAAAGAAGGTATTTGAAGAGCTTTTAATAGAGGAAAAAATAATGAGTGTTCATGTGGAAGGTTCTAAGGATACATTTTACTGCTTAACTGAGGATAAGAACATTCTTGAACAAGTCCTTTCTCAACCCAAATTAAAAAAGAGAACGGAATTAATAGCACCACTTGATTCCTTCTTATGGGATCGAAAATTGATCAAAGAAATCTTTGGCTTTGAGTACAAGTGGGAGATTTACACCCCTGTCCATCAGAGGAATTACGGCTATTATGTTTTACCAATACTATCAGGCGATCGATTTATTGGAAGAATTGAGGCAGTAGCAGACCGAAAAGAAAATGTTCTTAATGTAAAAAAGATGTGGCTTGAGCAGGATATATCACTGACCAAGGGCATGAAGCAAAATATAGATAGGTGCTTAAGGCGTTTTATGAAGTTTCATGAGTTAGAGGATATAAAATTAGAGGAATTATAAATCAGGATATAAATTCTGATAGAAGGTATAACAATAGATTTTGTATATAATGAAACGATTCAATATGATAGATCCTATATAATTAATAGCTTAAAGTGAGGTATCGAGATTATGAAAGTAACAGTGATCGGCTGTGGCAGATGGGGATCCTTCATCGCCTGGTATTTAGATAAAATCGGACATCAGGTAGTGCTATACGGTAGAGAAAATTCGAAACATATGATTAGGTTACAAGAGAAGCGCTCCAATGGGTTGATAGAAATACCAAAAACTCTTCGGCTTGAAACGGATCTAAAACAGGCAGTTCTTTCAGATGTTATTGGAATCTCGATTAATTCCCAGGGGTTAAGAAATCTAGTACAGGAATTAAGGTCCTATCATCCCAAACACAAGTACTTTGTATTATGTATGAAAGGAATTGAGATATCCTCAGGGAAACGTTTAACCGAAATTATTGAGGAGGGAATCGACAGCTCTAACAAAGTAGCAGTATGGCTGGGACCGGGCCATGTTCAGGAATTTTATAAGGGGATTCCAAACTGTATGGTAATTGATAGCAAGCATGATAAGGCTAAAGAATTATTAGTATTATCTTTTAGCAGTGATTTAATCCGTTTTTATTATGGAGATGATTTAATTGGTAATGAAATAGGAGCTGCTGCGAAAAATGTAATCGGAATTGCCGCCGGAATGCTGGATGGTTTAAACCTGACCTCTCTAAAGGGTGCTTTAATGTCCAGAGGGACAAGAGAAATTGCCAGATTAATAAAAGCTATGGGAGGTAGTGAATTATCCGCCTATGGGCTGTGTCATCTGGGAGATTATGAAGCGACCGTTTTTTCTCAGTTTAGCCACAATAGAAGATATGGTGAAATGTATGTAAAAGGAGAAGAATACAAAGACTTGGCTGAAGGTTACTATACCGTAGAAGCTTTAATTAAATTAGGGAAAGAATATAAGGTTGAGCTTCCCATATGTAATGCTGTGCATCAGGTTTTATACAATGGACAGCAGGCAGACCTTGAATTGGAAAAACTGTTTTTGCGGAGTCTGAAAAAAAGTTTTAAATAATGTTTATGAAAGCCGTAGTATTTCGTCATTCTGAGGGATACATCGGCTTTTTATTCTATATAAATCAATAGATTAGGGAATCATCTTAATAATTTTTTATTCGTGTTGATTATGGGACACAATGAGTGGTAAAATATGGGTAGTAGATCAAACAAAAAATTAGTACTAATACGATGTGGATGCTTTTTGCTAAAGAGTACTCATTGAAAAGGAGTAGTAACGATTAATGATTAATTTATATAACCGGCTTCGGGTTTTGTACAAAAAAGTAATTTTAATAGTACTTATTCTACTCCTAGCTTGTGTATTCATCCGTATAATCATCAATAGCAATTCCCGACCAAGATTTTTTTTATTAGATGAACTAAAGCAGCTCTTAAAGGATAGTGAAAACATAATTGATTATTCTATGGAAGACAAAGTGATATATGGCCTGTTGAGTAAAGACGGTCGATCGGATTATGGAGATAGCTTTGTTGTATTTGAACAAAAAGATAACAAAGTGTGGGAACGGAGCTACGAAAATGATTTTAAGGATCTAAAGCCTTGGAAGATAGAAACAGCAGATATCGATGGTAATAACGATATAGAAATTATGATTGCAGTTAGGAAAACCACGGTACTTGATAAAACCAAAAAAAATAGGATGTTCATCTTTCAATATAGGAACCAAAAACTTATAAAAAAATGGACCGGATCGCAGATTGCAGCCAACTGGCGGGATTTTTATGTGGAGGATCTGGTTTCGGCTCCGGGTAAGGAGCTGATATTTATTGAACGTGTAGCAGAGGGAAGTGAGAGAATACGAATTTATCAATGGTTTGATTTTGGATTTTTCCAATTGGCCGAAAGTGAAATTTATAACGGTATAAAGGAACTCGAGATTATTCGGGATAATGTGCTTAAGATAACGCATATGGTGGGGGAGAAGGAAGAGACAATCCTTTTATCTGCCAAGAAAGGCCAGTTACTTGAATTAAATACACAGTAATACGTTAGTAAGTTTATAGTAGCCGATAAGTTCAAAGGATGTTCATAAAAGGTTATAGAGTAAAGGACTGTAATCATAGTTTATATGGCAGTGTTACTATGTATCATGCATGCTACCGGCCAAGGTTTTAACGGATACGATTGAAGAACGTAAGTGATGAAAAGAGCGTTGATTTATAAATAATATTTGGAGGTGTTTACATGAAGAAGATTTTAGTTGTGATTTTTTGCATTAGTATTTTATTGGTAGGATGTAACAAAGATAGGGACGTGGATACAGAAAACCAAAAACCCACGATAGCAGAAGATGAAACGGATCATAATGAGCAACCGGCGAATGATGAGAAAAAGGATATAAGTGATACTACAAAAGATAGACAGGATCATAATGACGGTACAGATGAGATGAATAACGAGCAGGAAGAAAGTGAACAGATTAAGGAAGAGCCCTATGTAATGCAATTAAATAAGGAATGGGCCGGTAAGGAGCCGATCCTGAGGAAGATGACGGAGCTTATTATACCACCCTATGAAGCTAAGGTTAAGCCATATACAATAGCTAAGGATTTATCTAATATAGAGAACATTGATCAGTTTTCAGGATTTACAAACGAACAGATCAACATGCTGGTAAAGAACGGCTTTGTCGTACTTCCCAGCAGATCAACCCGTATGCATTATGTATATGATACAAATGAGTATAAAGGAGTACCGAATTTTATTACAGCTGATTCTGTACTTCATACCTATCATCAATTTTACAGTAAATCTCTGATTAATATTGAATCTGCTTTTCTATATGAGGATTTAGATCTTTTAACGAAACAGATGCTTGAAAAGTCCGTAATGTTATTAAATGAGTTGGAGGACGAGGATCTGCAAGAGCTACAGAAGAAGAATATCGTATATTTTCTGGTAGCAAGAATGCTCATCATGAACACTTCTGAAATCTCTGCCGAGGTAGAAGCAGAATTATTAAATACAGCGAAAGACGAGTATGCACTGATAGAGAAGGCAGAGGGTTTTGTAAAGTCGCCGCTATATCAGTTCGATTTTGACTACTCACAATTTAAGGTTAGAGGACATTATACCAGAAGTGAAGAATTGGGTAGGTACTTTAAGACTATGATGTGGTTTGGAACAGCACCCCTGCCTCTTATGGATGCTGAGGGTAATATGAATAATGATAATACGTTGCAGGCTCTGCTGGTATCCTTTACAACATTTCTAGATTCAAAGAAAACTTGTGATGCTGAGCTTTGGGCTAATATATACCTGCCAACTGCCCAGTATGTGGGGTTATCCGATGATATTAATGTATTCGTTATGAATGAGCTTCGCAAGGAGGTTTATGGCGGTAGTGAAGACCCTAATATATTCAATGATGCAGAATACGTAGATAAACTTTACGAGGCAGTGAAAGCATTACCGGACCCAAAGATTGCCGCGGATCTAAAATCCTTGGATACTCCGACCGAGAAGCAGTTTCGGTATATGGGCCAACGCTATATCCTTGACAGTTATGTAATGCAAACCTTAATTGATTCGATTTTGAGACCGATACCCTCTGCCCTGGACACTATGGGGGTAATGGGAAGTGATGTGGCAAAAGATCTAATATTCAATCATTATAAGCCGCAGGATAACTGGCCGGAATACGAGGAAAGATTTAATGAACTGAAAAATGAAATCTCAGGATATACCTTGGAAACCTGGGGAAATAACTTATATAACGGATGGTTATGGTCAATTGACGAGACATTAACTGAGTATGGTAAAACCTCCGGTATGCCGTATTTTATGACTACGGATGCCTGGAAGTATAAGTCATTGAATGCTGCCCTGGGAAGCTATACAGAACTTAAACATGATACTGTTCTTTACGGGAAACAATCTGTTGCTGAGATGGGTGGATCAATTGAATATGCAGATTATCACTATGTAGAACCGAATGTTCCGCTTTATAGTAAGCTATTATACCTGACCGATTATACGATTAAGGTACTGGAAGATCGGGGTATGATGTCTGACGCAATGAAAAACGGTGCTATGGAGTATAAGGAACTGCTGGAACTTTTAATAACCTGTTCCATTAAGGAGTTAAGGAATGAGACCTTAACCGAAGAGGAATATAGGAGTTTATTATGGTATGGTGGCATTATAGAAGGGATATCACTTAATTTTCTTAATGGTATTACGAGCGACTATGGGGCTTTGGATCTGACGGATATGCTGGTTACGGATATATCCACTTTCCCGGGAGCATATTTATCTTTAGGAACCGGGTACTTTGATGAGATATACGTTGTAATACCGGTGGAGGATAAGTTATATCTATCCAGAGGAGCGGTTTATTCCCACTATGAATTTGTTAGTTCAACGCGCCTGACAGATGAGGAGTGGTGGGAACTGCAAGGGATTAGAATTAACCGGGAGGAATACGGAGATTATCCTGAGTTTATTGAGCCTTCCGAGGCGCTTCCAAAGCAACCGTTTTGGGTAGAGAATTTTAAAGCAGATACAAATGAGGTTGAAATAACAGAGCTGGAAGTTAACTGGGATAATTTAAGTGAGGAGTGATGTTTTTATAACGAGACTTCTTAAGGCTTATTAATAAAATTTTTAACGAAGGAGTAAGATTACTTGAAGGATTGGAATGAACGGAATGACGCTAATATAAAATATATCTTTTTTGACTGCATGGAAACCCTGGTAGATATGGTGGAGTTACCGACTTCCAGGGATTATGCGTATTGGACCTATGAGGGTTCGGGTGTGGAACAATACTGGCTTGATAAGGAAGAATATTGGCTGCAATATAAAAAAGCTCAAGAGGAGTTACTAGCCTGTTATGATGTAAATGAAGATTATGAAATATGTCATAGGATACGGCTGACCGTTGAAAATAATACTCGGATTGACAGAGAGAGGAAGGATATTGTTGCGCAGAAGCTTTACCGAAACTACTGGAACAACTACCGGGCGAAGTGCTATGTCAATCCGGATAAAAAGCAGGCTCTCAAGGAGTTATCACAAGAATATCAATTAGCTGTTGTATCAAACTTTAAAGTAAAAGAAGGGATACAAGAGCTTTTAGAGTCACATGACATTAGGGAGTTCTTTGATTTTGTTATAGTGTCTGTTGATTGCGGCTGGAGAAAACCGGATAAACGAATCTATGAGGAGGCAATGAAGCTGGCAGGATGTAATGAAGAGGAGATTCTTTTTGTGGGCGATGATTATGAAAATGATTACGTGATACCTCGAAAGCTTGGTATGAAGGCCGTTTATTATGATGTGGGAGAAAAATATCGGGATTGTGATACCTTCAGTAATTTTCTGTCTCTAAAAGAAAGAATAAAGACCTTAGGGATTGGCAACTAAATAAAATCTTGCTATAGTAATTGGTAGGAGAAGGTTGCTTTTTAAATCTTTCGGGATTAGGACAATAGTGCACCTTGTTTGGGGTGCACTATTGATAGTTTTATCATAAAGGGATGAAGTTGTAAGTTTATCATAAGAAAGGATAAAGCCCATGAAAAGACAATTAAAATACACAATGTTTTTATTGCTAATATTTTGTATCTTAGTACAAGGTATTTACATATCGAAAACGTTAGCAGCAGGAACGGACCAAACCATAACCATATTATTTACCCACGATTTGCATAGTAATTTTCTGCCGATCAAATATGAACAGAACGGAGAGATCATAAAGGTCGGAGGATTTGCAAGACTTCAAACTGCAATTAAGAAACAAAAGGAACTAGATCCGGAAGCACTTCTTTTAGACGGCGGAGATTATTCCATGGGAACACCGTTTCAGACCATATTCCAACATACATCTCCCGAACTTCGACTGATGGGCAGAATGGGTTATGATGTTGTAACCATAGGAAACCATGAATTTGATTACCGGGCAGAGGGGCTGGCAGACAGCCTTAACACAGCAAAAGACAGTGGAGAACCATTACCGCAGATGGTTTTATCCAATGCAGTATTTCCTCTTAATAAGGAAGGTGATATGACCTCGTCTTTAGCCTATCTAAAGAATGCGATGGATCACTATGGGATAAAGGATTACACCCTATTAGAGCGTAAAGGTATAAAAATCGGAATTTTTGGATTAATGGGTGAGGAAGCGGCCTCCATGGCACCTATGTCCGAGGTCGAGTTTGGTGATGCTGTAGAAAATGCAAAAAGGGTGGTCAAGATACTAAAAGAGCAGGAAAAAGCAGATTTAATTATCTGTCTTTCTCATTCCGGTACAAATCAGGATAAATCGAAATCTGAAGATGAGATATTAGCTAAGAAAGTTCCGGAAATCGATGTAATCCTTAGTGGACACACCCATCACAAATACAGCGAGCCTCTCATAATTGGGAATACAATCATAGGTTCAGCAGAAGAATACGGAAAGAATTTAGGTGTTATCAAACTTTCATCTAATCAAAAGGATAATTGGGATCTTAAAAGTTATGAACTCATTCCAATTCATGAGGGCCTTGCAGAGGATGAAGAAGTTACGGCCTTAGTGGATGAATATAAAAGAAACGCAGAAGATAATTATTTTAATGTGTTTAATCTGAACTTTGATGATGTGATTGCAAGAGCTCCATTTAGCTTTCCAACGCAAAAATATATTGAAGATCATCATCAGGAAGCTACTTTGGGTAATCTAATCAGTGATTCTTATGTCTATGCCGTGAAGAGAGCGGAGGGCGAGAATTATATTCCGATTGATGCGGCAATTGTGCCGGTGGGGACAATACGCTCCTCTTTTATTCAAGGTGATATTACAACGGTAGATGCCTTTAATATCAGTTCTCTTGGTATCGGTGCAGATAAGATGTCCGGTTATCCATTAATTTCAGTCTATCTGACCGGCAAGGAACTAAAAGCGGTATGTGAGGTAGACGCATCAGTTACTCCTTTGATGGATGAGGCACAGTTATTTATCTCAGGTATGCAATATACCTTTAACCCCAATCGTTTGATTTTTAATAAAGTGACGAACAGCACCCTTATAAGATCAGAGGGAGATCCTTGGGAGAAGGGACAGCAGTGGATCGAAGAGATTGAAGATGATAAGCTTTACCGTATTGTGGCCGGCTTATATTCAGCACAGATGCTCTCTGTTGTTGGTGAGAAATCCTTTGGTCTACTAAAAATTGAACCAAAAACAAAGGATGGGGAACCTGTTAATGATTATGAAGCTCAAATTATCTATGATACATCCGGCGACGTAAAAAGCGAAGTTAAGGAATGGTATGCCATTGTATCCTATCTGCAATCCTTTCCTAAGGAAGGCGGAATACCTGTAATACCTGAATATTATTATGAACTACAGGGAAGAAAGAAGGTAGAGGGCAGTAGAAATATAATTGCGCTGCTGTCGAAACCGAATTGGATTGCATGGATGGTATATGGGATTATTCTTATTTTGGCAGCAATTATAATAACAATTGTGGTTTGGCTGGTTCGTAGAAGTAAAAGACGAAGAAGAAAATGACATTAATTAAGAAATGACATGAAAAAAAGAACTTAGCAGAAACAAAACACAAATGTATAGATTTTGAGTCGAGGAAATCATAGATGATCCGGAGAATTCTATGCATGAAGGAAGGATAATTACAAATGGAGATATCAATTAGGGAATACAAAGAAGAAGACATCTCTCAAATGATGGATATTTGGAATACGGTAGTAACGGAGGCAAATGCATTTCCTCAAGTGGATAAACTTACAAGGGAAGAAGCAAAAATATTCTTTCAGGAACAAACCTATACCGGAGTGGCAGCCATGGGGAATGAAATACTGGGGTTATATATACTTCATCCGAATAATATAGGTCGTTGCGGTCATATTGCCAATGCCTCATATGCGGTGAAAACCGAAAAGAGGGGGTTAAAAGTCGGGGAGAAGCTGGTAAGAGACAGCCTATATAAGGGTAAGGAGTTAGGGTTTTTACTTATGCAGTTTAATGCGGTAGTAAGCACCAACAAGTCAGCAATCCATTTGTATGAGAAAATAGGATTTGTCAGGCTGGGTATTATTCCTGAGGGATTCCTGCTGGGAGATGGAACTTATACGGATATTATTCTTTATTATATAAAATTATAATAATGTGTTAAAAGTATCGATTTGGCTTATAAGTATGGATTCTAAAATAAATTTAAATTAAAAAAACAGACTATCTTTGAAAGAATAAATTCTGTATCAATGAAATATATTACATTCCATAAGGAAAAATGGGAATAGAGGTACGTATGGTTATAGGTGCTGTAAAAATAAAGATTCATACACCATGGGTTCATTCTTTAAAGGAAAAACGCATGGTCGTGAAAAGTATCTGTTCCAAGGTACAAAATAAGTTTAACGTATCAATTGCTGAAATAGAGGAGCAGGATATTCATCAAATAATTGTTCTGGGCTTTGCCTGTGTCAGTGGGGCGGTAACCCATGCAGATAGTACGGTTGATCATATACTGAATTTTATTGAAGGGAATACAGAAGGGGAAATAATTAACATTGAAAGAGAACTTATTCAAGACTGACCTATGAGTAATATTAAGTGCATAACCAACTGATCATGTAATCATAAAATATTCTAAGGTATTTGAGATAGTATGAAAAAAGGAAGAACTTTTTGTTTATAATAGGTTGGGATTTTATATATCTTTTTATTTATTATATTTCGTCTGAGCGATTACCTTCAATTTGCTTTGGGTTTTTTTAAGTTTTTGCTCATTGTGGTACCGATGTTGTTGGGGGAGTTTGTTAAAGATAAAATACGTGGAAAAATGATATAGAGCTACAGATTTTTGATAAAAAACAAATATAGGAAGACTGTAAACATCATACATATTTTTAAGGAGGATGGATAATGACATTTCTTGACTTGGCAAAAAAACGATATTCTGTTCGGAAATATATGGACAAGGAAATTGAAAAAGAGAAGATTATGGATATACTGGAAGCCGGTAGATATGCACCTTCCGCGGTTAACTTTCAACCCTTGCATTTTATCGTGATTACGGATTCTGAGATAAAAAAGAAAATATATGAAACCTATCCACGGCCCTGGTTTCAGACAGCACCGGTAATTATTATAGCTTGTGGAGATCATTCAAAATCATGGAAACGCAAGGATAACAAAGATCATTGTGATATTGACGTAGCAATTGCCATTGACCATATGACACTGGCGGCTACGGATCTTGGTCTTGGAACCTGCTGGATTTGTGCCTTTGATGCAAAACTATGCCATGAATTACTTGATTTACCGGAACATTTAGAGGTTGTAGCACTGCTTCCTTTGGGATATCCGGAGGAAGAGGAGCATAACAAAGAAAAAGTGAGGCAGTCCTTAGAGGATATTGTTAGCTGGGAAGTATATCAATCATAAACGTATTTATCAACCACAGAGTACTTAGTTTGTATACTCTGTGGTTATTTGTAATGAAAGGAAAAAACAATGAATCGTAGTAATAGAATCAGAAATACTTTTAGCATTTTTTTAACTGCTGGTCTTTTGTTAATGATGATTTTTACAGGATATACTTTGAATCTGTTGTCTAGGTCATCATCTGCCATAGTAAGAATATAGATACAACAGATTTTGTTCCTAGGTGTTATGTTTAAGACAATAAAAATCAGAAATAATTATAAGGTGCCTATCGAATTGAAAAAATGTGGAATAAGGGAGAAAAATGTAGACAAGTATAAATTGACAATATATGTTAATCAGGATAAAATTGATTTACTCTTAACAATTAATATATAAGGAGGATAAATAATATGGGCGACACCAATCCAAAGAAAGCTCCAAAGAAAAAAACAAATACAAAAGCCTCTGCTCAGACAACTGCTTCCGTAGGCGGATCAGGTAAAAAAAATCAGAAATAAAACAGTAATACGATAAAGTAAAAATCAATCAGGCTAAAAAGTGAAATAAGTCTTGAATCCTTAAATGTGGATATTAGTCTCATTACGAACGAAAGGCATAAGTACTGCTATAAATTGGACATGGCCCATAGAATAGGAAATAAATATCCTATTTATTCTATGAGTTAGGCGGTTTATAGCAGTTACTTTTTTATGAAATAAAGGGCACTATGGTATTGCACATAAGAGGTATCAGTAGTAGAATAAACTTAATTTAAGATCATCTTAATATTGTATATGAGAGGATGAAAAAAACGAAGGAGAATTTTATGAGCATAGAATTTTTATACCAAAATGGAACGACGAAAGCACTCACCTTCAGTTATGATGACGGTCAGATTTATGATAGAAGATTAGTAGAAATCTTTAACAAATTTAAGGTGAAGGGAACCTTCCATATAAACTCAGGGAAGGTAGGTGATTCCAATTTTATTGGAAAAGACGAGGTGAAGACATTATTTCAGGGACATGAAGTTGCATGTCATGGAGTGGAACATAAATATTTAACTCATCTGCCAAAGGAAATGATGATTAAGGAGATATGGGATGATCGTAGAAGTCTTGAAAGTATGACCGGACAAATCATAACCGGTATGTCCTATGCCTTTGGTGAATACGGTGATGAGATTGTGAATACATTGAGTTGCTTAGGTTTTAAGTATTCAAGAACCGTGAATGCTACAAATAACTTTACCATTCCCAGTGATTTTATGAGATGGAATCCAACGTGTCACCATAATGATAATATTATGGAGAAAGCAAAAAGATTCCTTAATATGCCGGGATATATGAAGCTGCCTTTATTCTATATCTGGGGACACAGCTTTGAATTTGAAAGAGAAAATAACTGGGAAGTGATAGAACAATTTTGTGAAGAGATCTCTTTCAAAGAGGATATCTGGTATACAACGAATATTGATTATCGTAATTATGTGACCGCCATGAGAGAATTGGTATTTAATGTGGATCATACATGTGTTTATAATCCCACCGGTTGTACAATTTGGATTAAGTCACAAAATGCAGTGAAAGAAATCTTACCCGGGGCTACAGTATCGTTATGATGTAATGACCATTTCAATTAACGGTATATTATTCGGTTAATAAATAAAATCAATAAAGGACGGGACATGGGGAGTTGAAAAGCCTATGTCCCGTCTTTTTTATGATTCATATCAAGGAAAGGTAGTATGTTATTAATCTAATTAAGGAATTAGACATTGTCATTTTAGCTAGGGTATCTTATAATTTTAGTAATTATATTTTATATATGTTCCTTCTATAGCTTGTTAGATTGATTACTTAAACAAAAAGAAACCGTTTTATTAAGGAGTTATATATTATATATCTTAAGGGATAAGGGGGCTAGAGGAATGCAAATCGCATCTTTGTTTGAACAAAAAAAGACAGTATTATCTTTCGAGGTATTTCCGCCAAAGAAAACCAGTTCGATTGATACGATCTTTAAGACACTGGAGGAACTAGAAGGCCTACATCCTGATTTTATCAGTGTAACTTATGGAGCTGGCGGTAACGCAGGAGATACTTCTACCTGTGATATAGCTTCTGTTATTAAGCATACATATAAAATCGAACCTGTAGCACACTTAACTTGTGTTAATTATACTAAGGATGAAATCGATCGGATATTAGACAGATTAAAAGAGAATGAGATTGATAATATACTGGCCCTGCGAGGTGACATCAATCCGTCGCTATCTCCCAAAAAACATTTTCATTATGCCAGCGAGTTAGTTTCTTATATCAAAAACAAGGGAGGTTTTCATGTGTCCGGAGCATGTTATCCGGAAGGTCATGTCAATGCCGGTAGTCTAGAAGAGGATATAAAATTCCTTAAGATGAAAGTGGACGCGGGTGCAAAACATCTGATTACGCAGTTGTTTTTTGATAATAAGTATTTTTATTCGTTTCTTGAGAAGGTTCGGGAAATAGGAATTACAGTTCCGATTGAGGCAGGAATTATGCCTGTAGTTAATAAGGCACAGATTGAACGAATGGTAACCTTATGCGGAGCCAGTATTCCTGCCAAATTATCTAAAATGCTACAACGTTATGAAAATACTCCGGAAGCACTAAAGGAAGCGGGAATTGAGTATGCCATAGAGCAGATTACAGATTTGATCTCACGGGGAGTTGATGGAATTCATCTTTATACGATGAATAATTCCTATATCGCTCGAAAAATCAGTGAGAAAGTGAAAGGATTACTATAATAAATCAAGGTCAAATAAAAGAAAGAGAGTAATATAGACATGGTGATTATAAACAGCAATATAGCAAAGATTTATTATTCCGAAGATGATATGATATGAAAACAAGAAGGAGTGATAATATATGAGCTGTTATTTTATGGCCCAGATTCAAATTCATAATCAGGATGAATATACAAAATATCTGGATTTGGTAGATCAGGTTTTTGAAAAATTTAATGGCAAGTATCTGGCGGTTGATGAAAAACCTACAGTTTTGGAAGGAACATGGAATTATGACAGGGTAGTTCTCATTGAATTTCAGGATGAGACAGAACTTAGCCGCTGGTATAACTCTACCGAATATCAGACAATTGTAAAGCATCGAATAAACGCGGCTCATTGCGATACTTTGATCATAAAAGGATTGAAGTAAAGGAGATAAAAACAGTATGAAAACATCTTCATTACAACATAATAAACATACGGAGTAAAATTTTAAGGAGTATGTGCGAATGAAAAATGAAGGTGTTTCAACATTTAAAGTAGCTGCGACGTATATCGGTACAATCGTAGGTGCTGGCTTTGCTACTGGGCAGGAGATGCTGCAGTTTTTTTCAAGATTTGGTTTGACAGGCTTATTCGGATTGGTTGTAACTACGATATTATTCATTGTCTTTGGTTATATTATTATGCATTTGGGTAAAAGTTTAAATGCCGGGTCTCATCTGGAAATCATTAAATATTCTGGTGGTAAAATAATCGGAACGGTTATTGACTGGATCATAACCTTCTTTTTATTTGGTGCATTGACAGCAATGATTGCCGGTACAGGAGCATTATTTGAACAACAATTTCAGATCTCCGGTCTGGTTGGGAATATTATTATGACGGTCTTAACAGCTCTCACCGTATTAACCGGTATCAATGGTGTAATTAATTCCATTAGTTTTGTAGTACCATTTTTGTTGGCATCTGTTATGGGTATTAGTATTTTTGCAATATTTAAGACACCACCGGATTTAACAACAACTCGTGTAGTGATAGAAGAAAGCGGACTCATTACCAATTGGTTGCTCTCAGCTATTCTATATGTTTCTTATAATACAGTTTTATCCATAGCGGTTCTTGGCCCATTGGGTGTTAAGGCTAACAGCAAAAAAGCTTTGCGAAACGGTGCAATTATCGGTGGATTGGGACTAGGATTAGGGTCGATTATGATTTATTTTGCGATATCGGGCAATCTTAGTGAGATAGCAAAACTGGAAGTCCCTATGATATACATTGCAGGGCGTATTTCATTTGCAATACAAATTATATATGCGATAGTATTGATTGCCGAGATTTATACGACGGCAGTCGGTTCCTTATTTGGTTTTACTGCAAGATTTGTTGATATGAAACAGAAACCCAAAAAGGGTAGGATGATTGTAATCGTGGTATCGCTTGTTGCATTCTTTGCCAGTCAGTTTGGTTTTTCCAATTTGGTAAAATATCTATATCCGATGGTGGGATATGGAGGTATTGTTTTACTCGTATGCTTGGTATATAGTTTATTTAGATCCAAACACCAAAAAACGGCAAGTTGAAAAGGAGGGTTAAGCTCTCTTTTTTATTTGTATATATGAAATTTTATGTTTTTTATTCCAGAGACTCAGATCGTTGTTAATCGTACGGAACTTTTATTCGTATAAAACCGTCTAATTTATGTAAACGGCTTAGATGTTATAAAATATAGAGAGGTGAGCTATGAGAAAGAATATACGGATATTTCTTATGTTATGTCTGTTACTTACACTGACCGGTTGTGGAGTGAAGGATACAGGAAATGATACAGAGAAGGATAGTGGAAGTGGTATAACACCGACTACCAAACCGGAGTTAACGATACCTACTGAAATACCGGAAGATGTGAGAAAAGAAGTTTCAGAGTATTTTCCGTTTTTGGAAAATGTGGAATATTATTATGAAGGTGAAGGAAATGAGTTTGCAGCTTTTCATGTTGTAACGGATTTTATTAATGCAGATAAAAACAGGGTTCAAATGAGAACGAATAACGGTGGATCGGAGATTGTCCGTGTTTTTGAGATTAAGGACGGCAAATTATCGGTGATACTGACCAAAGCAGAATGTTATTACAGAGATGATTTTACCGATACAGAATATGTCGATGAAGAAGCTGAAATTGCTTTGATGGAACCTCTGGTAGAAGGTACGGAGTGGACATTGGCCGATGGGCGAATACGCTATATTTCTGATATGGAAGTCAAAGTTGATACACCTATGGGTTCCTATGAGGCCTTAGAAGTCACAACGAAAGATTCAGATAGTCAAGTAATGCATTATTATGTTCCTGAGATTGGTTTGATTAAATCCGTATTTCAATCGAATAATTATGAAGTGACATCAACATTAAGTGAGATAAAATCGGATGCAAAATGGCCAGGTTTTATTGAGTTTTCCTATCCCAATTTTGATGAAAATATTTATACGGAACAAAAAACCTTGGAGTTTTCTACGAATGAACCAACTGCAAGCGTTTTTGAGACAGCAATGAAAGAGGCAGGAGATCGGGAGGGAAGCTTTCCGTTAATAAGCCAAAACACGAAAATCAACTGGCTGTATCTAGGTGATGACAATATTGTATATGTTGATTTCTCCTCTGAGCTGATCAATGAAATGAATGCCGGGGCCGGATATGAACTGTTAACGGTCCAAAGTATTGTTAATACACTAGGAGCCTATTATGGTACGGAGGAGGTATTGATTACAGTAGAGCAAAAACCTTATGAGTCGGGGCATATCCTGTTAAAAGAAGGAGAAACCTTTAAAGTGAATAAAGAGCCATCATTACAATAACATAGCATTTGAAAAGTGTCTGTTATAAGTAGATGTATAGGGAGCATGACTTCATAAAAGTGCAGACTTTCTATGAAGTCATACTCCTATCTTATCTTATTGGAGAAAACCAATGGGAAATCTGTGGTTTTTGAAACGATGATTTGGCTATAGATACAGGAAACAGCTAACAAATGATTTTATTCGTCTAATCCAAAACGTTCAAGTTTTGGTTGTATTTCTGTTACCCAATACTTGGACCCATCATTTTTTCTGTCGAGAAAACCTTTATCTATCAGCTCTCGTCTTAAGAGCCATTTATTTTGAAAGGTATGATGAGCTTCTATGATAGCATTCACTTCTTTCTCTGAATAGATAATACCTTGTTCGAATTTTGATGCAATATACATCAATGAGAGTATTTTCTTTCTCCTCTTGGCGGGAAAAAGAGTTAATTTACCTTCCTTATCTAAAAAATCTTTGAGTTCTAATTGCGGTTCCATAATATACCTCCTAATAACCAACCTAACAATCAGTTGAATGACTCTGATGTCAATATTTATTCAACTCAATTTTAGGTTTATACCTATTGTTATTTTAATCGGTATTGTGTACAGTCTTTCGACCTTTCCATAAATCCATATTGAATGAGATATCGTCTTAGCGTTGGATAATCAGAATATATCTCTTTTAGTATTTGATTGATCTCTTTTTCTGTATAGGTTTTACCCTTTTCAAACTGCTCTGCTATTTTTCTTAGGGTTACAATTTTCTTCTTTTCCTTTGCTGAGAATAGTTTTAATTTTAATGGGGAAAGACTTTCAAAGACAGTTGATATTATCTTATCACTTTCTTCCTTTGTGGTGATATAACGGTCGTCCACCATAACCGCCCCATCATGAATTGGTACAATACTATCTTTATCCGATGTTGCTGTTCGTTCCAGTGCCAGTTCATAGATTGCCAGATACATCTTTGCCTGCTTGGCCTTTTCCCGAAAACTAAATTTTTGATGTCTGACTGTGGAAGCAGAGATGCTAAGTTTTAAGGCGATTTCCTGATCTGATAGCCCTTCCTGAAGGAAACGAAGCAGTTCCTTCTGTTTATCTGTAATGGTATTGTATTTGCTATCGGAATCAATCAAGAAAGGAAGCATATTACCGTGTTTTTGTTCCATGTGGATTCTGATAGCCCGAGAGGCTTCAAAGAATCGACCATCAAATTGAAATATCTCTCCCACAGAATAAATACTACCACAGAGCAGACATTGATACCTCTCTGTATGAGAATCATAGGTATACCCGTTTTTTATTTCCTCTAAGCTAAGCTCATCCAAGTTTAAATTCATGTTATCACATCCTTGTTTATAATATTAATAAACATATTATAAAGATGTTTATTATAAATGTCAATAAATTATTTATTAGATTACTATATTAAGTGAAGTAGGGGATATTTAAATGAAACTATAAATGAATTTAATAAATGCACCTTTAAAATGAACGAATCTATTAAAATGAGATAAACTCGTTCTAGCATCTGAAATGCATTAATTCACCAACCGATAATTTTACACAGATGGAAGTGAATGGTATAATGAAGCAGTAAGATACTATTAGCAACAATTGAATGGGAGGTTTTCTATTATGAAACCATGGAAAGGTAAGATAAAAATTATAATTCGTAAATTACTATGGTTGTTTATCTTTGGTCTTGTTTATCTCAGTACTGGCTATATAGTCGCTCTTTTCATATCTCATCAATTTGGATACACTCTACAAGATGTTATGTCTTATGTAGGCATTTTCTTATTCTTCTTAGGCATCTTACTTTCCATGAAAGGGAATCCTTCCGGTTCTAATATAAATGGAATGGGAATGAGTAATGAAAAGGCGATCTCATATCAAAACCTTGAGGTGACACGTCTGGAGAGGGAAATAAATCCTTACCATAAAGACTATTATAAAAACAATGTAGTCCGTTTTGCTTTTGGCAAGCTGACTTTTATTATAGGGGGAGTAATGATAATGGCCTTTAGTTTACTTGTTCTCTAAGCCAGGTACGCAAGATCACGCACTTGATTAGATGAAACATATGGTAGGTAGAAGCCTTAGAGAGGGTTGTGAAAAAAATTACATAAATACAGTGGAAATATTAGACAAGTGTTTCTGTATGGAGTATAATATTGCCAATAGATTAATATATCAGGAGGAATAGAATATGAAGAAATTATACACAGGTTTTTTAGCTGATAACGAATTATTATTTGTAGGGTATTCATCACGAAACAATCAATACAGTAAAAGTATCTATCAGGCTTTTTCTAACAATGGAATCAAAGTATATCCTTACAATACGAAAGAAAATGCCAGCTATGACATTAAGGTTTATAAAACCTTGGAGGAACTTCCTAAGATGCCAAAGGCAGCATTTATTCTATTAAGCAGAGAAAACACGGCAAAAGCAGTAAAGCAGCTGGCGGATAAAGGTATTAATAAAATATTGTTCCACAGTGCAAAGACTGCAGATCCTGCTGTAATTGAGGAATGTGAAAAAAGAGGGATCGAAACTGCGATTGGCTGTCCTCTTATGCTTTACGGCAAGGGATTACACCGTTTCCATGGTTTCTTAGCAGGGGTAAAATAATGTTACGCTTTCCCTTAATTAGAACAAAATGGTCGAATGAACATGTCATGGCGGCTTTATTTGTAGTATTAGTTCTGTACCATATCCCGCAGTGGATTGTAAATCCGGTTGGAATAGTTCATTTTTTACTGTTAATTGCAACGGGGGCATTCCTAGATGCAATTTTTAGTATGATCAGATATAAGCGTATTTGGTGTTGCGTCTCCGGGGTTGTCACAGCAGCAATCCTTAGTGTGATGACCGGATATGTGCCTTTGTGGGGCAGGATTATTGGAGTTGTCGTTGCTTTGGTTTTAGGAAAATATATCTTTGGCGGAACGGGTAAGAATATAGTAAATCCGGCGGTGACGGGACTCTTATTTATTATTCTTGTTTTTGAGGTATCCTTTCCGATATTCGAAAGTTCTTACCTTCTTATTCCGGCAATCTTATTAAGTCTGCCTTTCTTACGGATAAGACCCTATGCAGGTATCGGTTATATGTTAGGAATGGTAGCAGCCTTACTGATTAATAATAGTTTATCCATGAATCACTTGATATCCTATGGAGTAATATTCTTTAGCTGTATCCTTCTGACGGATCCTGTTTCGGTAACAAAGCATCCGACGATTGGAGCTTTTTTAGGGCTGGCAGCAGGTTTTGCGGCTTTGTTCTTTTCTAAAGTACCGACGGTGGCTCTTTGTGGAATTCTGGCTGTCAACCTAATTTCCTATGGAGTTGAAACCTTCATGATTAAAGAGAAAAATAAGGCATTACGCAACACACTGCGAATACCCAAAGTAGTGGTTGGAACAGAGCGGATATCCTGCCTTGATCTTACCGGTGAAGTGATGAATAATGATTTTACAGATACTAAGAGCGGGAAGGAGAAAGAAAAGAATATAAAAGATAGCGTCTGTACGGGGTATTCTTCTGAATTGATACTAAGTCGTATAAAAGCAAATGAGGTTTATGGAATGGGTGGAGCTGCTTTTTCCACCTACCAAAAGATCATATCCGTGATACAGTCAAAAACAAATGAAAAGTATATGATTATCAATGGGGTGGAATGCGACCCGGGATTGGTCCATGACTTCTACCTTTTGAGGCATCACAACAAGGAGATTATACAAGGGATAGATTTTATCCTAAGCTGCATACCTTTTATGACGGTCCATCTGGCGGTAAAGGATGTCGGTAATCTTGAATATCCGGAATATGTACAGATACATAAGATTCCTGATTTTTATCCGGCTGGGGCGGAAAGATTCTTAATACAAGAGGTATTAAGTCAAAATATTGCTTATAACCAAAAACCCGCAGAGAGTGGGATTTTGGTATTAAATGCACAGACTATTTTATCTGTTTATGAGGCGGTTGCATTAAATAAAAAAATCCAAACTCGATTTTTAACTGTAGCTAACCTTAAAGAAGCTTCGGCAAAGGTTGTAAAAGTAAAACTTGGTATGAAAGTTCATAAAGTGATCGAGGAGGTCTTTCCCGGTTCAGTGAATGTTTTTGTCGGTGGAGGATTAATGCAATCTTATCTTGCCGATGAAGATACCCTAATTGGTAAAGATGTTAATTTTATCGCTACGGGAGAGTTTCCGAACTATAAAGAATCTCCCCAGTGCTTAAGATGCGGTAATTGCAGTAAAAACTGCCCGGCAGGATTAAAAGTTGATAAAATAGCAGATTTGGTTGATAGAAGAAAGATGGAGGCTAAAAATGCACGAAAATTGCAGGTGATGAAATGCATTAGCTGTGGCAGTTGTAGTTATTCCTGTTTGGCCGGAAGGAACCTTTCATCCAAAGTGGTGGCCGCAAAGGAAGCTATTCAAGTATAGTTAGGTAAGCGCGATTTACGTATAGATTTATCGACAGTCTTACATGAGTTTACATGGGAGGAGAATAAATGTGCACTGTATTTAAGCTAAATAACACAAGGGAAGGTAATTTTTATGTAGGTAAAAATTATGATGCTCCTGATCCATGTCAAATAATGATATTTATCAATAATGCAGGTATTGAGAAACAGGCACTTATAAAAGGGCCAGAAGTACCTGTTAGATGGGAGGTTACTTACGGAAGTATTACCTTCAATCAGTTATGTAGAGATTTTCCCTGTAGTGGAATGAATGAGGCAGGGTTAATTGTAGAACAGACGACACTATGGAACACCATATATCCTGACAGAGATGAAAGACCTGCAGTTAAGGAATTACAATGGATACAGCTGATGCTTGATACCTGTGCAACAACGAATGAGGTAATAGCAAAAAGCAAAGAAGTAAGAATCTCTCAGAGTGCAGCAAATCTTCAATATTTTATATGTGATTCCTCGGGAGATGTATGTCTGATCGAATTTATAATGGGTGAAATGCATCTTTACAGGGGCGATGATTTGGTTTATCCGGTTATTGCAAATGATATGTATGAAACTTCCTTGGATTATCTAAAGATTCATGAGGGATATGGTGGCCATAGAAAAATAGCGGCATCCGATTTATCTTTAGATAGATTTGCCGTAACCGTAGATGCAATATGCAGACAACAGATGAATCCTTCCATAGACACCTGTGATTCAATTCTTTCTTTATCAGCCTTTTCGCTAACACAATGGAGTGTCATTTATGACACAGCAAATCAATGTATATCGTATAAATCAAAGAACTCAACCAACATAAAGCATATTAATTTTTCGGAGTATGATTTCCATCACCTGGAAGTACCCCTCATAAAAATGTTGGATACGGACGAACATGATTTTATAAATTTTACCGTAGAGAAGAATTATGAACTATTAAAATTTTTTTACTCAGAAAGTCAATACTTCAAAAATCTAAAAATTTCTGAAGATGAAATAAAATCACAAGCAGGATTTTAAGTGGAATTGTGACTGTACTTATACAAATGGTACAGAAAGAATAAATAAGAAAGATACGGACATTTAATTCAACAGGAATGACTATTATTTTAATTGGATTTGGTATTTATTTTCATAAATTGGACATATTAACTAGCGAAATTATGTGAATGATGGAGGGTTATTATGTCTGAAACTGTATTAGAAAAATTAGAAGGCCGTGTCAGTTATCATGATTCAGTAGAAGAAATGCTGAAGAGGATAAGGGATGACGGTCTTTCCAGTGTATTTTCAAGATGGGATGAACAGGAGAAAATCAGGTGTAAGTATTGTCTTCAAGGACTTAGCTGCCAATTATGTACCATGGGACCCTGTAGGATTAGTGAAAGAGCCGGGGCAGAAAAAGGAGTATGCGGAATTGGCCCGGATGCCATGGCGATGCGAAATTTACTTATGAGAAATATCATGGGCGCCGCAACCTATGGACACCATGCCTTTGAGGCCTTCCGTACGTTAAAAGCAACGGGTGAGGGAAAGACCTCATTTAAAATAACGGACGTAGATAAACTAAAATGGATGTGCGAGAAAACAGGCATTGATACGAATCAGGATATTAATCAAATGGCTATCAGTCTGGCGGAACTTTTAGATAGTGAACTAAAGATTAATCCCGATCAAAAAAGTGTAATGATGGAGGCCTTTGCTCCGAAAAAAAGAAAGCCGGTATGGAAGGACTTAAATCTCTACCCTTCCGGAATCCAGCATGAAGTAGAGAACTGCATCGCCAGTTGTCTGACTAATGTGGATGGGGATTATGTATCCTTAGCCAAGAAAGCACTAAGATTAGGTGTTTCCACAATTTATACGGCACAGATCGGACTAGAGATGACTCAAGATATCTTGTTTGGAACGCCCATGCCCCATGAAGTGGATGTGGATATGGGTATTATGGATCCGGATTATGTTAACATTGCTTTTAACGGTCACCAGCCCTGGATTGGGGTTGCTACCCTGCAGAAAGCGAAAAAACCGGAATACCAAGAGATGGCGAAAAAAGCAGGAGCAAAGGGAATTCATATTGTAGGATCTATCGAAACCGGTCAGGAGCTGCTGCAACGGTTTGAAGTGGATGACGTCTTTGTAGGACTTATGGGTAACTGGCTTGCTATTGAACCTTTCCTGGCAACAGGAACCGTTGATGCTTTGGTGATGGAGGAGAATTGTTCACCGCCGGCCATAGATCAATATGCCGAAAAATATCAAGTGGCTCTGGTTAGTGTCAGCACAATTATCGGAGTTCCGGGTACTGAACATGAGATGCCTTATTATCCGGAAAAAGCGGATGAGATGGCAGATAATTGTATTCATATAGCAATTGAAAACTTTAAAAAGAGACATGGAAAGATTAAACCGATGGTACCGAAGAAAGTACAGAAAGCCATTGCAGGTTTTTCTACGGAAGCGGTATTAAAAGCAATTAATAATGATTTAAATACTTTAGTTGACGTTATTGCCAATGGGCAGATTAAGGGTGTGGTTGCTCTTGCTAACTGCTCCACCCTTAGAAACGGTCCCCATGATTGGAATACCGTTAATCTTACAAAACAGCTGATTAAGAGGGATATCCTGGTTGTTGCCGGCGGCTGTGGAAATCATGGGCTTGAAGTAGCAGGTATGTGTAATTTAGATGCGATTGATGAGGCAGGAGATGGATTAAAAGGAGTTTGTAAAGCGCTTGGGATACCACCGGTACTAAGCTTTGGAACCTGTACCGATACCGGCAGGATATCTATGTTGGTTACGGCTTTAGCAGATCATCTGGATGTGGATATTCCGGATCTTCCAATAGCTGTTACAGCACCGGAATGGATGGAGCAAAAAGCTACCATAGACGGTATTTTCGCTTTAGCATATGGAGCTTATACTCATCTGTCACCGACACCGTTCATCACCGGAGCTCCCGATTTGGTAAAACTGGTTACGGAGGATGTGGAAGGAATCACCGGCGGAAAGATTGCTCTGGGAGATGACCCGATCGAGGTAGCCAAAGGAATAGAAGAGCATATCATAAAGAAACGGAAAAAGCTTGGGTTAAAATAGGGAAAGCATTACGCCAAATATATGTTAATGTAAAACTATAATAAGCATATATTTGGCGTGTTCTAAGAAAATGATAAGGAACAACCTAGATGTCAGGAGAATTTGATGAGAGAACGCAGAGTAAAAGAGCCAATTGTGAGCATTACAGATTTCGGAGGAATAATATGTTTAGAATCGGTTGTCACCTTTCCGTATCAAAGGGATACGAAGCAATGGGAAAAGAAGCAATCAAAATAGGAGCCAATACCTTTCAGTTCTTTACCCGAAATCCCAGAGGAAGTAAAGCAAAGGCATTAAACTTAGAGGATATAAAAAAATATCTGGAGCTGGCAGAAAGTCATGGGATTACTAAGATAATTGCTCATGCGCCTTATACATTAAATCCCTGCTCTGCCGATGAACGTACAAGAGAATTTGCTTTGGAGGTAATGGAGGATGATTTAAGGCGTTTGGAGTATCTACCGAATACACTTTATAATTTTCATCCGGGTAGTCATGTAAATCAAGGGGTAGAGATTGGGATTGAGTATATTATCAAAGCTTTGAATCATATTATGAAGCCGGAACAAAGTACAATTGTATTACTGGAAACAATGGCTGGTAAAGGTACGGAAATCGGAAGAAGCTTTGAAGAGCTAAAGCAAATACTGGACGGGGTTATGTTGCCTGATAAGATGGGAGTATGTCTTGATACCTGTCATGTCTATGATGCAGGCTATGATATTGTCAATCATCTGGACAATGTGTTGGAGGAGTTTGACAGGGTGATTGGATTAGATAAACTGTATGCTATTCATTTAAACGATAGTATGAATGGAATGGGTAGTGGGAAAGACCGTCATGAGAAACTAGGTGAAGGATCAATAGGATTGGAGGCCTTTACGCGAATGATCAATCATCCGAAGCTTAAGGATCTTCTGTTTTGTTTGGAAACACCGAACGATTTGGAGGGTTATGAGAAAGAAATTAAGCTTTTGAAGGATTTGTATAACGCCAGAGATTGGAAAGATCCAATATAGTATAGTGAGAGTGACCCTTTTGTACACAAAAAAATAGGAATAAACACACAGAATAAAAAATAGGAATAGAGACTATTGCAAAATGAATATGAGAAGTCATTCATTTAGCAATAACCCCTTTATATGATATACTTAATGACTTTATCATCAAATATTTCATCAATATTTGATTTGAAAAAATCTACCATATCTGCTAAGTCCTGTTTGGTATAGACGTATTTACCATACCCGAATTGTCCATATTTATACGTTCTGTCTTCATCTGTCATAGGTAATGTATTCTCAGGAAAAACCTCAGTTATAATGTTTTTTGCCCGGGTTGTGTACCTGTGGGATATCACTTCAAAGGTAATGGGGTGCATTCGTTTTTTTGGTAAAGAAGTCTTTAGTAGATCCAATAACTCTAAGTAATCTTTTTGCCACTCTTTATAAAGAAATACAGGAGCTATGATATATCCAACCGGGTAACCGGCTTCTATGACCTTTTTACTGGCTTCAATCCTTCTCTCCATAGAAGGGGTCCGCATCTCATATTCCCTAATTACCTTATTGGTATTCAGGGTGAACCTTATTTCTGAACGATTCTTATGATTGATATCAAGTAAGGTATCAACATCCGTATATTTTGTTACAAAACGAAATCGTCCCTTTTCATTTTCCCCAAAAAACTCTATCATGTGCTTTAAGGCGTTGGAATAGGGTTCAATCGGAACAGGATCTGAAGTGGCGGAGCCTTCAAATATAGTTTCTTCGGGAATTCTTTCATTGATATATTTTTGCACTTGATCTAGAATAGCATCAACATTCACGTTAATCCGCATGTAGGGCTTATCACCAAGATTGGTATTCAGATAACAATATTGGCAGTGACCGATACAGCCAGACATTAGTGGCAATTGATAATGAGCCGAAGGCTTACAGGATTGAAATTTCATTCCTTTCTTTATACCAACTACAAGCGTGTTTTTTCCTTCTCGATATAAGTCATACAGTTTATCACCGGGAATATGCTCTTTTATTTTATTATTGTAAAGATTTATAATCTCTACATTTTGATTGTCTTTGAAATAATGATATATGTTGTGGCCAATTTCATAGCTGAGTGTATCCTTCTCAAATAAAATTCTTCGTGGTATAAACATAATACCTCCAATCTGACCATCTGATACGTCTGATACTAGTTTATTATTTGACATATCCGTTTCATTATTCATTGATAAAATAAACGAGTAAAGAATAGGTGTGGTTTTTAAACTAAGAAACGAAATGAATATAATTAAGAAGTATGCCAATTTGAATTTGACCGAAATTTGGGTGTGAATTTGGTATAATATTACAGAAACGTATTGTTATTGTCTTATAACAATGATAAAATTAAAAAAGACTTGCATGGGCAAAAAACAGTAAAGGGAGATAGAGCAAGGCACATTCTTAAATGATACGATAATTTCCTTGCATACATTATGAACGAAGGAGGATATAATTATGAAGTTTTGCTGGTGTACGATTACGGTAAATAATTTGGAGGAGTCCATCATTTTTTACAGGGACGTGGTGGGTCTAAAAGAGAGAAGAAGGCTTCAGACAGTTCCCGGAGTAGAAATTGTATTTTTGGGAAACGGAGAAACCCAGGTTGAGCTTCTCTGTAATAAGAACATTAAAAAAACAAACATTGGAGCAGACATATCCTTAGGCTTTCAGGTGGATTCTTTGGAAGATAAGATGGCGGAACTAAAATCAAAAGGAATTGGTATACAAAGCGGAATTATTCAGCCTAATCCTGCAGTAAAATTCTTCTATGTATTGGATCCCAACGGACTTAAAATTCAGTTTGTGGAAATGCAATAAAGCGAATGAGAACTAGAACTACGAATCATGAATTTTGACATTCTACTAATTAAGGAGTAAAATATGAAAAATGCAAGTGTAGAAGCCATGTGGAAGGAGTATGTATCCTCTCAAGGTGAAACAATATTAAGTACAGACAAACATTATACATCATGGCATTTTTGTGATAATGAAGAGGACGCGAATGCATTGGCTGAATTGGTGCTAGAAGGAGTAAAAAGGGCAACAGCATCCCTTTATCTATCCTATGAATATGAAAACGAAGAATTACCTAAGGTGGGTGATTACTGTATTATTACTGACTGGTCCGGTATAGCCCGTTGCATCATCGAAGTAGTCAAAATTGATGTAGTCCCTTATTGTAAAGTTACAAAAGAATTTGCAGCTACGGAAGGGGAAGGCGACAAATCTCTGGAATACTGGAGAAAGGTCCATTGGGATTATTTTAGTAGAGAAATGGAAAGCATGGGGAAAGAAGCGGATCAGGATATGTTGGTTGTCTGTGAAGAGTTTCAAGTGGTTTATCCAAAACATTGACCTTGTCAAATAGGTAAATAATTATATTATATAATTAGGTGAAAGCAAGGGGTTGTTTCAAAATAGTTATACGGGAGAAAATGATTTTACCTGTGAGGTAAATTATATTCCCATTGCTTATTTTGAAACAGCCCCTTGTTTATATTAGTTTATAAAAATGTTCTGATTTTATCTATTTTGCAACTGCGCCTGCTTTTTCAACTACAGTTAAAAAGTCTGCGATACCAATGGTAACTGAGCTTACCAAATCTTTATCTGTAGGAACATCCTCTTCATCAAGGGCAATACCGGTAACTTCAGTAACGGTTTTACCTTTAATATAATCCGCGAATGCTTTTGCCTGTTCATACCACTCTTTACCGATACCTGAGTTGCCTTTCATATTATAAGCATCCCCTAGTTCAAGCTTAGTCTTGAATTCACCTGCAATGTCAGAGGTGATCTTACCGTCTGCGGAGAATTTGATGTTAGCCTGAGAAGCATCAATGATGCTGCTGGTAATTTTACCGTCCTTATCCAGGGTTATAACGCCATAATGCGTATATGCCTGAGCGGTACCGTCTCCTTCAGCGCTGGCATTTTTGGATTTACCAAGATTAGAAACCAGACCTAAGCCGAGTTTATCATTGGCGGAAGCACCAAGTTCTTCAGCGTTTGCTACTGCTTTTTCTACTGCATCAATGATTTCTCCAATACTCATTGTTACAGAGCTTGTTAAATCTGCCTCGGTAGGATGACCTTCTTCATCTAAAGCAATACCTTTTAAATCTTCAACTGTTTTGCCGGTTACATACTCGGCAAGGGCAGCTGCCTGCTCGTTCCATTCCTTACCAATTCCGGAGGCTTTCTTCATACCATAAGCATCACCAAGCTCTTCTTTTGATACGAATACAGTAGCCATATCTGTAGTAATCTCGCCGGCTATGGAAAAATTAATCTTTGGCTGTATTACATCAATCGCACATTTCTTAATAACACCTTTACTGTCAACAAGAACGGCTACAGCAGTTGAATTAGCCTGAGCCAAACCGTCTGCCTCCCCGGCATCCTTTGATTTACTTGCTTCTGTTATCACAGCAAGACCTGTTTTAACAGCAGTATTGTTTGAACCGGTTTCTTTAGAGCCACACGCGGTTAATAAAGTCATAATCAGTGTCGAACATAATATTACGGATAATACTTTTTTCATAATTGTCCTCCCTTTTGATAATGTTAATAATTTAACGTATTTAATGATACCATATTTTTGTTAAAACGTCAATCGGCATTTCGGTCTATAGTAAAATATAGTAAATTAAACATCCTATTATAATCCATAATAATACATATTGTGGTAAAAAATGAATTGAATAAGATAAAAACATTGATAAATATGGTATATTTTGCTATAATATACCTGAAATTACATATATTAACCAACAAATAATATAAAAAGTAATAATTAATAGAAATATCAGCGGAATACAACTAATATAATATGTAAGGGAGTTGGATGTGTAATTGTATACTATATTCGATAAAAAAGCAAAAATAGTTTTACTTGTTGCCTCGTGCCTATTGTTATCAGCAGTGTGTTTCATTACTATATTTGGTATAATGGGTGCCAATCGTGATAATAAATTATCTATTTTTATTATTTTCTCGTCCCTATTTCTATTAATTCCTATGACATTGGGAATTCTCTATCTTCTACATAATTATATATTTAAACCAATAAAATCCTTACATATATATATAAAAGCATTTTTGGATGGAAATACAGCGGCAATGAAATACCAATCTCAAAAGCATCAGGATAAATCCGATACAAAGATGGTAGTACTTCATTTTAAAACAGAAGCACAGGCACTGGAATGGCTTCAGGAAATGGGAATATAAAGTCATAAATTAAATGATTGTTATGTAAGAAGCATGATACTGAAAGGGTTTTTAAGAATTATAGGGTTACGAAAATCTATAGTATAATAGTCTGTAAGGAAGAGAAAATAAGTCTAGTCTGCGTCGTTATATTCGCTTTATTCTGCGAGATATAACGACGCATTTGTATGAATATTCCAAATGGTTTTGTTTGACACCTTATCACGAATTGTGTTATGATTATGTAAATAAATATGTAAGGATAGAGGCGTACTTGACAAGAGTAGATAAGAAATTGACTTTAAGAGAAGTCTACAATTTTTATTGAAAGGGGATAGTACCGAAGATTGAATTGCTCTTACAATTCATATCTGGTTACAAGGTGAATAGCTTTGTAATTGTCACCTTTGGGTGGAGTGCTATCTTGTTTGATTCATATATCGTGAAGCAGGCAATTGGCGCAATGTCAGTTGCTTTTTTTATGTTTTAAGGAGGCATTACACATGACAAAAATTATAGTTATCGGTGGAGGATGGGCCGGTTGCTCGGCAGCAGTGAGTGCTGCAAAGGCAGGGGCTAAGGTTACACTATTAGAAAGAACAGATATGCTGCTAGGTACAGGGCTGGTCGGCGGAATCATGAGAAATAACGGCAGATTCACAGCAACAGAGGAGATGATTGCTATGGGTGGCGGAGATCTCTTTCATATCTGCGATAATACAGCGAGGCATACGAATATAGAATTTCCCGGACATAAGCATGCAACACTTTATGACATAGCACAAACTCCGGTAGAGGTAACCAAACATCTGAAGGATATAGGTGTAGAAATCGTATTAGAGTCTAGAGTTACGAAAGTAACCATGGATGGTAAGAATATAATTGCAGTTAAGGATCAACAGGACAGAGAGTATTATGGGGATGCATTTATAGATACAACCGGAACTGCAGGGCCTATGAATAACTGTATTAAATATGGTAACGGATGTGCAATGTGTATTTTAAGATGTCCAAGTTATGGTGGAAGAGTTAGCGTAACGGGACTGGCTGGGATAGAGGAGATAGTAGGAAAGAAAACAGATGGTAGTGTTGGCGCCATGAGTGGTTCTTGTAAACTATACAAAGAATCCCTATCCCTGGAGATACAGGATGAAATGAATTCCAATGGGGTTGCGGTTATCCCGGTACCGAAAGAGCTGATAGAAGATCATTTGGATGTAAAGGCTTGTCAACAGTATGCTATGGACGCATTTAAGGATAATATTATTCTTTTGGATACCGGACATGCGAAACTTATGACACCTTATTATGATTTAAACAGACTTAGAATGATTCCCGGATTTGAGAATGCCCGCTATGAAGATCCCTATTCCGGAGGAAAAGGAAATTCCATGCGCTTCTTTGCTATGGCACCCAGGGATAATTATCTTAAGGTAGAGGGAGCAAATAATCTGTTTTGTGCAGGGGAAAAAGCCGGACTGTTAGTAGGACATACGGAAGCTATTGTAACCGGTGTGCTGGCAGGACATAACAGTGTAAGATATGCCCTTGGACTAGAACTGCTTGAATTGCCAAATCAGTTGGCTATCGGTGATGCTATATCCTATATAAGAGAAGCGATGCATACGGAGGAAGGTATGGGATTGAAATATACCTTCTCAGGTTCGATTTATTATGAGAGAATGAAAAAACTGAAACTGTATACAGAGAATATCGATGAAATTAGGGATAAGGTAGATGAACTTGGCTTAACAGAAATTTTCAATCAAAAGCTCTGTTAATCCTTAATAAAGTTTTATAAGTAAATAAAATGAATTCCCGATGTATTCTATGTAATCATTGGTGAAGACATTGATATTACTTCAAAGAATATTTAAAATACATAAGAGGAGGTATTTTTTGTGGTTGAGTTAACATCATTACATTTGGTGTATTTCCTTTTTGTCCTAATTGTCATAATAACGATGGGATTTCGCAAGGAAACTGTTTTACCCTGCATTTTAGGTATATTTGTGATTGGGGCAATGTATTCCAAAAGTCTTGTTAAGGGTGTGCAGGCAGTTTTTAATTCTCTGATTATATCCGGAAATGAATTTTGGGGCATTATATTAGTTATTTCCCTAGTTATTGCTATGTCAAAGGCATTACAGGATATTGGTGCGGATGAATTAATGATGCAGCCGATAAAGAAGGTAATGATCAGTCCAACGATTGCATTCTTTATTCTTGGTATTGTAATGTTATTTTTCTCTTGGTTCATTTGGCCATCACCGGCGGTTGCCTTGGTAGGAGCAATTATGCTTCCCGCAGCAATAAAAGCCGGGTTGTCCCCTATATGGGCTGCCGTAGCTATGAATCTATTCGGTCATGGAATCGGATTGTCCAGTGATTTCTTTATCCAGGGAGCTCCTGCAATTACTTCCAAAGCGGCGGGTATCAACGATTCTTTGACCCTAAGTAAAGCAGTACTGCCCCTATGGGTTACCATGAGTATCGTTACGGTGTCAGCAAGCTTCTTTTTTATGAAAAAAGATATGAAGAGGATAAAGAAAGAAGTGAAACCCGAAAATGATTCGGCTGCAATAAAAATAAAACCCGGTATTGGTGTTTATCTGGTGGCAATTGTTACACCGATCGTATTTTTGGTAGATATCTTTATCATGTATAAATACGAACTTCGGGGTGGAGATGCTACCGCGCTGGTGGGCGGAACGGCAGTTCTCATCATGTGTTTTGTTGCCATGGTTCAGCATAAAGGCTCGATATGTTTGGAAAAAATAACGGAATACATAAAAGAAGGATTTATCTTCGGGATTAAAATATTCGCTCCCGTTATTGTAATTGGTGCCTTTTTCTTTCTCGGTAGTCAAGAGATGGCGCAGAAGATACTTGGTCAGGAAGCGAGAGGACTTTTATCTGATCTAGGTTTGTATCTGGCAGATAATATTACCTTATCAAAAATACCGGTTGCAATAATTCAGATGATTGTTGGTGTTATTACAGGTCTAGACGGTTCCGGATTCTCCGGTCTTCCTTTGGTCGGTTCTCTGGCTCAGACCTTTTCCATGGCAATTGATTTGAATAAGGAGACTTTGGCTGCCCTAGGACAGATTGCTACCATCTGGGTTGGCGGTGGAACAATTATACCTTGGGCAATCATACCGGTAGCTGCCATATGTAATGTGAAACCACTGGAACTGGCGAAAAAGAATTTATTACCGGTACTTATCGGTTTTACAGCAACTTTTCTTGTAGCTTTGTTTTTGTTGTAATAAATATGAATTCCAAAAGGGGAGTGTCTTTAGATACTCCCCTTTCATTATATGAATAAAGAATATTGAAAATAATATATAAAATGTACATTGAAAATGGTAGTATATTAAATCAACCAGGAAGGCTGATTAATGATAACATCAAGCTTTCCTGGAAGCTTCATTACAAAAATAGTTGGTCTTTATTAAGTGAGGATTTCATTAAGAAGAATACATTCCTTTGCTTTCCATATAGGCGTATATAGCCTCTCCATGTTTTTGTTCTTCCTTTTGAATATGATTTAGTACATCGCGGATCTGGGCATTCTTAAACTCAAATATGGATGTATCGTATACACCGGATACATATTTTTCTGTATTAAGCATATCAATGCACATCTCCTTGTCGGAAGCTTTAAAACATTTGTGATTGCTAAGATCAACTGAGGATTGTTGTGATGAGGGCATTGATTGCTGAGTCTTGGATGATTGTTGGCTGCTTTGGTTACTTTGGCCACCCATGGATGGTACTTTGCCGTTTAAAAGTTGATTAATAATCTCTAAATGCTTTTTTTCAACGGCGCTGTTGCTACGGAAAACCGCTTTTAGTTGTTCGTCGGTCGCCAGGTTTGCATAATTATCATACTTTAATATACACTGTTCTTCATGGGTTTTATGATCCTGTAGTAAATATTGTTCTTTTGTAGATAATGTAATATTGGTAATCATGTTAACACCTCCGTTCATAGTATTTCATTCTTATGAAATATTATCCTAGGATTATAGGAATTATCCTTAATAGGTGCTTAAATTTCTATCATACTGTTTTATAAAATTTTTTACTTAAATACATCCGACCTATAGACATTTGAAAATATTATATTAAAATTAGTATAATAGGTTATATATAATATAAAAGGGAATAAATAACAAAGGAATACTCTCCGAGCCATAACTTGTACAGAGAAGAATACTCGCTTGAATTGGGTTGAGTTTAATATAAATTAGACGGTGTAAAAATCTAACCTGTTGGATGAAGATTATTATAAGGCACTAGAACTACTAAGGAGGAAACCAGATGTATGATAAGGAGATACTGGAGATATTCGATAAATTAAATATTGTTGATAAATTATATGATAAAATTCGCATGATTGATCCGGTGCTAAAAAGAGTCATTCATGATAATACCGAAGCGGTGGAGTTGCCTGTAAAATGCTTTGAATTCTGGGGAAATAATAAAAAATGTGAGAACTGTGTGGCTATGAGGGCTTATAATGACGACAAAACCTATGTAAAAATTGAATCTACTCAAAATGATGTATTTATGTTAACGGCTATCCCGGTCAATTTACATAACAGAAGGGTAGTGATTGAGTTATTCAAAAATATTACAGAAAGTATGGTATTTGGAAAAAGTAACGGGATACAGCAAAATGAAATGCAGAATATGATTGATAGGATGCATAATCTGGCTACGGTGGATTCGTTAACCGGCATTTACAACCGAAGATATATCTATGAAAAATTACCGGTGGTTTTATCCAATTCCATCATGACAAATCATAGTATAGCGCTCATTATGGCTGATATCGATTTTTTTAAAAATGTTAATGATACTTATGGCCATCTGGCCGGTGATTATGTATTGAAGACATTTGCACAGGTTCTTTGCGAAGGACTGAATAGAGAAAGTGATTGGGTTGCCAGATACGGAGGGGAAGAATTCATAATATGTTTACCCGGTGCAAAACAAAACGCAGCTATCGAAATAGCCGAACGCTTAAGAGAGGCCGTTGAATATACAAAGCTTAATTATGATGAGCAAAGCTTTCAAATCACAGCAAGCTTTGGTGTATGTAGTATAGTGCCGGATGTGAGCATAAAATCAGATCAGTTAATTGAATGTGCTGATAAGAAATTATATGAAGCAAAGCGAAACGGTAGAAATCGGGTTGAGGCTTAAAGGGTTATATTGGTAATTGATATTACATAAAACTAAGGGCTTGGAGGAAATAAAATGCATTTCCATAATAAAGTAGTAGTAATAACAGGAGGAGCCAATGGAATAGGTAAATGTCTGGTGGAGGAATTCGCTCGGTCAGGGGCCAAGGTTGCTGTCATCGACCTCGATCCGAAAGCGGTACCCTGTGATCTTTATTATTGCGGAGATATTGCAGAACAAGATGTGGTAAATAAATTCGTCGATAAGGCAATAGAACGATTTAAGACAATAGATTACCTAATTAATAATGCCTGTTTAAGTAAAAAAGGGATTCTGTCCGAATGTAGCTATGAGGATTTTAATTATGTTTTAAGGGTGGGTGTAACAGCCCCTTATGAATTATCAAAGCGGTTCTTGCCTTATTTTAATAAAAATGCTTCGATTGTGAATATCTCATCCACCAGGGCATTCATGTCTCAAGAAGATACAGAAAGCTATAGTGCTGCCAAGGGAGGGATAACAGCTTTGACCCATGCCCTGTCCGTCAGTCTGGCCGGTCGCGTACGGGTCAATTCTATATCACCAGGCTGGATAGATACTACGGACGGTAATTGGAGCAAAGAAGACAGGGGGCAACATCCTGTAAAAAGGATCGGGAATCCTATGGATATTGCCAAAGCGGTTATGTTCTTATGTAGCGATGCCAGTGGATTTATTACCGGAGAAAATATAACAATAGATGGCGGTATGAGTAAACAGATGATATATCATATGGATCATGGATGGAGCTATGAAGGTAATATAAAGGAACATTGAAGTAATAAGAAAATTATAATGGAACACTTAGGCACTTTAACTCGGTAAGAGGAGGATTTACATTGATGAATGATACCAGTATAAACGATGCTTTTAGTAAGTGTGAGACTGAATATTCAAAGGAGCTAAAACCGTATATCCATTTGGCTAAATATTATGAAACAGACCAGATGGCAGTGATACACCATTCAAATTATATCCGATGGTTTGAAGAAGCCAGGGTTGATTTTCTGGAACAGATTGGCCTTGGTTATGATAAAATCGAAGATGCCGGGATTTATTCGCCGGTCTTGGGAGTTGAATGTGAATTTAAATCAGCGGTAAGGTTTAATGAGAAGATTTTTGTTATTCCTAAGTTGGTTTATTTTAATGGCTTTAAGATGACAATTGAATACCGGGTACTTGATGTCGATAGCCATCAGCTGAGAGCTAGAGGTGAAACCAAGCATTGTTTTGTGACAAATGATTTTAAACCGGTCAATCTGAAAAAAGATCATAAAGATATGTATGACATTTTACTGAATTGGACCGGAATTAATATCAAGGAATAGAATTATGGGTTGTTTCATTATGAAACAACCCATAATTTTATTAATTATAATGATTGGAGTCTTTCTCGTAAGTAATCTCTAGGTCCGGCTGGTAACCTTTTTCCATTTTACGTCTGGCTTTGCGGTTCGCCACGCTGTCAAAAACGATGGAAAAGTCATAATCCTCGGGATACATTTCGCTGGCAGATGCTTTTAATTGTATTCGTTTGTGATTAACCAATACCTTCTTTTTTTGTATCTGTACACCCACTTCGCCTTTTTCGTTAGCAGTTTCATAAACAATACCGATTTTTTTCTGCGGATATACCATTACGCTGTCTCCGATTTGAAATCGATTACAGCGGGTACCGGACTGCTTCTTTGGTTTCTCTTTCTCTATTCGATGGACTACAGTTGGTATAGGATAATCTGAATTTGATCCAACTTGTGTTAACTTCGAATCATCTTTCAGAATAAGTTCTAAGTTACTGTTCATGAGATTTTTTTGGCTGTTGCTTTCTTTACAATATGCCTCTTCATACGCCCGCTCAAGCATTCGATTAGGAAGGCCAAGTCGTTTTGCAATATATAGTGCACAGCTTTCTCCGGCTTCTCCGATTTCTAAACGGTAAAGAGGCTTTAAGCTTTCCCGGTCAAATGCCATTTTTGCATTTAACAGACCCTTTGTTTTATTGGCATATTCCTTTACTTCGGGATAATGGGTGGTAGCTACAAAAAGACATCCAATATTTATAAGCTCCTCTAAAATTGCGATTGCTATGCCCATCCCTTCAGCAGGATCCGTACCGGAGCCAAGTTCGTCCAGTAATACGAGACTTTCCGAAGAAGAGTGGGCCAAGATGTTGATAATATTTGTTATATGGGAGGAGAATGTGGATAGATTCTCTGTAATGCTTTGACCATCTCCTATATCACACAATACTAAATTATTCATACATAGATCAGCCCTCTCACAGGGAACATGTAAGCCGCTTTGAGCCATCAGTTGTAATAGACCAACCGTTTTTAGTGCTACTGTTTTTCCACCGGTATTAGGGCCGGTAATAACGATACCGGATATACCATCCCCAATCGAAAAGTTCAAGGGAACACATTCCAAAGGATTGATTAGAGGATGTTTTCCGTTTTTGATTTTGATATAACGGTTACTGTTTATAGTCGGTGTGGTAGCTTTCATATCAATACTTAACTTAGCTTTGGCAAAAATAAAATCCAATGCTTCCATGCATTCCATATTCAAACGTATTGATGCAGAATTCTCGGCAACCAAAGCTGTTAAGGTATATAGTATCTTTCGTACCTCATTACTTTCTTCAATTTCAAGAAGGGAACGCTCCTCCTCTATTTTCATCACACTGGTCGGCAGTATAAAATAAGTGGAACCGGTTGAAGATATATCAAGCACAGAGCCACTAACCTGATGCTTATATTCTTTCCTAACCGGAAGTACATAATGACCGTTTCGGGAGGATATATAGCTTTCATTAAACCATTCTTTTTTACTGCGGAGTAAGTTTTCCAGTTTCGTTTTGATGGTTTGGTTTGCCTGATCTATTTTTCTGCGGATATCTTTTAGTTCCTTTGTAGCAGTATCTTCAACGGAATTATTTCGGATGGATCGATCAATCTCACTACCTAGAGTGGATAATTCCTGAAACGATCCACCATACCCCGCAATTCCTATGTCCAATGATTCGGCTTTTTTAAGAAAGCGTTTCATTCTGGCGCAGGCATTTAAAAATAATCCGATATCAGTTAACTGCTCAGGCACTAGCATGGAACCCTTTTCAGAAAGTTCAAGATATTTTTCAAGGTCCTTCATGGAAGCCAGTGGAGGTGTTCCTATCTGGTTCAGAATTTTAACTGCTTCGCCGGTCTCGTTAATCTTTGTTTTTATATCCCTTTCGTTTAAATAAGGGCTTAAATCTAAAAGCTTTTGCTTTGTATGATCTGATATTGCATATTCACTTAGTTTTTCTAATATTTTATCAAACTCCAATGCTTTCATTGACTTTGTATTCATAATGGTCAACTCCTTTTTCATATAATAATTTGCTATTTGTACAATAAAAATCCCACAGGGAACCTACCCATACGATGGATTGTATATGCCCTGTGGGTTAAGCCTGATGTACATATAACAAAGTAAAACGATGTTATCATATTAAGGAAGAGTGCCACATTCGTATGCGAACACGGTAACGCTTTTGTTGTATCGGACACAGGTTCCAATACAACAAAAAAGACATAACAGATAAAACCTATTATGCCTAGCGATCATAAAATTGCACGATTAAAAAGGTGCAGTTTCCCTATATTATCAAACAGGCCTATGGGTATCTACTGTAAGGGTAGAAAGCAGGGTACAATAAAATATAAACCTTTTAATCGATCGATTCATGCATGCAAATAAAAGGTATACTTATAGCGTACCTGCTAATTCATTTAGTTAAGTGCTAGTTAGCACAAACCTCTTTTTTTACAGTTAATACCGACATAAACGCCGTCCTTTCATAACTTTTTCATTCATTAACATATGCATTTTAACATAGTGTGTGTTCAATGTCAAAAAATTGTTTAATAACATTCAACAAAACATTTGAAATAAATCATGGTTTTAGTTGGGAGCTGTTTTATTATTGTTCCCCGAAACACTGATTTCATTCCTATCAACCTTACGGTTGCAAGTGGGACAATAATATTGCAGTTCAATCTTGTTGCCGCAATCTGAATGTGTTAGTTGCTTATAGCATTTTTGTAAATTTTTCTCCCCCCATAGTATGATGCTATTAAATACATCGGAGAGATCCTCACCGCTTTTGGTCAGAATGTAACGGTATCTGGGAGGATGGGGTTGGTAAAGCTCAGAGACTATCAGGTTATCGGATTCCAAACTTTTTAAGCGGTTGGATAGTAAGTTACTGGGGATGCCCTCTAGATTATCCAATATTTCCTTAAAAGTATCATGTCCTTGCATCAATTGCCGAAGGATAAGAAGTGTCCATTTGTCTCCTATGATGTTCAAAGTCTGAGCGATGTTACAAGGTAAATTGTAATTGGTTTTCATCTCACCTGGCCTCCTTATAAGTATATTATATGTTGTATATCTACATAAGAGATGCCCCCGTCGCTTAGGACGGTGGGCATAATAAATCATTAAATCTATCATCGGCATATAACAACAATATTTTCATATATTCAAATATATTTCTATGTTATTCAGTGGCTTCTAATGTTTGATCTATGATATTAATCATCATGTCCTTAGATAACATACCCGGCACATACCCGAAGATGTTACCCTCTTTATCAATCATAAAAGTGGTTGGAAAGGCGGAAATAAAATAACTACGTAATAAATCCCCGGTTTCATCAAATACGGTAGGGAAGGTATACTCATTTTCCTCTAAAAATTCTGTTATTTGTTTTTTGCTTACATCACTATTATTCGGATACTCATCGCTGGCAGGGTTGGCAACACCAAGAATAATCACATCATCTTGATTTTTGTTATATTTATTATAAAGTTCTTCAATATCCGGCATTTCTTTTTTACATGGTGGGCACCAGGTTGCCCAGAAGTTTAAGAATACTACCTTTCCTTTATAATCTGAGAGGGTATGCTCGTTTCCATATTGATCGACCAGTGTAAAATCAAAAGCAGGGGTCTTAGAGGAATTTTGTTGTGTATTTTCATCTTCGCCATCAGTGTTATTATCGTTCTTTTCTTCCGAAAGTGTCTCCTTCGGTTTTGTATTCTCCTCTTTCAAAAGTGTATCCTTCGGTTTCGTAGTTTCATCTTCTTCATTCTCTGATATGATATCATCAGGTTCCTTTGTCATTTCTTCGGTTGCTATCGGGGGAGCAAAGGAATTCAAATATCTTGAAATACCGTTCATCCAGCCGGTGAAGGTCATAATACCGATTAAAATTAATAAAAGACCTCCTACTTTTACAGTGTATTTTAGAATGTTTTGTCGTTTTTTAAGGAAATTAAGCACCTGCGTGGTAAACAGCCCCAAAAGTAAGAAAGGAATAATAAATCCTAACGTATAAATTAATACCAGGAAATTACCTAAAAGGGAACTTTGCGCTCCTGCAGCTAATATAAGTACGGAGGAAAGGGCGGGTCCTACACAGGGAGTCCAGGCAAAGCTGAAGGTAAATCCCATTAAAAAAGCTGCAATCGGATTCATCTTAATATTCTTAAAATTAATCGGGAGCTTACGATCTCTTTGAAGAAATTTGAACTCTAAAAAGCCCAGTTGGATTAATCCCATCATAATAATCAGAATTCCTCCAATTCTGGTAAAAAGGATCTGATTGCTTTTAAAAAAGGAACCAAGAGCAGTAAAAGACATACCTAGGACAAAGAAAGCAAAGGATATTCCTAGAACAAAGAATACTGTGTGAAAGAATACTTTACTTCTTTTATAATAAATAGAGCCATCCTCTCCGGTCTGTTTTGCGTTCCCTGCCAGATAACTCATATAGATCGGGATAAGCGGTACGACACAAGGGGAAAAGAAAGATAAAACCCCTCCAAAAAATATAATGATAAAATTAATATTATTAGCAGATATAATAGTTTCGAACATAGGCAATCTCCTTAATTAGTAATGTTTGAAAGTAAATAAATCAATATATAGTGTAAAAATGATCAATGTAAAGGGGTTAGTAATCTTTATATTTTGGTACTGGATATTTTAGCATAGTGACTTTAAAAAGTCAACTTACTATATAATTTAAACTTGCTAAATTAACAAGTGTAAGAGCTTAATTATTTATATAGCTTATTATCAGGACGTGACATATATTCTTATCAGAATAGCTTTCTTTGAAGGCACTATCTTTAACTACTATCGATACATTTGTAGTAAGTTTTTCTTCATGTGTTATATGATATAATGCGGGAGGTCGCATTGACAAATAACACATTTTTCGGATAGACTGTTTGTATAGATTTAATGCATTTAGGGGGAAGCTTAAAACATAGGAGGTAGTCATATGAACTTAAATCAAAAGTATCAACATCGTATGAGCAGTAAGAGAATTAAGCTCGTTAGAGCAGACCAGACACCTTTAAGTAATAAGGAGGTACTTATTTCACAAAAGAAGCATAAATTTCTTTTTGGATGTGGAGCCTTCGACTCGATCCCCCTAATGAATGGAGAGTTCCAGGGTGAGGACCAAAAGTTCATGGAAGAACGTTTTGAGAAATGGCTGGCATTATTTAATGCTGCTACAATGCCATTTTATTGGGGGGGATTTGAACCGGAGAGGGGAAAGCCTAAAACAAAGCCGATGATGAAGGCAGTAGAATGGCTTAAAGAGAATGGAGTAGAAGTAAAAGGACATCCACTTTGTTGGCATACGAATACGGCTCCCTGGCTTTTAGATTTAAGTAATGAGGAAATTTTAAAGGTTCAGCTGGAACGGATTCACCGAGATGTAACTGACTTTAAAGGCAAGATTGATATGTGGGATGTTATTAATGAAGTTGTTATTATGCCCATATTTGATAAATACGATAACGGTATTACCCGTATCTGTAAGGATAAGGGAAGGATAGGTTTAATTCGTGAGGTATTCGCTGCTGCTAAGGAAGCCAATCCCAATGCAATTCTTCTATTAAATGATTTTAACACATCAATTTCTTACGAAATTTTAATTGACGGGTGTCTGGAAGCAGGAATACCGATTGATGTTATCGGAATTCAATCTCACCAGCATCAAGGTTACTGGGGCTTGGAAAAGACCCATGAAGTTCTGGAACGTTATTCGCACTTTGGCTTACCAATTCATTTTACAGAAAACACACTAATTTCGGGCTCCTTAATGCCACCTGAAATTGAGGATTTAAATGATTTCCAAGTAGAGGAATGGCCAACAACACCGGAAGGGGAAGAGAGACAGGCAAGAGAAGTAGTTCAGATGTATCAGACTTTATTTGAACATCCCAGTGTAGAAGCGATCACTACTTGGAATATAGTTGACGGAAAATGGTTGAAAGCTCCTGCCGGATTTTTGCGTAAGGATAATTCCAGCAAACCCGCCTATGATGAGCTGTTAAAGTTAATAAAACAAGAATGGTGGACAACGAAAAACCTAGTTACAGATGCAGAAGGATATATCAATGTTTCAGGTTTTAAAGGTGATTACGAAGTGATAACCGGAGACTGTAAAGGACAGTTTACACTTGATCGTAAAGATGAGACGGAAACCATAATAATCTTATAAAAGATGGATGCAAATTTATTGCGCATAAAATCCGATGACAAATATGTTTCGGTTATTTGAACATACTATGATGCATCCCTTTGTTTGTAATTTGAATTAATATAAGAGCCAAAGGCAGATATTATTATGGCTCATTGTCAAGTGTTGGGGTGTGATTCATTTGAATCATGCCCCAACACTGGTTTTAGAGCTATTTTTATGTTTATAGGTTCTATAAGGTGTTTTAGGGTGCACTTAATAAGCCTACCACTATTT
>NZ_JAEAGR010000007.1 GCF_015999265.1 Mobilitalea sibirica
CTTATAAATCACCTTCTTTCATAGTGTTAGCGAGGCAGTACGAAAGTAGTGGTAGGCGATTTATAAGTGTATTTTATTACAAATAAATATCGGGGTGAAGTACCACCCCAATATTTATTATAGAACCCCTTTTTTTTTGAGAATAGACAAAGGACCTAACTAAACGATATGTTTATTTTTTTAATAAAAATGGTTGGTATTACCAATTCGTTGTGATATAATATGCATATTTCTGTAAGATAATTAAATTAATACCTAATAAGCTTTTGCTAGTAAAGTATTCTAATATATAACATTAATCGAATGAAATAAAATCTAGACACAATAATCGAACAATTATTTTTTTATCTAGTGTCACAATATAAAATAAAATATTAGCGGAGGTATTAATATGATTCAAAAAATACATATTCTTGGTGCATCCGGTTCTGGAACAACAACCTTAGGAGAAGAATTATCGAAAAAGCTTGGATACCAGCATATTGACACAGACAATTATTTCTGGGTTCCTACCGATCCTCCTTTTCAAGTGAAGAGGGATACAAAGGATCGACAGGAATTATTAATGAAGGAACTAAAAAACCATTCCAACTGGATTTTAACTGGTTCCTTATGTGGATGGGGAGATATCTTTATTCCTATGTTTGATCTGGTTGTTTATCTTTGGATTCCTGCAGATCTAAGACTGAATAGACTCCATGTTCGAGAAGCAAAACGATACGGTAAAGATGCAGTCATGGAAGGTGGCTGCCATTATGAAAAAACAAAAGTTTTTCTTGATTGGGCATCAAAATACGATACCGGCGGTATGGAAGTAAGAAGCAGGGTATTACATGATCATTGGTTACAAAGCTTAACTTGTCCGGTTATTCGCTTGGAGGGTGATCTGACCGTGGAGGACCGGGTAAGAAAAGTTGAGGATTTTATAAGTAAAAACAATTAATGGTAAAAAGCTCTAACAGTATTAATACAGTCTGCAAATATAAGAGATATTAATTTGATTCATCAAAGTTATGTACTGTTTTATGTTAATATTAGTCACACCTGATTTTATTTACGTCATAGAAAAATTGATTCTATGTAACATGTGAGCGATTTTTTATCAACAAATAATTTTATGAAATATAGGATAGGGAGTGGAACATTAATGAAAAAACAGCCGGAGATTAAAAAAACCCGAGCATTGAAAAATAACCTTTACTGCGTCCGCCTGATGTGGGATATCAGTAGAGGTGCTGTTATTCATGCCGGTTTAATGACAGCTTTTAATTATATTGCCTGGGTATTTTACAGTGCATTCTTTATTAAGTATCTGGTAGGTGCTCTTAATAGGGCCGATAGCTTTTCTGATATATTCCGTTACATACTCTTAGCTGGTGGCTTCTTTATGGCGACCGCTATTTATTATGCCTATGTGGAGGGAGCTTACATACCTATGGCAGGTGTCAAGGTATATCATAAGCTTTACCGAAAACTCTACCAGAAGGCAAGAAATGTAGAGCTTCGTTGTTTTGAGGATAGTAGTTTCTATAATAAATATACCCTGGCGGTGGATGGCGCCAACGAGAAGTTAATACAAGTAATTATTAATCTATTTGGAATTATCTGCGGTGCAATCGCTGCAACTGTTGTCTTTACTCAGATGTTTCATATTGACAAAACGGCGGTATTATTCGTGTTTTTTCCGATCATAGGAAACTTTGTGTTTGGTTATATTTATAACAAGTATTTATTTAACAGAGATCGTGCCATGGCTCCATACAAGCGAAGGATTGAATATGTGAATCGTGTCATGTACCTGGCGGATTATTCTAAGGAAATGCGGTTATCGAATGTATTTTATCTAATGAAATATAAATACCTTAAGGCAATTGATGGCATCTTTGATGTCGTAGATCAGTATGCTTTTAAAATCAATCTACCCTTATGGTTTCGTAATTACTTTACCTTTACCATTATCTTTGAAGGGGTACTGTTGTACGGGGCTTACCGTACCATTGTAGGTAAAACCATGAGTCTGTCGGAATTAGCCGTCCTCTCCAGTATCATGGTATCTGCCACCTGGATATTAATCCGATTTGCAGAAAATATTCTGGAAAGTATGAAACAGGGGCTTTTTATCGAGAATTTGCGTACCTTTCTGGAATACGAAGAAAATCTTCCTGAGGATTACGACGGATTAACTCCGGAGCCGGAGATTACATCCATTGAGTTTCGTAATGTCAGCTTTGGCTATAAGAAAGAGGAATATATCATTAAAAATCTCTCCTTTCGAATTGAGGGTAAAAAAAGTATTGCGCTGG
Source organism: Mobilitalea sibirica (assembly GCF_015999265.1). GTDB lineage: Bacteria > Bacillota > Clostridia > Lachnospirales > Lachnospiraceae > Mobilitalea > Mobilitalea sibirica. The sequence continues at coordinate 2,304 of NZ_JAEAGR010000007.1, forward strand.
TTGGTCATAACGGAGCCGGCAAGACAACCATAATTAAATTGTTGTTTCGTCTCTACGATCCCGATGAAGGCGAGATTTTATTAAACGATAAAAATATCAAAGAGTACAATCTAAAAGCATACCGTTCTTTGTTTGCCGCAGCTTTTCAGGATTATAAGGTATTTGCCCTTTCTATTAAGGAAAATGTATTGATGCGCAAGGGAACCCCGAAGGATGATACTTTAGTGATCGAAGCTCTTAAAAAAGCAGGAGTATATGATAAAGTCATGACTTTACCTGACGGAATTAATACAAATTTAACGAAAGAGTTTGATGAACAGGGAGCTCAGCTTTCCGGAGGAGAATTCCAAAAGATTGTAGTGGCCAGAGCCTTTGCAAAGAATGTTCCCATCAAGGTATTTGACGAACCCTCCAGCGCCTTAGACCCCATAGCGGAATATGATTTATATGAAAGTATATTAAAGGACAGCTTCGGTAAAACCATGATCTTCATTTCCCACCGGTTATCCTCTGTACGCAACGCAGATATGGTTTATATGCTGGAAAAAGGAACAATCATAGAACAGGGAAGCCACATAGAATTGATGGATCTGCACGGTGCTTATGCGGATATGTATCAGAAACAAGCGAAGAACTATCTCGCGGTAGAAAGCCTGCGGGAGGTGACCGCCTAATGGAAGAACAAAAGAATAAGAATAAACAGAGTTTAAAGAAAATTCTTTCAAATAATTGGTTTATCATCAAATTATCCTTCCAAACAGCACCTTTTTTTATGATCTATATGATTTTTGAGGCTGTAAAACAACGATGCCTTGTATTTCTTGAGCATACCTATGGAATAAAGTTTGTTTTGGAGGCGGCAGAGTATCAAAAACCGTTCATCGTAGTAGTTCGGTTCCTTCTTATTGTGTTCGCGGCCTGGGCAATTTCCTTTATCTTTAGCGGTATTTATCAAAACCGGGTCTCCCAAAAGGGGTTACCCAAGATTCAAAAACGTCTAAAAGAACTGATGTATGAAAGAGTGAAGGCTCTTGATTTGGAGTGCTATGACGATCCTACTTATTACAATGAATTTGTATTATCCTTATCGGAAGCTGAAAAATCAATTACAAGAACACACCAGATTATCGAAGCATTTTTTGGTGGTGTGACAACACTAATCACCAGCGGTATTTTCTTTTTAACCACAGATTCTCCTTCTGTTCTTTTCGTATTAGGTTCCTTTGGTCTCACCTTCTTCTTTGCGCAGATACTAAATAAGGTAAACTACAAAAACCGAATTGAAAAAAATCCGGAAGAAAGAAAACGTACCTATATACATCGTGTATTTTATTTAAATGAATATGCGAAGGAGATTCGTCTGAATCCGGATATGTCAGAACGGCTTTACGAGGAATTTGATACCACGAACGATAACCTGTATCTAATCGAAAAAAGTTATGCCAAAAAGCGAACCGGCCTTCAGTTTCTTGTAAATTATGTTACCAATGATTTTATCAGTGATGTAATTTACATTACATATTTAGTATACAGGGCTGCCATAATGCATGCAATTTCCTATAGCAGCGTGGTAGTCTTATGGAATTCATCGGGAAGCCTAAAGAACAGCTTACGAAACATATCCAGAATTTTTCCTCAAATTTCTGAAAACAGTCTTTACATTGAAAAGATTCGAAATTTTTTAAACTATGAAACAAAAATTATAAGTACCAAAAATTTACCGATGCCAAACGTCCCTAAAACTCTTGAATTTAAGAATGTATCCTTTGGATATAACAAGGAGGACGGTAATATTCTTCATAACGTGAATCTTATAATCCATCCTAACCAAAAGATTGCTTTGGTAGGGTATAACGGCGCAGGTAAAACCACTCTAATCAAACTAATTATGCGACTTTATGATCCCAGCGAAGGTGAAATCCGATATAACGGTATTAATATCAAGGATTATAATGTGAAAGAGTATCGCAACATGATCGGTACAATCTTCCAGGACTTTAAGATCTTTGCCGCATCAGTGAGCGATAATGTAATTCTCGATTATATGGAAGATGCTTTAAAAAGCAAACGTGAAAAAGAAATTCGTCATGCACTTACTTTTAGCGGTTTTGATTATAAATTAAATTCTTTACCACAAGGTCTCTCAACTGAGCTTACAACAGAATTTGAAGAGGATGGGGTTGACTTATCCGGTGGTGAGAGCCAAAAGCTGGCTACTGCCAGGGCCTTTTATAAAGATGCCCGGATGGTTATTCTGGATGAACCCTCCAGTGCCCTTGATCCGATTGCCGAGTATCAACTAAATGAAACCATGCTTCAGGCTGCTGCCAATAAGACTGTTATTTTTATTTCTCACCGATTGTCTACCACCCGTAATGCGGATCGCATATTAATGCTGGAGCATGGTCAAATCATTGAGGAGGGCACCCACGAAGAACTGTTAGAGCTTAAGAATAAATACGCCGCCATGTGGAAGGCGCAGGCAGGAAAATATGTGGATATAGAGTAAATCATAGGAACCGATATAATTTATATTCATTTTTTGTTCCTGTTACTGAAGTGTATTATGAGAAGCTTAATCGGCAGATAATTATATGTATGAGATATCGTTGTTGGTGATTAAAAGGCTCTAAACATTATGAATAGAAAGGATAAAAGTATGATACATTTAGTATATTGTGATAATAAAGAAAAGGTTTTGGAGAAAATATTGGATGGTACGAAGACTATGATTGTCCGTGGTGCTGCAGGAAGAAAAATTCCACATAGCAGAGTATTCGAGGGTGAAACATTGTATTTTATGAGAAAAGGTTCAGCTAAGATTACTGCTAAGGCCACCGTAAAAAGTGTACAAAACTATGTGAAACTTTCAGAGGATGAGATTATAAAAACCTTAGCCGATAATCAGGATAAATTAAATTTAACAGAAAAACAAAAGGAGCGTTGGCATAAAAAATGTCTCTGTTTGGTGGAATTCCAAAATGTTCAAGTAATTGACCCCTTAGAGTTTGATCATCAGAGTAATATGGATGACTGGCTAATATTAGATAAAATTGAAGATGTGGTTGTGGGGACAAGCATTCCGTATAATTATGAGAAATCTAAATTATAATACCTTATTTATAATGAATAGATGATAGAATAAGATATCCTTTGGTAACTTGACTATACTCTATGGCGTAGCAAAACGAAAAACACAATTATCATATGTCATACCTTTTGAAGGTTATGATATCAGTAGAAAAATACATCCAGGAGGCTGACAAATGACAGAAGAAATTCTTAAAGTTATAAAAGAAGCAGGTAAGATAATACTTAATGCCCATGATATCAGTTTTGATATTGAGAGCAAACAGGGGGATGCCAACTTCGTAACACAATATGATACTCAGGTACAGGACTTTTTATATAAAGAATTATCCAAAATTATTCCAAATGCAACCTTTATCGGAGAAGAAGATAAGAATCAAAAGAAAGTAAATAACGGTTCCTGTTTTATTATTGATCCGATTGACGGTACGACGAATTTTATCTTTGATTATAAGCATAGTGCCATATCTGTTGCATTCATGCAAAACGGTGAGATTATTACAGGGTATGTATATAACCCATACCTGGATGAGGTTTTCTATGCACATAAAGGTAAGGGTGCCTACTTAAATGATCGTCCGCTTCATATGAAAGACATTCATTTAAAGGATGGCATAGCCGGTTTTGGCACCTCCCCTTATTATCGCGATATGACAGAGCAATCCTTTGCATTGGCAAGAAAACTATATAACAGGGCATTGGATATTCGAAGAAGCGGATCGGCAGCTTTGGATATTTGCTATGTAGCGGCGAATCGTTATGTTTTATTTGCTGAATTTTGTCTTTCACCATGGGATTATGCAGCCGCGTCTTTAATCGTTCGGGAAGCTGGTGGAAATATAACAACAATGGATCAACAGCCTTTGACCTATGACAAACCTATCTCCATATTGGCAGCTAACCCTGCGGCTTATAAAGATTTTATTCATTAAGTTAATTGTTTTTAAAATCGATATATGTTCCCTTTTTCATTATAAGAGCTACTATATAATGATTTTATCCATAATTATTATTAATATCTATTTATACTTAATAATCTTTTATACAAAGTATATTTAATATTTATGTTACTTAATAATCTTTTTGAACAAGTATATTTCAGATATCATAGAATGAAACTGCCCTGCATATCTTTAACTATAACCATAAGGAGGTTGACATATGTTAGGGCAGTTTGATGTTTATAATGATATTCAGGCTAGGACAGGCGGTGAAATATACATAGGTGTGGTAGGGCCGGTCAGAACAGGAAAGTCTACCTTTATTAAGAGATTTATGGATCTCTTAGTAATACCAAATATTGTAGATGTCCATAGCAAAGAAAGGGCCATTGATGAATTACCGCAGGCTGCGGCCGGTAAAACAATCATGACAACCGAGCCCAAATTCATACCAAAAGAGGCTGCCGAACTCTTACTGGATGATGAAACCAAAGTAAAAATCCGATTGATTGATTGTGTTGGATATATGGTTGACGGTGCATCCGGCCATGTAGAGAACCAGCATGAAAGAATGGTGAGAACCCCTTGGTTCGATCAAGAAATTCCTTTTACTCAGGCTGCTGAGATCGGAACAAAGAAGGTAATCAATGACCATTCCACCATAGGAATCGTAATTACCACCGATGGCAGCTTCGGTGAAATTCCAAGATCCAATTACAAAGTTCCCGAAGAGAAAACGATTGTAGAATTAAAGAATCTTGGAAAACCGTTTATTGTTCTTCTGAATACAAACAAGCCTTATTCCAATGATACCCTTAAAGTTGCAGAAGAAATAGCGCAACAATATGAAGTTACCGTAATGCCTGTGAATTGTGAACAACTAAAGAAGGATGATATTAATAAAATCATGGAGAATATCCTGTCCGTATTCCCGATTACTGAATTGGATTTTTACCTTCCAAAATGGGCTGAGATGCTTCCAAACGATCATTGGTTGAAGGTTGATTTAATCGCATCAGTTAAGACTCTGTTTGATAATATTACGGAAATCAAAGATGCAAAAGCAGCTAATTTCAATACAGACAGTAATTATGTGAAGCGTTTCAAAATTGATAAGGTAGATATGCAAAACGGTAGTGTTGCAATTAATGTAGAATTTGATGATATGTATTATTATAAAATTCTAAGTGACTTAATCGGTGTACCGATTACAGGTGAATATCAGTTGATATCAACCTTAAGAGAATTAGCTGCGAAAAAAGCAGAGTTTGAGAAGGTTTCATATGCAGTTGATCAGGTAAGAGGAAAAGGCTATGGTGTTGTATCACCTGTAATGAGCGAAATTCGGATTGATGAGCCGGAGGTTATGAAGCATGGTAGTAAATACGGTGTTAAGATTAAAGCCAGTGCTCCTTCCATTCACATGATAAAAGCCGATATTATGACCGAAGTAGCACCTATTGTTGGATCAGAAGAGCAGGCCAGAGATTTAATCGAATATATTAATGCAAATGCCAAGGAAAATCCGGCTGGTATCTGGGAGACCAATATTTTTGGTAAAACCATTCGTCAGCTGGTTGATGAAGGTATTAATTCAAAAATTAATAAATTAACAGACGACAGTCAGTTGAAACTTCAGGAAACCATGCAGAAAATAATTAATGACAGTAATGGTGGTCTTATCTGCATTATAATTTAATTAATGGCACTACGAATATTCAAGATAAAATGAGAGCTGCTTAGAATACGAAACTTTTCGTGTTTTTGCAGCTTTCTTTTTTTATCTAATAAAATAAATCTTACTAGTATTGCTTTAGCTAAAAATATAGATTGAAAAAAAACAAAAATAATTCCTCTTAGATCTCTTAAAAAACACATAAGTTGTTGATACAAGCCAATTTAGGAAATGATTATCTATCATATAAAATTGTTAATAGTTAAAAATAATAACGAATGTAATTTCTCTAGAAAATAGTATTAAATATAAGAAAATCATATAAATGAAATACTTTTAAAATAAATTTGACATAGAGTTGACAAACTTATAAGGGTTTGCTATAATACTCACGTAATATATTTAATATTTATGTAATATTTAATTCATTACAAGTTCAATGATTTTTTTACATCATGATTACGTCTTGTACACTACTTGATTACATAGAGCATTATTATATATTTCGTGTAATAAAACAAGTGAATATTTGGAGGACATTTTATGGAAAGAAAGCTTCTAAAGTTTTCCTTGGTTTTTGCAACGGGAGCAATAATACTCGCAGCAAATCCTAAATCTGCAATGGCTTATGAAGAAGCCGTAGCGGGTTACACATTTGATAAACAGAACATTCAAGTTACTTCAGATAAAGATAGTTCAGCAATTGCTACATTATCTACAGATGAAATACCAATCCCAGGTTTTACGAATATTGGTATTGCCATGGTAGACACAAATCTATTAATTAGAGAAAAACCTGAGCAGAATGGTAAAATTATCGGTAAGCTTCCAAGACATGGTGGTATCACCGTGGTGGAAGAGGATAATGGCGACGGATGGACTAAAGTATCCTTTGGAAAATTAACCGGTTATGTGAAATCTCAGTATTTACTTACCGGACCGGAAGCTTCTAAAATGGCAGTGGAAGTTGGTAACTATATTGCTACCGCTAATACCAACGGGCTTCGCGTAAGAAAAGAGCCCTCCATTGATTCGGAGATTCTGGATCAGATAGCGAAAGGAGAAGAATTATTAGTTCTTGATGCTTTGGTAGTAACCTACGGCGAAGAACATAATAAATGGGTTAAAGTAAGCCTTGACAGTGAAGACAGTGAAGACGGTAAAGAAGCTTATGTTGCTAAAGAATTTGTTGATTTATCCTATGCTTTAGCAAAGCCGATGTCTTTAGAAGAATTACAATATGGCACAGGCGTTTCCTCCACCCGAGTTAATTTGGTGAACTTAGCAAAAGAATATTTGGGTTATCGCTATGTTTGGGGGGGTAATACCTTAGGTAAAGGTGTTGACTGTTCCGGATTCACACAACAGATTTATAAGAGATTTGGTTACTATATTCCTAGAGTATCCAGAGATCAGGCAAGAGGTGGTACAAGAATCTCCTCCTCAAGCATTAAACCAGGCGACTTAGTTTTCTACGGTAATAATTCTTCCGGTTATATCGATCATGTTGGTATCTATATTGGAAACAGTAAGATTATCCATGCAAGTAATAAAAGAGACGGTATTAAGATATCTAATATGTATTATAGACAACCTGTAAAGATTGTAAGATATATTAATGATTAAGATGACTAAGTAATATGATAAGGGACAGATACAAAACACCTATATAATAGAGTTTTGTATCTGTCCCCCTTTTTGCGCGAAAGCAAGAGGGTTAGCTCACTAATTGTGCGGCGCACTTTTTACGTTACTGGTGTTTATCACACAATAGGTCTTTTAATAAGGTGTAATTATCATCCACCAGAGACACGTTTTCACTCGGATGCCGCTCATAGCGGTACTTAGGTTGTGACAGATAGAATCTGCCACAACCTAAGTACCGATGGCGGCAAACGGTCTCCTTATGGATGATAATTACACCCTATTCGCCTTTGTTAATGATGTGATAAAACTTACTGTTTTTTGAGTGCGCCGTCCTACTTTTAAGTTTTTATCAATTAAAACTTCCATTATATATCTAATGTAAAATTCCAGATAATGTTGGGTGCGTTTGTTAAGCATTTCTAGAGGAAATAAATTTAGAAGATTGTATAATATAATAATATAATCTAATAAATATTAGGATATGATTACATATCTGTTAATATCTGGTTTTTCGTTGACAGTTCATAATAGTCAATTTATAATAGTCATATTACTTATAAGATTAACCACCGGCTCTGAAGGGGTAGATTGGAGTTTTTGCATGGAATTTTTATTTTATATTCTAATCGTTGTTCTTGGTTTGGTTATATGGAGCATCTTTAATGAAAATACTGTACTCAAAAGAATGAAACGGGACTTAAAAGAAAGATGGGGACAAGTACCGGAAGAAGAATATACTTCAGAGAAATTTGAATCTTTAAAAGCCTTTTACCAATCCATTATGGACGATCATCTAGATGTAGATGATATCACTTGGAATGACTTGGATATGGATGAAATTTATAAAATTATGAACAATACACAATCCTCCGTTGGAGAAGAATATCTATATGCGCTTCTTCGCAAACCCTGTTTTTCAAATGAGGAATTAAAAGAGCGCAATCGTCTGATGAAATTCTTTCATGAGAATGAGGATTTAAGAATACAGTTACAGATGAAATTAAAACAAATCGGAAAGCTAAGACAGATATCAGTTTATGAATATATGAGTCGTCTGGGAGATCAGGAAGCGAAAAGTAATTTCCCTCATTATCTGATGGCTTTTGGATTAATTCTATCCGTTGTTTTTATCTTTATCATTCCTCAGTTAGGTGGCGTTTTCACCTTCCTCTTTGTAGGTAATAATATATATCGGTATTATAAAAGAAAAGCAGAAATCGAGATGTATTTTACGGTGTTTGCCTATCTGTTAAGATTTTTAAATCACATAAAGGGAATTGTAAAATTAGATATACCTGAACTTAGGTCTTATCTAGAAACCTTAAAGCAGGATAGCACTATATTTAACCGTTTTAAGAAAGGTGCCGGAATTGTCGTTTCACAAAACAACAGCGGAAACCTTTTTGATATGTTTTTAGATTATTTTCGAATGTTATTTCATTTAGACTTGATAAAATATAATTCTATGCTTAGTTTTTTCAAATCAAACCGACAAATATTACAACGTATTTATATTAACATAGGATTTTTAGACAGTATGATTGCCTCTGCATCTTTTCGTGCTTGGCTCGTGTATTACAGTGAACCCATACTTACAAAGGACACCAATCCAAAGCTTAGAGTAGAGCAATTATACCATCCCTTATTGGAGGCTCCGGTATCTAATTCCATTAACGAGAATAGAAGTGTATTGCTTACCGGCTCAAATGCCTCCGGTAAATCTACCTTTATAAAAACCCTGGCAATCAATGCCGTGTTATCACAAACCATTTATACCTCCATCAGTAAGGAGTATAAGGCCAGCTTTTTTATCATCTTCTCATCCATGGCCTTAAGAGACAGCATCTTTCGAAATGAAAGCTATTATATTGTAGAGATAAAATCTCTTAAACGGATATTAGATCGGATTAACAAAGATATTCCTATGCTTTGTTTTATTGATGAGGTACTACGAGGTACCAATACCTTAGAGCGAATTGCAGCCTCTTCAAGGATATTGGCTTCCTTGGCTAAAAAGAATACCCTATGTTTTGCGGCTACCCATGATATTGAACTAACCTATATTCTGGAAACATATTATTCAAATTATCATTTCCAGGAAAAGATTGTAGAGCATCAGATCTTATTTGATTATATTCTGTATTCAGGTAGAGCTGTTTCTAAGAATGCGATAAAGTTACTTGGTTTGTTGGGGTACTCACAGGATATTATATCTGCCGCTGAACAGGCAGCGAAAGATTTCCAGACGAATGGAGAATGGAATAAGCTCTAATATTGCATATCCCAGTATATAAACAGAGTAAAACTAGCAGTATAGATTAAAGTAATAAAAATAGAAAATGAAACAACGTTAGAATTAACATCTAATTAGATAAGAAACGTGATAAATGATAAGATAATTAACATATAAGAGTGTATTTAACAAACTTAGAATAAAATCAGAATTAGCGGAGGATAACAATGGATGTAACAATATACACCGACGGTTCAGCCAGGGGCAACCCCGACGGTCCTGGAGGATATGGAACAATTGTGGTATATGTCGACCCCAAGGGGAATGAACATAGAAGAGAGTATAGTGCAGGTTATAAAAAGACTACCAATAACCGTATGGAACTCATGGCTGCTATTATTGGTTTGGAAGCACTTACTAAGCCCTGTAACGTTTCTCTTTACTCCGATTCCCAATACCTTGTCAAAGCATTCAATGAGCACTGGCTCGAAGGTTGGATCAAAAAAGGTTGGAAGAGAGGTAAGAATGAACCGGTTAAAAATGTGGACTTATGGAAGCGGCTCTTAAAAGCTGTGGAACCCCATCAAGTAACCTTTCACTGGGTCAAGGGACATAACGGACATCCTATGAATGAACGCTGTGATGAATTAGCCACTACGGCAGCGGACGGAACGGATCTTATGGATGATGTTATTGTCGAATAATGAAAGCAAAACCATTGCAATTAGATGACGGTATGTTATAATTGTAATGGTTTATTTTTAGTAATAGAAATTACGTCCAATTACATAAAATGCACTCGCACCGGATGTTAGCAGTGCGATTTTGGAAATTCACTTTTTGATAATTTTTTTATTCAAAAACGAAAGGAACGTTACCAATGACTCAGCTTACTCCCCTGATGCAGCAATATATGCAGATTAAGGATCAATATAAAGATTGTATTTTATTCTATCGCTTAGGCGATTTTTATGAAATGTTTTTTGAGGATGCCATTACCTGCTCAAAGGAGCTGGAGATTGCCCTGACCGGTAAAAATATAGGTCAGGAGGAGAGAGCTCCTATGTGCGGCGTTCCCTACCATGCTGTAGATAATTATCTAAGTAAACTGGTAAGCCGAGGCTATCGGGTTGCCATCTGTGAACAGGTAGAAGACCCAAAAGCAGCCAAAGGACTTGTAAAACGTGAAGTGGTCCGTATCGTTACTCCGGGAACGAATCTGAACACGCAGGTTTTGGACGAAACAAGAAATAACTACCTGATGGCAATTGTACATACAACCAACGCTTACGGAATTTCAATTGTAGATGTTACAACCGGAGATTATTTTGTTACAGAGGTTGATAACAGTCGTAAGCTGATGGATGAAATCTATAAATGGTCTCCATCTGAAATCATATGCAATGATACTTTTTTTGTATCCGGCATTGATATAGATGCCATTAAAAATATCAATCAATTAGCCTTATCTCCCTTGGAGCCTTGGTACTTTGACGACGATTTGTGTGTAAGAGCCTTAAAAGAACATTTTAACGTGGCTGCCTTGGAGGGTCTTGGTTTAAAGGATTATACCATAGGAGTTATCGCGGCAGGCTGTATCATGCAGTTTCTTAGAGAAACCCAGAAAAGCTCCTTATCCCATATTACAAAGCTAAGCCCATACACTTATGAAAAGTTTATGTTACTTGATAGTTCCACAGTGCGCAATTTGGAACTAACAGAAACAATTAGGGAAAAGCAAAAAAGAGGTTCTCTTTTATGGGTTTTAGATAAAACCAAAACAGCCATGGGCGCCCGTCTGTTACGAAGCTACATGGAACAGCCCCTCATTGATTATGATTTAATCAATCAAAGACTGGAGGCTGTCAGTCAGCTGAAAGAGAATATGATATCAAGGGAGGAGATTAGAGAATACTTAAATCCAATCTATGATTTAGAGCGACTGATGAGTAAAATAAGCTATAACAGTGCCAATCCCAGAGATCTGATTGCATTTAAATCATCCCTGTCCATGCTCCCTCATATCAAATTTCTTATGAAAAGCTTTGATACCACACTTCTTCAGAATATATATGTAGAACTGGACAGTTTAGAAGATATTCATCAACTGATTGAGGAATCCATCGCAGAAGAGCCTCCCCTTAATGTGAAAGAAGGGGGTATTATAAAAGAAGGTTTCCATGAAGAAGTGGACCGCCTGCGTAAAGCGAAAACCGAAGGTAAGAACTGGTTAATGGAACTTGAAGCCAAGGAGAAGGAAGCGACAGGAATCAAGAATTTAAAGATAAAATATAATCGCGTGTTCGGCTATTACCTGGAAGTAACAAACTCCTATCAAAACCTAGTTCCGGATAATTGGGTTCGTAAACAGACCTTAGCCAATGCCGAACGTTATACTACCACGGAGCTTAAGGAACTGGAAGATATCATTCTGGGTGCTGAGGACAAATTATTCTCCTTAGAATACGATCTTTTTTGTGAAATACGAGACCGAATAGGTCTGGAAGTAAAACGGATTCAAAAAACCGCTAAGGCAATCGCAAAAATTGATGTTTATGCATCTTTGGCTGTAGTAGCAGAACAGAATAACTACGTAAAACCTGCCATGAATACCAGTGGTTCTATCATCATTAAAAACGGTAGACATCCGGTGGTAGAACGAATGATTTCTCATGATATGTTTGTATCCAATGATACTTTACTTGATAATAAGAATAATCGTATTTCCATTATTACCGGTCCTAATATGGCAGGAAAATCTACTTATATGAGACAGACCGCATTAATTGTTTTGATGGCACAGGTAGGTAGTTTCGTACCGGCGGACAACGCAGAAATTGGAATTGTTGACCGTATCTTCACCAGAGTCGGTGCCTCAGATGACCTTGCCAGTGGCCAAAGTACCTTTATGGTAGAGATGACCGAAGTAGCGAACATTCTAAGAAATGCTACAAAGAATAGTCTGTTAATACTGGATGAAATCGGAAGAGGAACCAGTACCTTTGACGGACTCAGTATTGCCTGGGCGGTAGTTGAGCACATCAGCAATACCTCCTTATTGGGTGCCAAGACTCTATTTGCCACTCATTATCATGAACTGACAGAATTGGAAGGTAGGCTTGAGGGAGTTACTAATTATTGTATCGCCGTGAAGGAACAGGGAGATGATATCGTATTCCTTCGAAAGATCGTAAAGGGCGGTGCAGACAAAAGCTATGGTATCCAGGTGGCGAAACTGGCAGGAGTACCGACAGGAGTGTTACGGCGTGCAACCGAAATTGCCAATGAACTTTCCGGCAATGACCTTGCATTAAAAGCGAAAAATTTGTCTGCCGGTGAGATGGTCTTATCGCAAGAAGAATTTATTCAAGAACAATTATTATTGGATGAATTAATCGAAGTAGCTGAAGAAAAAGTCTCTGACAAAAAGAAGGGTAAGAATTCATTTTCAAATCAGCTTTCTTTATTTTCCGTATCAGGGAATGAGGATATCATTATGGAAATCAGGGATATGGATTTGGTAAGATTAACCCCGATCGATGCCTTAAACAAGCTGTATCAACTTCAAAAAAGAGTAAAAGACCAGATTTAATAGATGTAGGAGTAGCCAGCCGCTTTATCTTGTCAAAAAATCAATAAAAAAATCATATATACATTGATTAATCCAAAAAGAAAGGTAGGAGATAACAAAATGCCATTCATACATGTATTAGATGAACCTACCATTAATCAAATCGCCGCCGGCGAAGTCGTTGAGCGCCCTAGTGCCGTAGTTAAGGAACTGGTGGAGAACGCAGTGGATGCCGGTTCCACCGCAATCACTGTGGAAATAAAAGAAGGCGGTTTAAGCTTGATCCGAATTACAGATAATGGTGCAGGAATCGCAAAGGAGGACATTCCTATGGCGTTTCTTCGTCATGCCACCAGTAAAATCCGAACAGCGCAAGATCTTCTATCCGTAACAAGCCTTGGCTTTCGTGGAGAGGCTTTGTCAAGTATAGCTGCCGTTTCTCAGGTGGAACTGATTACAAAAACATCTTCTTCCTTAAACGGCTATCGGTATATCATAGAAGGTGGTGACGAAAAATCCTTGGAGGAGATTGGGAGTCCCGGAGGTACAACAATCCTTATAAGGAACCTGTTTTACAACACGCCGGCCAGAAGAAAGTTTCTTAAATCAGCCGTTACAGAAGCAGGTTATATCAGTGACCTGATGGAACGACTTATGGTTTCCCATCCTGATATCTCTTTTAAATATATAGTAAATAATCAAGTTAAGTTGCAATCTTCCGGCAATAATAATATAAAAGATATTCTTTATAATATATACGGCAGGGATATAACGAAGGAAATATTGCCGTTACATTATGAATCCAATGAATTAAAAATCACCGGTTTTATTGGAAAGCCTATGATTAATCGCGGAAATCGTATGTATGAGAATTATTTTATTAACGGAAGATATATCAAAAGCAATGTTATAACAAAAGCAATCGAAGAAGCATATAAACCGTTTTTAATGCAGCACAAATATCCCTTTACTTCCCTATACTATGAAATCGACCCTAACACAATTGATGTTAATGTACATCCTCAGAAATTAGAGATACGGTTAAAAAATAATGAAACGGTTTATCAGGCTACTGTAGATGCCATAAGAGATATCTTATCCGGCAAAGAAATGATACCAAAGGTTACCTTAACAAAAGAGGAAACAAATGAAGAGCAAGCCACAAAGCTTCCGGAACCCTTTGAAGAAATCCGTAGAAAGCTTGTTCTGGAGCCAATGCATAACAAGAAATCCCCTCAAAATTTCGATAGTCATGGAGTAAACGCTAACTTTAATGGAAATTCCTTTAAAAATACTTCATTCGATAAATCTAGTGTTGGATATCATAACAGCTCCTACAATGCAGTACCTACCTCAGGGGATGAAGCACATAATTCTTCTTCAGATCAATCCCTTTTAGATCATTCTCCTACAGAATCAGTAGTAAAAGAAGATATCGCGTACGGTGAAACAAAGCAGTTAAATCTGTTTACTGAGGATAATCCTACAAAAGAAGAGAAGTTTTTATCAAAGACTTCCTTCGAGGAGCACAAAATCATCGGTCAGGTATTTTCAACATATTGGTTGGTGGAATACAAAAAAGAACTATATATCATTGACCAACATGCTGCCCATGAAAAGGTTTTATACGAAAAGATTATGGCCGCTGCAAAAGATAAAATCTATAGTTCGCAACAATTACTTCCACCAATTGTTCTTACCTTAACTCTTCGGGAGCAGGAGGTTTTACAAAAGCACGAAGAGTTTCTGAAGCAAATCGGCTATGAATTTGAACCCTTTGGAGGAAACGAATATTCTGTTCGGGCCGTTCCCGCTGATTTATTCGGGTTGTCTGAGAAAGAATTGATCTTGGAATTTATCGATGAACTGGCTGAGAGTCTTGTGAACAATACACCGAATCCTTCCTCCATATTGGAACGGGTAGCCTCTCTTTCCTGTAAGGCAGCGGTAAAGGCAAACCACAAATTCTCCTTACATGAGGCCACTGCATTGATTAAAGATCTGTTAACACTGGAAAATCCATATCATTGTCCCCATGGCAGGCCTGTGATTATTTCTATGAGCCAATATGAGCTTGAGAAGAAATTCAAGAGAATTCTTTAACTTATGTATGAGCTTACAAAGTAGTTGCTACATTAAGCTGTTATTGTATGAATTTTTATTATGTTTTAAATGTTTTTATATATAGGTAAGTTTTTTATTTAGAATGTTCTTGTATTTAGAATGTTTTTGTATTTAGAATGTTTTTGTATTTGGAATGTTTTTGAATATAGTTGATTTTTGTATTTAATATTTTTTAAGATATATAATGTATTTATATCTAATATGTTTTTGTATTTATATTTAATTTTTTTAAAATATATTTTAGGTGATAGTTAATCTTATGATATGCGGGAGCTACCATAAGCAACAACATGGAGAGTTTATATGGATAAAAAACCTTTGATCATCTTAACCGGACCTACTTCCGTCGGTAAAACAGCCCTTTCCATCCATCTTGCCAAAGCAGTGAATGGAGAGATTATTTCAGCTGATTCCATGCAGGTTTATCGATCGATGGATATTGGTACTGCTAAGATAACTGCCGAAGAGATGGATGGTATTCCTCATTATTTGATTGATGAGTTTGATCCGGATGAAGATTTTAACGTGGTTAGATTTCAACAATTTGCCAAAGAATATTTAAATCAAATACATGAAAAAGGCAAAATACCGATTTTAGTTGGCGGTACCGGCTTTTATATACAGGCAGTGTTATATGATATTGATTTTACTAAGAATGAAATTAATACCACTTATCGAGAAGAACTGGAACAGTTAGCTAAGGATAGGGGAGGAGAGTACCTCCATCAGCTTTTAAAAAAGACGGATCCGGATAGTGCCGAGGCTATTCATCCGAATAATATAAAGCGGATCATCCGTGCTCTGGAATATGCTAAGCTGACCGGTAGCAAGATCTCCGTTCACAATCAAAAACAAAGAGAGAAGAAATCCCCCTATAGCCATTGCTACTTTGTATTAACTAAAGACAGGGCAAAGCTTTACGATACCATCAATAAACGGGTTGATATTATGATCGATAGGGGACTTCTTGATGAAGTAAAAGCTCTGTTAAATCGCGGCTATACAAAAGATATGGTATCCATGCAGGGACTGGGATATAAGGAACTTATCGCTTATCTGGAAGGTGAAACCACCTTGGAGGAGGCCATAGATATCCTTAAGAGGGATACCAGGCATTATGCCAAAAGACAACTCACCTGGTTTAAACGGGAGAAGGATGTAATTTGGATTGATAAGGACCACTATCAGGATGATTCTGACATTCTTGATTTTATGATTCAACAGTTACTGAATCGAAATGTAATACAAGAATATGATCATAATGTGACTTAATATTATTATGTTAACCGATTGGTTTGTAACGCGAATTCAATAACTAAACAACATAGCCAGATAAAGATAATACTCATCCGTTAATCATACTTTTGGGTATTTACTTAAAGCACTTAATCACATTTTCAATTCTATGAGTGATTATGTAAGATATTAGGAGGATTTAAACGTGTATAAAGAAACATTAGAATGTTCTTATCAGGCCTTAGGTATTGACCCTAAGGTTTTAGCCTTTAGTATGGAAACGGAAAAAGCCTTACAAGAACGTTTTTTTATAATAGATAAAGTAGCAGAATATAATCAGCTTAAAGTATTGAAAGCCATGCAGGACAACCGTTTAAGCGACATACATTTTGCTGCAACTACAGGATATGGATATAATGATATCGGCAGAGATACCTTAGAGAAGGTATATGCAGATGTTTTTCATACAGAGGATGCATTGGTAAGACCACAGTTAATCAGCGGTACCCATGCCCTTACCATTGCTTTATCCGGGAATTTAAGACCGGGAGACGAAATATTATCCCCGGTTGGTAAGCCTTATGATACCCTGGAAGGCGTTATCGGTATTACCAAAACTAAAGGTTCTCTTGCGGAATTTGGTATAACTTATCGTCAGGTTGATTTGAAAGAGGATGGAAGTTTTGACTGGGATAAGATTAGAGCGGCAATAAATGAAAAAACAAGACTTGCTACAATCCAACGTTCCAAAGGATATGCAAGTCGACCTACCCTTTCTGTTGAGCAGATCGGTAGCTTGATCGCTTTCTTAAAAAAATTAAAACCTGATATTATCTGTATGGTGGATAATTGTTACGGAGAGTTTGTCGAGATCTTGGAGCCCTCAGATGTCGGTGCAGATCTTTGTGTCGGCTCTTTAATAAAGAACCCCGGAGGTGGTCTTGCACCCATTGGAGGCTATATTGTTGGCAAAAGCGAATATATTGAAAATGCTGCTTATCGATTAACGGCTCCCGGACTTGGAAAGGAAGTGGGAGCTACCTTAGGCTTGAATGCCAGTCTATTTCAAGGTCTCTTCCTTGCTCCTTCGGTGGTATCCGGTGCCTTAAAGGGCGCAATCTATGCAGCTAATCTCTATGAACGTCTTGGCTTTGAAGTTATGCCTAACGGCACGGAAAGCCGACATGATATTATTCAGGCTGTGAATTTAAACTCGGCGGAAGCGGTTATTGCTTTTTGTAAAGGAATACAGGCTGCAGCTCCCGTAGACAGCTATGTATCACCGGAACCTTGGGCTATGCCGGGTTACCAGTGTGATGTTATTATGGCTGCCGGAGCATTTGTTCAGGGTTCCTCCATCGAATTATCTGCTGATGCACCGATTAAGCCTCCCTATACCGTGTTTTTTCAAGGTGGACTAACCTGGTATCATGCGAAATTCGGTATTCTTATGTCCCTACAAAAACTTTACGAACAGAGACTGATACAATTATAACTAGATCTAATAAAAAGATAATAAACCTAATAAGTTCTCCAATACGAAGTATATTGCTAAAACCTGTTACTACATGCAGCATAGTAACGAGATTATACTTTTATTATAATCTTCACTATGAAACTGTAATAGTTACTATTCACTCCCCAGTCAAAGTAGAGGATATGATTTCGACAAAGGATTCCGACGCGGAGCCGCTCTCGCTTAGTTGCATTACGTAGCAGTACATAAGGTTCTAAAAAACAGAACCTAAGTACTGACGAATGCAAATACTCCTTTTCGGAATCATTTATCGAAATCATTGTGCCCAATTATTATATGCGAGTGAACAGTAACCTGTAATATTTACACTAATGTAACTGTTATATTTTTTATATACAAAATTCCTTACATATGAT
Source organism: Mobilitalea sibirica (assembly GCF_015999265.1). Classification (GTDB taxonomy): domain Bacteria; phylum Bacillota; class Clostridia; order Lachnospirales; family Lachnospiraceae; genus Mobilitalea; species Mobilitalea sibirica. Next base: position 20,714 of record NZ_JAEAGR010000007.1, read on the forward strand.
AAAATGTTATATGAAATTTTGGTATTTAGATAATAACATTAAAGAAAAAATCGGGTATCTTAAAGCGAAGAATGTAGAAAATACATACCGGATTTTATCCGGAGGGGAGCTGATATTATGGCTAAAACATATGGCAAAAATAAATGGGCATTATTTTTATTAATACTTGCCGGTATTGTAATCGGAAGCTTTGTTGGGTATTTAACTAAAGATATTAAGATTTTGTCTTGGTTAAATTATGGAATGGATTTTGCAATAGGAGATGTAGATAAAAATAATATAGTAAGTCTTAATCTTGGTGTTATTGTGCTTCATTTTGGCTTAAGGATTAAGATAAGTATTGGAAGTGTTATTGGGGCTGCATCCTCCATATTTATCTATAAAAGACTTTAATAGGTATTGAATGCAAACTTTGATTTATATCCTTATATAGATCCCCTGTTTGCTTTTAATTATAGAAAGTTTCTTTCATTCATGAAAAACCATCTGATTTCTTGGAGAGAGTAATTAGGAGGTATTATGAAAGAAAACTATTTAACAGTAAAAGAACTCCCTGTATCGGAGCGTCCCTATGAAAAATGCGAAAGATACGGAGCTTCATATCTATCTGATGCAGAACTTTTGGCCGTCATTTTAAGGACAGGCACTAAGAACCTAAGAGCAATTGATTTGGCGGTAAACATCCTTAATTATTCCTTAACTAATCCGGGGTTAAAGGGTCTTAATTACCTTACAATGAAGGAACTTGTTAAGATTAATGGTATTGGTAGGGTAAAAGCCATTGAACTTTTATGCTTAACAGAGCTTACAAAACGCATGTCAAAAGAGATACATCAAAACAGCTTAAAATTTGTTACTCCGGAAAGTGTTGCTAATTATTATATGCAGGATTTACGGCATCTTACCAGAGAACAGGTTCTTCTTTTAATGATGGATTCAAAAAGTAAGCTGCTGAAAGATATGATAATATCTACAGGAACTATTAACGCATCCATTATGCCGGCAAGAGAGGTGTTTGTACAGGCTTTAAAGTATGAAGCAGTCAACATTATTCTATTGCACAATCATCCCAGCGGAGATCCAACCCCCAGTGCGGAGGATATACGGGTAACCAAAAGAATGAAAGAAGCCGGCAATTTAGTTGGAATCACGCTTATGGATCATATTATTATTGGTGATAATAGATATATCAGCTTAAAAGAACAAGGGCTACTATGATGCGAAACTTATATTTTGACTACTTAGGATTATTAGGAGGTAATTCAATATGGCTTCGAAGGCTTTCGGAATAGATTTTGGTACAAGTACCATTAAAATTTGCAAAAAAGGCCAGGGAATAGTACTGGATGAGCGTAACATTATCGCGATCGCAGATCGTAAAACCGTAATTGCTTCAGGGAATGAGGCATATGATATGTACGAAAAAGCACCTGCCAATATCAATGTTACTTATCCTGTTAGGAGCGGAGTAATCGCCGATGTTGCTAATATGATGGCATTACTTAACCATTTTATGTTTCGCATCAGCGGATCAAAAAGACCCGGTACGGCAGACTATATTGTAGCTACCCCAACTGATATTACAGAGGTTGAAAGAAGATCCTTTTATGATCTGATTGCCAGCTCTAACTTAAAAGTCGGTAAAATTAAAATCGTAGAAAAACCGATTGCCGATGCAGTGGGCGCCGGATTGGACGTTATGACTGCTAAGGGTGTCATGGTTGTGGATATTGGTGCTGATACCACTGAGGTGTCCATACTATCCTTAGGAGGCATTGTGCTTAGCAAATTAATTCCAATTGGCGGTAATCGATTGGATGAATCCATTAAAAGTATTGTTAAGAAAAAATACAATCTCTATATTGGAGACAAGACCGCGGAAAACATAAAAAAACAACTGGCTTGTGCCTTACCTACGGTGGAAGGTCAAGTTAAAGTATACGGTAGAGATGTAGTAACCGGCCTACCGAAGGTAATGGAGGTTAGCTCTGATAATGTATATGAAGCCATATCAGAGTATCTATTTAACATCATCGATGCCATTCGAATTATATTGGAGCGAACGCCTCCGGAAATTTCTTCTGATATTATAGACAGCGGTATTTATATTACCGGAGGGTCTGCTAAAATCTTTGCATTAGATGAACTTCTACACAAAGAGACAGATTTAAAAATCAACATTTGCCCGGATTCCTCCAATACAGTTGTAAATGGTTTAAAGAGAATTATGGAGGATAATAAACTGGCTTCCCTTGCAGATGCCTTAAGACCGAAGACTCTTGTAAACTAACAGGATAAATCCATGTACGCTTTCTTTTTGCCCGTAAGACGGGCATAAGCTGTTTACAGGCATAGTTTCCATAACAGGTCAATAATAACGTATACTTTCGTATTATTAGTTTACGAGGTTTTAATCAATCAATATTCTAAAGTTTAGATATATTCAAAAAACAAAAATTGAAATACCATAAGTCAATCATGGTTGATTTCACTTATGAATTATTAGGAGTTTCTATGAGGCGAAGAGCAAAAATCCATATTAATCCAAAACATATATTAATTGGTAGCGTTATCCTTTGTATCAGCTTAATTATTGTATCCTTTCGATTTGGAGAACAGTTTGCTCCGGTCAAATCTGCTGTAGGAACTGTGGTTTCTCCGATGCAAAAAGGAATTAATACAGTTGGAAGTTTTATCTCCGATAAACTTGATACCTTAGCCAATATTAATGAGTTATTGGAAGAGAATGAAAAATTAAAAGAGCAGGTTCACATTCTCAGTTATGAAAACAAGCTTTTATTGCAAGACAAATATGAGCTGGACGGACTTCGAAAGTTGTATGAACTGGACCAGAAATTTCTTGATTATCCAAAGGTAGCAGCTCGGGTAATCAGTAAGGATACAAATAACTGGTATAATGTGTTTACCATTGATAAAGGAACCAGGGATGGACTGAAGGTTAATATGAATGTATTGGCTGGTAACGGTCTAGCAGGTATTATTACGGAGGTTTATTATAATTATTCTGTTGTTCGTTCCATCATAGATGATAACAGTAATGTAAGCGGTATGTTTCTTAAAACTTCGGATACCTGTATTGTACGGGGGGACCTGAAGCTAATGGATGAGGGTAAAATCCGGGTTGAATTAATCAGTAAGGATGCTGTCATTGAAGATAATTATGAGGTGGTTACATCCCATATCAGTCCTAATTTCCTGCAGGGTATTCTAATTGGGTATGTCAGTGATATTAAACTGGATTCCAGTAATATGACGAAAACTGCGTATCTTACTCCCGTTGTAGATTTTGAAAGACTGGAAGAGGTTCTGATTATTACTGAGTTAAAAGAGCCTTTATTAAAAGAACCTTTAATAGATTAAGAAAAGTAGGTAATCTTTGTGAAACGTTTTATTGTATATACATTATCGATCGTCATATGCTTTGTACTTCAAAGTGCAATGTTTCATTATATTGCATTAGCCAATGTGATGCCGAATTTATTATTAATATTGGTCGTATCCTTCGCTTATATGCGCGGAAGAATTACCGGTCTTTTTCTTGGGTTTTTTAGTGGAATCCTAGTGGATATTATATTCGGTAATGTTATCGGGTTATATGCATTATTGTATTTACTCATCGGCTATTTTATCGGTTTTACCAATCGGTTTTATTCCAATGACGATTATACTTTGCCGATTATTTTCGTAGCTGTCAGTGATTTCATTTATGGGTTCTTTTATTATATTTTCGAATTTTTATTGAGAGGAAGATTAGATTTTTTGTTCTATCTCAGAAGGTTTATATTTCCCGAAATTATATATACAGTCACCGTCTCAGTGTTTTTATATAAGCTGTTACATATGATAAATAACCGATTAAACGCTAGAGAAAATGAGGAGGCATAAGAGTGTTTGATATATTTTTAGAAGGTTTAAAAAAAATATTAAAATCCAGGTTATTTCCAATTACACTCATTTTTTTGGCTTTGTTTTCTGTGATTATCCATCGATTGTTCGTACTTCAGATAGTTCAGGGACCTTCCCATGCAGAGGAGTTTGACTTAAAACAGACGAAAAACAGGGAAATCAAAAGTACCCGGGGTAATTTTTATGACCGAAATGGTATACTGCTGGCTTCTAACATGCTAACCTATTCTGTTACTATGGAGGATAGCAACGAAATCACCTCCAATGAACAGCGAAATAAAGTAATTCACAAATTAATTAATATTATTGAAGATCAGGGCGATACACTGGATAACGAGTTCTACATTATCCAAACAGAGGATGGCGAATTTGATTTTACCATTAGCGGCTCAGCCTTAACCCGCTTTAAGAAAAACGTTTATACCTATATGCTTGAGAATAACCAGTTAACTGAGGCGCAACAAAAAGCTTCTGCAAAAGAGGTTTATGAGTTTTTGCGTAAGGGAACCGGAGATAATTATACAACTATGTTCAATATATCGGATGAATATAGCGTGGATGAGACCTTAAAAATCATGAGTGTACGTTATGCCTTATTAAGTAATTATCCGAAATTTGTTCAGATTACCGTAGCTTCTCAAGTATCTGATACAACCGTTGCCGCAGTTTTGGAAAACAGTGCTGATTTACCCGGTGTTGAGATACAGCAGCAAACACATCGCGTTTATCACGATAGTCTTTATTTTTCTCATATTCTTGGCTATACCGGCTTAATCAGTGCACAAGAACTGGAAGATTTAGATGATGGTTCTGATTATTATAACTCAACGGATATCATCGGTAAATCTGGGTTAGAGAAAGAATATGAAAAAGAACTTGGTGGCAAAAAGGGAAATGAAACTGTAACCGTTAATATCTATGGTAAGGTTACTGATGTAGTAGACCGTGAAGATCCCATTGCTGGTAATGATGTATATCTAACCATTGACAGTAATTTGCAAAGAGCCGCATATCATATGCTAGAGAACAAAATTGCCGGTATCTTAGTTGAAAAATTACAACCGGATATGAATTACGGTAGTAAAGGAGAGAGTGCGGCGGATATTCTTTTACCGGTCTATGAGGTATATTTTGCTTTAATTAATAATAATGTCATAGATATCACTGCTTTCGATGACAGAGATGCTACTTCTTTAGAAAAACAAGTATATCAAAAATACAGTACAAGACTTAATCAGGTGTTTGATCAGTTTGATACTTATTTGGATAGCAATAATACTGTCACTAACAGTAATTCCGGTGACATGGAAGATTATCTTATCTATTATTATCAGGTTCTAAAGGATTATGATATTTTACTTAGTAAGGATATACCTGCTGATGATCCGGTATATAAATCCTATATCAATGATAGAACTTCCTTAAGTAACTTCCTTCAACATGCCATTGCAAGCAATTATATTGATTTATCCAAGCTAAACGTTGGTGAAGAGTATTACAGTTCGGAAGAACTGTATCAAAAATTACTTGACTATACGAAGGATATCCTATTAAGTGATGATAAATTTAACAAAAAAATATATCGAGACTTGGTATTTTCATATAAATTATCAGGAACTGAAATTTGTCTTTTATTATTCGACCAAAATGTGTTAAAATCTAATAAAGACGAAAATGATCTGAAATCAGGCCGTATCTCAGCTTTTAATTTTATTAAGGATAAAATGACTAATCTTGAGATTACACCGGCCATGCTTGCCTTGGAACCATATAGCGGTTCTGTAGTAGTTACGGATGTGAAAACCGGCGATATTTTAGCTATGGTTACCTATCCCAGTTATGATAATAACCGTTTAGCCAACAAAGTAGATGCCGAATATTACAAAAAACTACTGGATGATTTAACAAAGCCCTTACTAAATCGTGCAACTTCCACGAGGACTGCACCCGGATCCACCTTTAAGATGGTAACCTCGTTTGCCGCTTTAGAGGAGGGGGTTACAACCCCTTATGAAAAGATACGGGATTTGGGTATATTTGAAAAAATAAATCCAGCTGCAAAATGTCATATTTATCCTCATTCCCACGGTTCAGTCGATATTGTGGATGCTTTAAAGGTTTCCTGTAACTATTATTACTATGAGATGGGCTTCCGCTTAAGCATTGATAGTACGGGTAAATTTAATGAAAAGCTGGGGCTTGAAAAATTACAGAAATACGCCGCTATGTTTGGCTTAGATCATACCTCCGGTATTGAGCTTTATGAAGCGATTCCCAATGTATCGGATAAGGATTCCGTCCGTTCCTCCATTGGACAGGGTTCCAACGATTATACTCCGGTTCAATTGGCAAGATATGTAACAACTTTGGCCAACAGAGGAATTAATTATGATCTTACCTTACTGGACAAAATCACCAATAAAGACGGAGATATAATAAGATATAACAGAGCAAAAATTTATAATGATTTAACGAATATTAAGTCCAGTACTTGGGATAGTGTACAAAAGGGTATGTACGCCGTTGCGAATGAATCAGGCGGTTCCGTTAACAGACTGTTCTCTGACTTTAGTGTTACGGTAGCCGGAAAAACCGGTACCTCGCAGATCAGTAAGGTGAATCCAAACAATGCGCTATTTGTATCCTATGCACCTTTCGAAAACCCGGAGATTTCAGTTACATCTGTAATCCCGAACGGATATACCTCCAGTAACGCAGCTGAGCTAACAAAAGATATTTATAAAGTATATTTTAACTTGGAGGATCCTGATGACTTAGTCAAACAGGAAGCTTCCGTTCCTGATAGTAACATTGCTTCCTATTTAGAATAATTTATTGTTTCTATTATGATACTAAAGGAGAAATGAATGAACACAGCGAATAATTCAGTTATGATCAAGGGAAATAAATACGGTATCATAGTCGTGTTGAGTCCTGATATTAAATTTGATGAATTAAAGCTTACGGTAGCTGAAAAGTTCAAAGAATCCAGTAAGTTTTTTGAGAATGCAAAAATGGCAATCAGCTTTGAAGGCCGAAAGCTATCCAGTGAAGAGCAAAAAGAAATTCTTGATATTATTGCTCAGAATACTGATATGCAGATTGTATGTGTAATTGATAACGATCCGGATACCGAAGAAACCTTTCGTAAAAACCTTGAGCAAAAACTTATGGAATTGGAGAATAATACGGGGCAGTTTTATAAAGGAATTTTACGTTCCGGTACTTCCCTTGAATTTGAAACCAGTGTTGTTATCATAGGTGATGTCAACCATGGAGCTAGAGTGGTATCCAAAGGAAACATCATTGTGTTAGGAGCTTTAAAAGGTAATGCCTTTGCAGGGGCCTGTGGTAATACCAATTCCTTTGTGGTAGCTCTCGATATGAGACCCATGCAAATAAGAATTGCGGATACCATTGCAAGGTCACCGGACAAGCCTGTTAAGGACGAAGTAAAAGAAGCGAAGATAGCATTTCTTGAAAACGGCAATATTTATATAGAACCACTTAATAAAAGTGTTTTGAATGATATTAATTTGTAAATTAAGATATAAGACATATATTCATGGTTTGTTATTACATTTATACAGTCATCGTATAATTTGTGATTAACGATAGATATATTATGTGGTATAATAATCACATAAAGCAATTGGGAGTAATCTTAATATTTTACTTCATATTTTGGGATCAGTTCCCGTAATATTGCAGGAGGATAAACCCTTCATTAATAAGGAGGATAATCCCTCCAAACTCAGGAGGATAATCCCTCCAAACTCAGGAGGAATGGGAAAATGGGAGAAGTTATCGTAGTAACATCAGGTAAGGGTGGTGTAGGTAAGACAACCACGACCGCTAATGTAGGTACCGGCTTAGCAATGCTGGAGAAAAAAGTAGTATTAATTGATACAGATATCGGTCTAAGAAATTTAGACGTTGTTATGGGCCTGGAAAACCGAATTGTCTATAATTTGGTAGATGTAATTGAAGGTACTTGTCGTATCCGTAATGCCTTAATTAAGGACAAACGCTATCCAAATCTTTATTTATTACCCTCAGCACAGACCAGAGATAAGAATGCTGTTAGCCCTGAGCAGATGAAAAAGCTGGCAGAGGAATTAAAAGAAGAATTTGATTACATATTAATGGATTGTCCTGCAGGCATAGAACAAGGTTTTAAAAATGCTATTGCCGGAGCGGACAGAGCATTAGTAGTTACGACACCCGAAGTTTCAGCAGTAAGAGATGCAGACCGCATCATCGGTTTACTGGAAGCTAATGAGATGAAACAAACCCACCTGATTGTTAACCGTCTTCGTATGGATATGGTGAAGCGCGGTGATATGATGTCAAGTGATGATGTATGCGAAATACTGGCTGTTGATTTAATCGGTATTGTACCGGATGATGAAAACATAGTTATCTCTACGAATCAGGGTGAACCCTTGGTAGGTTCTGATTCCCTTGCCGGGAGGGCATACATGAATATCGCAAGACGAATAACAGGTGAAGAAATACCCTTCATGGATTTGAATGAAAGGAACTCACTATTCGAGAAACTGTTTGGTAAACGGAAGAAAAACTAGGGAGGTTGTAGAATGGGCTTTGCAGATTTTTTTAAGAAAAAAGGGACCGGTAGTATTGCAAAGGACCGATTAAAACTTGTATTAGTTTCAGATCGTGCAGGATGCTCACCGGAAATAATGGAACAAATTAAGAATGATATCATTGGCGTGATATCAAAATATATAGAAATTGACTTAGAGGGACTGGATATTAAAATCACCCAGACGGAATCAGAAACACATAACGGTACTGTACCGGCCTTATTTGCTAATATTCCGATAAAGGATCTGAAGTCTTCTAAGAAATAAGGATGTATTCGGATGTTTAAATTTAAACAATATGATTTTAAACGATATAATATTTCAATGCTGATTGTAGTCATCCTACTGGGAGCAATAGGGTCATTTTTAATTAAGCAGGTACAGCTCGAGGATGAAAATCTGTTTATGAAACAGATTGTAGGTCTTGCGGGCGGTATCTTAATTGCCATATTCGTATCACTGATTGACTACCATTTTATGTGTAAATTCTATATCGTTTTGTATCTGATTAATCTTGTTTTGTTGGTTCTTGTTAGGGTAGCCGGAGTAGAAAGAAATAATGCAAGAAGATGGTTGGATCTGAAATTTTTTGAATTTCAACCCTCTGAGATAAGTAAAATAATTTTAATATTGTTTATGGCAAAGCTCTTTACAATATTTAAAGATAAGATTAACAATGCTTTTGTTTTATTACTTGCGATTATTACAATGGCATTACCGACTTTTTTGATATTAACGCAGACCGACTTATCAACCAGTATGGTCTTAATGTTTATTTTTGCTATGTTGGTTTTTGCCTCAGGGCTCAGCTGGAAGATTATCTTGCCGATATTATTAGTGGGAATTCCTTCCTTCGTAGGTCTTTTCTGGTATGTGCAACAAGATTATCAGGTACTGTTAAGTCCGTATCAACAGAGGCGAATACTCTCCATATTAAATCCAGAAGAGTATGCAGAGATCATGTTCCAGCAGGACAATTCCATACAGGCTATCGGTTCCGGGCAATTGCTTGGAAAACAATTTATTGAAAGCACCTCTGATATTCGTGGATACAACTATGTTCCGATATCCGAAAGTGACTTTATCTTCTCAGTAGCGGGAGAAGAGTTAGGATTTATAGGTAGCTGTATTATAATTTTATTATTTGGAGCAATTATATATAAATGTCTTGTTACGGCGAAAAAAGCACCGGATCAAATGGGCATGCTGATTGCAGTGGGAATTGCTTCGTTGTTCGTGTTCCAGGTGTTCGTTAATATAGGTGTAGCAACTGCTTTGCTTCCTAACACAGGAATACCGCTTCCGTTTTTAAGTTCGGGACTCAGTTCCTTATTAAGTAGTATGATAGCAATCGGTATCGTACTTAACATAAGATTACAGCCAAAAAAAAGTAGGGGGTAATAACATGAATATTGGTATGATAGCTCATGATGCAAAAAAGAAGTTAATGCAGAATTTCTGCATAGCTTATCGCGGTATTTTAAGTAAGCATAGTTTGTATGCTACAGGCACCACCGGGCGTCTAATTGAAGAAGTAGCAAATCTGAATGTTCATAAATATCTCGCAGGTCATCTTGGAGGTGAACAGCAGCTAGGTGCTCAAATAGAGCATAATCAGCTGGATTTAATCATATTTCTTAGAGATCCGTTAACTCCAAAGTCTCATGAACCTGATGTTAATAATATCTTTCAGCTGTGTGATAAACACAATATACCGCTTGCCACAAATCTTGCAACGGCTGAATTATTAATTAAAGCTTTAGATCGTGGTGATTTGGACTGGAGAGAGATATTTAAATCCTAATTACAGTATCTAATTATTAAAACAAGAAGTTATGCTTTGATTGAATCCTTTTCAATCACATACATTACAGAGGAATTCCTGATTACTATAGGAATAAAAAGAGGGTAGGTGAGTAGATACAAATGAGGAAAATACTTCTGATTTTTGTAATATTAGCCATATTCGTCATCGGAGGCTGCCATAAATCCTCTGATTTATTCTTATCCTTTGATAAGCTGGATGCTTCAACAGTTTCTGATGAAGCGAATCATTTAACTGAACATGATTTTTTTTCAAAAGATCTGGTTGTAACTTCAGAGGAAGCAGATCATGGTAATGCTGATTTTGTACGCTCTGAAGCAGCTATGTTATTCAACATCACCGATCAGGAAGTGATTTATTCAAAAAACATTTATAAAAAGCTGTATCCTGCAAGTCTTACAAAACTTGCAACTGCTTTGGTTGTTTTAAAACATGGTGATTTAACCGATTCTGTCACCATAAGCTACAATGCTTCCCATATCCCCGAACCGGGAGCGAAACTCTGCGGTTTTTTAGAGGGGGATGTAATTTCTGTGGAAACTCTTTTACACAGTCTCTTAGTACATTCCGGTAATGATGCCGGTATCGCTATAGCAGAACATGTAGGAGGAACCGTCGAACATTTTGTTAGTCTTATGAATATGGAAGCCGAACGTGTCGGTGCCGTCCACTCTAATTTCGTGAATCCCCATGGATTACATGATAATAATCACTATTCAACTGCTTATGACATTTATCTTATATTCAATGAATTATTGGAATATAATACATTCCGTAATATAATCGGGTTAAGCTCATATATCGCAGAATATGAAGATAAAGAAGGTAACTTAAAGCAGGTTACTTATCCGTCAACTAATCTTTTCCATAGTGAAGCGATTGATCCAGGAGAAGATATAACAGTAATCGGCGGAAAAACCGGAACCACCTCCAAAGCAGGAAATTGTCTTGTGTTATTATCTGAAGATACTAAGGGTAATTTTTATATATCCTTAATACTTAAGGCCTCTGATCAAGATGTATTATATTCGGAGATGGTTTCATTATTAACCTTGATACACAGTAATGAGTAGTGAAAAATGTATCATAAATATCAGAAATTCGAAGATCCATATCAATATATAGTAGAATAGAAATACCCCAAATTCTTATAATATCACCTGTAATGGTAATTTTTGCATGGCCCCTTATGACTAGTTGATAAATTCACTTATTATTTGTGATAATCAGTGGATTTCTACGAGTCATTGGAAGCCAGGATGAATCTACCATATTAGGTGATATTTTAGCATATCTATTTCGACCATTTATAAATCATTTTATCGATTGATTTGAAAATTACAAGAAATTTATGTCTTATTTTAACAGTATCTCTTTATAAAATAACTTACCTTAAATGGAATTTTGTAGTTGTTTTTTTGTACTAACTGTACTATAATTAATATATGCAATAAGATTTTTTATACAAATGGTACAATTTAATTATTGGCACCGCAAATTCATAATATGCGCCCATCATAAGGAGGAGATTACAATGATACAGATAATTGCAGGCGAGAAGGGTAAGGGAAAGACAAAAATCCTTATCGAAAAAGCAAACACCGAAGTGAAGGCAGCAAAAGGAAGCATTGTTTATCTTGACAAAAACAACAAGCACATGTACGAATTAAGTAATAAGATCAGGCTTATTAATGTGAGAGATTATTTCATTGAAAATCAAAGTGAGTTTATCGGTTTTATCTGCGGTATCATTTCTTGTGATCATGATTTACAATCCGTTTATCTTGATAGTTTCTTAAAAATAGCATATGTAAATGATGAAAACATTGAAACTGTTTTTGATAAAATAGAAAAGATATCAGAGCAATTCAAGGTTGATCTAATCCTTAGTATATCTATGAATTTTGAACAACTCCCTGAAAGATTAAAAAAGAATGTAGTTGTAACTTTATAAGAGTTACATTTTCATATTTATTATTACTTTTATGTAACAGACAAGAAATAAAGGAGCGTCGTCTAACGTACGCTCCTATTTTTATAACTCCTATTATTCGAATAAAATTCTTTTAGAGTTATTCGTCGTTTCTTAATCTGCCGAAAAAGCTTAGAGAGTATAAACCGGCAATACCAATAACTGCATAAATGATTCTGGATATCCAAGTCATATCTCCAAAGATTGCTCTTACCAGATCAAATTCGAAAAATCCGATTAAGCCCCAGTTGATTGCACCGACTGCTACTAGGATTAATGCAATGTAATCCAATGTTTTCATAAAGTCCCTCCTTTTGCCTTATGATTACTCATAAAAAGCTTACGTAAACTATTTCTTTAAGCTTTGAGAATCATCTCTTTTAATATAATTTCCTTTTTTTTCGCATTTATTCATTCTTAATGAAAAAGTATTATCTATGAAGACCATTTTTTTACATTTTGATTTTCTATCTAATAATAATTATGTTATAATTTAAAGAAAAGGGTTTCAAATTAGAATAAAAGTAAGTATAATATATTCAATACCGTTATAGGAGGCGAAACCTTGCGTAATAAAAATAGGGTAGTGAAGTTTAAAAAGCAGAAGAATATTAATATCGGTATTATTATTTTCTCTATTATGTTTATATATGTAGCAATAAACGTATACATTTACTTTACAAAGGAGCATATCTCAATCTATGAGGTAAAGGATGGATCCAATTCCGAGGATAATCTTATCACCGGCCTGATCTTAAGAGAAGAAAGTATCATATATTCGGAAAAAGCAGGTTACATATCATATCTACAAAAGGATGGAGCAAGAGTCGCTAAAAACACATCAGTATATGCCGTAGATGACAGCAGACAGATTCTTGATATAATTACGAGTGCGGAAAATCCGATTTCCTTAACGAAAGAAAACAGTGCTAAATTTCAATATGAAATCAAAAAATTTCAAACTTCATTCTCTGATCATAATTTTTCCTATGTTTATGAGTTTAAAGAGGATGCCAACAGTACCGTTTTGGAGCTTCTTAATACTGCTATGATAGAGAAAGGATTAGACATACAAGAAGAAACCGGAATTACCTATAATTATGAAATTTTGACCAGTCCGGATAGTGGTATCATATCCTACTATATGGATTCCTTTGAAACGGTAACTGCTGAAACTGTGAACCGGGATTTGTTTGTTACAGATAACTATGAACGGGTTGCCTTAAGGTCTACAGAAATTTATGGTCAAAATTCACCGATATATAAACTCATCACCTCTCAAAACTGGTCAATTATTCTGCCTCTTACAAAAGATCAGTATAGTAAGCTGGCCGGAAAGGAAACTTTGGATTTTACGATACTTAAGGATGATTTTAAAACATCTGCCAAGCTTCATTTATTCCAAAAGGACTCCGAATATTATGCCCAATTAGATATGGACAAGCATATGGCTAATTATATAGATGATCGTTTTCTTGATCTGGAAATCCATATGGATATCATCGATGGTTTAAAGATACCCCTGACCTCTATTGTTGAAAAGGATTTTTATCTTGTTCCACTAAGATATTTTACTATGGGTGGCGACAGCGGTAAGAACGGGTTAACCAAGCTAACTTATACAAAGACAGGTGATATTAATATAACCTTCGTTCCTGCCGATATATATTATCAGGATGATACCTATGGCTATGTTGATACCAGGTTATTTGAACCTGGAGATTGGATTCAGGCTCCTGACTCTACAGATCGTATACAACTTTACCAAACCGGTAAATTAACCGGTGTATTCAATGTTAATATGGGCTACGCTGTTTTTAAAAGAATAGAAATTATTTATCAAAATAAGGAATACTGTATCGTAAAGAAAGGAACTTCCTATGGTATCTCCTTATATGATCATATTGCCTTAGACGGTACAACTGCGGTGGAACAGGCAATTATATACTAACGTTCCATAAAGAATGTTTTCGCATATCAAACAAGTAAATTAGCCTTAGCGTATCAAATAAGTTTCGCTTATCAAATAGGCTTCGCTTATCAAATAAGCTTCGCTAATAAAATAAGCTTCGCTTATCAAATAAGCTTCGCTTATTAGTATATTAAAACTTTACAATCAAATTTGTTAACGATCTACATATTTGATGTTGTTGGAAAGGAGTGTATAGCAATATGCTAAAGGACAATCTCTTAAATATAGAACAAAGGATACAAGCTGCCTGCGACCGTAGTGGTAGAAAACGCTCTGAGGTTACTTTAATTGCAGTCAGTAAGACGAAACCGATTTCCATGATTAAAGAAGCATATGAAGCCGGTATGCGTCACTTTGGTGAAAATAAGGTACAGGAACTAGTACAAAAATATGATGACCTTACGGAAAAATTCCCGGAGGAAATCTCCTGGCATATGATCGGACATTTGCAACGTAATAAAGTGAAATACATTGTTGATAAGGCTGTACTGATACATTCCGTTGATTCCTTAAGGTTAGCATTACAAATCGAAGAAGAAGCGGCTAAGAAAGGGATCGTTAGCGATATACTGATTGAAGTTAATATTGCCGATGAGGATACGAAATTCGGTGTGTCCGAAGAAGAGGTTTTTCCTCTTCTAAACGAGCTTTTAAAGCTCCCGCATGTAAGAGTCAGAGGATTAATGACAATCGCACCATTTGTCGTAGATTCGGAGAAAAACAGAAAGCATTTTCGGAAATTACATGAATTATTTATTGACATAAAAACAAAAAACATCGATAATAAAGATAAAGGGAATATTGTCCAAGATAATATTCATATCAATAGTAGTTTGATTGAAAATTCTAACATCAATTTCGATAATATAAATACTGATGAACATAAAAGAAAGCCACCGGAAGAACAGGACAGTCTGCCTTACTTCAATATTCTTTCCATGGGTATGACCGGTGATTTTGAAGTCGCAATAGAAGAAGGTGCTACCATGGTCCGAGTTGGGACAGGCATTTTCGGTGAACGTTCAACAAATATACCAGTGTCAGCAAATATAGATGGGAGATAAGTAATATGTCTAATATTTTTAAAAACTTTCTAAATTCCATGAAATTAACCGAAGATGATGAAGATTATGAAGATTATCTCAATGAAGAAGCCGAAAAAGAAGTAATCAAGGCAAAACGATATGAGAGAAAATCTAAGGAATTGTATGATGAAGCACCAAAGAGTCAGGCCCCGGTGTCTCCGGGTACCAATGACTTAAAAAAAGAAAGGATGTCTAGAATGGAGAGAAGCTCAGCAAGTAAGGTTGTTCCCATTAGGACTACACCAAAGGGACTTGAGGTATGTATCATGAAACCTACGTCCTTTGAAGATTCCCAGGTGATCTGTGACATGCTTTTAACCGGAAGAGCTACTGTAATCAATCTGGAAGGGTTTGATGATAAATTAGCTCAACGTACCATGGATTTTATCTCCGGTTCTGTTTATGCAATTAACGGTAAATTACACCGCATCTCTAACTGTATCTTTATCGTATCCCCTGATACGGTTGATATTTCGGGAGATTATCTCGATATCATACAGGATAGCGGCTTTGAGCCTCCCACAATCCACTCAAAATTCTAGGCGGTAATAATGAACTTAGACAAAGAAGAACAACTACTACGCAGGCGTTTTCTGGATTTGGCGAACACGGCGGATAACCGTGGTATTTGCATTTTTTCAGATTTTTTGAATTTGAATGAACAGAGTATTTTATTCAGCATCAAACATGATTTACCGATAATAAAGTATTTTGCTTACGGTGGTTTTGCGGATGCCGAGAGGAAAATACTTTGTTTTTGTGGTGATGATACCTTACAATCAGATGCTGAAATTAATTATCCCATTACCTGCATTAAAATTGAACCACTAAACAAAAAATTTAGTGATACTCTTACCCATAGAGACTTTTTAGGAGCTGTACTTAATCTTGGTATAGACCGAGGCAAGGTAGGAGATATCATTACCATGGAGAATGAAGCTTATCTGTTTTGCACTTCTTCAATCAGTGAATTTATCGCTGATGAGCTAATTAAGGTAAAGCACACTATGATTCGTTCTTCTATCATTGACAAAAGCGACTTTAAGTATCAACCTGTATATAAAGAAATTAGCGGCACTGTATCATCGATCCGCCTTGACAGCATCTTATCCGTTGCTTTTCATACTTCCAGAAGCAGTTTAACCGGTCTGATCGCCGGAGGTAAGGTATTTGTTAACAGTAAAGTGGTTTTATCTAACAGTTATGTTCTTAAGGAAAATGATGTTGTATCCGTTCGAGGCTTAGGTAAGTTCATCTATGTTGGCACTTCAAATATAACGAAAAAAGGAAGATATTCGATTAAAATACGCTTATATACCGCATAGGGGAGGGAAGATAATGTTTACACCGTCAGAAATCAGAGAAAAGGGTTTTAAATCCGGAATTGGGTATGATAAAAAGGATGTAGAACAATTTATACAAGAGCTTTCCACCGAATACGAAGCTTTGTTAAATGAGAATATTGAACTAAAGAAGAAAATGAGTGAACTAAATGAAAGTCTCAGTTATTATAAATCCATAGAAAAAACATTACAAAAGGCATTGGTTTTGGCCGAAAAAACTGCTCAGGAAACCAAAGATACCGCCGTCAAAGAAGCCGAAGTAATTGAAAGGGAGGCTAAGGCAAAAGCAAAGCTTATTTATGCTGATTCAAAAAAACAGATTGAATATCTGGAGCATAAAGCGTTGAATTTAGTTCAGCAATACGATCTATTTAAAGCTCATTTTAAAAATCTCTTAAATGCTCAGGTGGAGTTGTTAAATAGCAATAGCTTTTCCCTAAAGACAGATGACTTCTTATATCAGGAACAAAAGCAATTTGAACAACATGATATTGAAGCTGATATAGATGTAGAAGAAGAGCAGGGTGATGAATTGCAAGGGGAGAGTAATGAGTTATTAGAGGAACGTAGCAAACTCGACTCACAATATGAAGAAGCAAAAGACAATTCCAATCAAAACAACACTTCGGAAGATGATTTTGAGTTTATTACACTTTCAGATGATTAAGATTGGTCGTGTATTAAGTACATAATATATACAAGATAAGGAGGAAGCATAACCTCGTCCCATGTAATAAGATGTGGTTATGCAATTTTTATGAATCATATACTAACCGTGAATTATGAAGAAAAACCCGCTTACGACATTATACTTGAACAGGATTTTCAAGGGTTATATGACAAACTAGAAGCCCTTGGAATGAATGGTCGTAAATTCATGATTATCTCCGATACAAATGTGAGTAAATATTATTTGGAGCAATGCATCGAGGCAATCCAATCAAATGCGAAATTGGTTGCCAGCTTTATCTTTGAAGCAGGGGAACACAGCAAAAACTTAGACACTGTGTCAAACTGCTATGAAAAACTCATTAACTTAGGCTTTGACAGGTATGATGTACTGGTGGCTTTGGGTGGTGGCGTAGTAGGTGATTTAACGGGCTTTGTTGCAGCTACCTATCTTCGTGGTGTTCGATTCATTCAGGTTCCTACCTCGCTTTTAGCCATGGTCGATTCCAGTATCGGCGGTAAAACAGGAGTTGATTTTAAGGCTTATAAAAATATGGTAGGAGCCTTCTATCAACCAAAACTGGTATATATGAATTTATCTACCCTAAATACACTACAGGAATTCGAATTCAATTCCGGAATGGGTGAACTTATTAAACACGGCATCATTAAGGATTCTGTATTATATTATTGGTTAAAAGAAAATACGAAGCAAATACAAGCCAAAGAATTCGAAGTATTAAAGGAAATGATCTTAAGAAGCTGCCTGATCAAAAAAGAGGTCGTGGAAAAGGATCCAAAAGAAACTGGAGACAGAGCTTTACTTAACTTTGGTCATACCATTGGTCATTCGGTTGAAAAACTTATGAATCTTACCCTTTTACATGGAGAATGTGTTGCCATAGGAATGGCTGCAGCTACCTATATTTCCATGAAAAGAGGTTATATTAATCAAAAAGATTATGAAGAAATTATTAATACACTTAAGGCCTTTCGTTTGCCTGTTCAGGTATCCGGTTTATCGGCAGAGGATATCTACGAAGTTTCAAGGCTTGATAAAAAGATGGACTCAGATATAATTAAATTTATCTTATTAAAAGAAATTGGCAATGCTGTTATTGATCCAACTGTTACAAAAGAAGAGATGCTTGATGCAATTTACTCTATATTAATTTAATTTTAATCCTTTTATCATAACTCATATAATAAAATGAGCTTATTCAGCTCTATACTAGCCTTAAAGTGTTAAGATATTAGCAACTCTTTTTAAAACACTTTGAAAAGGATGTACCCAGTTGATAATTTTATTATTTTAGTAATAATTTATCTATCCTTTCTGAGATTTATAGAGTTTACGCGTAATACGAAAATAGATGTTATCCTTATCTAGATTATTTATATAAGAATAAAGAAGGGATACTTACTTGGAGGTAGCATGAACAAACAAAGATTAAGACACCTGTTTTACTTTATTATTCTTCTATTGATTGATCAAGGATCAAAATATTGGGCAAGAACGATATTAATCAACGAGCCGGTTAATATTATACCCAAAGTATTTATACTGCAATATCATGAAAATACCGGAGCAGTCTGGGGAATTATGAGTGGTCAAATTGGATTTTTAATCTTACTGACAGCAATCATCTTAATGATTCTGATTTATATGTATCTTAAAATTCCTCAAGATAAAAAATATAATATCATTAAGATTATTTGGGTATTTCTGATAGCCGGAGCAGTCGGTAATTTTATTGACCGAATGTTCCTAAGATATGTAGTGGATTTTCTCTACTTTGAGCTGATTGATTTCCCTATCTTTAATATTGCTGACAGTTATTTGACAGTATCCTGTGCATTATTATTAATCTTAGCCTTATTTTACTATAAAGATGAAGATTTTGATTTTATAGATGAGATTTTCACCCGTAAGAAAAAGAATCGTTCTAAGCAGGATACTACCGGAAAGGATGCCTAGGCCCATGGATGAAGATGAACTTTACCTGTCGGAGCAGGATCAGATGATAGAGTTTATAGTAGATGATAAGAACAACGGTACCCGCATCGATAAATATCTATCAGAAATGAATGATGAACTTACTAGATCCTATATTCAAAAGCTGATTGATGAGGATAAAGTATTACAGGATGGAAAGCCCGTAAAATCCAATTCTAAGGTGAAAACAGGTCAAACAGTAACTTTATATCTTCCTGAGCCGAAAGAGGCTAAAATCGACCCTCAGGACATCCCAATCGATATTCTATATGAAGATAAAGATATTATTATAATCAATAAGCATAAAGGGCTGGTAGTACATCCCGCAGCCGGTCATGAATCAGATACACTGGTCAATGCTTTGTTATATCATTGTAAAGGGGAACTATCCGGGATTAACGGTATTTTACGACCGGGAATTGTCCATCGCATCGATCGGGATACCACCGGTGTCCTGGTTGCCTGTAAAAATGATAAGTCACATCAGTTTCTCGCACAGCAATTTAAGGATCATTCTATAACCCGTCGTTATCAAGCCATTGTATACCAAGCCTTTAAGACTGATAGCGGAAGAGTAGAAGCACCGATAGGAAGACATCCAAAAGATCGCAAAAAGATGGCTGTCAACCATAAAAACGGAAGATATGCGGCAACGAATTACAGGGTCTTGGAAAATATCAAAAATCAATATGCACATATAGAGTGTTCCTTAGAAACCGGGCGTACCCATCAAATAAGAGTCCATATGGCAAGCATTCATCATCCGTTACTAGGAGACACTGTTTACGGCCCCGGTAAAGATCCTTTTCGTTTAGAAGGACAAGCATTACATGCCGGATTACTTGGTTTTATTCATCCGACCACCAATAAATATATTGAATTTCAGTCCGAGCTTCCACAGTATTTTACCGATTTATTAGAGAAATTAAGACGATCATAAGGGGTAATAACTTTGAAAAGAAAAGTGATTGACGAATTAATCAGTTGGAAAACCATAGATAAGCGTAAGCCAATCCTGCTTACCGGAGCTAAAGGCGTGGGCAAAACATATCTTGCATATGATTTTGCCAAGGCCTTTTTTGAACGGATTTTATATATTAATTTTGAACGGGAGCATGGTGTAAGTGAGTTTTTTGAATCCAAGGACCCTGCCATAATAAATCAAATATTAAATAAACATTTTCATTTAAATGAAGAAGCTACCTGTGAGAACAAAATCCTAATTCTTGACGAAGTATCCTTCAGTTCTTCGGTTTTATCATCATTAAAGCCATTACAACAAACCGGGTATTATCCCTACATACTAATTATTACAAGTAATCCATTACCATCTGAGTATAAGAACGAATTTAATCATATACCGGTACATCCTATGGATTTCGATGAATTTCTAAAAGCGACCGCCAATGAATGGTATATTGAAGCCATTATAACTCACTATGAAGCAAATAAAAAAATTCCAGACATAGTACATAAGGAGCTATTGGCCCTACATGAGCTTTATATGCAGATCGGAGGTATGCCGGGAATCATTAATGAATATCTAAATTTATCCTCTACCGTAAACATTGCAGAACAGCATAGCTTTTTAATGAACTCATACCATGATTATATCATAAAAAGCAGCTTAGAAGGTGATGCCCTAAAGATGAATCAGGTACTTGACAGTCTGTCCTATCAACTTAGGAAAGAAAACAAAAAATTTCAATATAAATTAATTCGAAAAGGTACCACCCATGCAATGTATAAGGATGCAATTCAGAGCTTAATTGATAGAAATTATGTAATTCCATGCTTGAAGCTCTCTAACGAACAGATCATGCAACCAATTACATACCTGCAGACAAAGGAAATTAACAAGATAGAATATAATAATAATTTTAAGCTATACATGTCAGATATCGGTCTGTTATATACGGAGATAGCGAAAGAGGAGTTTCGTCCTTTTAACAAGATAAGTCAGAAATCTCTATTAGAAAACTATGTAGCACAGGCATTAATGGCTAAGGGGTATCAATTAATGTTTTGGGAATCAGATTCTATGGCTAAAGTTGATTTTATCATCATTAAGAATAATGAAATTGTACCGATAGAAATTCACCGCGGTAATAATACACGTTCAAAAAGTATCAGTGTATTAAAGCAAAAGTGTGAATTTCCATATGCAATTAAAATATCAGAAAAGAATTTTGAATATTCAAATAGTATAAAATACGTTCCTCATTATGCTGTATTTTGTATTTAACATACTTTTAAAAACAATTTTTATAAGCATTAAATACCTTTTTTAGTGTATCCATATCGTATTCACTTGACTAAATACCATCTTTTAACAAAATAATTACAAAATAATTAAGAAAATAGTTGACAAATTCATTCTATTGCTATAGTATATTAATACAAGCTGTCCGACTACAGATGTAGATGTAGGAATTGCTTTTTTTATTGAGATTATTCTACAACTGTAAGTCCTTGATAATAGGAGTATCACACGGGCGGAAGCATTTCATTGTACTATACTTAAGATAACGGTAAGATCTATAGAGTTTCGATTTTTATCATGAATTTAATATGAACCAAAAGAGATCTTATTAATAATAAATCAATTTCTACATTAGTAGAAGAACAAATTATGGTATTAATCAAAGGGGTGTAGTGAGAATGTCGTTACCAGAGATTCGTCTTCATGAAGGTGAACTTAATATTATGGAATTATTATGGTCTAATAAAGTATTAGCCGCCAAAGATATTTCAAAAATTATTAAGGAATATATCGGATGGGAGAAAAACACCACATATACTGTGATTAAACGTCTGATTGATAAAGGAGCGGTAAAGCGTGAGGATCCCGGATTTTTATGTAAAGCTGCAATATCAAAAAAAGTCGTTCAAAATATTGAAACTAAAGTTTTACTCAATAAATTATATAATGGTTCCTTAAGTACATTTTTAACTGAATATTTAAAGAACCAGGAACTATCCCGAGCAGAAATCATGGAACTTGAAAGAATAGTAGGAGAACAGAGATTTTAATCTCTGTTCTTTTCTTATAAAATTGTTTATATACTCATATCTTCAGTATTAAGATCATTAAATTTGATTAATTCGTATTTTACGCTGTTAATTAAAGTAATTGATATAGGTTTAATTGATACTTTTTATAGAATTGTATGATAATAGTAATTGTATATATTTGGTGTAATTATGATAAAGATGCAAGCATCATGATCTAGAAACAGCGATATACTAGTTTGGAAACGAGTGTTAGATAATAAAAAGCATTATCTCTAGAAAAACATTAATACAATTGATTTAGAATGATTGAAAGATAAGTAAGTTTGAGATTTGGATCATAAGTGTTTACTTAAAATAGAGAATAAAAATTCTTCTGATAAAAATTACGTTTGTGCTATTAGTCATAAAAGTTAAGATTTATGTTGTTTATTTTTTGAGTGAAGAACATATACACATAGATAAGCGATAAATAGGTTTTTGAACTAGGAATAAATTAATTCATATATTATATAAAGAAAAAAATCTGGCCAGGCGTTATCCATGTGGTGATCATCGTAGTTGGTAAATTATCGTGTAGTTAATGAGGATAACGAAACTTTAAAATTCATTAAGTAAAAAGTTGAACCGGTACAATATAATTATAAAAATAAAAATATTAATTTTGCACGAATAGCAGAAGCAAACCAAGTTTATTATGTCTATTCATGATATATGTGATAAGTACTATTCGCAAAACCTAAGTTTAACGAATAGGTGTGCATGTAAAAGTGTTGTATCCCAATAAAGTTCTATCGTTGTCTATTGAAATAAATTTTAAACAATGTTTGAAGTAAATATTAAGATAATGTTTCTTTACATACTAAAACTAATGAAACAATACAATTTTATTATATTTTACACTATTTATATTATTATTTATATATCGGGTTTTATTTGTCTTATTCCTTATTCACAAAAATTCCATATCTACATAGAAAGTAGATATGGAATTTTTGTGAATAGTTTCTATACTATAAAATATTATTATAAAATATTTTTTGATATTAAAATGTTATAGTTTTATCCGCCCATTCAACCATTTGAACACAGTCTATCATTGTAGAAATTGGACATACATCACTTTCTGCCATACTTCTGGATTTTAGACATGTGCCACATGCTAATAACTCTCCGCCTAATTCTACAAACGTTTTTAATTGCTCAGCTACATTATACTTCTCATGCGTAAGACTTTCACATTCCACACCTTCGCCCATGAGGAATACCTTAACTTCATGATTTTTCTTCTTTGCTGTTACAGCAAAGCGAAAAGCATTCCATGCTTTCTCATATTCATTTGTTTCAATAATTATTCCAATTTTCATAACTATACCTCGTGTTTTTTTATAAATACCATACCATAATGATAAGGTGGTAACTCAATTTGCTTATATAAATAAAACCCTGCAGCTACTGCCCATTTATTAATCATTTCTGGGGTTGGTCTAATTTCCATAGAAGGCCCTCTTGGTGTATTTTCATTTTTCCAATGGATAACTCCAATCTTTCCATTATCATTTAATAAGGAATATGCTGCATTTAATATATCTAATGGGTTTTCACAATGTAATATATTGAATAAACAGATATAATCTATATTACCTTGATAGTCTTTCAAATCATTGATTGTATTCTTAGTTGAAATATCACCCAAAATCAAGTCAATATTCTTTAATTTATGACCTTTTATTTTATTTTCACAAATATTAATCATTTCTCTCTCAATATCAATTCCGACAACTTTATTACTTACAAGTTTAGCAGCTGGAAGTAAGAATGTACCATATCCGCTCCCTATATCTAATAATGTATTAACACTTTTATTTACTTCTAATAATTTCAGTATTTCAACCGGATCAAAAAATGTCTGCCACATATTCTCTTCCGGCATTCCCGACTCTCTATATTTCATAATCACTCCAAGTTTCATAGTTTTTTTGTAATTTATCTTTTAATTTAGTTAATGTTTTTAATAATGCTTATGTTATATTTGTTTTTATAGTATGGACTTGTGTAAATTGAGTATACACAAGTCCATCCAAACTTTATTAAAAATATTAAACATACTATCCTATATCTTCGTAACTGTATTTCTGTTATGTATGTGAGTAATCTATTTCTTTTTGATATATATGTACTTTTCTTTTTCTATCCTTTATTCCTTCGCATTTAATCCAGCCATCAGATATACCAGAGGTGAATTCCAATACACCGTTACCTCATTACAGGAATAACTCTGTTCGTTATCCACATAGCATTTTGCAGCGGGCTTACCGTCAAGAACGTTCTGTGCATAAGGATCCTCTAGATTAGAGTTTGCACCGCCTACCAGCATACCTACCATAGTAATTCCAAGTGACTGGGATGGTCTATGATGAGTATTCTCCGGAGTCAGAGTTCCATAACCGGTAACAAAACAATAGGAAGTAGAGTTTGCACCCAATAGATAATCCAATTGTTTCTTAGCTAACTCATAATAGCTATCATTATCTTCCAATATCTTATTTGCCATTAATAGAACTTCTCCATTATTGGCTAGTGTCATATTACTTCCCCATGGATACACTTTACCCATCGAGGAGTAATATCCATCTTCTTCTATGTTTTTCTCTATTGTGACAAGATAAGATTTGAACTTCTCCATAAATCGATTACTCAATTCAGGATTTTGCTTGTCAGCCGTCAGATATGCATAGTAACCATATAAATCCACTGTCTGCCATCCCAAACCATTTTCAAGTGAATTAAGATCCAATAAACTTAGTTTTTCCTCATAGGAGGTATCTCCGGTTGTTTTATATAGTTCACTTAAAGCCCAGAAGTATTCATCTATATCCTCTGTATCGGGATATTCACCAGTAGTAACATCACTAGGATTTACAAAGCCGCCATCCTCTAAATTATTCTCCAGATAATTCAGTGCTTTGATTGCTGCAGTAAGGCATTCCTTTGCAAAAGCTTCATCATATTGCTTATAAACCCTTGCAGCCATTGCCATAACAGCAGCATAATCACCTGTTGCACAGTTAGAGATTGGCATAATATACAAGTCATCTGTAACTTCCTCAGGCATTACTGTGCCTGCAAATTTTAAACCTGTTACCTTATGGTATACACCCCCGGACTGGTCATCCTGCATCTTAAACATCCATTCAAGTTCATATCTGGCTTCATCCAGTACATCCGGTATACCATTACCGCTTTCAGGAATACCAACACTATCGTTAAATACTTCGTTATAATCTTCATAAGCAAGTAGTAAATCAGCTACTGCCTTAGCTCCAGGAACAACATAACGCCCATAATCTCCTGCATCATGCCAGCCACCGGATACATCCTTTGTCTCAGTTGTACCATAAATAGTTGCTTTCTGGACATGGCAGGCAGCATGTGCAAACGTATCTGCATGCTCCTCTGTCAATTCAATACCGCAGCGTTGTAGATAAAGCATCTTTACTGTATCTGCAAAAACGTCATCATATATGTTATCTGCAATCACGAACTCATAGGATTCACCGCTATTAGCAGCAGTAATCTTATATGTACCAGGTTTTGTTATACTTGTAAAATCTCCATGTGCAACTGTTTCACCTGCACTTTCAGTTTCTATGGAACCAACCACATCTCCTGTGAAAACCACATTTCCTGTAGCCACATCAACAACATCAAAGCTCGTATCCAAACTGCTGTCACGGAAAATTGCTATCTTGGTATCATTCGTACGATACCCCACCTGATTGATATTAATCGATGGTCCTATATCCCCTTTTGAAGAAGCAACTGCGTTGGAAGCATCGAGTAGGAACAGTTCTACATTATCAACATACACAGTGTGTGCTGCGAGTTCTCCATCAGATTCTTGGAAGCCCAGATTAATACAAAATCTCGGTGCGGGATCAGAAGCCTCCTCCATAGTAAATGTAGAAACTATATGTTGCATTTCTGTTGAAATAGCAACATTTTCCTGAGAAGTATATGCATGATAATCTCCTCCATTAAGCTGAATACGCCATTCCAGAGTCCGATCTATCGTAGATCTGATATCAAATGCGATCTCATACACTGCATTCTGGAGTAATTCAAAACCATCACAATATATCTGAACCGCATAATTTACGCGGCCTGTGTTATCAATCGTTACCTCCAACTGTCCATCTGTATTGACAGATATGGAGCCACTTCCACCTGATTCCTCGTATAGTCCCCACTTAGGGCTAAGTTCACTAAAATACCCTCCCGGAATTAGATTATCTGTATTTTCTTCACTGGATACCGGTTCCTCATCCGATGGTGGATCTTCTTCATTTAATACGTCTTCCATGCCTTCCCCTTCTACAGACACCTCCGGTATCTTCTCTGTTTCACCTTTACTGCAAGCAGCTAATAACAAAATAAGACCACCAACCAGTAATAATTTCAATAACCTCTTCATTATTATTTACCCTCCCCATATATAACTTTATTTAATTACTCTTTTGTTATTTCATTATACCACATTTTTCTTTTCTTACATAATAGATTCTTTTGTTTTACTTAGATTAATCATATCCTAATATTAGAATAATCTATCACATTATTATTCATATAACTAATTTTAATTTGAATAGATTTCATCTTCTTTTTTTATTTTGAAATAATTAATAATTTAGATTTTTCCGAGTCTATCTTCTGCTGTTATTTCACGTATTACCTTACAAGGAACTCCAGCTGCTATGACATTCGCCGGAATATCTTTCGTAACAACACTTCCGGCTCCTATGATGGTATTATCACCAATCGTTACTCCGGACAGAATGGATACGGAACCACAGATCCATACATCATTACCAATCGTAATAGGCAATGATTGTTCATAGCCCCTGGCTCGTTCCTCTTTATCAAATGCATGCTCCGGTGTATATAAGTTGACATTGGGACCAAATAATACATTATCTCCTATTTTGACCTTAGCACAATCTAATATGTTACAATTAGAGTTAGCATAGAAATTATCTCCGACAGAAATATTGTAACCATAGTCACAATTAAACGGAGACTCAATCCAAGACCCCTTACCTACCGAACCAAATAATGCATTGATTATCTCACTTCGCTTTTCCCGTTCCGAAGGCCGAACCGCATTTAATTCAAATAGTAGATCCTTAGCTCTCTCTCGCTCTTTCGTTAATTCATCGTCCCAAGCTATATAATATTCTTGATTTAACATTTTCTCTTTTTCTGTCATATGTACCTCCCACATAATTTAATAATATATTTATTGGTTTATAAACCTTTTAACTTACGTAAACCACTAACATTACTCTTATCAAAAAGTAGTTAATAAAACTCAAGTCTTACTAGTACATACAACATTCCAGGCGCGTTATTTTTATTCTACCTATCTTTTTGTTGATCCTTTATGCGCATCGCAATTTGAGCAAATTTTTCAGGTTCTTCAAATTGCGGAAAGTGAGCTGATTCCTCAAACCAAATCAATTCTTTTTCGGGAGCTTCTAACTGTTCGTAATACTTTTCGATTATGATCCCAATTAACAACAAGGAAGTTTTCTTCCAGTTCTTCTTGATACTTACGGGCAAAGGATATCTGAGAATATCCTGGCCCACCATGTAAGAAAAGTAAGATTGGATTATCTGTGTCTTCCCCCCTGGTCATTATAAACTGATCTATTC
The DNA here is from genome assembly GCF_015999265.1 of Mobilitalea sibirica. GTDB lineage: Bacteria > Bacillota > Clostridia > Lachnospirales > Lachnospiraceae > Mobilitalea > Mobilitalea sibirica. The sequence continues at coordinate 48,834 of NZ_JAEAGR010000007.1, forward strand.
CTCCAAGTATAATCTTATCTATTGATGCTATGCTTTTATTGCCTTTAATTCTGGGAGTTCTTGAAGGCAAAAATAATATCAATGATACGATTACTATAGAGATATCAGTATTAACAATAAAGCTTTTTTCATTCGTTTCATAAATCATGTCTCCAACTATGTTTATATGAAAAAGTTCCTATTATAATTAACTACTTCAATCCATTCAATCTGATTTCATTGAGCTCTTCTGCTGTAAACAAACCACTTGTGTATACATCTAAAAATTCCTGCGATACACTATTACCGAATACTAAGACATCGTCCGAGTTAATCGTTACGATTACTCCGTTGTCAAATAGCTTTCTTATAGGATGCTTTTCCAACGAATCAACTCTTGATAACTTCACATTGCTGGTGGGACAAATATTGAGTCTTATCTTATTATCAGCAAGAAAATTCATTACTTTCTGAGATTGCGCTGCTGCTATTCCGTGCTGTACTTCATCAAGCTCTAGCTCTTCAACTGCTCGCATCACATCGTCAGCAGTACCCCACTCTCCTACATGAGCTCTTAAAATAAGCTTCTTTTCCTTAGCTTTTCGATAAAGCGGCTTAAAGGTTTCTATTGGTTGTGCAAATTCATCAGCATATAAATCAACCGAATGAAAACAATCTTGTTCAAAAAAGTCTTCGGACCAACCTAATAGCCATTTTATATTACAATGCCTTGATAAACCGATCTGTAAGCTTAGTTTGGTGTTTGGAGCATAAGCTTCATTACTATTCTTAAATGCACTTATTATTTCTTCAATATTACCACCATACAGTGCATCCTTAGCCCAAACATCCTCACCTATATCTAAAATAGTTATGTTATCCTCTGCAGCTTGTTGAAAGCAGGCATCGATTGCCAGCTTTCTTCCGTCCATCCCCTCAAATAGATTGCCAACATTTTCAGCTACCCATCCGTGCATATCATTCATGGACTTTAATTTTCCACTGATCGGATTGATTAGCTTTCCGGTTTTACTATATATAAAATCCTTATTTCCTCCTAAGGAAAAATGATTATGTAAATCAGCTTTTGGAACACTTTTTAATAGATTAATATCCTTTTCTATCAGTCCTTCCATGAACCTTATTGAATCGTCCATAAATCCTCCACCAAAAATTATTATTTTCAATGCCAAGAATTATTGATTATCTTTCTAGTAGGCATTCTATCCTCAATATAGAACAACTTGGGAGCATTCGTAATATGCTCCGGTAAAACTTTGTATCAATCACACATTATCCTAATATAATATCTTTATCGTAAGATTATGTAATTAATTCTAGATGGTTCTTTATTATAGTCTCCATCTATCGTATACCCTTTGCTTTTTAACCATATTGTATGAACAAATACATTACTCCGGTTTCATACCGTTTAAGAATAAACACATAAAGTATTCATCTGCATAAGTTCCATCTGCATACTTTAATGCATGCTTTTTGGTTCCATATATGTCGAAACCAAAGCTTTTATACATTGTAATAGCGCGTTCATTTTGAGTAACAACTTCCAGTTCAAGTTGTTCAATACCCTTTTGATTACACCAATTGATACATTCCTGCATCATCTTTTTACCTATACCCTTGTTCCAACAATCCTTTCTTACAACAATAGCCATTCCTGCTCTGTGAAGATACCTTTTGTTATTTACTTCTATTCCAACATAGCAATTTCCTATGATATTACCATCTAGTTCTGCAATTAGAAAACGTCCATTCTCTTCGTTATTCTTATTTCTAATAAAATCTATTTCATTTTCCAATGTGATATTAAATTCACCGGGTTCACGTGATAAAAATTTAGTTTCATTATCAACTGTCTGCATAAGATTTATTAACCCTTGTGCATCCCCTTCTTCCGGTGTTCGTACGATAAGTTTTTGACCGTCTTTTAATATATACTCATTTCTATAAGGTTCCATAGAAGTCCTCCTGATTATTAGTTATTATAGGTTCCTTTGTATTCACATTTGCTTCATTCACAAGTCTTTTATATCAGTAATGTCATCCGTTATGTGCGTTACCCTCAAAACTCAACAGACGAGATCAGCAAAATATTTTGAATACGTTTCTTCCGGAGTTTCTTCAGAGCTATCAATATAATTATCAATACCAATATAGCCTTGAAGTTTGTAAAAAGCATCATAAAGATCATTAACACAATCTTCACCTGCTGTCCAACACTCCCTGGTTTTATCCCTTTCAATTATCACTTCTTTACTTGAAAATAAAACTTTAATTACAAGATTGTTTTGAAAGGCTTTTTTATATTCATCAATCCTTTTTTGTCCTAAGATTATATAGTCAATCACAACATTCTTACCAAGTTCAAAATTCTCTTTCGTTTTTTGAAACATTTCAATATATACCTTCTCTAAGGCTTCAGGATAATCCGTTATTCTTTCAATTTCAGGAAAATGTTCGTCTTTGATTTCATCCCCACTAATACGTATAAACTTACCAGTACTAGCAATTATATCTGTTATGGTTGTTTTTCCGGAACCACAAGGACCGGTTACTATAAGAATTATTGGTTTTTCTTCATTATGAAGTTTTATAGACATGATTTATCCTCTTTTCTTAAGTAAACTTGATACCTATCATTAATATTCCTTAGATTCGATAATCCACATTATGTTTCATTTTTACTTGGACTTGTATGTCATAGTAATAGACTAATTAAAAAAATGATAGATCGTCCAATCATCTATATACCCTCCAATTACTTATATACTCCTCTATAATTCTCAGGTAGTAACTCCGCTATTTTCTTCATTATATAATGTGAGGCAAAATCTTCATAATCTTTTTTATCTTGCTCTTTTGCTCTCTTAGGAAATTCAAATTGTTTTCCAATATTGATATGAACATCTGCACGATGAAAGGTTTCCGCACTCATATCTCCTTCTTGATTAACCGGTAACAGTTTTTCTGTTCCATATAATCCAATGGGTACAATAGGAGCTCCTGTCATAATTGCAATGAGAATAATTCCTTTTTTTGCTTCAATCAAACTACCAACTCTGCTTCTGGTTCCTTCAGGGAAAATCAATAAGCTTTCTCCTTGCTTAACAAGATTAATCGTTTTCATAAGGCCCTCTTTATCAGCAGTGTTAGGCTTTATATTCGTAGTCTTTATTACATTCATCCCTATGCTTGTAACAGCATTATCAGATAGCTTTACACCTGCTACAAAAGTCGGATCAATCTCTTTTAAAACCTTGTCTAATATCAATCCATCTGAATTACTTAAATGATTACATATAAAGATCGTTGGTGTTTTAATTCCCTTTAAGTTTTCACTTCCATTTATCTTAATATTGGCATATTTTTTTAGGTATTTATCTAAAAATTTCTTAGAAAGATATGTGGCTAAGCTATGCGGTAAAGTATTAATCATTTTTGCTGTTGCAGTGGATATCATTGACAAACTCCTTTATGAAATTAAGATAGTATATTAAAACATTTAAATGAAATTTATATGTCGTTACCTTTTTGATTATTTTTAGTAATAAAATTATCTAATGTTTTACGTAGTTCTGATTCTGAGGGTGTCTCTGTTTCAATTCCCGTAATTTCAGTGAAAGCTTCTCTTATACCGTTTTTTACTGCACATTTTATGATAAAATAGAGTGCAATAATGAAAATAATAGCAGTTCCCGCACTAATTCCAAGTTCTTGTAATATATTCACAATAATCTTTCTCCTTTTTCTTTTATATAATTGATTTAGACTTCATTTTGCTGTTTGTCACTTATCTCAGAAAGGCTATGTGTTTTATTCCATATCATATTCAGCAACTTGACAATTATTTAATACATATCTGTTAAACTTTTCCTCTGATAATTTATTAAAATAACCATATATTTCCCTAGATACGTATCCATGAGTTACAAGAATTATATTACAACCTTTATATGTATCTTTTATATATTCTAATCCCTTATACACTCTCTCCCTAACCTGTCTCATAGATTCACCTTTGTGAAGATTACAATCATACAATCTTAACACATTTTGATTCCAAAGATCAGGATATCTTAAACTAACCTCTTCTCTTGTTAAACCCTCGTATAGACCAACATTTCGTTCAACAAAATCACCTAGAGCTACAACTTCCTTTCCTATACGTTCAGCAATAATTGTTGCCGTTCTCATAGCTCTTTTTAAGGTTGACGACATAATAATATTAATTGGTTTATCTACAAATGTTTCAGCAAGAACCTTAGCTTGATTTTCTCCGATTTCATTAAGTTCAACATCTGTACTTCCCGCATACTTCCCTTGAATATTGAAATCTGTCTCCCCATGTCTCACAACATATAATTTACTCATTAAATTCTCCTTGTCAGAAATATGTATTAACAGCACAATGAAAATTGTGTGGTTTCATGTCCTTTACTAAAGTAATTTAAGCTCTTTTTTCTCTTTTTCTAACACACTTAAAAATTGTATTATTCAATAAACACCCTTTCTCAGTCATAAAACTCTTTTTTTAGTAATTCGTTGCAATAAACGGTCCTGCTTTTCCAAGAACAGTTTTTGTATACTGAATGACGCAATCTGTAGATTGTTTGGTATTTATCTTCATTAAATATCCTTCTTAAATAAACATTACATTTCTTCAACTTTTATGTAAAAGTATTCGGTGACTTTGGCTTTGTCGTAAATATTTATTCGTAAGCCTTAGAGCTCTTTATTTCTATTTTATACAATCATAATAATATACAAGTAATATTATGTCAATTTGTATAATTACAATATAACGTAATATAACTTTCTATAAATAAGGTATAAAAATTAATGACGGTTTATCAAGAATATGAATAATTTTCTTGATAATACCGTCATTAATTAATTTAGTAGCTGCTTAGAGGATTGCGTTCATAAAATAAACTTTTTTGTCTTTCTAATTTCATAAAATTTTGTTGTCATATTAATCTAAGAGTAAAACACTATCTATAATTGCCTCTTTTTCCTTCTGACTCTTTTGTATAGATTCTTTGGTTGGTGGTTTATCTTCCATGATATCTTTATCAATAATTTTAATCGCGTCATTCATTATTTTATCTTTTTCTTCTTTACTTTTACGTTTATCCTCCTCATTTGGCTCAATATTAACTAATTTAGAAGCCTTCTCAGTTTCCAACAAATTAGCCATGATTAATTCTTTTTCTTCCTGACTTTTTTTCATTGAGCTCTTTGTTGGAGCCTTATCCATCAATCTACTCTCTTTTTCATTTATTTCAAGCATTAACTTTTCTTTTTCCTCAATATTTTTTTTCATCATCTCATCCGTTGGTAGAATATCTTTGTTATCCTTTGATCTCTCAATCATTGCTACCTCTTTCATAATAGCTTCTTTTTCTTCGGCACTTTTACGTTTTGATTTCGCATCAGGTAATATATCCTCCATTTTTAATGCTTCTTTTTCCTCTGCAACTTTTATTAATATTTCTTTCTCTTCTTGATTTCTTTTATGCATTTCCTCTATAAATGGCTCATCATCAATATCTTTACCATTAATTATAGTAGCATTAGTCAAAGACTCTTTTTCTTCTAGGCTTATTTTTAAAGTGTCTTCTGTATGTGGTAAATCATTATTCACGTTAAATTTTTCCATCTCTTCTACAGATTTCATTAATATATCTTTTTCTTCAATACTATTACGAATAGATTCTTCCGTAGGTGTTTCATCTTTTTCTATCATTGGTTCAATCAGGAAATCATCTTTATCTAACGGATTAGACATGTTACTCTGTAAAGCATAAGCAGTAGAAGGTATCATTAAGACTATAACTATAATTAAAAAAATAAGCTTTCTTCTGAATATTTTTTTCATATATATCTCCCTTCATAAAGTTAGTTATCTCATATAACCACAATCATTACAATATCTATCTGTACTACTACTATAAATGTGGCTGTAATCATAGACATAATACGAATAAGAGCAGTTATTACAACTTACCAATCTCTTCTCACAGGTTCCTGAGGTTGCCACATCTGTCCATGATCCATATGTATAACTATGTCCCGGTGCTGTTCTGGAGTAACTGCAATCATTACATGTACTATCTGTACAACCGGAGTATATATGGCTGTAATCATAGATATAATACGAATAAGAGCAGTTATTACAGCTTACCAATCTCTTCTCACAGGTTCCTGAGGTTGCCACATCTGTCCATGATCCATATGTATAGCTATGTCCGGGTGCTGTTCTGGTGTAACTACAATCATTACATGTACTATCTGTACAGCCAGAGTATGCATGGCTGTAATCATAGACATAATACGAATAAGAGCAGTTATTACAGCTTACCAATCTCTTCTCACAGGTTCCTGAGGTTGTTACATCCGTCCATGACCCATATGAATAACTATGTCCCGGTGCTGTTCTGGTGTAACTGCAATCATTACATGTACTATCTGTACAGCCAGAGTATGCATGGCTGTAATCATAGACATAATACGAATAAGAGCAGTTATTACAGCTTACCAATCTCTTCTCACAGGTTCCTGAGGTTGCTACATCTGTCCATGACCCATATGAATAACTATGTCCCGGTGCTGTTCTAGAGTAACTACAATCATTACAGATACTATCTGTACAGTCTGAGTATGCGTGGCTGTAATCATAAACATAATACGAATAAGAGCAGTTATTACAGCTTACCAATCTCTTTTCGCAGGTTCCTGAGGTTGTTACATCTGTCCATGACCCATACGTATAACTATGACCTGGTGAAGTTCTTGTATAAGTGCAATCATTGCAAGTGCTATCTGTGCAATCAGTATAAGCGTGGGTATAATCATAGGCATAGTAAGAATATGTACAATTATTACAACTTATTAATCTTCTCTCACAGGTTCCATCTGTAGCCACATCCAGCCATGATCCATATGTATAACTATGACCTGGTGCCGTCCTAGTATAACTACAATCATTACACACACTATCCGTACAACCAGAATATGCATGGCTATAATCATATACATAATAGGAATAAGTGCAATTATCACAACTAATTAATCTCTTTTCACATGTCCCATCCGTAGCTACATCTGTCCATGACCCATATGTATAGCTATGCCCGGGAGCTGTTCTTGTGTAACCACAGTCATTACAAGAACTGTCTGTACAATCTGAATATGCATGGATATAATCATATACATAATATGAATATGTACAATTTTTACAACTCAACAATCTTTTTTCACATGTTCCTGCAGTTGCTACATCTGTCCACAAGCCATAGCTGTAACTGTGTCCTGGAGCCGTTCTTGTAAAACTACACTTATTACAGTCAGTATCCAAACAATCATTATAGCTATGCGATACGGTTGTTGTTCTTATAGCCATACAATCATTACATTCAGGATCACAGCCGTAATCATAGGAATGAGATTTTGTAGCAACATATCCGCATGTACTACAGGTGCGTTCACACTTATTTAAAGTTGTATTAGATGTCCAACCTCCATAGGTATGTGTAGTATCAGTATTAACTAACATACGAAAAGTACAGTTGTTACATTTATCATAAAATTCTCTACAAACAGTACTGGTAGCAGGGTACACAATCTCTACTACAATTTCATGGTTTGGAGCTTCTCTAGCCCAATTACACTTTTTGCAATTAATAGTAGTACAGCTATCAGTAAAATCATGAGAACTTATAATGTCTTCTTTGTTTTGATGGCATTTAGAACATGCCTTTATAGCTTTATAACATTGATTTTCAGTAGAAATTAGTTCTTCAGATACCAAGCTCCAATTATGTGTAAATGGAAAACACCATGATGTACCTGTATAACCGCAGTCTATACATTTATTATTACTATCTAATAAATGTGATGTGTCATTATATGTAAAAGAATGACCGCTAGCACAGGAATATGTTATCTTACTACAAATATTTTCACTGGCTACTTTTATTGATGAACCAGATATAAATGGAGATGTACATCGATTAACTATAATCAACCCACATTCTGAGCAGTTTATTTGGTGTCCTGAGCTACCTACATAATATCCTACTTCAACTGGGTTATGATTTTCTCTTTGAAATCCGTCACAGATAGTACAAACTTCTTTATGATAAACACCTGAATCTTGGTGTGTAGTAAATGCATGATCGCTATTTCCGTGTAGTCCTGTTACTACTTTTGCTCCATTAATATCATATTTTGTTGGTCCAGTTGCTGATCCTCCAGAATAACCATACATAAGTATATCACTTCTAACATAGACATCATGTAAGCCTATCATATGACCTACTTCATGAGCCATTGTAACAGAATTTGCAGATCGGGTACTTGGCATTTGAGCTGCATTCATTACTATAACTCCGTTCGTATGGTGCCTATGATTACTGTCTCCACCCACTTCGGTGGAAGAACCACCTCTCCAATAAGCTATTGTTGATGTATCAGCTCTATATTCAGCAGATACAATGTAAGGACTACTACTACTTTCAGTGAAACTTAAGGATGGAAGACTTGATGTCCACTTATTTATTCCGTCAGTAAATGCAGTATAAAGATATGTACTGGCTTGTACACCATTAACATCTGTAGTATTTATAAATGTAGCATCATCAAAGCAATAGGTAAAACTTGTATTTTTATTATGAGACCCAAATGAATACTCTTTAATAACCCATCCCGTATCGGAATCGGTATAAAGTACATTGGTTAACTCTGGATGAGCAAATGCATATTTAACGGGATATATAAAAAATATTAGAGTTAACAAAATGGTTGCCCATTTCTTAATCATTCTCATTACTATTCTCCTTCCATCATTTAACATCTGTAGAATTTTTTTGATCTTTTAATAAAGCAACCAAATCAGTTTTTGTTATTTTTTGTGAATAAGCAACCGGGTTTTCCGGATTAGTAGTAACTACATCCTTTTTATCCATTTTATAGTATTTCTCATTATTAGGTATCGGTAGAGCTATTCCTCTTTTATATAAGAATTCCCCATCCTTTTCTTTTACAATATCATAAACACTTTCTTTCCCTAGATATGCCCCCCAATAACCATCTGTTTTTTTATTTTGTATTAGGAACATAACATATTCTTGATCAATTCCAAGTAGAGGATCCCCTTTCATTTGCCATTCCTCGTTACCAAATTGTGAAATTATAATACTTTCATCTAATGTTTTATTTTTTGAAAAATCATAGGTAATTAGAGCTTCATAATATGACCATGAAAGATAGTCATATTTACCCACCCCTTTAATTTCATCATATTCATCCACATCAAGCTTTCTTATTATTTTTAATCGAACTGGTCTTGTCTTATGTTTTAGAATATCCTGTGCAGATACTTCAATTTCTTGTGCTTCAATAAAACCTTGAAATTTTTTACTACTCGTAGCATGTGTCTCATTATCTACTATCTGGGGTAAAAAATAACTAGCTACTACTAGTAATAACACTACTGCCACTACTGACGTTATTATAAATATTACTTTTTTACTCTTTGGTATAAGTACTTTTTTTAACATCAGCCAACCTCCTAATAATTTTATGTTTCGTTATAAATATACTATTTTCGTATATTTGATTTAATAATATCATACTATATATAATGTCAATATTTTCCTTTTCCAACAAAATTGATACAATCGAAATAACAATCCAAAATAACAAAAAACTCAAAGCATTAGCCTTGAGTTATAAATTCAAAAAAATGTTTAGTTGTTTATATGTCTTTAAGATAATATTTATTTTGGTGCAATTAACAAGGCATGCTATCAGCGCAAACAGTTTATGGAGGCACCAGTGTGTAAACCCTAAAGCATATCACTTTAGTGCTTGCACTTAGGCTTTGGGTATGTCCATGGACATTTACTCCACAGGATGGTATCGTAAAATTCTTCTATCTATTCACAATATGCAGTGATACTATCTGAACTCCTTACATTTTAGCAGTATTACCAGGATTATTCTTCACCGATCTGCTTCAGATATTCCTCCTCCTTACAAGGAATTGTCACTGTAGTAGTGTCCACCGCAACAAGGTCGCAAGAAAGATCACCAATCTCCCACGTACCACCATAGCAGTACAGTGTAAATCCGCAATAAAAAGTATCACCATTCAACTCGTATAGCGCAGTCCGGTAAGCGATATTCTCTGTTCCGTACCTATTGCACCTTTCTATTAACATCTTCAGGTACAGATCCGAGGTGACCCTTAATTTCACCTCCGGATTAGAATCTTCTAACAAGCAGTCTTAGATCATATTCTCGATTATCTTTACCTCTCTTTTGATAGTTAACTTATCCCTGGACTATAGTAATGTAAGCTCTTTTGTCTCTTTTCCTAACATACTTAAAAATTGAATACAATAATGATGATGGGTTGTCTGCAATTATTACTCTTCGGCAACACTAATAACTACATCTTTAACACGTTTACCATTTAGATAAATCTCTACGTTATACTCATTTTTACCATTACTCGAAGGAAGAAAGCCCGGAAAATCATTTACAGTAAATAATCTATCCTTTCTCTCTCCGGATTTTTCTTCGTCATATATAACAATAAATACACCATCACTTTCATACATCTCAAGTCGCTTATATGGCTTATAATTATCAAATGCTAATATCACTTCATTTGAAATGTGCCCCCATAGATATGTAATTTCAACCCCTTCGTCAATACGGTTTCCAACATTATAATTTGTATTATCATTATAATTAATCATTCGAGCATTATCTGATATTTGCGGATAGCGCACTCTGTTATTCATATATATAAAATATGTAAGCAATACACTAAGTAATATAATGCTTATGCCGAAGAAAACCACTTTTTTCAATAGAATCCCTCCCAATTCACGTGTTGATACAAAATATTTGTTCCTCGTTACCCCAGTAATCTTTCTTATCATCTATTTTAGTAAATCCATACTTTTCATAAAGGCCTTTCTCACCGCTCACAAGATACACCTTACTAAATCCAATATTCTTAGCATAAGCGAGAGCAGCCTTTATCATATGTTCACTAATGCGCTTACCACGATATTCTTCTCCAACAAACACATGGCTTATATATGGTGTATAACTTACATCGGGAATACAATCCGTTTCTACCAAAGAACAGTACCCCATAAGATTTACTCCTTCTACTGCTATAAACACTCTTTCCCAATCAGAAAAATCGTTGTTTAGCATTTTCTTAGCAAGAAACGGTCCTGCTTTCCAAGAACAGTTATTTGCGTACTGAATGGCCTGATTCCATAATTCATCTGTAGCTTGTATCGCTTTAATTTCCATAATAATTCCCTTCTATTTATATAATGTCTAAAGCTTGTAACCTATAAAATGAATATTTGATCCCTTTTCTATTATCTCAATATTAATGAAACCTGCTTCCTTTAACAAATCTACAAATACAGCACTTTTAATAGGATAATAATCCGATACTTCTACTTCCATGCTTTTCTCACCCGATGTTTTGTCTTCAACCAGATATACAACATTAAATCTAATAATATCATCCAGATAATCAAAAACATAAAGAATGCTAACTATTTTTTCATCTTTTTCATCATGAATCCTCATAGGTAGAAACTTAGGTTTATTAATAAGCATATCATCATAGTTTCTAATATCAAAAACTGCAAGCCCTCCATTATTTAAACAATTATATATGTTTGTAAAAGCATCCAGTATATCACAATTTCTATGTAAATGTGGAATAGAGTTACCAAAACTTATTACTGCATCGAAAGAACCATTCATCTTACTTTGTATATCTCTAAAATCCGCCTGTATAAAATGTATATCTTTAATTCCGTCTTTTTCAGCATTTTTCCTTGCTATTTCAAGCATTTTATTACTGATGTCACTGCCGGTAACATGAAATCCTTCTTTAGCTAAGCCAATTGCTTGAAGACCTGTTCCACAAGAACAATCAAGAACTGTCCGAACTTTATTTATATGTAATAATGGAATCAATTCTTGCATTTGCCTTTTCATAGCATTATCCCACGAAGAAAAAAACCAATGATATTTGTCTGCTATTCTTTCATAGAAACTCTCAGTTTGGTGATTACCCATGAAAATACCTCCAATATTTTTATATTATTTAGAATATTAATATCACTAATATCGCTTTCCAATTGTAACCACCTCCTATAATATATTAACTCATTATATATTAAACGCGCACGGATGCGCGATATTTTAATTTTCATCCTACTCTGAATATTGTTCTTTCTACATTCCCTAATAACAAATCTTTAATTTTATATTTTGCATGTCCAATAATAACTGTAGTCCCGTTTTTGATTGGCTCAGATATATATTCTAATTTAGCTCTCATGCCATTTGCACCTTGCCTACTTGCACCGGAACAACATCTTTTCAGTTCATTTATATTATCAATCAGTTCATAAACATTTTTTCCAATAACTTCTTTTACTAAAGAGGTTTCATCTTGTGGGTCTTCCAGTAATCCTATGGATGAAGTTAATATTAACAAATATTTTGCCTTGACTAAGGATGCTATCTCAGATGCGGTCTCATCGTTATCAATACACTCTACAACCTTTTCTTGTTGCTTGCGTAGGCTAAACAATTCCATTTTTCTTGTTTCCTCATTACTTACAGAATCATTATAATTGACAATAGGTATTGCATTTTGTTTTACACAATCAAGCAATAATTTCTTGATGAATTTGCTTTTTTCAGGCTCATTAAAGTGCTGATGCTCAACCAAAACCTGCCTAACTGAATATGACGGATTTACAAACTTCCGATAATTCTCCATTAAAATACTCTGCCCTTGAGCTGCATAACACGCATTCACTTCTCCTTGAGCAGAATCAAGTATTTCCTTGCCCCCATTTCTTCTCATATAATCAATACGCCCTATCTCTACAGCTCCTGAACTTATCCATATGAAACCAGGCTCCAGCTCAGCTCCTAATCTACTAAAAACATTATAGTCTATATCATAATCATCACGCCTTATTAATGCCATTGATCCGATCTTTCCAACTAACTCACAATCAAACATTTCTTTCCTCCAAAGGATTTTAGTATAAGTAATCATACAAATTGGAATTTGCATATTATCGCTTTCTAATCTTATAGATAACATTACCTCCGATTAGTAAAATCCATGCAAGAAATCCTACTCTGAATCCAATTATCCAAATACTTTCATATTCCAGTCCAAATATTAAATCAAATATTTTAATCACAACAGTTCCACATAACGCTAAAGCGATAAGCAAAAGAATTGCTAACACAACATTTCTTATATTTACCATGTATAATCTCCTCCTTCCATTAAAAGATGTTGTTATGTCTTTTTAAATTTTTCTATTCTCATAGAAACCTCATTAAAAAATTATATACTTTTACGCTACTCTTCAGGCTCTGGGTATATTTGGTAACACATTGTTGAAATACAGTAATAGCAACTATATAAAATTATCAAATTAATTCTTGCACCTTTAAAATAAGTTGTTGCTTTTCTAACTCAAGACGTTTCATACCTAAGTCAATGCTAATCAATTCTCTCAATTGCTTATCTAACCCTAACTTTCGTTCACATTCATCTTCTCCCAGTTCATTAAGTTGCACTAAAGAATTATTGATATGTAACATTTCTGATGTCTCTTCTACTCCTGCATGTAAGTAATCATCTGTCATTAGTTCCTTTGGAAAAATTGCCTTTTCCGAATGCCAAATGATAACTCTAAACTCCTTATTATTAAACTCTTTTTCAAATTCTTCAAGGATGTTAATTTGCTGTGGCGATAGATGGCCTGTACCTATTACTAAAACTTTAAATTGGTTTCTTCTAATATTCTTGATTAATTTTTTACATCGAGTTTTAAAGAATTCTATGTCATCTAGAAAATTTCCTAGTAGCTTTTTGTTTACTACAGATTCTAGGCACCAGTACTCTTCTCCGTTTGCTTCTATCAACCCATCTGTTCCACAACAACATTGGTATTGGAGAGGAATATCCTTGTCATATGCAATTGTTTCAATTAATGTTGATTGCTCGGATGGAAAAATCCATGTATTGAGATATTCAATAAAATCTTTTTCGTTATAAATACCATCGTGCATGAGGACTTTCCTGTAACCATTTATCACAAAATTCTATACAATACTTACTAAGATTATCTGCTACAATATCCGGGACTAAATAAACCGACGGATTATTATCTTCACTTAGCAAAACATATTTCATATTTATTTTCACTCCTATATGTAATCTTGAAGTGCAACAATATATAATCTCTTTACGGGATAATATTATTATATTAAGGAAGGGTCGAAAATTTAGTTTTACTTTCCTCAAACCAGCTTCTTACAGCTTCAGCCCATATATCATTGTCAAATGGCCATGCAGTATTTTGAAGCTCCCTAGCTACTTCCCATGCATGATGAAAGAAGAATGTAATATCATCTCTTCCTGTATTCAATTCGCCGATAATAATATCACACCAACCTTTTGCACATTCATATAACTCAGATGACTTAATCTCTTTAACAAGTCTATCTATATCGTACGCTACTCTTCGTTCTTCTATAGTAATTTTACTGTCAATTATGTCAACTATTGTGTAAGCTGCTGTACATTTATAGTCCAAAGGTAATCCGCAAGATCCAGAATTGATTAGTATCTTATTATTTATCGTAGTATGCCACTGAACATGAGAATGACCAAATACAATTATATCAGCATCAATGTTATGCACCTCATTCATTATAGTTTCATCTGTATGTAATATTTCTTCTATGTACTCTGCAAATTCCTTATCATTAAATGGTTTTCTTTCCATCTTCTCTGCATACTTTGAACTTGATAGTAAATTTAAGTTTGAATCCTTGATCAGATTTGTTATATCATGCAACAATAATATTTTTATGGTTCCATCATTGATCTCAATTACCGCTTTATCTTGTAATTGTTGCAGATATAATAAATTCTCTTTTCTTAATTTTTTATAGTTCCAATACAAACTATTAAATTGGTTATGAACCCAATCTGTTTGGTCAATTTCCTTAAGCTCAACTAGATACCCCTCCTTATTACCTGATACAATAAAACTATTATCTAAGTTTCTCATAGTATCTACAACTTCATTAGGATATGGAAAATCAGCATAATAATCTCCGGCAAAGATATATCCATCTACCTTTTCGTTTCTCGCGTCTTCTAAAACAGATAATAGTGCGGGAGCATTTCCATGTATATCTGAAATAATTGCATATTTCATTTGCATGTCCTCCAAATTTTGTGTTTTATTAGTGGGCCCATCTTTCATATACGTGTCGTGTGATTTTCCGAAGCCTAAAGGTGACCACTCATACCGGGGCACCCTATGAGTCGGCTAATGCAGTCGGGACCTCGGTTAGCGAAGGGTTATCCGAGAAAATATTGAAAGGCAATTTCTCATCAACCCTTTGACATATAATATATCTTTTTTGCCACCGTACTCATAACCATCATATGGGTACCTTGTTAATGCCTCAATTATTCTAAACTTATGTTTATCAAGAAGCCTTACAATTTCATCTGTATTAAAAAATATATAATCAAGCATCACTTCTTCATCAAATAAGGAATTAACATGTAATACCTCATCACCTACATGAAACGATAAAAACAATAATCCATTGTCCTTCAATACAGTCCTTAAATTAACAAACATTTTGTCTATCTCTATTATCGTAAAATGAACTATTGAATAATATAAAATGATACCTGCAAGGCTTTTTTCTTTGGTTTAAGTTCTAAAATATTACCTTTAATAAATTCAATATCAGGATTTTTTTCCTTCGCTTTTCTCAACATACCATCAGATATATCTATACCACAAACATCTATACCTTGATCTTTTATAAAGCGTGTTATATGACCAGGGCCACATCCTAGATCACATACTTTACCATTTCCTCTTAAACAATTACAAAATTCTTTTATTAAGTATCTCATTTTTAAATACAATTGTCTTTACTGCACTTCTAATCGCCATATACTAAAACTCCTTCTGCAGAAAATATTAATATTTAAAGTAATACTATCGATGTATTCTCACTCCATTTTGTGTTAATATATCTAAAGCAGACGATAGAACAGCCTTATCTCTCCCAACAATTATGCAGCCTATAGCTTCTACCGCACTTATTGATTCTTAATTGAATTCTCATAATCTGTTTTTCTCTGTTAGCATAAAAACCTAGTGCTTTTTAATATGAATATTTACAGAATCATATTTAGTTTCTATCGATTGATTTAGTGAATTCAATTCATATTCATTCGTAATTGGAACAATAAATTCATTCAAATACCTATAATCTACTTTTTCCAAATCAAGTATCCGGTTTAATTCACATATAACATCACTATCTTTAGATATCTCACTTCGAATTAAAAACTAAACAAGAATTATTGTTAATCAGTATGCCGCCTAACGTTTCGTGTTCCCGACGCCCCTGAGCCTACAGACGACTGCTCATGCCGGGGACCCTATGGGTCGACTAATGCAGGCGGTGTCTCGGTTGGCGAACCGGAAACATATTGATATACGCAGTATCAGAACATAAAATTCGAATTATATCTCTTACTCTATTATCGGAGTCAACGTATACATCTCAACATTTTGATCTTTAACAGCCTCTATAGGATAAACTTCAATGGAATATTCTTTATTTATCTTAATATTGTTCGCCTTTGCCCATGCTTTTACATTTCTTTTTCCCATTATTTCAGTAGTTAATTGGTAAAAAGATTCCGCATTGAAATTATCTTTAATATATTTCCCTTGTGGAATAATATATGAAACCCAGCCTTCCTCCATATTTTCTATTTCTGTTACAGCGCATCCCGTAATATAATCAGGTACTTTATTAAGGGCAATTGCATATTCGACAATAGGTTCTATTGCCTTTTTGACTTTACCCCGATATTTTTCACCATAAATGCCCCATAGTTTCCCAAGACTATCAAAAGAAAGAGGTAAACTTGATTTTTGTAAGCTTAATCCAACAACTTTTATTTCTTTATCAATTGTTATAACTTCTGTATTACTTTTTTCAATAAACATCTAAACCATCCTCTCAGATAAAATATTTCGATTAGTATCATTTCAATATTAGTTACACATATTAAGTAATACTCCAGAGCCCTGCTCATATTGATATTGCGTATAACTTCTGCATTCCCGAACACTATTTCGCAAATACCCTTTATTTTGTGGTATTCCCGAATCAAATGTCGGTAATACCCCTTATAGATTAAGCTTCAATATGGTAACTTATTCCATATTGAAACATAATGTAACCATATTAAAACATTTATTTATTTTCTGTTCCTACTCTTCCTGCCTTAATGCAATTTCGAATTCCATCTCATGCTTAATCGGAATATCATCCATACCAATTAATGGGATACTAGGCTTTAGCTTACGAGAAACTTCTATCGCATTAATATGAGCAGCTTTTAAATCAAAGCCTTTCTTTTGATAGAACCGTATTGCTTTGATATCATCATTCGTTGTGATAAGCCATAATCTTTGACAATTGTTTTTCTTAGCCATATCAAGAACTTCTTTAATTAATGCTGATCCAATTCCTCTATTCTCTTCAAAACTGTTAAGGGTAACGATCTCGCATTCCTCATTCTCGATATGATAAGTAACTACACCTTTTATCACTTTATCTTCAATAAATAGAAATCCGGGTAAAATTGTCGTATCTATGATTCTCCCTCTTGATATTGAAGGAGGGCAAATCCATTCCTCCTTTAATATTTTATTTACTGCATCGCGATATTTTTCATCGATTTCTTGAATATACATTAATATCATCACCTACCTATATCTGTTCCAATATAAGATATTTATAAAGAAATTTGCTTATCATAAAGACACTTGCTATATGCATTCTCTTTTTACATCCAATGAGTGCGATTGTCATGATTTCATTCTAAAGGTCATCCTATGTCGTTTCTAAATTAATATTATCTTCAAAAAATCATAGACTAGGCATAATACTGTGCCTGTGCGGTCCAAAGCTGATGATATAGATTCTCCGCATCCTTTAGTAATTCATCATGACTTCCATCCTGTACAATTGTTCCCTCATCGAATACGACGATATGATCACAGAAACGGCAGGAGGACATCCTGTGGGATATATAGATGGCTGTCTTATCTTTTACCAACTCATCAAACCGCTTATAGATATCATATTCAGATACCGGATCTAAGGCAGAGGTAGGCTCATCTAGTACAACGAAGGGTGAATTCTTATAAAGAGCCCTGGCTATCGCTATCTTTTGCGCCTCTCCACCGGAGATTTCAACGCCGTTTTCTCTCATCTGATAGATATTGGTATCGATACCGCCTGGCATATCTTTCAGTCTTTCACCAAATCCGGCTTTTTCTAAACTATGTTCAATTCTATTTTTGTTATATTCTAAGGAAGCCGCTACATTCTCTGCCAGGGAGAATGAAAATAGTTGAAAATCTTGAAATACTATAGAAAACAAACGCATATATTCGTTGTAATCATACTCTTTGATATTAATTCCGTTTAGTAAGATCTCACCTTCTGTAGGCTCATACAGACGGCACAACAGCTTGATAAATGTGGTTTTGCCTGCTCCGTTCTTTCCAACTACCGCCATCTTTTGTCCAACCCGAAGTTTGATATTCACATGGGAAAGGACCATTTCACTGTTATTCGGATAATGAAATGATACATCTCTAAACTCTATTTCATATCGGTTACCATACCTTTTTTCAATCGGAAGTGTTCCCTTATGTTTTTGATTCTCAAGCTCCATAAAATCACTGAAATAAGCCAGATAACGACTTCTTATTCCGATATTAACATAGATATCCAGTAGACCGCCCAATCCGTCACGAAATTCTCTTAAGGCGCTGATATATCTTAATACACTTCCGATGGAGATCAATCCCAGAATAGTTTTGAGCCCCACATAGATATAACTAGCCACTTCAAATACTATTACAATCAGGTTACTGATGATACTGGAGATATTATAACTGTTCGTCATCTTGTTGGAGACTGTCTCCATCCGTTTATGGTCTTGATCTATTTCATCCATAATCATATCATCCATTCGATATAAACGGATGTCTTTACCTAAGGCATAATTCCATACGAAATTATAAAAATAACCAAAACGGCGATTGGACTCAACATTATCTTCAAAGCTTTTCTGTTCCTGCTTTCCGGTCCATCGGTTCAGATAAAAGGCTGCCAATAATGTAAATGCGATTATTATCAACAGCGAAAGGCCGCTGTACCCTGCATTCATAAATCCTGCCAGACCGCTTAGTTTACCGGCTTTTACCGGAATAAATAATCCTGCAAGTAGTCCGATGGAGCAAAATATTTTAAATATTCTCTCTATCAGTCTTCCAAGGAGATCGCAGAAGGTACCGATATCACCATGGCTGTTCATACCTGCTTCTGCCTTATGTATCATCGCCAGGGTTTCTTTTTTCTCAAGAAGCTCATAATCTAAGGATAAGGATTTTTCACTTATCATCTGACTGGTTCGTTCCGTGATAATCCTTCGAAACACTCCTGTTAGAAATTCTAGTCCCCACCTGCTGAGCGTCAGAATAAAATTCAATCCGACCATAACATAAACATATTGCATGATTTCATTAACGGAATTCCTATCAACTATCATATCTAAAATAATACTTCCCAGATATATATTAACGAAGGGTTGTCCCGCGGCAATTAATTTCGTTATCAATAAGAACGGCAGATAATCGGGCTTTAATTTTTTAACCAATTTAATTACTTTGAATACAGTACTTATTGTATTTTGCTTTTCATTCTTATGCTCCATTTACCCTACCGCCTTTTCCTGATAGTAATGACTTTGGATATCAAAGATCTCTTTATACTTACCTTGCTTTTGCATTAACTGTACATGAGCCCCTTCTTCTGCGACTGAACCATTCTCCAACAAAATGATACGATCACAGAATTTCGTACTGGAAAGCCGATGAGATATAAAAAGTGATGTTTTATCCTTCGTTAATTCGTTATATTCCTGATACATCTTACTTTCAGCGATAGGATCAAGTGCAGCCGTCGGTTCATCCAGTATTAAGATAGGACCGTCCTTATAGATTGCCCTTGCAAGCAGAAGTCTTTGTGTCTCACCGCCGGATAACTGAATTCCATTATCATGTAATGTCTGCGTGATAAAAGTCTGCTCTTTGTTCTCCAGCTTCTCGATCTTCTCCCATAAGCCGGCTTTTTTCAGACTCTCTATTAATCTTTCTCGATTGACGCCTTCTGTTTTACATCCTGCAACATTCATCTCGATGGTGAATGCCAAGGGATTAATATCCTGGAATAACACACTGATCAGTGACTGATACTCCGTTAGATTAATCTTACTAATATCTTTATCATTTACCAATATCGTACCGTCGGTTGGCTGATATAAGCCGCATAACAACTTTACAAGTGTAGTTTTTCCGGCTCCGTTATTACCGACAAGCGCTATCTTTTCACCGGGGTTTATTATCAGATTTATATGAGATAAAATGTCTTTATCCGATCCTGCATAACGAAAGGATACATCCCTAAATTCTATCTTAAGAGGCTGATCTATACTTGGAGCTTCTTCACCGCCCTGATGCATAAATACATCCTTCGTATCCATTACTGCCAGATATTCATTAAATTCATGACTTGATTTTCGCATGACGTTCAAGGAAAGTGAATAACCGTACATCCATTCAGAGAAGCCGGTAATTAGGCCTAGATATAAGGTAAAAGTTGCCGGTGAAATCTCACCGGACACTGCCTTGGTTACTAAGATATAATAAGCTAAAAGGTTTCTTGCCACTTCACAAAACTGATCGGATATGGTAGGCCAATACCAGCGAAAACCGGTCTTTCTCTGATATATCCCTGCAGCCTTAACCAGTTTATTATATACCTCATGAAACCAGCCTTCCATCTGATAGACCCGGACATCCTTACCTGCTTTCAGATCCAGACAGCTCTGGCTTAGATAACGTTTATTCCGGTAAATCTCCGTATTTTCTTCCCTGTGTTTATCAGAATACTTTAAGGCATGATTACGGAACATAAAATCCAGGACGAACATCACTATCATAATAAAAAGAATACGAATATCCAGAAAGAGTATCGCTGTTCCATAAGAGGTTAATCCAATGGTTAAGATCACAAATTCAACGGTTTCATTCATTAACCGTTCGGCTCCAATCCAGTTGCTGTTGATTGCATGTGCTCCTTTTTCGATTGCTCTTTGTCTTTCTTGCGGTTCCACATTAGAATAGTCAGTGGTCAGGTTCTTCTTCACATAGCGGTAAAAAAAGTGACCTAATCTGGTATAGGTTCGTTTATTTGATATGCGGGAACCCATAATACTAGTACAGGCATTAGCACCAGAAGCAAGCAGTATCACTCCAACCATTGCAGGAAGGAATTTACCGATATCCCCCTCTGTTATGTAAGCTATTGCAATGGTCGGTATTAATGTAGCCAGGAAAGGACCCGACACCTTACAGATCATATAGATCAGTACCTGCCACTTAGCCGTTTTGTAACGCTCAAACATAGCTTTCATTACCCGTATGACATTGCTAATCGCTATGTTATTACTCTTGTCATTCTTTTTTTTCTTCATTTTCTTTCCCTTCCCCCTAAATCCTAAAAACCAGAATTACACTGTAAAATTTATAGTAATTTTGTAAAATTTAATTAATTTTAACATATGTTACCAATAAAAACACTATTTATTTCAATAAATCTTACTCTTTATCAACCGTATTTGTGTTTAAATAAGATAGAAAAAGCCCCCTTTCATGTATACAAGTTTTAGATCTTTACTTGTCTAACAAGAAGGGAGCATATCATTATAAAATAGCCTCATTGTTAAATTATATTAATATGATTTTATATTATTATTTTTTAGTTTTAATGTTCAAAAAAGATAAATTTAATCTTGCAATCATGTATTTTTTTATTGTCTCCATTTTCCATTAATCTGAACATTACCCTCGGCAATCGAAGCTGCTTTATTCTTATATAATATAATTAAATAATTCGCCCCTGTTTTTAGTTCAATCTTAATCATTTCATCATTTTGCATTACCATCTTCCAAGTACCATGTTCTGCACTGTTGTTTTCATCGGTACAAATGATACTTCCTGTCAAATCATTATTGAGAATAGTTTCAAAGCGATATGTGTTTTGTGATTGTGTATAAGTTCCATCAATAAAAATAGTTTTATTCAAGTCCGGTAGTGTTTCATCTGCATTAGCAAAGTACTTAAAGTAGATAAAGATTCCTACAACTAATAAAATTACTATTAACAACCCTGTTCCTTTACTCCTGTTCATAAGCTACCTCCTTTATTATTGAACATGCTTTAAGATTGATTTTTTAACAATATCAATGTTGTCCTGTTCGTTCTTCTTTAACAAGGTAAACTTTTTCTTACTACATAAGATGATACAAATTAAAATGTCACATAAACTGGCTATGATAAATATACAATCGTAGGAAGCCATCGGGCGAGCAAGCTTAAACATGATCTTTCAAGCTTAATACCACAAAAAATGTAGATATCATAAATATGACACCAAACATAATCACCATAGCCCATTCATTGTTCTGACCGTAATAGCCTGCTGCATTAATGACAGAGTAGATTAATAATCCCATAGCTAGCAAAAACCATTTCTTAGAATTATTTGTATCTTTGAAAAGTTTAATCCCAGCTATAATTAATGTGATAGCCAGTAAGATTTCCGAAAAAATATGTAGTGAAATACTAATCGGTTCAGTACGAAGTTCCGGTATCTGACTACTTAAAAATAGCATTATCCATAGTGAAATAATTGAAACTCCAATAAAAATTGCAAAAATAGCTTTTCCTTTTCTTAAGTTCATAAGCTCCTCCTAAGTATAAATTAATCTTAACCTTTCTATTATCATTGGAACAAAACATAGTAAAATAATTAACTTGCTCCTTTAATAGTTTTTCATCTCATCTAAGTGTTCGTATGTACAATTAATAACAAAAATTAATTCAGAGCCACGGTTAAATTCAGACTTGCCTATTATTTTACTCGTAAAGTCATAGGATGATTTTCATGAAACTGTACCAGATCCCACAGGTTGCCATATAAGTCCTTAAAAACAGCTACAGTACCATAGTCTTGTTCTTTTGGTTCTCTAACAAATTCAATATCTTTTGCAAGCATATTATGATAATCTCTCCAAAAATCATCCGTACCAAGAAACAGAAAAACCCTACCCCCGGCTTGATTACCAATGAAAGTTTCCTGCACTGCACTCGATGCTTTTGCTAGTAATATGGTAGTTCCTTGATTACCGGGTGGGGATACTACAACCCAACGCTTATCTTGCTCCGGTTGATAAGTATCTTCAATTAAGTTAAACTGTAGTTTTTTTGTATAAAATTCAATTGCTTCATCATAATCCTTTACCACAATTGCAATATGTACAATAGCTTGTTTCATTATATACTCTCTCATTCGTTTTGATTATTTTTTGCCTTATTACCCTGTAACAAATTCATCTATTAACCAAGAATCATCACTTTGCTTCTTTAGAACAACATAAAATGATGTTTCCGTTTCACCGTATAGTGCTGATGTTTCTGCTGTTTCCATTTCTACATCGACAAAGACACGGGCCTCATTTTTTTTAATATTTTCTTTTTCCTCTTTTAATTCGTATGCCTTTGCCCATACCATTCCAAAAACATCACCTTCATGAAAATAATAGCTTATACATTCTTTTGAGCAAAAATTTTTCATACTTTCATATTCAGCTTTCTCAAAAGCGGAGAAGAAATCCTCTACAACTTTTAAAGGTTCTGATATGGTTTCTTCTGAACTGTTTTTAATGTCATTATCAATCTTTGTAACGTTGCTGCTATTGCTACATGCAATAAACATCAGAGTTATAACAAGTATCAGGAATAAAATTATATATTTTTTCATAACCCTCTCCTTCCTTAATCAGCGAAATAAAACAATAATTAATTCTTCTAACTATATTAATTATAATATTTCAATAGGTATTCTTTGTCAATTACAATTAAAGTATATAGTTTTTAGTTAAGACTTTACCATAATATACCTTTGAGGTATAATTAATTAGCTAATTATTACATATACGAGGAGTTAATAAGATGTCTGATCAGAGATTTACAGATGAGAATAACAACGATGAATGTAATACCATATTATATGTTTCTAAAAAAGCATCTAATTCTAAAAAAGTAAAATCCAAAATGAAAATACTCTATACCATTCAATCTATTCATGGCTTTTTATTAATATATTTATTCTTAATTATCACCTTATTCATTAAGGAGCTCGTTGTGTTGCCTATCTATACTAACAAAGCTATTAACACAGCCAAAGAATCGAATTATAAAAATTCGACAGAATTAAAAACTTCTGAAGGAGTATCTGATGGGATGCCTTCTCCTTCACCGATGCCGGCTGTTGCTACAACTGTACCGATTTCATCTCGTGTTAGTGAAGCCTCAACTCCGACCATATATTCAACACCCACACCTTTACCTACTCCTACTCCTTCTACAACTCCAACTCCTACTCCCTCGCCAACTCCTTCACCTTCCCCAACCCCTACGATTGCACCTACCCCAACAGCGACTCCCACTCCATCATCAATACCTACACCTACACCGATTCCAAAGAGGGATAAAGAAGGTCGTTTACTTAAGTTTAAGGATCTGCTGGCAAAGAATAAGGATGTTAAGGGTTGGATAAAAATTAGCGGTACCAATATTGATTATCCGGTTATGCAGCCCGGTGCAAATGATCCGGATTATTATCTTCATAAGGGATTTGATAAAAAATACAGTAAAGCCGGTTCCTTATATTTGGATCACAGATCTTCTGTTGAAGAAAACACACAAAACTATGTGATATACGGGCATAATATGATCTCTACACCAGAAAAAATGTTTCATTATCTCAAATATTATAAATTAAAGCTTAGCTATTACAGGAAACACCCGGTAATCACATTCGATACTCTGTATCATCAAGGGAAATGGAAGATATTTGCCGTGTTTATTACCACGCCGGATGCTAAAAAAGATTACTTTTTTGACTATAGAAAATCTACGTTTAAAAATTCCTCTGAGTTTTTAAACTTTGTATACCAGATACGAATTCGTTCCTTAATTAACATTGACGCAGTTGATGTCAATGAAAATGATCAGCTATTAACACTCTCCACCTGCTCTTATGAGGTAAATGATAATTACCGAACCGTTGTCGTTGCCAGAAAAGTTAGAGAAGGAGAAACCACTGATGTTAAAGTGAATAGCGTTTCTTTCAATAAAAAACCTCTATATGCAGATGATTATTATAAACGATATGGCGGAAAGGCTCCTAAATTACCTGCTACCTTTGAAAAAGCACTGGAAAAAGGACAAATCAAATGGTATAAACCACCCAAAGAAAATGATTAAGAATTTAATTAATAAGTAGCCGATATCGTGCAAGAATATGTTTTTCTGTATCCCATACGTATCTTTCTATTGTATAATGTAAATTAGGAATAACATACTACAAAACTACTATATTCACTGTTAAGGAGAAGCTATGAACATTGAATTTTCAGAAAGATCCAATCGATTTGGAAGCAATATATTTCATACATTAAATGATTTAAAGAACGAACGTTTAAAGGAAGGTAAACCAGTATACAATTTTACTGTAGGTACACCGGATTTTCATCCCGATGCCCATGTGATGGAGGCAGTGTCAAAAGCTGCCCTCGAACCGGAGAATTATAAATACTCTCTGGGTGATACCGAAGAGCTTATTGATGCAGTGATCAACTGGTATCAGAGACGATATCAAGTTACACTAAGCAAGGATGAAATCACTTCTGTGTCCGGTACACAAGAAGGGATGGCTCATATCGGATTGGCATTAATAAACTATGGAGATACCGTTCTTGTACCCAATCCCGGATACCCAATCTTTGAAATAGGTCCTTACTTATGCGGTGCAAAGATTGCATATTATAATCTTTTACCCGAGAATAATTATCTGCCTGATTTGAGTTCAATTTCTAAAGAGGTTGCGAACAAAGCCAAGATGATGGTTGTATCCTATCCTTCCAATCCTGTATGTACCACCGCTCCTTCCTCCTTCTATGAAGAATTGATTGCTTTTGCTAAACACCATCAGTTAGTAATTATTCATGATAATGCCTATTCTGAAATTATCTATGATGGTAGGAAGGGGACCTCTTTCTTAAGCTATCCCGGGGCAAAGGATGTCGGAGTTGAATTCAATTCCCTGTCAAAAACTTATAACATAACCGGAATACGAATCTCCTTCCTACTTGGTAATAAGGAAATAATACATAAATTCAAAACCCTTCGTTCCCAATTTGATTATGGTACCGGTCATCTGGTTCAAAAAGCCGCTATCGCAGCTCTTAACGGTCCTCAAGACAGTGTTACCATCAACTGCAAGGAGTATGAGAAAAGACGTGATGCACTCAGTAATGGACTTACCAAACTGGGTATGAAGGTGCAAAACTGCGAAGGCTCCATGTTTGTTTGGGCTCACATACCGGAGGGATATACTAATTCCAATGAATACTGTATGAAGCTATTTCACGAAACCGGTATCCTATGTACTCCGGGCAGTAGCTTCGGTACCCTTGGTGAAGGTTATATAAGATTTGCCCTGGTTCTTCCGGTCGATGTAATAAATGCTATATTCAACTAAATATTTTGAATGAAAAATGAGATATAAAAGCTATATATAATTGCATTAAAATCATATATAAAATTGAGGAGGATTGTTAAATTGGAAATCACGGTTCTAAAAAGAAAAACATTTTATATTGGGATGTTACTTAAATTAGGTGTTATTATATCATGTTGTATCGGTATCTACTATACAGCGGGAGGAAAAGGCTTTATGGGTTCCTCTTCTATGTGGTTGTACTTTACAATACAAAGCAATGCCTGGATTGCCTTCATTAGTTTTATTTTTCTTATTTACGATATATTAAATCGTAATAGAGAAATTAGCAACCGTTTTTATATCCTCAAATTCATTTTTACGGTTTCCATCCTTCTTACCTTTGTTGTATTTGCAGTTTTGCTATCACCGTTGATGCCTTTAGATTATCTAATATCCCCATCAAATATATTCTTACATAACATCACACCTATATTAGCAGTGATTGATTTTATCTTATGTGATTATAAGTATGAAAGTAAATGGACACATATTTTATATGTGCTCATTATGCCTTTACTATATGTTACCTTTACTTTAATTTTATCCTTCAGTGGCATAATGTTTGGGAAAGAAATTGTTCCCTATTTCTTTCTGAACTATGAAAAACTTGGCTGGCTTTCCATAAATCAATATGGTATGGGTGTATTATATTGGATCATTATATTATTAATTTTATTACTAGGTATGGGCACAGGACTTCTAATGATTTTAAAAGTCCGTAAAAGAAAACTTCATTAAATTAGATATTACTACACATAAGAAATATATTGATATAGTTTACTGATACTCATAATGGCTTCAATGTATATCCGTTTATTATCATATATAAAGCTTCGATTTTTTTGTAATAAATTAAAATCATCCAGTGGTACTCCTTTATATTTTATATTGATATACATAAGGTTTTCTTATGTGACTAAGTCACATTGATATATGTCAATATATAAATAAAGCTGCATATGTTAAAGTATAAATAAAATTTTTCAGGAGGTTTCATTATGAGTGATGTTACATCAACTTCTTACTTTAACGATAATAAATGTAAATGTGATAATGGCATTAGCCCAATTTTCTTAATTCTTTTACTTTCCTTATGTGGAGGATGTGGAGGCGATAATGGATTTTTAGGAGGTTTATTTGGTGGTGGCGACAAATGTGGTTGTAATAGTGGTTTTGACGGCATTCTACCTATTCTCTTAGTCCTCTTATTAAGTGGTGGATCCTGCTTATAGCTCAGAAAAAGGCTGTTTCTTTGAAACAGCCTTTTATTCAATTTTATCTAACCTGTAATTTCCCAATTACAGCCGCTGGATTTACGATTTTCCAAGTTTATAGGTGTTAGTATTATGAATATAATCAATGGTGACCGCTGTCTCATCGATTACCTTTATGAACTCATCTGGAGTAATATCGGGTTTCACCTGACAGCACAATGGATAAAATCCGGCACACTATGGTACAGCCCAGCTTAAACCACCTTCATGAAGAATTTCATGGTATATTTCATGTTAGAAAATATAAAACTATATATGACAACAAAAATAAATTTTGATAAGGAGATCTTAAGATGAATAGAAGCCGTGCAAAAGAAATCGTTACTTCACCGGAGATGGTTAATGTAACCTACGATGGCCAACCCATTTATATTGAAAATGTTAACCCTACAAGAGATACTGCAAGTATTCATTTTCTTAATCGTCCTGAATATAGCCAGGAAGTACATTTAACACAACTGGTTGAATAGATAATAGTGACTATTCCTGTATATCTATTCAAGTTAAATTTTTTGAATAACCTAAGGGCTTTTAAGCCCTACTTACATAGTAAAAAAATTCATATGTAGAGTGTTTGCATTCTTTATATCAAAAAATAATACTATACCTACATTTTATGTCTCTTTGTTATGTAATAACAAACTCCTCATTTTTTCTGCCACTTCCCGCTCTTTGTCCGGTTGCACACGAAATGCTACATATAAATTTCCCAGTGAAAATATTGCTGCCATGAAGAAAACCCATTGACTGCCCCAGTTCATCCAGATATAACCCCCTGCAAATGCCGCTAATATTGATACGACATGATCCAGACTAATACCCATGGATAAGGTAGAGGTAACCTCTTCATGATCCCATGCAATGGACCGAAGATAAATGGATTTCACCATACCGATCTGCATTGATAAACGGTCTAAGACAAATAGCAAATATACAATCCAAATAGCATAACCTTGTTTTGGTAATACCTCGGATATAATACCCCAAACCACAAATCCATAGATAATATATACACCGATAAAAGTAAGTGCATCTACATACATCATTCGCTTAATACCAAAATAATCCATCCATTTTCCAAGTATGTTAAAAAAGAAAATGGAGATAAAACCAACCACAATCGTGAGTATAGCAAGGGTATCGGCTTTCTTCATTAATAGATCAACGATAACCCAAGTACCATATACATATGCTATTTGTTTCTGAACCCCATGAAGAATTGTAAGAAGATAAAAGTAGCGATATTGCTTTCGAAGAACCAGCTTCGTCTTACGTGCTTTCGTTTTCTTTGGTTTCGTTCTGGCTATCATAATGGCTGCCATTATGGTTGCACAGGTAAAGGCACCGGCAGCAACGATAAAGATCCATTTTATTTTCGTCTGAAAGGTAAAAAAGCCAACTCGAAATCCAAAAAAAACCAGAAGAGCCGCTGATAAACTAAAGATAGCGCGAACACTGGAAAACTGCCCCATACGTCGACCAATCATCTTCGGATCTGCCAGAGACATTCCAATGGCATCCTGTAAGGGCATAAAAAGGTGCATTCCCATAGAATTAATAAACAAAAATATCAGCATTACACCAAAAGAAGGTGTCAACAATCCAAGAAAAGTCACCCCAACGGTTGCTAAAACTTGAGCTATAAAGGCTAATCTTATATCTCCTAAAAAGCCTAAAGATCCTATTACAAATGCACACAATAAGCCAGGCATCTCCCGCGGGAATTCGATAAAACCTCTTTGAAACGCAGTTACATGATACACTTCTTTAAAATAGTTCGAGTAAACTGCATCACTCAGTCCATTACCAAAAGCCACTGCTGAAATTAAAATAAAGAACATCAAAACCTCTGGGCGCATATTTAAGATTTTATTTTTCATCTTGTTATTTCCTTTCCATTCTGTCCAGTTTTTAAAGTCATAATATAATGAATTATGTATACTTCAACTAGTTAAATTTGAAAAGTCTTTAAAGCTTTCATTAAGTTATCTATAGTCACATGATGCTATTATATATGTATAACCTAAAAATAGCTACCATATTTTCATTTAACATGATAATATGATAGCTGTAGATTATTAATTAATAATGCATTTTATTAGTATATCAATTTATTTTATAAATCTCCAAGTATCAAAAAGGAAACCTTCACCGTTAAATGTAAAATACAAATCTTGCACTCCGGTTACTTCACTGACTTCAATGGCTACCTCAACGAACTTATCTTCGCTTTCTGTATTGGGTATCTCCAGATAACCAATGATCTCACCCTCCGGTGAATCAAGACTGATTTGTATAACATTACCGGCTAATTCACTTGATACCTTAGCTGTAAAAGCATGTGGCGCAGTATTGCCAAAGTCCACATTTGATAAACCAAACCAGTCACCGGTTGATATATCAGATACAGCCTGATTAACTTCACCATAGTTTTCGCTAATCTCATCAATCTTCACCGTTGAAACTCCAGCACTCCAGGCAAAGGTCTCAGCCTCATTTAACTGATATGGATCGAAGCTTTTAATTTGTGGAACTCCGGCCTTAGATGCCTTAACAGGCTCTATCACACCCTCTTGGGTAATAATAGCCTCATCAACATGGGGACTGCGGTATCCACCTGTAATTCCCATGGCATCCTGTAATAACTGGGAATGATAAAAAATATACCATTTGTCATTGAACTGTATAATACTGTGATGATTATTCCCATAGGATCCAAAGAACTTACCGGGGTTTTCCAAAATGGAACCTTGATATTCCCAGGGACCCATTGGGCTTTTACTGGTCATATATATAATGTTGGCAGGTTCTGGTATATGCTCACCGACAGCATTTTCTCGACTTGACCAATTTGAGCAATAGGTATAATAATAGATATCACCGATTTTATTGATATAAGCTGCCTCAAAGAAAAAGGGTGCTTCTACCACCTTGGGAGTACCTATAAGGCTGATCATATCCTCACCAAGCTCTACAACCCTGGCAGAATTAGGCATCTCTTCCTTCCCTGTCGGTACGCCCCCGCCATAATACAAATATGCTTTTCCGTCATCATCAACCAAAACTGCCGGATCAAATAACCATGGGATTTCCGCTGAAGAAGATAACGGTGTTTGTCTGGATACCAAAGATTTTTGCAAGGGATCTTTAAACGGTCCTGTTGGACTATCACTGGTTAATACACCGATACCATTGGCTGAATTGGCAAAATATAAGAAAAATTTATCCTTTCCATTTATGTTTTTATAGGTAGCTGCCGGTGCCCAAGAATTATTCGCCCACATAGAAACACCATGATACCCTCCAATTACTACTTCTCCGTGATCTGTCCAGTTTACCAAATCATCCGAGGAGATAAGATTGAGCGACTTAATCTGACTATAAGAGTTCTTAAGAATCTTACCATCAGATTTTTCGATAATATCACCGGTCATATATACATAAACTCTCCCATTATAGACTAAAGCAAATGGATCTGCTCCAAATTTATGGGTCATAATTGGATTATGAAAATATTTTGATTTATAGCTTTCTGATAAAGTAATATTCTCAAACATAAGTGATGGATTTTCAATCGTGGGCTCAAACTCAAACGATGTTAACTGCTGCTCTTTCGTTCTGCTTTTTCCGGCTTCCTCTGCCATACTATTCCATTGCTCTGCAGCTTCCGTTGGCAGAGTTTCTTTCTGTGATAACTCATTATCTGTATTTGAAATTGTATTCGTACTTGAATTTATATCCGTACTTGGATTATTTTCTTCATTCTTTCCTGTTTCTTTCTGACAGCCTGCTAATACAACCATACATAATATAAGCATAGCACATTTCAGATAATTTTTTGCCATAATTCTTCTCCGTTTTCGCTAATTAGTTCCTTTATAATAAATGAATAATTAGGGTTGTATAGTTTCATGAATGAGAACTTTACAACCCCCTATTAATTCATATTTAAATTATAATGAAAAATTACTCAGTTTCAACACCGTTTGCGCCATCTATAAAGGACTGCCATTTTTGTTGAAGAGCTTCAATACCTTCAGCCGGAGTAACTGCTCCAGCGGCAACATCGAAGAAAAGATCTCCGTGATCTATACCATCAATCAATCTGATTAAATCGAGTGTTCCGTGCTTAGGATCATAGAATAAAGGTAATGTCTCATCAACGGCTCTACCATCTCTGAATGATGCATAATAATTGGTTCTCCAATCCACATCTTCATAGCCCGGTGTAGTTTCTGTAAATAGATTATAAGCAAAAGCTATATTTTCTGCGTCTTCTTTCTCAAGACTTACAGGCATAACTACGATATTTTCATTAAATACCGTCATCATTTCGCCCTTAGGTCCTTTCGGGAATATAACAAAGCCCCAATCATCTTGCATATCGGCCCAAGTGCCAACCTTATATTGTTCAGCCGCCTGCATCGCAACCTTACCCTCTTTAAATGCAGCTATAAACCAGTCCCAGTTAGCTCCCTCAGGTTCCGGCATATGAGTTCCATTATCAAAAAAGCTTCTGGCCCATTGTACGGCTTCTATAAAATTAGCTTCATTTGTTGCATTGTAGAATTTACCACTGTCATCTTTACCGATAAATTTTGCGTTATTGGAGAATACTGCACCTTTAAAGAATTCGACAGAAAAGCTTGCAGTTCCGTATACATCCGGTGTACCATCGTTATTGATATCTCTTGTTAACTGCTCGGCCATCTCTTCAAAAGCCTCCCAGGTCCATTCTCCACTTGCCTGTAAATCATATGGAAGTTCCGGATCAATACCAGCTTCTTCAAATAGTCTCTTATTCCAGAATACACCTAATCTAGGTTCCATTCTGCCGGTAGCCATTCCATAGGTATCATCACCAAGCTTCATCATTTCAAGAACTTGTTGGTTCCATTTTTCATCGGTAAAATCAAAATTCTCTAAAGTATTCAAAGGATAAAGCAATCCTTGTGAAAGTGGTGCTGAAACAAACTGTGTATCCATTATAAAGATATCTGCCGCAGGGTCTCCGGACATCGTAGATGTAACCATAATTTCTTGATATTCACCCCATGTACCAAGATTAACAGTTTTAATATTAAAATTATGTTTCTTCATAATTTCATTTCTATATGCGAGGGTATCTTCTTCCTGCTGAGTTGCCGGCGGTGCAGGTGGATCCTGTTCCCACCAGTTTCCAATCGTTATCTCCATTCCGCCTAAATCTTTTGCAGGTTCTTGAGTTGGTTCCGGTGTGGTTTCTGTTTCTGTTTCTTCAACAGGTGCTTGAGTAATCACAGCATCCTTATCTGTGACAATATCGGTACTTTCTTTTGATCCACATCCTGTAAGTAAGGAAAAAGTCATAGATGAAGCCAGTATAAGCCCCAATAGTTTTTTTACACTCAGTTTCATATAAATCCTCCTCTTATATATTTTCCACTATACGAATTATAAGAACTTAATAATCAATATAAGTCACTTTAAGTTGTAATAATTCGTAAATAGTTACAAATAAATTATAAAACTTGTACGGTCATCTATACAACTTGTTTTTCCAGTGATATAATAAAATTTACCAAGACTTGAATTTATGCTAATATACAATGTAAAAACAATGAGGAAACAAGGAGATGAAGGTATGAGTTCTAATAATACTCAGTTGAAATATTCTAAAATCATTGAAGAAATCAAAAATGATATTTTATCAGGTAAAATAAAAGTTGGCGATAAGATCACTTCTGAAAACAAATTATGTGAACAACATAAGGTTAGCCGTCATACGGTCCGCAAAGCTATATCAGATTTAGTAAACAAAGGATACCTTACCAGTATTCATGGAAAAGGAACCTATTATACGAAAAATATACATAGCGAAGCCCCTTCTCATAACATCGGTGTGATCACGACATACATTTCTGATTATATATTTCCCCATGTAATTAAAGGAATTGATCATGTATTATCAAAAAATGGTTATAGCATAATCCTAAAGAATACGGGAAACAGTCAGAGAATGGAGGAAAAATGTCTGGAGGATATGTTGAATAAGAATATAGACGGCATCATAATCGAGCCCAGTAAAAGTGATGTATTAAATCGTAATATTTATCTGTATGAGAAACTTGATGAATATAATATTCCATATGTATTTATCCATGGACTTTACCAACACTTTTCTGATAAACCCTATGTATTGTTGGATGAGATCCAAGGTTCTTACAATGCGACAAAACACTTACTGGATATCGGAAAGAAAAATCTTATTGGTATCTTTAAGATTGATGATTATCAAGGAAAAGAAAGGCATAAAGGCTATACTAAGGCCTTAAGGGAAGCCGGTATTCCTTATGATCCGGACCGAATTATTATGTTCCACACAGAAGATCGAAAAACAAAGCCCTCGCTGATGATAAGGGAATTTATTAACAATAAAACACCAATCGATGGCATCTTATGCTATAATGATCAGATTGCCCACTCAGTATATCAGGAGTTGATTTCATTGGGTATCAACGTTCCCGAACAAATCGCTATCGTAGGATACGATAATTCATTTATCGCAGAAAACAATCGTGTGCCTCTAACTTCTGTAAATCATCCAAAAGAAGAATTAGGTAAGATGGCGGCCAAACTTCTTCTGGATATTATCCATGCAAAAGCGGATAAGGATCAACTTCAAAAAATCATAGCACCGGAACTAATTCTTCGGGAATCCACGAAACTATGAAAGAGAGATATTTAATACTCAAGCTAAATTTAAGATAAACTTTGATCGTTGTTGCACATGCAAAAAAGTGGTGAAAATTCACCACTTTTTTACTGTATTGCCTAGAGGAGTTAAAAATGAAAAATTGATAATTACCAGAAGTTGTATTACAAGAATATTATGTTTGAATCCATACCCTCATTTCACCTTCCCCACGATTAGCCCAGGTATAATAAGGTATCCATTGGATTGTTATATTATCATAAATCGGTTTCTTATATTCGTTATATAATAAATTGAGATTATCATCAGATATTATTCTTCGTCTACCTGCTGTAGTAATGACTGCGATATCCTCTCCCATCTTTTCTACAAAATGAACTTCTGTTTTTGGCTCATCTGACAGTTCAAGCAAATGAAGATCTTTTCCATTATCTGCTTCTTCCATACAATATACAAGAGGACCTCTCATAACAGCCACTTTACCTATATTTTCTCTTACATGAGGATTAGCTTCAAGGAATTTCACTTTCATCGGAAATTCTATTTCGATCAACTCACCATCTACCCAGCATTTTTTAATATATAGATATCCGTCCTTCACATACTTTTCTGCTTTTTGTGCACCAATCAGCTTATAATCTTCACACCAATCAGGAATTCTTAATGCAATCGTAAAGTATGCATCGGATTTCGTTTTCACTTCGACTGAAACCTTACCATTCCACGGAAAACTGGAATAGATATTAATGTTAAATTCACTGCTTTCAAAAATTTTGGTTATTTGACTACCCATATATAGGTGAACAAACAGTGTATCGTTTGTTTCTGTATAGGCATAGGACCCAATGGAACATAATAATCTGGCTATATTGGGAGGACAGCAAGCGCAGCCAAACCACTTTTGCCTAACCGGCTTCACATGGGACTTTCGCTCATCCTTATGACATGCCTCCGGTAACACCTCAAGAGGATTCACATAGAAAAAGCTTTTACCGTCCAAGGACATACCACTCAAAATACCGTTATATAGGGCTCTCTCCATAACATTCGCATATTTTGAATCGGGCTTTATCTCAAGCATTCTCCTTGCAAAGAACATCAAACCAATGGATGCACAAGTTTCAGCATAGGCCGTATCATTCGGAAGATCATAGTTAAAAGAAAATGCTTCTCCTATGTGAGTTCCACCGATACCTCCCGTAATATAGAGCTTCTTATCCACTATATTATTCCATAGCTTCTCGCAGGCATCATAAAGTATTTCATCCTTTGTAATACGGGCGATGTCAGCCATACCGGAATACAAATAAACTGCTCGGACTGCATGTCCCACTGCTTCCTCTTGTTCTCTGACCGGCAGATGTGCCTGATGATAGTGATACCGTAGGGAGGTATCTCCCTCCGTCATCTCTTTTTTCTTTTCAATATCGAAGTAATAGGGTCTCTTCCCCCTTTCATCAATAAAATATTTACTAAGTTTAAGATACTTATCCTCTGATGTCTGTTCATATAAGCGAACCAATGCCATCTCGGCAATTTCATGTCCCGGATACCCCTTAAGCTTACCCTCCTCCGGTCCAATCCTTGAGGTAATGTAATCTGCGTATCTTTGAGCAGCTTTTAATAACTTATCCTTACCGGTTGCCTGATAATAAGCGACCGCTCCTTCTGCAAGATGTCCGAAACAGTATAATTCATGATAACTACATAGATCAGTAAAGATATGTTCTGGGTTATTGATAATATAATAAGTATCCAGATAACCATCCGGTTGTTGCGCCGCACATACAATATCAATTGCCTGGTCTGCCAACTGCTCCAATTGCGGATCAGGATATTGAATCAGAGAATAGCCTACTGCCTCAATCCATTTATAAAAATCACTGTCCTGAAACACAAAACCGTAGAAACGATCCTCCAAATGATCCATATCCTCCGGCATCGGTACAAAAACATCTGTAGGATAGGTATTTGCTATATAATCCTTACCTTTCTCTGATTTTTTTCCAAGGATTTTACCGGCAACTTTAAAATTATGCATACAAAAGCTGGGATTTGCCCCTTCGATTTGATCATTAAGAGCTTTCCACTGGTATGGTATCACTTCATTTCTAATTAGCTCCAATTCCTTTTTCCAAAAATAATCTATTATTTTAACATTTTTTAATGATAAGGGTCTGCTGTTTTCTATTTGATTCATTCTAATCCTCCTATTAACAACAGCAAGCAGCATTTTCTTGTGTTATCTAATAAATTTAAATGTTTTTCGATTATGATATCTGATATATAAATTGTTCAAAGTCAGCGATACCGCCTGTTTCTTCTGTAGAAAATAAGAATAATCCTACACGGCAACCCACGAAATGATCTAATCTAAAGTGTAGCTTATGAGTAATACCCAGTTTATACCACTTCTCATTCTTCTGATAATAAAAATAAGCTTCATCAACATTCTGCATGAAATTAGCACGGACCTTCAGCGTAACCTTAGTATTATTGATCGATATTCTTTCGTATTCTCTGCCTGGCTTTCTATCTCCTTCGGGTTCTCCCCAGATACTTTCCTCCGGATTTAACTCCTTTGCAATCATCACCAGCTCATATTTTCCTGCATTCCTTGTAAGGGCTATCAAACCATAACAGCCCTGCAAAGCACAGATTCCGGCATAATCTCCATCCTTTAATCCACTTCCATCCACAGTTACCGTAGCTTCACAAGTAGGCCCTATCATCCTTTGCGTCAGGGTATTAGAAGCTTGTACAACATTCGGGCTTAGTTTACCGGAATGTAGTCGCAAAGCACCTGGTTTTTGAATCACTGACCATAAATCATGATTTGGCGTATGATTCCATTGCCATACCTTCTTTAAGTTGATATGTCCCTGCTCATCCGCTACATAATGAAAATCATCACTATCTACCAAGGCTTCATATCTATAATCCGGTCTTGTATTACTAATCTCAAGCCTATGAGGTACTTTTCCCTCTACTCCGAATACCGGAAAATCATCTTTCCATTTTACCGGAACCAGTACCGGGATTCGACCTATGGCACCGTGGTCTTGGAAGAGCATAGCATACCAAAGCCCTTCCGGTGTATCAACAATTCCTCCTTGGGCTACACCGGCATTATAATAATTCATATCATCATCCAGTATATCTCTTCCTTTAAAATCCCCTTCCAAGGAATCTGACACAAAACATGCCTCTACTCTTCTTTTAGAGCCTTTTGCCAACCAGTGGATTAAGAATACATAGTATTTTCCATTTATTTTATATATATGGGCTCCTTCATAGCCTAAAGTTACATCTTCTTCATCCTTTATTATAATTCTATCTAATCCACAAGACATCGGTCCGGTTAAATCTGCCTTTAGCTCAGTAAGATGAATTTGTGTATTGCCATATACAATATAGACTTTCCCATCATCGTCAAAAAGTAAGGAACAGTCATGATAAAAGCCTTCAATATATTGCTTTTTCCATGGCCCCATAATATCATCTGCCTGATATAAATAGGTCTTTTTCGTATCGTTTGCTACAAAACACACATAATAAGTGCCTTTATGATAACGAAGGGATGCTGCCCACATACCTTTTCCATAGATATTTTGATCTTCCTCAAGCCTTTGTCCAGAGGTATCATCCAGTACATCATACACATAGGTAGCGATTTCCCAGTGTATCAAATCATATGAGCGTAAAATAATACCACCCGGCATAAAATGCATCGTTGTGCTTATCATGTAGTAAGTATCATCAACACGAATTACATCGGGATCCGGAAAGTCCGCCCATATGATTGGATTATTATCTCTCATAATAACTTCAGCCTTCCTTAATAATACATTTCAAAACCTTGACATGATCATTGTTTTATAATATTTCACGTCTTTATGTAATCTATCTTGTATTAACAATCCTTCTTGAATAAAATCATAACGTTGATAAATTGGATTTGCATCGATTAAGGTTAGTGTTATTTTTTCAATTTCTATCCTCTCAGACCAATCAATTAGAGTTTTTAGAAACTGCTTTTCAATATATCTGGAATAACCTATTATTACTATGAAAAATACCAATTCTTTATTTCATAATTTTCTCCATAGAAGATAAATATAAGGTCATGCTCACCTGTTACTTTTGTTAGCAGTTCTGTTGTATATTCCTGAAATCCATCATTATCTTCCGCTTCAATCTTTACATATCCAACCACCGGTCCGGTCAGATTATCAAGACGGATTTGAATCGCACCAGACTTAAACTTAGAAGGTTTAATATTGACTTTAAAACGTGTCGCACCCTCATTCCCAAAATCCGCACCATAAACAGCTATCCAATCACCGGTATGAGGCTCGGTTACAATCATATTACCTGTACCGCTATTCTCACCATTCTCTTCTAAAAGAGAGGTCTTAATGCCACCCATGGTTCCTATAGTTACAGCTTCTGTTTGCTTAAAAGGATTAAGGCTTTGCACCTGCTTAACACCCTTTTCAGTCGCTGTGATTGGTTCAATTGAGCCGTCTTTCTTTACAGTGACAGGATCAATATGGGTACAACGGTATCCGCTTGATATTCCAAGCCGTTTCTCCAGTATCTGAGTGTGATATGCTATATAAAATTGGCCTTTAAATTCAAACATACAATGATGATTATTACCATAGCACCCGAAGAATTCTCCAGGATTTCGTAAAATTGATCCCCGAAATGTAAAAGGTCCCATCGGATTGCTGCTTGTCATATATATGATCTCACCATTTTTGAATCCCAACGTTTTTGTAGCTTCCTCATCCACGTTAAAGTTAGAGCAATAGGTATAATAATAGGTGTTGCCAATCTTATTAATTCCAGAATCCTCAAAAAGATAAGGGATATCCACCATACTTACAGGCTCCCCTGCTAAACTTATCATGTCATCCCCTAGCTTAACAACCCGACCGGTGCCTGGATTCGCATGCTTCCCTTCCGGAACTCCGCCACCGACATATAAATAGCCTGTTCCATCATCATCTACGAATACAGCCGGATCAAATAACCAGGTTACATCCGCACAGTTTGGCGTTGATCTTGACACCAGAGCATGTCCCAAGGGATCAACAAACGGTCCGATTGGACTATCTGAGGTTAGCACTCCGATGCCATTCCCTCCATTAGCAAAATAGATAAAAAATCTATCTTTTCCTTCTATGTTTTTATAAGCAACGGCAGGTGCCCAGGAATTATTACCCCATTTCGCTGCACCTTCTTTGCCCGCTGCTTTAATTGCACCGTGATCCGTCCAGTTAACCAGATCTGCTGAAGAGATTACATTTAATGTATTTATCTTACTATAGGTGTTATTCGTACACTTACCTTCTTCATCATATTCAATGATATCACCGGTCATATAAATATAAACCCTGTCATTATAAACAATTGCATAAGGGTCTGCGCCCAAACGCTGTGTTATAAGTGGATTTTTATCTCCTAATTCTTTTATTGTTTCTGTCAGTTTAATTTCATTAAATATAGCCTCTATCTCTTTCTTTAATTCATTGGATTTTTGTATAATAGACATATTTAACCTCATTTCTCCGATTACACGGTCCTACTAAAATAAACCTATCCAATTATATTTTACAACTTGTACGCACATGAAAACAACTTGTTTTTTATAATATAAATATAGCTGACTTTATATTAATCATCCTCATATAGGCAAATAATACAATGTGAGAATAGATTATATAACATAAGTGCTTTTGTCTCTACACATATAAATAAGGAGTTATTTCATATATAAAAGATTTAATTAATACGGATATGACTTCTGTAGTTCCTTCTTAATTTAATCAGTTATTATGAAACAACTCCTTTTACCATCCAATTACCAGTTTATTTACATCTGTGCATTAAACAGATTCTTAATCTTATAGATGACATCATCTGAATCCGCATTGATACTGGAGGCCTCATTGATATTCGATATCGTCTGCAAAGCATCAATATTCGCATTGTATCCAATGGTATAGATCGGAATACCGCTTTCACTGATTACGGGTTCTACATAATCAAGCGAATTTCCTTCATTGGTTTCCCCATCACTGAGTAAAAATAACATTACTTTTGCCTGAGGATTCGCTTCTTTCGC
Organism: Mobilitalea sibirica; assembly: GCF_015999265.1. GTDB lineage: Bacteria > Bacillota > Clostridia > Lachnospirales > Lachnospiraceae > Mobilitalea > Mobilitalea sibirica. The sequence goes on from NZ_JAEAGR010000007.1 coordinate 89,834, forward strand.
CTCTAATAACATATTAATTCCAATCGTAACACCATCATAAGTAGCGGTGCCTCCGACTGCCCGTAGGTCTTCGACAGCCCCTTGAAAATAAGCTCTTTGATTAAGATCAAACTTTCTAATCGGAACTTCTATGGTTACATCCGAACTGTAGCTTACTAAACCCACATAATTATTATCGTTAATATATTGTGCTCCATTAATTAGACTCTTCTTCAACTGGTTAATCGGATCCCCATCCATACTTCCGCTTACATCAGCAACAAACACGGCTATAATCTCTTTACCACCGTCTTTATTCTCTTTCCATAACTGTAGTGCCTGTAATACAGTTCCACCCATAGTATCATATTTCTCATTTTGATAGCTGTTAAGTCCGTTAAAACCATAATCGGAAGCTAAATCCTGATTGTCCTCATTTAAGCAATATTCCTTGAACATATCTAATACTGCTTTTTTATCCTCATTCAATGTGCCAACTTCATATAAGGGATTATCATGTCTAATTCCAAAGGGAACAAATTCATATTTTGATAATTCGCCGTCATTTACATAGGTCTGATATTCCATTACCATACCGTCCAATTTACCGGAGGCTGCACTTTCTCTCATCTGCATCGTGGTATACGCTACATAAGGAACATTATTCTGAAACTCAGTAAACCCCTCTTTGGCTTTCTCACTTAACAGATTGGCCGAATCACTATAATATAGTGTATTTAGTAGAAAGTTAAGCCCTGTAGAACTGGCAAGGGGGTTGGTATAGCCCATAACCATTTCGTTCTTTTTTACCGCTTCTAACACAGCCTGCATATCAGCCTTACCGTAATTAGTCTCCAGCTTATCCTTAGTACTCTTATTTACAAGAATGCCTGCTACATTACCCACCAGTCTTTCTGATACAAGCGTTACTTCACCGCCCTGGGCATTAATTAAGTTACCCCACAAAGCTGATGAGGGTGAGAATGCGTCGGGTAAATGCTTATTCGCTATGATATAATCGGCTCCAAGACCCGAAGCAATGTTTCGAACTGATACTGAGATTGTCTTACCGTCAATGTTATACCCTTGTGAATTGAATTTCTCTGCTACTTCGACAATCCATCCATCCATTCCCTTACCTGACTTTTCCGGACTGGCAAATATCTCTATATCAATGTCTCCATCACCCTCAACTACTAGAGGATATTTATCAATATTCGGTAATTCATCATAAAGTGATGTTGGAGTTAATTCAATGGAAGCTTTTCTTGGATCATTCGTATTGATCTGTATTTTATTGGTAAGATACTCTATTTTTTCATTCAGATTTTTGCTGTTATAGGCTTCTAAATCTTTATCCTTAAGTTTAGTTCCCCCTGAACTTAGCACTGTTACAATGATTAATACCAGTGCAAAAACAATTGCTATTCCTGCAACAAATTTAATTATATTTTGCTTACTCAATTTATAAACCCTCCTCCTCATATTTGCTTGCCAGTTCTTCTATCTCATTCTCTTGGTCCGTACGAAGACTTTTCATGGCATTAACAACATCTCTTAGCTTGCTGATATCTGTATCCTCATTAATCTCTCCCATTCGTGAGGTTTCGGTTATTAATGTTTCGTATTCCGTTAAAACATCATTAATCTTATGTATCTGTTCCTCAATATAAGAAATGTGCTGTTTTATATTATCCGGAAGCCCTTCATCATCGAATATTTTTACCCTGTTAACAATTCTTTCAACATTGATGATTAGTGCATCTTCCACGGTCTCTACCAGTTCACCTAACGCACTGGCGTCAACTTCATTTTCATCCATATCGGCTACTTGAAACAACACGTTCTTACGTCTATTAAATCGATCCACCTGCTTGTTCACCATATCGATACATTGATTAAGACGGGCATTCCTATAATTTTTCTGATATTCTTCCAAGGTATAATTTAGTCGATCTAACTCGGTGACCTTAGCCTCCTGCGTTATCTCCTGTACTGTAACACCGAAGATGGTTTTATACAAAAACATTATTGCTAATAATAATACTAGGAATACCGATACGATCATCACGGTTTTTCCCACATTCCCAGCTTGGACTTTTTTAAAAATTATAATAGCTATGGGAACCGTTAAGGCAGCACTGACTCCTGTCATCCAATATAATGTGAAATTTTTTTTACCTTTCATCCTCATAATATCCTCCATGATGACGAATTTAATAATTTAATTGTAATATAGTACGGTTGATTATAAATTAAATTCGGCTAAAAATACGTTAAGAATTATCTTAAGATACATTAAATACCTACTGAAGAATTGCAAAGATATTAACTGTTAACCTTTTCCATTCATTATTATAACATCGATTGCATAAAAATAGCTACCATATATTTCATTTTAATGTAAAATGAATACAGGTAGCTATTATATATCTTCTTTTTTTATTAACTTGAATATTAAACGAATCCTGATAACGTATTATTATTGCTTCAAACTCCCTTTGTTATCTAATCGCTAGCTTTTCAATGCAGTTTTTTAACCTCACATATATTTTTGCTTAGTTTTAAGATGAAACCCTAGGTTATTTTAATAAACTATCCGCTTTAATATCTTCTGCACTCCATGGAATCACAGCAAAATTACCTTTGGTATGGGTATCCACTTTGTTAATCCATGTTATCTCATTTCTTGCTTTAGCAGCTAACAGCTGATTGGTGGTTTTGCTTTGATAAAAGGAGGCATTGATAATCCACCATTTTACTGCTATCTGTGCACGTTTTAAGTCTTCCTCCAGACGCATTGCCTCATATACAGGTGTTGCCTCAGCTAGACTGACAATAATTACTTCTGTTTCCTTTGGATTACGAAGTCTTGGAAGTAGCTTTCTGACTGCTTCCGGTATAACCCCTTGCGTTCTTTCTACCTCTTTATGATAACTCTGGGTGGAATCCAGTAATAAAAGTGTATGACCGGTAGGGGCAGTATCGATGACAACAATCTGGTCCTCTGCCCTTTCTACCACCTCAGCAAAGGCTCTGAAAACAGCTATCTCCTGTGTACAGGGTGACTTTAAATCTTCCTCTATATAAGCTAAGTCCTCCTCAGACATGGTTTCTCTGGCCTTGGAAAGAATCTCCTCCTGGTACTTTCTAAGCTCCTTTTTTTCATCAATATGACTCATAGTAATACTGGTGGTTTCATCAACAACGTATTTTAAGTGGGCAGCCGGATCTGTTGTAGTAAGATGTACCTTTTTACCCTGTTTTGCCAGGCCCAACGCAATAGAAGCTGCTATGGTTGTTTTACCGACTCCTCCCTTACCCATCGTAAATATTACTTTTTTCTCAGTTACTAAAAGATCGTTAATTACATTCTTTAATTCGGGAATGGATGAGGTATGAAGCGTTTCTGTTTGTATATCATAGGTATCCTTTGTTAGTAGTGCTCTAACATTTTCTAATCCGGTTATGTTATAGGCTCTTAGAGGAACAACATATATAACGATATCCTTCAGACCCTCAGGCATCGTACGAATCGCTTTTTGTTGTTTCTTATAAAGGCTTTCCGAGATCTTATCGTCATAGGAAGATAATACACCATTTAATAGCATTACTTGGTTCTTAACTCCGATATCCGAAAGCTCCTTCGATGCTCTCATAGCTTCTTTAAGCGGTGTTTCTTCGGGTCTTGAAACTAATACCAATGTAGTAAGCGTGGAATCGGATAAGGTTTTTACCGCATTTTTATATATTTCTTTTTTATCTTCAAGTCCTGAAAGCTGTCCTAAGCAGGAGGCTCCATGGGTATTTTCACTGATAAAATTACTCCAGGCAGAAGGTAACTGTAACATTCTAAGAGTATGACCGGTAGGCGCGGTATCAAAAATAATATGATCATAATCCTTTTGAATAGCTTTATCCGTAATAAACTTAGAAAATTCATTAAAAGCTGCGATTTCAACGGTACAGGATCCGGATAATTGCTCCTCCATATTGTTAAGTACAGCCTCAGGTAATAATCCTCTATAGGGGGCTATCACACTTTCCCGATACTCAGCCGCAGCCTCAATTGGATCTAAATTGGCCACCACCAGATTCGGAACCTCTTTGATGGGTGTTCCTTTATTCGTAAGCTCCATATCGAAGACATCCTGCAGATTCGAAGCCGGGTCGGTACTTATTAACAATACCTTTTTCCCATGATCCGCCAGTGTAACAGCGGTGGCGCAGGCTGTTGAAGTCTTACCAACACCACCTTTTCCGGTATAAAAGAGATATTTCGTTAATTCTATTTTCTGTGGATTAAATTCTGTCACTATTTAACATTCCTTTCTAAAAAAACCTTCGTAGAGCATGCTATATCATTCGATTTAATATTCCACTGTTTTATTTTATTTCACCGTTAAAAGGCTGATAATGTTATTAATAATTTTCTAGCAACAACCTCCGGAACAACAACTATCATCTGAACAACAGTTATCTTCTGTGCTACTGCTATTATCCGAACAGCAATCATCCTCTACACAGCAGTTATCTACGGCGCTACTGCTATTATCCGAACAGCAATCACCCTCTGTACAGCAGTTATCATCTGCGCTACTGCTATTATCTGAACAGCAATCACCCTCCGTACAGCAATTATCTTCTGTACAACAACCTTCTACACCGTCACTTGCAGCTGCTTTTTCTTCCCTTGATTGTTCTCCAACATAACTCATAGGTATATTTAACAATTCAATAAATTCTTCATTCCTTGGATATCTTCCGCTGATTACAATCTCCTCACCTAAAACAGTTATCGGTAATGCCTCCACCCCTTCGATTTTAATAAAATCATTAACTACCTTATTGGTAACAAACTCCTGAGGCGAATTTGACAAATTAAAACGATCCACTTTTACACCGTTTTTTTCCATCGTATTGAGAACAGTTGATATTCTTAAGAGTTCCGGATCCACACCTACACCGCATAATCCCGTGGAGCAACACATTGCCGGTTCAAATATCTGCATTTTTTTCATTTTAAACGCTCTCCTAACATATCTTATTTCTGTATTATTTGTGTTATTTGGTTTTTGTTTATATACATATTTGCTGCTTTTTGTTATGAAATATATTACCAGTTTCTATCGTGACATTTTAAGATATATTAATTTTATGTCATTTTATTTAATCCTTAGTGTTATTGGCATTAATATAGGTATTATAATGAATTTTTATAAATTCTAGTGTTCTGCTTTCGGAAACCAGTGTCTCGTATTGTTAGCAAACTTCACAAGCATTAGCATGACAGGTACCTCTACTAACACACCCACCGTGGTAGCCAGGGCCACGGGAGATTCCATGCCAAATAATGCAATAGCAACGGCAACCGCCAGTTCAAAGAAATTAGAAGCTCCGATCATCCCTGCCGGTGCTGCTATACCGTGATTTAACTTAAGTAGCTTTGCCGGTATATAGGCGACAAAGAAGATGAGGACGGTTTGGATAATTAACGGTATCGCTATTAGGATAATATGAAGAGGATTCCCCAATATTACTTCACCTTGGAAGGAGAATAACAGTATTAACATTAAAAGCAATCCAATGGTTGTAATGTTATCAAATTTGGGCAAAAACGAATTTTCAAAATATTCTAACCCTTTGCTTCTGGTCATCAATATTCTTGTTAATATACCCGCAGTTAACGGGATTACTACAAATAGTACAACGGATATAATTAATGTATCCCAAGGAACCGGTACATCGCTGACACCAAGTAAAAACTTAACGATAGGAATAAATGCTATCAAAATAATTAAATCATTGGTAGCTACCTGAACTACAGTATAAGCAGGATTCCCCTTGGTCAACTGACTCCATACGAATACCATGGCTGTACAAGGGGCAGCACCCAGTAATACTGCTCCGGCCAAATAATCTTTCGCAAGATCTGCAGGAATTAGGCCTTTAAAAATAATATAGAAAAATAGTGATGCTATTCCGTACATAGTAAAAGGTTTAATCAGCCAATTTGTAACCCAGGTAATATATAATCCCTTAGGGCTTTTACCGACATTCTTAATGCTTTGGAAGTCTACCTTCATCATCATCGGATAAATCATAACCCATATTAAGATCGCCGTAGGTATGGATACCTCGGCATATTCAAATCGATCAAAAAACTCCGGTATAAAAGGTAGAAACTTACCAATCAATACCCCAACAATCATACAGATTGCAACCCATAGGGTTAAATATTTTGAAAAGAAACCTATTGTGTTTGATTTTTCATTACTCATCTCATTCTCTCCTAGTATAATATTTTTATATTCATTATAATTCATTTTCATTTCTTATGTTGGAACATAAATTCTGCTTACAACATTTTTCACATTCATCTATGTCTTTATGATAGGTTGGTATTTCTTTTAACCTTACACGTAAATACTGATATAGTTCCCGATGTTTTTGTATAAAATCCTCACTTATTTTGTAATATGCCCATTGTGCTTTTTTATTAACATCTAAGATGTCACTATTTTTAAGTATTGCTAATTGTCGGGATGCATTGGATTGTGACATATTTAAGCTGGCCTCGATCTCACAGACACATAGCTCCCTATCCATAAGCAAGGCTAAAATTCTTAACCTGCTTTCCTCTGACAGTGCTTTAAAAATATCAATCACCTGTGACACCACCTTTCTGCCAGTAGTCCTATTGATAACCTTTCAAGAGACTCCTTTCCTAAGAACTTATCCTTATATAACTTTATATGAGCATATATGCATATAATATGACGGATAGTTCCTTTGGTTACATTTTAATTACGTTGAAAATTGTACTTTCACTGAGATCAGCTTGCTACATAATCTTATATCAGTAGGAGTTTTCTTCTAATTGATATTAATTATAGGTCTACTGCTCATTATTATTCATATTAGTTCTACTGTAATGTTTATGACCTCCGGACAGATTATAAACCTCCTTAAAGCCTTTATTCATTAAGATATTTTGTGCTGCATTACCTGTAACACCCTTATTACAATAAGTAACTGCAACCGTATCCTGATTCAATTGCGTAATAGAATCCCTAAGCTTCCCATGAGGTATATTCTTAGCCGTGGGGACATGAGCCTTTTCATACTGCGCCGTAGCCCTTGCATCTACAAGAACATAATTCTCTCCTGACTTAATCAATTGATCCAGTTCTCCTGCTGTTATCAGCTTCCTGCCTTTGTTAATAGCATTATCCAGTATCATACCCGTATACATAACAGGGTCCTTCGTTGTTGAAAATGGAGGTGCATAGGCTAGATCCAGATGAAACAGATCTTCTACTTTGGCTTTGAAAGTAATGGCAGTTATAAATACATCGATTCGTTTATCGACACCTTCATATCCCACAATTTGTACCCCCAATAATCTTCCGCTAACCTTATCTGCTATTCCTTTGATTACCAGTTCTTTACCACCTAAATACTCAGGTTTATTCGGCTTAATATTATGACAGACAGTAACCTCATAACCTAGCTCTCTTGCTTCCCTCTCGGATAATCCTGTCTGGGCCACTGTCATATCAAAGATTTTAAAAATACCGGTTCCCAGACTGCCTCTATAGGTTAGATCTCCTCCGGTCATATTATCACCTGCAATTCTTCCTGTTTTATTGGCAGTGGAGCCCATCGGACGATAGATAGGGTTGCCGGTTACGACATGAAATTGTTGGATACAGTCTCCGCATGCATAGATATCCTTTATGTTCGTCTGCATTTGTTCATTAACTTGAATTGCACCGGTTACACCAAGTTGAATTCCAGCCTGTTTTGCCAGTTCAATATTAGGCCGAACCCCCGTTGATAGAAGTACCAAGTCTGCTTTGATTTTACTACCGTCAGACAATATGACCTGACTTTTGGTTATTTCATTAGCGGATATGCCTGTTAATACGGTAATGCCATTTTTCTTAAGATGGTCCTCAACATAAATTGCCATATCACCATCAAGTCCCGGTGTAACCTGAGGAAGTCTCTCTACTAATGTAATCTCCATACCAAGACCCTTTAGATTTTCACATACCTCCAACCCAATAAAACCGGTACCAATAATCGCAGCAGTTTTCGGTTGGTTATCATTCATATAATTCTTAATTTTAATCATATCATTAATGTTTCTTAAGGTGAAAACATGCTTCTCGTCCACACCTTTAATGGGAGGTAAGACCGCTGAGGCCCCTGTTGCAATTACTAATTTATCATAATGATCTGTTAACACATCACCGGATGTTAAATTCTTAACCTCTAGGGATTTGTTTTCCGGGTCAATCGATAATACCTCATGTAAAGTTAGTATATCCACATTATATTTGCTTTTAAAAAATCCCGGATCCCGTGGGGTAAGTTCCTCTACACTGCCTACTTCATTCCCTATATAATAGGGCATTCCACATCCGGAATAGGAAATAAAACGATCCTTTTCATAAATAAGAATTTCTGCTTCCTCATTATTTCTTCTGGCCTTCGCCGCAGCGGATGTACCGGCTGCTACTGCTCCAATGATAACTATTCGCATATTCCTACCTCCTTGCGATTATGACAAATACAGTCTTTATGATCTGTTGTAATATTTGTCCAATATTCATTTACACTTGTAACAATCTCTTCATTAATGCTATATCTTATCCATGAGCCTTCTTTTCGCCCATTAATAATTCCGCTGTCAGTTAATATTTTTAAATGATAGGATAAGGTAGGTTGTGTGATTTGAAATGATTCTAATATATCACAGGCACATAATTCCCCACAGGATAGCATTTCCACAATTTTTAGTCTTGTTTCGTCTGCCAAAGCTTTAAAAATCGGTACAAACTTAATCTCAGTTTCCACTTTATTCACCTCCCGTTAATGAAAATATATTAAATTTCTTACTTAATACTGACGGTAGAGTCATAATATTATCCGTTTTCATATTTTAAGATCAATTTAGTTCTAACAATATCATGTTTTTGTAAATATTTTCATAATAATATTTATGGTAAGAGAATCCATGTTATCAATATGATTTTGTCATATGTGATTTCACTCACATAGAACATCATCTATATAGAACATTATCTATATGTTTATAATAACCATCATATAGATAAATGTCAATATATTATTTTATTATTATTAAAAATTAATACATGGGTAATCAAATAAAGCGAAACATAAATAAAGTAACATTCCTATAGGGATATGTCCCCATAAGAATGTTACTATGAATTAGTATTACTACGCTTCTTATACCTGAAGAGCCGTAATCCAAAAGCATATGGCAGATGTAACAGAAAGAGGCGTAACGATATATCTTTCTTTCTTACTATTCGACAGCGCATTCATAATAGAGTTAAGTGATAAATAAGCTGCAAAGAAAAAACAAATCATAGTTGTTACTTTCTTAGTGAATACTAAAGGTATAATACCTCCTGTTTGCAGTATAATCATGATTGCAAATAATTGAACAACCACCGATACAGCACAAATGATTCTAAAATTCGTTGGTAATACCTTGTATTTACCACCCCATGCAAATTCGCCTAAGGGAAGTCCTAAGGCTAAAAGAATATAAATAATGGTTGCGATACCAAAAATCGAAGCTCCTAATACTGCTATCATATGTTTTCCCCTTTCAGTTATGAAATCATTTCATCTATCGTTAAATTTTAAATATACTTAATCTAATACTTCAATTATTTTTTAGTTTTCTTACCGTAAGATATCATAAGTAGCAGGTCAACAACAGAAGATTAATTATTAGTATCTTTTTATTTCTATATATCTGCACACCTATTTATAATGCATAGATATCTTCGATGAATATCATTATAATACAGTTGACAATCTTATATAATTCCCCGATATAACACATAATCCTGCATCTCCCGTTTAAAACCGGCGCCGGCGAGTGCTTCAGCCGCTTCAATAGGGTATTCCTTTATTGTAATTCGGTTTTGAGTCGGAAAGATACGTCGTCTATTGTAATCATCGGCAAAATTACGCATTACCTCCGATAAGGAGGATGTATCAAACAACCGAAGTACTTTACCCTGACGTTCTAACACTGCAACAGGCGCTCCGGAACATAAGGCGACTGCGGTTCCTGCTACACTGATAAATGATCTGTCCTGCATATGAAGAAGGCTTTTTCCCCAAGGCTGTACCGGATCAACAGCATTTAACCAAATAATATCCTTTGGAGGATTCTCAAGGAATGCCATCGTACCAGCAAAGTCCTTATCACGAATAAACTGAACTCCCGATAATCCTTCGATAAAATATCCCCTTCTTACCCTTCCGGTATATTCCCAGATACGCAGTATCTCCAAGGCTCTCCCCCAAGAAAGACCCTGTATGGTCTCACGACATAAGATAACTACCCGGTCAAACAAACGCTCCAGCTGCTCTTCAGCGGTTGGTTTAAGAAGCGGACGGGCAATTTCCCAACGTCCGGAGGTCAACACCTTTGTCCTTGCCATCACTCTTTGCTTTGCGGTACCTTTATTTAATTTATCCCGGTTCATCCATTGGCGAACAGGTACAAAGCTGTCTGCGTATACCAAACCTTTTTCAGCAAGATTAAGCAGAGTATCATAGGGAGATACCCCTTCTAAAAGACCGGAAAGTCTCTGCATAAAGCTGGCGCCCCGTTTTAGCAAAGCCTCATATATAATTTTTTCATTTTCCTCCAAAGTATCTGCCACCTCTGAAAGATCCGAATCCCAATCGATGTCATCATACCGATGAAAACTTATTCCCGAATCCGGTGTGATCTTCCAAAACAAATTCCCCTGGGAAAGAAAGGTGTCTATTAACTCTGACCGATAACCCTTTACCCGCGCAGGCAGTAAGATATTCTCCCACATATCCGGTGAAAATGCTTGATCACATAATAGCTTCATGGATTTTTCCAGCTGTTCATTAACCGGTGCTATGATACGTACACGGCTTGTCATAAGCGCGGCGTAACGCTCAGATGGAAGGGTTTTTATCTGACTACGACGATTTTTTATGGTTTCCAGTCTTGCCCGGTTGTATAGCTTGGCATGATAGTAAAGTCCGTCGTATTCAACGATACTCTCCTGCTGATTAAGAGCAGTGAGTATCTCCTTTACCCTACCATCTGTCCATAAATAACGTTCTCCTACCTGTTCCGGTGTCTGTGCGCCACGATATCGCAACATACGACGAACGATATGCTTTCTAGCTTCCAGATCTTCCTGAACAAACGCAGCTTCATACTCTTTTTCATGCTCTGCCGCAATCCATAATCCGGGTTCAATATATTTGACTTGCTCCTTATGCGCCAGGTTTTCTAACCAGTCAATTGGAACCTCCAGTTCTCCTGCAATTAAATCCCCTTCTATCATTAATAGTGAGTGTAATTGTTTCTCATCCTCGGGAAGATGGGTTCGTTCAGAGACTAAAGCCAGCTGTTCCGGAGATGGGGCAATCATCTGTGTCTGTTTAAGCGCCTCCTCAGCTGCATAGTGAATGCTGGAAGGTGTCGGCGTATAATCATACATCATGGTAGCTTCTGTCTGCTGCCTGAGTGGTAACGACATGGGTGAAGGTTTCTCAAGATGCATTTCACATACCGTGATTGCTCCTGATCTTATTCCGTTTAATACATATTCCACTCCGGCTAAGTCCCAATAATCCTCCAGACATTCCCGCCTAGTTTCCCTAATAAGCGGATGATTTTTATAGGTAACTAAGGTATCCAGCATCTGTGCACTGCGAAGCCGCTGTACCCATAAGGGCTGTCGTCCTGCCTTTCTTACACCCATCATCAGTGCCCTTGCTGTATTATAGCGAAAGGTCATATTAAAAGTCGGAGTCGCAGGCAGCAATGCTTCTAACACAGGCTTTGCCTTTTCCGGAGCTATGGTTTGCAATAACCCCTCCGGTAATGGGGACTCCCCATAGGGAAATAGAAGAAAGCCGTCATCATCATCAAAGAAACTGACATTGGTGTTCAGACGACGTTTTGCCTCCACATGGGTAAGGATAGCCAGAGGTTCATTTACCTGTCTTCCAAACACAGAATGCACCATCATCTGATGGTTTCCTGTCTCATCACGATAATGTTCTACTATTATAGTTCGATCATCGGGCAATACTCCGGTAACATCTAACTGTCTCTGTAAAAATCCCTGTGCATTGACCGCAGAGATTTCATCCAGACCCAGTTCACATAGTACCTGCAAAAGAGAATCTGTCTCATGGGCATTCCCAAGTCTTCGAAGTATCTTACCAAAGGCAATACCAGTCTGTAACGCTCTTCCCTTCTTTTCCCCTTTCCAGAAAGGAGGTCTTGCACCTATGTTATTAGCTTGTGTTACAATAACCGAATCCTTCTGAATACTACATATCTTCCAAGCAAAAGAGCCCAGCATGAATTTATCACCGATTTTGGCTTCAAAAACGTACTCTTCATCCAGCTCACCAAGCTTTACTCCATTTTCCGTTTTTACCGTATATAAGCCCATGTCCGGAATTGTACCTGCTGCCGATATGGCTAACATACGGCTGTAGGGATCTCCCTCCACCCGGTCATGGATGCGGTCATATAAGATTCTTGGACGAACCGGAACATCCTGCGCATGTTCATAATCTCCGGCCAGCATACTTAAGACATCCCTGACATCCTCCAAAGTCAAATCCTTAAAAGGATATGCCCGGGGTAAAAGCTCCATTACTTCCTCCAGGCTATAGCCATCACCCGTAGCCATTGAAACCAGGTGTTGCGCCAGTACATCCAGGCATAATTTAGGCGGACGGCAATATTCTATTCCACCGTTTCTAACTACCTCTGCGGTCAGACCGCTATAAAGTCCTTCCGAGGCAGACCGCGGAAATATATGCATAACACTAACACGACCCGGATTATGTCCGGCCCGTCCTAATCGTTGTAGTGTACTTGATATAGACCGGGGACATCCAATCTGAAACACCTGGTCGATATCCCCCACATCAATTCCCAGCTCCATAGAAGAGGTTGCACATAGAAGACGAAGTTGACCATTACGAAGGGCTTCCTCCACTTCATAACGCTGTTCTTTGGATAAGCTGCCATGATGGGTTCTGGCAAAACCATCTCCACCCAGTTGATTGACAAAGTAGGCTAATTTCTCAGCATAGGCCCGTCCATCTACGAAAGCTATGACGCTGTTCGCACCCATACAATGATCATAAACAGTCCTTGACAACTCATGCCAGACAGAATCCCTATGAACAACAGAATGGTCCGGCCAGATGCTTGTAACTGCCAGTTCAACCTTCTTGTGCATCTTAGGTGCTACGATGGTTACCTTCTCCGGTGACAAGTATTCCGCCGCTTTCTCCAGAGGTTCAATCGTGGCAGAAAGCCCGATCCGTTGAAGTGGCTGGGGACACAACTTGTCCAACCGGGCAATGGAAAGCATCAGATGAGCTCCCCGTTTGGAATCGATTATGGCATGAAGTTCATCAATAATGATTGCCTTAGCCGTATTGAGAATCTTCTGACCTGACAGGCTGGTTAACATCAGATACAAGGATTCCGGTGTAGTTATCAATATATGAGGTGGCGTTTTTATCATCCGCCTGCGATCCTTTTGGGGAGTATCACCGGTACGGATCGCTATATTTAAATCAAAGGGTGTACTTTTTGTATTAACACTGTCCTTTCTTTCTTCTTCAAAAATCCCATTTAAAGGTTTCCTAAGATTTTCCCTAATATCACCGGCAAGGGATTTTAGGGGTGAGACATAAATCAATTGAAGCTCTTGCTTTAAGGTGCCTGCCCGAGCCTGTGCTTTTAACTGATCGATGAACACCAAAAAAGCCGACAGTGTCTTACCGGTTCCTGTCGGTGCAGATACTAAGGTGTGTTTACCCACGGCAATAGCAGGCCAAGCAACTTCTTGTACCGGCGTTGGAGAACCCAGTGCTTGGGTGAACCATCTGGCGGTTAGTTGATCGAAAAGTTCTAGTACATTCGTGGACATTCAAAGCTTCCTCCTAACTTCATATTAAACGTCTCATAAATCCATTGGTATTTATAGGAACACTATAATATTAAAACAAGTGAACTGATGTCTCAATTCACCTGTTAAAAACATATCAATGTATCATATTAATAATGAGAACATTAGATAAATACTTAACTTTCTGCATTTTATTATACCAGGTTTATCCAATTTACTCTATATATTTTTTAAAGTAGTTTTATATTTCCTTATTAATCATATCCTCCATTTAGACTATGATTAGCTATTAATTACTTCTTCTCTCATCAACTACTCATATATAAAAAAATCAGTTACAAAATCAAATTTATCTAAAATTCTTAAGAATGAAATTCTTTCTTCTCCTTCTTACAAATCCTCATAATCGTATCTTTACCGGTCATTACCGCAACCGGTAGCCCTCCAGGAGGTTGGAGCCATTGTCCGCTTAAATATAGATTATCAAGTCCTTTGATGCGTCCTGTATGAGCCATCATTTTTCCTTTGATTGTAGGTAAGAAGGACATAAATGCACCCCTGTAAGCATTACAATATCGTTCATAGGTGATTGGGGTCGCAAAATCCAGTAATTTTATCTTTCCTTTCATATCAGGATAGTGATCTTCTATCGCACCTATAACCTCTCTCCCAATCCTATCTTTTTCAAGGCGGTATGCATTGGGATCACTTGCCAAGGCTTTCCATGCGTCATAATCATCATGGTACTGATTAATCGCACAGGTAATAACCGTATGGCCTTCAGGAGCAAAGTCTTTCTCATACTGATAATGATTTACTAATAAATGTTTAATCGGTGTGTTATTAATTATAATTGGGTTTATGGCAAAACGAGTACTTCTTTGTAAATCTTTTAATTCTCCCTCATAACCCAATGCTATATAAATGTTAGAGGCTAACGGATAATTGATCGGATCATTAAATCTTTTCTCAAACTTTGGATCAGGGTGTTTTCCTTTTAATAACCTTTCGAATAACACTTTTGCATCACAAGCTGCGATAACATAATCTGCATTAAAAGATTTCCCGTTCTTACATATGACTCCGGATACCGATTTTTTATTACTTTCTAATTGCGTAACCTCACTTAAGGTTTCTATTCGTCCTCCAAGGCTTTGATATCGCATGGCCATCCTCATAGCCATTGCCTTAGACCCTCCATATGGGATAGAGGCATCACCTTTCGTAAACGATGCCAGGGCAAAGAAGATTGAGGAAGCACTATAGCCTTCCGGTACAAAAGTAGCCAAAGTATCTCTTAGGGCCGGATGCCTAAATGTATTGGCATATTGGATCAGACTGATCTTACCATACTTACTCATAATGGTTCCGGCAGCTTTCATAGAGCTAAATAATTTAATCTTCTCTTTCAATGTCATCATGTCCATCGGCTTATCGGTAGGCATTTCGAAACTATGTAACTGTTTGATGCCTTGATAAAATTCCTCTATAACCGCTTTATCTTCAGGCGATAATGCTAACCAGCTTTCCCTAAGTCGTTCTAAATCACGGTATAGATGTACCGTACCTTCCTTATGTTCAAAACTCAAGAAGGTTTCAGGGTGATATACTTTAACTCCATCAAGAGCTCCCACCTTCGTCCAAAGTTTATGCATTGGGGTTCCTTCTTTGGTACCGACTAACCAGTGAATGCAACCATCTACATGATAACCATTTCGATCCCATCCGGTACATTCTCCACCGACGGTATGATGTTTTTCTAAAATAATACTGTCAAATCCGTTTTTCTGAGCGAAGATTCCCGCACTAAGTCCTGCTATCCCTCCGCCGATGATAATAACTTTTTTCATATTTAACCCTCCCTATATTTTCTATTTTGACCAAGGAACAGATCTTCTCCGACTTCCATTAGTAAAGTTTCTGCATCATCCTCTTGAAACCAAGAGGGTATCATCCGGTTCGCCAACATAACTTCCATACCGATCTGGAAACACCTGACCTTTAAAAGTAACCTTCTTCTTTCTTCCAAAGTCCAATCCTTCATCTCTTCGGATTTTGCCATTGTTTCAAGCAAATAATTCTCTACTGTATCATAGTTTTCCATATATGGATTCGGTTTCATAATCAGTTCCCGAAGTAAAACCGGATATTTTCTAGCGAAAGCTATGCTGGCTTTCCCCATATTCTCAAATACATCAGAACCATTTTGCTCCGCCATAAGTTCTTCTGACAGTGCAAATACCCGTTTGATCACAGCATCCATCAATTCATCAATAGTTTTAAAATTCACATAAATCGGTGCTACTGAACAGCCTAGATGCTTAGCCAGAGTCCGGGCGGTTATAGCAGAAAACCCATTTTCCTTAGCTATTATAAAGGCGGCTTCAATAATATCTTCTTTCGTAACTTTCGCTTTTGGTGGCATAAAAATCCTCCCATCTTTTTCTTTTTCATTCTTATTATAGAGCTTCGCATAAATTAAGAACTTAATCTGATTTTATATAATATCTAAACATATCATACAATCATTTGCTTTAAGTTACTTTTTAAGCATTCGTATCTGTCTTTATAACAATTCTTCCATAAATACCATACTTAATAATTGAATATATAACATATGTTATATAACGTTAGTTATATTATTTCATAACTGAGTATTTTTGTCAATATAAATTTACAGTCATAAGATATTCTCACTATATTAGTTACACATATGTAATAATAAAAATTTATAATATTTATTGTCCTTAACGGAATACATTATAGTAATGGATACGTAAAGGAGTTTTTTATGTATCATAGGAATAAAAATGATAATACCCATAGTAATAATTTAGCAGAAGGAATGAAAAACAGATATCTAAATCCGGAAGATATCTATCTTCCACCGGGTTATTCCATTGAAGTGTTTGCCCAAGGATTAAATACACCCAGTGGTTTATTATTTACCAGCGCCGGAGATTTGCTAATCGCAGATACAGGCTATATTACTGGAAATCCGGTTATTTACCGCTATGTTGACAATGAATTTATAGTACTGGCAGATGGTTTTCATGTTCCTCTTCTTGGAATTACCGAGTTTGAAGATAAGATCTATGTCGCTCACCGAGCTACCGTTACAATTATTTATCCTAATGGGACCCGTAGTGATATCATAACCGGATTGCCCAGTTACGGAGATTACAGTAACAGTAAGGTGGCCTTCGGACCTAACGGAAAGATGTATTTTGGACAGGGAACCGCAACCAATTCCGGAGTCGTAGGTATAGATAACCTTTGGATAAATCAACATCCTTTCTTTCATGATTACCCAGGCTCCTATATTATGATAAACGGGCAAAATTTTGAAACCCCGAATATATTGCTGCCTAATGTTGAAGATGTAACATTAACCGGAGCATTTTCCCCTTTTAGCGTTTCCAACTTATCCTTTGAAACAAGAAAAGGTCATATCCGGGCCTCCGGTGGTATTCTAAGGTCGAATCCCGATGGTTCGGATCTTGAGTTGGTAGCATGGGGGTTTCGAAGTCCTTCCTATCTAAAATTCGATGAAGCAGAAAGGCTATTCGTTGCAAACACCGGCTATGATGTCAGGGGAAGCAGACCGATAGCAAATGCTCCGGATGAGTTTCAATTCGTTACACCGGGCTTATGGTATGGGTGGCCGGATTATGCTGCCGGTGAGCCCGTTACTGCATCTGTTTTCACTCCGGAAGGGGGAATTCAACCGGAGTTTTTATTAGTAAGTCATCCTAATATTCCACCAAAACCCTTTGCAATGTTTCCTCCGAACGCTACGATCATCGGATTTGATTTTAACTATAATACTAACTTTGGGCCATATGGTGATGTATACATCGCCGAGTTTGGAAGTGTGAGGCCAAGAACAATTCTTGATATAGATGGATCATATCACGGTGTAGGCCATAGAGTATCCCGCATCGATATGAGTACCGGTGAAGTAAATACCTTTGCAATCAATAAATCTGGCTTCCCTTCCTATTTAACCAGAGAAGGTGGTCTTAATCGACCTTCTGATGTTGTATTTGGACCGGACGGTGCAATGTATGTCGTAGATATGGGCCTTAATACGGTTGAAACCCCCAATGTCTTTTTACCAAATACCGGGGTGATTTGGAGAATTACCAGAACAACCGAGAGAGTATATCATCAATATCCGAGAAAACACATTGCCTCTAATAATCTTTCATGAGTTTTGTCTATGAGATAAATTGCATCAATAGACTATGCTAATTAAAGGATAAAAAATAAGTTCATGGAGTCTTCTAAATGATTGATTAGAAAACTCCATGAACATTTTCTTTGGAAAAGCTACAATATGTTCAATTTACTTGTTCTTTATTTATATTAATTAAAATAATATACCTTCTTAATTATCATTACCAAATAAGGGTGTTGAGAAATACCTCTCAGCAGTATCCGGCAGTATCGTTACTACTGTTTTTCCTTTTCCCAGTATTTTAGCCATTTTTAATGCTGCTGCCACATTCGTACCACTGGAAATACCACACATTAGTCCCTCATATCTTGCTAAATCCCTGGCTGTATTAATTGCATCTTCATCCGTAACGATACAGATATCCTCATAGATATTCTGATTTAAAATCTTAGGTATGAGACCATCCCCTATTCCCATCTGAATATGCGTTCCTATAGATCCTCCGGCTAAAATTGCTGCATTCGCCGGTTCAACCGCCCAGATAAGAATATCCGGATTGTGTTCTTTTAACACTTCTCCAATTCCCGTAATGGTACCGCCTGTACCTATACCGGAACAAAACCCATGAATTGGACCTTCTACCTGCTTTAGAATTTCTTTAGCGGTATATTGACGGTGAACCATAGGATTTGCCTCATTCTCAAATTGCTGCGGAACATAAACATTGGGATTTTCTTTGGCCATTGTTAGAGCAGTATTTAAGCACTCGTCGATACATTCTCCTATATTTCCAGCATCATGAACTAATATTACCTCAGCCCCATAATGTTTTACTAATTTTCTTCTCTCCTCACTGACAGAATCTGGCATGATGATTATGGTACGATATCCTCTGACTGCTCCGACTAAGGATAAACCTATCCCTTGATTTCCGCTGGTAGGCTCTACAATAATCGTATTCTTATGTATAATTCCTTTTTTCTCCGCTTCTATTATCATATTAAGGGCTGTTCTGGTTTTTATAGAACCTCCTACATTAAGCCCTTCATATTTTACCAAAACCTGTGCACTGCCCTTATCAATCAAATGATTTAAACGGACCATTGGTGTATCTCCAATTGCCTCAAGCACGTTATTAAAAATCATATTTATACTCCTTCGCTATGCTTAGTGCCATCTTAATGCAATATATTATGAAAGATGAATCTTTAACCTTCATTTGCTTTATGTTTACTATAGGCTGATACTATGTCTTAAGAATTCGCTAAATATGCATATGAAATTAACGAATAACTTTCCTTTCCTATAGATAATTAAATTTATCCCCAGATACAGAAATGGCTTATAAAGTTTATCTGGCATCGTTGCCATATAAAATAGTATAATCAAGCAAATCAAGGGTATCCTCTGGTAATATTACCGGATATATTTTCTTAGAATGACGAAATGTGAGTAATCCCTCATGAAACTTCTTCACTTCGATAGCCGTATTACGATTTGAGGTAATAACCAAATCCGCATTTACTGTTTTAGGAAACCATTGTTCTGTATCCGATGGAACATTAAAGTTTAATGATATCTGATAATATGGAGCATTATATTCTTTCATTTTATCAAAATTAAAACTTTCAGTAGCTGAAATATTGGTATAGGTCTTTTCACTAAGTTCTGATAAAATCCTATTGATAATTTCCTCATTCCTGATATGTAACATGTTTACCAATTTCCTCTTGCCATTATTATTATTATATTGGTAAATCGTGATTTTTCTGGGCATTTGAATTGTTTTTAGGTAAATCTGCTTTTGAGGAACAAAGATATAATCTTTAAAATTCGGATATTGATAATAAAGCAAAATAGCAATTAATATAATATATCCAATTGATTTCAAAGTAGTTACTTTTTTTTCTTCTGATTTCTTTTGTTTTAAATTGTTTATAAGGCTGCCAATCGCCGGTTGAAAAATCAAGACTATAAATCCGAACAAACAAATCCAATAGGAATATCTTAAGTTATAGCGATTTGATATATATACTAAGTATACGGAGATTGAAAAGGATATTGTAATTGCTGTAGTGATGCATAGATAAAGGATAACAGATTTTCTTCTAAGTGTTCCGTTTTTTAGATGTTTTCTATAAGGTGATATTACATTAAGAAGGAAAAAAGCTACGGACGCGCTAAAGAGCAATATAGAGTTAAGCCTATTCCCTTCACCTGCAACCATACTTACAATAAGCACTATAAACAATCCTGTAAATAAAAAATAAGTATATTTCGTCTTAAAATCTTCGTGATTATTATCGTTGTTAAAATTAAGATCTATGTTATCCAGCCTTTCATTTAATTCTTTTATTTCGTTATAGTCTTGCTTCTGATTCATAGCTTCCTCCATAAGTTACTAGTAGAGATCATAAAAAACAATATAATTATAGCAATATCTGTAAACATTTACAACAAATTCCTATAAGAATTAGGTAGGTCCATATCATGTAGTATGGAGTTTTATCATAAAAAAAGCCGACAACTGTGATTTTATTCACGGTTATCGGCTCGGCACCTTAGCGTCTGGCTCTTTGATAACTGACATATTCCTTTGTATTACATTAATTAAGGTTTCCTGTTTACATTTAGGACAAAACAACGGAATGTTTTCAAGTACTGTATTATCACGTACCTTAACCCGCGTATTGCACCTTTTTTTAAGGCAGCGCCCTCTTCAAAAAAGATCAACAATCCCTGAAAGCAGTCCCGTCCCTTCGGTTAGCTGGACAGGGCCGACTTTAAAGAGATATTTTTGGATCTCCTTATAAACAATCTGATAATCTTGCGGTAACGCTTTAACACGCACCACGTGTGCTCGCCACTCTTTTTTGCCTTCGATGATATCTTGTATACTCATATTAACCTCTTTAGTAACACGTAGTAGATACCTTGTCAATAGCCAATATGATAATTATGAACGCCGCTCAATGCTTATTATTTCTATATATGAAAAAGGAGGCTCCCATTGACGAATGGACCTCCTTCCTCTATCCTAGTATGCAAATAATTATTCTTATCTAACCTTGAGCCAATCTATCCCTTAACTCCTTAATTTTTCTATCAATGGTTTCAATTATCTTAATAAACTCTTCATCACTTTTGCCTGAAGGATCCTCAAGGCCCCAATCCTCTCTTATTTTACAAGGTAATACAGGACAATCGACATTACATCCCATCGTAATTACCACATCCGGGCTTGGTATTTCTTCGATCAGTTTATTTCGCTGTGTTTTTTCCATATCAATATTATATAACTTTTTCATCAATCTGACTGCATCCGGGTTAATATGGTCTTTTAAATGAGTACCGGCAGAATAACTCTCAAATACATCTTCGGCGTATAATTTTCCTAAGGCTTCTGCCATCTGACTACGGCAGGAATTGTGTACACAGATGAAAGCCACTTTAGGTTTACTATTAAATTTAATCTTATTATTATCCATCTTAACATCTCCTGTTCTTCTATTAATTATAGTGAGTATGTGAATTTTTCGAATAAGGCAATTGCAACAACCACTGCTAATTCATCTCATTCATTCAATAATATGTCCATTATGCTTCTTTATCTTTATATAGCCTTTTAATGGGATATGAAATTCATACCAGATACACTCTGTCCTTCTATTCACAGCAAATGCACACTCCTATACTAGCTTCTCCATAAGTTTCATTACTTCATTGGGCTTTAAGACTTTACCATAGGATACAACTTTTTCATTCACGACCAGGGCAGGTGTTGTCATCACACCATATCCACTAATCTCAGCTAAATCCGTAACTTTTACAACAGTTGCATTTAATTTCATCTCTTCAAGAGCTTTATGAACATTATCCGCCAGAGTAACACAGTTCTTGCAACCGGAGCCAAGTATTTTAATAACTAACTCCTCCGTATTTTGAATCTGAACATTCTCCTCAGTTGTTGATTCGTTCAATTCTTCACCACTGTTACAGCCACAATTCTTGATGTCCTGCTGAGTTAGCATCTCATCATTATTTCCACAACAGCAAGGCGTGGTTTCTTTTTTTGTCTTTTTAAAAAATCCCATAAATAACCTCCTCCTATTTAATGATAATTGTTTTATAATAATATTATTATCTTCACACATCTTTAAATATTTAAATATCAAGCATACTTTTAATTGTATTGTTAATTCAATTCATAAACAAACTATAATATAAAATTTATTTCTTTTCGTGCTGGTCTATTAAATACCCTGACGGACTATCTTCTTACTATAAAAACAAATTTAGGGCATTAAAGAGATAGCCAATCAAAATAATACCAATTGTTACAATTCCTATAAAATACGCTAACAATCTAGGTTTTACTACCTTTTTTAATAAAATCATAGATGGCAGACTTAACGCTGTTACCCCCATCATAAAGGATAATATCGTCCCTGCTCCAACTCCCTTAGCATATAAAGCCTCTGCAATCGGTATTGTTCCAAAGATATCAGCGTACATCGGTACTCCCACTACGGTTGCCAATAAAACGGATAATGGATTATCATTTCCTAAAATAGTTTGGATAAACTCCTCCGGAATCCAGTTATGAATGACCGCACCAATTCCTACTCCAATTAAAATATAGATAAAGACTTTCTTAACAATGAATTTCACCTGTTCACTGGCATAAACCATTCTTTCTTTTACGCTTAACGAAGGCGCCTCGATGTCTAATGTTTTATTATTACTATTAAATTTTACAACATACTT
Organism: Mobilitalea sibirica; assembly: GCF_015999265.1. Taxonomy (GTDB): domain Bacteria; phylum Bacillota; class Clostridia; order Lachnospirales; family Lachnospiraceae; genus Mobilitalea; species Mobilitalea sibirica. Next base: position 112,748 of record NZ_JAEAGR010000007.1, read on the forward strand.
TTCCAGTCCCAGTTTATCGATCAATGTTCCACCGATTACTGCAAGAATTAGTCCAACGATAACATAGGCAAATGCAATCTTAGGGCCAAAAACACTCATTAATAACACCAATGCCCCTAAATCTACCAAAGGGGATGAGATTAGGAATGAAAACGTAACACCAACCGGTAAGCCGGCATTGGTAAAACCAATAAATAAAGGGATGGAGGAACAGCTGCAAAACGGAGTAACAGTCCCCAGTAAAGCACTTAAAATATTGGCTTTTATCCCTTTAAACCTGCCAATAATCTTCTTTGTTCTTTCTGGAGGAAAAAAGCTTTGAATATAAGAAATAACAAAGATTAATACGGATAATAGTATCAGTATTTTAATTGTATCATAGATAAAAAATTGTATACTGTCACCCAGCTTGGTTTCCATATCTAGCCCCAGTGCTATTAAAATCTTTCCTACGAAATCATTCAACCATTGCATCCCAAGTATTTGATTTTGAATTACATCCCACACTGCTTTCATCTTTAACAATTCCTTTCTTGTCCTAACATATCGATAATCATCAATCTATTATCAGTATAGGTAATAGATTGATATTTGTCAATATAGGATAAACAAAAATAAGCACAAAAATAGACCGGTATATTCGAGCTTACGAATACCGGCCATATTTCATGTTTAAAGTCTCTATATTTATTCCATTCATATTAGAAACACATATATGCTAATCTATTTCTTATTTTCCTGCTTACTTAAGGAGCAACAGTCAAGCTTTCCTTCTCCAAAAGCTTTTTTATTCTCTTCTGCCAGATGATTCAGATAATTGTTAAATGATTTCTTGATTTTCGTCCATAATTTCATGATAAACCTCCGTTTCGGAATCGTACCCAAATTTCGTACTTTGTTTCCAGTTACATGGTAATTATAATATAGTAATGTGGAGGTTTTATGGAGAATCGTTATTCTTTAAAAGTATTTACAATTAACACCAAGCTGAAGCTAAATAAACTTTCAATATGAGTTAGTTTTATCAAAGAGCGTATTGAAAATTTAGATAGAACAATCTGACGTAAGTAAAAATCATTATATATTACTACTCTCATATAAAGAATCCAACGATTACATAGCACAATGTTGTTATAACAATACCTCCTACAAAATAAGGGAACGAGGTTGTTAAATGATCCCCATAGGATATATCCGTCATCTCAGCAGCCAAAGGGGCTATTACTTCTGCCACGGCACCACCAGCCCAAACCGTTCCTATCATCAGAGGCAGACTTACTCCTGAATTAGCTGCAAAATTAATCGCTAAGGGCATCATCAAAGCCCAGGTTGCCCAAGAAGATCCTATGGAATACGCAATTAAGCCACTGATAACAAATAATATAGAAGGGATTAAATACCTTGGTATACTCTTTACCAAATCCTCACTGATAAGCTCATTAAAACCCAGCTCCTGTGTAACAGCAGTCAGGGCCCAACTTAAGATTAAAATAATAACCAAGGATAAAAGCTTTTCACCACCCATAACGATATGAGTTTCAATCTCTGCCAAACTGATTTTTTGAAACAGGAAAAATATCGTGGTAAATAAAAGAGTTAGCATGATACCTGAAAATATAGATCTGCTGAAATCTGCATTTTCCAAAGCATTAAAAAAACCGGTGGCATTTTCTCTGCCTGTCCACCAAAAAAAGAAGATTGTACTGGTAAGCAAAACAGCAACCGGAATAATAAGGTTTTTGCTGTTCTTTGGATATTCCTCTAAATCTTTGCTAAGCAGTGCTTCTCTTTCCATATGTGCCTTTGTGAATTCCTCATGGGGCTTCGTAGCCTTACCCATTCTATATTTGCCAAACCCTAAGCCAAACAAGGTTACAGCAAGGGCAATGAGGAGCATAACCCAAGAATAGAAGTTAAAGAATACACTTTTGACAACAAGGGAATAGGCTGATTGTTCTATCCCATGTAATTTAATGTTATTGGTCACCAAGGTTACCATATAACCCAGATAAGCGGTAGCTATCGGTATAATAATGATAAGCTGAAGACTGGTTACTGATAATACAAATGCAAACTTCTCCTTGGAACCTTTCACTTTCTTTAGTATGGGTGAAAGTACGGTTCCGACCGCTATCATATGAAAGGAGCCGTCAAAAAAAGTAATGGCACTTAAGAGCCATGCCCACCTTAACACACTTTTTTCGTTCTTAGCCCATTTACTAACTTTGTCGCTAAAGCCGGCAATCCCTCCTGCCATCTCAATTAAGTCCGCCAGGGAACCAAAAGCAACTAAAAAGGATAAGGTATAAGCACTATCCTTACTGGCTACTGCTCCCATCATATATTCACCTAGGGATGTTAACCCATCAATAAATCCATTCTTAATAAAAGAACCTACTAATACACCGATAAATAAAGAAATGATTAGTTTCTTTGTTTTAAAAGTAAATAGAATCGCTATAACAGCCGGTATTAAGGATAACCATATCATATCAATCACATCACCTTATCTTTTTTTATTAAGTTTTACATAAGATGATGGATTTATGCCTTTGGTTCACTTTATTTCTTCGTATTTTCTATAATTTTAACTCCGGTATCATTACCGATGATAATTCTGTCACATAGGTTTAAAAACAAACCGGTTTCTAATACTCCGGTGATATTTTTTAATTTCTCTTCCACTTCTTTCACTTTTAAAGGTTTTTCAATCCATAAATCGGCAATATAATTATGATTATCTGTAATATAAATCTCCTTGTTATTCCTACGAAGCTTTGGATTATACTGTAAGCGTTCCAGTCTTGCCATAATATGTTGATAGCCATAGGGTAATATCTCAACAGGCAGGGGAAATGCCCCAAGTGCATCCACTGTCTTACTGGAATCCATAATCCATATGACTTCTTTGGCTACTTTGGCTACCATTTTTTCACGAAATAAAGCACCTCCGCCTCCCTTTATCGCATTAAAATCCGGATCAATCTCATCCACACCGTCTATTACGAGATCAATCTCCTTAACCTCATCAATGGATACTAAGGGTATCATAAATTGATTAGCTAACCGGGTCGTACTCTCAGAAGTGGCTACCGCTTGAATCTTTAGTCCCTTCTTAACCATCTCTCCAACTCTTTCAATCATATAATACGCCGTAGAACCGGTACCAAGTCCCAGTATCATACCATCTTTTATATATTCGGTCGCTTTCACACCGGCCATTCTCTTCTGTTCCATCTCAGTATCTCCTTTACAACAAAGTTTTTCTAAAATTTTTATTGACTTATTATAGATAATCTTTCTATCAAAAGCTATATAAGCTATTATTAACTATAGTAAAAAGAATATAATAGTATTTGTAATTCGTATATAGTTTTATGGTATTATTTTTCATACCGTATTATTGCATAGGCACTGGGAAAGTAAGCTCTGGTCTATAAAAGATATACCTAAGATGAAATAAGGAGATATACAATCACCCAAATATAACCATATCACTTTTAAGTTAACATAATATTTTTATGTATATTAATATTAACCATTGTTCCTTCAATACAAAATATGGTATCCATTTCCTAACACAATTTTATATTCAATCAGGCCCTTTTGTTTACATAATATACTTATGATTAATTTCTCCCCTCATATCACTTTCATATTTTATGTTTTATTTATTTCATTCTTTCTTATGCAAAAAAGTACACCTCATGTAAAATACATTCTTTACATGAGGTGTACTTTAGTCTTCCTATACTTAAAAATAAGTTAATACCTGTTACCAATAAAATAATCTCTGATTAGTTTATAATCTTTAACATATGCTTTACTCCGGTTTGTGTCGCTTTCTTATAGAAGAAATCATATCTAAAATGCATGTAACCGTCTACCTTACCGGTGTTTCTTCCATATTCAATCTGTTTCTTTAATAAATAGGGGTCCTTCTTCCAATCGGTTTCCAAATCAGATCCTGCCCGATAGGTTGCAATACCAACATATACTTTTACATTCTGATTCTTTCGCAACTCTAACCATCTATCTAATGTCTCGTCGTACGGGAATCTGGAATGATTGAAGGACCAATAAATTTGAGGAGCAATATAATCAATATAACCCGGTTTTGACATCCACGTCTTAATATCTGTATAATACCTATCATCCATTAATAGATAATCCAGAAATCCACCCGGGCTGATACCAAACTCAACCGATTTGTCAATACCTTTTATTAATTGATAGGATTTTTTCACAAGTCGATTTACATTGTCTCTGCGCCACTGTTCAATTGGTTTTATCTTAACTCCATTTTCCTTACACCACTTAACGTATTCATTATATTCAATATGGTCAAAGCTTTTTTTATAATTTGATCCTAAGGTAGGATAAAAATAATCATCAAAATGTATTCCATCTACATCATAATTCGTTACGATTTCCTCAATACCATTTCGAATTAATGACTGAACCCAGATATCCGAGGGGTTATAATAGAGCGAACCATTGTAAGAAATCACCCTTCTATCATTCGTTTTTAACTTATCTGTACGCCATCTTCTAGCCATATTATCCTTAGCTAAGGCTTTGTAATCCGTACTGTTACTTGTAACTCGGTAAGGATTAAGCCATGCATGAAATTCAAGATCTCTCTTATGGGCAGCACTTACCATGTATTTTAGAGGATCAAATCCCGGATCCTTTCCCTGTGTCCCTGATATATATTTGGACCAAGGGAAATAATCAGAAGGATAAAAAGCATCTCCAAATGGACGAACATGAACAATAACGGCATCCATTTTTAGTTCAACCACATTATCAAACATTTCATCAATAATATTCTGAAAACGCTTTTCGCTAAATCCCAACTCCCCGGTAGAAGGATCCTTTAATCTGTCATTAAACTCTAAGTAGGAAATCCAAACTGCATTAAATTCCCTATCATCTTCTGCCGCTTTACTTATATGACTGGAAAGGTATAATCCTCCAAAGAGTGCAAAAATAATACATGCCAATTTAATCCAAGTATATCCTGTCATTCTTTTATTTATCATCTGTTTGTACTCCTTCGTAATGAAAGGATGCTGATTGAAAAATGGCAGGCTTACATATTCCATTTTTACCAACAGCATCCCCATGCTTTTGTGTATTTCGTATGTGTATGTTTTTTAATTAAGAATAATTTGTACTTGATAATTAACGGCCGGTTGGATAGAGTTCAAAGATCTGTTGTAATGTCTCATATATGATCCTTACTGAATTCTCCTGGAATACTGGATCAGAAATCAATGCAAAATCATTTTTGTTTGACATAAAGCCTAACTCTATCAAAACAGCAGGAACTGTGTTCTTATGTACTACCGTATATCTTTCGGACTTTACTCCCCGGTTATTGGTTCCTAAAGCCGATGTCAGATTGTTGACAAATAAGGTAGCCATTGTCTTGCTGTTAAGGCCCGCTTTGTTAGTCGTGTTATTATTGGTGGAATAATAAACCTCAGTTCCGTAAGCTGCTGTAGAAAGCGAAGCATTCATATGAAGGCTGACAAATAAATCTGCTCCCATTTTACTCGCATAAGCCGCTCTGTCGGATAGAGACATATCCACATCTGTCTCTCTGGTATAGTATACCTTAAGTTTGGATGGATTGGAATTAAAGTACTTTTCTCCTAAGGTATATAACATCTTAAGATTAAGATCCTTCTCCTTCGCACCAAAATACTGTGCTCCGTTCGCAGGTCCGCCGTGTCCGGGATCTAATATCACTATATTCTTATAAATATCTCGGGGTTCACCGATGTTAATATAGATACTATTGTTATCCCAAACAAATTCATAGCCTTGCAGTCTTGATGTAGAAATCATTATCTCCGTTTCATAGTTAGCATTTAAAAAAACCGAAACATCCATAATTACGGATGAATTATTAATAATCGGATTTGCTGCTAAATATGCGGTATGATCTCCCGGAAGTTTTATAGAGAATCTATGATTAAAATAATCATCTTTATGTAAAATCTGCTCTCCGTTAAAACCTGCCGGCTTCGGAATAATCAGTTCATACTTAGCTATATCAATGACCTCAGATACAGGAACTTCCGGAGCTTCAGGTACCACTGGCTGAACCGGAGGGTTTGCAACATTTCCATTGGAGTTTTGGAAGGTAATGGTATATTTGTTTTCTGTCTCTGAAACATAATATTGGGTACCATCCTGCATACCCAAAATCAATTGAGTTTTATCCGGTAATTTTACAGTATAGAAAAGATTTAGGTATTTAGAGCCTGCTACCATTAAAGTCTGATCTCCAATACTATTGACTGTATAAGGAAGATCAATATAAAGCATACCATTTTGCTCAGACATATTCACCTTCAACGGCTTCATACCGGTCAGGGTAATGTAATCGTTTTTATCATTTGTACCGATCGTCACTTGATTCAGGCTATTCAAATAAAACGTCACATATAATATAGTTTTATCCTCAGACAGTTTTATATCATAGGAATAATTCTCAGGTATAACCGCGAAATCCACCCTACTGCTTTGCGTATTATAATCAAATTCCGTTTCAATGTTCTTAACATAGTTACCGTGAATTCCTTGGATTTCATAGATGTAATTGGTACCTGCCATATTCGATACAAGTAAATTAACTAACTGACCGTTTTTCTTGGAGGTGACCTTCTCAAAAGGCTTAGATCCAATGATCATATAAGTTTCTGTATTGAGCTTTACATTAGAATAATCTCTTGCAACAGAATAAATAAAACCATTTTCCTCTGAGGGAAGCATGTCCATATTCAGTTCAGTTACACCACTGCTTTTAGCAATTAAAGTATCAAAGGTTGTCCATTCATGCAAAATTGTACCGGGATCAAAAACCACTCCGGTATCTCCTAATTCAGGCGATGGACTTTCACCGGATTTCTCTGTGGGGTTTTCTTGATCGTGCTCGACCTTATCCTCATTCGATATATCACTATCTTTTCTTGATATAATTTTAGAGGTTCTATTGGGGTTGTCCCAGGTATAATCATATCCAAGACAGGAGGCGGTAAAGCTTCCAGGTACCATAACATAAGAAGTGCCCACCTCATGATTGGTAACAATGATTGGTGCGGTATCCATAACGATGGGCTTACCGTTAAGGTGAGCTACCGGACTTCCAATCTTCATAACAAGGATGTTATCATTCTTAGACAATGTAACGGATTTATCTGCTTTATTATACTTATAATCCGCATCAATAACCGAATCGCTAAAAACCCTCTTCGCCCTGAGCATAGCTGTATTATTCGTGATAATACTCGGCATATTTCCAAGGCTTATTTTTTTACCATCAATAGTAACATTGGCAAGGGTTCCGGTATATTCGAATTTCTTACCGCTGTTATAAGATAGCGTAACTGAAGATTTCTTTTCGATTGCCACAGTACTCTTAGCACTATACCAAGTGTACCCCAGACCAAAGGTTTCGGATACGAATCTGGAAGGTACCAGAATGTTTGTTATACCTGCATCCCTATACTTAATCTTTACCGGGGCAACAGGTAAGGTAACTGCTTTTCCGTTCACCGTAGCCTTCTTACTGCCGATGGTCATAACAATGGTTGTTCCGGATCTTGATAATGTTACCGTACTTTTCGGTTTATTATATACAAAATCTGCATCAATATCGGATCTTACAAACACATCCTTATATGATACCAAAGCTATCCCATCAATAATTATTCCAGGGGTCTTTTCCTTGCTGATGATTTTACCGTTTAACGTGGCTTTCACTTGCTTACCTGTATAAGTCAAGTAACTTTTCGTTGTATAATTATATAGTTTCAATCCGGAAGCCGCTGAAATCTCAGCCGTCTGCAATCCCACAAAAAGAAAGGCCATTATAATAATACAGCCCAGCTTAAACATCAGAAGACGATTCCGAATTCGATTATCCTTCATAATACTCTTTATCTTTTGCAAATTAAATTCCATGTTTTGTCATCAACCCCTGTCTTTTTGTAATTTAATAGCATATGTTTTCTTGTTTCACCGGTTTTTATCTTTTGTATAAGTAATTATTACAATAGTGTTAAAAAGTGTTAAAAATGTGTCATCTTTGTTATTTTACAAAAAATTCTCTATTTATTACATAATTTTATATATTAACCAATAAAAATATTTCCACATTATAACACAAAATCAATATTTTTGTAAATACTACATGTGTAGATTACAAAACAATTACCCTTCTTCATTGTTCTACAGTTATCGACCGAATATCATAAAAATAATTATTTCAGAAAATAAAGTTATTACAATTTTATTACCATGTTTTCTATATAAATAGTAAGGAATTTATAGTTAGAATTGCTTATTTTGTCAACAAACGTTTTCTTTTCATCGTTTTTATGTTATAATGGATAAAATTCATTGATGATCTCAGTTACTTGTCAATGATTACACAATAGCATAGTGAGGCTTAAGACAAGATGAAATTACAACAATTATTAAGCTATACCAGAAAAGCAGTAGACGATTATAAAATGATTAAAGATGGCGATAAAATAGCTATTGGGATTTCAGGAGGAAAGGATAGCCTGACATTACTTTATGCCTTGTCAGGTCTTCGCCGCTTCTATCCCCATAAGTTTGAATTGGAAGCCATTACGGTAGATATGGGTTTTAAAGGAACGGATTTTTCAGAAATATCCGGGCTGTGCAGACATCTTGGTGTTAATTATACAGTTGTAGAATCAGAGATTGCAGAAATAATATTTGAGCATCGCAAAGAGAGTAACCCTTGTTCTTTATGTGCTAAGATGCGAAAAGGTGCATTTAATGCCAAGGCAAAGGAACTAGGCTGTAATAAGGAAGCCTATGCACATCATTATGATGATGTGATTGAAACTATGATGATGTCATTGATTTATGAGGGAAGATTTCACTGCTTCTCTCCTGTTACCTATCTGGACCGCTCAGATATTACTCTGATACGTCCATTAATCTATGTAGATGAGAAAGATATCAAGGGGTTTCGTAATGCATATCAGCTTCCAGTAGTGAATAATCCGTGCCCGGTAGACGGTTATACCAAACGGGAATATGTAAAGCAGTTAATTAAAAACTTAGGATCCGAAAGTCCGGGACTTAGAGAACGCCTCTTCCACGCAATACAAACCGGTCAAATAAATGGATGGGCTAAGCCGGAATGAAACAACTACCATTTCAAAACTACTGTTGTCGTTAATGGATAAAAATGATTATATTTTATTTTCTACAACTATAGAATATGATGAATGAATATAAGGAAGTGTTATTATGGCTGAACATACTTACCATGACCAAGTAAATATCGAGAATGCAAAAAGGTTAAGATCACTGCTTGAAACCTTACCGCGGTTTTGTCAGTATTTTTTTCGGGGAATTGAACCAACTACCTCCTCTAGGACCAGAATCGCTTATGCCTATGACTTAAGGGTTTTTTTTGATTTTTTAGTTAGTAATAATCCAATGCTAAAAAATACACCAGTAACAGATCTTAAGGTTGATATTCTGGATCAGATTAAAGCAATAGATATTGAAGAATATTTAGATTATCTGACCTATTATAAGACTGAGGAAACCGAACGCATTAATACAGAGAACGGTAAGAAACGTAAACTGGTATCCTTACGTAGCTTCTATAATTATTATTATAAGAAGGAAATGATCACGACCAATCCTGCTTCTTTAATCAGTGTTCCTAAACTCCATGAAAAAGAAATAGTACGTTTGGAAATTGATGAAGTGGCAAAACTGTTAGATGAAGTGGAAAACGGGGATCATATGACCAAGGCGCAACAAAAATATCATGAGAAAACCAAAGTAAGAGATCTTGCTCTCATGACACTTCTACTCGGTACCGGAATTCGTGTATCCGAGTGTGTAGGTTTGGATATGAACGACGTTGATTTTGATAACAATGGAATTAAGATAAGAAGAAAAGGCGGCTACGAAGTTGTTGTGTATTTTGGTGAGGAAGTCAGAGAGGCTCTGCTGGATTATCTGGCTGAACGTAAAAAATTAATCCCTGCCGACGGTCATACTAACGCCCTCTTCCTTTCCATGCAGATGAAACGGCTTAACGTACGTTCCGTAGAAAACCTGGTGAAGAAATATGCTGCCACCGTGACTAAGCTTAAGAAAATCACCCCCCATAAGTTACGAAGCACTTACGGCACCTCTTTATACCGTGAAACAGGTGATATCTATCTGGTAGCCGATGTTCTAGGCCATAAGGATGTTAATACAACCAAAAAGCATTATGCAGCGATTGAAGACAGCCGCAGACGTAGTGCCGCTAATGTTGTTAAGCTTAGGGAGAAAGAATAATCATTTATATTTTTTTTCAATTAATGCAAATCCTTTGCATATATCTTTCCATGCTAATTGAATAGCATTTTTCTGTTGTTCTACAGCTTGGATTATCTGATTGCGCCATGTTATTCCTTGCGAATAATCAATATTTTCCAACTTATTTATTATATCTAATATTGTATGGTCTCCCATTCCATAGTCTTTTGTTATAGCATGACCATTTTCAATTGCTATTGATGCTCCGCCCTTCAAAACACCCATAATTCCTTTAATAAATAAGGTCATTTCATCAGTATAGGTATCATCAGAAATTGAAACAAAACCTCTTATTCTTTCTCTTAAAGTAAAAAGTTCTATTCGCTTTTCTTCAATTCTATTTTTTATTATTTTTGTCGAACAGTTATAATCATTTAACTCTTCTAATGTACAGTGTAATAATCTTAAGTAGTCATCAGTTATTATTTTCATGTCATCAAAAATCTCTTCAAAATATGTAAACTCTTGATTGTTAAAATTTTTCTTTCCTACAATTAATTCGCGTATTTTTTCATATACTGATATGGCTAAATTTGCTAATGATATACCATCCATTTTTACACCTCCAATTATTGTATGATTACTTTATTCATATAGGGCATAAATATCTCTCTAGCAATTAAGATATAGTTGTATAAATTATTTTATACTATTGTTCTTATTACTAATTTTTGAAATATTTTGTTATAATTATACATTATTTACATAAAATATACCATGTATTATTTTATCATTAATTCTATATTTCGTAATTACATAGGTTATAAGCCTTCTATTAATATTTACTATTATTATCCGTTTTTAGAAAAACTGTTAAGAACTTATGTTCTTAACAGTTTTAATATTACATAAACTTATATCACTATTTTATTACGTTTCATCTTTACTTTATTCCTATAGATAACATATGCTACATACTACTATTTTAAATTATCTCTCCACTAAGTAGATCTTCATAGGTCTCTCTTCGTCTGATTATCTTATAATCATTTTCCTCCACAAGTACTTCTACCGGTCTGGAATGGGAATTATAATGTGATGACATAACAATTCCATAGGCTCCGGCATCTGTCACTGCCAACAAGTCTCCTTGCGTAACCTCTTCCATCTGACGATCCTTAGCTAAAAAATCCGTACTTTCACAGATAGGTCCAACAACGTCCACCGTATTCATGGATTTTTCTTTCTGGATTACCGGGATAATATTATGATAGGACTGATATAGACTGGGCCTGATCAGATGATGCATTCCACTATCTATGATTACAAATCTCTTATCGTATGAGTTATCCTTTATATATTGAACTTCTGTAATTAAAAGTCCGGCCTGAGCCACTAGAAATCTACCGGGCTCCAGAACAAATGTGATATCCGGCATATCCTGAAACGGTTCTGTAATCAGTCTAGCATATTCGTTAAGATCAGGACTTGCCTGTTCTTCTTTATAAGGGATACCAATCCCACCACCAATATCAACATACTGAATAGGTATATTCATCGACCTTAGCTGCCTTACATAATCAGCAACGATTTTCATCGCTTCACCGTAAGGGGCAACATCTAATAGCTGTGAACCGATATGAAGGTCTATACCGATTACCTCAACATGCTCCATTTGCATGGCCTTCTTATATATATTAACTCCCATTTCACTATCAATACCGAACTTATTCTCCTTCATTCCGGTTGTAATGTAAGGATGGGTCTTAGCATCCACTCCGGGATTAATCCGTAATGAGATTGATACTTTTTTATTCTTGGAAGCCGCTATATTGTTAATTCGTGTGAGCTCCTGCTCAGATTCAACATTAAACATCAAGATATCTGCTTCTATTGCTTCTCTGATCTCTTTTTCTGTTTTTGCCACACCGGAATAAACAATCTTCTTCGGGTCTGCACCTGCCTTAATAGCTCTGTATAATTCCCCGCCGGATACAATATCTACGCCACATCCATTTTCTACAAAGACATTGGCAATATTGATATTATGGCATACCTTCATGGAATAACAAATCAAGAGTTTCGTATTCCCGAACGCTTCCTTAAGCTGCTTTAATTGATTTAGTAGACTGCCTTTACTATATAAATAAGTAGGTGTACCTGTCTCCTTAATGATATCTTCTACCCTTACCTCTTCCATCATTAATTGTTTTTCTTTGTAATAAATATATGGTGCTTTAATCATTCTTTTTTACTCCCTTCCACTTCGGATAAACGTATTTCATTTTTTAGTGAGTCCTTTAAAAGCTCTACCAAAGGTTTATTCTTGGAAAACAAACAGATATCATCATTACTACCTGTTATCGTTCCTGTAAGTACATAAGAGGAATCTGCAATTAGTCTAATCTGCCCGGATGATTTATTTATTTTATGAGTTATTACTCCTTTCAATTCAAAATCTCCAGAAATAATAGCCACCACTTTAAGTCCCTTAGCGACTGCCGCTTCTAATGGTTCTTTAAAATATTCTATTTCATTTTCAGATATTGATACATAGACTCTCTCTATAGCATCTCCTATAAGAGTACGTATTTTATCTAAGATATTTTGAAATCCACTTATAGTAATATATCCTTCTGCAGATTCATGAATATTAGGGCATTCTTTTCGGATTAATTCAACTACCTCTTTCATATGAAGCAGAAAATTCGAACAGTACTCTTCAACCGGCACCGCAACATATCGGGGAACTGCTCCCTCGACTACACATGCCGCTCCTTTATCCACAAGCCCAGATAAAGCCTGATAGGCATTGGCTCTTGGTATTCCCGATATCTTTGCCGCTTCATATCCGGTTAACTGCCCTTCTCGGCAAAGCACGATATATAACTCAGATTCATTCTTCGTTAATCCCGTTTTCATAAGACCTTCGATTAAATTCAACTTCAATCCTCCAATGAATTATATGACTTATAGTAGTATGTACTGCTACTACTAGTAATAACATAAGATTTTATCTATGTCAATACCTAAAGAATCTAGACACGCACTGAAACGAATTTATAAGTTCTTCAAAATAAAAAGTACAAGGTCTTTTATACGAAAACCTTATACTTTTTATTTTTAACAAATACCTCTTAATAATTTGTTTGTAACAGATAATCTCAAGTTTTAATAAGTGTGATTATTTTGAAGAAAAATACTCTAAAACAAAGTAATTAAATCTCTGCCACAATACATTTCAAGATTATCCTGCTTATGATACTCTTTTAAACTCTTAATTATATCTATTGTTGTATGTAGTCCTAAAATATCCTTCTTCAAAACTTGAGGATCATTTTCATTCTGTACTAAATGATTAAATAATAGTTCAGGCATACCAATATGAAAGCTGGTTTCAAAGATGTTAATATTTGTAACTAATAAGCCATGGGTTTTATAGTTATAATCCTTATACTTATCATAACCATTATTAATAAATAATTGAGAAATAGGCTTATAATAGGTATTTAAAGCTTCATTAAGATCAATATTTATTTCTATATCCCCTTCGCTTTCCGGATCTTTAACTTTCGTAGCTAATTTATTATCCGAAAAATACACCACATTAGCAGCAGCTAATTCCGGCTTTTTCTTATTTACAGTCTTTACTTGCTTTACTTGTTCATAGGCTTTATCAAGAGAATCATTTATATTTCTTGTTCTACCCTTTGCTTCCCATATACTCCAAGTTCCTTTATAAACATTATAACCAAATAAATCTGGTCTACTGTTACCAGTTTCATATTTAACTTTTGTTAACTTCATACTATCCACTGTCTTTTGATGTATTAAATAATCTACATGAAATATTTTTTCACTTATTAATTTAGTAATAAACATACCTAAATAATATTGTATAATAGCTCTTTCACTAGTTTCCAGATATTTAACCTTATCTGATTTAACTAAATATCCAGAATCTTCTTCTAGAGCAGAATTTATAACAAAAAATTTAAATATTATTTCATTTATTCTGTGGGATTCAATTGTTTTGTTAAGATACTGTACAGGCATTCCACAAGTAATAATTGCATGCAATATTTCCTTACCTGTAACTTCAATTTCATGCTTTACAAGCGTTGGGTATTTTAATTTATCACATTGCTCTGAACTAAGTAAAATTTTATATGTTCTGCTAGTTGAAATCATATATTTTCTCCTTTGTGTTATTTATACAGTAGTCAACAACCTTATGCTCTATCGATTTCACATTATAGCATGATATTTACTACTTAACTTATTGAAAATACTAAAATGATATTTTTATGAATGCTCTTTGTTCATTCTACTTAACAAATATCTTTTCTTATATTTCAATCTGGCATAAGAGGTGATTTTACGAATAATAGTATGGTTTACGATTCCTCCTACCACCCCAACAATCGGAATACCTTGTATAAACTTAGCGGTTAAGAGAGCATCTGACAATATATCAGCCGCTTCCTTCATATGATCTTTCAGATTCACATCGGTGACAATATTACAATCTATATTTTTACCCAATTCATCTATCTTACAATCATATTCCTTTTGATTCATTTCTTTTTTCATCGCTCCAGAGATGATATGAAGCATATATACTTTTTCTTCGTCCGTATGATATTGGTATCCATAGCTTAAGGCTATCTCGTTAATGCTTCTTATGATTACAGCGATAAATAAGGGTATATCCGGAAGACCAATACCTAAGGCTCCTAAAATCCCGCCTTCTAAAACAGCGATCGAGGAATTAAGCGTATTAGAAAGTTTGGCCTGCTGATCTAATCTTTTAAAATTTCGTTTGTTACAGAATTTATCTACGGCATAATTGTTAATCTCGTATTCCATTAATCGCTTATCTTTATTATAGGTTTTTTCAATATAAACACTACCCTTTTCAAACACTAACTGAAATCCTTTGTAAAATGCAGCCTCCAAAGTATCTTGTAGCTTTTTTGGAATTTTATCCTGTATTTGATCTATCACAGGATTAAACTTTGTCTTTATGAAGGCATTTTCTTTTTTGTTTAGTATTTTTTGCTCTTTCTTTTCAATCTGCTTTAGTTGTTTTGATAACACATTTTTTTTATTACGTTCCTCTTTACTTGTAACTCTGATATACATACGAACTAATCTCCTATATTAAAATTTCTGAAACAAACTATACGGATACTGCTCCTTCGGTAAGATTTTAAATGTATAGTTTTTATTCGTTTTTGGATGTTCGAGCGTTAATATTCCTGCCCATAGGGCGATTTGTGTCCATTCCTTTTGTTTTACAAATGTCTGATTGTATTTATTGTCACCCCATAAAGGTAAATTGGCATTGGCTAATTGCACCCTGATTTGATGATGTCTGCCGGTTTGTAAGTTCACTTTAATAAGGGTTAACACACCGTGTTCTTTCGTTTCAACCGTCTCCAAAACTTGATAATCAAGAATTGCTTCCTTTGCATTAGCTGTTCCTGCTGGTACCACCTTTGACATATTCACTGAGGATAATTTCTTAAGATAATCCACTAAGGTATCCTCTTCTTTATCCGGTACGCCACAGACAACTGCATAATATACTTTGCACATCTTATTCAATCTTATCTGTTCTGAAAGCTTTTGATTGGCATATTTGGTTTTCGCAAATACCATGACACCTCCCACCGGGCGATCCAATCGTTGGATCAATCCTACATATGGATTTTTCGTCTCAGGATATTTACTTTGTAGATACTCCCCTATATAGGTAAGCATGTCCTTATCCCCGGTTTTATCTCTCTGTGAGGGAATCTTCGGTGGTTTTTCTACAACAATAATATGTTGATCTTCATGTATAATTTTTAGCGCCATCCGTTTCTCCTTGATTTAGTATCTTTCTTCAGACCTTATTTTATCTAATTTCTTTTTCTTCAGATTAATATGTCGCTCTCTGCTTCTGGGTTCGTATTTATCACACTTTTGACAATAGCCCTTATGAATTGCTTCCCTCTCCTTCTTGCAGACACCTATTGATATATAGTGAATACATACCGTTTCTCTATCCTTTGCCATGATGCATTCCCTTCCTTATAAGAAATAATTGTAACCATTGCATATAACTATCGTTTGTCTTTACCTTATCTTTCCAAAGACTGATTAATTACCTTAAGAAAAACTTATAGCTATTATACAACCTATCATATATTGCATCTATGCTTTAATGTAACAAACCTACGATTATATATCAAGTATATTCCATAAATATATTCATTTCTTCATCGATCTCATCATATTTTAGTTCATCTTGTATTCAATTTCACTTTGATCAATTTGTCTTTTACTTAATGGAAAAGCGAAATGCAACCTTTGTAATCAAAATGCAAGTTTTGTAAACGAGAAGCTACATTAGTAACCGAAATGCAGTTTGATTTTTCAACTTTAGACGTATTATAATAGAAAACAGCATGTCTAAGGGATGTCAACTCCCTCTCGATTTTTTGTAGTCGGAGAATAGCCCCCTCGTATCAGTTCATATACCGCTCATAGGTTAGTATGGTTTCTTCTGCTTCCTTGACAACAGCTTCACTTACACTTCCAATCGGAATCTTTGAATCGTAATACTTTTGAGCAGTATAAAAGCAGGATCTTTACGCACAAGTTCACATCCTACCTAGAAGGCATATTTTTATAATATAGACTAACTATATCAATTTGTTATTTATCAACATAAAAATAAGCCCCTACGAAAATCGTAGGGGCGATG
This sequence comes from Mobilitalea sibirica, assembly GCF_015999265.1. Classification (GTDB taxonomy): domain Bacteria; phylum Bacillota; class Clostridia; order Lachnospirales; family Lachnospiraceae; genus Mobilitalea; species Mobilitalea sibirica. Next base: position 129,819 of record NZ_JAEAGR010000007.1, read on the forward strand.
TTGATCGCGTTGCCACCCTAATTCATTAATATGTCACCATATTAACCTCTTCAAGTACATGTGAATACTCTAGTTCTGTAACGTGAACACACGTCATAGCATCACCAAATATCATTTGGATCCGTATGCAGCTCCGAGACTTGTTTCGTTCTATCTATCCCATTCCTTCTCAGCTTTCGGAACTCTCTGTAGGGAATTAATAAAATTACTCTTCTCTTCATAGCTTTTGAATTTTTTAATATCGTATAGTATTAGATAAAAAATGTCAAGATATTTTATCAATTTCTATTCTTCATCTTGAGACAGAACAAACATATTATAGATTGCTTTGGTCGCTTCTTCAAAATCATCTTCAGAAACACCAATAATAATATTTAGCTCGGAAGAACCCTGATCTATCATCTTAACATTTATCTTAGCATGGGCAAGGGCAGAGAATATCCTTCCGGCTGTACCTCTGGCCTTTCTCATACCACGGCCCACGACTGCGATTAATGCCAGGTCCTCTTCGATATCAATATGATCCGGCTGTGTACGGGAGATAATCTCATTCATGACCGCCTGTTCTTTCCCTTTAATCGATTCCTTACTAACTATAACGCTGAGGGTATCGATACCGGAGGGCATATGTTCAAAACAGATATTATTCTTCTCAAGAGAACGCAGTACATTCCGGCCAAAACCAAGCATACTGTTCATCATGTCTTTTTCTATGTTGATAACACAAAAGCCTTTTTTTCCTGCGATACCGGTTATCGTGTATTTACTGATGTCATCTGCCTGAGATAAAATCATAGTTCCCGGATCTTCAGGAAGATTTGTGTTTCTGATATTAATCGGTATACCCATAGTACGTACAGGGAAGATCGCATCCTCATGCAATACCGTAGCACCCATATAGGAAAGCTCTCTAAGCTCTCGATAAGTAATTGTCGTAATGGGCTTTGGATCATTAACAATTCTTGGATCGCAGATTAAAAATCCGCTCACATCAGTCCAATTTTCATATAGCTCGGCATTCACTGCACTAGCTACGATGGAACCGGTTATATCGGATCCGCCTCGGGAAAAGGTTTTAATCGTATCATTAGGCATAGAACCATAAAAGCCCGGTATAACCGCATTCTCCATTTGTTGCAGCTTTGGCGCTAGCATAGAGATGGTTCTATCCAAATCAAATACACCGCTTTCATTAAAATATAGAAGACCTACCGTGTCCAGAAACGGGAACCCAAGATATTTTGCAAGTAAAATACTATTCAGATATTCACCACGGCTTGCTGCGTAATCCCGACCGGCGCTGTGAGCAAATAAATATTTTATATTTTTAAACTCCTCTTCGAGAGAAAGATCCAGTGAAAGATCATCTATGATAGAATTATAGCGATCCTCTATCGCTTTAAAATCATCATCGAAATTCTCTCCCTTGGAAGCCTTATCATAACATTTATAAAGCATATCCGTAATTTTAATATCATCGGCGAATCGCTTTCCGGGAGCAGATGCTACAACAAAACGCCTAGTTTTGTCAGCATGGATAATGTCCGCCACTTTCTTAAATTGATTCGCGTCGGCAAGTGAACTACCGCCAAATTTTACAACCTTTGTGTTATTCATGAAATTAACCTCTTTCTGCACATTCTTTTATGCTGAATAATTATAGATTAAAGTAATATAAGAACTTTCTAAGAAAATCGGATAAGCAATCTATTGTATTCATATTAAAATCTTCAATAAACTGAATTTTCTTGCATGATATTTAATAAACTTTAATCTTTATTCAAATTTATAATTTTATATTATAGTATAATTCTTAACAATAATCAATTGTTGTTTTTGCTGTGCTTACAAATGTTTTTCTAAACCGTACCCTATATAATACCTTTACTATATATATTCTTAATAATCTTATTAATAATACAGTTTTTAACAAATATATAGGATAATAAAACATAATATAAAACCGGCTGTTACAAATCTAAATTTAAGAGAGTATATATTACTACATAAACTAATAAAAGGACATATCATTCATTAATCAGCCAATATCGAACCTATTTTTTTCGTTCGTTATAGGCAAATACAATCAACAATGTGTCCTTCAAAAAATATATATTACGTACGTCTAATTTCCGGTATATTTATTATACGACAAACTAAATGTATGTTTTTTAAATTATGTACTTTTTTATCATCCGATATATATCATATTTATCTGGATGCATCGGCATAATAAGGAACTATGATATAATTTCCGGCACGAATGGTGTCCGTTAATAATCCGTTACTACTCTTAATCTCTTCTATATAATCATGTATGTCATTATATTCCTCTGTCATAAAGCTTGCAGCAATACTCCACAGGGAATCGCCTTGTTTTACTTCAATGCTGGTAACCATTTTGATTCGATCCGTATCTCTTTGAGCTGTTACAGTCTTACTAAAAAAGTATAAGGAAAAAATAAGAACTGCAATTAAGATACCAAAACCAATTAACCATATTTTCTTTTTATTTAATTTTGTTTCATAAAATCTTATTCCTAAAAATTTCTCTGCGTTATTCATCAAAATTACCTCCCGTATCTTAAAACTTTATATTGTGATTTTTATTATTTTCTTTATTGTAATATGGGTCACAGTCATACGATGTCCAAATCTGAAAAATTTTTATATTTATATTAATCCAAATAATGATTACTTCTATTAATAGAGTTACGTTCGTTTTTATGTACTCGTATCATCTTTATAGTCATATATAATTGATGATTTATATTTTATAATAACTTATACCTCAAACACATTACAAATCGAACATTTGATACGAACGTTTGTTTTGTTAATTAAATTATATCGAACAAACATTTGTTTGTCAATAGGTTTTTTCGAACATATATTTCTTTTTACAAACATTTTTTCGTTTTTTAGAACATTAGTTTTGCATTTTTCTGACAAGTATGTTATAATCTACTCAATTAACAATATCAGCGTATTAACGGAGTGTCCTGCTTCTCTTATGCTAAATATAATATCATGGATTGATTTTTACGAAGGATTAAGTCTTTGATATGAATTTATATCTATGTAACCACTACCGGGAATGCGCATTTCATGCCAGGAAGGCATAACTATGGATGGACAATCTATAGTAAGAACTATTAATTTAAAAATTGGAGGCTGATACTTATGGGATATGGTAGGATTAGCAATAAGCAAAAAGAAATATTAGAATACTTGAAGTCTCAGATTATTAACAAAGGATACCCGCCGGCTGTTCGTGAAATATGTGAAGCTGTTAAATTAAAGTCAACCTCTTCCGTTCACTCTCATCTTGAAACCTTGGAAAAAAACGGCTATATCCGACGTGACCCTTCAAAGCCCAGGGCAATCGAAATCATTGATGATGAGTTCAATCTGACTAGACGGGAATTGGTGAATGTACCCATTGTTGGTACTATTACTGCCGGTCAACCAATATTGGCTGTCGAGAATATTGACAGTTACTTCCCGATTCCTTCGGAATATATGCCGAACGAAGAAACCTTTATGCTCTATGTAAAAGGTGACAGTATGATTAATGCTGGAATTTTTAACGGAGACAAGATTTTGGTACAGAAGCAATCCCATGCCAAGAATGGTGATATTGTTGTGGCGCTCATCGAGGATGAGGTAACTGTAAAGACCTTTTATAAAGAAAACGGCTACTATCGCCTGCAACCGGAAAATGATTCCTTGGAGCCAATCATTGTTCCTGAGTTGAATATACTAGGTAAGGTAATCGGACTTTTCCGTATGTTTCGATAGGTAATGTTACAGTATTACATACACCTATCCATGATAAGAACTTCATTTTACAGTGATTTCTTAGACGTACAAAACCTGCTTGTCAAAGTCAATCGTGTTTTTTATTATATGAAAAGATGTTTAAAATAGCAAACAGGCTGGGCATTTTGCCCAGCCTGAATTATTCTTTTATTTATTAATCCTATTACATCCTAATTTATAGGAATAATTTAAACACCTAACTCTTCCTTACTAACTGTCTTACCATCTCTCCAGATACGTTCCAAATTATAAAACAAACGGTCTTCCTTCGAGAATACATGAATAACCACATCACCATAATCTAATAGTATCCAACTGGCAGAGCGTATTCCTTCGATCCGTTTCGGTTCATAGCCTTTTCTTCCCAGAGCATCTTTAACAGAATCCACCAAAGCATCTACTTGCGGTGCATTCACACCGTTTGCAATAATAAAATAATCTGCGATGATGGAGATATCTTTAATTTCAATCACCTGAATATCTTCACCCTTCTTATCTTCCAATGCCTGATAAGCTATTTTAACCATTTCTTTTGAATATTCCATATTAGTCCCCTTTCATTTCGTACTCGACAATAATTCTGTCTTATAATATTCATATGTGTCTTTTGTCAAGGTGTCAATGACTGCACCTGTATTTTGTAAATAATCCAATGTATTCTCTAAGATCATCACGATAGCCTGATCTAATTTATTATCATAAGCAGCTTTTCTGATTTCATAGATCCGGGGCAACTCCTCCCGATATGGTTCAATATAGTCTGCCGTAAAAATTATTTTTTCTAGTAATGACATTCCCGGACGCCCTGTAGTATGATAGGTGATAGCATTCAGGATGTCATCATCCTCAATTTCATATTGAACTTTCGCATGATATGCGCCTACTTTTGCATGAAGTAAATGAGGACTTTTCATTTCTATTTCAGAAACAGGAATGTTGTATGCTCTACATTCCTCCAGTAGATTGTCATCATTTATATTCTTTGCACAATCATGGACCAGTCCGGCAATACAAGCCTTCTCTAAATCACAGCCGTATATTACAGCCAGATCACAGGACACCTCTTCAACACCCAAACAGTGCAAATACCTGGAATCCTTCAGTATCATATTCATTCTGTCTCTTAATAAATCAAGCTTCATAATTATTACCTCAAAATTCTTGTATATAAATAATGTTTTATTATATAAGCCCATACACTATCTGGAACATAATATTTGACAGATTGGTTATTCGCAATTCTCTCTCTTATCATTGCAGAAGATATATCAATATTGGGCATATCTAAAAATTCTACATTGGCATGATAGGTCTTTACCAAGAAATTAAGTTGCTGTTCCATATCATCCTGGTTAATCCGATCCCTGCCTGCAACTATTATGGTACTTAGATTAAAAATTGTCTGTGGATCTTTCCAAGTCTGCAACATAAAAAACGAATCAGCCCCTACAATAAAATAGTATGAGTCATCCGGGTTCTTATCTTTTAATATAGATAATGTATCCGCCGTATAAGTTACACCTTTGCGTGAAAGCTCCATATCGGACAATGTAAAATGAGGGTTCTCCATAACAGCCAATCGAACCATATTATATCTATGTTCTTCAGAAACTAATTCTGTTATGTTTTTATGCGGTGGGTTCTTTGTAGGCATAAAAATCACATTATCTAAACCGATCTGTTCATATGCATTTTCTGCTAAAATCAGGTGTCCGTTATGAACCGGATTAAAGGTTCCACCCATGATACCGACTTTCATCAAAATGTACATCCTTTCAAGCTATAGTAAGTTCTGATGGAAATTTCACATTACATTCTTAATTCGTTTGTATTACCAAATGTCTTTCTATTATAAGAATTAATTAAGTCATTATGCTTTATTCTTCTTTTCAACAGGAAGATTGATTTTTTTCTTATCTTTTGATTCTCTATACAATACAATTTTCTTACCGATCACTTGTACGACTTCGGAATGGGTACGTTCGGATAAAACCTGAGCCATCTCCTTGATATCAGCGGTACAGTTTTTAAGAACATTGATTTTAATCAATTCTCTTGCTTCTAATGCATCGGAAATACCTTCTGTTATTTCCGGAGTTAAATTAGACTTACCGATCTGATAGATCGGGTCCATGGTCATAGCAAGACTTTTTAAATAAGCCCTTTGCTTTGTTGTCATCTATTTGCTCCTTTCTATATATTACGCAGCTTCGCTGCTAATAATTGCTTCTCTTGAAGTATACTTTTTCAGACTCGAGAAGCCTCGCTTGCGAGGCTTTTCTCTCGTTGACTACTACAATATATAAGCTCATCTAAAAGCATAAATGCTTTTATCTCTCGCTTACATATTACGCAGCTTCGCTGCTAATAATTGCTTCGCAATTATTTGTAGTAGTCAAACTCATGCCCATACATTCTGACGGTATCGCCTTCTTCAATTCCTAAGGCTTCTAATTCATCAAGTATATTATTCTCCTTTAAGAAACGTTGGAAGAATTCAAAACCTTTCTCCGAATCCAGATTGGTATAACCAAGCATTCTTTCAATTCTAGGTCCTTCAACCACATAAAGTCCATCTTCTTCCTTCCATACTTCATATGGAAGGTTACTGGTAACGATTTCATCCGGGAAGAATTCTTTCTCGAATATAATCGGGGTCTGATCAAGATTATCAAGCATACCTTTCACATGGTATAAAAGCTCCTTTACACCCTGGCCGCTAACCGCGGATATCGCAAAAACGGATATTCCTTTTGGCTCATAGGCTTCCCTTATCTTATGAATTACCTCATCCACTTCTTCTCCATAGATTGCATCGACTTTATTCGCTGCAATTACCTGTGGACGTTTTGCTAACTCCGGATTATAGGAGGTAAGTTCCGAGTTAATCAGTTCTATATCCTCGATCGGATCTCTTCCTTCGGTAGATGCAGCATCCACCAGATGGATAATCACCTTGGTTCTCTCAATATGTCTCAAGAACTCGTGGCCAAGTCCAAGCCCTTCGGAAGCTCCTTCTATCAACCCCGGAATATCTGCAATTACGAATCCGTCTGCACCATCTAAGTCTACAACACCTAAATTAGGGGTTGTGGTAGTAAAATGATAATTCCCAATCTTTGGTCTTGCATTAGTCACTCTGGATAAAAATGTAGACTTTCCTACATTCGGAAAACCAACCAATCCAACATCAGCAATCACTTTCAGTTCGAGTATAACACTTAACTCTTTCGCTTTTTGTCCCGGCTGTGCATATTTAGGAACCTGCATCGTAGCTGTTGCATAATGTTGATTACCCTTACCACCACGGCCACCACGAAGAATGACTTCTCTTCTATTTTCATGAGACATATCAGCAATTACTTTACCGGTTTCCTTTTCCCTAATGATGGTGCCGGGCGGAACCTTTATAATCAAGTCTGCTCCATCCTTACCGGTGCAACGCTTTTTACCGCCATCTTCACCGTTCTGGGCTGCATACTTTCTATTATAACGAAATTCTGATAATGTATTTAAACCTTCATCTACTTCAAATATTAAATCTCCGCCTTTACCGCCGTCACCGCCGTCAGGACCTCCTGCCGGTACATAAATTTCCCTTCGAAAGCTGACATGACCGTCACCGCCTTTGCCGGATTTAATAACAATCTCTGCTCTATCTGCAAACATAATATCACCTGCCTCTATTTTTCTTATGAATTAATCAACTTATATCTGTATACTACACGATAAGAAACATGGTAATTTCAGTAGTACTTTAAGTATTTTTCAAACGTGTATTATAAATATATCTAATTTATTTTTTCTATTATCTCCAAAATCCATCATGCTTATTATAATCGGAAAACATGGCAAATACAACCAAAATTCAAAAAAGCATAAAAGAACCCCAAATCCAAAAGGAATTTGGGGTTATTACCGAACACTATTCATACTAATCGAATTCTATCCTGTAAAGTGAGTTAACTCATTTCGACAGGAATTCAAATATCATGAACTATTTCGCTTCTACAGGGTAAACACTTGCTTGCTTTTTGTCTCTACCTTTTCTTTCGAATTTAACAACACCGTCAACTAAAGCAAATAATGTATCATCGCCACCACGTCCAACGTTTACGCCGGGATGGATTTTAGTTCCGCGCTGTCTGTAAAGAATATTTCCTGCAAGAACAAATTGTCCGTCTGCCCTCTTCGCACCCAATCTCTTGGATTCGGAATCTCTACCGTTCTTGGTAGAACCAACACCTTTTTTATGAGCGAAAAATTGAAGGTTCATTCTTAACATCGTCTACACCTCCTAAATTCAAAATTCCAAATGTTTAAGGTTACTGTGATTTGACCTGAGTAAGCTTAATATATTGATCCGTATATTCCTCCTGTATCCCCTGTAAGCCAAGAGCCAAGGAATTTAATAACAGATTCGTATTACTACTCATCGGTTCTATCACTCGAAATTCTATGAAGCCTTTTTTCTCATCCTGCTCCAAATGAAAACGGTCTGAGGTAAAATTTTCAACAGAATTTATAGTATTGATTACCAGAGCTGAAACAGCGGAGCATACAATATCACTTCCGTATTCAGAATAGTCAGCATGTCCCGATAAAATAAATCCGGTAATCAAATTGTCTGCATTTTTATAAATGGATACTTGAATCATATCACAATTACCTATGCATTGATCTTGTCAATCTTAACCTTGGTAAACGGCTGTCTATGTCCGTTTTTCTTGTGATATCCGGATTTTCTCTTGTATCTGTAGACAATAACTTTTCTATTCTTGCCTTCTTCAACAACAGTTGCAGTTACTTTAGCGTTCTCTACAGTAGGATTACCTACTACTAACTCGCCCTTGTTCACTACAAGCACTTGGTCAAAAGTTACTGTTGCTCCTGCTTCTAAGCCAAGCTTCTCAACTTTAATGATATCGCCTTCCGCTACCTTGTACTGTTTTCCACCAGTTGCAATAATTGCGTACATACGGCACCTCCTATTATCATTACTCGCCAGCTTTGGTGTCCGAATAATCGAAACTTATACCTCGCTGTGCGGCACACTTAGTTATGTTATCATATTCCACTATCTTTGTCAACCAATAAATCAAGGTTCTCTGTGGATTTGATAAGAGCTTTAATATGTTACGAGCTTCCACTCAATCCTATCAGTTTTTTACAATATCAAGTATATTTATGGTTAATAGACAAGATGATAAAATATGAAAGGATAAGCATTAATAGTATTATTATTATTTAAGTAACGATGCATTTAAAATAAAGTTTATTAAGTTTTAGTTTAATATTGTTATGATAACAAGCCTAAATTTATTTCATACCAACCATTGACAAAATCATCCTGTATTCATATAATTAGCTCATAAAATATAACATGAAAGGGTGGTTTGTTTGACAAGTGTGTCTGTAATGGAGGTTACAACGAATTAAATAGTTGTAAAAGGTTTCTTCAAAAACTACAGGATTTCCTGTTTCTTTTTGTTGTACCTTTCTTTAGGCATTATCTTATAGGATCATGCCTGATGACATCTGCCATAACAGATTGCTTAAATAAACCATGTAAACTATATAGTCAAATCATAATAACGAATTGATTATAAAGCGTTCAGGTAATCTTGTGACGCTTTTTTTCATGCCAATTAATATCTTCCCTTTCATAACAAAAAGGTTGTTTTAATCGGCTGCGAGTAATTATTATGATATATCTATAAGCCCGCGATAGCATTCTGGTCTTCTACTCATTTTACTTTAACAAATTGTTAGAAGTAATCTGAACTGATTTGGCTGAATGTCATATTGCGGGCTTTTATTTTGATTAAACGCAAGGGAACACGATATTCCCGAATGTCTTAAAATCATATTTATAAAGGAGAAAAACAATGAATATCATTGAAACTAAGAATTTAACAAAAACTTTTCAGCGGTTCCAAAAAGAACCCGGATTAAAAGGAAGTATGAAAGGCCTGTTTAAAAGGAAGTATCTGATGAAAAGTGCTGTTTCAGATTTTACCCTTACGGTAGAAGAAGGCGAATTTATCGGATTAATCGGTCCGAACGGTGCAGGGAAAACCACTCTTATTAAAATGCTTACAGGAATTATTGCTCCATCTAACGGAGAAATCTCTGTGGCAGGCCACTATCCGAACAAGTTAGAGAATTCCTTTAAAAGGCAGTATGCTGTAGTTATGGGACAGAAAAGCCAACTGTTTTTTGAGTTGTCTGCGAACGATACCTTCCTTCTATTTAAAGAACTATACAATATACCGGAAGATGAATATCGCAAGAATCTTGATTATTTTATTGCCTTATTTGGTGTAACAGATATCCTTGATGTCCAGGTTCGCACCCTATCCCTAGGTGAGCGAATGAAACTGGAGCTGATTGTTGCTCTGCTTCACAATCCCAAGATACTATTCCTTGATGAACCGACCATCGGACTGGATGCGGTGGCGCAAAAGCAGATCCGCAAATTCTTAAAAGAAGTCAATGAAACAAAAGGGACTACCATAATCCTAACCTCCCATTATATGGAGGATATCAAAAGTCTCTGTAAGCGTTGTGTTGTAATTAACGAAGGAAAAAAGCTGTTTGATGGTGATACAGATTTACTGTTCAAAAAATATCAGACCCATAAAAAAGTGACCGTGTCCTTTGTTCAAGAGGATCATTTTACATCTGAGATTGATTTTATTCCTCTGGAAAAGAGTCCTTATAAAACAACCTTACTGATCAAGAAGGAATTGTCACAGGAGCTCTTAAAGGATCTTCTTGTTCGATACGAACTGGATGATATCAGCATCGAAGAGGAAGATATCGGTAATGTTGTTGAGAGGATATACAATGATAAAAGCGGGGTGTCAGAATGAGAAAAGATATTGAGATTATAAAACTAATCTTTAAAACACAATTGGTTTGGAGGTTTGATATCGCGGCCAATGTGTTATTTACCATATCAAAAATCGTATTTGCTTATATTGTATGGAGTGCGGTATTTGGCGAAAAGGAAATGATTGCGGGATTTACCTTCCATACCATGCTGTCCTACTATATAATAAGCTCCTTCCTATCACAGTTAGATATGTCAGAGAGGATTGGATGGGATATCAGTTCTGCCATCCGGGGTGGAACCTTCTCCAAATTCATGGTGCTTCCTATTAATACAGAACGGTATTTTATCGCTCGCACGATCGGAGCATCCGCCTTTCATCTGCTCTTTCATCTGATAGCAGCAGTGATATGGATTTTTATTTTCCAAATTCGCTTTGCCTTTACCGGTGATATTTATATGCTTCTCAGTGCGGCCTGTTTTGTTATCATCGGTCTTCTATTTATGATGCAGTTGAATTATATGCTTGGCATCCTGACCTTTCAATTTGGCAATATTGATGTATTCTTAATGATAAAAAGTACATTGGTCAGCTTTATTACCGGTACCTTAGTGCCCTTAATCTTACTACCGGCTTCTATCGTAGCCTTTATGAGGGTATTTCCGTTTTACTACATCACATATCTGCCCTCTATGCTACTCATTGGGCAAAACAGAGACGAAATTATAACCGGAATTATTACTCTTTCCCTATGGGTTCTTGCATTCGTTCCGGTGAATAAACTATTGTATCACAGACTTCGTGTCAGATTTGATGGGGTGGGAATATGAAAAGAAATTTAAAGTTTATCCTAGCATTAATTAAAATGAAACTATCACATATGATGGTGTTCAGACTTTCCTTCTTTGGAGCCTTCTTTGTAGACGGAAGTTTATTCTTAATACAGATACTAACGTTTCAGGCCATTTACTCACAGGTGGATTCCATCGGTGGCTGGTCCAGGGGTGAAATGATTATCTTCATAGGTACCTTTTCTATGATTAATGCTTTGAATATGGTCATCTTCTTCTTTGGAGTTATTACCATACCGGATAAGATAAAAAACGGGCAACTGGATCACTATATCACAAAACCGGTTAGTCCACTGCTCCGTTTGACCTTTGAAAATGTCAATCCAGGTTCCATACCCTTACTTTTTTTAAGTGTTGGAATCATCACTTATGGAATTTCCCTTCTGGAGATTACAGTAACGCCCCTGAGGGTAATCGGTTATATCATACTGGTACTTATTATGACCGTATTATGGTATGACATTGAATTACTACTGCGTATTATACCGTTATTTACAGTATCAGCCTATAATTTTTCAAGGCTGGAGGACAGCTTATTGGACGTCAGCATGAAAATTCCGGGCGTCTTATTAAAAGGAGTTTTTAAGCTGATCCTCTACCTTGTAATACCTTACGGTATCATGTCCACCTTTCCAACCCAATTTATCACGAATACCCTGTCCCCCGGCTGGCTTGCCTATGGATGTGGTATCGTAATCCTGTTCACATATTTAACGGGTCGGATCTGGAAGTTGGGATTAAAGTATTATAAGAGTGCCAGCAGCTAGAATCAAATAATTACACCTTTAATATAACCAAAATAAGTATTTCATACCGATGATTGTGTATGCATACCTATAGACTACGGTGCATCCTACCTGGAAGGCTTTTTATGATATGGGAAATTCGGAGAAAATTCCCATACCAGGTTAGGGTGCCATAAGCCTTTCTTCAAATTTGAATTCGCCAATTTGCACATACACTTTCTTTAATGCAGAATGATATAAACATAGTTTAGTGAGCAACTGTTATAAAGTCAATGGTACTTAGACCGCGTGTTTTGCAGTCTTATGTACTAAATTCACGTATGATACTTTATATTTGGGCTTTTAACATCATAATCCTATATCATAAAAGCTCTATCATATCTCATGGATACTATTGAATCTTCCATGTTTATGATAGAGCTACTTTATACCTGATAAATTTATATCTTATAACTTATAAGATAAAGTCCTTATTTTAAATATGATTTATCCCCTTAAAATTCATCTTTTTAATTAATCTTAAATCATATTACTCATCTGATACATCTTATTATAAATCAACTATGCTATGTAGACATTTCATAGTCGCTTTCATTCGGCAATCTCACATAACTTCGCCTCAATATAAGAAATCAGGTGATCCCTAGGGATACATAACTGACAACCTCTGACTCCGGCACTTACCGTAATCTCATCAAATAATATTGCTGTTTCATCCATATAGGTAGGAAATTTCTTCTTCATTCCTATGGGAGAACAGCCTCCCCTGATATATCCGGTTGTAGGAAGCAACTCCTTCACAGGCAGCATCTCTATCTTCTTATCTCCTATGACCGTAGCAGCCTTCTTTAGATTAAGTTCTGTGTTAACAGGAATGCAAAATACGACGTATCCTTTCTTCTCTCCTTTAGCAACAAGGGTTTTAAAAACCTGCTCGGGTGGCATACCAATCAGCTCTGCTACATGCTCCCCCGCCAGATTATTATCATCCACCTCGTATTCTATAGCCTTGTAAGGAATTTGGGCCTGATCTAATTGGCGCATCACATTTGTCTTAATCATCTTTATCCATCCTGTTTATACTCATTTTTTTCTATAATCATCCTAAAGTATTATTAATAAATCCTATTATTTCTATAGTCTCATCTGTAATTTTAGTCTCGTACCTGTTCATATAGGGGTTTACGTACTTTTTTTCTGGTGACCTCCACCAGACCCAGCGATGTCATATCCACTAAAGTCGTTTTTACCGGATCCAGTTTAAAATATCCGTCTAATACTTCCATCAGATGTTTTTTATCTTTTTCCAGTTCCAAATCAATAAAATCTATGATGATAATACCACTAAGATTACGAAGTCTGATTTGTTTTGCAATTTCTTTGGCAGCTTCTAAATTAACCTTTAAAAATGTTTCCTGGACCTTCTTCTTGCCGGCAACTGCCTTACCGGTATTCACATCGATTACCGTTAAGGCTTCTGTAGGCTGAATTACTATCGAACCACCGGATTTTAACCATACCATAGGACGTAGGGCATCATTTAATTTATCATTAATTCCGTAAAGATTGGTGAGGCTAAGTAAAGCATCCTCGTAAAAGCGAAGCTTAGCCAAATCCTCCGGCTGATATTCCTCAAGATAATCCTTGATTTGATGATATAACTCCCGATCATCCGTAATAAATTCATCTACATTTTCAGCATAACCATCTCGGATATCGCAGATATATCCCGGGGGTGTCTGGTATAGTAAGGAAAAACGACTTTTATGAACACCATAGGTTTTAATATTCTCATAAGATGTAATCAATTTTTGTAGCTCATCCATGATTGTTTCTTGAGGCATATAGGCTGCGTTGGTGCGAATAATAAAACCGTATTCCTTATTCTCGAATCTCTTAGCAATATTTTTCAGACGCTGCCTTTCCTTATCATCAGCTATTTTCGTTGATACACCGATGGTTGACTTTCCATAGGTTAAAGCAACATACCTACCGGTCAGATTGATATTGGAGCTGACAACTGGTGCTTTGGTTTTTACATCTTCCTTAGAGACCTGTACAATCAGTTCATCTCCTGTTTTAATCTTAACCTGCTCCAGTTTTCCATCCTGATCATAATTTGTCTGCTCCTTTACCATAATCGGATAACGGTTCTCGGACATGGAATAATAGCACATCCTCCCGTCAGCAATCTCAATAAAAGCAGCATTGATATTCTTAACAATATTCTTCACCTTTCCAAGATATATGTTGCCAAGAATTCCGGAATCCTCGGTGGGATTAAGAGAAACCTGTACCAAATCCCTGCCTTCAAAGAATGCAGATATTATTTTATTATCCTGTTTTGCTATAACTAATTTATTATCCATACCTTACTCCGTATATCGCTTTTTCACAAATCTTACCTAAACTAATTTAATGCAATGCTATTACTGTTCCAGTTGGTCCAACGCCGTCAGGAGCCCTGTTTCTTCTTCCCTCGTATATACTTCTAACCTGTGCATCTGCCAAGCAAATTCCTGATAAGAAACCTTAAGATAATTACAAAATGCCTCCAAAACCAGTTCCGGTTTTAAATTAGCTGAGCTTCCCGTATGAAGCTGCAGATATACCTTGATACCATTGTCATACCGATCGGCCATACTTTCCGGTTTACTTTTATTATAATAATGGATGGTATTTTCCGTATGGCTATAATTTTCAGTATCACTAATATTTTCAGTATTCCATTGATTTTCTACATAAGTAGTATCTTCTTTAATTAAGCTTTTTAATTTCTCTGTATATTCAACTTCATCAAAAGCCACCATCGTAATCATTGGTTTAATATCCACAGACATTTCACTTTTCTTGGTTTTTTTATCTATTATAATCTCCTTTTGCTTCATAAAGCTTAAGAATGCTTTCTGAAACTTCTCCTGCGTATCTATAGTCGGGGAGACCAAATACCCATCCTTTAAGGAAACCAGATAATCCGCTGAGGAAACTAAGGACATCGCAGTCACTGCTTTTTTATTCTCCTCCCGATCCTTAAGAAATCGAAAACCAATGATACGAAATCCTTCCGTTAGTACTTCGTTCATCCTCTTTATCATAACTTCCGGTTCATCGGAGGATAAAAGTGATACATCCAGATATTCACCGTCACTGGTAAGGCCAACCCCTAAAGGAGCCGCAAAAGACATAATCTGATGAGGGCTGAAGCCCTTCGTATATTCATTATCCACACCGGCTCTTCGAAAGGCTTTTTGAAAATATCGCATGACATCCAGATGCCCGATGAATTTCATTGCTCCATATTTTTGAAACTTAATTCTTACCTTCATCATGTACCTCCCCGCTGTCGTTTAAGCGGTCCTGACGACCTTCTTCTATACATACTTCCTCATTAGCTTCTTCTATGCATTCATCCAATACTTGTCCACAACCCTCGTCAAAACAAACTCCTCCACCGAATACCTTAGCACCACAATTATAACAGGTCTGTCGGCAGTTTGGAGTAACCGCTTCGCCCTTCGCTCTCTTATATTCACGGAGTAAAAATGCCTTTGTCACACCAACATCAAGAAAATCCCAGGGGAAAATCTCATCTTCTGAGCGCTCTCTACTGTTGTAGAATGCTATATCAATCCCATTCTTTTCAAAGGCTTTTATCCATTTATCAACATTAAAATGTTCACTCCAAGAATCATAGAGACATCCGTCCTTATAAGCATCATAAATCACCTTACTGATACGACGGTCCCCTCTGGCTAATACACCCTCCAATTCACTGAGTTCTGCACTATGCCAGCTGTACTTAATACTCTTTCTATTCAATTGCTCATTGATCTTACCCCGTAAAAACCTCTGTTTTTCAATATATTCCTGCGCTGTATTCATTCTTGACCATTGGAATGGGGTAAAGGGCTTTGGTACAAAGAAGGAGGTACTGGCTACAATACTAACCTTACCGTTTCTCTGATCCTTCGGTATCTGATAATATTCTCTTGCTATTTTATCGGATAATACTGCAATTCCTTCGATATCTTCTTGGTTTTCTGTCGGAAGTCCAAGCATAAAGTATAGCTTAACTCTGTTCCAACCGCTCCAAAAAGCCTCGGATGCACCTTTTAATATAGCTTCCTCAGTTAAACCTTTATTCACAACATCCCTTAAGCGTTGTGAACCAGCTTCCGGTGCAAAGGTTAAACTACTTTTTCTAACATCCTGTACCTTACTCATAACATCTAAGGCAAAGGCGTCAATTCGTAGGGACGGCAGTGAAATATTCACTCCCTTGGAACCGAATTCTTCAATTAAAAAGTATACCAGTTCTTTCAGTACAGAATAATCACTTGAGCTTAAGGAGCTTAGGGAGATTTCTTCATGTCCGGTGGATTTAAGCATCTGATAGGCACATTCTTTTAAGAATTCCAAGGTTCTCTCCCTGGTCGGACGATAAACCATGCCAGCCTGACAGAACCTACAACCACGGATACATCCCCTCATAATCTCTAATACAACCCTGTCCTGCGTAGCCTTTATAAAAGGAACCAAAGGCTTAGTAGGATATTCGGCTTCACTTAAATCCGCTGCAATCACCTTTTTCACTTTATCGGGAGCCTTAGGATTGATCTTCTCAAAGCTTTGTATCGTATTATCTTCCTTATATTTCACATCATAAAAAGCAGGCACATAGATACCATCAATCTGTGCCATCTGCTCTAAATATTCTTGTCTTGTTTTGCCTTCTTTCTTACATTGCTTATAGATATCCAGCATTTCATTATAGGCTGCTTCTCCTTCCCCGATATAAAAGAAGTCAAAGAAATCTGCAATCGGTTCCGGATTATAACTACAGGGTCCCCCACCAATGACAATGGGATGCTCTTTTGTCCTATCCTTTGCATAGATAGGTATCTGAGATAACTCCAGTACCTGTAATATGTTCGTATAACACATCTCATACTGTAAGGTAATTCCTAAAAAGTCAAACTCCTTTATGGGGTCCTGACTTTCCAATGCAAAAAGAGGAATATTCTTCTCCCTCATCAGCTTGTCCAAATCCACCCATGGAGAATAAACCCTTTCGCAATAGGCATCATCTCTTTTATTGATTATATCATATAAAATCTGTATTCCCAGATGAGACATTCCAATCTCATAAACATCGGGAAAACACATACAAAAACGTATCTCTGTCTCTTTTGGGTCTTTCACCCTCATATTAACCTCACCGCCGATATAACGGGCGGGTTTTTCTACGGATAGTAAAATCTCATCCGAAAGTGCTAGCTTTCTCATATCTTATGTCCTTTCCTTCATTCTATCCGCTATTATAACTGATACGGAATGAAATTACAACGGAGGGTTTCACATACCATAAAAACTAATGATACCTCCTCGTCGAAATCCATGTACTTTTGGTACTACAAATATATCTTTTCATGTTTTTTCTTATATATTAATATTCAACCAAACTTATAAAATAGGTCAAATTAATCCAACCAAGATACAATGATGCTCTCAAGTTTATTCATCTGATCTTTTCCTGTGACAAATTCCTGTACCACCTCATGGTTGAAACTACCCCATTTCACCTGAAACTTATCAACCGCAAAAATACATAAAAATATGATGATAGCACACACCATTCGTATTATCAAGAAACGGAATGAGGCAATCTCTTGTTCGGATTCTTCTTCCATATTGGAATCCTGAAACAGATTCAGTGCTCTGCTTCTCTTTTTTGTTAACTTATCCTGATGATACATATCATTGTCATGAAAATAGGTATCGACTGTTCTGGTATTTTGAGCTGCATTCATCTGTCGCAAGCATGCTTCCCTGGCCTGCCTGATATATTCAGCCCTTGAAAGTTGTGCAAAACGTTTTTCGCTATCCGTTGTGATCGGAGTTATTTCATCGGCTTTTAATACTTCCGATGTAATTTTTCTGGAAGCTACCTCTTCCGGAGTAACAACGCTATTTTTCTTTTCCTCTAAAATTCTTCCTGTCAAAAATAAATTCTCATTAATATTATTCGATAAGCTCTTTTCAATCTGGCGATACATACGATCCTCAACATTCGTATCCATAATACCCCTCCCTTCTTTTATCTTCAAAATACTCGGTATGATAGAATCCATGCTTGTATTTCTATTTCATTATATTTATTACATATTCAATTTATGCCATTAAATCAGATCATTCACGAATGAGACAAAAAGGAGGAACCAATGTTCCTCCAAATGTTAAGCATAAAATATATCACATAGACTTTCATTTCAGTATTTTTATTAAAATGTTACATTCGAATTATATGATCTCTCTATCCATTCAGCTTCTTTGACAGATATAAGATTAGATCATCATCATTGCAACAGTCAGCATACTGTTCCAGCTGTTTCCCTTGATACCAGACACCGGAACCGTCAAATAGATACCCTCTTTTTATGTAGATGCGCTGTGCCTGTCCATAACCGGAATGAACACCAACAGCCAGACTAATTTCATCGCTTATATTTGCTGCAACCTCTTCCAAAACATCCAACAACTTATTACCGATACCCTTCTTTTGATATTTAATGAAAACTCCTAAGTTGTTTACTTCGGGAATATTTTGATTCGCAAAAGGCCCGGTTAAAACATTAGGAATTAGTGTTACATAACCCGCTATATTCCCTTCATACTCAGCGATAAAGACATATTTCTCTCTCTTTTCCTGTTCTATGTAATAATTTTGATAAGTCTTTAAATCCGGATGACAGTCTTGCGTTGTTAACTCTTCATAAATAGATCCAGCATCCTCCTCTTTCATATCTCTGATTATTATTTTCTCGTCCTTGTAATATATCATGATCTTTCTCCCTTATCATATTATTCTCTCTTCTTTTACCTTTAATTCTAGTGTTTGATCATACTCATAATCTCTTAGAATGTCCTTTATGCCATCTGTTAAGATTCTTAATTACACAAACCACCACTATGAATAATTGAGTTCCTTGTAAATTAATCTAACTTATTTTGTTTATCAATAATGATATTAAAATATTTTGATTCGTAAATATGAATGAGATTAATTATGTAAGTAAACATAAATGAGATAGGCACTAGAGTACTATATTGGATTATTCTTTAAATACTGTATCGCTATCTGTGTCCTATGCTCCAAGCCTGTCTTTTCTAATATGGTACTGATATGATTTCTTACGGTTCCGTTAGTTAAGAATAACTTTTCACAGATTTCTTTGTTCGATAAGCCTTCCGCTATCAGCTTCACAATATCTAATTCCCTCGGTGACAACAGCAGCTCAAACATATTATTCTTTGAGGTATCCGTAGATACTCTACTCCTTATAAATTCCAATATATCTTCCTGGAATACGGTACCTCCGGTGTGTATAACTCGAATCGCTGATAAAATTCTATCTGCCGGACTGTTTTTTAAGATATAGCCATTTACTCCGGCTTTTAACGCCCTTAGAATAAGATCCGGTTCATCAAAGGTGGTCAATAACAAAGGTTTTGATAGCTTTGCCTCCATAATTTCCTCAGCAGCCTGTATTCCATCCATAACCGGCATACGGATATCCAACATTATAACATCAGGATGATACCTTCTGCATAGCTCGACTGCTTGCTTGCCATCCGAGGCCGCATCCATAAATTCCATATCGGGCTGTGTCTCTATAATCATTTTTAAGCCTTCCCTAATAATTGCATCATCATCTGCGATTAATACCTTTATCATAATTCACCCTTCTTTCATTATCTGCTACATAACACCATGAAAACTCACTGGAACACTAATTCCATACAATAACTCATATCCTTATCCTGTAATTAAGACATATTTATCATATAGTTCTTTATATAGTTCTTCGTATAGTTCAAGTATAACTGGAGAAGTATTAAAAATTCATAACTAATAGTTAAATATATTTGTCACACTAAAGCCATTCTCACCTTTAGTAAAAAAACATCGGCCCTTAGCCTGGACAGTCCGTTCCTCGATTGCCTCAAGTCCTAATCCTTTTACAAAATCACCGCTTGATTTTCCATTATCTTTATACTCTACCTTGATAATCTTTTTAAATACATCTATATTTAAGTAAAATTCAGAAGCATTGGAATGTTTCAAAACATTCGTCAGGCATTCCTTCAGATTATCATGTATACAGGCCCATATATCCATTGTGATGAAATCAAGATCACCGGTCGTATGTAAAAATGTTGTTTTATTATAACTTACCTTATATTCTTCTAAAATCGCTGTAATATCATTAATTCCTAGAAGATACCGGTCTGCCCGCTCCTCCTTAAGGGCAGATCGTATTTCATCTACACCGTCTCTTAGATTAGTGATTGCTCTTTTTATATTGTCAGTTGCCTTTTCCTGATTGTCCTTCATGATTAAAAGAGCTGCTTCCAGCATAATAATACTTCCGGATATACCATGGCCGATCTGGTCATGGATTCTGGCTGCAATTCGGTTTCTCTCTTCTATGGAGGTAGTATACTTTAAGGTTTTAATCAGACTTTTAAGGTCTGTTAATTTTTTATTTAGTTCACTGATGGTCTCATTCTGATTTTCATTCAAAGTCTTATAGATAGAAAGCTTAGTTAAAATAATTCGAGAAAATAAAAGTAGTATTATAATGATCATTGATATTGCAAAGGCTAAATTGTCCGGGGTGAATATGAAAAATAGGAGTAAAAGTGATACTCCTATAATTTGATAAAACATGCCAGGATCAATAGTAACATCCAAAAGATGAATTAGCAGTACAATAAAAAGGGGGAATAGAATATCCAGTCCAAGAAAAAAACAGGCAGACATTGATACTAGTGATGTAATAACCACGACCATTTTATTGCTGAATAAACGATATAACCATACCTCCAATGTAAAAACACAAGCAAAGCTAAGTGTCGATATAACCGAAAAGACCATATCGACATTAGCTTTGCTTATAATTAAAATGGATGTGATAACCGTAATTATTTTGGTTAGGTAATATAGAATTGGTTTATCTATCATTTCGTTTCCACCTAACTGCTTCTATTATTTTGACTAAATAATACCGCACCCAATAAAAATGCCAGTATTGTAAACAAGGATAATATAATTATGTTCGGATATATATTCGCCACCGGATCAGCCAGAAGTATTCGAAAGGTATCCATAAACCAGAACTGTGGTAGTATCCTTGCCAGGTTTTGAAGGCTTACCGGTGCTAAATCCAAAGTAAAATAAGCTCCACCTAAAATATTCGCAACAGTAGAAAACCCAATTATTACGGAGATTGCAGCATTCTTTGATTTTAAAGAAAGCGCTATTACCAAACAAAAGCAAACTGTAAATAAGGAATACAGGGACATCATCAAAAATAATAAGCTTACAGGAAATCCGATGTGAATATCTTTTAACAAAATGTAGCCACAGTATATTACTACCTCAATGAGACATATGAATACTCCGAATAGTCCGGAGCCGATGATATAGTGTACCGGTTTTACCGGTGTGATTTTGATCCGGTTAAATACTCCGGATATGCGATCATCCAATACAATAAAGGATATGAATACTCCAAGTCCAAAGATAAACATCATATAAAAACCGATAGAATTCTCAAACCCGCCTCTGTCTTTCATTGTATTAATATCAATTGTATAAGCAGCCGCCTTATTAATCTCGATCGTTTCCAGTCTATAATCCGAAAGCATTTTATTGAATACTTCCACATCTCCTCCGGCACTGTCCGCAAGCATCCAGATATTACCAAGAAAGCTATTCAGATATGCTTCTAAAAATGCCACATTTTCAAAATCATCCAGAGAAGTCATAAGGATTTCCTTCTTTTGACCCTCACTAATCCCTTTGTAGAAATCCTTTGGTATCTCTATTATAACGGATATATCCTTATCAATCAACTGTGTAGACAACTGCTCATAGGAATTATTTTCAATCAACTCATAATCCAAATCTTTCGTTAAATAGTGCTTAAAATCTTCTGATAATGTGCTCTGATCCTGATCAATCACACCTACCCTAATTTTAGATAAGGTTATATCAGCAACGAGATATCCCATTGCATATAGCATAAAGCATAAGAGCAATCCGCTAACGATGGAGATAAGCACTGCCGTAATATTTCTTTTCACATTTGTTTTGGTTAGTAACCAGATGTTCTTCATCGTTCCCCTTCCTTTCTGCTAAAGATTACTGCGCCTAATGTCAGCATGAAAAACATTACTATTATGCTAGTGATTATCACAATATTTGCTCTTCCATAACGGCCAAATACCGCAAGGTCAAAGGCCGCTTCCTGGATTTGATAGATCGGCATCGCATCAGAAA
Source organism: Mobilitalea sibirica (assembly GCF_015999265.1). Taxonomy (GTDB): domain Bacteria; phylum Bacillota; class Clostridia; order Lachnospirales; family Lachnospiraceae; genus Mobilitalea; species Mobilitalea sibirica. Next base: position 152,419 of record NZ_JAEAGR010000007.1, read on the forward strand.
ATCCTTTGATATATACTTCCTTTGAATAACTTCCGGAGAAGAACATAACAATCCATATAAACGGCATAAGAATAACCACGGGACTTCCCTTAATCAGCAGTCCGATGACTGCTCCGATGGATATCATACATAGTGTGATAATAAAAAACATGAAAAACAAATATACATTATCGATTATATTACCTGCATAATGGGCATTAAAAAACAGCACACTGACTACCATCAATAAAACAATCTGTAATATCGTCTGAGGAACCATTCCTAATATCTTTGCCAAGAATAATGTTACTCTGTTTTTCGGTGCTATAATCAAACGGTTGACTGTTTTATTCTGACGTTCTCCTTTAAAGGCTGCTGAGCCTAAAATAATACTCATTGAACATATCATTGTCATCATTGTAACCGCATAATAATCCAGCATGGATCTGTTTACTCCAAGATCTTTTTGCTTTATCATATCATCCTGTAGCGTAATTCCCGAGGAAAGGACGTCAGGTACGGTCTTTATAATTGCTGACATGGATTTATTAGTTTGTATAAAACCATTCATTATTGCGCTTACGGTACGATTTTTAATATTGTTTCTTCCTTCGTAAATTTGAATTTTTAAAGGTTCTCCCTGAAAGACAACAACAGCATCTATTGCTTCATCCGCAGCCATGTTTTTTGCACTATCTAAATCGGTTGCTTTATCAAAAATAATACTTTCATCATCCTCTACGGAAGATATAAACCCTTCAACCGCCATAGCATGATAAATATTCTCTGTCTCAATTAGATATTGTACCTTTATAGATCCGATTGCCTCTTCTGCATTATCCATGGAGCCCAACAGATTTCCTAATAAAAACACCAGTACAACGGGAAACATCAGAAAGAAAAACAGATTTGTCTTTTCCCGTAAAAATTCCTTGGTTTCTTTCATTATAATATGAAACATCTCTCACCCTCCTTACCTTAACTCATGTCCGGTAAGAGTCAAGAACATCGTATCCAAATTAGGTACTTCCGTATTAATATTAATGACCGGTAATCCTAGGGATAAGAATTGCTCTATCATCTTAGATAAATGATTATGATTAATAGTTATATCCATACGAATGATATTCTCTTTTAGTGAAAGAGCCCTCATTCCCGGCATTACCATCTGTTTCTTCTTAAATTCCTCAAAGTTAAAATCTATTGGAAGCTTAGTTTCTATATAGACTGATTGAACATCTGTTACAAGAGATACCAGCTCGGCCTTTGTGCCACAAGCCACCATCTGTCCTTTGTCAATGATCGCAATCCTGTCACAGATTTCTTCTACCTCATTCATATAATGGGAGGTATAGATGACAGTAGCTCCCCGATCCCTAAGTACTTTGATGGAGTTTAGTATATGCTCTCTAGACTGGGTATCCACTCCCACGGTAGGCTCATCCATAACAATTAGCTGAGGTGCATGGGCAATCCCACAGGCAATATTTAATCTCCTTTTCATACCACCGGACATATGTTTTGGCTTTATCGATTGCTTGTCGGACAAACCTACGAACTCCAGAGCTTCCTTTGCAGACTCCGTTAATTGTCTCCCTTTCAATCCATAAAGAGACGCAAAGAACTTAACATTCTCCAGAGCATTCAGGTGATCATAAACCGCAATGTCCTGTGGAACCATTCCGATCAGCTGCTTTATCTCCATCTTATCTTTTCGAATATCCAATCCGTTAAGGATAATCTCTCCTTTATTAAAATCAGAAAGCGTTGTAAGTACACTTAACGTGGTGGATTTGCCGGCACCGTTCGGACCAAGTAAACCAAAGATTTCACCTTTGTTGACAGAAAAACTTAGATTATCCACCGCACAAAGCTCACCATATTTTTTTACTAAATTCTGTACTGAAATATAATATGACATTTTATTCCCCTCCAATTAAATTTATTTATGAAATACACACAGGATGTTGGGAAGGAAATCCTTATTTGGAGTTTCCTTCATTATTCTTTAATAGAAAAATTACATATCCTTTCATGAACACAATTACTTTGTTCTATGGGCATTTGTCTTTGTCTTGGTTCTATCATACCGAACATTACTATTACTTGGAAGTGACGACTGTTATGAAGTGACTATGACAATTGTCATATAAAAAAGATTACATATATAATATTTTAAAAATTACATCAGTTTCACTTAAACTTGATAGCAATAATTTGGTTGAAATGTATGTAAAAAGAAGCGTATAAACTTAAAACATTGTCTTTCTAAATATTATCATACTGGCTTATTATGTTTCGCCTAAATTCACTTAATCTTTGGAAAAGGACTATTCATACACTTTCCTACCGCTCAATGTTCCTATTTGTATCTATTCTATATAAATGAAAACTCATTGAAAAATCCAATGTTTTCATTTATAATGTCTTTAGTTATGGAAAGACTGATAAAGAAAATCCATGAAATTTAGATTAATTCTGTTATGGGCGGATAAATTATAGTTGTATCATAATCCGACAGAGAATTACATGAAGCTTAAGTATGATTAAGGAGGAAAACCGATGTCTACCAATGTATACGACATACTGAAAGAACGTGGGTTTATCGAACAATGTACCCATGAGGATGAAGTGAAAGAATTATTAGGAAAGGAATCTGTTACCTTTTATATAGGTTTTGATGCAACCGCAGACAGCTTAACAGCAGGACATTTTCTTACGGTTATGGCAATGATGCACATGCAAAGGGCGGGACACAGACCGATCGCACTCTTAGGTGGCGGTACCACTATGATCGGTGATCCCACCGGTAAATCCGATATGCGTACTCTTATGACAAAAGAAACCATTCAGCATAATGCAGACTGCTTCCATAGACAGCTGGCAAAATTTATTGATTTTGATCATGATAAGGCCATCCTTGCCAACAATGCTGATTGGCTGTTAGATTTAAATTACGTTGAGTTTTTAAGAGAGATTGGAATTCATTTTTCCGTGAATAAGATGCTGACTGCTGACTGCTATAAACAGAGAATGGAGAAGGGTCTTACCTTCTTTGAATTCAATTATATGCTCATGCAGTCCTACGACTTCTGGAAACTAAATAAATTATATGATTGTACGATGCAACTGGGTGGCAATGACCAATGGTCCAATATTCTTGGCGGTGTTGATTTGATCCGTCGTAAGGAGCAAAAACCTGCTTATGGTCTTACCTTCAAGCTTTTAACTACCAGCGAGGGTGTTAAGATGGGCAAAACCATGAAGGGTGCTGTTTGGTTGGATCCGAACAAAACAACCCCTTATGAATTTTATCAGTACTGGAGAAACATTGAGGATGTTAAAGTGGAGGAATGCCTTGGCCTGTTAACCTTCCTTCCGATGGATGAAGTAAGAAGACTCGGTGCCCTAAAAGACGCTGAGATTAACAAAGCGAAAGAAGTTCTTGCATTTGAAATCACAAAAATCGTCCACGGTGAAGAAGAAGCTACTAAGGCACAGGAGGCTGCCAGAGCTTTATTTAGCGGTGGCATGAAATCTGATGATATGCCAACCACTACTTATCCTGCTTCCAGGTTTGCAGAAGGTATTGATTTAATCACTCTGATGTGTGATGCAAAACTGGCTTCCTCCCGTTCCGACGCAAGAAGAACCATCTTACAGGGTGGTGTGACCGTTAATGATGTTAAAATCGAAGAATTTGATAAGGTATTTACAGACAAGGAATTTGACGCTGACGGTGCTCTGCTGGTTCGTAAAGGTAAAAAAGCATATCACCGTTTTATGGCTGAATAATTTGACCTTCATTTATAACAATATATTATTCGTATCAGCTTAAAGTACAGAAACTTATCGTATCCAATGAATTATCTCTGGTACAAGCTTTATCTTAGGATAAAGTTATCAGGGATAACCCATAAAATATAAGAATGGAGATGAGAAAATGCCTTGGTGTCCAAAATGCAAAATGGAATATCGTGAAGGAATAGACCTATGTTCCGATTGTAAAGTTGAGCTTGTAGACCAATTACAGGAGGAAGATGATTTTCTTCCATTTTTCCAAGCAGAACTAAAAAGTGTTGCCGATAAACTGAAGGATTATTTTGAATATTCTAAATTAAATTCCAAAGTTCAATACGATGAAGAGAATGAGGTATACATTTTATCTGTTCCTGCCGATCAGGTGAAGCAGGCTAAGAAACTATATCAAGCCTTCTATTTTGTAGAAAGGGAACGGCAAGAAAAAGAGGCTTTAGAAAAGCAATTGCAGGGCTCTGATCTCGAAGCTTCCGATGTGGATCACGATACTTTGGAGGATGCTTCACTAGCGGACAATCACGAAGATAGCATGAATGATGAAACACAAGGTAACACTATCTCCGAAGATCCTTCAGACGACCAGGAAGATGTAGATGCTGATGCAGAACAACTCACTGATTACGAGGAAGATAATAACGAATCCGATCTATATACGGATGAGGAAGAAACATCTGCTCCTTATATAATGAAAGCAGACCAATACAAGGATTATAATGCTACTGTATGGATTTTCTCATTGTTTGGCATTGGTGGTATTATCGTAGTTATCTTAAATATCGTTGGTATCTTAAGCTTCTTTAACGGCTTATTCCCTAATCTGATCATGAGTGGTTTATTCTTATTCTTCCTTTACATAGGATTAAGTACTTCAAAGAAGGCAAAACTCATACAGGCTGATATCGATGCTGAGAATAAGTTAACGGAAAAGATAAATCTTTGGTTAGAGGAAAATATAACAGAAAGTTTCCTTGCTTCCATCCATGATGAAAGCATCTCTGAAGAATTAAACTACTTGAAAAAAGTTAACAAGATAAAATTAATGTTGAATGACGAATTCGGAAAGCAAAACTCTTCTTATCTTGACCGATTAATCGAGGAATACTATAGTAATACCTTTGAAAAATAATCGCGCTGCATAGGGACCTATCCCTTCTTTATAAGACGAGACTCAGAATTTCAACAACCTAATTGAGGTATATAAGATGCTTTGTTTACATGCCACTTACATCAAAGTTGGTAGCATGCAGACAAAGCATTTATTGTGTTCTAATATAATCAAATACTATTCACAATCTCTTATCTTAATAATAAAAACATCATAACAACTTTTTCTAATATATTACCCTTTTAGGATTGCATGCGGGGTAGCGAATAACATTGGTTTATAAAATAACAACCTCAATTGTCAACTCTTATGTCTCGTGGGGTTGACAATACGCTTCTATATGGTATACTAAATCATCATATGATAAAGGATAAAAACTATGGAATTAAAACAACAGGTACTGAAAATCTTAGAGGAAAACCGTGGAGAAAGCGTCAATGGTGCAAAGCTTGCCGGTGAGCTTTATGTTACCCGAAGTGCTATATGGAAGGCTGTGAAGTCCTTGCAAAAGGATGGATACCGTATCGTAGCAGTTACTAACAAAGGATATTCCCTACTACCCCAGAATGATATTGTATCTGCGGAAAGCATATTACCCTACCTAAAAGGAAATGCAGTTAACTTTGAGCTGGATGTTCACCAGACGGTGACTTCCACCAATACAATCGCTAAGGAAATGGCAGGAAAAGGAGCAAAGGAAGGAACCGTAATCGTCGCAATGGAACAAACAGAAGGCAGAGGCAGAATGGGTAGAACCTTCTACTCTCCTAACTCCTCAGGAATCTATTTTTCCGTCATTCTAAGACCGAAGTTAACCCTGGAGGATTCCCTTCTTATAACGACAGCTACAGCCGTTGCCGTTGCTAAGGCAATGGATGCGGTAGCCGGTGTGAAGGCTGAAATTAAGTGGGTAAATGATATCTTTGTAAATAAAAAAAAGGTATGTGGAATTCTAACGGAAGCCTCCTTAAATTTTGAAAACGGTGGCTTAGAGTATGCAGTTGTTGGTATCGGAATTAATATCTCAACGGATACATTTCCTGAGGATATCAAAAAAGTAGCCGGCAGCCTGTTTCATATCAAGCCGACCGATGTTCCCATTACCTCAGTTCTTGTAGCGGAAGTTTTGAATAACATAGCTGATTGTATGAACTCCCTTACAGATAAAAAATATCTGGAGGAATATCGCAGGCGCTCTTTCTTAATCGGCAGAAAGATTATGGTCCTTAAAGGAAAGGAAACCCTTCCGGCCAAGGCTCTAGATATTGATGAGAAAGCAAGGCTCGTGGTGGAATATGAGGATAAGACCCGAGAAGCCCTTTCCTCCGGTGAGGTAAGTGTAAGGAGTATATAAGATTTCAACCTTGTATATGAATGCAACCATAATGTTATTATGTTAACTGTTTGCATTTAACAAATAATATTTATGTAATCTATCTTGTATTTAAATACATAATATTATTATGTAACATGTCGTAATTTTAAAACAGAAAAAAATATATTAATTAAAAAGAAAGGATATATACCGTCAATGATCAATTCGTCGGTATTGTTTAGAAGAATGAATACAGAACAAAATAGTATTAATTTAAAAGATAAAAATAAATTAACTACCAAAAAAATTATTATCGCAGGTATGTTTACTGCTATTATTGTTGTATTGGCACAGATTACAATTCCAACTACTCCGGTGCCATTTACTCTCTCACTTTTAGCAATCTTCTTAACAGGTGCCCTATTATCACCCCGTTTAGCACTCCTATCTGTAGCAGCATATATATTACTAGGTATCTTCGGATTACCTGTTTTTGCGAACTCCAGAGGCGGTGTAAGTGTATTATTCGATAAAACAGGTGGTTATATCATGGCCTATCCCCTTATGGCTTTTGTAACCTCTCTGTTCTATCATTTTATACGTAGATTTAAGACCGTAGCTTTGGTTGTCGGTATGTTTTTTTCCCTAATACTCTGTTACGGAATCGGAACCCTCTGGTTTAGCCATGTTACCGGCATTGATTTTTTCCATGCATTGACCCTATGTGTATATCCTTTCGTTTTCTTTGATGTTATAAAGATCGTATTGGCTACTTCCTTTAGTATGATCCTTAGAAAAACAGCTTTTAGGCATATGGGTCTTATATAAAAAACTAAACTACTCCATTCCTATTACATGTAAAAGAATTAATTATTCATTTACATGTAATAGGAATCGGTAAATGGATTAAGTTCAGCTCTTTATCTTTCTTTCTATATCAATATATTTCCTTATTCTTATTCATCTGGAACATCCTCATCAATTTCTCCAAAATCAATACTTTGAAACTCCCCTTCATATTCATTGGCAATGTGATTTATTTTTAGAGTCTCAATATCTAATCATGCATAACTTAGCTTAAAGGAATAATTAAGATATTCAAACCAATACTAGCTTGCTTATTCTTTTCATATCTTGTAAATTGTTACAGGTACTAATTAAGCCTTATTTATCATATTCATGTAAAAGATATCATAATTAGGAGTAATGCAGGTTGAAAAAAGTAAGAGTTCGCTTACGACCCATGGTAAATCAGTTAAATCTACCCACAGTTATAAAAACAACAATACTTCCCGGTGATACGATCGAAAGTCTTATGATCGCAACTCAAGTAGGAGAAATCTATTATTTAAGGAATGGAATTATTGGTACATTCTTAGATATTCGCTCACAAATTTTAGAATTAGGCTTAGTGGGCGGATATGATGAACGAGGATTATTAGGACTGGCGTTCCATCCTGATTTTTATTACAACGGATTATTTTATCTACATTACTCTGTAGTCGGTACACAAGGGCCCGGTGCCCTACCCGAGCCCTTTAGTCCGAATCCGTGTAATCCCGATAGCTTAAACCTTAAATGGACAGACAGAGAAAATCTATATGATCATATAGATACCGTTGAAGAATGGAAGATACAACCGGGTGAGTACCCTAGAAAACAAAGAACCTTGCTTAACTTAATAAGACCCTTTTTTAATCATAACGGTGTTAATAGCTTAAATATTTCACCGGAAACAGGGATGCTGGTTTTCACAAACGGTGATGGCGGGTCAGCTTATGATCCCTTTAACTTAAGCCAGGATGACATGGAAATTGCAGGTAAGATAATAGAAATAGATATTTATAAGAATACCTTTACGAATCAGGTACCGGCTGTGACCCGTTTTGATGAGCTTCCTACCTCTGTTCAGGAAACTCTCACTGTCATAACAAAGGGTGTTCGCAATATACCCGGTATCTCCTATCAACGTATAAATAACCAGTTTATTAAGTATGTAGGGAATGTCGGACAGCATTTGGTAGAGTCAATTTTCTCGTTTATTCATTACAAACCCCTACCGGTTCCTCAAATTATTAGAACCTATAAAACAAATGCTAATTTAAATCAAGAAGGAATTGTTAACCTTGGTTGGCGGGGATGGGAAGGTTCCCTTCCTACTCCTATTATGAGAAGCTGTAACAATAATGGGAATATGGATGAGAAAATAATAGCTTATTATGAGGAAGCAATCAAAACTTCTGTTCTTCGTCTTCCTCCTCTTACCTGTTATTATCATATGGATCCAAGACCAGATAAGTTTAATGGAACTGCCCTAACCGGTGTTCAGGCCTATATGGGTAAGGAAATCTCTGATTTAACGGGCTGCGTTGTATTTACCGATTTCCACCAAAATGGTGAAGCTCATGCTCATAATCATCAGCATATTGCAAAAGGTATTTTAGCTTATACCCAGGCAGATATGGATTGTAAACTGAATGATTATAGCATCATAGAAATCGATTATGATTTTGGTTCTGAGTCCGCTTATTATACTTGCCTTGGAGCTAATCGAGATCAAACCAGACTCTATTTAGGGGTATATGGTTCCAGAAATGTAACAGATCAAAATCAAGGAACTGTATTCGAGGTTGTCCCCTGATTTATCACGATACAACTCTATTTACAAACAGATTATTATTATAATTTAAGAACAATATAAAGGAAGTAACTTTTACATAAATGAATAAGACGAAGCATAGGAAAACCTATGTCTCGTCTTATCTTTTATTCGTAAGAACCATACAAAGTGTGTTTCTTACGGCTATTAATATATATCCGTCTTGTATGTAAATAAAAATTATGCTATCAATAAATAATCAAAACAATGGGTTAAGATTGCGCTTATGATAATATTATCTTCATTATCTCCAATTATTTGTTTTCTTTTCAAAATACTAGCATCATATCCTTTTGACATAACATATGCTTTTACGATATATAACAGAGGTACTTCAGACGGCTCAAAAATATCTGCATCCTCTTCAATCGCATATCCCCTCATTTCATTCACCATATTCTCAATATTTGTACAATCTTCTTTTTCAAAATAAATCGTATTCTTATCAATTCTCATGTTATCATTCCTCCACTAGATTATGTATGATATTAATAAGTTCCCAATAAATTACATAGCTATATTTTACTGTTAATTTTTTAACATTTATTATATTAATAGTGTACTATATATTTGAATTATTGTAAATATCAATTTATAAAATTTTTAGTTTTATGCGATTTTATATATTATTAATTACTAAAACCCACTTTGACATTATATAAATAGCATAAATTTATCAGAAAATGGAATTACTGATCTTTCATTTAATGATATTATTTTAACAATTTTATGGTTTTATTACATAACATCTTTGAATAAAGCTGATTAGGAACCTGCGTATTGTTTACGCTATGCTTTTCAATCATAATTATTAACTTTTAGTGTTCCTTCCTGTTTTTTATTCTCAAGCTCCATAAACTCATAAAAATAATTCAGATATCGACTTCTTATTTCCACAGAAACATATACATCCAACAAACCACCCAAGCCATGACTTAATTCTCTTAAAGCACTGACATATCTTAGCACACTACCGATAGAGACCATTCCCAATATGGCTTTTAATCTTACATATACATAACTGGCTCCTTCAAATATCAGTCCTATCAGCTGTCCAATAATACTGGCTTTGTTATAGTTATCTGTCATTTTATTAGAATTGTCCTCCATGCGAACATGATCCCGATGTATTTCATTCATAATCATATCCTTCATTCGGTATAATCGGATGTCCTTTCCCAGGGCATAATTCCAGATAAAGGTGTAAAAATAACCAAAACGGCGGTTTCCTTCAACATTTCTTTCAAAGTGTTTTTGCTCCTGTTCGCCGGTCTATCGCTTCAGATAATATGCTGCCAGTAAGGACAATCCCATAATAATAAGGACTGAAAATCCACTATACCACTCATTCATAAAGCCAGCGAGACCATGAAATTTACCCTTTGCTGGAGCAAATAATCCAATGAGAAGTCCAATGGAATAGATTACCCGAAATATTCTCTTAACCAGATTCCCTAGCATCTCACAAAAGGTTCCTATATCACCATGGCTATTCATACCTGCTTCCGCTTTGTGAATCATCTCTAAGGTTTGTGCCAAGTATTTATTGACTTCGGCATAATCTTAATTGTTGATAAAAAAAGCCCACCGAAATTTCGGCAGGCCAAGTTGTGACATTCTTATGAGGTATTTATAAGATATATTTATCGTTAAATTTTAAGTATTTAAGTAATGACTTTGCTATTTAAGTATTTTTTAAGTATCTTCTTACGGTACATAGATAATTATTATTCTCTGTTAATCTTATTGATCTAATGATGCTAAAGCCTCTATTGCTTCTTCCTTCGTATCATTATAAAGAAATTGATATAATTCGATACGGTTTTCTTCCCAATCAAGAACCAAAGGATAGCCAACACCATTATATTTTTTAGGAGCATCAAAGGCTCCATCTACCGGAATTCGGAAGGTATCCAAGGTACTAATTCTATTTTCAACGACTGTTGCCATCGCCTTCTCTATCTGGTCCTGGGTTAAATTCGTTGTTACATAGCCAAGGCATTCTTTTGTAAGAGGTAGAATCTTAAAGATGTTCTTCGTTGAGATATAACTATCAAAAATAGCCGCTAAAGCTCTTTGCTGGCGAACTACTCGGCCATAATCGTTATTCGCTCCTCCTAAGGTCTTTACCTTTCTTACACGGACATAACCCATAACCTGATTTCCGTTTAGATTATTAACACCCGGCTTCACATTTCGATTGGACTTTTTGGATATGTAATTGGTTTTATTCAGATATTTAGCCTCTTCCTTGCCAAGTTCTATCGATACACCACCTAGAAGATCTACGATGTTTTCAAAAGCATTAAAATTCACAGATACGTAACCTTCTATTTTTACTTTATAATTTAATTCGATGGTATCAACCAAAAGTCTGGCTCCGCCTTTTGCATACGCTGAGTTTAGTTTGTTCGGCTTATAACCCGGAATCTCAACATAACTGTCACGAAGCAGAGAGGTTAATTTAATGGATTTATCCTTTGAATTAACGGAAGCAATCATCATAGAATCGGTATTGCGGGCTCCACCGAATTCTTCAATACCAAAAATCAGATAATTCGTAACATAAGCCTCCTGCCTTAATGCCTTATCCTCAAGGTTAGAACCGCCCTTTTCTTCATAATCTTTGATGATTTCCTCATTGTTTACATTACTGTAGATAAATTTACCTGCCATACCATATAAAATATTTCGACCACCCTTAGTTCCAACTATAAGTAAAATGATTATTAGAAGTGATGCGGCAATAATCCCCACTGTTTTCAGAACAGGATGGTTTTTCTTTTTTCTCGTACCTGCCTTTTGTGGGTTCGGTAAATTCTCCTGTTCATTTATTAATCTATCTTCATTCATGATATCAATGACTTGTTGTTTTAATCTTTCTTCATCTCTTTTATCCTGCATATAATTCACCTTTTCATAATAGTATTCAATATATTATTGTCGAATTCTATATTTCTGTCAACTAATATTATCTGGATAAATTTTCTTGCTTTGTCAGACTGATTTTAGCAATATTTATCTACCTAATATAAATATTATAATTTTATCAATATTTTTTACCATGATAAGGGGCTAAGACAAAATGATAGTTCTCTCCTTTTGCATTAGCCCCTTTATCAACTTATTTTATTAAAATAATCCTATTATTTTCGTTATTACTAAAAGATTAGTATGTATCTATAGGTTATGATTAATAAACCAAAATATCACATTCTAAGGTTATGACTGTTTTGTCCGGTAGGGTTACCAGACACGATACTGTAGTCTCGCCTTCTCCTCTTGCAATAACCATACCATTCATATGATTAATTTCTACGATGGAATTATCCTTCGTATGCCATACATAATCACTTCCGGGAATTTTATTATAGATATTCAGATTAAACTCTTCATTGGACCGTAAGATGAGCTTATCCATGTTTAAGGATAGATCGTTATCTTTATCTTCATATCCTACGAATACTAGACTTGTCAGATCTTTTACTGTCCCGTCTAAAAAAGTAATTTTACAGTGAATTGTCGTTACTCCTTTGCTGACACCCGTGACATTACCATAACGATCAACTCTTGCAATCTCTTCGTCTTCACTAGACCATTGATAGTCCTGATCAAACGAGGATTTACCAATAATATTTAGATTATAATATATATTTGGTTGCAGATATATTTTATCTGCTGATAAATACGGAGTTCCATTAATCAGCACACTAAATACGATTTTTTCATTGGTCGTTTTATCTCTATAGATTAGATTAACAACTTGTTGTCCTTCTCTAATCTGATAATCAGGATTTTCCCATCTGACAGTAACATCATCTAATAAATCCTTCGAAACATTTACTATGGAATAGTCCTTCAATGATTGCCCGACATATATAGTATCGCCATATGCTTTATCATCTTGAATAACAATGATATTATTGTCATCTGTAGTAGATATGACTTCAATATTATTGTTTTGGGCATATGCAGTACCTGTAGTTACAGTTAAAAAAATAGTAGTTAATAGTAAAGATAATAAGTATTTTATCTTCATATATTACACCTCCTGAAATAAGTAGTTAGTGTAAAGTATTTTACACTGATTTTTATTTGATCCCTTTATTTTTCAAGGGTTACAGAGCTTTTTAAAATAAAAAAAACAATGACCCCCTATTTTCAGTTATAATTGGAGTTACCACACAACA
>NZ_JAEAGR010000008.1 GCF_015999265.1 Mobilitalea sibirica
CTTATAAATCACCTTCTTTCATAGTGTTAGCGAGGCAGTACGAAAGTAGTGGTAGGCGATTTATAAGTGTATTTTATTACAAATAAATATCGGGGTGAAGTACCACCCCAATATTTATTATAGAACCTTGTATTATAGATATTTAAATGGTTATTGATATTTATTCCAAAGGTATAGGAAACCAAGATCCAAGGACTTTCTCTGCTAATGTATAGGTTTCCTCATAGATAAAAGCCCCCTGTCTGGCGATATCGGAAACCCCGTGGAGAGAAGCTTGTTCAACGGTGTAGTCGGTTAATTTAAAAACATCATAGTTATAATCAGCAGGACCATGTTCGTAATGAGTCACAATCGGTATGATGCCGGCATCGCTTATGTAAGTTTCGTTATCCTCCTTAATAATTGTAATATTGGCCATGCCGCCAAGCATTCTAGGAGCTTCTTTTTGGTAGGATAAAAAATTCCCCAAGGAGTAATAAACCAGCATTCGATGATTTTCATCGGTCTCAATCCATTCTACCGGCTGAAGAACATGGGGATGTGCTCCAATCACGAGATCAACCCCCAATTGATAATAGAAGTCCGTAAGATCCTTTTGTGATTTTGTGGCCTCATATACATATTCAGACCCCCAATGAGGGAATACAATTACAAAGTCCGCCAGTTCTTTCGCCTTTTTGATATCGGCTGACATCTGTGCCTTATCCAGCATATTCACTAACCAGGGCATATCTTTAGGTAATTTATGTCCGTTTAAGCTAAAGGTGTAATTTAGCATAGCTATTTTAATCCCGTTCTTCTCTACGATTGGTATGGTTTCCTGATCTTTTTGACTTTTATTAATACCAAGTACTTTGATGAAGGGATACTTGTCCCAAAAGGAAAATGTATTCATAACAGCTTTTTTTCCTTTGTCCATAGTATGATTTGTAGCATGCAGAACGACATCAAAGCCGGCGTTTACAATAGCATCACCGATTTGTGTCGGAGAATTAAAATTCGGGTAGCCGCTGTAACCGAGTTCAGCGCCTCCCAGGATGGTTTCTTGATTAATAACAGCAATATCTGCTGCTTCTATATCTTCTTTAATTCTATCATATAAATGATCATAACGATAAGAGCCATCTTCTTGTTTACCGCTTTGTACCACCTCAATATGAATCAGATTATCTCCCACTGCCAATAGGGTTACCTTATTTACATCCGTGTCTGCTATGGTCTTTACCTTATCTGACATAACAGGTATTACCCTATCCATATCTACAGGATATGAAGCATCTTTATCTCTTCTGCTATTTGAACCACTGGTAGCGGAGGCTTGCGCCAAAGGAAAATCTGACCAACGAACCAAGGTATCTTCTTCAAATGTCCAGGAGGGTGTTTGTAAAGGATAGGTGAGTTCCAACTCATAATACCAAGGATCCTCGGGATGGAGAGGATTGATCAGTATATGAAAATCTTGGGCCGGCATATAACCTTGAGCGAGAAGAAAACTGCGATTTCCGTCCATATCCTCTGCAACATCTACAATAAGTACGCAGTGACCGGGGCTTCCCCCTTGTAAAAACATATCCCCCGGTAAAATCTCATCGATGGTAATGGGGGTACTTTCCTGTGACAGGGAGAGGGTACCGGCATAAGAGAATACCATATCAAGATATTTACGAAAGGTTTCATAGGAGTCATCATAAGTCTTGGTTTTACTCCAACGTACATCATTACCTTCTACAATGATGCGATAGCCGTCCCTCCACTTAGAATACTCCATGAAAAAGCCGTTGGTCAGATGAAAGGCGATTTTGTCATAGGCACCTAAGGACCAATAATATTCAGCATAAACCCGCATCACGGAATCGGCACATTGTTGAAGATCCCTATTACCTATATCCAGATCAAAAACAGCGATATGGTTATTTTGATTTTGTTTTATCTTCCCGTCATATAAAAGAACCTTGCTTCCGTTTTCCTTTAGCTTTAAATTCCGCATAAAAGAGGTGAATTCACCCTCCTGTGAGGATATACGTTCATATCCTGGAGGGGTATTAATTCTACTTTGCAGAGTATTACCGGAGGAATTTATAAAGGAAAAATCTGAATCCGAGATTACCTCATCAACGATAGGATTGATTACGCGTTCATCGGATTTCTGCGAAGGTTCGACCTCAGAGTCTGCATCTTCCTTATTCGTTGTAGCCGATAAACTATTATCTTCAGCAGGAACGGTGGATGGGGAGGATTCGGAGGGATGATTTTTATTGGAACAACCATACAATAAAAAAGCCATAAAAATGGTAACCAAAATAATTTTATAAAATACATTTTTGTTGCGACTAACATTAGGAATAACAGTTTTCATACATGGCTCCTTTCAAGGCGTATCTAATCTATTTTCTCTCATTGAAAACATTGCCATACTTGTTTATAATTATAACATAAGGAATAAAAGATTACTATGAAGACAAGAATAAATCATTCAAACATACCTGTCTTGTAATTGATTTCTTTATTCCATAAACAATATGACATTTATATAGGGAGACTGAAATTGAAGAAAATAATACTTAGTATATGTGGTATCATCTCGTTAGCACTTGGAGTGATTGGCATCTTTTTACCGGTTCTGCCAACAACACCGTTTGTTTTATTATCGGCAAACTTATTTGTTGCTAGTAGCCCAAGATTATATAAAAAACTGATTAAGAATAAAATGTTTGGAAGTATCATAGAGAATTATCGTAATAAAACCGGTGTTCCTATAAAAGTTAAGATACGGGCAATTGTGTTTTTATGGGTGGGACTAATCCTATCGATGCTTCTTTTAAAAGCGATATGGATCATCTTAATTTTGTTTGTTGTTGGTACCGGGGTGACAATTCATTTAGTTACATTAAAAACCAGGAATGATTAATATAGTAATGCATATAATAATAAGAATATAATAAATGAAAATCTTTGACAAATACAACATTGCATGGTATACTTTGTCATAAATATAATGAAAAAAGGCTATGAAGAGAAGAGTAGACAGTGGAGCGGTTAACAGAGAACCCCGTTAGCTGAGAAGGGGAAATGGATATTATCCTGTTTATCCTTAGGAGACGTAATTCCTATTAGGAAAACACGCAGATATTGTTGAAGATGGTCTTGGAGCTGCGTACCGAGGAAGGATTTCTTAGGCTACGACGGTAGCAACCGTTATATTGCTCAGCTGTCAAAGTGCAGTGAATGAGGTCTTTATCGTGAGATAAAGATAAATTAAAGTGGTACCACGGGAGCATCTCTCGTCTTTAAAGTGATTTAAAGACGGGATTTTTTTGCGTTAAAGTAAGGGGAAAATCATAAAAAAGTTATGAAAGAAAGGAAGAGACGATTATGAGCAAAAAACCATATTATATTACAACAGCAATTGCTTATACATCTGGAAAACCGCACATCGGTAACTCTTATGAAATTGTCTTGGCAGACAGTATCGCGAGGTTTAAACGATGGGAAGGATATGATGTATTCTTTCAGACGGGTACGGATGAACATGGACAAAAAATTGAACTAAAGGCAGCAGAGTCAGGGGTTACACCGAAGGAGTTCGTAGACCGGATAGCAGGAGATATAAAAGATATCTGGGATTTAATGAATACCTCCTATGATAAATTTATTCGTACGACAGATGCTGACCATGAAAAGCAAATTCAAAAAATATTCAAAAAACTGTATGAAAAGGGAGATATCTATAAAGGTACCTATGAAGGAATGTATTGTACTCCTTGCGAATCCTTCTTTACCGCTTCCCAGCTAGAGAATGGTAAATGCCCGGATTGTGGCAGAGAAGTACAGCCTGCCAAGGAGGAAGCATATTTTCTTAAACTAAGTAAATACGCTGACAGACTGATAGAACACATTAAAACACATCCGGAGTTTATTCAACCGGAATCCAGAAAAAACGAGATGATGAACAACTTCCTGTTACCTGGACTACAGGATTTATGTGTATCCCGTACTTCATTTAAGTGGGGTATCCCGGTAGATTTTGATGATAGGCATGTAGTATATGTATGGATTGATGCTTTAAGCAACTATATTACAGGCATCGGATATGATGCTGACGGTAACAGCAGTGAGCAGTTTAAAAAATTCTGGCCCGCTGACCTTCATCTGATCGGTAAGGATATCCTCCGCTTCCATACGATTTATTGGCCGATTATGCTTATGGCTTTAGACATACCTCTACCGAAGCAGGTGTTTGGACACCCTTGGCTGTTACAGGGAAGCGCAGGGGATAAGATGAGTAAATCCAGAGGAAATGTCCTTTATGCAGATGATCTGGTTAAGCATTTTGGTGTCGATGCAGTTAGATACTTTGTCCTTCATGAGATGCCCTTTGAAAATGACGGTATCATATCCTGGGAACTTTTAGTAGAAAGAATAAATTCTGATCTTGCTAATACCTTAGGAAATCTGGTAAACCGTACGGTATCCATGTCCAACAAGTATTTCGACGGAATTGTAAGGAATGGTAAAGTAACGGAAGAGGTAGATGAAGAGTTAAAGAAACTGGCTCTGGAGACACCGAATAAGGTAATCGCCAAGATGGAAAAACTTCGGGTAGCAGATGCCATTAGTGAAATATTTACTTTGTTTAAACGTTGTAATAAATATATTGATGAAACCATGCCTTGGATTTTGGCAAAAGAGGAAGCCAAGAAGGAACGGCTGGAAACTGTGTTATACAATCTGGTGGAAAGTATCTGTATCGGTGCGAGTCTGTTAGAACCGTTTATGCCGGAAACTTCAACAAAAATACTTACACAATTATCGACAAAACCAAGGACACAAAACGAAATCGGAGAATATGGTCTTTATAAGGACGGAACAAAAGTAACAGAAAAGCCGGAGATTTTATTTGCCCGTCTTGACCTAAAGGAGGTACTTGAAAAAGTGGATGAAATGAACAAAGCACTCGAACAAAATGTAACAGATACCGTACAGAATGCAATGGAAGACACATCTGTCATTGATATTGAAGCTAAGCCGGAGATTACCTATGATGATTTTGCGAAACTGCAATTTCAGGTAGGGGAGATCATAGCCTGTGAGGAAGTAAAAAAATCAAAAAAATTATTATGTTCACAAGTAAGAATTGGCTCTCAGGTAAAGCAAATTGTCTCCGGTATTAAGGCATATTACAGCCCGGAGGAAATGGTAGGTAAGAAGGTAATGGTGGTAGTGAACCTAAAACCTGCTACCTTAGCCGGTATTTTATCCGAGGGAATGCTACTTTGTGCGGAAGATGCCCAGGGTAATCTCTCTTTGATGGTACCGGAGAAGGAAATGCCTGCCGGAGCTGAAATACAGTAACAGATATATAGGTAAAAAAGTACAATGAGATTTATGGATAACGGGAGGTTGGAGAATGTTAAACCATATTGGTACAAAAACCTTGGAGACAAATAGGATTCTATTAAGAACGTTTCAAGAAGAAGATGTAAAAGACATGTATGAAAATTGGGCCTCGGATGATGAGGTTACAAAATATCTTACATGGCCAACCCATAAGGATATGAAAGTCACGGAGAGCATTGTCTCTATGTGGTTATCAAAGTACAGTGAGCTTGATAATTATCACTGGGCAATCGTTTTAAAAGATTCGAAGAAAGTAATAGGTACCATAAGTCTTATGAATATAGATAACCATAATTTAAGCTGTGAGGTCGGTTATTGTATCGGAAGGCCTTGGTGGAATCAAGGGCTTGTGACGGAAGTCTTTAAAGAAGTCATAAGGTTTGGATTACTGGTAGTGGGCTTTGAACGAATTACGGCCAGACATGATGTTGTAAATGCGGCATCCGGAAGAGTTATGGAAAAATGCGGACTCCAGTATGAAGGAACCTTAAGAAAAGTATTAAAAAATGGTAAAGGCGAATTGGTAGACTGTAGATATTATTCCATTTTAAAAAGCGAGATGTCATAACTATGAAATAAAAAATAGAAATCTATTCTATATTAGAAAATTAAATTAAGTACAGTTATTCTTAGAAATAAACAGCTGTAAATTCTGAAAAAAATGGATTTACAGCTGTTTATTATTATATGTTTAGGATTAAAGTTATAAATTAGGCTATAATCATTAGGTAGCTTTCTGTCATAGTGTTAAATCAACGTCGGGAACATGATTGCAGGGAACCTGTTATCGGCGCTGTACTTTATTTCCTATCCAAATATCAAGGTGATTGTCAATTATACCAAAGCCAGCGGGCCCGATATCTAATAAAAACTTATGAAATTCTTTTGCAACAAAATCATCCTGAAGTTCTTTTTCGGCTTTTTCACGCAGTTCCATAATTTCAAGATAACCGACAGCATATGGAAGGTATATGGCTGGCTCTTCCAATAAGATTGAATAGATTGACTCTGCAACATTTTCATCACCAACAAAGTTCATGATATAGGAAACAGCCTGTTTTTTACTCCAGCCTTCATAATGAATCCCGATATCGGTCCGGGCATACATACATAATATTACAATGTTATTATGTTTTAGAAAGTCGGCCAGGTTTTTATCAATACCTGCTAACTGATAGGAATACATCTCTACATAGGTAGCCCATCCTTCATCATACCCTAAAAAATCCATAAGATTTCGAATAGGAGCAGGTTTTTGATTTCGGAAATATACGCATTGGTATAAATGCCCCGGATAGCCTTCATGAGCTACGGTAGTATAAATCTTAGACAGAGTTTCATTGTCATTTCCATTAATATAAATATTATTATTCGTATAATTATCAAGCGCAGGCACCAGATACATAGCCGGACTTAAGTATTCAGATAAGGATTCATGGACATATTTAATTTGACAATTGACAGGAACCGGCTCAGGAAAATCCTCTCTTATATCTGTTTTCAAATCATTTAGTATTTCTTCCGGATCGGTAATTGGAAAGGATGTGAAGGATTGGTATTTGTCAACGATTAAGGCATCACTCATAGTAAGAGTGGTTATATTAAGAATTCCTTTACCAATAGCGACATCCAGCATCTTAGCCATATCCTCCATACTCTTTTCTGATCCGGTTTTAAAGCGAGCTAGACACTCATAATAAGACTGTCCCTCCGGGTAGTTATAAAGACCTCCCGGATTGATACCGGAACCTTTTAAATCCTTTAGACATTGAATAATCATTTCATAGGCAGGAATGATATAATTTAAGACCCCATTTTGGTTAGCCTCTTGATAAGTAAGGATTTCTTCCTTAGTTAAGCCTTCATACAGTCGTACCTTCTGATTAAAATAACCGATTAAAAAATTGTTCTTAGGATCAGCAATAAAGGCCTTACACTGCTCTATAATTCTATCTGCTACCGCATCATCCATAAACAAGCCTTTCTTCGACTTTTCTTTCTCAAATTCTACAATATCTTTAAAATAATCATAGACACAGGGAAGAAGTTCTATATAACGATCAATATCCTCCTTACTGTAAAAATTATATTCAGCTAACAATATTGGAAGCTGAGCCTGGATACCGGTTGTAGGACCAAGACACTCTATATAATAAAGATATTTTCCGAACTCCAGATCGTTTTTCAAATAATTACTTAGTATATCATAGGTAAGCTTTTGTTCCTTGGATAATTCTTCATAATCATATTGCGTAAGTCTCTTTAAGTAATTTTCAGAAAGAGAGAGCCCTTCATACATATGTTCTATATTATATTCACCCAGTGTACTTTTTGAATAATTTATTCCAAAGTTCTCCGGTTGTGCCAAAGAATAGTTTAGCATTAAGGTATCTGATTGAACTTCCTGAATAAACATATCATTGATAAAGTGGTCGAATTCCTTTTGTATATCTTTCGGCCGGTTTTGCTTCTCACATCCGTTACCCAATATAGTAAAGATGAAAATAAGAAGAAGTAAGGCATAATAGCGGATTACTTTACGATACATAAAAACCTCCTGCAAGCTGATCATTATATAGTTTAAGTATAGACATTTGTAAAAAAAGTTTACATCGGTAAATTCATGGAATGCTGTAAAATGAGTTAATGGGAATATGACTTACCGTAATGCACTGTTTGACGGACATATTGCTTCGTATGTATGACTAGAGCGAACAATTTTGTTAGATAAAGGCATACGAAGTAATGTGTCCATCAACCTGTGTGTGAGGTAAGCCATATTCCCTTAATAATCATTTTGCAGCATCTCCTTAAATAAATATATTATTATTTTATAGTATTCATAGAATAGAGCGCTAAGAAGTAGTACCTTAAATCTTGTGTAATAAATTGCCAAATCAAATTGATAAAAATCATTAAAGGAAACTGAAAAAAAAGCCGAAATATAAGTAATCTTGATAACAAATTACAATAATGTAAATATAAAAATGGACGTGAGGATATGGAACAACAGATACTTGGAGCCGGTAAGGGTCTTAAGGCTGATAAAAAACAAGATTTCATACAAAATACATATAGTGGATCAGATAATAAATCCGGTTTGACATCTCTTAAAAAAGGGCAGCAGATTACCGGAGTTATTACTGCGATCGGAGATACCATAACGTTATCCATCGGTGGGCAGATGATACTGGCCAAGGGGAAACTGCCTTCCGATACAGTCCCCGGGGAGAGTAAAGTGTTTCAAGTACTTAATGTATCCGATCGGCAGTTAGAACTTGGAATCGTTGATTATGATAAATCCGGTAAAGAGGGTCAAGGCCCAATGGCAGTCATGAAACTGGATCTAGATCAGGAAGTTTTTTTAACTCGGATGGATTACACCGGAAAGCAAGCAGAACAAGAGAAAGAGTTCTTGCTTATGAAGCAAAAGATAAATGAAATTCTCTCAAAAATGACAGAACTGGATTATCAGTCTTTGGAAAAGGAAGGCTTTCCTGTAGAGAGTTTTACAATAGAAGGACTATATACCGCTTTAAACAGGATAAAAAACAGTCATGATAATATGTCCTTAGACAAATCCATAGACAGTAACCAATTTACAGATCAGTACATAAAAGAGTTTTTAGAGAAAGCCAATCTGCCCGTTACCAAAGAGATGATACATAAAATATCCACAGCTTTGAGTTTAAGTGAGGCAATATCACAGATAAATGAAAAAGCAATTAAATTCTTAATTAGTACAGAACAGGCACCAACCATTGAAAATATTTACAGAGCTCTTTATAGCCAGAATGCATCAAATACGGGACATAATAAAACACTCTCAGAACAGGACTGGAAGGAACTGATTCCGCAGGTGAAAGAGGCTCTTGAGGCAGCAGGCTATGATATTACGGAAGAAAATATGGGACGGGCCAAATGGCTGATAGAAAATCAGCTTCCGCTAACCGGACACAGTCTGGATTACTTAAATAATTTGAAAAGCATCTCAGGGCAGATAGATAAGGCTGAAATTCTTCAAAGAATCGTTGAAGGAGTGAAAAGCGGAATTGCGCCTAAGGATATCGTGTTATTACAAAAGCCGAGGAAGGATATAGAACAGTTAATTAAGGATATTCATTCCATTGAAGAGGATACGATCGGTGAGGCCATAAAAGAATCCTTAGAGCTAACGATACGTAAATTAGTTGCGTATCAAAAAACGATAAAAGAGCCGGAAAAACATGAAAATAAGAATTCACATCCTCCCAGGTCCGGCGAAGCGATAAAGGCACAAAGACAACTGGAAGAAATTCGACTTAAAATGACAGCAGAAGCGGCACAGAGACTGGAAAGCAGAGGGTTTCATATAGAGACACAGAGATTGGAAAGAGTCGTAACAGAGCTACGTAAATTGGAGGATGAATATTACCGAGAGCTTCTTATAGAGGCTGATCTGGAGGCAGATCAAGAGCAAATCAGGGTTTTAAGAGAAACGACTCACCATATGGAGAGATTTAAGCTGTTACCTTCGTATATCCTCGGAAAAACCCTATCCGGACGAGTAACCCAGACCGTTCCGGGACTTTTGGATAACGGTGAAAAGCTTATGGCTGAGTTATCAAGAGCGAATGAAGCGTATGAAACCTTAATGACAGTTCCAAACAGGGAATACGGTGACTCAATCCAAAAAGCATTTAGCCATACAGATCAGATGTTAAAGGAAATGGAGCTTGAGACCACATTGCTTAATCAAAGGGCCGTAAGAATTCTTGGGTATAATGGCATGGAGATTACCAAAGAGTCAATTGAAAAAATTAAGGCCTATGATCTGGAGGTTCAGACTCTAATTAAAAACTTACAACCACAAATAACCGTAAGAATGGTGAAAGACGGCTTTAATCCCCTTCATCTTTCCATCGGGGAATTAAATCAAACCATTGATAAAATAAAAAGTGAAATGGGATCTTTACCGGAAGAAAAGTATGCGACGTATCTTCGTAAGCTGGAGAAGGAAGAAAGTATCTCCCAGGAAGAGAGAAAAGCCTATATCGGGATTTACCGATTATTGCATGCGGTCGAGAAAACAGATGGGGCTGCGCTGGGAGCATTAATAAAAGCGGAGAGAGAAGTAACACTGAGTCATCTGCTTACAGCTGTTCGTACCCTTAGAACTGGAAGTATGGATGCGAAAATTGACGATGGTTTTGGTTCGTTACAGAGTATCACTTATAAAAATGAAACCATAACGGAGCAATTAGAAGCGGTCTTCTCAGAGCAAGGAAGTACGGACATTATGAGAGGAAACGATCAGGCAGTAGGACTTTATCCGAAGGAACAGATAGAGATTTTACATACAATGCTAAAACAGATGAAGGAAGATATAACGCCCGGTGGACTAAATGAGGCAAGGAATAGAATCGCGGGATCGTCACAAGACATTAATTCTTCCGTTTTAGAATTTATACCGGAGATCTCCTCGGGCAAGGGAATATGGGAAGCGATAAAGGATATCCCGATAGAGAAATTATTCGACCGGCTGCCTACACCGGAAGGAATGGAGGATGATCCGGTTTATATTCAGAAACTACAAGAGCTTAGACAGATTTACAAGAATTCAGATCAGGCAATGCGCTTTCTTGAGGACTATAAAATCCCCAGTACAACAGTAAATGTTATGCTGGCTAAGCAAATGCTAAGTGATGGCGGAACTTTATTTAAAAAGCTGCAAAATCAGGATAGCGAGAAAATAATAGATGAAAGTTTATCAAAGAGCCTTAAGAAAATAGAGGAACTGTCCGATACAATATTCGACAGGAAAACCTTGATGAATGCCTATGATGATTTGGAGAAGAATGTAGACAACCTGATTGAGAGGGAATTACAGACCGGACCGGTAGAACAGATTAAGCTAACTGAGCTAAAAAGCATGAGAGCACAGATGTCATTTATCAGGACTTTGGCAAGGAAGGAATATTATCAGATACCGGTTAATACACAAAGTGGAGTAACTAATATCAATTTAACCATTGTCCGAAATAATCATGCCACAAACAAAGTATCCGTTACTATGCAATCGGATTATCTCGGTAGCATAAAAGCGGAATTGACCCTGAAAAAGAATACGGTAAAAGGTTATATCAGCAGTGATAACAGAAAAGGATTAGAGTTATTACAAGATCATAGTATTGAGATTGAGAATATCATAAAAGAGAATAAAGTCACTTTAAAACAATTGAGCTATTGCCTGCAACAAAATAAGAAGGATACATACGCATATCAAAATCCGGAGGAAAACGGACACGAGGAAACGGTATCATCGGAAACAGAAAGAGTATTATATGGGATAGCGAAGGGCTTAATTCTAACAGTGCGGGCAGCAGAGCTTGCCGGAGCGGACAAAGACAGAGCCGCATCATAACAATGAATTATTCGGCCACATGGAGGTTGCTGATATTAAAAAGTAAATAATGAACTGGGGCAAACCATAAACAGGGAGGGTATGGCTGCCAAACAAGAAAGGGAAAAGGTGAAATAAAATGAGAATTAACCATAATATTTCGGCTTTAAAAGCAAACAACCAACTGGCCAGAACCAATAAATTACTGGATGGAAGCTTAGAGAGATTATCCTCCGGTTTTCGTATTAACAGTGCAGCGGATGATTCTGCAGGTCTGGCAATTTCCGAAAAGATGAGAACCCAGATATCCGGCCTGGAACAAGCCTCTAGAAATGCATCTGACGGTATCTCCGTAATTCAGACGGCAGAAGGAGCTTTAGTAGAAGTGGAAGCTATGCTGCAGAGAATGAGGGAGCTGGCGGTTCAATCGGCGAACGGTATCTATACTACGGACGACCGTGTAGCCATCCAGGCAGAGATTGATCAGTTAAATGAAGAAATTACAAGAATATCGGAAACGACCGAGTTCAATACCATGACACTTTTGGATGGTAATATAGACCGTAAATCCTACTCCAGTGACAACCGCGTAAGCTTAATCTCCTTATCGGATACAGTATCTGTCGGTGAGTATGGCATTAATATCATACAGGATGCAAGACAAGCCGTTATTGTTGGTCAGAGAACTAATTTCACCACAGGGGTACCAACAACAGAAGTATTTATCACGGAAGACCAGGCTGGATCAATTAACGTTAACGGAGAATCAATTGTAGTAAAAGCAGGAGATTCTTTAGATCAGGTGTTTGAAAAACTTAGGGATGCCTGTGATAATGTTGATGTGAATGTATTTGCGGTGGATTCAGATGCAGTATTTGGAGATCCCCTAGCAACGCCAGTTGTATTACCCACTTTGCCTGTTACAGGTGACAACTTTGATTTGGCCGGATATGAAAGTAAGCAACTAGAGGCCGGTGACACCTTGGTATTTACCAGTAGGGATTACGGATCTAAGGAAAAGCTTGAAATTCATGTTGACAATGATGACTTAAGCGCTCTCTTAGGGTTAACCATTGAAGGGGCAAAAGCAGAGGGTATTGATGCAAAAGCAACCTTAACTTATAAATCCGTAGACCCGGATTCTTTATTTGAAAACACGGCTACAGTGTCCGTAAATGGTAATAAAGTTACGGTTTCTGACCGAAATGATTTTAATATGGTATTTGAAGTAAAACCAGGTACTGTTGGAACGCTATTCGACGATTTTCAAATCAATGTGAATAATGATGGTAATCCTGTTGCTTCTCCTAATAACGATGTAGATAGTGATCCTTCGACAGACAATTCGGTTGCGATTACGGTATCTGTACTTGATGCCGGTCCGATGGATCTTCAGATTGGAGCAAATGAAGGACAGATAATGTCAGTCAGAATACCAAGAGTAACCCCGGAAACTTTAGGGGTTGATAAAATAAATATCGGTACAGCAGACGGTGCACAGGAAGCGATAACACTTCTTGATACTGCAATTAATATGGTATCTGCAATTCGTTCAAAGCTTGGTGCCTATCAGAACCGTCTGGAGCATTCCATTTCAAATCTGGATGTAACAGGTGAGAATATGACGGAATCCTTATCCCGTATTGAGGACGCGGATATGGCGGAAGAGATGGCAGATTATACTCAGAAGAATGTATTGGCACAGGCAGGAACCTCAATGCTGGCACAGGCAAACCAAAGACCACAGACAATCTTATCCTTATTACAGCAATAATAATGACGGTTAAGACAGATTTTGTGGGAGGGACATTACGATGAAGAAAGAAGCAATACAGAGCTTTACGGCAAGAATCTCACAGGCATCAAAAAGTGAGTTGATTGTAATTCTATATGAAATGACGTTAACCGAAATAACGGAGGCTAGGGAAGTTTATCATGCAGGGGATATGGCTGCATTTAATAAGGAGCTGAAGAAGGCACAGAAATATGTAAGTGAGCTAATGGCAGCTTTGGACTACAGATTTACGCTTTCCTACGATTTGTTAAGTCTTTATCTATACATTAATAAAAGGATCATAACAGCAATTATGAAGAAAAACCCCCTTCCTTTGGATAGCGCCGAAGTGGTACTAAAGAAGCTGCTTATTGGTTTTGAAGGGGTCAGTAAAGCGGACACCAGTGGTCCTATGATGCGTAATTCGCAACAACTCTATGCGGGCTTAACCTACGGTAAAGGTAAGTTGAATGAAACTTACATAGATCCTGATAACAGGAGCCGAGGGTTTATAGCATAAAAGCCAATACGAAAGAGGAATTTACAAAGTACAAAAGAGCTTGTAAGTAACGTAAGTAAAAAGCAGCTAAATACGAAAGAGAATTACCTTATTTACAAAAGAAAAAAGATAGAAACACGAAAGAAAAATGGATGATTTACAAAAGAAAAAGGATATACAAAAGATAATAATGTAATACGAAAGTACGAAGGAAAAACGTGCAATGTAATGAGTACAAAGGACAAAGTTTAATGTACGTAGACTAAAATACGGAACTAGCGAAAAGCCACAAAGAGAACAAAAGAAAAAGCATATAAAAGAAGAAATACAAAAGAAGAAATACAAAAAATATCTAAGTACGAGAGAGAAATGTTTAGAACACAGATCAAAGAGAAAGACGTTTCGACAATGTCCAAAACGTGAGACAACAATACCAAAGAAACAACATAAGTAACGAAGGATAAGACTTAAACTACGAACGAAAACACTTCAAAGAACCAAAGAAAAGTATAGTAAGGAACTACGTGATTAATACTTATAGTACAAAAGACGAATTATATGTAAGCCTTTGAAGGACGAAAAGAAGGTAACATAAGAAAAACAACAAAAGAAAAAGAACCGGTCTGTCAATTTTGAAGGCCGGTTCTTTTAACGTATTAAAGCTCATCCGGTTTTCTCGGCGTTCTTTTCATATTCTTTCGCCTGTTTCAGTAAGTATTTATATCGGTTTTGTACGGCATTTAACTCGTAAATACAGCTATCAATCAAATCCGGGTCAACAACATTTTGAAAATGGGAATAGGCAGCCTCCAGTGCCACTTTCGTCTTATTAATCTCCTCAATAAGATGGTTTTCCTTTGAACAAATTTTCTTTGAAAATAGCTTCAGCCTCATGATCCCTCACCATCCTTTTCTATTACTAATTTGTTATTAGTATAGTCAAAAATTTTGCCATTTATTCTATTTCCTAGAATAAAATGGATAATTCCGTATATAAATGTAATGGGTTGTATTAAGTTTTTGGAGGCTTGTATGAATCAAAATAGTATTATCCTTCTGGCTATTATAATAATATGTGTCGTTTTTATTGCTGTCTGCCTCATTAAGCGCAGGCCTGATTTGATTGTCGATTTTGGACTAAGAGCGGCAATAGGAACAGCAGGGATCTATCTTCTTGACTTTATATTAAGAAGCAGGGGATATGATTTTACGGTAGGTATTAATGGGTTGACGGTTCTTACTAACGGGTTGCTTGGTTTGCCGGGGTTTATCATGCTTTATGGGCTGGCATTCTATTATACCGTTTCGTAAGTTTTTTTGTGCACTATAACCAGTAAGCAACAAAAAGTTGTATAAAATACCAAAGTTAAAAATTTTAGATGGGAAGTATTGACAGTTTGTGAGTCATATTGTAACATATAAATGTAAAAAATTTCAAAATTCTTTCTTTATCAACGAAATTCATGCAGTAATGTCCGTTAATGATGTAAAGCGATCTGTAATAACTCCTGACGAATAAAATATAATTTCTTTGTGTTTTCAATGAAGCTTTTTCTCAAATTGTTATTCTAGATATTTTCTCTTCAAAACGATCAAAAATCTTATTCCAAATTTATTCATTAAATAAGAAGTATATACTTATTATCATGTTATAAGGTACTTAAGGAGGATTGAGTTTATGGATAAACTTCTCATAATACTTGATTCGGATGTCACATATGCGATCCGATTCATGGAATATATGAAAAATATGGACGAACCGGAATTTGAGGTTTCGGTCTTTTCTAAAAAAGATAGTTTATTAGATTATATTAAAGTACAAAAAGTTGATGTGCTTTTATTGGAGGAAAATCAATCTCCTAAGGATATACCTAGAGAAAATATTAAACATATTTTTTGTCTTTCAGACCATAGAAATTCTGATAAAGTAGCGGAGTACCCACAGATTTATAAATATCAATCTGCAAAAGAAGCTTATAAAGAGATAGTGTCTCATTATTACAAACTGGAGAATATAAATCATTCCGAGTATAACGACGGGAATGTAAGGTTTATTTCTGTATTTACTCCAATACCGGGCTATACAAAAGCTTCATTTGCCTGGACATTGGCTAATATATTATCCGAGAACAAAAAGGTGCTATTCGTTCCGTTTGATTTGTTACCGATCAATCAGCTCTATGGCAGGGAAACTCTAAATCAAGCAATCTCGGAATTTATATATTATTGGCAAGAGGAGAATGAGGATGTGAATCTGAAGATGAAATCACTATTACAGTATTCGGGAAAACTGGCACATCTGTCCGGAGTCACCCATGGCTTAGATCTTCTTTCTATTACCGGGGAGGACATTAGAAGATGGATAGAGAATTTACAGGTTAACAAAGACTTTGATGAAGTCGTTTTCTACCTGGGAATGTATACGGAAGCAACAGTGGAAGTCATAAAAAAGAGTCAAAAGTGTTATGTGGTAATCGGAGAAGGAGTTTATGAAGAAAAAGTAATGAAAGAATGGGAAAGACAAATGATTTTTTTAGAGATACCGTTACAAAAGGACAAATTTGTTAAGGTATTACTACCGGATCTTGAGTTATTGGATTCGAATAACATGCAAGTGCAGTACTGTGACGGAATACGATCTATGGCTTTGCAACAGGCATTAAAACTATAGCTAAGGGGGCATCTATGAGCTGGTTAAAAGAGAAACTTCAGCAATCCGTACTAGAAAGCATAGATTTATGCAGAGAAGTATCGGATGACGAACTATTAAAAACCATTGATTGCATTTTGGTGGAAAAGAGTAAGGAAAACTATATCAGTATGCAGGAAAAGAGGAGGCTAAGGAGAGAAATATTTAACTCCATTCGTAAACTGGATATCCTGCAAGATCTAGTAGACGATAAGACAATTACAGAAATTATGGTGAATGGAATGAATTATATTTTTATAGAGAAGGATGGGACAATCTCTCCCTGCGATATGTGTTTTGAATCAGAGGAGAAGCTGGAGGATGTGGTACAACAGATTGTTTCCCAATCCAACCGAATTATAAATGAAGCGAATCCTATCGTGGATGCCAGACTTTCGGACGGTTCGAGAGTCAATATTGTACTACCGCCCATTGCCATGGACGGACCGGTGATTACCATCAGAAAATTTCCGGAGAAGCCTATCACAACCGAGCAGTTAATTGAATATAATACAATCACCATGGAGGCTGCTAATTTTCTAAAGCAGCTGGTTGTGGCAGGATATAACATCTTTATCAGTGGAGGAACCGGATCAGGTAAAACAACATTTTTAAATGTACTATCGAATTTTATACCCTCCAATGAAAGAATTATAACAATAGAGGATTCTGCGGAACTGCAGATACTTAATATTCCCAATTTGGTTCGTATGGAGGTACGTAATGCCAACACGGAAGGAGAAAATGAGATAACCATCCGGGATTTAATTAAGACATCCTTACGGATGCGCCCAGATCGAATTATCGTTGGTGAGGTGAGAGATGGGGCAGCAGTTGATATGCTTCAGGCGTTTAACACAGGTCATGATGGATCCCTATCAACAGGCCATGCCAATTCTCCGGTAGATATGTTAAGCAGATTAGAAACCTTAGTATTAATGGGAGCAGAGATTCCCCTATTAGCCATACGAAAGCAAATAGCTTCTGCCATAGACATTATAGTTCATCTTGGAAGATTAAGGGACAAGTCCCGTAGAGTATTGGAGATTACAGAGGTACTGGATTGCAAAGACGGAGAAATAAATCTTAATCCGTTATATACCTTTGTGGAAAGTGGAGAGGAGTATGGGAAAGTGCATGGATATCTCACAAGAATAGGGAGCCTAAAACGTACGGATAAATTACTGCGGGCAGGGATAAAACCGGAATCATAGGAAGAAAGCTTCTTGTAATCTATAATAGGTCTAGATAAAGATGAAAGGAAAGTAGGGAATCCCATTTGATAAAAGATTATAGTGAATATCATTTCTCCTTCCGGGAGTATATAAGGTATATGTTACAAGGCACATTGTATATTTCATTGATCGGCGGATTATTTTATCAAAGTATCTTTGGAGTTGTCGTCTTACTTCCTGTTGTCTGGCTTTATTGTAAAAAGAAAAAGACAGAGCTGATAAATAAAAGAAAATGGGAGTTAAATCAAGAGTTTAAAGATGGTATTATCAGCTTATCTGCAGCACTTAGTGTCGGGTATTCTGTAGAACATGCCTTAGAAGAGGCTGTGAAGGATTTAAATCAATTATATAAACCTGATGCCTACATTGTAAGGGAATTTACCTACATAGTAAACCAGATAAAAATGAATATTTCCGTAGAGAAGGCCTTAAGTAACTTCGCCAACCGGTCGGGAGTGGAGGATATAGTAAGCTTCGCAGAAGTGTTTTCCACAGCGAAAAGAACCGGTGGAGATTTAATTCAAATAATTAAGATGTCAAGTAACACAATCAGTTCAAAAATTGATGTAAAGCGTGAAATTATCACTTTGATTACCGCTAAAAAATATGAAGCGGATATTATGAAAGTAATACCTCTCGGAATACTTCTTTATCTATCGTTCTCCTCACCCGGATTTTTAGCACCTCTTTATCATAATCTGTTCGGAATTACAGTAATGTCACTTCTGCTTATGATCTATTTCGGAGCTTATCTACTTGCAGATAAGATCGTATCCATTGAAGTCTAGGGGGTATCCTTATGATCTATATTAATCTTTTACTTATTTTTATTTATATCACGGTATACCTTCTCACTGTCAAAAAAAAGCCAAAATGGTATCAAAATATTGATAAAAATGAGCATAAACTATATTTTTTATATCCGATTACTGATTTTATACTATCGAGACCCGGGATTAACAGGCTGATTTATAAAAATAGCAGAGTAAAGGATGCCATCAGAGCCTTGAATATATCTGTAAAGATGAAATCCGAACAGACACTATATTGGAATCAAAAATTGGCTCAGGTTATATTCGTTGTATTTCTATTCAACTTAATATCCCTTATGGGGGGACTTATGAATGCTGGGGGAGTAGGACAGTTAGAAGGAAACCGTTTTGTAAAACGTCCGGATTATTGGGAAGGAAGCAGAGAGGTTAATTTAGAGGTTAAGTTGAAACCCTCTGAAACATTTAAGTCGGAGGATACGAAGGGGTTAGAATTCACCAAGGATATAACACTATCTTTGGAAGAGCGAAAGCATACCGAGGCAGAGATACATAAGGTATTTGATCAAAGCTTTCAATACTTAAGGGGTGCGGTTTTAGGAGAGAATTCATCAATCGAATATGTTACCACGCACTTAAATTTCATAGACATCATTCCTGGAACGCAGATTTTAGTAGAGTGGTTTCCGGAGGACATTAAACTGATCCATAAAGACGGAAGCATACAAAATAAAGAAATCGAAAGAGAGATTTATACCTCGATTTTAGTTAAGCTTTCTTATGAAGAAGCCATTAAGGAATATCAGATTGATGTTGTCGTTATTCCGAAAACCTTCACAAGAAAGGAAAAACTTATCAATCGATTGGAGGATAAGCTAAAGGAAACCTCAGAGGAAACTTCCACAAAGGAGAAAATACCTCTTCCTGAAACTCTGGATGGGTTTACATTAAGCTGGAAGGAGAGAAGAAGATCCTATGGTATGACGTTATTTATAACAGGATTTATAGCTGCAGTATTTACCTGGTTTTTATCAGATAAAGAATTAGAGGATAGGATGAAAAAAAGAAAGGAACAGATGCTGATTGATTATCCCGAAATTATCAATAAATTTACTTTATTGATGAATGCCGGTATGACTGTAAAGCAGGCTTGGACTAAAATAACCGAGGATTATGACAAAAAGACTTGTAACAAGAAACGTAATGTAAGATACGCATATGAAGAAATGATCCAAACCGTTCATGAACTTAATCTGGGCGTACCGGAAAGTACTGCCTATGAGAGTTTTGGAAGGAGAACCGGTGTACTTTCCTACCAAAAATTTAGCTCTTTGGTTTCTCAAAATTTAAAAAAAGGGAATAAGGGATTAAATGTACTTCTTCAAAAAGAAGCTTTAGAAGCTTTTGAAGAACGTAAGGAGATAGCGAAGAGATTAGGAGAAAAAGCAGGAACAAAACTGCTGTTACCTATGATGTTAATGTTACTGATAGTTTTAATTATCATTATGATACCGGCATTTGTTTCCTTTGGATAAATTAAAGCAAGGAAAGGAGAAGCTGCTTTTTAGGGCAGCGAATGAAAGCATATGAAAAAACTTATTCAAAAGCTTTTCCAAGGGAAAGCAGAGGGAATAGGAGTCGTAGAAATTATACTAATCCTAGTTGTACTAATCGGATTGGTGTTAATATTTCGTGAACAGCTGGAAGCACTGATTGATAATATATTTAAATCAATTACAGGTAAGACCAGTTCAGTAATCGGTTAATATAGATTGCTAAGAAAGGTGGGAGTAAAAATCTGCGAAAAGAACAGCGAAAGAGAAGGATCGATTACTATATTTTTAAGTCTAATTTTACTTTTGATTTTATCCCTTATTATGACCATAATTGAAGGGGCTAGGTTAAGTACGGCAAGAATATTTGCCGAGCGGGCTCTTTTAACAGCGATGGACTCTGTGTTAGCTGAATTTTATGACCCCCTTATGGAAGAATATCATCTACTGGGGTTAAACACCGGGTACGGTAACAATGAATCGGAAGATAATAATATTCTAACAAAACTGGATGAGTATATGAGCTATACCTTTGAACCAAACCAAGGTATTCGCAATCACAATGACAATCTCGAGCTTTATAATATATCCATTGATAACATACACATGAAAGAACGGACCAATATAACAGATTATCAGGGTGAGATATTCATAAACGAAGTGGTTTCCTATATGAAATATAAGGAACTAGGGGATTCCATTGAGCTTATCCTAGACAAGTTATCCTTACTGGAAGAAACAAAAAAAGTCAGTTATCTCTACGAAGAAAAGCACAAACTAGAGAAGGAAATACTCGTAATAGATGAAGGAATCTTACGTCTTATGTGCCTAATGGATGGAGTAATGACAGATAATAAAGGGCTTCAAGTGAATAAAGATGGTGCCCTAAGAACCTTACCGGACTATATAAAGAAAATACAGTTTGGCATCATTAGCAAAGAACAGGTTGGAATTAACAACGAAGATATTTTTATTGCTTTAAAAGACAGTTATGTGAATACGAATGATTTATTCAACCGTATTGAAGAGAATTTTATCAGCTTTGAAACTACACATATAAAAACAGAGGAATTAAAGCAAAGGATCACGGAAGCGGAAAGCTCATTAATTGAGGCAGAAAAATATTTATCCGAATTGCAGGGTATAACCCCAAGAACGAAGGCTCTCGAAAAACAGATCGATAACTGTATGGAGGGTATCAATTCCTTGGTGGCAGATAAAGATGCGCTAGAAAAAGAAAAGAGCGGCTTTGAACAACGAAAGCTACAGCTTTTAGAGGATATTGTGCTCGTAAAGGATAAGCTTTCAGATACAATACATAACATAAAGCCTCTTCTTGAAGAAGCTATTGCTGTGATGGAGGATATTATATCCGCAACAAAACAAGCCGAACCACTTATAACGCAGTACGAGATAAAACTTTCTCAGGAGAAGGGTCAACTGGGAGATGAAATATATCGGAGTTTGGAGGAGGAGCTTTCGGAGTTAAAAAGATATACGCTGGATAACAAAGCCGGATATAATTTTATACAGATGAAACAAGTTTTACAAAAGAATCTACAGAGGATAGACACTACGATTCATATCATAAATCAGGCAGAGCAATCCTTAGGGGTATCGGATTACATAGGAGCAAAAAGCAGTTTTCACTCAGCAGGAGAAGCTATCTTGGGATATCAGACATCAGAACTAAAGCTGGATTACAGTACGCTTGTCCTAAGCAAAAGTGAAAAAGCAGATCCAATCGGAGAGATCCTTGAATTGTTGAATGAGGGAATGATCTCACTGGTCCTTGACCCGGATACGATTAGTAATCTTAAGCTCACCGAGGAGGAACTACCTTCTGATCTGGAAGCGTTAGCTACAAAAGAGGGTACACTTCACTTTACCTCACTCTTTTCGGGAATGAGAATTGGGAGCTTAAATTCCGGTTTAGGAGATTTATTTGCACATATGGGTAACTATAACTTCTCCTCAATGGTCGGGGAAGTGGTGGAGGAAATTGCGGAGATCGTGTTATTTCAGGAGTATCTACAGGAACACTTTTATAGCTATACGCAGGATCAAACAGAAATTAATTATAGAAAGCCTTCCTCTCTTCAATATGAACAGGAGTACCTATTCATCGGAAAGAAGACGGACAAGGATAATCTGGAAACTGTTATAGCAAGAGTTATATTTCTTCGTACCCTCTTGAATTTCACAGCTATCTTAGGAAATCAAACTCTTCGAAACGAAGCTAGGCTCCTAGCAACGGCATTGGTAGGCTTCTCTGGTTTACCGATTCTGGTTTCAATAACACAAACCGTTATATTAATCCTATTATCTTTTCAGGAGGCATTGGTTGATACCTGTGCATTACTGATTGGCAAAGAAGTTCCAATCTTAAAAAAGAAAACAATCCTTGGAATTCATGAGTTGGGTTTATTAAGCCGAAGTAACATAAGGTCTAAAGCTGCTACCTATAAAGATCAACCCAAGGAAATCTCTCTTTCCTATCAGGAAATCTTAAGAATATTTTTATTATTTCATAACAAAAAAGAGCTATCCTATCGTTCGATGGACTTAATACAGGAGAACATTAAAATTCGATATGAAGACAAGTTTTCTATAAATCATTGCATGTTTGGATTTCGAGCTGAAGCAAAATTTCATATAAAACCGAAGTTTATTACAGTACCAATCCTTAAGGATTTATTAGGCAGTAATAATCAGGACTTTATCCATCTATATGAAACATCCTACAGTTATTAATATAAACAGAAACATAAGATAAGAAATTTAATTGATATCAATATAAAATCATGGTTACAAGGTCTTTCCATTATCTTTCACACTAACATCTCACCATATATCTTTATCAATATACAGGCCTAATAATATCAATCTTTGATGGTACGGGATGTCCGCTCTTCTGGTAAATCTTTAAATATTCATATTCTTAACAATCATTTCTAAAAAATAAATCAAATAAATCTCTCTCCAAGAAATCATTTGCTTAAAAATCAATATCATGTAGAAGAACGGACATCCCGTGCCATCAATGCGTTAATAACAAACCGAAATATCATTAATTTCGTCTGTAATATCAGCTTAGCACCAATAACTACTCTACAAGGCGTTTGTAGATGATTTTAGTAGTAACCATGGTATAACCAATAGCAATAAAAGTATATATAATTAATTATATGTTTTCTATTAGAGATTGGCAGAACTAAAAAGGTAGGAAAATGAAAGAAAAGTTAAGATTATATAAATTTATTTCCTGTCATAAAAAGCCACCTGCCAGAGGCAGTGGGATAAAAGCTTCTCTAACGATAGAAGCTGCTATCGTTTTACCGGTGTTTTTGTACTTTTTTATAGCGATCATCTATTTTATTCAGATTATTACCGTGCAGGAACACATTCAACAGGGGATCACTAGAATGGGGCTTAGTTTGGCAAAATCATCTTATCTCTACTCTGATTTTACAGGCCCAGATGAGGTTGAAAGCTATGATGCCTCTGATTTTGGCTATGAAATAGAGTATGAGTTGAAAGCCCTCACTGAGGCTGCGTTGGAGGGTACGTTTTTAAAACAAATGGTAAAAGCTTATCTGGATGCAGAGATTGTTAATCACTCCGCCGTTTTAGATGGATTTAACGGTCTTAGCTTTTACGAATCTAAGGTTTTGGATTCTTCGGACTGTATAGATATCGTTGTCAGATACCGTATCAGAATACCTGTGAAACTATTTGGATTAGAAGACATACGACTGATACAAAGGGTAAAGCTTAGAGCCTGGAATGGACATCGGGTTCCGGCATGTTATAGAAAGGAAACCGAAGGGGAAGAAGATGAGACTTATGTCTATATCACGAATACGGGTTCGGTCTATCATAAGAACATGAACTGCTCCCATATTAAATTATCCATTGAAGAGATATCTTATGTGCCAACGGAGCGTAGAAATAAAAGCGGAGGAAAATATTATCCCTGCGAAATATGTTGCTCATCGGATGTACTATATAACCTGGTTTATTATATTACCGCGTACGGTGAGAGATATCACACAAAAAAAGATTGTCCTAAGATAAAAAGGACCGTAACGAAGGTATTATTATCTGAGGTGGAGGGAAGAGAGCCTTGTAAACGTTGCGGCAGATGATAAACGGCAATAATTAGGCAAGGTTTAGGTAAGGTTGTTCTTACGTTAGCCTAACTACTCGAATAAAGTATAAGAATTAGATACATTAGATTAAATATGATATGTTTACACAAAAGAGGATATTAAGAATGAATAAAGTGTAAAGGATAAAAAATACAACGTATCATAAAGGGAGAACAATTATGGCAGATACAATGATTAAATTTATTATAGGGGGACTGTTACTCTTATGTGCAATCCAAGATGGCTTTCATAAAAAGATTAGTACCTGGTTTCTTATCCCCTGTATGGCATTATTAGTTGCATTAATTCCGTTTAGCATAACCCCTTCTATCCCGGAACGAATCGGAGGTGTATTGGTAGGAGTTGGCGTCATTGTTATAAGCAAGGCAACCAAAGGTAAGATTGGAATAGGAGATGGGATTTTACTCTGCGTAACAGGAATGGGCATAGGGTTTTGGACAAACATAGAGTTGTTTGCCCTAGCGCTGTTAGCTGCAGCTATAGTTTCTATAGGGTTATTGGCTCTAAAACGGGCAAATCGTAAGACCAGCATACCCTTTGTTCCGTTTTTATTGCTTGGGTATATCGTAACCGTAATAGGAGTTAGATAGGCGCTAATATGCATATGAAAGCAATATAGCAGTTTGCTAAGTAATAACTCCTTGCGGGAGGATCTTATTTTGTCATAAATGAGGTTAGGGAAGAAGTAGGCTCTCTGGGACGAACATGAATTTAGGTACTAGGATGAGTAATTATTAACTTTTACAGGAGAGTTTCTTATGAAGAAGAAATGGGAGGGAAGTCTGACAATTGAAGCGGCACTCATTATGCCTGTGATAATCTTAGTGATTTTATTTCTTATATATCTTTCCTTTTATCTTCATGACAGATGTAAGCTTCAAGGAATAACGAATAATACTCTTTTCAAGGCAGGACAGATAATAAGACATGCTGGAAACATCGATTCAGAGGAAATAGATTATGAACATATAAATGACAGAGGGGTCTTTTACCTTCTCTTTGGTAATTCAGAGGAAGAGGAAACTAAGATTCGATATTATCTGTTTCAGCAGTTTGAGAAAGGGCTGTTTATAACAACGATATATAATATAAAAGTTGATTGCAGTCATAACAAAATTAAAATAATTGTAGAGGCGGATATCAAGATACCGGTACCGGGTATAAAAGACTTTTTTAATCCAGATCGAGCGTTGGTGATACAAGCCGAAGGAGCTGTCCATAATCCGACCCAAACCATACGGATGGCAGAGGTTATCTTAGAAACCGGATCTAAAATCAAGGGGTTCGATGCATGGAAGGAAAAAATGAATAAGATTCTTAAGATAATAAAATAGCGAAAACCGTCTTATATAAAATCGGGATTAAGATCAGAACGTAATCGATGTGTAACTTAATGAATGAAAAACGGGTTTATCATCAAAGTTATTCTAAGGAGTGTATTACATGAATGCAGAGTATAGGAAGGATCTACACCATAAATATATGGTGTTGCAACAAAGTAAAGATAGCGAAACGCAACCGTATTGTATAAAGATGCTGAGTAAGAATAACATGGAAGGGCTTCTTATGTTAGAACTACGATGTATTGATAATCATAATTTTATATACTATGACATTACGGCGAAACAATCCTTAAATCAGTTGTTTGTGAAAAACAATATGAACGCCTATGATGCCAGAAACTTATTGCTGGGAATTATGAATGCAATAGAACTGACTTATGAGTATCTCTTGAATGAGGATGACATAATTCTATCTTCAGAATTTATCTATGTTGATTTGGTAACGAATAAGATATCGCTTTGCTATTATCCCGGCTATCAACAAGACATAAAAAATCAGATGAGCCAGTTGTTGGAGTATCTCATGAATCGAATCGACTATAACGATAAAGAGGTTGTAATGCTGGTTTATAACCTATATGCCATCAGTAAGGAAGAGGGCTATGCCTTTTACGAACTAAAAAACCAGTTAAAATCGGATCTAACAACGTACATAGAAGAAACATCGTACTTACAAGAAGCATCGGCTAAGAATACAAAAGTCGATAAAAATTCACTTGTATCGATGCATCAGGAAGGACCTAATAATATAAAAGTGTTAGACAATGATACATCTACGAAGAAAGATAAGAGACCACCAATCAACAGACTTATGAATAAAAACAATATGCCTCCGTGTACAGATAATGAGCATGGGTTAGGGGTTATGAAAGAGATGGTGACAGGGGAGAAAGAGATATCATATTATCCGATTAAAACTTATCTTCTTAGTGCTGCCGGTGCTTTATTCGGCATAATACTTATATTCATAGGATTTACTTCAAAAATAATTTATCATTCGATGGGTAGTCATATCGATGTTAGTAAGCTTTGTGCATTGCTTTTGATCATTTGTTGCATTGAGAGTTATTTTATGAAAATTATATGGGATAAAAAGAATAAAATTACGAAGCTGGTTCCAATGGAAGAATATATAAATCCCTTGGAGGATACAGCACCGGAGGAAGAGGCTTTGGAGAAACCTATTACCACAGATAAAAGATTACATATCAAGGATGAGGAGGAAGTCTATCATCAGGACTTCTACTCCGCTGAACAAAGAAAGCAGAAGAATAAGAAAGCGCAGTATAATCAAAATCAATTCGAAGAGGATGATAACCCAACCTGTTTGTTAAGTGAAATAAACCAAAGGATACAATATTTCTTAAAACCTGTGGAAGAGACAACTTATGATGCAATTCATATAACAGAATTCCCCTTTTTTATCGGGAAACTTAAGCAGAATGTGGATTACTGTCTGGAAAAAGAAGTGGTTAGTCGATATCATGCAAAGCTGACTATGGAAGGAGACCGCTTCTACTTAACGGACTTAAATTCAACCAACGGAACTTTTATC
Source organism: Mobilitalea sibirica (assembly GCF_015999265.1). Classification (GTDB taxonomy): domain Bacteria; phylum Bacillota; class Clostridia; order Lachnospirales; family Lachnospiraceae; genus Mobilitalea; species Mobilitalea sibirica. The sequence continues at coordinate 27,370 of NZ_JAEAGR010000008.1, forward strand.
AATAAGGAATCCGTTCCAACATATCAACCAATAGAAGTGAAAGAAGGAGATGAAATTGCATTTGCCAATATAAAGTATCGTTTTGAGATACAATAACTATTATATATTTTTATAAAGATAGAAATAAATAGCTCCACCATAAATAAACCCGATTGGATATCAACTTCTCAGACGGGTTTATTTTCGCGAAAACATGCTTAGATTCTGGATATATTTATTTATTTTTAATATGTCATTGTAAATATTGGGATTTGTTTGGTACAATTATGTTAATGATTTAAGTAAGAAGATACATTAAGGTCACCTCATTATTTATGAAAATAATTCATAGTGAATAAAGAAAATTTAAGGGAATATTATGAGGTATATGGTATAGAAGAAACTAAGAAGATGTTAAGAAGTGTTTTCTATTAATATATTGAAAAGGGGAGTGTTTGATGAAACAATATGTTATGGCACTAGATCAGGGAACCACCAGTTCCAGATGCATTATATTTGATAAACAGGGAAAGATGAAAAGCATTGCACAGAAGGAATTTACTCAGATTTATCCAAAACCCGGCTGGGTGGAGCACGACCCCATGGAGATATGGTCCTCCCAGGTCTCCGTAGCGACAGAAGCTATGGCAAAGTTAGGTATTCGCGCAGAGGAGATTGCCTCCATCGGTATTACGAATCAAAGGGAGACAACCATTGTATGGAATAAACATACCGGACAACCGATTTCTAATGCCATTGTGTGGCAATGCCGTCGTACCTCCGGTTATATAGAAGAATTAAAAAAGAATGGAGTGGAAACCTATATTAAAGAATGTACCGGCTTAGTCGTAGATGCATACTTTTCAGCGACTAAGGTAAAATGGATGTTAGAACATGTGCCGGGGGCCAGAGAAGAAGCCAGCAAGGGAAACCTCTTATTTGGTACGGTGGATACCTGGTTGATCTGGAACCTTACGAAGGGAAAAACCTTTGTTACGGATTATACCAATGCTTCCAGAACCATGCTGTTCGATATTAAGAAGCTACAGTGGGATAAGAAGATTCTAGGAGAGCTGGATATTCCGGAAAACATGCTTCCTGAGGTGAAACCATCCAGCTGTATCTATGGGAATACTGATCGTTCCATCTTCGGTGAGGAAATACCAATCTCCGGGGCAGCAGGGGATCAGCAGGCCGCGTTATTTGGTCAATGCTGCTTTACAAAAGGTGAGGTAAAGAACACCTATGGAACAGGATGTTTTCTTCTTATGAACACCGGGGATGAAGCAATAGAATCAAAGCATGGATTATTAACTACGATGGCAGCTTGTACGACGAATAAACCAGAATACGCCTTAGAGGGAAGTGTCTTCGTTGCCGGTGCAGCCGTTCAATGGTTGCGGGATGAGCTTAGACTGATACGTACGGCAGCAGAAAGTGAAAAATATGCAACGCAAGTTGAGGATACCAACGGAGTGTATGTTGTACCGGCTTTTGCAGGACTGGGTGCCCCTTACTGGGATCAATATGCCAGAGGAGCTATTGTAGGGATTACCAGAGGCAGTAACCGAGAGCATATTATTCGTGCAACCCTAGAGTCAATAGCCTATCAAACCTATGATGTACTTAAATCCATGGAAAATGATTTGGGAATGAGTTTAAAGTCTCTGAAGGTGGACGGTGGTGCTTGCGCAAATCGTTTCTTAATGCAGTTTCAGGCAGATATCTTAGAGACCAAAGTGCATAGACCGGAGTGTATTGAAACCACAGCCCTTGGAGCGGCTTACCTGGCAGGTCTGGCTGTGGGCTTTTGGAAGGATAAAGAGGAGATTAAGAAAAACTGGTCATTGTCAGAGACTTTTGAACCTAATATGAACGGTGAAAAAAGAAGCAGTTTGATTAAAGGATGGCAAAAAGCGATAAAACGCTCCTTTGATTGGGAAGAGTAAAGAACAGTAAAAATAAAGGATATTAAGATGAGAATAGCAGACAGTTTGATAAATCAATTAATTCTTATGGGATATAAGAAAGTGAATCTTAGCACAGATAATATCGCTCTGCTTTATCTGCCGGATAGCAGCAGAGTTATTATTGTGGCTCTTTTTCGGGTTTATAAAGGAGATGAGATAACAGAAGATGACTATAAACAAATACTCAATCAGATTAAGACCAAATTTACGGAACATGGGTATCAGGAATCGCATCTTCTAAGTATCATTTTTACCGGGAATCCGGATAAAGTAAAGCATCTGTGCGTTGATATGGATGTTCATTGGTTAATCAACGTAGATGAGGCCCGATTACTTATCTATGAAAACCAGTCAACCGATTATTATGGTATAAAACAAATCATAGAAGATTTAATCGATAAGATATATTATAACAAGCAGATATTACAGTATAACTCCGGAAATGACAACGGGTATGAGAAAGAGCAAGACAGACATACCATGGAGGATAAGGATGAGTATCGGGAGCTATGGAAAAGGAATAACTCAGGAGATCAATTAAGTAATAACGGTGATGGCAGAGGGAAAGATACTATAATTTACGATACAACCTTAATGAAGGCGGATAACAATCCAAATAATGAGTATAAGACGATTGATCCGTACATTGACTATTACAATGAGGAAGAGAATGAACAAAACCGGTCTTCGGATTCGTACCACGGTGTTAAGCTTGGTTGGCTAAGTTTGTTTAATACTATTATTATTTTACTAAATATCTTAATTTATCTGGCTGTTTATCATACACACATCTTTGGTGAAAGTAATCAGGCCATAGCCGGGGGAGCCCTTTCCTGGTATTTTGTTAAGGAAGAGGAAGAATATTATCGCATCCTGACCTCTATGTTTTTGCATTCGGATTTTTCTCATCTAATTAATAATATGCTTGTTTTATTCTTTGTTGGAGATAATCTGGAGAGGGCGGCAGGAAAGATAAGATATTTACTGTTTTATTTCGGTTCGGGAATTATTGCAGGGATTTCCTCCATCGGTTATAATATGAGAAAAGACGGTTATAACTATACTTTTTCTGTAGGTGCTTCCGGTGCCATCTTTGGTGTTGTTGGCGCGATGGTTTATATCCTTATCGCTAATAAAGGGCGTTTAGAAGATATCAGCAGCAGGCAAATTATACTATTTACAATATTTAGCCTTTATGGAGGTTTTTTCAGTTCGAGAATTGATAATGCCGCCCATATCGGTGGTTTTATGGCCGGATTATTGTTAGCTGTAGTCCTATATCGGAAACCAAAGAAGAAGTATATCTTAGAATAATCAAAAGAGATTAAATGAAAGACGGCAGGAGGAGAGGTAAGCCCATGAAGATAAATATCTATTATGGTGGTAGGGGGTTAATTGAAGATCCCACCATTTATGTAATGAGTAAACTTACATCGGTTTTAGAAGAAATCAGAGTTCAAGTGACCAGATACAATCTTTTTGAAGAGAAGAATACGATTGCCATGCTGCCTAAGACATTAAAGGAAGCGGATGGTGTTATCCTTGCCACTTCAGTGGAATGGATGGGCATAGGTGGCCTGATGCAGCAGTTTCTGGATGCCTGTTGGCTCTATGCTGATAAAGAGAAGCTTAGTAAGCTTTATATGTTACCGGTGGTAATGGCCAGTACCTATGGGGAAAGGGATGCAGAGCTTACCCTAATGAAAGCATGGGAAATTCTTGGCGGAATACCCTGTAACGGCTTATGTGCTTATGTGGATGATCATGTTGATTTTGAAACGAATTTAGATTATGCGAAACTGATTGAGAAACAAGCAGAAGCCTTTTACCGTATGATTAATCAAAAGACCAAAATGTTGCCGACCAGTAATGCAGCGATAAAACAAAATGTCCTGAGAAATAATTCCATTGTTCTGACACCACAGGAAAGCGAGCAGCTCTCTATGTATGTATCAGACGATACCTATGTGAAAAAACAAAAGGAAGATATTGAAGAGCTGACACAGCTGTTTAAGGAAATGCTTGATAGCGGGGAAAATGAATCAGGACAAGAGTTTATTAAGAATTTAAAGGATAATTTTCATCCATTAGATGATTTTGTTGCATCCTATTCCATTACCATAACTGATATCAAAAAAACTCTGATTGTTGAGATTAATGATAAGCGTTTAAAATGCTATTATGGAGAGAAACAGGATGCAGATGTAATTGCGAAAACCACTCATAATGTAATGAACAGATTGGTATTGGGTCGTATTACCTTCCAAGGAGCATTTATGTCCGGTGATTTAACCGCGAAAGGTAATTTTAAGACACTTAGAACCTTTGATCAGGTATTTCAGTTTAACATCTTATAGAGGAAGCAGAATGGTGAAGCAGGTTTCTTCTTCCTTGGAAGTCACACTAACGCTGCCATAATGAAGATCTATGATTTTTTTAACAACGGCTAAACCGACACCGGTTCCACCTTTCTTATAAGTGACAAAGGGTATAAAGATACTGTTGATTTCATCTTCCGGTATGGGAAGCCCATTATTACTAACCTGAATCGAAAGCTTTTGTGGTATCTGTTGATTTCCTGCAAGATAATCTAAGATAATATGAATGAAGTTACCTGGTGTAGTTGCCTCAAAAGCATTCTTAATTAGATTCGATAAGACCTGTTTGATTTTAGCACAGTCACATTCATAAGAAGAGAAATAAGTCTCACAGCCCGGACGAAGGATGATATCTAAATCGATATTTTGATTGATGGCCTGAGGCATAAAATTATTTTTCATTCCTTTGATTAAAGAAAGTAAATCACATTTTTCTTTCTTAATACTGTTGCAGGTATTTAACAGGGAGGCATCTGCCATCATGTTTTCCAAGTCATGGACTAGTTCATGAAGTTGGTCCCAATATTTGAAATCTTTTGTTTCAGGATGCTTCGCTTCTATGTATTGAAGGGTACCTTTCATTAAGGAGAGAGGATTACGCAGTTCATGAACAAACATGGTAGTAGTTTGCTTGTTATCCTGTATAATTTTTTGGATAACAGCTTCAAAGTCGGGATTGGATTTAATAAGATTAGTGATTGTATCATTATTAATTTCCGAATACATTCATATTCCCCCTTTAAACGAAGAAAGCAGAACAGAAAAATCAAAGGATTTATGTTGATCTTCTTATCTCTCATAATTTTAGTAACATAAAGATAATATCAAATTTTGGAAAATTATGCAATAAAAAGCGTAACGCAACAATCGACAATGGAGGTGTTGTAATGATGCAGGATAATTGTATCTTTTGTAAAATCATAGCCGGAGATATCCCCTCAGCAACCGTATACGAAGACGAAGATTTTAAAGTAATTATGGATATTTTTCCGGCTGCCAGAGGACACGTAATTGTAATACCGAAAAAACATGCAGCGAATTTATATGAGCTAGAGGAAGAATCCGCAAGCAAGGCGTTAATTGTAGCAAAGAAGGTAGCGAAAGCAATGAAAGCAGAACTTGGTTGTGAGGGCTTAAACCTCTTGCAAAACAATGGTGAAGTAGCAGGTCAGACAGTGGATCATTTTCACATTCATTTAATACCCAGAAGTGAGGAAGACACGGTTAACGTAACTTGGCCCCAGGGTAGCTATAAAGATGGGGAAGCGGCACAAATAGCGGATGCCATAGCAAAGGGTATTTAAAAAACAAGAAATAATAATAGAAATTATAATTGAGATAAGTTTTAATAAAAAACTCAAAGAATGCAAACATAATATACGACATAATGGATATTAATAAGGGGCTGTAATGAAACAGATATATCTTCCGGAGTAACATTTTATCAAATGTCTTTGGACAAGGAAAATATAGTAGGTTTCTTACAGTCCCATTATTTATACTTTTCTTTTTATAACGTATGTTCTTTAATCAGTTGAATAATTGCACCGATTGCATTGTTTAATTCGCTTTTATTCATAGCTTCTATATAGGTCAGTTTTGAATCCATAACTGTTTTGATAGCCTTTAGTAAACTGCTAACGGTTAAGTCCTCTTCCCGAAGCAGATAAGAGTAACCCTGGTGTTCAAAGGATTCTGCATTCAGAATCTGATCGCCGCGGCTTGCACCCTGTGGTAGAGGGATTAGTATATTAGGCTTTCTAAGAGCTAAAAGCTCACAGATGGAATTGGCTCCGGCTCTGGATATCACCAGATCTGCAGCAGCAAAAAGATCGTTTAGTTCACTGCGTATATATTCAAATTGGACATAGCCATTTATAGCCTTTAATTTATCGTCAATATTACCTTTGCCGCAGAGATGAACGATCTGAAAATCCTTCAAAAGTGTCGGAAGCATACCGCGAATTACCTCATTGATTGCGCGGGATCCGGTACTACCTCCAATGATAAGAATTACCGGTTTGTTGGCTGTGAAGCCACAGAAATCAAGACCACCGATTTTATTACCGGTAAATAACTCCTTACGAATGGGTGTCCCTGTAAGAACAGCCTTATCGGCAGGTAGATATTTAATCGTTTCTGGAAAGTTAGCACATACTTTTTTGGCGGCGGGAATTGCAATTTTATTCGCAAGTCCCGGAGTTATATCCGATTCGTGGATAATGACGGGAATCTTATATTTTTTGGATGCCAGAACCACGGGGACGGTAACAAAACCGCCCTTGGAAAAGATTACATCCGGCTTTAGTTTTCTTAATATTTTACGCGCTTCCAAGAAACCTTTCATTACCTTAAAGGGATCGGAAAAGTTCTTAAAATCAAAATATCTTCTTAGCTTTCCGGAGGATATACCATGGTAAGGAATATCATATTCTTCAATCAGCTTACGCTCAATTCCCTGATAAGAACCGATATAATGAATATCATACCCCTCTTTTTTTAACTCCGGTAAAAGCGCGATACATGGAGTAACATGACCGGCAGTACCGCCTCCGGTTAACACAATCCGCTTCATTATATAGACCTCCAATTCTTTAACGCGATTGCCAATTGATCCGGACAGGATGTGGACTTAAAGCCACAGGTAGTCCCCTCAAGTTTCTTTATCACATCATCTACCGGCATTCCAACGAGCAGCTTGGACAATCCACTGGCATTACCGGCACAACCATTCTTAAATTGTACAGATTTAATCGTATTACTGTTTTCATCTATTTCAAAGTTTATTTCACTACTGCATACCCCTTTTGTCTTATATATCATGTCTGCTTTTCCTTTCGCTCATATAATTCCTGTTCTACTCTATGTAATCCAATTATAATCGAGTACATTTTATCTCACCTATTCATAATTTGCAAATATTTTCTTTTTGCTACTATGATTTGTTACTGACAATTTTAGCTTATATAGTAAACTTTATATTATCATTTTATTAGAATTATAGCCATTTTTCTTTCATCTATAATTTTATGAATCGAACCGGATCAGGTTTTAATTATTACTTTATTTTATTGAAGATGCAGAAATTCAACTGTGACTCAAGAATTCAACTATAAAGAGAATAATATTGATAAGAAAGTCATTTACATTTTTGGAATAAAGTGTATAATGTCAACATATTACATTGGTAATATTTATAAAACAAACAGTAGGGGGGAAATGATATGTTAAGCTTTGAAACAAAATATAAACCGGAAGAAGTAGGTTATGATCCTGCAAGATTGGAAGTTGTAACCAAGCATTTCGAAGATATGATAGCGCAGAAGAAAATAATCGCTGCGAATTATTGTATGGCAAGAGACGGTAAGGTATTTGCCGATATTGCTGTCGGTAAGCTTTCTTTTAGGCAAGAGGATATAAGAGAGCATCGGCCGGATACCATTCAAAGAATCGCATCCATAACGAAGCTTTTTACAACCGTGGCTATCTGGCAGTTGGTGGAGAACGGTAAACTGAGAGTCAATCAAAGAGTTGGTGAAATTATTGATGAGTTTAATGAAAAGCCTTTTTATGATATTACCATAGCTCATCTGCTTACCCATACCTCAGGTTTACATCCGGATCCCGGCTGCTTTGAGAACAAGTACTTTCAGTCACCCTGGGATTTTATCGTAGAGGATAAGGGGAAGAACTGGATTGCAGCAGCTTTAAAAAGCGGAATGCGAATGAAGCCGGGACAGGAATGGGCTTACTGCAGCTTTGGCTTTGTCATCTTGGGTGAAATCATTACAAGAGTCAGCAAAGAATTTGCCAACGACTATATTACGGAGCATATCATAAAGCCCTGCGGACTTAAGGATACCGGCTTTGATTTTTTGAGGCCTGAAATTATAGCAAGAACGAATATACCGAATGAAAGAAGAGAAAAGGCTATAAACGAAATACTTGCAGGAACCTTTGAAGATGACAGGGAAGAGTTCTGGGATAAGATACCTCAGACCGGAGGTGCGATCTATTCAACTGCGTCTGATTTATGCAAATTTGGCACAATGCTTCAACAGGGCGGTTATATCGACGGAGTCAGAATCTTAGGACGTAAAGCCATTGAGAAGATGACTACTTTATATACCGCACCCCATATTAAGGATTATTGCTGGAATGCCGGCGGTGTATACCGGGAATATGGACTAGGACCGGATATGCGTTGCACTGATATGTGCATCTACTCGAAGGGCACTTATTTTCATGAAGGATCGGGCGGATGTGCTCTTATCATTGATCCGGTAGAGAAATTAGTGGTTGCCTTCTTTATTCCCTTCGTTGATGATGTATGGAGTCCGGAACCGCTTTATAATGCGGCCGCTGTGATGTGGGCAGGGTTAATATAATTATAGTGTAACATAAGAAATGTTGTTATGAAACTCCCGAAGAAGAGAAGTACCTAATGCTAATAACCTTTCTTTGCTAGAATGAGCAGGAACAGTTAGTATGTCTCGTTATATGTACTTAGAAGGTCGGCTTTGGGAGTTTTTATGACATGGAGGTAAACATGAAGTACATACGACATAAAATAGAGGTTATGAAAGCGGTAGCCCTAGTTACTTATAAGGAATGGAGTGCCTACCGTACGCATTCCATGGTATCCATATTTGTGGGCCCCGTTTATTTTATCGTTCAGTATTTTATATGGACGGCTGCCTATGGAAACCGGACAGAGTTAAACGGAATGGAGCTTTCCCAGATGATAACCTATTTTGGTGCATCCACACTGATTGGTTATCTCACCATGGATTTTGCGGATTGGAATCTGCAGATGCTAATACGAACAGGGAGATTTCTTACTTTTGCCCTTAGACCAATTCACCACCGGTTTTTTGCTTTCTCACAAAAAGTAGGCCATAGGGTATTAGGTTTGATTTTTGAATTTATCCCCTGCTATTTTATATTTACATTACTATTCCGGATACATATGGTGCCGAAGCATTTTGGTTGGACCCTTCTTTCAGTTGCACTGGCTTTTCTGATGAATTTTTATGTGCACTATATTCTAGGTATGACAGCCTTTTGGTTTACACAGTCGTCTGGAATCAGACGGGTATTTGATCTTTTATCCGGCGTATTTTCCGGGGTGTTTATTCCTTTGGTGTTTTTTCCTATGGGCCTTCAAAAAGCGTTGTTCTTCCTACCGTTTCCGTATATGTCCTATGTACCGGTTATGGTGTTTACCGGGGAGTTCTCTTTGGCAGGAATTCAGATGGAGATTCCTACAATTGTAGGGTTACAGGGCATCGCAGTGGCATTCACCATATTACTAAGTGAAGTTATTTATAAAGCCTCGATCAAACACTTTAACGGTGTAGGGGCATAAGATTTCGCAGGAAGGACGCAGGATGAAAATTAAACGATATATATTAATTTATAGAGAATGTGTTAAGGTGGCTTTTGCCGCGGCATCCACCTACCGGCTGAATTTTATTCTAAACTGTATTATTATGTTGATCGGAGATATTCTATTTCCTCTCATTACGATATTGATCTATGGTTCTGGGGCCGGGTTTGAAGGATGGACAGTTTATGAGGTACTACTCATTCAGTCAGTTTTTACGATGTCTATGGCAATTGCAGACATGACCTTTCATGGTATTTTATGGGCTACAATGGGTCACGTTAGACAGGGAGATTTAGAGATGGTTTTAATTCTTCCTGTGGATACGATGTTCCTCCTGATGGCAAGGACCTTTTCCATTGATGCGGTTGGTCTGTTTATCGGAGGATTAACGATCTTTATCGTAGCCTTAAGCCATATTGCGTTGCCCACCGGATTTATGTGGTTGCAATTTATAGTATTATTTTTAATCGGATTGTCCGTCATGATGGGAATAGCTCTATTGATGGCAGCTACTTCTTTCAAATGGGTAGGGAATTCCCGTATTCCGGAGATATTCGATAGCATACGCAGCTTTGGAAAGTATCCGCAGAGTATCTTTCCGAAGGCAGTTCTTATGATAACAACACTAGTCATTCCGGTAGCGATGATTGGTTATTTTCCGGCAACGGCTTTACTTGGACAGGGTGATATCAAGATGATGCTGATTTTAATTCCCTGTATAGTATTTTTGATTTTAGGTATTACATTATACCGGCATATGGTTCGCCTATATCAAGGCGTTGGAGGTTGAACATGGGTAACATCATAACAGTAGAAAACTTAATAAAGAGATACGATACATATAAAAGAGGCAGTGGTTTTAAGGATAGTGTGAAATCCTTGTTCCATCGGGAGAAGGTACCTGTCATGGCGGTGAATAATATATCCTTTTCGGTGAAGGAAGGGGATATTATCGGAATCTTAGGACCGAACGGTGCCGGTAAATCGACAACAATTAAGATGCTGACTGGAACACTTTATCCCACAGACGGTAAAATTGAGGTAATGGGTTATAACCCTACAAAGGATAGAAAAACCTATGTACATCAGATAGGAGCCGTATTCGGGCAGAAATCACAGCTAATATGGGACATTCCGCCGATTGACGGATTTCGTATGAATAAAGCAATCTACGGGGTATCGGATCAGGATTATGAAGAACGGATTAAAGTTATGTCCAAGCTTTTTAATGTGGAAGAATATATTACTAGACCGACCAGGGTACTATCCCTGGGTGAGAGGATGAAATGTGAATTTATCATGGCAATGCTCCACCAACCGAAGGTAGTATTCTTAGATGAGCCTACGATTGGGTTGGATGTAATTGCAAAACAAAAAATTCGGGAGTTTATTCTTGAGATGAATAAGCGGGGCACCACCTTTATTCTTACAACTCATGACCTGGAGGACGTGGAACAGCTGGCACGAAATGTGGTAATCATAAATCACGGTGAAAAGGTCTTCGATGATTCCATTCATAGCTTAAGAAAGGTTTTAGGGGCGAAAAAGATTGTTGAGCTGACGCTGCATAGCCCAATTGATCAATTAGATATGGAGGGTGTCAGCATTCTGGAAAGGAAAAATGAGCTGAGTATAACCGTAAGCGTTGATTTAGATATCATCGCAATCAATGATTTTATCTCAAGGCTTTCGGCTCTATGTGATTTTACAGATATATCGATTAAGGAGATGCCGATGGAGACGATTATTACACACATTTATCAAAGTAAGAAAGAAAAATAGCAGTTTAATTACTCGGAGAGCTGACGTGATTTATGGATAGCTTAAAGTATGATTACAGCTACAAACAAGTTCTAATAGGGAAAGATGCCGCGGGTATCCTGTGGGAACTTACCAAGCAAAGATGGATTCTTCCGGTTGTATTTTAAACACGTTTCGGTTAAAATATTCCTAATACTAGCGTATTGTTTTTATTCGCCGTCCAAATCAACTGATATATAAAAGATGAAGAAGAGAGTATGCTGGATAAGAAATTAGGAGGTAGGGAGATGTTAAAACTCGGAATCATCGGTGCAATGGAGGAAGAGGTTAATATATTAAAGAGCCGGATGCAGGAGCCAAAGGTGAAAAGAATAGCATCCATGGATTTTTATGAGGGATTGCTCGAAGGGAAACCGGTAGTGGTAGTTCAAAGTGGAATTGGGAAGGTAAATGCAGCTATTTGTACACAGATATTGGCGGACCATTATCAGATCGAAGCAGTGATTAATACCGGAGTGGCAGGTTCTTTAAGGAATGAAATTGATATTGCGGATATCGTATTATCTACCGACGCTCTGCAGCATGATATGGATGCGACCGGATTTGGATATGAAGTAGGTGTTATTCCAAGAATGGAGAAGTCCGTGTTTGTGTCAGATCCGGAGCTTCTTGCAATGGCCAAAGAGGTCTGCAGGGAAGAACTTTCGAACCTAGGCGTTCACACTGGAAGAATTGTCAGTGGAGATCAGTTCATCTCCGATTCAGAAAAGAAAGAATGGCTGGTTAAGCAATTTAACGGCTACTGTACGGAGATGGAAGGAGCGGCAATCGCCCAAACTGCATCTTTAAACCAAATTCCATTTTTAATTATACGAGCGATATCCGATAAGGCAGACCACAGCGCTGAGATGTCCTATAAGGAGTTTGAGGAGCTGGCGATTAAAAATACCGTGATTTTATTAAATGGTTTAATTAAAAGGATATAGGATCATTTATTTTTAAGTAACAGAAGATAATTCCTACTTCTGTATAACATAGGAATATAACAATATATAACATAGTATATAAAAGCATTATTATTACCGTTATCAATAATAAAAGCATACGATATAACGAAAAAAGTTGTTAGAGACAGAGCTGTGTTTAACAACTTTTTTTTCGTAGTACACTCTTTGACAGACACAATTCCGATTATAACCGATTTAGTGAACAGAGTTGTACGATAATGGCAGATATAATCGATGCTGTGTCCTTCAACCTGTGTTATGTCACATCCCCAAAAGCTTTCTTTCCAACAGACCTTTTGCTCTAATTTTATGCAATTATTACAAAAACTACTGTAATTCTTACCTTGCACAGGACGTAACATATAAAGTATAATAATGGAAAGCTACACTATAATATAAAAAGAAGGTGAACAGGGATTGGAAAATCAAAAGAAGATTAATGAGATGATACATAACATGGAGCAAATCATCGTAGGAAAAAGAGAAGCCATTGAATTTGCTTTAATTACCCTGCTGGCCGGAGGACATTTACTGCTAGAGGATGTTCCGGGTGTCGGTAAAACTACTTTAGCCAAAACCATTGCTCAGACAATTCATTGTGGTTTTACAAGAATACAGTTTACACCGGATACTCTGCCCAGTGATGTAACCGGCTTATCCATCTATAATATGCAGACCGGAAAGTTCGAATATTCCAAGGGTGCTATCATGGATAATATTATTTTGGCAGATGAAATTAACCGCACATCACCAAAGACGCAAGCCAGTTTATTGGAGGCCATGGAAGAAAAGCAGGTTACGGTGGATGGTGTTACCTATCCCCTTCCGAAACCATTTATGGTGATAGCGACTCAAAATCCGGTTGATTATCTTGGTACTTATAATTTACCGGAAGCACAGTTAGATCGTTTTATGATGAAAATATCCATCGGTTACCCTTCTGCTTCCGATGAAAAGATTATGGCGGACCGCTTTTTAAGCAATCAGTTAGTGAAAAAACTGGAGCATGTAGTAGATGGGGCAACGATAGTTCAAATGCAGAAGGAAGTAGAGCAGGTGAAAATCGGTCAGGATCTGGTTTCCTATATTACAAAGGTGATTCAGGAAACAAGAAAGGATAATAATATCTCTCTGGGTGCGAGTCCGAGAGCTACTATAGCATTAATTCGAGCATCCCAGGCCATGGCTTATGTGGAAGGAAGGAATTATTGCATTCCGGATGATATCATCCGTTTAATCAATCCGGTGATATCTCATAGAATTATTTTATCTCCGGAAGCTAGATTATCTCAAACGAAGGTGGAGAAAGTGCTGAAAAACATCATTTCTAAGATTCCCATTCCGGTGCTTTCTTAGTACATAGTAAGGTTGTGTTTACATGAAAATAAATCGGTTGATTTGTGCTCTTATCATCATAGGGTGTGGTGTCTTTGCCTCGTATTACGGAGGCAATATTCCCTATGCACTTTTTTACTTATCTATATTGATACCAATCATAGCCTTTCTTTATACTGTTTATGTGTATTTTCAATTTAAGATCTATCAATCCATGAATAATTATTTGGTTGTTAAGGGAGACTGGACCGAATATTCTTTTGTAATCGCTAATGAGGATTATGTCACATTTCGCAATGTGAAGGTTAATTTTTTGAGTGACAAATCAAAGATAGAGGATACCGGTCAAAGCACAGAGTATAGTCTGCTTCCGAATGAAAGTGAAAAGATGGAGACAAGGATTAAGTGTAATTACCGAGGAGAGTATTATGTTGGTGTAGATTCCATAGAGGTCACAGATTTTTTATATCTCTTTACTATCACCTACCCCTTAAGTTCTAAGTTAAAAGTAGTTGTTCTTCCAAGAGTTGTTCCATTAGAACAACTGGGTATTGCCCCACCTCAGGTGGATGTCAAAAATCCGATTCGTCATAGTAACCAGACAGAAGAGGAATTGGATACAGAGCTTCGCAATTATAACCAGGGAGATAACAAAAAGAGGATACATTGGAAAGCAACCGCTAAGGTTCATGAACTTATGAGCAGAAAATATTATCATAGGCCGAAAGCTGAGATTGTTTTATATATGGATCTTAGAAAGGTGAAGGAAGAGGAGCTCCAGGTCGTAGCGATAGAAGATAAAATAATTGAAAGTGTACTGGCCATCGCTAATTATTATGCCCTTAGGGGAATAGCATCCCATATTATATATGATATGGAGGGCAGGAAACAGATTAATATCTCCTCTAAGGAAGAGTTTAATGCTTTTTATAAAACCTGTGCGAAGTTGAATTTTATAGCAAAAGAGCCGGTGCAGGATATGATTATGGACAAAATTGTCCGCGGTGAAGAAGGAATGTTTGTGGTTGCGGCTACGCATCTGCTTACCAAGGAAGTTTATTTAACTGCCTTAAAGGTTATGGCAGGAGGCAATCATCTGTGTATCCTATTTATCAGTGATGATGTCTCAGAAGTAACGAAGGAATTGATTAACGGTATCCGTATGTCGGGGGCATATATTTATCAGATTATGTCGGAGGATGAAATCGGAGACATACTTTCTAAGGAAGTTTTAAGTTGATTTTTTAAGAAAAGTAAGCTAAGGGAGGCTTCTTTTATGTTGAATGATAAAGAAAAGATGTATCAGGTATATCATGCATTACTTAGCATGGTTTTAACCTGGGCATTGACGTTAACAATCAATCAATATTATGAGCTTAGGGTACATTTTTTATTATGTGCTATTTTTTCCTTTGTTCCGGCAGCCTTGGTTTATGTGTTTGACTGTAACCGAAAGAATACAGTGAGTTATCTTATTATTGCAAGTGTCTTGCCGGTCTTGGCTTTGTTTTTCTGGATCAGGGGCATCAATCCTATTCGTTGGTTTCAGGAGTTGATTGAATGGATTATTTATTTTGATGGAACCGAAGAACTATATAAAGGTTCCTATGCCCATTTTGTTGTCTATGCGGTGGCTTTCTTAAGCTCTATTTTGTTTTATGTTATTGTAAGATATGAGATTACGAAGATGATTCTGGCGGCTGTTGTTCTTGCATTTATGATTTATCTTGCCATTCAGGAAATAGATATAAGTAAAGTGGTAGTAGGGATCGGTATTTTTTACTTTTTATCAATTATAGTCGAAATCTGCGGTAGATGGTATACCCGTAAGGCCGGTAAGCAGGAAAAGCGGGCAGGGATATTATATCTGGCACCGGTCTGTCTACTCTTGGCTGTTCTTTCGGTCAGTATGCCATCTAAGCCGGAGCCACTTCAGTGGAAAGGCGTGAAGACATTCTATCATAATATAAAGGATAAGATGGAATTCTTGGTTTCGGAGTGGGGAAAGAAAGAGGGAGAGTTTTCGATAGCCTTTACCGGATATTCGGAAGAGGGCGGTAGTTTAGGTACAGCATCTTTAACGAGAGATAATAAGATAGCGTTAAAAATATCGAGATATAGTGGGTATAATCCGATTTATCTGATTGGTTCTGTCAGTGATACCTATACGGGGAATAGTTGGGAGAAAAGCAGGAACGATTATCTTGAAGGAGAGGCGGAATATCTTCTAGATTATGGAGAGATGGTTATGGCATTATCCCGACTTGACAGTGAAATCATTCAAGATGAACAACTGGTTGAGCGAAGATTATTAAAAGTGGAGTATGAATATATCAAAACAAAGACCTTCTTCTATCCGTTAAAAACCAGCTGGGCTGATTTATTAGAAAAACAAAATGATTTGAGTACCGAATATGCTAATATCACCTTTCCAAAAGCGGTTGGAAAAGAAACAGCCTATCAATTTATCTTATACGATATGAACTTAAAGGGAGAAGCTTTTCAAACAATGCTTCGGGAGCTTAACTCCTTCTCCTATAATACAGAAATCTCAATGGATAGGAAAACAATTCTATGGTTGGAAGATTACTTATTTTATTATGACAGTATCGATTCTATAAGTAACCGAACCAATTTTTATGAGCTTTTAAGAGACAGAGCGAATTATATCAATGAATTATATACCACACTTCCGGAGACGTTGCCTGAGAGAGTAAAAGAGCTCGCATATGAAATAACAGAGGGTTATGATACAGATTACGATAAATTAATTGCAATTGAAAGCTATTTAAAGGATTATACTTATACCTTAGATCCGGGGAGACTGCCAAAGGACAGGGATTTTGTAGACTATTTTCTATTTGATAGCAAAGAGGGATATTGTACTTCCTATGCAACGGCTATGGCTATACTTGGCAGATGTATCGGAATACCCACTAGATATGTGGAAGGGTTTGCAGCTGATTACAATGAAGAACCGGCAGATCGTCATATGTATCCGGTTAGAAACAGTCAGGCACACGCTTGGGCTGAAGCTTATATTGAAGGGTTTGGCTGGGTACCATTTGAATCAACCCCTCCCTTCTATGATAACAGATACATCACTTGGAAAGAGAAAAAGAAGTCACAAGAAGCTGGCTTGCCACTGATGGAAGAGTTTATACCTCCACAGGAGATATATCTACCACCGGAAGAGGGGTTTGTTGTTCCTTTGCAGCAAGAAAAAAAAGCTTCCAATTTTATGGTTGGTTTATTGATAACATCAACCACTGTCTTAATACTTATTATTTTACTCGTTATTTATTATATAACCCTAAAATATAAGTACAATAAGATATTTAAGAAAGCAGATTACAATAAGAAGATGTATATGCTGTTTCTCCGTATTCTCAGATTGTTAAAACGGGAGGGCTTTGTGCTAGGAGCGCAGGAGACAATTTTGATGTTATCAAAAAGAATAAGGGACCTTTACCATTATGACAGGGTTGAATTCTCGGATGTGGCAAACATATTTATGCGGTATCGTTATGCGGATGCCCGAATTACAGAAGAAGAATTTAACAGGGTAGCAATCTTTTACCAGGGACTTGAAAATAAACAGAGAGAAGAAATTACGAAATCAAGACTTCTCCTTGAAGAATTTATATTTCTTATGAAAAAGAGTAACCGCTAACTATTCATGGATCATACCGTAGATAAACTTATGAGATTTTATTCTTAGACGATAATAAACATAGATGAGGTATGGCTTTATGAATAGCCCGGATTAATTATCTTTACTTAAACTGACGACTTTCGCTCCGGTATAGTAGTGGGTAAGGATTTCATTATAGGTATAGCCTTCATTGGCCATGGAGTTAGCACCATATTGACTTAAGCCTATTCCATGTCCCACTCCGGTACAGATTACTCTTACTTTACCTTCATATTCTTCAAGGTAAAAATGATTCGAATTAAGACCTATCACCTTGGCAAATTCCTCACCGTTAACGGTTTGGCTGCCAAGGTTTATTTTTGTCACATATCCGGTACTATCCCGTTGCGTAACCTGAATATCTTCAAAGAGACGATCTTGTGATATGGTGATGTCGGTATAAGCATTTTGAACCAGCTTCATAAATTCAGGGATTTCGTATTCGGTTATTCTAAGATAATTTATTGAGGTTACATCCTGCTTACTGGAGACGCTGGTTAGGTAAGGGATATCAACCCCCCAGGCTTCAGAGGCATTCCTTGTATAACCGGAGCCGGTGTAGAAAAATACCGGTAAGATTAACTCACTCTCATAAACAAGGATCTGGTCTCCGGTTGCATATACGGCATTTTCTAACTTCGTAAAATAAGAAAGATAATCCTCACTGCCCCAGAACTGTTCCATATCGGATAGACTGATGTAGGACAAACCAAGTTCCGAGGTAGTAAAACTCTTTTGTCCGGGGTTTTCTTCCGATAAGAGGGATACATTGTACAGGGCATAGGTTCTGGCAATAACGGACTGAGCCTTGAGAGCCTCCAGATTATAACCGGCCGGCATATTCGCTGCAACAACACCGATTAAGTATTTATCAAACTCCAATTTTTCCTTAACACCGTTTTTTTCATAATAGACTTCAAAGTCCATATTGCTTAAGGAATAAGAGAGATTATCCTCACCCGAAAACATTAGTGTTAGAATAAAAGGAAATAAAAGTACAATCACACCGATTAAGATTGCTTTCACAACTAACTTTTTCATGTGTCCCCCCGAAGATAATAGTATGTATCTATACATTATATTAGTGTTGGGGTTGTTTATGTCTAAGCATTGCGAAGTGTGATAATAAATGCTATGAACGGAAAGACGGCACATGGGGTTCCCCACACACTCATTGGAGTACACCTGCTCTTATTTGTCTGCCTATTTACGTACATGAATGTACGTAACAGTCAAACAAATCAGAGAAGCTGTTCTCCAAATAGTGCATTAAGGGAATCCCCATGTGCCGTCTTTCCGCTGTAAGTTATATAATATATTTATTTACCTAGATAAGCACGGGTGTATTATATTTAAAGCCGTTGGTGGATTCTTTTATCCTATTACATTATCACTTCGCCGATTACACCTTTCCCGATAAAGGCCGCGTTTGCTTCATCTGTATCGATATGCATTGCTAAGGCAAAGTTCTCATGTACGCGGACTACGACATCGCCAAAGATAACCTCTCGATCGGTGTTAACCTTAACTTTAACGATCTGCTTATCCTCAACGCCAAAGTCGGAGGCGTCCTGAGGTGTCATATGGATATGCCTTTTCGCTACAATTACTCCCCGGTCAAGAAGGACTTTTCCGTTAGGAGTTTCAATTGTTATCCCCGGCGTATCATCGATATATCCGGATTCCCGTAAAACACCTTCCACACCGATGGCGCGGCAATCCGTTAGAGACAGCTCAAACTGAGAGTTTTTTCTAACGGGTCCTAAGATAGCTACATTTTCAAAGGTTTTCTTACTGCCGATTACATTAACCCGTTCTTTGCTTAAAAATTGACCGGGTTGGGACAACCACTTGTCCGGGGTTAGTTGGTATCCTATACCGAACAAAATATCTACATGCTCCTGTGACAGATGTACATGTCTAGCTGAAACTTCTACCATTACTTCTTTTTTCATAGTTAATCTCCATTCATTTATAATGTAAAGCTCACGGCTTCTATGTTGTTATATAGTATATACCGTTTCGTATAAGCCTAACAATTAATAAAGCGGCTGGTAAATTAAATCTCCATCTTTACATCCTGTCTCTTGATCTCATCCGCTTCGAAGAATTCTCTCGGACGAATATTGATTTGATTCGCTACAATACTGGTTGGAAAGGAGACAATTCTTTGATTTAAATAAGAAATATTACTATTGTATAAACGTCTTGCGGCCTGTAGATGCTCTTCCACATCCATAATTGCTGCTTGGAGCTGCTTAAAATTATCACTGGATCTAAGTTCCGGATAGTTTTCTGCTACAGCATGAATAAAGCTTACGGCCTGATCCATCTCTGAAGAGGCTTCCTTACGAACTTCCATATTCATTCCGGATCGAAGCTTAATTGTCTCTAAGATAGTTTCTTTTTCATATTTTGCATAACCTTTACAAACATCCAGCATTTTTAGCAGGACATCATAACGTTTGGTTAAGGCTACATCAATATCTGATAATGCTTCATCGATTTTTACCTCAGCTCGCCGGAGACTATTCATGGTAGCGATGTACCAGATTACCACAATTACAGCGACTGAGAATACGAGTATTAATAAGATTGATACGGTTGGCAATTTCTTATCCTCCTTATTCTTTATAAATATCTCTATCCAGATTTAAACTATCAACTATGTTTATGATAGCATTGATCTCCTGTTGTACTTCCAGGCTTACCTCTGTCAGATCGATTTTAGTAAACACGGAGGGCTCCATCGCATCCTTGCCGGTGTCAATGGCTACATGCAGTCGGTTTTCGGTGAAGCCGAGCATGAAGTCTCCATCCATAGTATTATTCATGTCCTTAAGCACTTTCATGAAATGAGGTGTCAGTATATAAAAAGCTTCATGATCATCCTGAGCATACACTTTGAACTGTTCGTTAAAGTAGATGTCTTCCATGTCAACACGGTGGCGACGTTCTTCCCGTTCGGTAAATAGGGAACTGTTTCTCTGAGAATAATGAAAGCCTTTGCCTATAATCTGAAGATCAAAATGGAATTCCTTATTAAACTCAAAGATAAGCCAACGACCGTTTAGATATGTAGTCGTATGGGTATGCTTACCGCTGTGGGTAACCTGCTGGATCTTTATATCCGCCCGTTCAAAAAATACATTCCTATAGCTACCTCTTACATAGTCGTTCGTATAATAGCGGTTACCCAGGCACATCATACCAGTAGCTTTGATGACCTCTTTCGGTATACCCTGCTCATTATGAAATTCAACTTCGCTAAATGCTTTACGAAAAGGGGTTTCAACCAGAACGGACTTAAAAAGCATTTTATAATCTTTAAAATATCGGGAGCATTTTGTTATCTTACTTAGGAGTAAGAATATAGCTATCCCTGAAAATAGTGAGATATAAATACCGGCTCTTATTGGCGATGCCCTTAACAGGAAAATAAAAATGATAAAGCCAAATATAATAGAAGCGGTTAACGCCAAGAATATTGCGAATAACGCTTTCTTTCTTAAAGTTTCTAGTTTATAAATATTTTCATCCATATTTACTCCTTAACAATATTTTTATATAGACATTATACATTAACTGCATAAACTTACAATAATGGGTAAATGTTATTAACTCAATTTTAATGAATTTTTAATCTACCTTTGAAGGGATAATTATATAGATATATTTCTTGAGATTCTCGGACTTTTCTTATTTTTTTCTTAAGGTATTGAAATAATGCCCCAATAATTGGTATAATATGTATAATACTGTAAGGAGGTGTTCCTATCGATATTTTAAGAATAATTCAGGACATGTTGTCAGGTATCAATAAATTCATTTCTGGATACTGGATATTTATCATTCCGATCCTATTATTTACATATTCATTCTTAATGCATAAGCATAGTAAGACAGAGGATGAGAATATAACGATTATAAAAAGATATTACTATACAATTATTGTTCTTATATATATCATTATTATTAAGTTTTGTGATGTTCCTGCATGGTGTTCTACCGGTATGTTCGGCATCACCGGAGAAGTCTGGTCCTATATTATTTTAATGATAGTAACATTGCTGCTGGCAGTAATCCTAGATAGTTTCATTATCTCCGGGTATGTATTTAAAGAATTCGGCTTCTTCGGAGCCAGATTCATTCGAGATGTAACGCAAAAGACGGTCGAGCTTCAGAAGAAATATGTTCTCAGTCTTGAGGGAAGTTTAAAGACGGTCTATGCGATTCCAAAGAATATTCATGACTACTTTTCGGATCCGGACATCAGAAAGAAAGTATTAAAAGGAAGTTTTGATTTTCCAAAAGAATTTAAGAAAATCTTAAAATGTTATTATGGTATGAAAAATATCGATGCAGATGTGGATGTATTTTTCTATAACATATCCAACGAGGAAATTGATAAAATAGTAGAGGATTGTACCGGTGTATATTCTCTAAAATGGAGCGAGAGAAAAATACTAAAAGAGCGTTTGCATAACACCAACGGAATACGATGGTATATCGATAAAAAGGATTATTCGGTTTATCTGATCACGATTAAATACGGACCGGCACCTGAGGTTATGCTGATGATCAGTATTAAGTCCTTTAACGAGGCAAACCTACTGGATTCATATCCCATCTATCACTTTGTTTACCTAATTCAGATGGAAATTAATAATATCATAAGTGCGGAAAAACAGTCATATAAGTAAAATCAAGTAGACATTGGAAAAAAATGTGTTATACTAATGGTATGTTATTACAGAAATGAGGGATATCATTGTACAAAATGAAGAAGGGACAATTAAAAAAAGAACCTGGCCTCTTAAATATTAGTGGACAAGTAGTAGCAGTTAATAGACAAGCGATGCTAGATTTAGAAGAAAAAGCAGAAACTCCAAAGGTAACTATGGAAGACTTCTATTTTGATATCAAGCCCGATGGTGCTATCTATGGTAAGGAGAAAAACAGCTTTGAGAAAGCGAAAGCACAATCTGCTAAACTAACTAAAATATTCACGTCATATTAAACTTAAATAGGCGCTGTTGCAAAATGTAATCACCGATCAAATTCGGATAAAAACATTTTGTAATAGCGCTTATATTTTTATGAATTATAAAATCTGTCTCTACATACTATATATTAGTGTTTTAAATTTGGGAGATGAACTATGGGCAAAAGTAAAGAGAACAATACAGAGAAAAAGAGTGAAGCGAAGCTGCAATATGGAGACCCCAGTACCGTAATCGGTATTCCATCCGATGTCCCTACTTATGGACATGATAAGTTTATAAAGGGTAAAAGAAATGCAGAGAAATTAACCCGCATTTTTAGGGTATGACTAAAAGATATAGTTCACAACAAAAAGATAACAACGGAAAATAACAAATCAATCTTAATCATCCTCCAGTGCAACAGAGGAAGCTTTTATTGTTGCTGCTCCGGCAATAGAAGCATGCAAATACAGCCATAGTTTTGAAAATAATCCGTTCATCTGGAACTTAATAAACCAAAAACGTACATGTATATTGGAAAAACTGTTTCTTGATCCTTTTCCCCAACTCAGAGGCATTGTATCTGCTAATAGATGCGCTACAAAGGACATACCAATAATTAAGATGATTAATCCTACTATGTATTTAAATACCGGTATAAATCTAGCTATAAAGGAAAGGATAAATGCACAAACGATAAAAAATATAAAATAAGGATTAAGTACACTGTGGGTTATCCAGTTACGATGACTGGTTCCTAATAGTGGCTCAATAATATTATATACAATATTTGAATTAAGCTGATCGATATCCGGTGCATAATATATAGTATCTTGAATATTGTTTACAAAAGGAATCCAGCTGGTAAACACGCATAAAAAGTCAATAATGTTAATAAATAAGGTAATAAAATAATTAATAATTGGATTAATAATCCAACCAATTAACCATACAGTATGGTTCCCCTTTATAGCTGTATTATAAGTCATTTCGTATGCACTAGGTAAAACGTCAAGGGTTAAAATGCTACCAATAAATCGAAATAATCTGCCCATCGTCAGTCTCCTGTCTTAATGTACCATCTGTACTTTTTCGTGAAAATAATGTAATGTCTACATGTATTCCTGTTAATAAAAGGTATTAAAAAATAAGTTGCTATATTTACTATTATTTTATACATTAATTTGACAAAAAGCAACAATTTTCGATACACTAGTAGATAGTTTTAATATTATTATTGATGACAAGTAATTATAAGTACAGTGATTAGAAATTTAATTAAAACAGTCATATAAAAATATAGAAAAATTTAGAATTTGTGTTATTATATAAAATAGTATGAAATGTTCTAAGATAAGGGAGGAGATTTGATGAAAGCAGTTATGTCAGATTTTTTAGTGAGCAGTAAGCCACTGGTTCGTAAATTGATTGATAGATTATCGAAAACCTATTCCTATGTATCTGTATTAGGTACGGATACCAAGGGAAAGAGCTATGTTGTATCTAAGACGGCAATTGAGGTTAAGGATATTATCTTTGCAGAGAGGGGTTTCGTCGTACGTATACATAATGGAGTGAACTATTCCGAATATTCCTTTAACGAAATTAGCGAAGAGGGCTTAGATCAAATTGTTGAAGAAATAAATAATAAAATAGGAAAAGTTGCTAGGATTATACCGGCGAATTCTTATGAAGTAATAGAAGAAGAGGCTATAAAACAAAGCTTATTTGGTGATATTGAGATCAATCCGGAAGAGATAAGTTCCATGGAGATCATACATAATCTAACAGAAGTTAAGGATTTAGCCTTACAACGATCGGAACTAATAGCAAATGTTCACGTGGTATATAATTCTTATCATATATCCAAGATTTATATGTCTGGTAAAAAAGATCTGGAGCAATCATACTTCTTAGGGGAGGCCTTTATTTCCTGTGTAGCAAGAAAGGCAGAGAAAACAAAGAGATATTTTAAATCGCTTTCCGGTAACAAGGGGTATGAGATAGTTAGTAAGTTAAAAGATATGGCATTGGAGATTGTAGACCAGAGCATTGCTCTATTAGATGCAAAGCCTGCAAAACCGGGGGTTTATGATGTTATCTGTGCACCGGATATTACAGGGTTGATTGCTCATGAAGCATTTGGACATGGTGTGGAGATGGATATGTTCGTGAAAAACAGAGCTAAGGGTGCAGAATATGTTGGAAAGCCCGTTGCTTCTAATATCTCGACCATGCATGATGGTGCAGTGGCAGCAGATCATATGGCTAGTTATCTTTTTGATGATGAAGGAACCCTTGGTAAAGATACAATTGTTATAAAGGACGGTATCTTGCAAACGGGTATATCGGATCTCTTGTCTGCGCTAAAACTTGGTACAGTACCTACAGGAAACGGAAGAAGACAATCCTTTGAGAGAAAAGCGTATGCCAGAATGACCAATACCTTCTTTGAGGGGGGTAAGGACAAACTGGAAGACATGATAGCTTCGATTAAACAAGGATATCTACTGGAGGGAACCTTTAGCGGAATGGAGGACCCTAAAAACTGGGGCATCCAGTGCATTGCATTACTTGGAAAAGAGATTATTGATGGTAAATTAACCGGCAAGCTTATCTCCCCGGTTGTAATGACCGGCTATGTTCCGGATCTCTTAAAATCAATTACAATGGTTTCAGAAACGGTAGAACTGGGTGGTGCCGGTTTCTGTGGTAAAGGATATAAAGAATACGTGAAAGTATCCGATGGTGGTCCCTACATTAAGGCGAAAGTGAGGTTGGGATAATGCTTAGAAGAATTGAACAGATACTAAAAGATCAAAAAGAGATTAGTGGATATAAAATATGTGAAGACAGAATAGAGTCCAGTGAATTATTCTTTGTTAAGAAGAATGTGGATATGGACCGTGCAAAGAACGTGGTTCATTATAAGGTGACGGTATATGTGGATTATGAGGAAAACGGAAGTAAGTTTAAGGGGTCGGCTACCACGAATGTAGACCCAACCATGGATGATAATGAAATTCGAAACGTTATCGGAGAAGCGGCATTTGCATCCAAGTTTGTTAAAAATCCATATTATCCGATAACAAAAGCGGTAGCTTCTTATAAAGCCATGCCGGAAAGTAAATATTCCAAGGAAAGTATGTCCTATTGGATGAATGAAATAACGAAGGCAGTATATAAAAATGATGTGTATGAAAAAGGCGGAATTAATTCCTGTGAGATCTTTTTAAATAAAATCAGCACCCATATCATTAATTCGGAAGGCGTTGATGCGAAATCCGTTCGTTATGAAGGGATGGTTGAGTTTATTGTCACTTGGAAAGAAGAGGGGGATGAGATTGAATTATACCGATGTCTGAATTTCTCGGATTTTGATCCGGAGGTATTGTCCGGTGAGGTTAAGACAATGATTCAAATCGCCAGAGAGAAAGCAATTGCAAAAAACACACCTGCGTTAATGAATTCGCCTGTTATATTTACAAGAGAAGCGGTAAAAGACATATTCGGCTTCTATTACTCAAAAAGCAAAGCAGAGTCCATCTATAATAAGTATTCTACTTGGGAAATAGGAGAGCAGATTCAAGGTGAGAATATTAAGGGAGATCTGATTACGATGTCACTGGATCCGTTTTTACATAACTCTACTGCCGCCGCAAGTTTTGATGAAGATGGTTTTCCCCTTGAACCTGTTAACATTATTGAACAAGGTATTCTTAAAAAATACATGGCAAATACCAGATATGCGCATTACCTTGAAGTGGATACTACCGGCACGATCTTAAATATGGTTGTAAATGGGGGTAGTAAAACCCTTGAAGAGTTAAAGCAGGAACCTCATATAGAAGCAGCTGCATTCTCAGACTTCACCGTTGATAATCTATCCGGAGATTTCTGTGGAGAGATTCGATTGGCTTGGTACTTCGACGGTGAGAAAACCGTTCCCATAACAGGCGGATCCATCTCCGGCAACATCAATGAACTACAGCATGAGTTATATCTATCGAAGGAAAGAATGAAGGACAATACATATGAAGGCCCGAAAGCACTAAAATTCATGAATGTGACAATAGCGGGAGTGGAATGATTTAAGAGATAGTTATATAACGAATTATAAAAATGACCTATGCTTAAAAAAATTGCATAGGTCATTTTTATTGATATATGTGTAAAATATTTTGGAATAAGATAAAGAGATAGAATATAGTAATGATAAATATCCCCTAATATGCTATAATTAGACAAAAAGCATCGTAATATTACACGTGATTTTAAAGTACTCAAACAGGAGATAAGAATGATAGAAGAACAAAAGGAACTGATGAAAAGAGAGCTGATCATCATTAAGAAGCTGCATAATCGAACGGATTATACACAGATGGATAGCATAAAGGCAATCTATAATTACGTAGTTTCGAAAAATTTACTGAAAACAAAGCTGGGAGAGAAATACCGGAATAGACTACTTAGCCTGCAGGGGGAAACCAAGGAGGTCAACTTCTGTATCATATGCGGGAAACCATGTGAAGACAATCCACTTGTATGTAATCAATGTAATCAAAAACTGGTGGGGACAGAGAAAGAGCAAGCACCGCAGGCACCGGTTGTAACGGAGGCAATAGGCCATGAATCAGCGGCTACGAGTACAAAAAGAAGTGAAGAGGTTCTTGAAGCCGGAATAAAAGGTAAGCCGTCAAGTAAGAACAAAGGCTGGAAGATAATTAGCTCAGTTGTTCTTCTTCTATTATTATTTTTCTATATCCTAGGGAGAAATGAGAATGCTCAAGATAAGGCTTCGGATAACGACAGCATTTACTCTAGGGAAGAACAGGATATGAATATTCAAGAAGGAGAAGAAATAGAAGCTAGTTCAGTGGAAACTATGTTGCCAAGCCTACGAAATTCGAATTCCGATAGTTCGGGTGTTGAAAATTCAGATGATGAAACTTCTGAGTCGAACCATACCTTGGAAGATACGGAAGAGGACATTACGATAGATCAGAATATCGAAGAAGCTGGTTTTGATTTTACGGAAGAGGAGTTGATGAATGGAATCCATTCGTTATTGGTTCCTCAACAACTGGACCTTGGTACGAAAAAAGACTATCCACACATTTTTCTAGTGGTAGAGGGTGACACTGCAAGTAATGTGGCGTATCAGGTAGTCTTGAATGAAGCCGGGAAGGTTCAAACAATCAGTATCAATATATCCGCTCCGGTTGAAACTTTGGACATCTTCAGTAAGGCAGTTGCCGCAGCGATCTTAACCTGTGATCCGTCTATTACATACGAAGAAGCGATGTCTATCATTGATATAACAGGTGACCCGGAGGTTATTACAATAAATGATATCAGCTATTTTGCAGGCCCATTATCGGAGGATCTGTTAAGCTTTTTTATTACAAAGGCTGATATACCAAATGATTTGGATTCAAGCAAAAGCGAAACGGATGATAGAAACTCAGATAGTAGGAATGAGTATAATAATGATATAGGGAATGATGGTAAGGATCGCACCAATGCGGACAGCGCTGATATGGACATCAATGTGGAGGATATTTATGCAGAGATAGAAGGGTATGAGTTGTCTCCCCTGTTAGGTATGACTTCGGAGGAGGTGAATAACCTATTAGGATATCCCCTATTTACCGATGGTAATACCGAATATTATTCTGATATTTTGAGTGTTGTATACGAAGATGGAGTCGCTTATAAGGTTATTCTGGGACTGGAGGAACGCTTTGATTTTACCCAGAAAGAAATTCCTGAAACAATTCATTCCATTGACGGCATTCGTCTTGGTGATACCAAGGAGACGGTTCTTGGTTTTGGAAAAGAAACCAGATTATTCATTATGCAAGGTGTATTCTATGGTAACACCTATCAAATTGAGCAAGATGGCTATTATGTAAATGTGGATTTTTTTACCTTGGAAGATACAGAGGAAGAAGCACCGATTTATCGAATTGTACTGACGCGATTAATACCGGTAGAATAGGATTTTCTTACGCCAAGGCTAACTCTTTATCCTATAAGTACAAAAGGAGCCTTTACTCCATAGCTGGTTCAGCTATTGTGTAAAAGCTCCTTCATGTGTCTCATACTTAGAGCATACTAATTAGTCTTTCTAGTTCTTCTGATAAAACCCTTGCCTGTACAAAATCAGTATCTTTTAAAGCCATAGTTATTTTTGTTTCTATTGCTTTTATCTTTTGTTCCATTTCTAGATAGTCTTTATCAAAATAATCATCGTAAATTGACTTTCTGAATTTTCTCATACTCATTTTTCGAATCGTCTTATCTTCAATGATTAAAACATAATCCACACAGTTTACAATGGAATAGAAATCATGAGATATCATGAAAACAGCACCCTTATATTCTTTTATGGCATCTTCCAATGCTATCTGCGAATAGGTGTCCAGATGACTGGTGGGTTCATCCAGAAGCAACAGGTTGGCTTTACCGGCACCGATTTTAGCCAATTGTAGTATGGTCTTTTCTCCACCGGATAAAGTGCCAATTTTTTGAGGAAGAATCTCTTCCTCAAAGCCATAGTTTATCAGATAAGAGTTTATCTCGTCATAAGTGTTAAACCCTATATTAAAAAATTCGTCAAGGATCGTGTTCGATTCATTTAGCATCTCCCCTTGTAGTTGCGACAGATAAGCCACTTTTATGTCTTCATTAATCTCGATTGATTTTTGATTGTTTTTATAGATATCCCGGAGTAGGGTTGTTTTTCCGGTACCATTGGAACCGATCAGAGCCACTTTATCCTTTGCTTTGATTTCAAAGTTGGCATGTTCTATAAGCATATCCTCAAAGCCAACATTGTAATCCGTAACCTTTAATGTGACAGTTGTATCATCAAATTTTTGATCTACATCGAAGCTGATCTTAGGTTGCTTTATATTCACGAAGGGGGCTTTAATCCTACGGGCTTCTAACCTTTCCTTGATTTTAATTCTAGCTTTTAGAGATTTGCCCCTGGAAGCTTCCGTGTGAATCGTAGCTACAGCTCTTAATTTATCAATTAAGGCCTCGTTTCTTTCAATTTCCTCCGTATCAGCAACAGACAGTTCCTGTAATTCGATTTTCTTTTGAAGCAAGGAGAAGTTATATTCAATAAAGCTTCCGTCAAACTCTTGGAGCTCTTTGTTCTCAAGGTGTAGGATTTTATTAAAGCAATGATTTAACAGATACCGGTTATGTGTAATAACAAGCATCGTTCCTTTGTGGGAATTAATGAGATTTTTAAGGGAATTCAGGTTATCAAAATCTAAAAACACATCGGGTTCATCCATTATCATTAAATCCGGATGGGTTAGCATCTCCTTAATCACCTGAACAAGCTTAAATTCCCCTCCACTAAGTTTAGCAAGCATCAGATTTGAATGTTTACTTAGGTTAGCAAGATTAAGCTTCCTGTGAATGTTTTGTTCGAAATCTTCCCCACCAATGGCATGAAAGGCGTCTAAAGCTTGTTGGTACTTCTCCAATAAAGCATCAAGATCTGTAGAGGTCTCCATCTCAGCACAAATAGAGTTCAATTCGTTTTGCAACCTATTAAAATCTTCTGCGATATATTCAAAGACTGTAATTGGATTCGTAGGGTCTACCTTGGAGAACTGACTTACATACCCGATTCTACAATCGGGGGATATCTCTAACTTTCCGTCGTACATATAGTTATCCGGGTTCATAAGGATCTCTATCAGTGTACTTTTACCACTGCCACTGGATCCTATAAAAGCACAATGTTGACCCTCTTCTAATGTAAATGAAATTTTATGAAATAAATCCTTCTGCGGAAAGGAGTAGGATAAATTTTCAACATATATCATATTATTACCTCTCTTAATCACGAATATTGACAACTCTTTTATATATAATCTTCACACAGACGTAATTTTATTGATGTTAAGTAGTAAAGACATTTTTATTGTATACCGGCGTAGCATAACATTTTTTTTGAATAATATCAATGGTTCATAATAAAATTCAAAGTAATGTCTTGGTTTTCTCCTATAGAAGCCGGTTATAGTAGACAAGAATAATTATTCTTTAGATAAGCAGAAAGCATATGGCCTGGGATAATGAGAATAAACAACACAGCTTGTTAATTGTGCATTTAAGATGTAATATGTTAGATATGATGTTGATACGAAGCAAAATTGAAAAGAGAGATAATATGAAAAAGATTGAAGTCGTGGCTGCTATTATCAAAGATGGAGATAAAATATTGGCAACGCAAAGAGGGTATGGAGAGTTCGCCGGTAGTTGGGAATTCCCCGGAGGCAAGATGGAAGAAGGGGAATCAAGGGAAGCTGCCTTATGTCGGGAGATAAAAGAAGAACTTGAGGTAGATATTGAAGTGGATGATTTTTTACTAACGGTAGAATATGACTATCCTAACTTTCATCTGACTA
Source organism: Mobilitalea sibirica (assembly GCF_015999265.1). Taxonomy (GTDB): domain Bacteria; phylum Bacillota; class Clostridia; order Lachnospirales; family Lachnospiraceae; genus Mobilitalea; species Mobilitalea sibirica. The sequence continues at coordinate 58,303 of NZ_JAEAGR010000008.1, forward strand.
TGCATTGTTATTTTTGTCATGTGGTTGAAGGAGTTATTAATTTTGTAGAGCATTCATCAGGGCGTTGGTTAAAAAAGGGAGAGCTTGATACGCTAAAATGGCTGCCTGCGGATTTGGATGTAGTTGAGAAATTGAAACGGGTTTTATAATTCTTATCAATTCAAAAAGAATGATACAATAACTCCAATAGAAGCCATAATGTCATTTTTTCGAAATATAAGATATAAATTGGTATATTAAAGGGGTAATGCACTTTCATATACTAAACTGGGCTTTATTTTTACAATGGATCAACAGGAGAAGCCTTGCCAAAAAACATGGCAAGGCTTATGAAAAGAAACAAAATTATATTAATGAAAATTAATATCTACTGAATTTTTTCTACTCGTACATTTGTGATATGAACATCAGCGATAGAGCCCCTATTACCAAGATTGAACTCTAGTCTACCATTTGGGTCATCTTTACCTGTCATATCAAAGGTATATGTATAAGTCTGCATACTTGTTGAAAGAGTTAGAAGTGTATCCGGTAAATAGCGAATCCATCCATTATCAGGTGCTGATACACATACAATGATATCTCTTTCTTCTGAGGCATAAGCGTCAAAGGTTACTTGGTACTTACTTCCCTTTTTCATCGCAAGATTTGGTTGTACAAGCTGAACTGAATAGTCAACAGCTCCGGCGTTTTGTGATAGTATTGTAATCATTCCATCTTTAATTTCAGCACTACCTTCTCCGTTTTGTGCCAATAAAAATTTCCAATCTATATCGTCGGTAAGATCTTCGGCATTAGAGAAATCTCCGTTACGGATATAATTTGCTCCTGCTTCAGGTTCTACTAATATCGTTACTGGTTTTTGGACGTTTAAATCATATTCTGGTTTTTGATATACCCTAACATAATCCACTTCAAATAATGCATTGTCAAAGTCCGTAGTTTCATCCGGATTTCCTGGCCAGTTTCCACCTACAGCGAGGTTAAGTTGTACAAAAAATGGTTGGTTAAACGGTGCAGGATAGGGCTTTTCCTCTTCGCCCTCCACGGCTGTGAACCAATCATTCACGGTTTTATAATGATTTCCATCGATATAAAAACGAAATTCACCCGGTTCCCATTCAACAGAAAACTCATGAAAGTCATCAGCGAAGGTACCCTCTTCTAGTACATAGGTACCCTGTTGTTGTGCGTGAGGTTCACCGTAATGGATCGTTCCATGTGCGGTATCAACCTGGTGTCCCAGAACTTCCATAATATCGATTTCACCGCATTTTGGCCACTCACCGTAAAACTCTTGCACCTTCGGCATCATCCAGATCGCAGGCCATAGACCTTGACCCCTTGGAACTTTGGCGCTAACCACAACCTTACCATAGGTGAAATCCTGCTTGTTCTGCGTTGTAACCTTACCTGAAGTATAATAGTCATTTCCTGCAGCATCGGTAGTTTTAATCGCTTTAATGATAAGTCTTCCATCTTCTACAAAAACATTATCTGTTGATGTGGTATATTCTTGTAACTCATTATTGGTCCATCCCGGTTCACGAGGCTCGTAATTCCAGGTGTCTGTATTCAGGCTGTCACCTTCGAATTCATCATTCCATAATAACGTATAGCCCTCAAGTTCAGGGACAGTAGTTTGATTCGTCTCCTCAATTTTGGTAGGTGCTACAGTGGGTTCTACAGTTGGATCAGGCTTTTCTGTTGCTTCTTTTTTGACAGATGTGTCTGCTGGTGTTAGGTCTTCTTTTTTATTGCAACCTGCAAAGATGCCAATGACCATAGTAAGCCCAAAGATAATACACAATCCTCTTTTAACTCCTTTTAACATTCAGATCCCCTTTCTGACGCTAAGCGACAATCCTTTAATTTTATAATAATTTGATTAGTCTATCAAAAATCGGTTCATAATGTTTATCAATAATTCCAAAATCCTTCCCTTTATAGGTCCATGCTGCTCTTCCAATTTCAAACTTTTCAAAGGTGGAGTTAATATCGGAATACCAATTAATTGTGGAGGGAAGATCAGCCTGATCAATCACACCATATTCTCCACAGTATAGTGCGACATCCCGTTCGTTCGCAACCCTAATGGCTTCTAAAAAAGCAGTCTCAAAAAACTTCTTATCAATGATATCCTGTGTTATGTTACTATATATTTCTCCATTTTCACTGGGAAGAAATGCTTCTGTTTCCAGCCTATACTTAGCAAATTCGTTTGGATAGACTGTCCTAAAATCAGCCGTCATCTTATTAACCCAGTAGGCAGCTTGATGCGTAAAGATTAAGGGTTCATAAAAGTGAAAGGTATAGACGATATTTTCATCATATGGCATATCGAGTAGCTTAATTGAATCAACACTGTTATTTCTTACACCGCCGATAAGTATTTTAATGGTCGGAGCATATTGTCTAATCACTTTAACGGTGCGCTTAGCAATGCCATTCCATATATCTGCAACTTCCGGATCAACAATTTCATTCAATAGCTCAAAAGAAAGACGATCTTCATACTTTCCATAACGTTTCGCTAGTTCTTCCCAAAGGTTCATAAATCTATTTTGAAGGGTATCATTTTCAAAAAATCCTGTTGATGTCTCAAACTCATCAAAGGAATAGCCCGCAGTTTTATGTAAGTCAAGAATCATGTTAAGCCCGTTACTTTGACACCAATCGAGGCAATTGTCAATGTAGCTAAAACCTTCTTCCACATACTGGCCGTCCTCGGTTTCAACAAGCTCATAATCAATGGGCAACCTTATATGGTCAAGGCCCCATGAGGCAATTCGGTCAATATCGTTTTTGGTGATGAAGGTGTTATAAGTCTCTCTGCTATGATCGCACTGGGATAGCCATCCTCCAAGATTAATGCCCTTTGTATAACCGGTAAATTTCTTCATATTTCTGTCTCCTGTGTTTTACCAATATCATAGGATGAATTAGAGTATAAGTATATCATTATGATTGCATTTTTATCAGAATAGTGACATAATTGGGTAAGAAAGGAAGAATTAGTATGGATATTAATAAAGAATGGAGTTATAAAGAATTTATTATGCGTGAAGATAACATTTCACACGCACCTTATGGCCCTGAATTTGATTTTTATGTATCAGTAAAATCAGGGGATATCGACAAGGTGATGAAATTGTGTGAAGATGCTTTCACAGATAAAGTTGGACTTGGACAATTGTCGGATAACCCTCTGCGTAATATAAGGTATCATTTCATAATTACGGTTGCAATGGTTGCAAGATACTGTATTGAGGGTGGAATGGAACATGAGGCGGCCTACAGGCTCAGTGATTTTTATATTCAACAGGCAGACCAATGTACAGCAATGGACCAGATTTCAAGGCTTCATAGCATAATGACGATAGACTATACAAAAAGAATGAAGGCTTTGAAAATGAATAAGATCTTTTCAAAGCCGATTGTAAAATGTATCGATTACATATATAAAAATCTTAATACAAGAATTACAGTTGCAATGCTTGCTGCGTATATAGAACTACATCCGAGCTATCTATCAAAGCTTTTTAAAAATGAGACAGGCATTACAATTAGTATGTATATACAAAAAAGAAAAATAGAAACGGCTCAGAATATGCTAAAGTACTCAGATTATTCGCCTGCTCAGATTGCATCAATTCTAGCCTTCCCGACACAGAGTTATTTCATTGAGGTGTTCAAAAAGCATGTTGGAATGACTCCAAAAAAATATCAGGAACGTTGTTTTAGGGAGACTGAAATTAGTAGAGAGAATCGTAAGACGTAGAAAGATAAAGAATAGGTTTATAGAATTAATTATAATATTACAGCTTTAGTGGCTGAGATGATCGATATAGGAGGGTAAGAAATGAATATGGATAGAAACTGGACGGTATTATTCATTGGTGGGGCTTCGGGAACAGGTAAATCAAGTATAGCTTATGAGATTGGCAGATACTATGGTGTGAATGTCATGGAAGTAGATGATGTTCACCTAGCTGTAGAAACGGTTACTACAAAGGAGAGTTTTCCTGCAATACATTATTGGAATACTGGTGTAGATTGGAGGAAGATCGGTGTTGAGGGCAATGTAAATTGGTTGATTGATGTAAGCAAAGAATTGATTCCGGTTTTAAAAGAACTTGTAAACAGGCACATTGAGGATCAAGTACCTATTATTATTGAGGGAGATTTTATCGACCCCGAATTTACAATATCATTCGATAATCCGGAGGTAAAATCCATCTTTTTGATAGAACCAGACGTAAATCAAATAGTAAAGAATTATCTATCAAGAGAAGGTGGAGAATTACAACATTACAGAGCGGAAATAAGTATTGTTTATGGTAAATGGATTGCAGATACTTGTAATCAGAATAATATTAGAGTGATTGAGGCAAGACCTTGGGATACTGTTTTAGAGAGAGCTATTAAAAGTTTGCTGTGATGGAAGGCGGCCCCCCTTTTCTTTAACGATATACATTGTAAAATACTTGGATTTCACAGCTAAATACTGAAGAAGCAGGGAAAAAAATTTATGATTTATATGTTAGGAGAATCATTACATGGAAAGAATTCTAACCGGAACGTGTCAGGTGTTATAAAAAGAAAGCGTGATAATACGATAGGATGTTTTATCAGAATACCGGATGATTTTAAATATGATGCTTGGAATTGTGATTATAAGGCATATATTGATACATTAAAGGTGTAAGTTCATAAACTCAAATAATACATGAAAAGTCAAATAAAAACCTATCATTAAAAGTAATTAGAATGCTTGTCTACTTTTAATGAAAGATGTAAAATGATAGAAATAGATAGTTATTAATATAATAATTAGGGTAGGTAGGATAAATTATGCAAAAGCATGACATTGAGCAAATGGTAAAAGGCTTTGAAACAGCCTTTATTAATCAAAATAGCATATCAAATTTAGCATATAAACCTCAGTTTATATCAAATAACTATAAAGAAGGTAGAAAAGTTTTGTCCTCCATTGAGGATGAGCTTTTAAAATGTGAACAGTTCTATATAAGTGTTGCATTTATTACAATGAGTGGCTTAACTCCATTGCTACAAACCTTAAAAGAATTAGAGACGAAAGGGATACCAGGTCAGATATTAACTACCGATTATCTTAGCTTTAGTGAGCCTAAAGCGTTACATAAACTAGCAGAGCTTAAGAATATAGAATTAAAAATGTATTGTACAGATGAAGCCGAAGAAGGGTTTCACACCAAGGGATATATTTTTAAAGAAGATGAAATCTACAAAATCATTGTTGGAAGCTCTAATATTACTTTGGGAGCGTTGACGAAAAATAAAGAGTGGAATACAAAAATCATTTCTACAAGGCAGGGTGAATTTGCTGATAATATTGTTGAGGAATTTAATACCCTATGGAATGCAAAATCAACAAAAAGCTATTCGGATTTTATAGAGAGTTATACCGTAAGCTATGAGCTGATAAAAAAGCAGAAAGCAATCGCAAAACAATATGAAATTCCTTCTATCGAACAATATAGATTACAACCCAACAAGATGCAGGTTGAATTTGTGTCTAATTTGCGCAAACTTAAGGATGTTGGAGAAGAAAAGGCGTTATTAATTTCTGCTACGGGCACAGGAAAAACCTATGCTTCGGCATTTGCTTTACGAGAGGAAAGTCCGAAGAAGGCATTGTTTGTTGTACATAGGGAACAGATCGCAAAGCAGGCAATTAAAAGCTATAAAAAGGTATTTGGAAATACTAAGAGGTTTGGTCTGATATCAGGTACGTCTAAAGATTACGAGGCTGAATATCTATTCTCCACTATGCAGATGATGGCGAAACCGGAGGTAAGAGAAAGGTTTGCTAGAGATGAGTTTGAATTTATCATTATTGATGAAGTACATAGGGCCGGTGCAGAAAGCTATAAAAAAATCATGGAATACTTTCAGCCGAAGTTTTGGCTTGGTATGACTGCAAGTCCTGATCGCACAGATGGCTTTGATATATATAGGTTATTTAATCATAAGATTGCATATGAAATCAGATTACAACAGGCATTAGAAGAAAATCTGTTATGTCCATTCCACTATTTTGGCATTACGGATTTAGAGATAGACGGTGAAGTGTTTGATGATACAACTGGCATTAGAAATTTTGCAAGGTTGGTATGTGATTCCCGTGTGGATTATGTGATTGAGAAAGCGAATTATTATGGTTATAGCGGAGAACGGGTAAAGGGCTTAATTTTCTGTAGTAGAAAAGATGAGGCAAAAGAGTTATCTGCTAAATTCAATGCACGGGGTTATCATACAGAGTTCCTATGTGGTGAGGATTCGCAAGAATGTCGGGAAGAATGCATCGAGCGTCTAACTAACGACGATAGGACGGATACGTTAGATTATATATTTACTGTTGATATATTCAATGAAGGTGTTGATATACCGGAAATAAATCAAGTGATCATGCTAAGACCGACAGAAAGTCCGATTGTATTCATTCAGCAGTTAGGACGTGGTCTTCGTAAGGCTGAAAATAAGGAGTATGTTGTTATCCTTGATTTTATAGGTAATTACATGAATAACTTCATGATTCCGATTGCCCTATCTGGAGATAGGACGTATAACAAGGATAATATCAGAAGATATTTGTTGGAGGGAGAAAGAATTATTCCGGGATCGTCTACGATTCATTTTGATGAGATCTCGAAGAAGCGGATATTTAACTCGATTGATGCGGCTAACTTTAGTGATATTAAACTTATTAAAGAGAATTATACTAAGCTTAAGAATAAATTAGGTCATATTCCAAGTCTGAAAGATTTTGATGATTATGGGGAAATGGATGTGCTTCGAATTTTTGATAACAATTCATTGGGTTCCTATTATAAGTTTTTAGTAAAATACGAAAAAGATTATAAGATAAGATTAAGTGCTTCGGAGGAAAAGTATATAGAATTTATATCGAAAAAGCTAGCCTCCGGAAAAAGAATTCATGAACTGGAATTATTAAATCGTATGCTGGCTTATCGTTCCGGTTTAATTGGCTTGTTAAAACAGAAACTGGCTTACGATTATAATATTTCGATGGAAGAAAAAACAGTAAAAAATGTTGTTAATGTTATGACCAATGAGTTTCCTTCCGGAACAGGCAAGAAAACTTTTGAGGAGTGTGTATTCCTTGAACCGGACGGGGATGATTATAGGGTCAATAATTCATTTGCTAGAATGTTAGATAATCCGGAGTTTCTAGATATATTAAAGGAATTAATATCATTTGGTATATCCAGAAATAAACGAGATTATGGAAATCGCTATCAGGATACCAATTTTGAATTATATCAAAAATACACTTATGAGGATGTCTGTCGATTACTAGAATGGGAGACAAATGAAGTGCCATTAAACATCGGTGGCTATAAATATGATTCTAAAACGAAAACATTCCCTGTATTTATTAACTATGATAAATCAGATGATATTCAGGCTACGATTAAATATGAGGATCATTTTGTTACACCGAATAATCTGATAGCTATTTCAAAGAGCGGTAGAAATGTACAGTCAGAGGATATACAGAACTTTCTCAATGCACAGGAACGAGGCATTAAAGTGGAATTGTTTGTTCGGAAAAATAAAGATGATAAAATTTCAAAAGAATTCTATTATTTAGGACGCATGCATGCTACCGGAAATACAAATGAAATTATCATGGCAAATACAGATAAAACTGCAGTTGAGATAGAGTGGGTTCTTGATACCCCTGTACGGGAAGATATATATGAGTATATTACAAAATAGATTAACGGGGAGATAAGAATGAAAAAGATTGAAGTTGTGGCAGCTATTATCAAAGACGGAGATAAAATATTAGCAACACAAAGAGGGTATGGAGAGTTCGCCGGTAGTTGGGAATTCCCCGGAGGCAAGATGGAAGAAGGGGAATCAAGGGAAGATGCCTTATGTCGGGAGATAAAAGAAGAACTTGAGGTAGATATTAAGGTGGATGATTATCTACTGACAATAGAGTATGATTATCCAAATTTTCATCTGACCATGCATTGCTATTTTTGTCATGTGGTTGAAGGAGTAATTAATTTTGTGGAGCATACATCGGGGCGCTGGTTAGAAAAGGGAGAGCTAGATACAGTTAAATGGCTTCCTGCGGATTTGGATGTGGTTGAGAAGTTGATGGGGGTTTTATAATTGATTAATACGATTACACTATGGCACCTAGTAGGTGCCATTTTTTTGCATGTGCTGATAATGAGTGATAAAACTCAGAAAGACACCGAAAAAGTACCGAAAAAAGTAAATGATTGTAGAATTGTAGAAAATGTAAATGATTGTAGAATTATATTGAAATTACTCAATTATAAATATATAATGGAATATAATGTAACTTATATTGGGTTTTGATGGAGGAGAAAAGAGTGAAGTTATCATATGTTTCAATTTCAAAATATAGAAGTATCACTACTGCACATAAAATCGACTTATCTAATCTTACAGTTTTGTTGGGACAAAATAATGAGGGAAAGACTTATGTGTTAAAGGCTATTGATTTAGGCATGGAGATATTGCGAAGCATGGAACTTTTACAAAAGAGAAAACGCAGTATCAAACAGTTATATGATTGGCAAGAAGACTTTCCATTATCGCTGCAAACATCAAAAAAGCTACATAATAAGAATACAGAAGTACGAATGGATTTTTCAATGAATGAAGATGAAACTATTGAGTTAAACAATATCATTCGCTCTAATATCAATGGTGCTTTGTCAATATACATCAAAATTGGTGAAAGCAATTCACTTTCTGTAACAATTCCAAAGAGAGGTAAAAACGCTAAGGCTTTGTCAGATAAGATAATTCCTATTAGTAGATTTATTTGTAATAAGTTTGATGTTCAATTTATTCCTGCTGTAAGATCTGAAACGGATGCATATAGCGTTATATCTGAATTAATTAATTTGGAATTATCAAGTATTGAGGATCAAGTCTATAAAGACTCGTTAGAATATATTGAAAAAATTCAACAGGAAAAGTTAGTTTTGTTAGCCAAAAGAGTAAAAACACCACTTGTACAGTTCTTACCGCAAATTAAATCAGTAAATCTATATTTGACCGATCGAATGAGAAAAGGCAATTCTATTTCTGGAAAAATAGTGAACATGGATATAGATGATGGAGTATTAACTAGTTTGTCAAATAAGGGAGATGGGGTAAAAAGTTTATCTACAATAGCAATAAGATTTAATATATTGGGAGGGCGAATTAATGTATATTAGTAAGGTGATAATACATAATTTTAAATGCTATAGAGACTTTGAAATAATACTTAAAGAAGGTTTGAATATCTTAGTGGGAGACAATGAGGCAGGAAAGTCGACAATACTTGAGGCTATTAATTTAGCTCTTACAGGACTTATCAATGGTAAGAGTATATGGAATGAACTTACACAATATTTGTTTAATAAAGAAGTTGTTGATGAATATTTAGCGTCATTAATGACATCTACAACAAAGGAGCTTCCATTTATAATGATTGAAGTATATTTCGGAGGAGAAGAAGTGCCATTAATGAATGGTGATGCAAATAGTGATAAGGATAATAGTGCAGAGGGATTTTCCTTTAAAATCGCTTTTAATGATAAATATTCCGATGAGTATGAAGCTCTAATAAAGCAGGCAGACTTAAAAAGTCTACCAATAGAATATTATGATATTACTTGGACAACATTTGCGCGAGATTCAATTACAATCCGTAGTATACCATACAAATCATCATTAATAGATTCATCAGAATGCAGATATCAAAGTGGTAATGATCTTTATTTATCAAGAATAATAAAGGGAAATCTTGAACCTGAAGATATAACGTCAATTGCACAAGCCCATAGAAAAATGAGAGATTCTTTCATGTGTGAGCCTTCTATTGAAACAATAAACAAGAAAATCAATCAAAGTACAAGTTTGACAGAAAAGAAAATAACATTGTCTGTAGAATTGGTAACGAAAAATGCATGGGAAAATAGTTTGGTTACTCAACTTGATGAAATTCCATTTAATTATATAGGGAAGGGAGAACAGTGTGTTGTAAAAACAGAATTGGCTTTTGCTAAAAAGACAGCAAAAAATGCTGGTATTATTTTGCTAGAAGAACCTGAAAATCATTTATCTCATACAAGGTTAAACCAATTAATTAAATGTATTTCAGACCAGTATTCTGAAAAGCAGATACTCATTTCAACACATAATAGCTTTGTAGCTAATAAACTGGGATTAGAGAATCTTTATTTATTGGATAATATGAAAGTAATAAGGTTCTCTGAACTTTCTGTTAAAACCTATGACTTTTTCAGAAAAATCGCAGGATATGATACATTACGATTGATTTTATGTAAAAGGGCAATTTTGTGTGAGGGTGATTCAGACGAGTTAGTTATACAAAAAGCATATATGCAGTTAAATGAAGGGAAGCTACCCATTCAAGATGGTGTTGAAGTGATTTCTGTAGGTATATCCTTTCTGCGTTTTTTGGAATTAGCAGATTGTTTGAAAAAAAATATTGTTGTTGTGACAGATAATGATGGTGATATAGATGCTATTGATAAGAAGTATAGCAATTATTTAGGTCAAAATTCAAAAGATTATGTTAAAATCTGCGTAGATAGATGTGTAGATTCTGGTAATCTATTAATTGGTAATAGCTATTATAATTATAATACACTAGAACCTAAGTTATTAAAGGTAAATGGACTAGAAAAACTGAACCGTATATTTGAAACAAATTATACCGATGAAGATGAATTGAGAAAATATATGAAACATAATAAGACGGAATGCAGTTTGAAAATTTTTGAGTCAACCGAAATAGTAGAAATGCCAGAATACATTTTGGAGGCCATAAGATGATGAATAAGTTAATTATTGCTGCTGCCGGTTCTGGAAAAACAACATATTTGGTTAAAAGTGCATTACAAGAATCTGATAATATATTAATAACAACATATACAATTGCTAATGAACAAGAAATAAGGAAGAAATTTATCGAGCTAAATGGCTGTATACCTCACAATGTAATAATTAAAACATGGTATGCTTTCCTTTTGCAACATGGCGTAAAACCTTTTCAAGGAGTTTTATTGGATAAAAAAATAACTGGCATGGTACTAGTAAATCAAAAATCCGGGGTTAAATATATGAGTAGAAGAGGACCGGTTTATTATAGTGAAGGCGAGTTATATGGATTTTACTTTACTAAAGAAATGAAAATGTATTCTGATAAAATCTCTAAGTTTGTATGTAGATGCGAAGAAAAGACTGGGGGAGCTGTAATAAAGCGTATCAGCAGATTATTCTCAAAAGTATATATTGATGAAGTTCAGGATATGGCAGGATATGATTTAGAGTTAATTAAATCGTTGTTAAAATCAGATTGTGATTTGACTATGGTGGGGGATCCTCGACAGGTTACTTATCATACTCATAATGAAGCAAAAAACAAGAAGTATACAGTCGGTAATATCGAAGAGTATATAAAAAATGAGTGCAAGCATATAGAGTGCTTATTTGATAAAGAAATATTAAATGACTCATATAGAAATAATAAAAGTATATGTTCATTTTCATCTATGCTCTATCCAGAGTATGAAGAGACTGGGACAAAGGTATTCGAAAAAACCGGTCATGATGGGATTTTTCTTATAAGACTTGATGATGTAGAGAAGTATTTGGCTAAATATAACCCTATGCAACTTCGTGAGAAGAGAACAGTAAAAGTTGTAGATAACTATCCAGTTATTAATATGGGAGAATCAAAAGGTTTAACATTTGATAGAGTTTTAATATATCCAACTGCAACAATGAAAAAATGGATGAACAATCATTCGAATGAACTAAAACCTAAGACGAGATCACAGTTTTATGTAGCAATAACGAGAGCTAAATATAGTGTTGGAATTGTTTATGATTATGATGATCAAATAAAGATAGATGGAATAAAGAAATTTATATAGAAATGTGAGTTGTAGAAAGTAGATAAAAGTAAGAATGACTTGAAATTAGTGATGGTCTAGTAATATTCAACAGATGTAAGCAAAACTTGTATTATAATGTTTTGAATGTGAAGATAGTGAAGATATCTAAATTAAGTAAAAAGAGAATATAACGTTTTATATAAGGAGATACGATATGTTCATAACTTTCGATGGACCGAATGGAGTGGGTAAAACTACTATTATTAATGAAGTGAAACGAGCAATGGAGGTAGATGGATATAAAATTTTCATTACCAGAGAGCCTTCTGACTCTAATATTGGTCAATTTATAAGAAATTCCGAAGAAAAATACAATTCTTATACGTTGGCGAATCTCGTGGCAGCTGATAGACATAATCATATTAAGGAAGAAATATTGCCGCAGTTAGCTAAAGGGGTTATTGTTTTATGCGATAGATATATAGCATCATCATTGATTTTACAGGTTCTTGATGGATTAAGTGCGGTTGAAGTGATGAGAATTAATACATCTATACTTAAGCCGGACATATGTTTCATATTATTGGCAAAAGAAGAGACGATAAATTATCGTTTAGCTACAAGGAAGTGTTTAACAAGATTTGAAAGAGAGTATACGAGTAAAGATGAATTGGAGTTAAGTAGAAAAGCAGCAGATTACTTATCAACAGAAAGTTATAATGTTAAATTAATTAACACGGATCAAAAACTTTCAAATTCTGTTGAAATTATAAAATCAAATTTATTAAATCTTATAAACGGCCTACCAGGGGGGTGACTTATATTGGTTGTACTGGTTAATTCACCTATTTACAAAGATAATAATACAGAGGATACTAATGAATACTTACCTCCTTTAGGATTGGGATATATCGCATCGAACTTGAAGGAAAATGGTATTGAAGTGATGGTATTAGATGCGGTACAAAAAGGCATGAATTTAGATGAAATATGTTGCGAATTACATAAAATTAAACCGGAAGTAATAGGAATCAATATTTTTTCAATTAATATTGATATTGTTAGATCAATGGTTGAATCATATCAAAATGATTGCCGTTTTATTGTTGGCGGTCAATGTGCTAAGCATATTTATAAAGATATTATAGCATGGAATACAAAAAACGAGATTGTTGTAGTAATTGGTGAAGGGGATTATATTACCTCGGATATAACTCTTAATGCTGTGAATGAAACACCTATGTTATGTATTGAGAATAGAAAGGTATATAAGGTAGACACATCATCCAAGTACTATCCTAAGGATCTAGAAAATAATCATTTGAATCGAAATCTACTAAATGAAACAGATATTATAAATCACTTTGGACTTAAAGAAAAAGCTATTATTACTTCGAGAGGGTGTTTTTATAACTGTGCATTTTGTGGAGCTGCAAAAAGCCTAAACACAGAGAGTAATATTAGAATGCTTACTCCACAAGCAATTCTAGAGCAAATCAATGAAATATTCTCGATGGATCCTTCCATAGAATGCATAAGAATATTAGATGACTTATTTTTAAGAAATAAGATCAAAATAAATGAAGCAATTAAAATATTTAACGAAATTTGCTTAAAGTGGAGAGCAATGGCGCATATTAAGTCATTCGTAAATACAGATGATGACAGTTTGGTTAATCTAAAACAAAGCGGTTGTCTTGAGCTATTTATTGGAATTGAATCAGGTTCAGATAAAATAAGAAAATTACTAAAAAAGAATGGAAGTGCAGAGGAAGTAAAGAAAATAATTTATAGACTTCTTAAAGCTGGAATCAACGTTAAAGGGTACTTTATATATGGATTTCCAACAGAAACTAAAGAAGACATGGAAGAAAGTTATCTGTTGGCAAGTTCCCTAAAAGAGAGTTCAAAGTTTTTGAAGGGAGATTTTCGAACAAGCATATTTCAATATAAGCCATACCATGGTACCGAACTATACAACAAATTTGTTGATGGAGTATATGATGATTTAATCTTTCAAGAAAATGAGATTTTGACAGGTATGACCCAGAAGTCTCAATTTAATGGTTACTATAAAAATTTTAGTGAATGTGCAGATGATATATTGTATAATTACATTTATAAAACAAATAACTTGTAAAGTGGAGTTTATTATGTTGGATGAAATAATTAATTGCAGAAAATGTAATATGTGCAATAATCAACTACCATTATTGGATAAGGTTGATGAATGTGATGTAATGTGGGTAGGGTTATCTGCTAAAGAAGTTAAAAATGTTATGGAGGATACACCGTTATCTGCTTCTACCAAATCAGGGGGTCTTATATCTGAAATTGAAACAGAGGTTAAGAAATGTAAGTATTATAAGACTAATGTAGTAAAGTGTTTACCACTAGATAGAGGTGGCAAGTTAAGATATCCTACAAGAAAAGAAATGGACTTGTGTATAACAAACTTGTTTAGAGAAATCGAAATTTTAAAGCCGAAGATAATATTTCTACTTGGAAAAAATGTTATTAAGGCTTTTGAAAATAACATACAAATGGAATTTGATGATTTCAACGATTATAATTACAAAATGTATCAGTTTGGAAACATGAGGGTTATTCCCATACATCACCCTTCCTATATAAGCGTTTATAAAGTTAAAAGTAAAGAAAATTATATTGAGGCTGTTAAAAATTTAATTACTTTTGCTTTATAAAACTTGGACGGTTCATGTCCCAGATCCATACTGAGAAAGCAATCGCAAGAAAAAGACATTTAGACAGTGTATAAATTTTTATTGCTGATTCTCTGGATATAATATTTATAAAATAGGCACATATCCTTTTGACGGGATACTGTCAAGTATTTTTAGACATTATTAATGTCAATAAGAGTGGAGAAGATATGAACTTAGAAAAACAAATGAGAAATGAATTTATTGAACATAATGCCTTTTGGAACTATTATGGTCTGAATGTAGAATCACCTTTTGAAAGCAGAGAATCTGCAAAACGATTTATTAATGATTATTTTAAAACAGGTTCAAAAGAATATGCAGTTTTTGAATGGCGTGAATACGAAGGAGAAGAGTTGTCTTTTCGGAACGGACATACAACCAATGTATTCTTTATAGGTACGATGTTACAAAGATTGATAGATCCATGTTTATTTATAAAATCAGAAGTTGACGGAGAGTATCCATTTTCTTATTTGTGGTTTTTAACATGCTTAGCACATGACTTTGGATATATATATGAAAATGAAATGGACCAACGGAAAATTGCTGAAATAAAAGATAAATATCTAAGATTATGTATCCGTGAAAGAGAGAATAGAAAGTATTCTAGACTGTTTTTATACAATAATAGTAATATGCAGATTAATAGATTAGTCCCCAATATCCCATTAAGGAGTGACAGGTGCTATTTTAGAAATTATTCAATAGTTTCAAGGCAGCAAATCACCGAGTTTGAATGTAACTTTTCATGTAGAAAAGGACTTGAATACAGTAATGGTACTACTATAAAAAGATCTTGGTATAATTATTCTATAAAAGAAAACTATTTTAGGTATCGATTAATAAAAATGAATACTTTGGATCATGGTATTGTTGGCGCGGATAAATTGTTTTCAAGTCTAGTAGATAACTACAAAAAAGAGTACTACAAAAACCGCCAAAATGGTCGCTATGATAACTTTTTTAACAATCAAGGAAGACATTTTTGCTGTGAACAATTCAAAGTATTTGCATATATAACTAATTGTATTGCTGCCCATAATGTTTTTATGTCAGGCAATACAGAGAGAGAAAAACAGTCTTATGCAGAATATAGTTTACAATGTTTATGGCCAGAAAACTATCGAATAATAGACTATGAGGAAGATCCTTTATTATTCATTCTATGTATAGCTGATACTATAGAACCTACAAAGAGATTTAGGGGTATGAATAGTATTACTGTTTTAAGAGAAATAAGTATTAGTTATGATACGGAAGATAATATAATTCATGTTGGAATTGGAAACAAACTAGCACAGACCGAGGAAGGAAAGAAATACATAAGTGATATTACATCATTAAATCAATGGTGCAAAATTAAAACTATGATTGATATACTATAGATACTTTTACCATACAAAAATTTGTTTTACATCATGAGCAATCAAGATATTTTATCAGCTCAAGTTTTCTTTAATTGTTGTAATATCTTCCTTTATATGCTATTTTTAGAGGGGATGGTAGTTGCCTATTGATCGCCTCCCCAAATCTACAGAAAGAGTGAACAATTGGAAGTGAATAATGATAAAAGCGTGATTCCGGGGAACTTAGATCTGCAAGCATTAATAAAACACTTTCCAGCGAGCCTCTTTCACTTATATAATTACTACACGGATAACGGGCGTTGAATTGTAAACCATCAATTCACCGTCGAACAACGTCATTCCTAAAATCATGGAATGACGTCACAAGAAAAAGAAGCTCGCCAGTGGCCTCGCACTTTTTTCTTGCAGTCTTCGCTTCTTTTGGTTGGTTACACACCACGCGGATAATCGGGAAAAAGCCTTGCCTAAAACCATGGCAAGGCTTAGGAAGAATAAAAGCATTTCACCAGTGGGCTCATGTTTTATTCTTCCCGCTTACCTTATATAATCACATAACAAAAAAGAGATACAATACCTGAAAATCGGTATCGTATCTCTTTTTCGTTAAGCGGATAACGGGAATCGAACCCGCATCGCAAGCTTGGGAAGCTCGTGTTTTACCACTAAACTATATCCGCATAATTCTATTTTATAGATTTCTTTAAAATTGTCAATATTTAGATGCCAATGTATGGATTAAATTTTAGTGAATTGGTAACAATTAAATAAGTAACAAAAAAGTTTATTTTTACTTCATGAGGAGACCCGGATGATCTAATAATAAAAAATAAATTCCAGTAAATGACTGAGGTATAAATAAATTATTATCTGAGAAGAATATATCTAGAGGTGATAACAGTGAAAAAGAACAAATTTACCGAATTTTTAAAAGGTAAAGGTTATTATGTGTTATTATTTGTCGGTGTTATAGCTATTGCTGCGATAGCGCTTATCGGGTCTAATTTATCTTCGGATCAAAAGGACCAAGATAACAACTTTGTTGACCTGAATGAACCGGATAATAACATAGCGGCTGATGACAATAACAATGTTGTAGCTGACAATAACCAGGCGTCTGGAGATGTTGCTAATAATCAAGGCAATACACAACCCGGCGTTAAGGATAATTCAAATCAAAATGTTGCAGATAATGACAGCTTACTGGAATTTGATGTCTATACCGAAGCAGAAGAAAATGGTATTGACCTATCCCAAGATCAGGCACAGTCAGAGACTGCACAAGCTGAAGAAGTAGCAGAAGCAGAACCGGATGCTGTTGAAACATCAGGTAATACGGTTCAAGCAGATTCCACCCCGGTTATAGATAGTCTAAAATTCAATAAAGACGCAGGGCTCCTCTGGCCGGTTGAGGGAAACGTAATCATGAAGTATAGTATGGATCATGTGATTTATCATGCAACATTAATGCAGTATAAGTGTAACCCGGCAATTATTATAGATGCTGAGGTGGGAACAGAAGTAAAAGCAGCGGC
Organism: Mobilitalea sibirica; assembly: GCF_015999265.1. Classification (GTDB taxonomy): domain Bacteria; phylum Bacillota; class Clostridia; order Lachnospirales; family Lachnospiraceae; genus Mobilitalea; species Mobilitalea sibirica. The sequence goes on from NZ_JAEAGR010000008.1 coordinate 75,894, forward strand.
AAATGGTATCGTTAGCAGCATCGATACGAACGAAGAGACAGGACTTACCGTTACAATGAATGTTGGTGATGGTTATAGTTTAGTCTATGGTCAGTTAGAAGATGTTTCTTTAAAAGTAGGAGACAAGCTAGCCGAAGGAGAAGTAATTGGAATCGTTAGTGAACCCACAAAATACTATTCCGTGGAAGGAAGTAATCTTTATTTTCAGGTTTTAGAAAATGAAGAAACAATGAATCCTATGTTATTACTTCGTTAATGAAATGAAAATGTATCATAAAGAAGAGGATGCATTCCATGATAGGAGCATCCTCTCTTTCTATATATAGTCAATTAAATATATCTATTATAAGCTAATGTTAATAAGTACAACTAACATTTTAATGTTTAGAAGCATCAACTAATTTACTTATTTCTATGGTTCTAATGGTTTCGCATCTAAATAACTACATCTATTATATCCGGCGAATTCAACCTAATTTAAAGAGTTTTATAAAAGAGTTATAAAGAAACGTATCATATCCTCATATCCTTTCAGGATAGAAGGTACTTAACGTTAAATTTATCTTTATTTTCTATAATAAATAATTATCGTTATCTTAGATAGAAACGATAAACTCTCCACATATATCTTCACATATATCTTCACATATTTTACATCCGATTATTAATTACAGTTCCAGCTTCATATCGCCTAGTTTAATCCAGTTTTTACGTCTCATAAATTCAGAGATTACAAGGGATAAGATTGCGGGAAGTATAAAGTGTAATAAAGCAATCTTTAATAATACCAACCCTGCGCCCTCTGTTGCGGTCATTGTTTGGAAGGTCATTATCTGGCCTACTAAACCGGAGGTTCCCATACCTGAACCGGTCGCATTGTTCGTCATTTTAAATACCATAGTGGATAAAGGACCTAAGATGGCGCTGGTGATGATAGCAGGAAGCCATATGATTGGTTTTCTATAGATGTTTGGTACCTGTAGCATACTGGTTCCAATTCCCTGAGCGATTAATCCGCCGGTCTTATTCTCCCGGTAGCTGGCAACGGCAAAACCAATCATGTTAGCTGCACAACCTACGGTTGCCGCACCTGCGGATAAGCCTCCAAGACCAAGGGCAATACCCAGTGCCGCTGAACTGATGGGAAGTGTAAGGATCATACCCATTAAAACGGCTACCATAATACCCATTAAGAAGGGCTGTTGTTTTGTTCCAAATTCAATTAATTCTCCAATTCTGGTCATAAAAGCTGAGATCGGAGGTCCAATGATTAAACCAACGATGGAACCGGATAAGATAGATGCCATAGGAGTTACTATAATATCCAGCTTTGTTTTTCCTGCCACCAGGTTACCAATCTCAATACCTACATAGGCTGCAACAAATGCACCCAGAGGCTCTCCGGGGCCGATTAACTGTACGATGCCGCTCTCCAACAGAAAGCTTCCGGCTGCAATTTTAGCAGCAAAGGCACCAACCATACCGGCGGTTGCCGCAGATACTACGACCAGAGGACTTACTTTAAACTTATATGCCACGCCTACACCGATACCGGCACCGGTAAGAGAGGCAGCTGCCTTACCAATCAGGAATAAGGTATCACCAACGCTTCCCCCAATTAAGTTAGCGATCTGCTGAATGATGGTTCCGATGATCAGTGTTGAAAATAAGCCAAGAGCCATTCCGCTAAGACCATCAATAAAAATTCGATTTAAATACTTTTTAAATGCTTTCATCCTCTACTCCTTCAGAAAAGTTATTATTTTATCAATTAATTCTCTATAATACATATACGACATTACAGCTGTCTTGTCAACAGTAAAATTAAATGTAAGGTAAGGCGTTTCTCATTTATTCCTACAAATATAACTATATTATTTAATCTTACAAATTAATTCGCTTACAATAAATAATGCCTTAACAGCTGCTAACAGGACATGAAACCGCAGAGTAATGTGTATGAAACACGTGATATAAGTCACTTCCATAATTTCTATATTTTTATTATTCCCTTATAACTTGCGATATAACAACTTACGCACCTAGTAAATATCAATAGAGATTCTACACCAATACGACGATTTGAAATTATTTCATTATAAAAATGCATACTAAAAAACCACTGCCGACTGAATTGCCCCCTCCATAAATTAGACCTAAAAATCTAGCTTATGAGGGTCAGTTCAATAGACAATGGTTCTATCTTACAACTAAGAAATTACATTAATTACAATTCTATTATTTACTCCGACAGATAATTCTTTTCCCTTAAGGCCTGCTCGATACGATTAAGCGTTTCTTCCGAATCCGCTTCAATGGTGTGTTGATGTACTCCGGCGGTCAATTCCTTCAAGGGTACGATCTGTTTCTCTTTAACTTTTTTCACAAAATCATAGACATCGCTTCGGTTGCGTATTACAAGCTCCGTGTTAATTTCTCCGTATATTTCATGAACCACGATTACATCTATGACTTTACCACCATGATCCACTATGGTACAAAGTTCATCCTCTATCTGTTGCGTGGTATGCTTAACTTTCATAACGCGTCTATGTTTGGATTGTTCTATGGAATAGAGCAGATAGCCCTTGGTGGTCGAGATAATATTAATATCGGAAGCACGAAGCAGTGCAATATCCTGAACGATGACCTGACGGCTTACCCCTAAGAGTTTAGCCAGCTCCCCGCCGGATACAGGGCTTGTACCTTCTTTTAATATCTGTATTAAATTCTCCCTGCGTTTGTTTCCTTCCATGGTTACACCTCTATAATTGCCGGAAATGACTTTTCATTTATCCGCTATTCATATATAATAAATGTTGATACTATGAGAATAATTATATACTGACAGGAAATAAATATCAACTTTTTCCTGGAGAGTAGTTCATATAATAGAAAGAGGAGTACTATGTTTAGACTATGGGCAAAAGTTTTTACGAATAACAAGTTAATCAAAGATATCGTGATATGTAATGATGATAAGGATATGAGAAGAACGCAGAAAATATTCGCGGCAATGGATGAAATCTGTCACACCTTCGATTTATCAAAGCCGATTTGGTTAGATTCCACAGTGGCGGATTTTAAACGTCATGATAAGACCAGATTTACGCAGGATAACTTTATGGAGCCGATTGACTTCGATTATCTGGAGATTCATGTGATTGAGGAGGATTAGGATTGAATCGTAAAAATATCTTCTTGCTGATGATCTTTCTGTTCGCCGTGGCAGCAGGGGCCTGTGATAAAAGCAGTAATACCAACCCGGCCCTATCTGAGGATCAGGACGGACCTATCATAGACAGGGACCTTGTTACGAAAGAAGACGGTGATGAAAAAAACCGTAAGGATAATGCCGATGAACGGTTATCCCATCAGCAACCGGTGAAGGGTGATATGACAGGGGAAGCTGTACAAAGCGAGGAGAGTAATGATATGGAAGATCAAAATCCGATAACAAATGATAAGGATAAGCTTAACATACAGGATGATGGAGCTAAAGCTCCGGACGAAAAGCCACAGGATAGTCCTTCTGAAGCTTATTTTGAAGTTTTATCCGATGATAAATCTCATATGGAGACGATAAAAACCTTGGATGCCGGTTCTTGTCTTGGCGATATTCAATACGAAGATTCTATACTAAAACAGCTGTTTTACGCAGAAGACATTACGGATACAATAAAACAGAGAATAGAAGGTAAATCCTATGGTAAGGACTGCAATATACCCTATGAGGATCTTCGTTATATTAGAGCATTACATATAGGCTTTGATCATAAAACCTATATCGGGGAAATGATTGTGAATAAGGCAATCGCTGAGGATATCATAGAGATACTATATGAGTTGTATCAGGCAGATTATCCGATTGAACGAATGGTTCTGGTGGATGAATATGATGCAGACGATATTAAATCCATGGAGGCAAATAACAGCTCAGCTTTTAATTATCGTAATGTGGAGGGAACAAAACGATTATCCCTTCATAGCTATGGAATGGCAGTTGATATCAATCCATTATATAATCCTTATGTAAGAGAGTTAGACGGTAAAATTGACGTTCTTCCAAGAAGCGGAGAGGAATACGCAGATCGCACGAAGGAATCTCCTTATTATATTAAAAAAGGGGATATCTGCTATCAGGCATTTACAAAGAGAGGCTTTACCTGGGGCGGGGAATGGAAGAATTCGAAGGATTACCAGCATTTTCAGAAAGCTATCGATGAGAAGTAATAGAATCAGTGTTAGCATTGATTTTAAAAATCCATAATGATATAATGTCAAAAGATAAGATATTAACGCAAGACGGACGGATAAGGAGCGGCTGTATGAGGCATATCATAGTATTAAGCGATGATAATTCAATACAAGGAGAGATTAGCCGGACCTTAGAACAGGCCGGTTATAAGGTATCTGCTATGGAGTTTTCAGCAGTATCATCGGAGCTTCTTATGCAACAACCGGAGCTTATACTACTTGACACCTCTTTAAGTAATACTAAGGCTTATATGCTTTATGATAAATTAAAGGACGGGATGATAATTCCAGAGATACCGATTTTGTTCCTTGTCGAAGGGGATAATGAAAGTATCCTAAAGGCTGTGAAAGCCGGTGCCGCTGATGTTATTACAAAGCCAATTCTACCGGAGATTTTAACGAACAGAGCTAACCTCCAGTTAGAACTGATGGAATACCGTAAAAAGGTGCCGGAAGTAGAAAAATATCAGGATGCCATATCCGTAAGCTTTGCGGAGCTGGTAGAGTGCCGGGATTATACCACCGGAGGTCATCTGAAGAATACAACCCTATATTTTAAAATACTTTTAGAGGAAGTACTAAAACAGGATAAGTATAAACATCTATTTTCACAGGAAGAGGTTAGGGACTTGGTGAGAGCCGCCCCCCTTCATGATATTGGAAAAATCGGTATTAATGATGATATCCTTCGAAAAGCCTCTACCCTTAATTATAATGAGTTTGAGTACATGAAGACCCATACGATACTGGGGAAAGAAACCTTCGAAAAGATTATCAAAGAAACTGGGGGTACCAGGGTATTACAACTGGCGAAGGATTTGGCTTATTGCCATCATGAAAGATGGGATGGGACAGGATATCCCAGTGGATTAAAAGGGGATGAGATACCGCTTTATGCGAGAATTCTTACCATTGCAGATGTATATGATGCATTAACGTCAGACCGTGCCTATAAAGAAGCATTTTCCCATCAAAAGGCTCTAAAAATCATAACAGAAGGAAAGGGTAGTATATTCGACCCGGACTTAATTGATATATTTATTCATATTAACGAACGATTTGAACAGGCGCTTTATCAGAAAGAACAAGAGGGCGCCGTTTCATAGAAAGGAAGCTGTTTATGTCCTATACGGCTCTTTACAGAAAGTTTCGCCCGGACAATTTTCATGATGTGAAAGGGCAGGAACATATTGTATCAACAATTAAAAATCAGATGAAGGCTGGCAGAATCGGACATGCCTATCTTTTTTGCGGAACAAGGGGAACCGGTAAGACTACAGTAGCCAAGCTACTTGCAAAGGTGGTTAATTGTGAGAACCCGGTGGATGGAAATCCCTGCAATGAATGTAGGATGTGCAAGGGGATTGCGGCCCAAACCTCGATGAATGTCATAGAAATCGATGCGGCCTCCAATAACGGCGTGGATAATGTCCGTGAGATTGTGGAAGAAGTACGGTATTCGCCCACCGAAGGTCGATATAAGGTGTATATTATTGACGAGGTGCATATGCTTTCCACGGGAGCCTTTAATGCACTGCTTAAAACAATAGAAGAACCTCCCTCTTATGTCATCTTTATCTTGGCAACCACAGAGGTTCATAAGATACCGATTACAATCTTATCCCGTTGTCAAAGATATGATTTTAAGAGAATAACGGTTGATACCATCACAGACCGGCTCTCGGAGCTGATGAGGGAAGAGAATATTGAAGCAGAGGAAAAGGCGCTTCGTTATGTTGCCAGAGTGGCGGACGGTTCTCTACGTGATGCCCTCAGCTTACTGGATCAGTGTATCTCCTTCTATCTGGGGCAAAAGATAACCTATGATAATGTTTTAGAAGTACTTGGAGCAGTTGACACCCTGGTTTATGCTAGACTTTTGGAACTTATCCGCAATCAAGATGTAGCAGGCTGTATTAAGCTATTGGAAGAGATTGAAAGCAGTGGTCGTGACCTGGGACAGTTTACAATTGAATTTATCTGGTATCTGCGTAATCTATTGTTAATTAAAACCTCCGAAGATGTATCGGAACTAATCATAGAGATTTCCTCGGAGAACATGGAGATTATGCAAAAGGAAGCCACTTTTATAGAGGAAACGGTTTTAATGAGATATATCAGGGTGTTCTCGGAACTGTCGAATCAGATCCGCTATGCCTCCAGAAAAAGAGTCTTGATAGAGATTGCTCTGATTAAGCTATGTAAACCGGAGATGGAACAAAATCTTGATTCTATATTAGATCGCATGAAGCGGTTAGAAGAAAAATTAGAAAAAGGGGTAGTTGTAGATGCGGGAGAGCATGCCGCGACAGCGCCTATGGCAGATACGAAAGCTCCTCCTGTGAAAAAACCGGTGATATTACCGGAAGCCCTACCGGAGGATATGAAGGAAGCGGCAAAGAACTGGAGAAATATTGTGTCTCAGGTAACAAGGAAAGCCCCGGCCTTAGGCTCGGTATTACACGGAGCAACCTTAAGTATGGACGGGGAGCAAGGTCTTTTAATTGTGGTTATGAACAGCCTCGATAAGGATGTGATTGAAAGAGAAGCGCATCTTCAACTGATCAAGGATGTGATAGCCGGGCTTATCCAAAAACAGGTACAGATAAAGGTGAAGTTTTTGGATAAAGAGAAGGAACGTATGGATGAGGTTGTGGATTTAACAAAAATCATAAAAATGCCGATTCAATACGAGTAAACAGGTATTGATAATATAGAAAAAGCGATATGGATGATAGGATCAAAAAGTATACTGCATCTAAATTAGAAGATAAGTTAATCTAATATTGTGATTTATCGTTTTGCAAAGTCAGTTGATTGACATACTTGCTTAACAGTAATCTAATAAGTAATAACTAATATTTACGTAATTGGTATAATATTATAAAATATAAGATAGTCTCTATAGTAAATCACCGTATAGAGGAGAATGAAAGGAGTAATATAAGATGGCTAAAAGAGGTGGATTTCCCGGAGGCGGTTTGCCCGGAAATATGAACAATTTAATGAAACAGGCACAGAGAATGCAAAAACAAATGGAGGAAAAGACCAAGGAATTGGAAGATAAGGTTTGGGAAGCCAGTGCCGGCGGTGGAGCTGTAACAGTTACGGTCTCCGGTAAGAAAGAACTGGTTTCTGTTAAACTTGCCCCTGAAGTGGTTGATCCCGATGATATAGAGATGTTACAGGACTTAATCGTTGCAGCGGCAAATGAAGCACTTAGAAAGATGGAGGAAGAATCATCTGAGGTAATGGGTCAGATTACCGGCGGTATGGGCGGTCTTGGAGGATTTCCTTTCTAATGGATTATTACAGTAATCAAATCAGTAAGTTAATAGAGGAGCTCTCAAGACTTCCGGGAATTGGTACAAAGACAGCCCAGAGGCTTGCTTTTCATATCATTAATATGCCTGAGGAACAGGTAGCGGGTCTCTCAAGTTCCATTGTTGAAGCGAAGAAAAATATCCGTTACTGTAAGGACTGCTTAACCTTAACGGATAAGGAGTTATGTCCGATCTGCTCCTCTCAGGGAAGAAATAAACGCCAGATTATGGTTGTTGAGAATCCCAGGGATCTGGCCGCTTATGAAAAGACAGGCAAGTACGACGGAGTTTATCATGTCCTTCACGGTGCGATATCACCCATGCTTGGTATAGGTCCGGCAGATATTAAGTTGAAGGAGCTGATGTTGCGTCTTCAGGGGGACATTGATGAAGTGATCATAGCAACCAACTCAAGCCTAGAAGGTGAAGCAACGGCCATGTATCTTAGTAAGCTGATTAAACCGGCAGGTATTAAGGTAAGTAGGATTGCCAGCGGTATCCCGGTTGGCGGTGACTTGGAATACATTGACGAAGTAACACTTCTGCGGGCCTTTGAGGGCAGGGTGGAACTGTAAAATAAAAAATCATAATGTATTACCCAAATAAACTTATATCAAAAAGCAAATTCAACACTAAAGTTGTATCAAAGGACATGGTTTTAAGGAGGCGAAAGCCTTTCTTTCTACCATGTTTTTTATTTCTTAATCCTTATTCCTTGCATCTTGGCTCTATTCGTATAGCCTTGAAAAGTCAATGGATGGAAAGACTAAATGGAAAACAGAATGGAAAAGAAAAATGGATAAAAAACACTCTTAACCCTTGATCCTTAACCCGTAATTCTGAAACAACTTTATTTGCATTTCAGCAGGATTAAGGCCTAAGATTTAAGGGAAAAGTGAATGGAATTGAGAATGGATGATAAAATGGATAAAAATGGGGATTGGCTTGAGTAGGGGGTTGTGGGGAGAATTATGATAAATGTTTATTTGCAGGGTGAAAAATGTTTATTTGGTGTATACATAGATAGAATCAAGAAAAAAGGGTTAAGAAATAAGAAAAAAATAGAACAGAAATGAAGGACTTAAAAACTTATATCAAAGTGAAAATAAAGTTGTATTACTGGGAGCATAGGAAAAAGAAAAAAAGAATGTCATGCCTTGATAATACAGGGGTTGGGTAGTATGAGTCCCATTAAGATAATGGTAAAAACAGTATTTTTATGATAGAACATTATTTACATAATGATAAAACATGGCCTTTTTTTCTGTTTCTAAAAATTGCTCAAAATAAAAAGACTTTAAAACAGTGAAAACGAAAAGTTATATCAAAATAAAAATAAAGTTGTGAGGGAGGGATCTTAGAAGTTTTTTCTAAAGACATTGTTTAACTATATAAAATTATAACAATAAAAATATAAGAGGCTCAATAGATAGCAGGGTATCGTACTAATGTGGTGATATATAATTGAGAAGTCATTCTTGGTCAGTGTATAATAAAAATATGATTGGGTTTGTTGTAAAAAGTCTTTAGAAAGAGCATTTAATGAAAATATACCAATAGAAGTAAGCAAGAAAATTGAATATATATTTACTTGTTATTTTCAATAAAATTCAATGGTGTTAAGTGGAAAAGTAATAATAGAACTTTGGAGGTGTACTTATTGGAAAATAAAGATATTAAGAGATCCTGTTGAATAAGTGACGAAAATTCTGCTAGTATAGCAGAAAGAGTCTATATATGCCCTGTATGTAAAGGGCATACCCAAGAGGTTAAAGCCATAACTGTCAAACATTTTGTAGTAGAAAGTCTTGTAGACATGATTTATGAGGAGAATTATCGCACTTGCTTAAATGAAGATTGTGATGTTATCTACTATGACTTAGGGGAGAAAACAATATTCAGAAAAAAAGATATGAAAATTCCTATTTGGTATAAAAAAGATGCTGACCCTAAATATATATGTTACTGCAATCAAGTTACAGAGAAACAAATTATTAATGCAGTTTTAAATGATGGGGCGAAAAATATAAAGGATATTATTAGGTTTACTGGAGCAATGAAGAATGGAAAATGCGAAATAAAGAATCCTTTAGGTAAATGCTGTAGTCCTTTTATTCAAGAGACTATTAATAAAGTTTTAAATAATAAATAGAAATCTATGAGCATCATTCTTTTTATGAACAATAATTGGAGGATGGAAAATGTTCGATAATATAAGATTGGAAAGAACAATGTGTTATGGGAATTGCCCTGTTTATAATGTGACAGTAGATAAAGAGGGTAATGATAAATATGAAGGAGAAATGTTTGTATATAAAAGTGGAGAGTATCAGTGGAAGATTCCAAGCAAGAAGGTAAAACAGTTAATTGATTTAATTGAGAACTTTGGATTTAAATCTTTCGTTTATCAACCACTAAATGGGTTAGTTACAGATCAACCTTCTTGTATTACCACAGTAAAATATTCTGATGGTGATTCTAAAGAAATTGATCATTACTATGGTGATATTTTACTAGACGATAGTCTAACAGATTTTGAAAAAAAGATAGAGAACATAATTGGTACTAAAAAATATGTGAATCCCAAATTATATATATACGAAGTAACCGAAAAGGTTGCAGAGCCACTATGCAGATATTTAGTTATTTCTGCTTCAAAGGAAGAAGCGATAAATTTAGTAAATAAAGAATCTGATATACAAGATATACTGGAGTGGCAAATAAACAAGATAGGAATTGCTACAGATGATTATTATGGACCTGTGATAATAATGAAAGGTATTTAATTATAAAATAAAAGTTGCCTGTAATAGATTGTTTTCACATAAAAATTAGTATAATACAAACAAAAGATAGGTACTGCAAATGCCTTGACTTCTGGAGTGTTTTTTATAAGAGAAGTGTTTCTGATTTTAGTGCATAAGAATAAAGGCAATTAAAGAATTGTTTTTCTTATTCTTTTACAGTAAAATATAAATATATAAAAATTGATGATTCAAAAGGAGCCATTTGTACATGATTTATGTATATAATAGGTTAGTGTTTAAAATAAATAATGAAATGGAAAAGGCCGCCTGTTGCTAATTACAGGCGGTCTTTCATATTATATGTAATTTTAAATTTTTATAAAAATACAAAAATACACTTTAGAAAGTAGGTAATGAGTATGAGTTTCCAAGGCATAGAAAAAGTAATTATTTTAGCGGTGCTAATTATTGCAATGGTTGGGATTTTTGTAATGGTTAAAAGAAAATAATTAATATGAAGGAGGAAAATTATAGTGAGAGAAATAACAGAAGAACAGAAAAAGGAAATAATAACTAATTACAATTATCTATCAGACTATCAGAGGAAGGTATTATATAGTTTATATCTGGTTCTTAAAGATAAAAGTAAGGAGATTGAAAGTGCAGTAACTTATATCTATGATTACGAAGTTAGAGTTACACAGGAGGAATTACAAGAAATATATAGTTTAGTGAATAAGCCTTTAATGTTTGATATAGGCAATATAAACTCGTGTATAAACTGGCTTGAGGGATATGATTGTATAACAATGGAAAAAAGTAAAATAGCCAGAAACTTTAAAATTTCCGATAAGGTAAAATGGATTCTAAGCAATGCAGTATTTGATGAGAATAAGAAAATAATAGACTTAAATATATAATAAATTTAGTGAAAAATTTTTTATGACTATTTAAAAGATAAAACAATCTCTTCTCTTTAATTCTTATGACTTAAACTATTTATCAGGAGGTTTAATAGTGCATCCTAGAAAAATATATGGTCTAAAAAATAACTACTGGGAAAAACAGAAGAAAAAATGGGCTAAGTTAGTTAGGTTATTCAGAGGTTACTAAGTGGAAGAATACTTATAAAATGTAAAATATTAGAGTTAAATTTATCATATGTTTATAAAGATGTTTACTAAGTAATAAGGAAGAATAAGGTAAACCTATTCTTCCTCACATTCCATATACATAAATAGTTTTTTTCTATATCCATGAAGCATCTTTACTATTTCATCAATTACTAGATTAATTGAGTCAAATTGATCTTGGGTGATATATTTTCGTCTAAGACATAGCAATAGCCAACTTTTAGTCTCCATTGTGGAGCCAATAGCAATATTAATATGATATAATTCTCGCTTTACAGAATACTGGCTATTTCCTTCAGCAATATTGGCAGATACAGAATTTGCAGATCTAATGATTTGAGATTTGGTTGCATATTCTTCAAACTTGGGAAAGTTTCCTAGTATTCCATATATAAGATCGCTTAGTTCAATGGCCTTATGCCAAACCTTCAATTGGGTAAAATCTCTAATTTGTGTTGTCTGATTACTCATATAAATCATCCTTTCGTTTATGTATTTTGTAGGAGACAGAAAAAATAAAATGTATTATCTCTATCCCCTTATGGAATTAACATAACACATAAGAATAAGTAATCAGGTGGAAAGGTTGAAATTTTTGGTACTAATGTAAAATATACAAAAAGCAACTGCTCATTAAGGCAGTTGCTTTAAAGGAGTGTATGTTGTAAATAGTATGTCAAATTAGTTTGATAGCAATTGATTTTGAATACATTGCTTAATCTTAGATAAATCAATAACTTTATAGTTTTTAGAAGCAAGGGTATTGTAGAGGCTAATACCAACTTCAATAAACTCATTGGCTATATAGCCATATTCGATAAAATATTCAGAAACACTTTTGCAGGTTGCATTAAATTGTTTTAATAAAAAGTATCTAGTTAATATCTTCGCAGTAATTTCTTTTCTTGCATTAGTCTGTATAAACATAGACTCGTTTGATTCCAGAATTACCATATAATTATTCATTTAGATCCCTCCTAGAAAATTTATATCATGATAAATATAGATAATTTCTGGTTTCAAGTATTTTATTTTCAAGATTATGTTATAAATTTTGTCGCTATAAAATAATCTTGAAGCCTTGTAATACAAAGAGTTGGGGTTGATTGACTAATATACATATTATATTTAAGAAAAGTAGGAGCCAAATAAAAGGCTCTTATTTTTTTGTAAAAATACTTGCAATCATTAACCTACACTTAATAAAATGCATCAGAATCAAAACATAAGGTATTTAATAAAAATGATGGATTCAACATTAATTTTGAAGAGGAGTGATTTGTATGAAAACAATAGTATTAGGTGTCGATCATGGAAATAGGATGGTAAAAAGTGGGGATGGTATGTACAACTGTGGTTACATGACATATCGTAACCGTCCAAGTGGAGTAGATGAATATATTGAATATAACGGGAAATTTCATTGCATAGATAGTAGGTCGAAATATAGATACGATAAAACAATAGATGATACCTACTTTATACTCACTTTACCAGCATTGGCAATGCGTATGGAGAAAGAAGGAGTTAGTGAGGCAAATATAGTTCTAGGTATAGGACTACCACTTTCCCATTTTCAATTAAAGGAAAAGTATATAAACTACTTTACTAAGGAAGGCATTGATTTTAAGTACAAAAATAAGAGATATGTAGCCCATATAAAGGAAGTAATGTGCTTTCCACAGGCGATAGGTGGTTTTATGGTAAACTACTGGAAGTACAAGGATGTTGATTTTTTAAACTTATTAGATATTGGGCAAGTAACATTGGATGCTGTAAAAATTCAAGGTGGAAAACCAGTATTGGAATCTGCCATAAGTCTAAATTACGGAATGTTAAAACTAATTAAGAATATCCAAGAGAATATTAGAAAAGCAACAGGGATAGAAATTAGTGAACCACAAATAGAATCTACTTTACAAGGTAAAAAAAGTATTTATTTCCAAGATGATATTGAAAATATTATCCAAACTACAACAGTAGATTTTATAAACGAAATGCTAGACGAACTTAGAGAAAATGGATATGAATTACAAGCCACTATGAACTTATTAATGGGTGGTGGGGCAATTATAATTGAGAATATCTTGAATTTGGACAAGCATAATAAAAGAATTAATTACTATGAATTGCTTCCGAACCCACAATTGGCAAATGCGTTAGGATTCGAGATGTTGGCTAAAGAAGCATTAAGAAGAAGGTGATTGATATGAATACCAAGAGAGTAAACTTGTGCTTCAATTTAGAGAATGAAAGGGCAAGGAAGGCTTTTGAAACCATACAGAAACAAGTAGCAAAGACGGCATTTATTACAGATGCCGTTCTTGCTTATATAGATAAAGATAATGAAATATATAAGGAGATAGTAAAAGAAGGTGTTAAGGAAGCAATTGAGGAACTGGGATTAGAGATGGCTGTAAAGAAAGCCGAAGGCAAAAAAGAAGATACAGTAATACCTGATGATGTATTTGAAATGTTATCAGGGCTATAGAAAGAAACAGGAGTTATCGTAAAGATGAACTCCTGTTTCTTTTATAAGGTATTCCTACTGTATAAACTCTGGTGCATATAGATATACATGCTTTTTAATTACAGTATAGAGATAATTTTGGTCTAAATTATGCTTATCTCTTAGAGATATCCATTTATCATGAGTAGACATTCTTAGAAGCATTTGCTGCAAGAAATATACTATTTTATCTTCCTTGGATAATGTATTATTTGTATCATTTGTAATTTTCTTGATTAAAGATTCGGTAGAAGATTTAATAGTATTCTCTAATTTTTCATATGGTGTATAGTTTAAACAATCTTCTAGCGAGATATTTAAAAAGTCTTGAACCTGAATAGTTAATTTATCCATATGACATCACTCCTTTAAATTTGATGGTAGCATGATAAAAAATTATTCTAGGCTATGTCAAGTAAATTTCAAAAACCTAGTAAGAAAAATGAACGAAAAAGAACTATAAAAGCAGGACAGACAGAAAGTAGGTTCGTATTTGTAACATAAACAAAACTGAATGGTTTACGGGACCCTAAATAGAGATTTAGAAATGAGACTCTTATATAGAAAAAGAAATAACGGAAAAGTTTAATATAATTAGCCCTATCTACACAGGGGGATAATGATAATGCTGGTATAGACATATACCTATTGGCAACATAACTTTAGATGTGATAATTTATATATGAGAAAAATTTTGATTAAGATATATGAAGAAGATAAATAAAGGAGCAGGATTATGGAGTCAAATAAGGATATGCAAGATTTTTTAGCATTGTTCGATAGTGATGTTGTAAATCAGGCTAAGGAAGAAACTATAAGTGAATTATTAAGGAAAAAGATGCTAATTTCTACATATAATAAAGAACTACAGCAAAAGTCAAAGCGTAAAGTAAAATTTGATTTTCCGGATAAAGATATAAAGATAAACAAAATTGAAATGAAAAATACAGGTTGGATGTTTGGTGATATAGATATAAAAGCCATAGAGGATTTTATTTATTGCCGAAGTTGTTCTAAGCAGGAAGTATTAAAGTATGCATTACGACATTATATCCCACAAGAAATTTATGATGATATTCTTGAAAGAAAGGAAAAATCTAAAGGAAAAATATCTGATATTAGCCTTGTAAAATTAAATGAATTAAAAGACAAGTTTGGAGATTTAGAGAACTACCACGCAATGATTGATTATGAATCAGCCTACAATAATAAGCAGTTTAGTCATGTAACTAGTAAACCCTCTTGGAAAATTCCAAATATAGACTATATGGCAGTAATAGATTTTAAGAAAGTATTCAGTATAAGTTATCAAGAAATCGCTACAAATGCTGTAAGATTTTATCTAGCAGATTATAACTATAGACATGCAGAAGAATTATTGATGATGATAGAAAAGCATAAAGAAGAAAACATAGCGGTATGTAGAGGTGAAATTGATGTCAGATTTGAATAGGATAGAACCGATTATAGAAGAAATACAGAAACAAAGAGAGGGTATGGAATATTGGATGCCTATAATCGAAGATGATTTCGAGTTTCAAAGTCAGAAGTTAGATGATATAGATACACTAAAGGATTTTAAGGATACATTCAATGAGATAATATCGTATAGAGAACAGTGGGAAAATATATATACCCAAACAAAATCTTTAATCAAGATTTATAAGGATAATAATATAAAGATTGACATAGAAAAATTTGAAAAAGAAGTGGTTGATTTAGAGGAGGCTTATGCAAAACTAGAGAATATTTTACTAAAGAAGTATAGAGAGGAAAATGTTAGTGACTTTTTTATCAGTGGAACAAAAAGAGTTGCTAGAAAAATAGGTTTAAAAATAAAAGGTATTCCTATCAATCCAAATTCTATAGCGGAAGGATTTATGGTTGAAGAACTTGAAGATGATGTAGATGAATATGTGTTTGGGATATATAAGGAAAATATTCTTTTAAATAATGTAGATAGAATATATGAGGAACTAGAAGGAATAGTAGATACATTACTAAAGGAGATGCTTCTAATAAAGGAATATCGAAAAGAAGTCTATAACGCATATCTTTATAAGCAAATAGATAAAATAAACGCTTATGCCCCTGAAATGCAATATAAGTTAGATTTAGAGGATGAGCCTTTGTACCAGTGGCAGAATGAAGCATATCAGAAATGGACTGAAACTAGATATAAAGGAACTTTTGAGGTGGCTACAGGCTGTGGAAAGACAAAGTTTGCACTTTATTCTATACAGAGAATAAAAGAACAGTATAAAGACATTAAGGTAAAAATTATTGTTCCTACCAAAGCACTAATGGACAACTGGTACGACTCCTTAGTACAGAAACTTCACATACCAACTAAGTATATAGGGAGAAGGGGAAACAATAGAAATGAGAAAAAAAGAGAAATAACAATTTATATAGATAAAACTGCCCAAGGAAAATTCAGTGCGGATTTCATAGGAACAATAACTGATAATATGGCAAATAACACAGATTACTTAAACTTCATTGTAGCAGATGAATGTCATCATTACGAATCACCACAAAATATTCAGATGTTTGATAAGATTAACTATTTGCCAAAACATCAAGAAATAGGAGTTAATTATTTTGCAATTGCACTAAGTGCTACACTTCCAAGTGACTACAGTACAAATGGCAAGTTAAAAAAATATTTAGGAGATATAATATACACTTATAGTTTTATTAAGGCTCTAGGAGATGGCATAATATCTCCAATACATATTGTAGATGTTTCTTATCAATTAAGCATTGACGAACAGAAAAAATTCCATGTGTATAAGAAAGAGTTAGTAGATGCAGAAAAAGAATTAACGGAGACACTCTCTAAATATAATATCAATTTTAGCCAAGAAGGAATAAGTAGTTTAGCATATTATTATCTGAAAGAGTTTGAAGATATTCTTAATTATATTTCAGAAAAGAAGGTAGAATTTGAGCAACAATATGGAGATAAGGACTGGAAAATATATTTTGATGAATGGCTGTACGAATTTGCTGGAAGAAATGAAGAAATAGCACTTTCAGTTAAGAATTATATAGGAAAATTTGAAAGACTAAAGAGGTTGTTATTAAATGCAGAAGATAGGCAGAAAAGATGTATTGAACTGGTAAAAAGGCATATTGATGACAAAGTCATTCTCTTTGGAGAGTATATTAAGGATATAGAGGAAATATATTTAGAATTGGTTAATGAGTTTGGCAGCAAGAAAATAAAACTATATCATTCACAATTGGATAAAGCAATAAAAGAAAAGACAATTCAATCACTTAAATTAGATACCACTAAAGTAATTTGCGTTCCAACTGCTTTTGATGAGGGCGTTGATATACCAGATATGAGTGTAGGGATTATATACCAAGGGAAAAGAAGTAAGCGTCAGCAAGTGCAGCGGTTAGGTAGAATCATGAGAAAGACTAAGGGGAAGAAGTCTGCTGTTATGTATAATTTAAGTAATCAATCTTTTGGAGAGCCAAAGTTTCTTGATCGCTTTATAGAGGAACAATTACATTTATTAGAAACTATGAATGATGCAGAAGAAAAGGTGGAGAAGATAAGAAAACAGTTAAGCATTGAGTTCATTAACTATGATGAAGAAATAGAAAATAGTAATATAATCAATAAATTAATTGAGAAAATAAGAATTTAGTAGGCAAGAGTCTCGTATTTGAGGCTCTTTTTATTTTGCGACAAAGTATAAAAGATTGAAACAGAAAAAATTAAAAAATTTTCATGTGAACCTTAAAAAGTGAAATTTGTATGTTATGTTACGAGTGTAACAGAGAAAAACAGTTCAAACAGTAAAAATTAGAAAACGAAAGGATGATTAGTATGAGAAAATTTAACAAAAAGGTAGTGGGGACTTTTATAGATGTAAGTTACAATGGAGAAATACAAGTAGGGGGAATAATAAATAAACTCCCAACATTGTGTTCAAATGGAAATATTCATGTCAACGAAGATTTGGTTAAACAAGCACTAATAGATAGATGGAATAAGAAAAATGAAAAAGTGTTCTTTTTAGGAGAAGAAAATGGGGTTATCTTTAAAGATATATATGAAAGGTATCGCTATTTATTTTCGCCCTTTACAAAGAATACAAATGAAATGAGATTAGATGTTCTAAGGAATCTTGCTAAATTTATTGATGTAAGAAGTTTCGGTTTACATGGATATACAACTTTCAATGAAATTGATTTTGAAGGAGCAGTAATTTTAAATTTAGGAAAGAATGTTTTTGCCTATGGAAACCATCTATTACCGAATGAGGAGCATGAAAAGTTTATGCTAGAGGAAGCATATTATGCATTTGACTTTGTTGTAAAAAGGTCTAAAGACCCGTATTTACAGCAGTGTAGTGAATTGGAATATTTACAAGAAGATTATAACTCTTTTAAAAAAGACCTTTTAGGGAGCAATTATTCTGCTGAAAACACTGTAGAAAAAGTATTTGCCATATTTGTAGAAGGAAAGAATGAAACTCTGAATGCAAAGAACTTATCTGATCTTATTAGTATAAAGAAATATGGAAACAATGCTATACCTATTTTAATAGCAGATAAGTTAATAGAATACTGTAATGATTTAAAAGAGGAAATAGAAAAAATAGAAGTATATTATAATCCATTTTTGATTGATGTAGTTATTTCTAAGACTTTCAAATTACTTGATTATGATATTATTAATGTTTGGCATTTTATAAATGAAAAATAGAGTAATTAATAGAGTCCGAAAGGACTCTTTGCTCAATCATAATTATAAATATAAGCATTCAAAATTATAAGTAGGTAAGGGACATAGAAAATAGATAGCCCATTTCATGTTCTGGTCCAATTAAGCGAAGATTTTAGATTATTAGAAATTTAGAATAGGTAGGAGTTTAAATAAGTTTTATTTGAAGCCCTGCTAAATTTAGCAGGGCGTAACTTTTACAGTTTTTTAGACTTACACCAAGAAGTTGTATCTCGAAAATAAAATGATAATTTTTCAATTGATAGTTTCCGTAAAGTGTGTATCTTTTGTCAGATACAGGATTTACAAAAGGAAGTATAAAATTAGAACTTTCATTATCAATCAATTTCATTACCTCCTGAACAAACTTTTCAAAAACATTGTGCAATGTAGAAGTTGTAATTCCTTCATCTTTAAGCAGTTCACGGATATCGCCATCAAAACAAATTTCAATATCATATTTCATTATAATACCTCCAGACGACAAATTAATTTACCTTGTCTGTGGTTAAAAATAAAAAAGACACAGAAAGACAAGGTAGATTATTATTGTCTTTCTGTGTTTTTATAATGTCATTTTAAATCAATGTAGTAATTAAGTCAATATCAATTTAGAAGTGTTTTTAATTTTAAACAATGGAATGAAAATGTGTATTAATTATACTTTTTTAAAATCATCTTTAACTTGCTTTCTATAGAAGATTTTATTTTATAAGAATTTTCTAGGGATATATTTAATGATTGGCTAATAGTGTTATGAGAATGACCTAATAGCAATAAATCGTATACTTGCTTTTCTCTTTTAGTCAAATTTTCTCGTAATTCTTCTAATAATGCTTTGGTAAAAATAAGAGTATCCAATTGTATAAAAAGATCGTTTTTAATATAAAAGGATTCTTCTCGATTTTTAATTTGATCTTCAAAGGAAATCTCTTGGAAAGTCTTTTTATTATCTGTTTTATATCTACCAAAATCTCGCCTTAAACATTTTTCCAAGTAGATCCAATATTTATCACAGAATTTTGTTGCGAGATACCATTCAAAGGAAGTTTTCCAATTTTTCATATCGTTCAAAACATCATTAAGGGTCAATTCATTTACTAATTCCCAAAACGGATAGGATAAAGAGTATTTTTTGTTAGAATATCTATTATAATCTTCGCAGTATATTTGTTTGATATATTCATCTTTATATTTTTCCATAAGTGCAGACATACTCAAATTTTTTTCTAAAGCAGATTCTATATCGTGTATTTTACTATATTTTTGGTTTTCTATAGATGAACCTTTATAGACATAAGTAACATTCGTAATTACCTTTTTCAGTAAAGGTTCTAAGTTAAAATATAGTTGTTCAAACGCAAATTCATTATTATATAATTTATACCTTTTAAAAAGAATTTCAGATTTATTTTTATTCATTATAATTCCCCCTTGTTCAATTAGATTTTTTAGCATTTTATCTAGGGGAATTTAAAAATCAAATTTTAAGGTAATTTTTTTAAAAAAATAAAAGTAAAAATTTGAATTGCATTTAGTAAGTAAATATAATGCCTCCAAAATTCTTTGGAGGTGGTTTGTATGAAAAATATATTTAGTTTTGGAAAGGTAAAAGGTATGCAGATGGAGGAAGTTTTGAATATGCCCAAAATCCACTCATCTTTTACAGGGCTACAATATTTATGGGGAATGCATAAGATGACACAAAATGAATTTATAAAGAAAGAAATAGAGACTTGCTTTAGAATATATGCTAAGGATTATATTATACAGTTTGGACAGTATAAGGGAATGAGTCTATTTGATATTGATTATGAAAACGAAGGATATGTGGTAAATTACTTAGCAAAAAATCAAAGTGAAGAAATTGCTGGAATTGTAAACTATTATCTACAATACTGTAGAAATAAAAATAGAAAACAATATAATTCTTATCAAGAGCATGTATATAAGGTTTATGCCCAATTAAGAGAAGAAATAAATAATATAAATAGAAAAGGAGATATAATCAAGGTTTTAGAAGATATGGGGCTTAGGGTTAAAAATGAAAATGGAAAATACACTCCTTTAATACGCTGCCCATTTGGATGTGAGAAAAAGGTAAGCCCTTATAAACATGCATATCTTTTATATGGAAAACAGGGTTCTTGGGTGATAAATTGTTGTAGATGCAATCATGGAACTAATTTTATAAAGTTTGTAGCAGAACAAAAAGGTATTGGTGAGATAGAGGCTATAAATTATATTACAAGCATTATGGGTATTAACTCCAGTAGCATAAATTTAACTAAAGATATTAATGATATCCAAAATAAAATAGAGAAAAGGCAAGAAGAAGTTCAACTTGTAACTAAAGGATTACCTGAAGTTGATCTTGAAGAATTCGGGTTCCGTAAAGGAATATATCCACCCTACTACTACAATAGGGGATTTACTAATGAAGATGGGGAAAAGATGGGAGTCTACTATGCCGGGAAATACTGTAAAAATGGATTTAAGAGTAGAATATGTTTTACAGTCACAGACCTAGAAAATAGAGTAGTAGGAGTAGTGGGAAGAAGCCAGTTTACAGAAAATGAGTATTATAATAATCAAATTAAATACCATAATATAGATATGTCTTTAAGCAGAGATGAGCAAATTGAAGTGTTGAAAGCAATGAAAAGAGGATATATAAAGTATTACAACAAATTGGAATCGAGTTATGTCTTATATAATTGTAACTCACTGGTAAACAAGAAAGTAGACGAGATTTTTATTTGCGAAGGTCCTTTTGATGTAATGAAAATGGTCTGTCATCATGGATATGAAAATACAGTAGGTATGTTTGGGAAGGATTTAAAAAGTGGGCAGTTGTATCAATTGTATAAGTTATTTAAGGATAATAGAGAAAATTTAAAGATACATTTATTTGTAGATAATGATGAAGCCGGAATAAAAGCCTTTGAAGGAAATGTTAAGAAATTACAAGAACTTGGGTTTAAAAATATATATAAAATGATTCTTAAAAATGGAAAAGATGCTGCTGAAGCAACAAAAGAAGAAGTGGATTATGCTTACAATAGGTCTGAACTACAAAGTGTTAGATATAGTGAGAAAAAAATTACAATAATTGATGAAGATGTTAGTAAATAAATATATTATAAGAGCCTTATGTTATAAACGCATAAGGCTTTATTGATTGTATTAATAAAAAATAAATTGAATATCAATAATAAATATTAAAAATATATTATAATAATATTGATAATATATTAATTGTGTATTATTATTAATATAAGTTATTATTTGTGAGGAGGCTATATTATGGTGAATAATTATGATTACATTAAAAAACTCAAGAATCAGACCCAGAAAAAGAAGTCCATTACAATAACAATAGATGAGAATGTACTAGACAGATTATCCGAAATTGCAGATCAATTAGAGGTATCTAAAAATCAAATCATTACTGATATATCCAGTGCATTTGTACAAGATTTTGAAAATATAAACCAACCGGAATACTATATAATTAACTCTAATAATGCCTATATGCCAGAAGGTCATCTTCATATGCTAAAAGGCAATAGAGCATCTGCGTGGGGAGATACGAAAAGTGCAATAGAAGCATTAAAACCGGGAGACTATGTTTTCATTTATATGAACGAAAAAGGAGTTGTAGGAGCAGGAACAGTAAAATCAAACTATATGATAAATGATTATAGTTTAGTAAAGTGTTATGCCAATGAGGAAGGAACCGAATATACTTATGATGTGTGGGATGAATACTTTGTAAATGTTGAATTTGATAAAAAATCTTTAAAGGTAGATGCTGAAGGAAATTACTTGGTTGATGAAAGTAGTATAATTAGGGCTGCTGATTATAGAGAAAAGGTTTCTGCTAAACCACTAAACAGGACCAAAATTCACTTGACAAAAGAAGAAGGGGAAAAGTTGAAGGAGTTATATCTTGGGAAATAGTATATAAGTTCATTATTAAATAAGTCTATGTAGGATGCATAGGCTTTACTCATAAAAAAAATTAAAAAAATTTATAAAAATTTCGTAAGGTTCACCCCAAATCCACCTGTATGTAATATAGTGAAAGGTAAAATAGAGGTATAGAGTTTAATTGTTTAATAAGTTATGACAAAAGGGTACTTACAACAAAAAAATTATTTTACATAGGATACTATACCTTTAATAGACCTAAAGTTATTACACTCATACGGGTAATTAGTGAGTTGTAAGATTTCCCAATATACAAGCAAGAGTTAGGTGGTTATTTCCAATGCAATATTGTGTTCCATTGTTTGTAAATATAAAACAATAATGTTCAATTGTTTGTAAAGATAGAAGATGTTATTCTTTTTAAACAATGGAATAACAATATGCAATAAGATATAAAGTATAATCTTGGTTTGATATTTGTATAAAATTGTATATTTCATATTTTGATTATAACTTTTATGATATAATTTGAATTATAATGAAAACATTGAAAGTACTTATATGCAATAGATAGAAGGAGTGGAACAAATGGATAAACTAACACTTCAAAAATTAGAATCTACACTATGGAGTGCAGCAGATATATTAAGAGGGGAACTTAGTGCAGCCGAATATAAAGACTATATATTTGGGCTTTTATTCCTTAAAAGAATGAATGATCAATTCAATATAGAAAGAGAGAAAAAAAGACAAGAATTCTTAACACAAGGAATGGATGAAGAAGAAATAAAGTTGATCTTAGAGGAATCTTCATTATATGAAACATTTTTTGTGCCAGAGAGGGCTAGATGGGAAAATCTGAAGAATCTTAATCTAAATATAGGACCAGAGTTAGATAAGGCATTTAAAGCGATTGAAGATGAACCTAAAAATGCTGAATTAATTGGGGTTCTTACTACAGCCAACTACAATGATAAAGAAAGGGTTCCAGACAATAAACTTTCGCAGTTATTGCTTTTATTTGACAGTATTAATTTATCAAATGATTATCTTGAAAATAAAGATATATTAGGAAATGCTTACGAATACTTAATCAAGCAGTTTGCAGATGAAGGTGGAAAGAAAGGCGGAGAATTCTATACTCCTGAAGAAGTAGTAAAAGTACTTGTAAATTTAGTAAAGCCACAGGAAGGGGACAGGATTTATGACCCTACAGTAGGTAGTGGAGGTATGCTAATTTTTTCTACACATTACATAGAAAAGCATGGTGGAAATCCTAAGAATGTTTCACTGTTTGGTCAAGAAATCAACCTATCTACATGGGCTATATGTAAAATGAATATGCTATTCCATGAAGCAAGAGGAGCAGATATTAGAAAAGGTGACACCATTAGAAAGCCAATGCACCTAGAAGGCGGAGTATTAAAGACTTTTGATAAGGTACTTGCTAATCCACCATTTTCATTAAAAAATTGGGGATATGAAGAAGCACAATCAGATCCTTATAATAGATTTATTTATGGAGTTCCTCCAAAGTCTTATGGAGATTTAGCCTTTGTTTGTCATATGATAGCAAGTTTAAATGCTAAAGGGAAAATGGGGACAGTAGTACCCCACGGTGTATTATTTCGTGGAGGAGCCGAAGGAAAGATTAGAAAAGGAATTTTAAAAGATGATTTAGTTGAAGCAGTAATTGGGCTACCACAAAATATTTTCTATGGTACCGGTATTCCAGCAGCACTACTTATAATTAATAAAGCAAAACCTTCAGAAAGAAAGCAGAAAGTCTTATTTATAGATGCTAGTGAAGGTTTTGTGAAAGATGGCAATAAAAATAAACTTCGAGAAGAAGATATTGAAAAGATTACAAAGACTTATGATGAATATAAAGATGTAGAGAAATATGCTACAGTGGTAACATTACAGACCATTAAAGACAATGATTATAATCTAAATATCAGCCGCTATGTAGATACCAGTGAGGAAGAAGAAGAAATAGATATTGAAGGTGTTATTTCAGAAATCAAAGAACTTAAAGCAGAATCATTAGAAACAGAGAAGAAATTGAACGAATATCTAAAAGAACTTGGATTTGAAGAAATATAGATTTGAAATAACATTTAAATGGGGGATCTATGGAGCCAGAATTATTTAAAAATATCTTCTATACATCATTAGTTCAGGGCTTTAGAGAAGCCTTTCAGATGATATGGGGTATTGATGAATTTAAGTCTGCTGTTATTGGTATTCCTGTATCTATAATTACTTTTAAGGTTGTTGGCTCAATATTTAGGTGGGGAAGAAATAACGGGATTTGGTTCGGGACTATAGGAGGTAAAGTTCTTTATTATTTGATTAATACATCTATTGTATGGATAATTATGAAATTTGTATAGAAGTTGAGGTGACATATGAGTAAACAGATTAGAGAAGGATACAAGATGACAGAGTTAGGAGAGATACCTGTTGAGTGGGAGGTACAAGAATTATCAGAAATTCTAGAAATATGCTATGGAAAGAGTCAAAAAGAAGTAGAGTGTAATGATGGCATATATAAAATATTGGGAACAGGTGGAGTGATAGGATATACAAATGAATTTCTATGGGATAAACCGTCTGTACTCATAGGGAGAAAAGGAACAATTGATAAACCACAATATATAGAGGAACCATTTTGGACTGTAGATACTCTGTTTTATACAAAGATAAAAAATCAAAATATTGCTAAGTGGATTTATTATTATTTAAACAATATAGACTTAAAAAGGTATAATGAGGCTACTGGAGTACCAAGTTTAAGTGTTAGCAATTTAAATAAAATAAGGGTAAGTAGACCGACAGTTGCTGAACAAAAGAAAATAGTAGAAATTATTTCGACAGTAGATAACCAAATAGAAAACACAGATGGATTAATTGAAAAAACAAAGGAACTGAAAAAAGGTTTAATGCAGAGATTACTTACTAAAGGGATTGGACATACAGAATTTAAAATGACCGAAATAGGGAAGATGCCCAAGGGGTGGGAAGTTAAAACATTTAAAGATATTTCTAAAGTAAGCCAAGGACTGCAAATTGCTATTTCAGAGAGACATAAAGAATGGGGAGAAAATAGATATTTATATTTAACAATTCAGTACCTCAATGATGTTAGTGATCAAAACAATACATATTATATTGAAAACCCTAATTTAAATGTAGTATGTAGAAAAGATGATATTCTAATGACTAGAACAGGGAATACAGGTATTGTAGTAACCAATGTAGAGGGAGCATTCCATAATAATTTTTTTAAGATAGATTTTAATCGGAATTTAATAGATAAAAATTTTTTAGTTTTCTATTTAAAATCTGACAAGGTACAGAATTTGATAAAGAGATATGCTGGAAGCACTACAATTCCAGACTTAAATCATGGAGATTTTTATAAACTTCCTATTGTTATTCCATCAATGACAGAGCAACAAAAGATTGCATCAGTATTACTAGAAAACGATAATTATATTAGAGAATATAAAATTAGAAAAGAAAAACTTCAAATGCTTAAAAAAGGATTAATGCAACAATTATTAACTGGTAAAAAGAGAGTGATCGTGTAATGAGATATGCTTTAGATTTCCAGAAAGCCAATTTAACAGAGATTCTTAAATATATAAATGAAATTTCTAATAAATTTATAAATGAAATAGAAAAAGTTTCTTATGTGTCTGGGGATGAAGAAATTCAACAACTTTTATCTGAAAATAGTTTAAACCAGTTTTTGGCGATAACTTATTCTTTGAATATACCTATAAATGAAGCCAAGATAAATAATTCCGACTTTGAAGAACTTGGGCAGTTATTTGGGTTTGATGATACACTAGAGAATAAGGCACGACTTATGCAAATGTGGATTTCATTAGGCTCTGCATTGGAATCATTATTGCAAATTTTCCTTGGTGTTTACCTAAGAGATTATGAGAACTCTGGTTGGGGAAAATGGGATAATTTTAAACTAGATGAAACAAAAGAAGATTTATTAAAAACTCTAAATGAATTGAAGGAAAAAGAAATCATAACTCAAAAACAAAAGGATACATTCAAAAGGGACATTAAGGAATATCTTAAATCAAAACAGGAAACTAAGCACTTAACAGACTTAACTCTAGGAAATTTAATTAATTTCTATCATTCTAATAATTTATGGTCAGAGAAAGATGCTAGTGAAATAAGAGATAAAATGGATTTTATTAGGGAAAGTAGAAATTGTGTACATTCATTTAAAGAAAGATATGTTGGAACTTGGGAAGAACTATTAGATTCTTTGAGATTCTTTGCTCAAGTAATGTTAGAATTATTAGGAAGATTACCAGATGTAGATGATATGTTGCAATATGAGATGGAGTTAAAGGCAGAGATTGAAAGAGAGTATTATAGTAACTATGATTATTATTAAAAGCGTATGAAGGGGGGATACAATGGGGTATTTGGGGAATGAAGAAACGCTAGTGGAATTACCGGCTATAGATTATCTACGGGATAAACTAGGTTATGAATTCATTCATGGGCAATTCTTAACTCCCGATTATGGAGAAAGAGCAACCATGACAGAAGTTATACTAGAGAAAAGGCTTGAAAAGGCTCTAAGAAGAATTAATCCTTGGATGAATGATGGAAACATATCTAAAGCAATAAGGTATTTAACGAGACCAGAAGGTCTAGGTATTAGTCTATATGAGATAAATGAAAAAATTTATGATGCTATTGTAAATCTATCATATTCATTAGATCAAGATTTAGATGGAAGTGGTCAGAAGAAATATCATACTGTGAAGTTTATTGATTGGGATAATATTACTAATAATGATTTTCTAGTAACAAGACAGTTTAAGGTTCATGGTCCCCATGAGAAAATTATTCCTGATATCATTATTTTTATTAATGGAATACCAGTAGTGGTGCTAGAATGTAAATCCCCTTTCTTGGAAAAAAGCAAAAATGAAAATATGGGGAAATATGAAGCCTTTAATCAACTAAGAAGATATATGAATGCAAGGGAATCTAATATTATAGAGGGGGCAGAACGGCTCTTTTACACTAACTTCATCACGGGGATATTGAATAAATATCATGGATATTTAGGAACTATTAGTTCTACATACGGACATTATCAAGAATGGAAAGATCCGTACCCATTTAAGGTTAAGGATATACAAGGAGTAGAAGATAACGGGCAGAACATATTCTTACAGGGAATACTAGAAAAGAAGAATTTACTAGATATAATGAGAAATTTCCTTCTATATGAAGGTGGCATCAAAAAAGTATGTAGATATCAGCAATTTAGAGCAGTTAATAAAGCACTGAAAAGACTTGTGAATGGCAAAGATTCTATAAGCCGTGGAGGAGTTATTTGGCATACACAGGGATCGGGTAAATCCTTAACCATGGTGCTTTTGGCAAGGAAAATAAGAAGGATAGAAGAACTCATGGATGCTACTATAGTTGTAGTAACTGACCGGGTTGATTTAGACAAGCAAATCTACAACACATTTATGAGGACTTTATCTACAATCACAACGCCTGTACAGGCGAATAGCGTTTCAGCATTAAAGGAACTACTATCTCTTGCACAGCCACAAATTATTATGACCACTATACACAAATTCCAAGGTGAAAAAGAAGAAAAAGAAGTATTTAAGGATGATAAACAGAACAAAGGACTATATTTTGAAAAGGAATTTGGGGTATTAACGACAAAAACTAATGTAATTGTACTAACTGATGAAGCCCACCGTAGCCAGTATAAGGGTATGGCAAAGAATATGAGGGATGCACTGCCCAATGCAGCATTCTTAGGGTTTACTGGAACACCCATAGATAAACAGGATAAGTCTACAAAACGAACTTTCGGAAGTTATATAGATAAATACGGTATTAAAGAAGCGGTAGAAGATGGAGCAACAGTTAAAATTGTATATGAAGGAAGAAAACCTGAATTACAGATAGATGGAGATACACTAGAAGAACTATTTGATATAGAATTTGAAGATAAAACGGATGATGAAAAAGAAGCCATTAAACAGAAATATGCTAACAAGAGAGCAATTGTAGAGGCGGATGAACGAATTGCTGATATTGCTAAGGATATTCTTACCCATTATAAAGAGCAGATATATCCAAATGGATTTAAGGCTCAAGTAGTATGTGTATCTAGGGAGGCTTGTGTAAAATATTATAATGCTTTGAATAAATATATGGAAGATATTATTGGTGAGAAACTGGAAGTAAAGATTATCTATTCTGGTAGCCCAAATGATGAACCGCATCTAAAAGAGCATTTTACAACTAAGACAGAGCAGGATCAAATTATAAAGAGATTTTTACAGCCTATAGATAAGGATAAACTCTGTTTTATAATCGTAAAAGATATGCTACTAACAGGCTTTGATGCTCCTATTGAACAAGTAATGTATTTAGATAGACCGCTGAAAGAGCATAATCTACTACAAGCAATTGCTAGAGTAAATCGAACATTCGGAGAAACAAAGAAATGTGGTTATATTGTTGATTATTATGGCATATCTAATCATTTGGAAGAAGCCCTTGCTATTTTTGATAAAGAAGAATTGGGTGAGCCAATGGAAAGCATTGATGCAGTATATAATCAGATGCTTTCTTATCGAGAAGCCGTAATGAGTATGTTTAAAGGTATAGACCCTAATGATTTAGATGGACTTGTAAAATGCATAGAGAAGGAAGATAAAAGGGCCGAATTTGAATTGGCATATAAGCGATTTGCATACACCATGGAACAGATCCTCCCTGCCCATGTACCTACAGAAACAATAAACGATTTAAGATGGCTATCCTACATTCGAGCAGCAGCAAAGGCAAGATTTGAGCCACAGGATCAACTTGATATTGCAGGGTGTGGAGGAAAGGTTAGAGAAATTATATCAGCCCATTTAAAATCTAAAGGGGTTGAGACTTGGATTGAACCCATTACTCTATTTGATGCAGACTTTAAAAAGAAGATTAACACTCTTGAATCTGATGAAGCGGTGGCTTCTGGTATGGAACATGCCATCAAAAATGTGATTCATGTGAAAATGGATGATAACCCTGTATATTATACTTCGCTTCTTGAAAAACTCCAAAAAATTTTGGATGAGACGAAGAATAACTGGATTGAAAGAAAAAATAAATTACAGGAGTTTATTCAGAATGATGTTCAAAAAGGAGAAATAAAAGAAGCAGAGGCTTTAGGACTTTCCAAAGAAGAATATGCTTTTTTTGAAACAGTGAAAAAACATTTAAAAGAAGATGAAACAAATACTGAAGTTGTGAAAGAAGAACAGGCGGAATATATTTCAAATGAAATTATCGAGTTATCCAAATCAATTGCTACTGATATAGCAGAAATTGTAAAGAAAAACTATCTGATAGATTGGGTAACCAATCCAACCAAAACCTCCGATATAGAGAGGGCCATCTATATGATGCTTACAACCAAGTATTTTAAGAAAATCAAATTAGAAGTAAGAAAGCAATTGGTGCAACCATTACTACAATTAGCAAAAAAGCATTATGCAGTATTGACAGAGTAGAGGTAATAATATGAGATTAGCATTTGCATATGGAACAAAGACGATTGCTTTTGAAGTAGAATTTAGACACAGAAAAACACTAGAAATTTCTATTGAACCACCAGACATTATAAAAGTAGTGGCTCCTATAGGGACATCTGAAGATGATATTATAAAGAAGGTGAGGAGTAAAGCAAACTGGATTGTTCAGAAGTTATTTGAGTACAAAAATATGAAATATATAAAAATCCATAAGGAACTTGTTAATGGAGAATCTTTTATGTATTTAGGCAGAAATTACTCCCTCCAAATAATAATAGATCAATCCAAAGCAAAGCCAGAAGTAAAACTCCATCAAGGTAAATTTTATATTACTACAAATACGAGCAATGAAACGATTCTAAGAATGGCATTACAAGAATGGTATCGTGAAAAGGCTTTAGAGAAAATTAAAAAAAGAATTATTTATTTTCAACCTTATTTCAAGATGGAGCCTTCTGATATAGTGGTAAAGGAACAACAAAAACGGTGGGGAAGTTGCACTTCAAATAATAAGTTGCTATTTAATTGGAGGTGTGTAATGGCTCCTGCCCATGTGTTAGATTATATCGTTATTCACGAAATGTGCCATATGGTTCATATGAATCACTCTAAAGAATATTGGAACTTAGTAGAATCCATTATACCCGATTATAAAGAAAGAAAAGAGTGGCTACGGAACAATGGTGTGAGGATGGATTTATAATATAATGAACCATCAAGGAAGTTTTAATAAATAGATTTCAGTATTGTTCTCCATTGTTTAATAAAAAAGAATAACAAGCAATTCATAAAATAAGAACTCTACCTGTAATAAAAGTAGAGTTCTTTAGAATTTAGAGCAGTTTTAATATTGAATTATAATTTTTCGATTGCGGCCTCTTTATCTTCCTCTAGGGGTACTGCATATACATCTGACAGTAACTGGATGGAAGAATGACCCACTAAACTTGCAATTACAGTTAAGGGTACTCCTTCATCAACCATCTTCTTAATTGCATAATGTCTAAACTGATGAGGAGATATATGAGTTCCTATTTTAGCAGAATACTTATCAATTATTTTCCATAGTCCCGACCTCGTGTAAGGTGTTTTTCGTTCAGATAGAAATAGATTATCATACGGGCTTTTAATTTTTTGTCGCATTTCTAAATAGTCTTTTAGGGCATTACGGCAATCTGAATTTATAGGAACTTTTCTATATTTTCCTTGCTTACCATAGACCATTATAAAGGAACCTTTTTCTTTTAAATGGAGATTACCGATTTTTAATGCTATAATCTCATTAATTCGGAGAGCATGTCTAAGCAATTCAATTAATGCTACATGGTGTTTATATCCACTTCTATATATTTCTCTCCTTACTTTTCGGAATGTCTGCTCATCTATAGACTTCACGATAGGTGGACCTTGTGTCTTTACTTTTTTTAAATTACGAGCAATATCTCGCTTAATATAATCATAGGAATGCAAGAAATAAAAATAACTTTTTAAACTCATGATCTTTAGATTAATCGTATTGGCTTTTGCATTTTTTACAGTCAGTAAGTGAGAGCGAAAATCCCTTAAATCTACTGTGGTGCAAGTTCCGGGTTGGAATGAATCTGAATTTGCCTCATTAAACCATTCTATAAATGTAATTACATTGTCCAAATAAGTATTAACAGTAGATTCGGATTTATCTAGGTTTTCCAAATAAGTCTTATATTCTCTAAAATAATATTTATCCATATACATATCCCTTTTAACCATCTATAAATACCTCCATTTTTTATTTGTAGAAGTATATAGAAAAAATAAATCTTGTTTCAAGAAAAACTTTGGGTTATATATATAAGATCTTAGCAAAATAGCAGATGTAAAGTTCTTGTTCCAATTTTTTAGGGATAGAGGCTTCAGGGGAAATTTTACAATGGCTGTATTGCTGGATTATAAAAATCTAACTTTTTTATAGAATTAACAGATTGGTAACAGAATTCAATTTATATTTCCTAACTAGGTTCCCTAGAAGGAAATTTAAAGAAAAGATATAATAGATGTAATATATAGGAAAATAAATTATTTGTAATTTAAGGGGGAGTGCCTATGCCTAGAATGATATGGAGTGAGTTATCACATTTACAACTTGGGAAGTACGCAGAGTATTTAATGAAGATGGAATTTTTATCCTATGGGTTTGATGTATTTAATACGGAGGTAGATGATAAAGGAGTAGATTTTGTCATTAAAAGTGGATCAGGAAAATTCTATGAGATGCAGGTTAAATCATGTAGGGATTTAAATTATGTCTTTATGAGAAAAGATAAATTTGATATTAATAACGAAAGTTTAATTCTTGTACTTGCGTTGTTTGAGGATAATAAGATGCCAGATGTATTTCTTATCCCTGCTATAGAGTGGAAAAGTCCTAATAATTTACTAAAAGATAAAGATTATGAGGGATTAAAAAGTAAACCGGAATGGGGAATAAATTTATCACATAAAAACTTAGAATTGTTGAATAAATATAGCGTTAAAAATATGATTAATAAATTTAAATAGAGTTTTAGGAGGGAAACTATAACATTTAGAAATTTTCACAGGGAAATGGATAAAAAAGGTCAATCTATAGGAGATAATAATATTATTGAATATTTTAATTGAAGGAGCCTTTTTATTATTTAGATGAAATGTATTAGGATTATGCTACGGAAATCTCCTAAGAAGTTCTTTGGAAGAAATTTAAAAATATCAGTTTAAAGATTGGTATTATTTGTTAGTATTGATTGGAGGAATTAGAATAAAAGTGGAGAATAAATATATATATAGGGCTAAGGTCCTATATTAGTGAATACTTAAAAATAAGTTAATAACTTCAATGAAAAGGCAAACTTATCGAAAGATAAGGACGCAAAGCCATGTGTCTAAAGAATTTAATTCTATGATCGACAGGCTGCCATAATGATTTGTTTTTATAACAATAATTTATAAGTTAATGGCATCTGTTTGGTACAGATGTTTTTTTTATTTATTAAGGAGATGAAATAATGCATCTAAGACAAAAGGCACAACAAAATCTATCAAGGGAATTATTTATAGAGATTAAAGTTGATGGCACTATACAGGATGTAACTTCAAATTGTGTTAATATAGTTGGGTACACAAAAGAAGAAATGATTGGCTACAATATTAAAGAAATTTTCCAAAATAATGAATTTGGTGCTATATTAGATAAAAATCAAGATTTTGAAATAAGAGAGATAACGATTAAAGATAAAAATAATAAGAATATATATATGAGTGTAAAGAGGGATTTTATTAAAGAGGATAATAGGAAGTTTATCTATTTATCCATGCTTGATATCACTAAGTATAAGGAGGAACTTAATAGAGCAAAGAGGATTGTGAGAATATTTGAAAGGTCTAATGATATAATATGTTCCTATAATTTAGAGGGAGAATATAGAATGGATTATATAAGTCCATCTATTTATAAAAATCTCGGTATGACTATAGAAGAAAATAAAGATAATCCAATGATGCCACTTGAAGTTGTTCACCCAGACGACTATGATCTGCATTTAAAGAAATTCAAAGGTGAAGTAGATTATGATCAGTATTTTGAGACACGATTCAAACATAAAGATGGTAGATATTTCTGGTTTGAAGAATATATAACTCCTGTTTATGATGAAGAAGGAAAATTAGTAGCAATTGAAAGTATCGTTAGAAACATTCAAAAGAGAAAAGAATTAGAGGAAAAACTTACTTATTTAAGTTATCACGATACTTTGACAGGGGTTTATAATAGAACCTATTTTGAAAAGTATAAAAATGAATTAAATAAGGAGAAGAACAGGTCAGTGGGAGTAATTATTTGTGATTTAGACAATTTAAAACCTATTAATGATAATTTAGGTCATGAAGCAGGGGATAAATTACTGAAAGAAACAGCAAGACTAATACAAGAAAATGTAGGTGCTGATATTTTAGTTGCGAGGATCGGTGGAGACGAATTTGTAATTCTCATGGAAGATATCGAATGTAAAGAAGTTAAGGCAAGAGTAAATGCAATAATAAAATCAATTGATAATTATAATTCATGTGATCCAGAAATACCGATTCGATTATCTATGGGATATGATTATAACGAAAATTCTATTGGATGTATGGAAATGATTTTTAGAAATGCAGATAGAAATATGTATAGAGACAAACATAGTAAGAAAGTGGGATAATGTCCTAAGAAAGCACTGGTAATAAAAACTATAAAAATAGCAGGTTATATCAAAAAAATCGCACTCAAGTAAGGACAGAATAAGGCAAATATGTGCTGTAATAAGTTTCAATAAAAATCCTAAGCAATTTTACTGCTTAGGATTCAATATTTAGTGAAAAGTTGCCCGATAGCCAAATACAGCCATAATTGAATGAAATATAGCAGCAAATAAAATATGTTGTTTTAGAAATGGTCTAGTAGAAGAAGTTGCCCAAACACAGTAAATATAAGTAAAATATGGGATTATCCATAATGGAAAATAAATTCTCTTTAGTTTTCTTTTAAAAGCAATAGACCATTTGCCCTGAAGATGACCAGTTAAAATATTAAATATAGTTATATAAGCAATAAGTATAATAAAAATCCATTCTATATATGTTTCAATCATCTTAATACCTCCTTAGTTTATATATCATTGTTATATAAAATCTTTTAACATAACTTCAAGTAATTTAAGTTGAAAGTAAAAGGCATCCTTTGGTATAAGAAATCGGTAAAAGTTAGGATTTATAAACTGAAGGAGGATTTTAGGATGATAAATTTTGAAGAATTTAAAGTTAAGATGTTAAATGAGTTTAGAAAGGAATATGTAAATGCTTTTTTAAAGAAAGATAGTTTAGTGATAGAAGAAGGAACAATAGAAGCAACAGTTTCAATGCAGGATGCATATGAAGAATATAAATTGGCAAAGGATTTTAAATTTATTTGTGATATCTTTAAGAAAACGCTTAAAGAAGAATTCGGGAAAAGAAGATTTAAAATAGATTATACAAGGGTATTTCCTATTATAAGATCTAAGGATTTTGGAGTGAGGGAAAGTACAAATTTTTTAAGGGATGAATTATTTTTAGATTTAAATATTCTATATGCTATGGACATGGGAGAGACCTTTAGATTTGTACTAACAGATGACAAATATGATTATACGAAATTAAAGGAAAGTGCATATAAGAATTTAGAAATGGTATCGACCGGATTAGTAAAGTTGGATAAAGACCTTGACATATATTCTGTGGCATTTCTTACGGACTATTCATCATCATTTATTTTATTAAATAACATGCAGCAACAAATACAGAGAAAAGTAGGATCAAATCATTTATTAGCGATTCCATCTTCTACATCTTTACTTGTTGCTAGAAATAGTTACAAATATATAGATTTATTGAAAACACTAATTGGTGTTGACCCTGATCCACATAAGGTTTCTAATCAGATATATAGATTTAAAGATGGACAATATGAGTATGCGGATAAAAAACAGATTTTCACAATAATAAAATAGCCCCCAGGGCTATTTTATTATTTCCTGCTTGATTAATTCTAGTATATTAACGGTAATTGGAATATTACTTCTTATATGTCTGTATTCTTCTTCCAAAAGGTTGGATATGGATGATATATAGTCCTCAATGACCTGTAGATGATATTCATAAAAGTCATGCTGGTTAGTAAATATAAATGAGGTAATAAGTGAATTAAGTGCATCTTTTGCTAAGTTTTTATCTTCTACGGAAAGGGTTGATTCTATAATACATAGAAAATAGTTTATTTCTAACCTTAAAATATCTAATTCTTTCATTAGTATCACTCCTCTAAAATTTTTAAGTATTTTATTTAGAGAAGTAAGTAAAATCAAATTTTGGAGGATATTTTTTTGTAAGTTATGTTTAAAAGTTATGTATACAGATTTTTACATTTATGTTAAAAATGCAGTAAAATCAACACTTCAAGCCTCTAAAATGATATAATTTTATTATAAAAATGAAACAACATTTATTAATTTTTATAGATAAACTGGAGGGATAGTTAATGAGAAAAACAATGATAAGACTTTTTATATCTAATGCAGTTGCATTAATAGTATTTTATTTAATGTATCAATTTGGAGTTTCCATGGATATTCCATTGGTACAGCAATATTTTATGATTCCACTAGCAATCCTAATAGGATACTTGATAAAAGAGGATTACAAAGAACTAAGAAAAGTACAGGAAACAGTAATTTAGACACTACATACCTAATAATCTAATGTATTTAAGAACAATTTCCCCTACAGTTAAATCATACTACAGGGGAAATTTTGTTTTTAAATCAAGGGCGAATAGGAGGAAGTAAATGAATGAGGAGTTATATGTAAATACAACGATTTTTAGCGTTACATTGTTTGTACTTTGTGTAGTTGTACAAAATAAGTTTCCCGACTTGTTTAAAGAAAATGAGAATGAAAAGACATTGATTAATATAGAAGTGGATATGTCCAATCCAAGGCAGAGTACATGGTTGGTAATTATAGTTACATTGTTTCTTCTTCTACCATTTTTAAATTGGACTATTTCATTAGCATATGGTGTCTATGTAATTTATAAGGGATATGCCAATAGAAACTGGAGGTGAAGTAGATGGCTAAGAGAAAATTAGTCTGGAATGAAAATAAGATAAAAGAATTTATAAAAGAAGGTAGAGGCTCTGGAGAAGGGGAAAGTTATAAACCTTGGCTTAATACGCAGGATTTCCCGTCTATGGGGATGGCTACTCGAATATTTGGTAAAAAAACAAATCGTATGCATCATTTCTTTTCAAATACTCAACTGAACTACTTTTATCTCCTAGAGTGGGAGGATCAAGTGATAGATATAAGAGAGCATTATCCACTACTAGATTTAGAAGATGTTTTAAAAGATACATCAGATTTGAAACTAAATAAATTTCAAAACAAGGAGAATAGCACTTCATATATATTTTCAACTTCTTTTTTAATCACATTACTAGATAAGGATAGAAAAAGGAAATATGTAGCAAGGTCAATAAAATATGCTTCCGAACTTTCTAAAGTTATGACTCAAGAGAAACTTGAGATAGAGAGAAGATATTGGCAAGAAGGAAAGGGCATAGACTGGGGAATTGTCACTAATAAAGATATCAATAGTGTACGGGCAAAGAATATAGAGTGGCTGCACTCTGTTATTAATAGCAGTGAGTATATTGGTTTTAGTCAAAGTGAAATAGAAGGACTTTTAGAAGGGTTACTATATAGATTTAGCAAGAGTGATCGGAGCATTAGAGATATTTTGATCGGATATGAGCAAGATTACGATTTGGATAAAGGGACAGGGCTTTTATTGTTTAAGTATATGGTAGCCAACAAGAGAGTGCTAGTTGATATGGACAAGCCCATAAGCATTAGTAATAACAGCAGTACATTAATGTTTCCCACATTAAAAACGGAAGGAGTGGTGAGCCTGTGAAGTACAGCGTAAACTCTATTATTGAAACTAAAGGAGATAATGGAAAACCCATTCTTGAACGGATACTATGGCTAGATGAGCAATTCACATATCTTATTGATATCAATAAAAACAATGTTCCTTATAAAAAACGGATAGAGGATTTGGAAGTATCTTTAGAAGATAAAAGTGCTGTACTTATAGAAGAAGATCCTTTGGCAATTGTATATAAGGAAGAAGATATTCCTCAAAAATATAAAGAAATAAGGGATAAATACTGGACTATGATTAAGGAGATTGTTATTGAAGAACCACATATATTTCAGAATACCTTTAGAAGAAAACATGTAAAAGAAATTGCAAAGCAATATAATGTGAGTCAATTAAGCATTATGAATTCTTTAAAAAGGTACTGGAAAAGGGGGAAAGTACCTAATGCTTTGCTACCAGATTATCTTAATTGTGGCGGTAGGGGAAAGGAAAGAGTCATTGGAACTACTAAAAGGGGGAGACCTAGAAAACATCAAGATATTGTCGGTGAAGGAGTTAATATAACAGAGGAAATTAAAAAGATATTTACTATAGCGATTAATCGCTTCTATTATACTACTGCAAAGAATTCGCTAGTCTTAACCTATGAACTAATGAGAAAAGAGTATTTTGTAGATGGACATAAGATGGTTAATGGGGTGAAAGTACCCATTATAAAGTCACAGTCTGACATCCCTACTTTTGGTCAATTTCGTTATTGGTTTGAGAAGGAAAGAAATATTAAAAAAGAAATTACTAGCCGGTATAGTAATAAGAGATTTCAAAAACAACACAGGTCTATTACCGGTAATGCAGGAGATGGGGTTATACAGCCCGGTGTTTACGAAATAGATAGCACGATTGCAGATGTATATTTAGTATCCAGATATAATCGGAATTGGGTATGTGGACGGCCAACACTCTATTTTGTTGTTGACAAATTTAGCCACTTAGTATGCGGAATCTATATTTCATTTGAATCTGCATCCTATGCATCTGCAATGATGGCTCTTTTAAACGCATATATGAATAAGGTAGAGTTTTGCAAACAATATGGTATACATATTAAAGAAGAAGATTGGCCTGTGCATAATGTTATTCCAGAAAAAGTGATTTGTGACAGAGGTGAATTGGAAAATACAGGAATTTCTAGCCTTATAAACACACTAAATATTCAAGTAACATTGGCTCCTCCATATAGAGCAGACCTAAAATCCTTCGTTGAAAGAGCCTTCAAACAGTTTGGAGACTATTATAAACCCCATATTCCCGGAACTATTGATCTTGATGGGAGAGAAAGGGGAGATAAAGACTATCGTACATCAGCAACTGTAGATATTTTCCAATTCACTCAAATTGTAATAAAGGCTGTACTATACCATAATAATTACCATATCCTTAATAATTATAGGCGTGATGAAATGATGATAGCAGATAATGTACCATGCATTCCAAGAGATATATTTAATTGGGGTATAGCAAATCGAGGGGGTACACTACGAAGTGTTGCTGAAGATGTAATTAAGTTAGCCCTTATGCCTTCTGATGAAGCCACAGTGACAGCCAAGGGAGTAAAATATAAGGATATGTATTATGCTTCAAAAACCATGTTAAAGGATCAAACCTTTGTGAACGCAAGGAACAAAACATGGAGAACAAAAATTAGTTATGATCCCCGAGATATGAGTTATATATATGTTCATGGGGATTCTCCGAAGGATTATGAAATATGCTACTTAACTGATGCAAATAGCAGGTACAAAGATAAAACGATTGAAGAAATAGAATATCTATTGACAGCAGAGAAAATGCAGAAAAAGAAGATGAAAGATATAGATGCCCAAGCGAAAACGCAGTTGATAGCAGAGATAGAAGATATTGTACAACAGGCAAAGGAAGAACATGAGAAGGAGCCTATTGGTAAAGAAAGCGATAAAAAAAGAATTGAGAATATAAGAGAAAATAGAAGAATAGAAAAGGCAGCCAATAGGGTAAAGGAAGCATTTAAATTAGAAATTGAAGAAAAGCCTATAAAAGATAACAATTTTAATGAAGAAGAAGTAGATCCCATAGAATTGCTTATAATAAAGCAAAAGGAGGGATTACAAAGTGACTGATAGGATACTAATTCCTGATGGATGTAGTGCAGAAGTTGCAGAATATAAGGAACAAATTATACCTGATTATAAAAACAATCCTTTTATAGAAGCCCTGCCCCCACTGCTTACTGCTAGTGAGGTAATAGAAAAATTGGCTTTTTATCCTTCTTATAATGTAGAAGAAAGAAAACTAGATAGCCATCATAGGATACATCTTATTAACCGGATATTTCAAGTGTTCCAGCCGTTACCAATGAACATAAAATTAGAAAGTAGAATTTCAAGGTCTATACGGCAAGGATATATCACTAGAAATCCTTTCGGATGGCAGTTAGCACAAGGGTTTCGTCAGGATTATGAACATTTAGGCAATGGGGCTGTTGGTGATAGTAGGATGGTAAATCCATCTTCCAGTGGATTTACTCTGATAGGCGTATCAGGTTTAGGGAAAACATCAGGACTTAATCACATATTAAACCTATATCCACAAGTAATTGTGCATAAAGAATATTATAGAACACCATTATCCACATATCAAATAGCATGGCTGAAACTTGAATGCCCCTATGATGGTTCTATTAAAGGATTACTGTATGACTTTTTTATTAGCATAGATAGATTGTTAGGAACAAATTATCATCAGAAAATGGTTAAGACAAGACCAACAACAGATATGATGCTTACCGTTATGAACCAAGTTGTACGGAATACTAATCTAGGATTACTGGTAATAGATGAGATACAACATTTAAGTACAGCCAAATCTGGTGGCAGCCAAAAGATGTTAAACTTCTTCGTGAATCTTGTAAACAATGTAGGATTACCTGTAGTTATGGTAGGAACACCGAAAGCCATGGGAGTTTTACAAGGAGAGTTTAGAAAGGCACGAAGGGGCATAGGAATTGATGGAGATATGATATGTGACCGTTTAAAAAAGGATAAGGTATGGAATTTGTTAGTACAAAGTATTTGGTACTATCAGTGGACTAAGAAAGAGATCCCACTTACAGAGGAACTAATAGACACTCTGTATGATGAAACACAGGGAATTCCAGATTTACTAATAAAACTTTACGCAACTGCACAGGCTTACGCTATTTCCAGTGGGAAAGAGGACATTACTCCAAATATCCTTAAAAAAGTTGCAAAGGAAAATCTACAGTTAGTGCAACCCATGATTAAAGCCCTTAGAAGCGGTAGTATTCGGGAAATGGCTAAATACGAAGATGTATATATTCCTAACATAGATCTGAATGATGTTTTATCAACCACGAAAGAAAAGATTAAACTAAACTTCGCTGCTGAAGAACTGCTAAATAAGATAAAGGAAAAAGAGAAGGATAGTAGTATAGAAGAAACTATAAATAAAGAAGCAGTAATTAATAAAAAACAGTCTAAGCGGAAGGTAAAGGAAACAAGAGAGCAGATAAATCCTCACGATATTCGTTATATTGTGCAACAAGGAGAAAAAGATAACAAGAGTGCTTATGAGGTGTTAAAGGAAAAGGGATACATTAAGGATTTTAAAAATGATATTTTTACTGGAGGGGTTATATGAATTTTTTTCCTACTCCCTATCCAGACGAAATCCTGTATAGCACTCTTGGGCGTTACAGTATAAGGAGTGGAAATCTAAAAGAAATACATAATTTCGAGGATTTATTTTCTACTAGAAGTTCTATCGCCACTGTAGAATTACCTGTAAAACTGGATGCATTAATATCCAATATGCCTGTAGACACATTATATACAGCGGAGTATTTTGTTAAGCATCATACGCTTTTTCCATATTACGCAGCATTTATTCCTCCTGAAAGAGCAGAAGAAATTATAAATGCTATGAAAGATGGTAATGGCTCATTAACTTATATAAAATTAGGTCTTGTATCTTACTCCATTGATTTAAATCAATATTTAAGGTTTTGTCCTCAATGTTTTAAGGAAGATATTAAAATCTATGGAGAGCCTTATTGGCACAGAATTCATCAAATAACTGGGGTTTTTATATGTCCTAAGCATAAAACTCCTATTTATAATAGTAAAGAATTAATTAGAGCGGGAAATAGGCAAAGGTTTATAAATCCTACAAGTGATAACTGTATAGTAGAAAAAGAGATACAGTACACAGATAAAGTTATGGAAAAGATGCTTTGGATGGCTAAAGATATAGACAATCTTCTTAAAGGAGGATTTAAGCATAAAGATCAGGAGTGGTTCAAAAGTCAATTTAGAGCAAAATTGATTGAAAAAGGGTATGCAAGGATGAATAATTACATTCATCAAAAGAAATTAAAACAAGACTTTCAAGAATTTTATGAACAAGAGTACCTAGATCTTGTACAATCTCCACTTTCTGATTCATCACAGTGTTGGTTATCTACAATGGTTCGTAACAATAATAGAGTTACATATGCATTAAGATATTTATTGTTGGCTAGATTCCTTGAAATTCCTTTAGATACACTGTTTCATGTGAAACTAGGATGGAATACTAATAGCAACAATATAGGATTAAAGAGTATAGATTCTTATAAAGAATTATGGCAAGAAAGATTAAAAGAACTTGCAGAGTTAAACTTATCTGTAAGAGAAATTGCTACTATTTTAAATTCTACCCCTAAAACTATTAGAAAAAGTATTGACGAGTTAGGTATCACTCCCTTTTGGAAGTATAATGGGGGAGGGAGATATATTAAAAAAAAGTATATAGAAACTGAAGAATTTAAAACTAAGAGGAGACGATCAAGAAAGAAGTGGGGTGAGTTACTAGATAAATATCCTGATAAAAGTAGTAACCAAATTAGACAGGATCATCAATCATTGTATAGATGGCTTAGCAAATACGATATTGACTGGTTACGACAACATGCCCGGAAAAATAAAGGCAGACGCAATAATGTGGACTGGAAACAAAGAGACGAGGAACTTGTGGTAAAGGTAAAACAAGTGGTAAAGGAGATGCAGGAAGGAAAGCCAGAAAGAATTACATGGACCACTGTAGGAAGTAAACTAGGAGTAAGCGGATGGATGTCAAAACGAAAAGATAAACTACCTTTAACAAAGCAATATATAGAATCTGTACAAGAGAGCCTTCAGGAGTTTCAAATCCGTAAAATTAAGTGGGGAATAAAGCAATTAGAGAAAGAAGATATGGAAATAACACTTTGGAATCTTGTTGAGGTAGCGGGAGTTAAACCACGATATATGAAATCTATAAAAGAGGATATAAAGAAGTCATTATTAGAAAGTGGATATGAATGTAATTTTCTGTAAGCGTATTAAGGAAGAATGATAACCATTCTTCTTTTTTTGGCAAAAATTGTCCTTAGAAACAGAACTTTCAAAATATTTTGTGCTATTATATAAGGGAGTGAAAGAAATTTTATCTTATAGAGGTGTTATAAATGAAAAATCCAAAGGTTTTTATAAGTTACAGTTGGGATAGTCCAGAACATAAAGATTGGGTAACGGCTTTAGCCAATGAATTAAGGAAAATTGGAATAGACGCAAAGATAGATGAATTCATTACACAAAGGGGAACAGTTAATTTAAACCGAATGATGATAGAGAATATAAGAGATACAGATTATACTCTTGTTGTCTTAACAGATAAATATGCACAAAAGGCAGAATCATTTAAGGGTGGAGTAGGATATGAAACCTCATTATTGGTTAATGAGATTGGAGAGAATATTGAAAAGATAATACCAATCGTGAGATTTAGAGGAGACATAAGAAAGGCTATACCTTTCTACCTAAAAGGGGTTACATATATTGATTTCTCCAATGACCATAATTTCTACGATAAACTTGAAGAATTGAAATATAAGATATTAAAGAAAGATAGAATAGAGATGGAACCTTTAGGCGAGATTCCAGATTTGAAACCGAGAAAGGTAACAATGGAGACATTGCAAAAAACTAGAAGTGTAGGCA
Source organism: Mobilitalea sibirica (assembly GCF_015999265.1). GTDB lineage: Bacteria > Bacillota > Clostridia > Lachnospirales > Lachnospiraceae > Mobilitalea > Mobilitalea sibirica. The sequence goes on from NZ_JAEAGR010000008.1 coordinate 119,698, forward strand.
TAAGTGATGGACTAATACCTGACTTTAGGGAGATAACTGATAGAGATAAAAATAGGTTCATGAAGCAAAGTTACACCGAAATAATAGAGCATTTATCACAATTAGCAGATCAAACAAAACAAAGAAACCGTAATTTTGACTATGAGATTGATGTAGTAACAAACAAGAAATCCTTAATTAGATATTATATAAATGGTATGGAAAAGCAGACAGTAAAGATATGGCTAGGTAGCAACTTCTCAAGGGATGAACATATATTTTTGTCATATAACGGACATATGATAGATAGCGATAATTCCTTTAATGAGATGATTACATGTGAAGTTGATAAAAATAAGAACTTGAAATTAAAAATGACTATGCAATCGTATGGAGATAAAGAAGAAAAGGATGTTAATGAGATTGCCGTGGAAATCTGGAAGCACATCATGCAATACTTCAGATAATAAATTCTAGGGGGAATAGAATTTGAAAAGTGATTATGTAGAGATTAAGGGATATTTTGATGGACATAGATATTCAGATAATAAATCAAGAAAGTATAGCAATATGTTATGTAAGATAGAAGAATTCATTGATGTTAATACAATTAAACTATTTTATCCTAAAAATCTGTTTGTGGATCATAAGGAATTAGAAGCCTATGTAGTTTTTGAGGATAAAATATTGAGGGGTAGAATTTTACAAGATACTAATATTGAAATAACAACATTAAAATTAAAGAATCTTACTGACTTTAAATGTGAGTGTACATGTAACCCAGAAGGATTCCATAGACTTACTCTAAAATTTGAAAATGATGAAATAATTGTTTTTGATAGTTTGGAAGATACAAACGACAGTTGGAGTCACAAATTCGAGAACCAAATAAAGGAGTTATTTAAACTTCTAATAAAAAGTTATTAACTTTATGGGGAGTAGTATTTTAATAGACGACCTTCTTTAACTAGATCACAATAAACAATATATAGAAAAAATAATTGTTTATAGTATAAATGAGTTAATATTAATGGGGTGGGAGGGACTAATATGACAAAGAAAAGAATTTTTATAAGTTTTGCTATGGAGGATAGCAAATATAGAGACTTTTTGGTTGGACAAAGTAGATTAGATCATAGTCCATTTGAATTTGTTGATATGTCAGTTAAGCAACCTTGGGCTAGTTCTTGGAAAACACAATGCAGAACCAAAATAAAAGGGTGTGATGGAGTAATTGTGCTTCTTAGTAAGAATACATATTATGCAGATGGAGCAAGATGGGAAATAAAGTGTTCTAAAGAAGAAGGAATACCTATGATTGGAATGTATGTACCAAGCAATGAAAGAGGGATAAACCCTCCAGAAATATCAGGGAACAAAATAATAGAGTGGTCTTGGGCCAATATAAAAAACTTTATTAATAGTTTATAAATGGTGAATAAAATGGATGAAAATGAAATAACAATATTAAATTACACAAAAGAAGAATACGGGGATGAGTATAGGAACCATATTATAGAGCAATATAAGACTTATTTAGAAATGGCGGATAGGATAAGCCAAAGAAGGCAAAGTGCAAATTCTTTCTTTGTAACCCTAAATACAGTTTTAATATCAGTTATTGGGGCTACAATGAGTAATAAAGTACATATGTCAAACACTTTGGCTATATTAATCGGAGTGTGTGGTATAATTACCAGTTACATGTGGTATAGACTAATAAGATCTTATAAGGACTTAAATTCTGTAAAGTTTACTGTAATACATAAAATAGAAAAAAACTTACCAATAAGTTTATACGATTTAGAATGGGAGTTATTAGGGAGAGGAGAAGATAAAAATAAGTATCTACCTTTTACTCATATAGAGATATTGATTCCTTGGGTATTTATGATGCTTTATTTTCTTCAAATAACGATTATTATGTTTTGATGCGTTAAACATGAATGATATAAGACGAATTTTAGAAGTTTAGGAAAATTAAATCTTAAAATGGTTTTCTATATGTCTTATGAGTATTGTAAAGAGTATTTATATAAATATTTATAAGATAATAGAAGAATTATAAAAGTATATTGGATAGAAACTAAATAATTTTTATTTTCTATTCAATATATTTATTTTATTGAATAAATAAGAATTTCTTACAAAGTAATAAGAAAGCATCAAAGGGGGATGGCTATTATGCATGGCGGTAGGTACGGCTCCAGAGGTTATTACTTACAGGGCTTGGTAAGTGTATTTGAATCAGTAAAAGATAATAAGTGGACAAGTATACAAGTAGAACCAGAGCAAGAGAAAATAGATATAATAATTGAATTTAAAGATAAAAGTACGAAGGCTATACAGGTCAAGTCTACAAAAAATACTTTTTCAGAAACGCTTATTAAGCAAACACTAGAGGCAATTATTAATGCTAATAAGACGGTATCTCATTATGAAGTTATTTTAATAGGAGATTTAAATGAAAATGCAAAAAAATTCATGAATAATATTGAATTTAATAGAGAATTAAATTTAGATAAAGATATAAATATTTCTAAGAAAAATATAAGTATAAAAAATATGCCTTTAGATATAGAAATGCTTACTGTAGAGGTTAAACAACACTTAAATAGATATTTAGACCATTTAGGGTATGAGGTAAAGCCTTACGGTGTAAAGGTATTAAATGATTCTCTAATAGGGGAGTCTTTATTATTTTCCACTGATGGTAGTAAATTACTTCGAGAGAACTTTGAGGATAATTTAATTACATTTGCAGAACTACTTACTAAAGACTCTGAAGATAATAATAGTGATAATCAAGTAAGTAATATAATAAGTGAAAAAGCAATGAAAATATACAAAAGAAATAAGTTGATTAGAAAAGTATCATTGTTGTTTACAATTTTTCTTCTAATTAATCCTATTATTAAATTATATGATGATGCATTAACTAAACTAGATATCTTAGGTATTGGCATTTTTGCAAGTTTAATCATAGGTATAATATTTCTTTTTAAAATTAGTGACAGTAAATTTAGAGAGTTAGAAGATAAAGAGTCGGAAGCATACAAGAAGAATACTAATGATGTGAAAAATGAAATATGTAAAATAAAAGTAATTGATAATGTAGATTATAAAAATAATAGGAGAGAAGTTTATAGCCAAATTATTTTAAATAACTTAACTGGACATATCATAGATTATGTAGAAGGTGAAGTAGAATTTTATCATGGAAGTACAAGAGTATATCTAACACAGTTTTCAGAGAAGGAAATTAATTCTTATGGGAATATTTTACTATATAATCGCCCTCTTTCTCCTAATAAAGCAAAGAATGATTGGAGCAGTTTCAGAGTTAAGATAACTAAATTAATAACAGAGAACAAGGTTTTAAAAGATATAACACTTTATAGTGGCAGTAAATTTAAAACTTATAGTACCTTATTAAATAGTTATTACCTGCCAGTAATATATGAACTGTTTGGTTATGAATCATCATGGGCTATGGAGGTTATAAAAGACCAATTTTGGAAAGTTAGACATTATGTAAAATACATAAACATTAGAAGATTTCTAATTTTACTAGGATATACATTAATTTGCTTATTTATATTAGTATTTAGTTTGATAGGAATCTATAATTTTCTATATATACCAATTAAATTAATTTTCAACTAAGTGCTTATAAAATATTGATTGTATAATAAGATAAGACACAAGTAAAATCAGGAGTAATATAAATCTTAGATACTTGACCCTTGATTCTTGTGCCTGTTACTATGTATTACCCAAATAAACTTATATCAAAAAGCAAATTCAACACTAAAGTTGTATCAAAGGACATGGTTTTAAGGAGGCGAAAGCCTTTCTTTCTACCATGTTTTTTATTTCTTAATCCTTATTCCTTGCATCTTGGCTCTATTCGTATAGCCTTGAAAAGTCAATGGATGGAAAGACTAAATGGAAAACAGAATGGAAAAGAAAAATGGATAAAAAACACTCTTAACCCTTGATCCTTAACCCGTAATTCTGAAACAACTTTATTTGCATTTCAGCAGGATTAAGGCCTAAGATTTAAGGGAAAAGTGAATGGAATTGAGAATGGATGATAAAATGGATAAAAATGGGGATTGGCTTGAGTAGGGGGTTGTGGGGAGAATTATGATAAATGTTTATTTGCAGGGTGAAAAATGTTTATTTGGTGTATACAATAAAATTCAAATACTAAATCGGAAAGGTAAGTTATTTACCTTTCCGATTTTGCGTTTAAATTAATGCAACAAGAATAAAAAACGCATAAATTTCGACATAATAAAAACAAAATCAATCATAATAAAATATATATTGACAAAAAACAACAACTGGAATATAATGCAATCAATGGAAAAGCTAGCGAGCGCTTGCTCGTATAGGAGGGATATAATGGAGAGACCACTTATTGAAAGAAAAGAAAGTATTATTTTAACAACAATAGATGTGATAAATGAATTGGGAATTCAGGGACTGTCGACCAGAGAAGTATGTAAAAGACAAGGAATTGCGAATGCTTCATTGTTTAATCACTTTAAATCAAAGAATGATCTAATCATAGCGGTATTAGACTATTACGCACAATATGATTATGCAATATTTCAATCTATCAAGGTGAAAAAACTAACTGCGATAGATGCAGTCAGATACTTTTTTGATTCATATTTTACTTATTATGAGAATTATCCGGCAATTACAGCTATTCTTCATGCTTACGATATATTAAGATTCGAGCCCTCCTTAACAGAGAAGGTTGACTCTATATTAAAAGAAAGAGAGAAGTATTTGATAGAATTAATTAACGAAGCGCAAACAGCGAAACTACTTCGATCAGATATAAACAGTGAGTGTATCTCTGACATATTGGTGGGAACAGGAAGAGCAATCACACTAAAATGGAGAATGAGTAACTATGAATTTTCTCTAAAAGAGCGCATTCTATATGCGATAGATGCAATATTAGATTCATTTATACCAAAAAATATATAGTAAAGGAGAGTTTTTTATGCCTAAGGTTCTAGTTGTTGATGATGCTGCTTTTATGCGATTAGCCTTAAAAACGATATTAGAACGAAATGGTTTTCAAATCGTTGGTGAAGCGGAAAACGGAGCGGTTGCTTTAAAAATGTATCAAGAATATAAACCGGATCTTGTTACTATGGATATCACTATGCCGGTTCTAGATGGAATTCAATCACTGAAAGCCATTCGGCAATATGATCCTAAAGCAAAGGTTATTATAGTATCTGCAATGGGTCAGGAAGGGATGATTAAGGAAGCGATCGCTAGTGGCGCGAAATCGTTTATTATTAAACCTTTTAAGGAAGGACATGTAATAGAAACCTTAACTAAAATTGCAACAGCTTAGATAACAACGGAAAGGAGGCAAACTAGATGTCAGAACTATATGCAAACGAACCAATGATGGATATGTATATATTCGAAACCACTCAAAATATTGAACAACTTGAGACCTGTATTTTAGATACGGAAAAGGCAGGATATTATTCACAAAATGTCGTAAATGAGATATTTCGTATTATGCATACAATCAAAGGTTCCTCAGCGATGATGCTTTTTAATAATATCTCCATGCTGGCTCATACGGTTGAAGATTTATTTTATTTTCTCAGGGAACATAAGCCTGAACAGATAGATTATTCAACACTTTCCGATCTTGTGTTGGAAGTGGTTGATTTTATCAAGGGTGAGCTTGACAAAATCACACAAGGTGACAAAGTCAATCGGGATTCGACGATTTTATCGTCTAAGATAAAGGACTATTTAGAAGAATTAAAACAACAGAATGCGATTACAGAGCTAATTGAAAAACCCGTTATTGAGAAGCAATCACATTATTATATTGCACAAGATAAAACGGAGAACAAAATCAATTTACATATGTATAAGGCGATTATTTTCTTTGACGATGGATGTGAAATGGAGAACATTCGGGCATATACGATTACCCATCATCTGAGAGATATGGCGGATGAGATCTATTATCTTCCCCAGGATATTATAGAAAATGATGAGAGTATTCACCTCATAAGAGAAGAAGGCTTTCAACTGTATGTAAAAATAAACAAAACATATAACGAAATGTTTGAATTCTTAAAGCAAACCATATTTCTAAAGGACTTAGAGCTTATTGAGTTAGACAATGATGAAGAATTTAAACAGTTCTATAAACCTATTAAGAAAATAATTCTGGATACGCCACCGGTTATGATACCAAAGATTAATAATCAGAATTATCAAGAAGGTAAAGAGCAAACAATTACATCATCTAACCAGAGTATCATCAGTGTAAATGTAGCAAAATTGGATAAGCTAATGGACCTTGTTGGGGAGATGGTAATTGCGGAAGCAATGGTAACTCAGAACCCCGATTTAAAGGGACTTACAATTGTGAATTTTCATAAGGCGGCACGTCAGTTACATAAAATAACGACAGAACTTCAGGATATGGTGATGGCGATTCGAATGGTTCCATTATCAACTACGTTTCATAAGATGCATCGTATTGTCAGAGATATGAGTAAAAAGCTTGGGAAAGAAGTAAAGTTGGAGCTAATTGGAGAAGAAACAGAAGTAGATAAGAATATTATCGAGCATATATCGGATCCTTTAATGCATCTGGTACGAAATGCAATCGATCATGGTTTAGAGGCTACAAAGGATAGAGTGACCTTAGAAAAGCCGAAGATCGGAAAAGTGACGTTAGAAGCAAGAAATGCCGGCAGTGATGTACTTATCTTAGTAAAGGATGACGGAAAAGGATTAAATAAACAAAAGATTTTAGATAGAGCCAGGGAAAACGACTTATTAATAAAAACAGAGAATGAGATGACGGACAAAGAGATTTACAATTTAATATTACTGCCTGGTTTTTCAACAAAAGAAGCTGTTTCCGAATATAGCGGCCGTGGTGTCGGTATGGACGTTGTTACGAATAATATTGAAGCTGTGGGAGGCTCCGTGTCCATAGATAGTGAAGAGGGTATAGGGACGACTATTACATTAAAGATACCACTTACCCTAGCAATTATAGACGGTATGAATATCAGTGTAGGGAAATCCAGATATACCATTCCGACAACAACCATTAAGGAATCATTTAGACCGAAAGAAAATGACCTGATTAAGGACCCTGATGGTAATGAAATGATAATGGTTAGAGGACAGTGCTTTCCAATATTACGGTTGCATGAGCTTTATAAAGTTAAGACAGAGGTAACAGATTTTACACAGGGAATACTTATTATGGTTGAGCAGGATGAAAAAACTTTATGTATCTTTGCGGATATGTTATTAGGCCAGCAACAGGTAGTAGTGAAAACACTTCCAAGCTATATAAAAAGCACCAGAAAAATACAAGGGCTGGCGGGATGTACTTTATTAGGGGATGGAAATATCAGTTTGATTCTTGATATTGGTGGACTAGTAAATCTAAACGGGTAGATATGATAAAAAATTTTAATCAATATATAAAACAAGAATAATAAATAAAAGGAGGTAAGTATTTAACTCTTATCACTATAACAGAAAGGAGCTAAACCATGGCTGAATCAGTAATGCAAGAATTATATGAGCAAGAGGAAGATACCCAGAAAGGTAGGTTTCTAACCTTTGCATTAGGCAGTGAATCCTATGGAATAGAGATAAAACATGTGACAGAAATCATAGGGATACAGCCGATAACAGAAGTACCTGAACTTCCGGAGTATATTAAAGGCATCATTAACTTAAGGGGTAAGATTATTCCGGTTATGGATGTTAGGTTGCGGTTTAAAAAACCATTTAGAGAATATAATGACAGGACCTGCGTGATTGTCATAGATATTAAAGAGGTTTCTATCGGGCTGATTATCGATAGTGTATCCGAGGTACTATCCATTCCGGAGACAGAAATCGTTGTTCCTCCGGAGGTTGGTAAGGGGAATAACAAATACATAAAGGGAATTGGTAAAACAGGAAATGATGTTAAATTATTGCTTGATTGTGAAAAACTTTTAACAGAAGATGAAGTGGATAGCTTAAATAATATACAATAAGAGGAGGATTCGGGTATGAAATGGTTTAATAATATGAAAATTGGAGCCAAATTAATTGCTAGTTTTATTTTGGTTGCTATTATTGCAGGGGCAGTAGGTATAGTTGGTATTATTAATATCAAAACAATAGATCATAATGATACGATATTGTACACCAACATGACTGTTCCGTTGTCAGATTCGGCTAAATTGGCAACACTTTTTCAACGAGTGCGAGTGAATACAAGAAATATGATATTGGAAGGCGACCCGGAACAAGTACGTGCCAGATATCAGACAATCGAAGAGATTATTGCAGAAATGAATGTTATATCGGAAGAATTCCAACAGAAAATATTAACAAATGAGATGCAGGAAGCATTTGATGAATTCATGAAAACAAGAATTGATTTTCGCTCTCATCTAGATAAGTTATTAGAACTTACTCTAGAAAATAAAGATACAGAAGCCTTCGAGTTTATTAACAAAGAGATGCACATCTCTGCTGATGCGGAGCAGGCTGCAATTGACAAACTTGTTGAACTTAAGGTAGATGATGCAAAGACACAATCTGAAAACAATACGAGGATAGCAAACACAGCGGTAGTAACTATGACAACAATCGTAATTGTAGCCATGCTGATTGCCATTAGCCTTGGTATATTAATAGCACGCATTATTGGAAAGCCTGTTACAAAGCTGTCCGGTATTGCTCAAAAGATAGCAGACGGAGATTTAAATGTAGTCGTTGATATTCATTCAAAGGATGAAGTTGGCCTTCTGGCAGCAGCATTTACGAGAATGATAGATAACTTAAATGAAGTAATGTCAAACATTAATAACGCTGCGGAACAAGTGGCCTCCGGCTCAAAGCAAGTAGCTGATTCTAGTATGGCGCTATCGCAAGGAGCAACCGAGCAGGCAAGCTCTGTGGAACAATTAACAGCATCTTTGGAGGAGATTTCAACTCAGACAAAAAAGAATGCCGAAAGTGCGAATAAAGCCAATGGATTAGCTGAAGATGCCAAATCAAATGCAGAGAAAGGGAACAACCAAATGAATGATATGCTTAAAGCTATGGATGAGATTAACGATTCCTCAAGCAACATATCAAAGATTATAAAAGTTATTGATGAAATTGCTTTCCAAACCAATATACTGGCACTGAATGCAGCAGTAGAAGCAGCGAGAGCAGGTCAACATGGAAAAGGATTTGCGGTTGTTGCAGAAGAGGTTAGAAACCTGGCAGCAAGATCTGCGAATGCCGCAAAGGAAACTACGGAAATGATCGAAGGCTCCATTAAAAAAGTAGAAGGTGGCACTAAAATTGCTAACGAGACAGCAGATGCATTAAACAAAATTGTGGACGGAATATCGAAAGTTGCTACTTTGGTTGGAGATATCGCTACAGCCTCTAATGAACAGGCAACCGGAATTGCACAGGTTAATCAAGGAATTATGCAGGTTTCTGAAGTGGTACAGACAAATTCAGCAACTTCCGAAGAAAGTGCCGCTGCCAGTGAAGAGCTTTCCAGTCAGGCTGAGATGCTAAAGCAACAGGTTTCAAGATTCAATATCAGAAAAACATCTAATAATATACATTCCTATAATGAAACGAAAGCGGTTAATCCGGAGGTTATTCGTATGTTGGATGGGATGAAAGAAAAATCAAAGCAGATTAAACTAAGCGATTCAGAGTTTGGAAAATATTAATGAGTACATGAATACTACTATAATAATCTAATTTTTAATTATTATTTTGTAAATTGGGGTGAAGGGTCTCCCTTTGCCCCAGCCTAATAAGAGTGTAGATATAAGGTAGGAGACACATATGATTACTATTACGGAAAAAGAGTTTAAACAGTTATCAGAATATATTAAGATAAATTACGGGATACATTTAAAGATAGAAAAAATGGCACTGGTAACAGGAAGATTACATAATGTACTTATACAAGCAGGGTTTAAAAATTTTACGGATTATTATAATTATGTGGTTAGTGATAAAACCGGAGAAGCAGTTACTACATTAATGGATAAAATCACTACCAATCATACGTTTTTTATGCGAGAAGCGAATCATTTTTATTACTTTAAAGACAATGTTCTTCCATACCTTACATCTACGGTTAAGGATAAAGATCTTCGTATTTGGTGTGCTGCATCGTCAACCGGTGAAGAACCCTATACCTTAGCAATGATTCTTGATGAATATTTTGGTATGAATAAGATATGGTGGGATACAAAAGTTTTAGCAACAGACATTTCAGAAAAAGTCTTAGAAATAGCAAAAAACGCTGTATATAGTAATGAGCGAATTGCTTCTTTACCAGCTCATTGGAGAGCAAAATACTTTAATAAAATTAACAATGAAAATTCGGTTCTGATCGATAAGATTAGAAATGAAGTAATATATAGAAAGTTTAATCTTATGGAAGAGGTGTTTCCTTTTCGTAAAACATTTCATACTATCTTTTGCAGAAATGTTATGATTTACTTTGATAATGAGACAAAAATAAGACTGGTAAATAAGCTTTACGACCATATGGAATATGGAGGGTACCTCTTCATAGGTCATTCAGAATCTTTGAATAGGGAAACAACAAGGTTTAAATATGTAATGCCTTCCGTTTATCAAAAGATATAAACATCTCGAATTGATATAAAATTTCCAAAGAAATATATAAAAAGGAGTGCATTTATGACTGGGAAAAGAATCAGAGTGTTAGTTGTAGATGATAGTCTGGTTTTTCGTGAGGTAATCGCTCGAGGTATTTCCTCAGATCCTATGATTGAGGTTGTAGGGAAAGCTGTTGATCCATATGATGCAAGGGATAAGATATTACAATATCAACCGGATGTTATGACATGTGACGTGGAGATGCCTAAGATGAACGGGATTGAATTTATCAGGCGGCTCCTCCCCCAATATCCTCTCCCTGTTATTGTAATAAGTACCGTAAGTGAAGCAGTTTTTGATGCGATGAATGCAGGAGCAGTTGATTTTGTTACAAAACCAGATGTACAAGCACCTAGGAATGTTGAGAACTTTATATATGATCTAATATCTAAAATCAAGATAGCTGTTAATGCAAATGTAACACAGCACTTAACCACCAAGAGTCCTAATACAATTGAAACAGATATAAAATTTAATCAGAATCGTGTTATAGCAATAGGAGCATCCACCGGAGGAACGGAGGCAATATTTAGCGTATTGAATCAACTCCCACCAACAATACCGGGTATACTAATTGTACAGCACATACCGCCTGTATTTTCACGTATGTTTGCAGAGAGAATGAATAACCAGACCCAGCTTAAATGTAAGGAAGCTCAAAGCGGTGACTATGTAGAGCAAGGTAAAGTATTCATTGCCCCGGGAGACCAACATATCAAAATTCGGAAAGTCGGAGAAAAGTATAAAGTAGAAGCATTTTACGGTGATAGGGTCAATGGTCACTGTCCTTCTGTAGATATTTTATTTGATTCGGTAGCAAAGGAAGTTGGGCACAATGCCATCGGAATTATTCTAACAGGAATGGGTTATGATGGAGCAAAAGGACTTTTATCAATGAGACAAAAAGGCGCCAAAACCCTTGGACAAGACAGACAATCCTGCGTTGTATATGGAATGCCTAAGGTAGCATATGAGATGGGTGCTGTTGAAAGACAGGTATCCTTATCCAATATTCCACGAGAATTATTATCGATACTAAAGTAGATTTCGGATATACAATTAATAATGTCCTAGAAACTTTCATAAGTAATATGTTGCGGTGTTATTAAGATAGGTAGAGAAGCTGTAAATGGTTCTTAAAATATGCTTAAGCCACAATTACATAACTTAGAATGTTGGTGATAACTATAGCAGACCAGTTATTTATGTTGATTTCCATGTAGTTAAGATACTGAGGTGAATAAATGGGGAAAAAAAAGAAGACACAAATAAGAAAACTAGCATATGAACAGATTGCGGCAACACTGTCTTGTATTGGAGATGGTGTTATTGTTACGGACTTAGCTGAGAATATCTCATATATAAACCCTACAGCGCAAGATATAACCGGCTGGAGTGACATCGATGCGGTAGGTATGGCATTTGATAAGGTTTTCTACTTAAAGAGTATAGTGACAGATGAATTGCTGGAAAGTCCGATTAAACAGGCTTATAGAGAAGATAAAACCGTAGGCCTGCAAAACCATACAGTACTGACAACAAGAAAAGGTATAACTAAATATATATCGGCAAGCTGCTCTCCAATTAAAAATTTAAATGGTGAATTAGAGGGTTTTGTTGTAGTGTTTCGGGATATTAATAGAATAAAGCAGATGGAAGAGCAGTTAAGAATTGAAAAAAACAACCTTCAGACTACATTTGAAAATGTTCCGATAGGTATGCTTTTGATAGATAAGAATACCGTAATCCGGAAAGTCAACAAAGCCTTTCTAGATATGTTAGACCATGATGTGTCGGAAATCATCGATCAAAGATTTGGTGATGGATTGAGATGTATCAATAGTCTTGAAAAGGGCTGTGGTGAAGGACCAAAATGTAAAATGTGCGATATAAGGAAAGGTATTAAGAAGGTGCTTGAATCCGAAGAACCCTGCAGTGATGTGATAATTCAACAAACAATGGTTATCGATGGCAATGAAGTGAGTCCCTGGTACAAAATTAATTTTGTTCCGATCGTAATTGCAGAAGAAAACCATGTAATGGTGGTAATTGATGATATTACAGATCAGAAGAATCATGAAGAACAGTTAATTCGCTCGAAAGAGTCCTGTCTGAAAATGATGGAGAATTTTCCAACCATGATTTGGAGGGCTGACACGGAAGGGAGAAATAATTACCTTAATAAAACTTATCTTGAGTTTACCGGTCTAACACTGGAAGAAGGACTTGGTGATGGTTGGACGAAATTACTCCATCCCGAGGAAGTCACATATTGTAATCAGATTATCAAAAATGCGTTTGAAAGTAGAACTGAATATCGGATGGAACACAGAATAAAGGGGGCTGATGGCCAATATCGTTGGGTTATTAGTATTGGTACACCCTATAATGATATAGACAATCATTATTCAGGATTTATTGGTGCGGTATATGATATTACGGAACGCAAGGAATTCGAGTTGGCTCTGAGTAAAATGAGTGAATTCTACTTAAAAATCTTTGAAGATTTTCCTGCCATGATATGGAAGATGGATATTAACGGGAAAGGAATATACTACAGTAAAAACTTAATTAGTTTTCTGGGTGTAGAAGAACATAAGCTTTTAGAGACCGGATGGATAGAATATCTAAGCCCCGAGGATAAAAACAAGTTTTATAAAGAGTTTAATTATACAATCTCGATCCGCTCTTCTTATGAAAGTGAGTTTAGAATAAAGCATAGTAGTGGTGATTATCGCTGGGTCTACGTTGTGAATAAGCCCATGTATGATATCAATGGAAATATAGAGGGCTTTATTGGTATGGGGTTTGATATTCATGACAGAAAAATAGCAGAGGAAGGGCTTAGAAGATATGAGATTTTATCCCAAAAAGCCAGGGATATTATATTATTCGTCAATACAGACGGGAATATATTAGATGTGAATGAGGCGGCTCTCATGGAATATGGCTATGCCTATGAGGAGTTTATTTCCCTAAATGTAACGAATATAAGAGCAACCGATCAAATATCAAAAGATTTTTTTGAAAATGCTGAGGAAGAAGGCGCATTTTTTGAAACATATCATTACCGTAAGGACGGCACTATCTTTCCGGTGGAAGTCAGTTACCGAGGAGCGTTAATAAAGGGTGAAAGAATTCTTATCAGCATTATTCGAAATATTACGGAACGAAAACTAGCGGATAAGGCTCTTAGAGAAAGTGAAGAGCGTTTTCGTATGCTTTTTAATAATGCTACCGATGCAATTTATCTGCATACTCTTCATAGTAAAGGCTTAAAAGTCGGAAAACTAATTGAAGTGAATGATATAGCTTGTAAAATGCTTAAGTATAGCAGGGATGAACTACTAAATTTAACACCGGATCATATTGACAGACAAAGTTTTCTTGAGAAAGACAAGGAAATACTAAAAAAAGCAAAAGAAATGGGCCATTACAGATATGAAGCAATACATCTGACAAAACAGGGTGATGAAATACCGGTAGAAGTAAATTCTCACTATTTTATAATGAATAAAGTGCCGGTTATATTATCAATTGCTCGTGATATATCAGAAAGAAAGAAAGCAGAAGCACTGTTAATTGAAAGCGAAAGAAGATATCGATCTTTGTTTGTGAACATGCAAAGCGGTTTTGCATACCATAAAGCAATCTTTGATGATGATGGTAAGATATGTGATTTGGAATTTGTATTAGTTAATGAAGCTTATGAGAGTATGTTTGGCATACAAAAAGATTCTGTAATTGGTAAACGGTACACAGAAGTGTTTCCACAGAACAAACATACTTTTCAAAAGCTTGAAGATGTATATAAAGAAGTAATTATAGATGGGGAAAGTATGTCCATGGAAGAGATTTATATAGATGCATTCCACAGATGGTTTTCTATAGCCATGTACCGGCCGGAAGAAGGATATTTTGCCATGGTAATAACTGACATTGATGAGAAAAAGAGAGCCTCCATCGAATTACTTAAGGCGAAAGAGGAAGCTGAGAAGGCAAATAAGGCAAAGAGCGAATTCCTTGCTAATATGAGCCATGAGATCAGAACACCGCTTAACGGTATGATTGGTATGGTTGATCTCACGTTGCTTACGGAAGTAACAGATGAACAAAGAGAGAATTTAAATATAGCCAAAAGCTGTGCGACTTCCTTAATGAAAATAATCAGTGATATTCTTGATTTTTCAAAAATGGAAGCCGGTAAGCTTTTGATTGACAATATTAACTTTGATATGAAAGAATTGGTAGATGAGATCATTAGAACCCATGCTCCTTATGCAGAAAAAAAGAGTTTAGATTTTAATTATTCCTTCTCCTCTAATTTACCGAAATATTTAATAGGAGATCCCAATAGAATAAAGCAGGTTCTTCACAATCTGGTTGGGAATGCTATTAAATTCACAGAAGAAGGTCAAGTTGATGTTTTAATTAAAAGTAAGGCAATGTCTGATGATAAAGTTGAGCTTAAGTTCGCCATAAGAGATACCGGAATCGGACTAAGTGAGGGGGATAAAAGTAAACTGTTTAAAACCTTTAGTCAAGTGGATGGCTCTATCACCAGAAAGTATGGAGGCAACGGTCTTGGATTAGCAATTTCCAAACAACTCGTTGAGAAAATGGGTGGAGTTATGTGGGTTGATAGTGTAAAAGGGAAGGGTAGTACTTTTTACTTTACCTTAGTAGTATCTATAGGACAGAAGCATAGAGAAAAAGTCTCGATATCAAAACCAATAGAAAAGCCTTTAAGACATGACATGAAGATTCTTTTGGTTGAGGACGACAGCGTAAATCAAATCGTTATATCCCGTATTTTAGCTCAAAAAAACTATTCTGTAGATATAGCAAAGAACGGAGTAGAAGCGCTGAACCTACATAGTTCAGAAAACTATGATTTGATATTAATGGATATTCAGATGCCGGATATGGATGGAATAGAGACAACAGAACGGATAAGAGAAAGAGAGGGAAGTACGAAGCACACGCCAATCATAGCATTAACTGCTTATGCTCTTAAGGGGGACAGGGAAAGGTTTTTAAGTCTTGGTATGGATGAGTATCTAGCTAAACCGATTCAGATGGAGATGCTATTCGAGAAGATTGACAAATTAGCAGCACCCCAGAACAATAATTTTAATGTAAGCAGTATCCAGGTGGATGAGAAAGGAAATATTATATTGATTCATAAGGAATCCTATGAGCAAAATAAAATACATGATACAGTAGTATCAAGTATTGAAGATAAGATGAAAGAGCTTTGGATAAGTTTTGAGGTTATGGACCTGGAGCTTATAGAGAAGCTGGCAAATGATCTGAAAAATCTTTGTAATCAAATAGGAGCTGACGAATTAAAAAGTAAGGCATTTCAAATCGAGTTGGCAGTTAGGCGTAGTAATCATGAAGATGCATTAGAAAAATTTAAATCATTTGAAAAGGATTTCCAAACATATAAAAATATTGTTTCTGAATAGGAAAGGAAGGTAAATTATGAAGATTTTAATTGCAGAAGATGATTTGATCAGCAGAAAGTTTTTATTGAAGTTTTTATCGCAATACGGAGAATGTGATATTGTTGTAGATGGACTTGAGGCTTTGGATGCATTCTTATATTCCCTTAAGGCAGAAGATCCATATGATCTTATCTGCCTGGATGTAATGATGCCAAAGGTTGATGGAATTAAGGTATTAAAGACAATACGAGATTTAGAAAAACAAAAAGGACTATTACCTGAGAAACGGACCAAGGTAATTATAACAACGGCGTTATCCGAGACTGATTTTGTAAATCAGGCTTTTGACATTGGTTGCGAGGGTTTTGCGGCAAAACCGATTGATTTACAGAAATTTAAAGAGGTTTTGATTAAGCTAGACCTTCTTAAGGAAGAGGAAGAGTAAATTGATACCTAGTATTTAGTTATTAATTATTGTTATTAACACCGTGGATGGTTATTATTACAACTTAGCCAGGCTATACTTCCGGTTATTACCACCTGAATAAACGTAAAAATTCCCGAATATATTATAAGGAATCGATACTCAGGTGAATGATGAATGAAATATAGATTTTTATACGGGCACAATCATATGTATATACAGCAAATAGAACCTACGGAAAGGTACCTCAATCCGGAAGATGTTAATGTTCCTCAGGGCTATCAGATAGAAGTTTTTGCGACAGGGCTGGATACCCCGATTGGATTAGTATTTACGGAGGAGGGTGGCTTACTGGTTGCAGAAGCAGGTGTTTCAACCGGAAACCCCAGGGTTCTATTTCTTGTGGAGGGAAGATTTGAGGTTATAGCTGACGGATTTAACGTTCCGATTACCGGAATTAATTATCGTAATGGTGATATCTATGTCTCCCATAGAGGCGTTATTACTATATTGCGAGAAGATGGAACCAGGGAAGATATCATAAGCGGGTTACCAAGCTTTGGAGACTTTAGTAATAATAATGTAACGTTTGGACCGGAGGGAAAGATATATTTTGGACAGGGGACGGCAACAAATTCCGGTGTCGTGGGTCTGGATAATCAATGGATCTTTGAACACCCATATTTTCATGATCAACCCGGAGATTTTATTTTAGCTCGAGGAGTTAATTATGAAACGACAAATGCATTTATTCCGGCGGCTGAGAGTGCTATGACGGGACCCTTTCGTCCATACGGCGAACCAAGTTTATTACCGGTTGAGGTTGTAAGGGGAACGATAGAAGCTTCCGGTAGTATATTAAGAGCGAATCCTGACGGTTCCGATCTCGAACTGGTTGCTTGGGGACTTCGAAATCCTTCCTGCATTAAATTTGATTTAAACAATAATCTATATATAGCAAACCAAGGAATGACGAATCGGGGAAGCAGACCAATTGCGAATGCACCGGATGAATTTCACATGTTCGTGCCGAATCAATGGTATGGATGGCCGGATTTTTCAGCAGGTATGCCTGTATCTGCACCCAGATTTACACCGGAGGGAAGACCTCAACCCGAGTTATTACTTTATAATATACCATCAGTGCCGCCGAGACCGCTGGCATCATTTCCGGCGAACTCTTATATTATGGGATTTGATTTTAATTATAGCTCTGAATTTGGACCGGTAGGTGATGCCTATATAGCAGAGTTTGGATCAATCAGGTATGAAGAGACCGGGGAATTAATTCTTACGGGAATAGGGCATAGAATTTCTAGAATTAATATAAATACCGGTCAGACATCAACGTTTTCAATTAATAAGTCAGGTTTTCCTGCTGTAACTCCATTAGAAGGAGGATTAGGAAGACCAACAGATGTAAAGTTTGGACCGGACGGTGCCATGTATGTTACAGATTTTACGGCAACAACCCTAAGAGATCCCAATGAGTTTATCCCCAATACTGGAGTCATATGGAGAATATCCAGAAGCCAATTTTAGGAAACATACCAGGACATTATATAAGCTATCTTATCTGCTATCTTCTCCTATCGAATGAATAACGGAATAAGCTCTTAGGCTTGACCCGGGTAACAAAAAAGAGTAAAATTATAATACGATTATAATAAAGAGACAAGCCGTAATACACAATGAATAATATCTAGCGCTAGCTTTCAATATAGGTAATCATTTGTATAGAAAGGATTGTGTTGATATTTGGGCTTGTTTAAAAATACCTAATAAGGGGGAGTATTCATGGATGGTAGTAATAATCTGTTATCCGGTGGTGTGGAAGTTTTAAATGAAATCAAAGACAATCTTTTGGAGCTACATGGTAATCAAACCAAGTATGATTCCTTGATGTCAGATGAAGAGAAGTTGGATAAAAGCATTCGTAATATGGAAAAATCCATATCTGATGAGATATTGGATACCACGAAAAACCGCAGGCAGGAAATTGAAGAAACCTTTGACAAGCAGATTGATAAAATCAAGGCTAAGATTAGAAAGACGAAGGAAAAAAGAGATAAAAGAAAAAGCTCCAAGGTGTCTGAGAGAATTCATGCAGAAACGGCCGATCTTAGGGAGGAGAATAATCAGCTTAATCTGGATGCCAAAACGATCTTTAAGCAAAAACATGTCCCTTCCTGGTGCAATACAAGACTTTATTATGCCCTCTATTATCCAAAGGGATTGGGGGATTTATTTATCATAGTTACAACTTTATTAATTACATTATTTATCATTCCCTGTGGAATTTATTTTTTCATACTTCCGGAAGAAAAGATATTCTACCTGATTTTAACCTATATCGCAACGGTATTATTCTTTGGTGGAATTTATCTGATCACAGGTAACCGTACCAAAGAAAAACACCGCGAGGAGATACTACAGGTAAAGGGTCTTAGAAGTCAGATTCGTGTGAATCATAAAAAAATGGCCGTAATTAAACGAAATATCTTAAAAGACCGGGATGAGAGCTCTTACGGACTAGAGAATTTTGACGAGGAATTAAACAGATTAGACAGGGAGGCGGCGGATATAGCGAATCAGAAAAAAGAAGCCCTGTTATTATTTGATAATACGACAAGTCAGGTGATTGCAACAGAAATCAAGAGCCGATATGAAGAGAAATTATCCGGTCTGAAAGAAGAATATAAGCAAGTAAGTGATGAGGCTGGGAAAGCGGATGACAGAATAAAGGCCTTAACCATAAAAATAGCCAGTGTATATGAACCATTTATAGGAAAAGACCTTATGACACTCGACAGACTGGATTCGCTTATTAATATTATCCAGGCCGGAAGTGCAAATAATATATCAGAAGCTATTGCCTTCCATAAGCAAAGCATGAACAAAATTTAATTTATTGTAGAGTATAAGAGTTTAAATTATAAATACTATAATTAATTGCCTGGCAGATCTGATCTGCCAAGGACATGACCACATTTAACCGGGTGGTTTGAAGTAACATGTGGTCTAATAGGCCCGAGAAATTCACAATTCCGGTAATATAGATATCTCCGACTGCAGGTAGATCCTTATTAACGCCTGCTCCGGGTTTTAAAGGCCCTTCACCTAAAGTAATATAACCAATATGATCGGATTTTCCCAAGGAAGCATCGATTGCAATGATAAAAGCATCCTCGTGAGCTTGATATATCATGTCAACGGTGCTTTTTAGATTCTTTGCATGCACCGGTTCCTCTAGGGTGCCGTATACATAATAATTATACAGCTTTTTATATTTAGAAAGTTTATATCCGATGATTGGCCCCAGGCAGTCACCGGTTGCCCGGTCCGATCCGATGCATAAAAAAATGATTGTCTTATTTAACAGAACATGACGCTTCATAAGATCCGATAACATTCGCCCCAGTTCATAGGCAGTATTTTTTTCAGACGAATTAAAATAAGTTATTCTATTCTTGCTTTTCACAAAAATGCTCATAGTACCTCCATAGTTTATTGAAATGAATCTTAGGTTAAGTATTACCAGAAACTTTAAAAATAGACATTGAAAACCAAAGAAAGTTGCGAATCGAAAACGAAAATAACGCTTTATTCGAGCATGGTTTTATTGGAAACTGTGAGTATCTCTGGAAATTAACCGATTTAGGGCTGTTATAGTCAGATAAGGAAGATAATTTATGAGGCCCTGAAAACGGAATTTGACAAAATGCCTGTCTCATCTATGGTAATATGATTTATCATTAACGGTTATAAAGTGGGGACTTTATTTGTATTAAGATAGAATAGGAGCGGGTCACATGATAGAAACGGTTTACAGTAATGAAAATGGTGAAGGTAATCGTACAGGAAGAGTGCAGACCGCATTTAAGATGCCAAAGAATATACGTCAGGTAGGAAAAAGCAGTTCAACAAAGAAGATATATGTTGAAGATTATGTAATGACATTTACAAAACAGCTGGCCGGTGAGGACTATTCCAAATGCAAAGTGGCGGTACTGGTTGGGCAATATGTTAAGACAGAGAATTGCCGTAATATTTTTATATCGGGTGTCATAGAGGTTGAGGAAATAGACACAGCCAGTGATATCATATTTTCCAATGACACCTGGACATCAATTTATGAAAACATTAAAAAATACTTTACGGATGTAGAGATAGTAGGATGGTTTTTGGGGGGACCGGGTTATTACTTAGAAGATAAGGAAAGAATTTTAAAAGCACATATTGATAATTTTGCAGGACAGGACAAGACCTTACTTACCTTTGACAATATGGAGAAGGAGGAAGCCTTCCTTATATATGAAAGTGGTCGTTTAAACAAACAGGACGGCTATTACATCTATTATGAAAAAAATGAGGATATGCAAAACTATATGATTGAACATAAGAATTCCCGGAGTGAAGAAGCGGACTATGATGATCATGTAGCCAGAGATATCCGAACGATAATACAGAATAAGAAGCCGGCTGATACAGAAAGTAAAAGTATCTCCAGATTAATGTATGCCGCAGGCACTCTGTTGGCGGTAATTATCTTAATTGTTGGTGCGGCTATGCTTAATAACTATGACCAAATGAGAAATATGCAGGACACCTTGGATTCCTTATCAAGGAATCTTCAGGAGGTAGAATCTATCTTTGCCAGGAAGGACACCTCTTATACTTCAGACAACAATGAGATGGTTGTAGATATACCCACATCAACTGATACGGAAGACTTGGAAGACAGTTTAAATGTGGAAGTGGTTACGGGAGATTTAACGCCTTTGGAGGATGAAGCAGAAGCTACACCCTCCGGCGAAAAAGTTACAGATAGTAGTACTCCAACCAATGCAGAGCAAGCATCTGCAATACAGAATTCTGAGTCGGTGAAAGAAACTCAAAAGGAAGTTAATTACTATACGGTGGTAAGCGGTGACACCTTGGCGGGAATCAGTTTTAAATTATATGATTCTGCTAATTATATACAAAGGATAATGGAGTTAAATAATATTGAAGATGAAAATATGATCTATGCCGGTCAAAAATTAATCGTACCGTAGAGAGTAATTAATAGTTGTCACGTATTATGGTAAGGGTATAGCAAAATGGCAAAACCTTTCTCAGGTAATGTCATTTAGCTGTACCCTTTTATCATATTTATCTTTCGGTTTTTTATAAAAAAATAGTGCCATCTATTAATAAATGAGGTATAATCACTGTAAAGTATTCTGATTAGGAGTAAATTATGGCTAAGGGTAACGAAGGACAAACTTTAAGAGAATACGGGAAAAGAAAGAAGAGATATCGTAGGGGCAAGATGTTTTTTTTCTGCGCTCTTTTCTTCACCATAGCTGTAATTGGAATTCTATATGTGCTAAGACTGTATAACAAAACCTATCAAAGCTATGAGGTGATCAAATCTATACCAAATGAAGTACATAGTTTAGCCGGTTATCTGGAAGCCGGCAGCAGTGTTGTCCGTTATAGTAGGGATGGTGCTGTGGCAATCGCCAGGGATGGTGATCTTCTCTGGAACGGAGCCTATGAAATGAATGATCCGATTGCGGATTCCAGCGGCAAATACGTTGCGATAGCAGACAGAGGAAACAAAGCAATACATATATATAATGAAAAGGGAGAAGTAGGACCGATAAAAACCCTACATGATATCATTAAGATTGAGGTGGCTTCCCAAGGAGTGGTTGCTGTTTTAATGGAAGAGGGAGAAATCAACTACTTATCTTTATATAGCAAAGATGGAAGAGAGTTAATCGAGGGTAAAGTAACTGACTTTAAAAAAGAAGGCTATCCTATGGATATCTCATTGTCAGAAGATGGTAAAAAGCTAGTTGTATCATACCTTACGATAAATAGCGGAGAACTGATCAGTACGGTATCGTTTTATAATTTTGGTGAAGTAGGAAAAAGTCATACAGATGGTTTTGTAGGCGGATATAGCTACGAGGGTATCGTCGTGCCAAGAGTAAGCTTTTTAGATAATAATACGGTTGCCGCTTTTAAAGAGGATGGAATCATGTTATATTCCATGAAGGAAAAACCGGAATTAATCATCGAAGAGACTTATGAAACTGAAATAAAGAGTATACTTTACAATACGATGTATGCAGGTTTAGTCTTAGCCGGCAATAATACGTCCGATCAGCAGATCATTTTGTATGATTTAAAAGGAGAAAAAACACTTAACAAGAAGATAGATTTTAAATATCATACGATTTATCTTACAGGAGATGAAATCATACTATACGATACATTGTCATGTCTTGTATTAAAAACCGACGGCAGTACAAAATTCGAGTATACCTTTGAAAGTAATATAGAAGGCTTTTTTCCAATTAATCAGTTAGACCGATATTTTTTGATTCATCCAGATGAAATATCATCAATTCAATTATTGGAATAAAAATGAGTGATGTAATATATCTATAGTAAGGTATCAAATAACGGTAACGTTTAGATGAAGGCGGAAGTTCCGGATATGGGAGGATTTTTATATGAATTGGCTATTAATCTTTGTTGTGGGTTTTATTGCGGTAAATGCATTGATTGGATATAAGGTTGGATTTATTAAAACAGTTTTTTCTATGTTCTCCTTAATACTTGCAATCCTTTTAACTGCTACCATCAGTCCTACAGTCAACAATATTCTTAAAAATAATGAAAATGTATATTCTAAAGTAAGAGAAAAAGTAGAACAAGCCCTAGAGATGAATAATGAAGAGATCGAGACCTCACAGGAAGATACTTATATAGAAGGTTTGTTTCTTCCGAAATCCATAAGGGATAATCTTATAGAGAATAAAGAATCGAAGGTAGGAGAATTTAAAGATTATCTTGTAACCAATATAACAGACATCATTATTAAGGCAATTGCCTTTAGTGCTTCATTTGTAGTTATATTGATTGTCCTATGGATTATCAGTTTTGCCCTCAATATCATCAGTAAACTGCCTGTTTTAAAACAGATTAATAAATTTACCGGTTTCTTTGCGGGATTATTACATGGTTTCATTATCATATGGCTGTTATCCATCCTACTTACTGTATTTAGCGGCACGAGCTTTGGGAAAGAGGCCTTTATCATGATTGAGGACAGTGAAATCTTAAGTTTGATTTATGATAATAATTTGTTATTAGGTTTTATCATAAACGCTACAAAACTGCTATAAATACATATAGTCAAAGGTATATTAAAGATGGTTATTTTGTATTTGATTTACTGGTTAATTCACAGCCAGTGATAGAATTGTAGTAGGACAGCTTATTATAACTAATTATCTGCGGATATGTGAGAGTTATCAAAACATTATATAAAAGGAGCATAAAGAAATGAACGAAGTATTAAGTAAAATTCAGAAAATGGGTATTGTACCTGTAATTAAATTAGACGATGCAAAGGATGCAGTGCCTTTAGCAAAGGCTTTATGTGATGGGGGACTTCCCTGTGCAGAGGTTACCTTTCGTACAGCGGCAGCAGAGGAATCTATACGTCAGATGAGAAAAGCATTTCCTGATATGTTAATTGGTGCAGGAACAGTGCTGACAACCGAACAGGTAGATCTAGCAGTCAATGCCGGAGCTACATTTATCGTAAGCCCCGGACTTAATCCTAAGGTAGTGCGTTATTGTGTAGATAAAAATATTCCGATTACTCCAGGATGCTCCAGTCCTACCGATATTGAAGCAGCCATTGAACTCGGCCTTGAAGTAGTGAAGTTTTTTCCTGCGGAAGCAGCCGGTGGTTTAAATATGATAAAAGCTATGTCAGCCCCTTATGTTAATATGAAATTCATGCCTACCGGGGGAATCAATGAAAAAAATCTTATCTCCTATTTAGATTTTTCTAAGATCATAGCCTGCGGCGGAAGCTGGATGGTAAAGGATGAGCTTATTAAAGCCGGAGAATTTGACAAAATCACAGAGCTTACGAAAAAAGCTGTAACGCTGATGCTGGGCTTTGAGCTCCGTCATATCGGAATTAATGCGACAGATGAAAATGAAGCTGATCAAGTAGCAACCTCTTTTGAGAAGCTTTTCGGATTTGCAAAAAACGTAGGTAACAGCTCTATCTTTGCCGGTACCGGTATTGAGGTTATGAAGCAACCATATCTGGGACAAAAAGGACATATTGCAATCCAGACGAATTATATCGAAAGAGCAATCTTTCATTTGGAAGCACAAGGCTTTACCTTTAATGAAGATAGCAAGAAGTATGGTAAGAATGATAAATTAGTTGCGATATATCTGAATGAAGAGATTGGTGGATTTGCAGTGCATCTGGTGCAGAAATAGCATATTGAGTAATAGATAAATGAAGCAAGATAGTAATCGTGGTAAAAGGATTATTCCTGAGGGGATAATCCTTTTATGTTCTAAAATAATATTTAAAATTGAATATGAAATTAAAACAATTTAGCCTTGACTTTGATTTTAAAAGATGATACAATAAACATCACCTCTGATAGGGGAAAGCAACAACAGTGCTTATGACAATAGGTTTGGTTGCTAACTCCTAAGAAGTGATGTAAGAATAAGAATGGTATAAATTGGATATAAAATTAATATAATTTATGCTTGACTTTGTTCTACAGATGTAGTAAGATTAACTTCCGCCGCTGATGAGGGGCAACCACAAAGGAGTTTAGATAATAAAGAAATTAAAATTATTTAAAAAAGTGGTTGACATAATACAGAATGTATGATAGAATAATTTCTTGTCGGCAGTGAAATAAAAGCTGATAAAAACATTGAAACCTTGGTGTTTTAATGAGCATGAACCTTGATAATTGAACAGTGAAACAACCCTGAAAATTCTAAAATATTTAGAGTTCCACATGAGCTCTAAAGTAAGATTTTTCATTTGATATATCAGTAATGGTATGTCACGAACCGTATTTGGTATTGAGTGATCAATAACAGATACACCACAAAAACAGTAAAGATAACAGGATTGCTTGAACAACCATAATGGTTGTAACGATTAATCAGAAATGATTAATCAAGGCTAACGTTTATCTGACTGGTTCAAACACTTAAACATGAGAGTTTGATCCTGGCTCAGGATGAACGCTGGCGGCGTGCCTAACACATGCAAGTCGAACGGAGTTATTATTATGAAGTTTTCGGATGAATTAATAATAACTTAGTGGCGGACGGGTGAGTAACGCGTGGGTAACCTGCCTCATACAGGGGGATAACAGCTGGAAACGGCTGCTAACACCGCATAAGCATACAGCATCGCATGATGCCGTGTGAAAATAT
>NZ_JAEAGR010000009.1 GCF_015999265.1 Mobilitalea sibirica
TATAAATCACCTTCTTTCATAGTGTTAGCGAGGCAGTACGAAAGTAGTGGTAGGCGATTTATAAGTGTATTTTATTACAAATAAATATCGGGGTGAAGTACCACCCCAATATTTATTATAGAACCATTATTATTTGTCGTTTGGCTCTTTCTTTTTTATTTCGAATTGTTCATTATTTATAAATCAACATTAATCGGAAGAATGCGAGTAATATATGGTATACCTGCAATAGGCTTGTAAATCTCTATTATATTAAATGATGTAGGAATATCCGGACCTCCATTGACGTAGATAAAAAAACGATACCTTAAATCATCTTGGTGAGCAACTGCAATTGGTTTATAGTTTTGAATATTGGATCCAACGGCCTGTATAAACAGATCGTATTCATACGGGGTGATACCGGTATGATAAATCCATCGATACTGCATAATTACACCTCATAACGAAACATTATTATTATATTCTATGCTTTAAAAAGGCTGCTGATTATAGGTAATCAATAATTGGATATGTTTGATTTGACATATCATGTAATTCATGGTAAGATATTTATAAAATACTTAAAATATTTTAATTAAATTTATTTAATTAAAATATTTTAAGTACATATCGGTAAGGTAGTATATATGCGAAAATATTATAGGTATCATTTGTATTAAAATATGTCGAGAAGCACGAAATAAAAGCAGAATCAGTTAATGTGTAAAACTTTTAGATGATAGGAAAAAGATTAAGGCGTGAATTTGTAAAATAAGGAGATGGCTTATGCTAGAGAAGGAGTTTGAAAAATTATATTATAAATTCAGGGCAAATTATTGTAAGAATTTATTTGCTAAAGTTAACAGTTCAAAAGATGGATTGAGTGCAACAGAATCTTATTGCCTTGAAGTTATTTTTTTACTTGATCATCCGTCTGTACATGAATTTGCAGAATATATTCATATCTCTATGCCTAATGCAACCTATCGTATTAACCAATTAATAAAAAAAGGTTATGTCCGTAAGGATTTGTCTGAAAAAGACAAAAGAGAGTATCATCTTGAAGTGACAGACAAGTTTTTAAAAGAGTATGGAGCAAACACAGAATATAATGCCCGACTTATGAGTGGTATCAAAGAAAAATTCAGTAAGGAAGAAGTTGAAATTTTAGAGAAGTTAATAAAAAAAATAGTTGATGAAATCATGATATAAAAATGATTACATAGATGAATTATGAGTTACAAACAATACGAAATATAAATTTAAATATTAATTTTTAGGATGAGGATTTTTATGATCCTTCTCTGGGAAAGGCTTGGTGTAGTATATGGCAATTAGAATTATAACAGACTCCACATCAGATATCGGTAAAGAACAGGCAAAGCAGATGGATATTACCATTGTACCATTAAAGGTGATCTTTGGAGATAAGGAGTATCGGGAAGGTGTTGAGATTACAATCGACGGTTTTTATGAAAAGCTTGTTAAGGCAGAGAAACTTCCAACAACCTCTCAACCGTCTCCGGATGACTTTTTAAAGTATTTTAATGAAGCAAAAGAAGCCGGTGATAGTGTAATTGTAGTATTAATTTCAAGCAAACTGAGCGGTACAGTACAAAGTGCACTGATTGCTAAGGATATGGTGGATTATGAAGATATTTATGTAGTTGACAGTTATACGACAATTACCGGGCTTCGGATTCTGGTTGAGCAAGCAGTAAAATTAAGGAATGAAGGTATGGCAACATTACAAATTGTTGATACGTTAGAAAAGATGAAGGACAAAATAGTATTACTTGCCATGGTAGATACACTGGAATATCTGCATAAAGGAGGACGTTTATCAAAGTCGTCTGCAATTTTAGGGTCCCTGTTAAAGTTTAAGCCTATTATAACACTTAAGGATGGGGTGATTGGAGTTGTAGGCAAAGAAAGAGGAACAAATAAGGCGATTGCTAAAATAATAGAGTGCATAGAAGAGTTTGGTGCCATTGATCAGACATATCCAATCAATCTCGGATATACGGCGGAGGATAGTCAGTCTGTGTTACTGAGGGACAAGCTTTCAAATGAATATGGAATTAAAGATATGATTATGTATCCGGTCGGCTGTGTGGTAGGAACTCATGTAGGTCCGGGTGCATGTGTCTTAACTTATGTGAAGCAATAATTTGAGTTACATGGATATGAACCAATTTAAGAGCTGTGAGTTACAGGTGATAATATAATGAAAAAAGTATTTTCTGATGTCTGTTTTTACAAAACAAAGACAAAGGAAAATACTTTTTTCTTTGTTTCCAAAACTATGAGTAACTTCCATATATTACATACATATGAACTATATATTACATAAATATTAAATAATACATTGACATATTAACAAATACGTAATATACTATGACTATGACATCTTAGTAACTAATAACTTACATAATGATTTAAGGAGACAGCATAATGAAAAGAAAATTCTTAATTCGCATAGCATCCATATGTTTCGCAGCATTTATGGCATTTGCTCCGGTGAGTGCATCAGCAGCGACTTTAATTAGAAGGGGTTCAAGAGGAACGGAAGTAAAAATGATTCAGATGACTCTAAAAGAGTTAGGCTATTTTACATATCCAAGGGCAACCGGTTATTACGGTAGTATTACAGAGGCTGCAGTGAAACGCTTCCAAAGAGACAATAAAATTTCTCCAGATGGGATTGTAGGAAGGATTACAAGAGGTGCGCTATATGGAAATAAGGATAATTTAATGAAATCAGGAATTACTCTGATGAGTACCTCAAATTCCAACGCCGATAAACAAGGTGCACTGGATTGGTTTTCAAAAGTTCAATATGTTTTTGACAGAGGAATGAATGCCTATGTAACGGATGTTGATACGGGTAAATCGTTCTGGATTAAAAGAACATTTGGTACGAACCATGCCGATGTCGAACCGTTAACGAAAAAAGACTCCAGAATAATTAAAGACATCTGGAATGGTTGGAGCTGGGAGCGTAGGGCTGTAGTAGTGCAGGTTGGTGGATATACCCTGGCAGGAGCATTGTCAGCAATGCCCCATGCAGGCGTGGATTCAGCGCCGGCTGTTAATTATGTGAGCAGACGAAGCGGTGGCTATGGATGGGGAAGAAATCTTGACGCTGTTAAGAATAACGGAGCAGATGGTGTTATTGATCTTCACTTTAAAAACAGTAGAACTCATGGATCCAATCGAAAACAAGCATCCATGCAAAATATGGTTGAAAAAGCAGCCAGATACATAGAAAAGAATTATTAATGAAGAAATATAGTTATATGAATTGAATATTTAAGCAAGAAGCAGTTGACTGAATGAAATACGAAAAGGACTGCTTCTTGTTTTATGTTAATCTAGAAAATAAAAATAAGTAAGTGTTCTGCAATTTATTACACAGGCTTAACAATATAATGCAGTTCAAATCGTTATATCAGTATATGCTGGAGAATTTGTATCATGTATGTTAGAATTTGTATTGGATACATAAAAAATCAGAAGTTAGAAAATGTATAGGGTTTGAAAGGTTAGTTATATTTCGATTGTAATTTATGTTATATCTAGAGAATAATGACAGGAGGATGATATTATGAAAGAGAGGGCTAAAAACCCGATATTACCCGGATTTTATCCGGATCCGTCCATTTGTAGAGTGGAAGACGATTATTATCTGGTAACTTCTACATTTGCTTATTTTCCCGGAGTACCGATATTCCACAGCAAGGACTTAATTCATTGGAAACAGATTGGGAATATATTAGATCGTGAGGAACAGATAAATCTAACTAAAGCAGAGCATTCCGGTGGAATCTTTGCGCCTACCATTCGTTACCATAAGGGTACTTTTTATATGATTACAACCAATGTGAGTCATGGGGGTAATTTTATAGTAACAGCAACAGATCCCGCAGGCCCTTGGTCTAATCCATATTTTATAAAGGGTGCTGAGGGCATTGATCCATCCTTGTTTTTTGATGATGATGGGAAATGTTATTATACCGGAACCAGAGAGCGCCGAGAAGGAGCAAAATACTTTGGGGATAATGAAATCTGGCTTCAAGAACTTGATCTTACTACCATGAGCTTGGTGGGAGAGTCATATGCACTTTGGCATGGAGCGTTAAGAGATGTTGTATGGCCGGAAGGCCCACATTTATATAAAAAGGATGGCAAATATTATTTACTTATTGCAGAAGCCGGTACTGGTCACGAACATGCGGTGACAATCGCTGCTAGTGATAGTTTAACCGAGCCGTTCCAAGGGTGTAAATACAACCCTATACTGACCCATAGACATCTGGGCCAAAACTATCCGATTGTAAATGTTGGTCATGGTGATATGGTAGAAACGCAGTTAGGGGAATGGTACATGGTGGTGCTTGCCTCCCGTATCTATGGAGGGTACTATCGAAATTTAGGAAGAGAAACCTTCCTGGTTCCACTCATATGGGAGCAGGGATGGCCTGTTATTAATCCGGGGATAGGTCTGTTGGAAGATACCGTACAAATACCTGATCTTACTCCTGCGCCAGTAGATGAAATACCGGTTAGAGAAGATTTTGATGGAGAACATCTTCCGTATCGGTTTGTATACCTGCGTAATCCAAACTGGGAAAACTATAGTTTAAGTAAGCGTAAAGGTTATCTTCGTATGAAGCTGGTACCTGAGAAAATTACTGATTTGGTTAGTCCAAGCTATGTAGGAATCCGTCAGACTGGTATGAGTTTTGTTTTCGAAGCAAAGATGGAATTTCAAGCAAAGTTAAGAGATGAAGAGGCTGGAGTTGTATTATTACAAAGTAACCGTTTTCATTACCGTTTTGTTAGTACTATAAAAGATGGAATTAAGGTATTGCAACTGATAAGGTGTTTGAAGGGAGAAGAAGATGTTCTTACCCAGGTTCATAATGAAGATTTAAGCAGGAAACAGGAATTGCTGTGGCTAAGGATAAAAGCGGATAAGCAAGAGCTTTGTTTTACCTATAGTTATGATGGAAAAAACTATCACATCCTTAAAGAAGGTGTTGATGCGCGTTTGTTAAGTACGGATGTGGCAGGAGGCTTTGTGGGAAACACTATGGGCGTCTATTGCTCTTCTAACGGTGTACAAAGTGAGAATTATGCAGATTTTGATTGGGTGGAGTATAGGAATCTCCCTTAAAATAGTGAAGAATACTATTTTAGCTCAAAGAGTTCAAATCAGAAAAGGATGTTTCAAAATAGATAAGCTTATGAGTGTATGACTTACCGTAATGCATTGTTTGGCGGACAGATTTTTGATTATGTATGTCTATAAAGCGAACAAATATGTTCGATTAAGGCATACATAATCGATAATCTGTCTTTCAACCTGTGTGTAAGGTAAGTCATATTCTCATAAGTTTTATTTTGCAACATCCCCGTAACATTTTAATTGTTTTTATTACGTCACAACAACCTAGTCAATTTTAAAGCTGCTAATGGAAGTTTCCAGCTTTAATAACATTAACAATGCTTCCAAAGGAACGGGATTGAATCTCAAGCTCTTCAATTTCTTCAATTGCCAATGATATATCTTTGACAGAACTTACAATAACCTTAGAACCGGAGAAAACATGTTCGGCTGACAGGAATACATTATTGGCTAACGGAAACATACTGATCTGCTATTCGTCAAAAAATTCATGAGTTCCGTCCCAGCCGGTTTTTTTCGAACTTTCATGCCATTTCTTACCCTGTTCTGATGCAACCAATTGCTGGAACATAGGTTCATTTATATTACTAAGAAGTGTTGAGTATCCTATTTTACCGTCCCCAATCAGATAACTTTACATTTTTGATTGTGAAAACGAATTTATCTGATATGATTAAGCTAAAAGTTTATTCATTATGTGACCGATTCCTCCGACGATAGAGATTCTTAAATTCAGTCGGTGTACATTCCTTAAAGTTTTTGAATACCCTATTAAAGGTAGAAATACTCGAAAATCCAGAACGCATTGCAACCTCAGTAATCGACAGATTTGGATTTAAGAGAAGTTTTTCTGCCTCTTTAACACGCCGTTGGTTTAGATAGTCATAAAAAGATATATCCGTGAATTGTTTAAATAGTCTGGAAAAATGGAATTTACTAAAACCTGCTACCCCTGCAATCTTTTCTAATGAAATATCATCAGTGTAATTGTTGTTAATATATTCAAATATCATATTAAACTTTTCGATATATTCTTTTTGCTTGTTTTGTTTTACAGCAGGAAATAAATTCTCCGTATTCATATATTTTCGTCCCATTAAAACAAACATTTGAATAATTAGTGCATAAATTGCGCCTTCTCTTAAGGTGTTTTTACTATTATATTCTTCTGTAATCTGATCAAACAAATCCTGAAGTTGAGGATAAATATCAGGTGCTGAGCTTTCTTTGATTAACCTAGGTTGGTTGAATACCGTTATGATGTTAGAAAACCCTCTTAAATTACTGATTAATGAGAAATCAAACAAAAGAATACGTCGTTCTCCTGTTCTGGGAGCAATTAATTCATGAAGCTCACCGGGAGGGATAATTAAGATATCTCCTTCATTGAGTACGTAAGTGGTTTTACCTATTATTATCGTATATTTATTAATGACTGGCATAATTAACTCGATTGCCGTATGCCAATGGGAAGTATAATTTTCAGGTTCATGGTTTGTGTGTAATAGAATGGACGTATTGTTCTGGTAGTCCACTTTTTCAAAAAAACCATCCATAATTCTCATATTGGTACCATTACCTTTCATGATGTTAATATGTTGAAAAAGTTCTAAATTCTCTTCGATTTCTTTCCTATTAAACAAGGTTTACATTATTGGCAGTTTATACTATAATATATTATAATAATAAAATTATCTATACACATTGCACAAAAAGACATAATCACAAAAATAACGTCATAGAATAGAATGAGATTAGTAAATATTGCTATTTATTAATCAGACAAATTTCATTGTATTTTCTACACAAGTTATAAAAATATCACATCAAAACGACGTCTTTGTTGGTAAATATCATTAGAATAACTATACTAGTATTTTAATACAGACGTTTCAATTTGTAAACCCAAACTATAATAATGAGTATTATATCATCCTTTTTTAACAATTTTAACCTAAGAACAGCAATAGTTGATAGGATTATAGCAATATATGATAAGTCAACATTATAAAAATGAGATAAACTAATATTATGACGTGAAAATCAGGAACATTTAAAAAAAATATATGCAATATGTACAAAGAAGGAAGGAACCTGTTATGTCAGAAAAATCAATTTTTAAGAAGAAAAGCTTTTACATAATTCTTATCCTAATATTAGCGGTTGTAGGTTATGCGATTTATGTAAAGATTATGAATGACCGTTATGAATCAAAGGTAGAAGGAACATTTGTAGAAGCGGCAGAAGCCACAGAGACCACAGAAGATTCCGGTAGGGATGACACCTATTCTCTCTATCTTGATAAGTACAAAGATGCTATAAGACCGGAGAATGAAATAGCAATTGACTTATTTGATTATTCTGCGGGAGAGAATGTAGAAAAATTGGATACATTCGAAGGGGAAGAGCAAGTACTGGTAACAAAGGATGATGGCTACGTAGAGTGGACAGTCAATGTACCTGAAACCGGTTTGTATAATATCTTCCTTAAATATTACCCTATGGAGGGTAGGGGAATTGATGTGGAGAGAGCGCTATTGATTAATGGAAAAATACCTTTTTCCGGCGCAGATAATCTAACCTTCTCCAGAATATGGGCAGATGGCCTGTTCCATGACGGTGTAGAAAAGAAACAAGATAATCGAGGTAATGATATACGCCCGCCCCAGATAGAAGCTCCCAGATGGGAAGGTGTCTATCTGAAGGATTATGAGGGCTATTTTGTAGAGCCTTATCTTTTCTATTTTGAAAAGGGTGAAAATACAATTCGCCTGAATGCAATCAGTGAACCGGCAGCGATAAGTGAGCTGATCATCGGTCAACAGGAAAAGCTTAAAAGTTACGAGGAATATAAAACATCCATAGATACAAGCAAATTTCAAAATTCGGATTTAGAGTTTACGCTGAAAAAGCAAGGAGAAGATGCGGAGTTTCGTTCTTCACCAACACTTTATGCTATCTTTGATAGGGCATCCTCCAATACAGAACCTTACAGTGCCGCTAAGATTAAATTAAATGCAATCGGTGGCGATGCATGGAGAGTCTCCGGTCAGTGGATTGAATGGGAATTTGAAGTGCCTGAAGACGGACTTTATAACATTTCATTTAAAGCAAGACAGAACTACAATCGTGGTATGGTATCTGCCCGTAGACTTACTATTGACGGAGAGGTACCGTTCGAAGAAGCCTCTGATGTGGAGTTCAAATACAGCACAGGATGGGAACTTACCATGCTTTCTGATGTAAATGGAAAACCTGCTCAGATACCGTTAACCAAAGGTAAGCATACGATCCGTCTTGAAGTTACTCTGGGAGATTTGGGTAATATTTTAAATCAGATCAAAGACAGTGTATACCGTTTGAATGGAATGTATCGCCAAATTCTTGTACTGACAGGAGCAAAACCCGATCCTTATAGAGATTATCAGATAGATAAAAGATATCCGCATGTAATGGAAGCCATGCAAAAAGAAATTTTAATACTTGAAGACATTGTAGATCAGATGACAGAATATACCGGACAGAAGGGTTCTGAGACGGCGGTTGCAGGTAACTTGGCAGAGCAGTTAAGAAGATTTGTGAATAACCCTGATGTAATTCCCAGAACCATGGAGAATTTCAAGCAAAACATCAGTTCCTTAGGAACTACAGTAT
This sequence comes from Mobilitalea sibirica, assembly GCF_015999265.1. Lineage (GTDB taxonomy): Bacteria > Bacillota > Clostridia > Lachnospirales > Lachnospiraceae > Mobilitalea > Mobilitalea sibirica. The sequence goes on from NZ_JAEAGR010000009.1 coordinate 8,828, forward strand.
TAAACTTAAGTAATTCACAACTTGATATAGATTATCTATATGTTAGCGCAGATGGTGCTAAACTTCCTAAAGTGGAAGAGAATTTCTTCGGTAAAGCGGCCCATGAAATAAGATCCTTTGCGGCTTCTTTCTTTGAGGATTACAGTACCATCGGAAGTACTTATGAGGGTGAGGATCAGGAAGTTAAAATAATCGATGTATGGTTGCTTTCCGGTCGTGATCAATCAACGATACTTAAAAACATGATTGATGAAATCTTTACGCCCAATACCGGAATCTATGTCAATGTAAAACTGATTGATATGAACACCCTGCTTCCTGCGGTAGTGGCAGGAACCGGCCCGGACGTGGCGCTTACGGTTAATAACAATATTCCTGTAGATTATGCACTTAGAAACGCATCCGTGGACTTAACACAATTTGACGACTTTGAAGAAGTTGCTTCTGAGTATCATCCTGAGGCATTTGTACCTTATAAATTCCAGGGAGGTATCTATGGTATCCCTGAGACACTTAACTTTAATGTAATGTTCTATCGTAAGGATATACTGGAAAATGATCTTGGAATGAATATTCCGGAGGACCTTCCTCAGACCTGGGATGATGTAATTGAGCTTTTACCGGTGCTGCAAAAGAACAACATGCAATTTGCATTACCTTCTACGGAAAGAGAAATTAACGGTATGAAGAATCCGGATTATTCTGCAATGCTTGCTTTCCTTTATCAAAACGGCGGACAATTGTATGCTGATGACCAAACCAGAACTATGTTGGATAATGAAAAATCTGTTGCAGCATTCGAGTTATATACGATGTTCTATACCCATTATGGTATCCCTCAAAAATTTGACTTCGTTAACCGTTTCCGTACCGGTGAGATGCCGATTGGTGTCGCTGATTATATGTGGTTTAATACCTTAAGTGTATTTGCACCGGAGATCAGAGGACTTTGGGACTTCGCTCTCGTTCCCGGCACGGTAAAAGAAGATGGTACCATTGATAGGACCGTTGCTACCTGGGGCCAGGCTTCCGTAATGCTTGAAGGAGCAGAAGACAAAGAAGCATGTTGGGAATTCCTAAAATGGTGGTCCGCAGCGGAAACTAAGGTTCGATTTGCCAGAGAGCTAGAAAGTATCATGGGTGCAGCGGCCAGATATGCAACTGCCAATAATGAAACCTTTGAAGAACTGGCATGGAGTCATGATGAAGCAAATATTATCAGAGAGCAGTGGAAATGGATTAAAGGTAATCCTGAAGTGGCCGGAGGATATTATACGTTCCGACACATGATTAATGCGTTTAGAAAGGTTACCTATGATAAAGAAGATCCAAGGGAGACATTGCTTGACTATACCCGTACCATCAATGATGAGATACGATATAAACGTAAGGAACTGGGCTTGGACGAGTAACATGCATTTTAGGAAGAGAGGAAGGTTTTGATGAGTTCAAATTTTGATAAATGGAAAGAAAAAAAGAAAAGAGAAGCCGCATATACCCTAAAGAGCATGTGGAAAAGTAGGGTACAGTATGCATTTTTAGCGCCCTTCGCAATCTTGTTCATCGTGTTTTATATAGCGCCGGTTATTATCTCAATCTTTTTCAGCTTTACTTATTATAATATATTGGAGCCTGCAAAGTTTATCGGCTTAACGAATTATACCAAATTAATACTGGCAGATGATATATTTTTAATCTCGGTTCAAAATACATTCTTACTGGCAGTTATTACAGGACCTCTGGGTTATATCATGGCATTCTTATTTGCATGGCTAATCCATGAGACGCCTAAGCTTTTAAGGTCAATACTTGTATTAATTTTCTATGCACCTTCCATTGCATTTAATATGTATATGATCTTTGGTACCTTCTTTAGTAGTGATGCTTATGGATGGGCAAACGCATTGTTAATAGACTGGGGATTTATCAATGCACCAATTTTATGGTTAACGGATCCGAAATATATGATGACGGTTATCATCATCGTAGCTCTATGGATGAGTTTGGGTAGTGGTTTCTTATCCTTTATTGCCGGACTTCAAACCGTTGGTGTGGATCAGTATGAAGCCGGTTATGTGGATGGTATTAAGAACCGTTGGCAGGAACTATGGTTCATTACCCTGCCAAATATGAAACCTATGCTTTTGTTCGGTGCGGTTATGGCAATCATGCAATCCTTTAGCTTCGGTGAAGTGGCCAATATGCTATGTGGTAATCCAAGTACGGATTACAAGGCAAGTACGGTAGTAACCCACTTGATGGATTACGGTTCCTTCCGTTTTGATATGGGCTATGCGTCAGCAATTGCTACTATTTTATTCTTAGCGATGATATTCACTAAGAAAGGTGTAAATGCCATGTTGGACAAAGTAGGAACTTGATACTTCTTTCAGGTTAAAGTATAAGTAAGGGAGATAAGATTTATTATGAAATTATTAAAAAAAAGAAAACCGAATCGGTCAAGAGCCGGGGACTTTGCGGTTTACATCGTTCTGGCATTGTTTGGATGGTTCTTTGTTTTGCCCTTGATATTTGCAATTAATGCATCACTCAAGCCGTTAGATGAGATTTTTCTTTTTCCACCGAGGCTATGGGTGCAGAAACCCACGTTTGATAATTTTGCCGACCTGTTTGTTTTAATGGGAAAAACCTGGGTTCCGTTTTCCAGATATATCTTTAATACCGTATTTATTACGGTAGTGGGCACTTTGGGCCATATATGGATTGCTTCCATGGCGGCATATGTTCTTTCCAAATATCGTTTTCCGGGAAGCAGAGCATTCTTTGCAATTGTAGTAACTGCCTTAATGTTTGCTCCACAGGTTTTGAACATTCCTCTTTATCTGGTTATGACAAAGCTGGGTTGGGTCGATAACGTTCTGGCTATCATTGTCCCGGCATTCGCTATGCCTATGGGATTGTTCCTTATGAAACAGTTTATGGAACAGATACCGGATGTTTTAATTGAAGCTGCTAAGGTAGACGGAGCTAAGGAGGCACGTATTTACTTCCAGATTATTATGCCTTTGGTGAAACCGGCTTCCTTGACATTAGCTATCTTCTCAATTATAAGACTATGGAATGAAAGAGCATCCAACTTTATCTATGCAGAAGAACTTAAGACCTTGCCCTATGCCTTACAGCAGATTATCAGTGGTGGCTCCATTGCAAGAGCAGGTGTTGGTGCAGCGGTATCTATGTTCATCATGGTGTTTCCTCTGTTGTTCTTTATCTTTGCACAGAGTAACGTAATCGAAACTATGGCAAGTTCAGGAATTAAGGAATGAGGTGATTATATTATGAAAAGAAAAAGTAAAGTTTTAGCAGGTCTTTTATTGTTAATCACCGCATTAACTCCAGTGGTTAGTGTATCCGCAGACGCATCCTTTTATACCTATAATTATGATGTATATGATGTGGAACTTCCATCTCCGGATGCCTACACTGCGCAAGATCTTTTGCTTGGAACATATTTAGGAATCGGTGATTTCAGAAATCCGAAGGGCTTATTTGTCCGGGGGGAAACCATATATGTTGTTGACACCGGAAACAATCGGATCGTTGTAGCAGATAAAAATTTTAATCTGATAGATGAAATTACAAGCGTGAATTTAGACGGTGAAGAAAGTACTTTTTTAAATCCCCAGGATATTTTTGTTGCGGAAAACGGTGATTTATATATCTGTGATACCGACAACAACAGAGTTCTTCATACGGATAAGAACAAAAATGTAATCAAAGTTTATACCAAGCCCAATGATGAAAACTTCAGCGCAGATCAAACATTTATTCCGTTAAAAGCTGTGGCTGATAATACCGGAAGGTTATATCTGTTAGCGGGTAATGTAAATAAAGGTTTTCTTGAATTCGATAAGGATGGCGGTTTTACAGGTTATGTAGGTGCAAATAAAGTAAAAGCCAGCTTCTTCCAAGTAATTCAGAAAAGATTAATGACGAAAGAACAAAGAGCGAGAATGATACTGTTCGTTCCGACGGAGTACAGTAACCTTGCTATCGATCAAGAAAACTTCCTTTATGCTACTACAACAACCTTTACACCGGGAGATTTAGCCAACAATCCTGATCGTGTAAATCCTATTCGTAAGATTAATTCTCTTGGCGATGATGTTTTAGTTAAAAACGGTTACTATCATCCGATTGGGGATATGCAGTGGGGTTCAGGCGGAGATATCGTTGGACCATCCAGACTGGAGGATATCACTGCTCTCGATAATGATACTTATTTTGCCCTTGACCGTGTAAGAGGTAGAATCTTCGGATATGACTTCCAGGGTAATATGCTTTATGCCTTTGGTGGAGTTGGTAATAAGATGGGATATTTCCAATATCCGGTGGCGATAGATCATATGGGAACAGATCTTCTGGTTCTTGATAACAGAGCAGGATCTGTAACCAGATTTACCTTAACGGAATACGGAAGGCTGATTAATGATGGTCTGGCTGACTACAAAGTAGGACGATATGAAGAATCTGCTGAGTCCTTTAGAAAAGTATTGGAGCTCAACGGTAACTACGATCTCGCTTATATAGGCATAGGCCGGGCTCTTCTACGTCAGGGTGAATACGATGAAGCGATGAAATACTTCAAGAGCAAAAGAGATTGGGATAGTTACTCCAAAGCGTTTCAGCAGTACAGAAAGCAATGGGTAGAGGCGAATATCGAGTATCTGATTGCTGGTTTTTTCGTTATTATTCTTTTACCTAAGGTAGTAAAAGGAGTTAGAAAACTTACAAAAGGGGGTGCCCAGAAATAATGAGTATAAAGACAGCATTTCAAAAAGATAAATTAATGCATCTGGGAAAGACCCTTAGATACAGCACTTATTTAATATTCAGGCCTTTTGACGGCTTCTGGGATTTAACTCATGAAAAACGAGGATCCATGGGTGCTGCCAATGTAATTTTGGCCTTAGTAGTATTAACACAGGTTTGGCAATGGACCTATTCCGGATTTTTGTTTTATTCACCGCAATGGGAATATTTCAACCTGTTTATGCAGGTTTTACCGTTTGTAGTTCTATTCCTAATTTGGTGTATTGCGAACTGGAGTCTGACTACATTGATGGATGGAAAGGGTAAGCTCAGTCAGATTTATATGGCGACTGCTTATGCTATGACACCTTACGTGTTAATCAATATACCTTTAATTGGATTATCTCATCTGATTACCTGGGAAGAAAATGCTTATTATTATGTAGCTAAGAATTTCTCAATGATCTGGTGTGTAATTTTAATTCTTTGTGCAATGATGATGATTCATGACTATACCCTTGGTAAAGCGATTTTTTCTAGCTTAGTAACAATTGTTGCTATGATGATTATTATCTTTCTAATCGTTATGTTTTTCAGTTTGATTACGCAAAGCTTCGGTTACTTTATATCTCTATATAAAGAGATTACATTCAGACTCTATTAACGAAATACATAGAAAGGAGGAGATTGAACGAAATGAAAAATAGAAAGTTACTTCTGTTGCTAATGTTAATCGGCCTCTTGCTATCTGTAGTGTCTGCATGTAGTAAGGAAGCAGTAGAAGAAGAAATTGAGATTTATTCCTATGATACTTTGGATGAAGAAGAGATTGTGTTTGAAAACGATGAACTGGAATTTCATTTTATTCCGGAGACAACTCATTTTTACGTGGTGAAAAAGAGCACAGGTTACACCTGGTATTCTAATCCTCAAGATGCGGACAGTGATACAATTGCAACCGGAATGTCTAAGAAAGATTTAAATGCTACAATCTCCATTAAATACAATACAGAATCCGGTAGCGCGACTCAGATGAATAATTATGCTTCCAGTATTGAAAAAGGTAACTTTACCTATGAGAAACTGGAGAACGGTGTTAAAGTAAATTATACAATTGCCGATATTGAAAAGTCTTATATATTCCCTGCAGCAGTACCGGAATCCCGCTTTAACGAATTCTTTGAAAAGATGGATAAATCAACCCAGTCACAGGTGTTGATGAGCTATCAGGTTTATGACATCAATAAACCTAGGCCCAGTGATAATAAAGAGGAATTATTAGAACTATATCCGGATTATGCAAATGAACCGGTTTATGTACTTCGTGAGGGTACGCAGGAGTATTTGAAGCAGAGAACCGAAGAATTCTTTGCTGCTGCGGGCTATACACAAGAGGATTATGAAATTGATGCCGCCCGTTATAATGTTACTTCCTCCCATGACAAACCGATCTTTAATATCTCGGTAATTTATGAACTTCAAGAGGATGGTCTTGTCGTATCCGTACCTTTGAATGAAGTAGACTATAAAGAAACCCATCCAATTGTTGAACTTAGGGTTTTGGCTTACTTTGGTGCCGGTGGTTTAAATGATGAAGGATTTATCTTAGTTCCGGACGGTTCCGGTGGTATTATAAACTTTAATAATAAGAAGCAATCCCAAAGTTATTATGCCAGTGATGTTTATGGATGGGATTATGGTATGTACCGAGATGCTATAATAGATGAAACCAGAGCGAATATGCCGTTGTTTGGTATCAGTAATAAGGAAGCCTCCTTCCTGTGTGTGTTAGAGAAGGGTAGCTCCTATGCTTTCATAGAAGCAGATGTAAGCGGTAGAATGAACAGCTATAATAATGCAGCTGCAAACTACTATATGATTCGTAGCGCATTAATGGATATCTCTGCAAAATCCGATAAAACAGTTCGTATGTTCCAGGAAGAACTGCCGGATGAGGTATTATCCCAAAGATATATCTTTATAGACGGTAACGATTATCCTGAAATGGCAACCGTATATCGCGATTATCTAATGAAGAATAATTCCGAACTGGTTAAGAAAACAGAGACCGATCTTCCGGTTGCAGTAGAACTCATTGGAGCTATTGACAGAACAAAGCATTTTATTGGTATACCGACAAGACAACCCTATGAGCTTACTTCTTATAAAGAAGCATTAGAGATTACAAAGGAATTGGTTGGTATCGGAATTACAGATTTAAATGTTAAGTACAATGGCTGGTTTAATGAAGGTGTAATGCATAGTGCACCGAATAAAGTTAAGTTCGTTGATGAGTTAGGTAAGAAAAAGGATTTTAACAATCTGGTTACCTATGCGAATGATAACGGAGTAAACTTATACTTGGATTCAAACTTCCAGTTTGTATATAATAATTCTACTTTTGATAATTTTATAGCAATTAGAGATGCAGCGAAATACGTTAATCGTAAAATAACTGAATTAAAGCCGTTTAACCCTATATGGTTTGGTGAAAGAGATAACTGGTACACCTATCATTTGGCAAAGCCTGACTACTATCTAAAGAATATGGATGCCTATGCGAAGGAAATTTCTGATCTTGGTGTAAAGAATATTTCCTTTGGAGATATTGGTAAAGACTTAGGTTCTGATTATAATCCAAAATCTCTGGTGAGCAGGGAAGAAACGCTAAATCTGCAGGTTCAAAAACTTTCCGAACTTTCCGGCAAGGGTTATAATATGATGATAAATTCCGGTAATATCTATGCTGTTCCCTATGTAGATTTTATTGTCGATGTCAATCTTGCAACGAAAGGTTATAACATCATTGATGAAGAAGTGCCTTTCTATGAAATTGCATTACATGGTCTTGTATCTTATGCAGGAGAACCGGTGAACCTTGCAGAAGATTATGAGAAAAATCTGCTTAAGACTGCAGAGACCGGTGCTGGTCTATACTTTGTATTTATGGGAGCTGATGCGTTTGAGCTTCAGGATAGTAGATATACCAAGTACTTCTCCTCCGAATACGCATTATGGTCCGAAAAATCAGCCCAGTTGTATAAGAAGATGAAAAAAGACTTCGGACATCTGTATAACCAATATATTACGGATCACCAAAAGCTTGCCAAAGGTGTTTACATGACTCAGTATGAGGATGGAACACAGGTAATTGTTAATTACAATGAAAGTGCTTACAGCCATAACGGCAATGAGGTTCCGGCTAAGGACTATGTTGTGGAAGGAGGTAAGCAGTAATGAAGAAAGAAAAGAAACATAAAAAGCCTAAGAGTATGGCATATAGAAATGCAGTTACAGGGTACTTATTTACATTACCGTTTATCATTGGTTTTATCATGTTCCTTTTGGTACCGATGTTTCAATCTTTAAGAATGGCATTCAGTGATGTTGTTTTTCAAGATGGTATTACTTATGATTTTATTGGACTTGATAATTTTAAATATGCATTTACGGTAGACCCTGATTTTTATCCGAATATGATTGCTGAGTTAATCCAGATGGCGTACTCCGTACCTTCTATTATTATCTTCAGCTTTTTCATTGCTATCGTTCTAAATCAGCAGTTTAAGGGAAGAGGTTTAGTTCGTGCGATATTCTTCCTACCGGTTATTCTCTCTTCCGGTGTATTGGTTGGTTTAGAAACAAACAACTCCCTGATGGCAGGACTGAAGGATGTTATAGCAGAAACATCAAACTTGACAAGTATCACAGATACGGTTAAGAAAATGATATTACCGGAGGGTGTAACTATTGGACCGATTATGTATGTATTTGATGCGGTTGATCAGGTATATGATATAGCCATAGCTTCCGGTATCCAGATCATAATTTTCTTGTCCGGTCTGCAGACGATATCACCAAGTATGTTTGAAGCAGCAAAAATTGAGGGTGCAACCGCATGGGAAACCTTCTGGAAAATTACTTTTCCTATGATAAGTTCCTTAATTCTGGTAAATGTTATATATTCCATTATTGACTTCTTCTTAAAGACAGATAATGAGGTAATGGATCTGATTAAGCAAACCATGGTAAGTAAGGTAGAATACGGCCTCAGTTCAGCTATGGCATGGACATATTTTGCAGTAGTAGCTGTAATTATTGGAGTCGTATCAGCGATTATATCAAAGAAGGTATACTATTATGAATAAAATATTAAACAAATCGAAAATAAAAAGAAAAGAAAAAAATGAGTCTTTCCACAATGTCCGGGAAAGAAACAAGTTATCCAACGGTTATTTTATGAAACGTAAAATTGGAAACGGTATTTTCAAGTTTGCAAGAGGAGTTATGCTGTTTGGCTTGTGTTTCCTGATTCTTCAGCCGTTGCTTAGTAAAATATCCGTAAGCTTCATGCTTGAGAGAGATTTATATGATGCTACTATTATCAATATACCCAGAAATTTTACAACTAGTAACTACGAACGGGCCAGCATGTTGATGAATTACCCTAGATCAATTGTTTCTACTCTATGGGTATCCTTAGTTGTTGCTCTGGTACAGGTGGCTTCCACAACATTGGTCGCTTATGGGTTTGCAAGGTACAAATTCCCGGGTAAGAATTTATTATTTGGGGCGGTCATTTTATCAATCGTTATTCCTCCCCAGACAATTTTAACAGCGCTATATCTTAACTTTAGATATTTTGATTTCTTTGGCATCATCAGCTTGTTTGGTGGAAAACCGGTAAACTTGTTAAATTCCATATGGCCATATATTATGGTTAGTGCCGGTGCAATGGGCCTTAAGAACGGTTTATATATCTTTATGTTAAGGCAGTATTTTAGAGGTATACCGAAGGAATTAGAGGAGGCTGCTTATGTAGATGGCTGCGGCAAGTTAAAGACATTCCTTGTTATTATGTTACCGGATGCTAGACCGATGTTAACCTCCATCTTTTTATTCTCCTATGTATGGCAGTGGACAGATACCTTCTACTCCTCCTTATTCCTGCGTAAATTCGGGTTATTATCAAATGCAGTATCAGGTTTAGGTGATGGACTTACAACTTATATTCAAAACATTAGTAACAGAACAGAATTACCTTCCATTGCATATCAACAAGCAATTATATCCACCGGTATGCTCATGGTAATTGCACCGCTTTTAATTATTTATCTTGTAGCGCAAAAGGGCTTTGTTGAGAGTTTGGCCCAAGCAGGTATAAAAATGTAAATTATAACCGCATAGATAATTAAGTTTTATTTAATAAAAATATACATTCCACACATAAAGCTAGTGCGCGTTTGGAATGTATAAACTAAATTCAACCGTCATAAGGCGGTTGAATTTAACCGTAAATAAAGGATGAAATGTACAAGAAATGTAGATGAAGTGATTGTTGAATGATAGACAAAGTAAAACAGGTTTACCAATAATTGTTTGACCATATAGGTAATTTGACCTATAATATAGAGGGGGAAATTAATTGCTTTATCTTTATTCAATTTAATAGTGAATTTATCCATTTTTATAATAAAAAAGGAGGAAAAGAAATGAAAAATTTTAGAAAACTATTTACAGTAGTTTTAATGCTAGCTTTGATAGTTGCAAGTCTAGCAGCTTGTGGGAAGAAAGAAGAAGCTCCGGAAGCTACACCGACTCCCGCTGAAACTACAGGTGGCAATGGGGGAGAAGAACCAGAAGAAGAGGAGGCAACACCAACGCCTACTCCGGCACCCAGAGATTTAAACGGTATTGATATTGTTGTTGGTGACTGGTGGTCAACAGGAGAAGAAGTAATTGAAACTCAGAAGCAGGAAGACCAGAAGGCTTACAGAGATAAACTTCAGGCTGACCATAACTTCACATTAACCCAATCCAATTTAGGTGCATGGGGTGAATATGCTGAAATCTTTATTACATCCACTATGTCAGGTGACCCAGCAGCGGACATCTTCATTATGGACCAGGCTATGGTTCCGGAGCCAATTAAACAGGGACTTATGTATCCTGTAGGTGATTTGCCAAGTTTTAACGGTTTTACAGATGAAAAATGGAACCAAGGTATTAAAGATACTTATACAATGAATGATAAGACCTACGCATTTTCTGAAGAAGATGACACACCGGGCTTAGGTGTATTCTGGAACAAGAGACTTTTCGAAGAAGCAGGTCTTGATCCTGAATTATTATATGATTTACAGGCGAACGGTGAGTGGACTTGGGATAAGTTCCATGAGTTAGCTAAGACATTAACAAGAGATACCAATAGTGACGGTGTTACTGATACTTATGGTATTACTTGCTGGCAAAGAGAAATTGTAAAAGCAGCAGTATTTAGTAATGGTACTGATTATGTACGCTTTAACGAAGAAACCGGAAGATATGAAAACAACCAAAAGTCCGATGAAGTTTTAGCTGCAATCCAATTAGCAGTCACCTTATACGACGAAGGTTTAATCCTTCCTCAACCGGAAGATGCAGTATATACCTTCTTTGTTGATGCATTTAAGACATCACAAGCTGCTATGCTTCCTGCAGAGTGGTACAGACATACCGAATTCCAGGAGATGGAAGATGACTGGGGATTTGTATTCTTCCCTGTTGGACCGGGACCTAACGCAAAGATGCAGACAATGTATGTTGGTAACGTTAGAGTTATGCCTGCTGGTCTTGATGCACAGTATGCAGATGACGTTGCATTTGCATATGACAAATGGGTAGCAGCAGTACCTGGCTATGAAGATGAGGAAATGGATTTAACTTACTATTACAGCCAAGTGAGAGATCCTAGAGCAGTGGAAGAAACTATTATTCCGATGTTACAGGGACAGGGAACCCGTTCCTTAGTATACATGGTACCCGGCTTAAGCTTTAAGCACGGTTCCAACGAAGATAATGGTGGTTTAGGTGATGTATCTGCTATCGAGATAGCAGAGGCAGCCAGCGCTATCTATGATGGTATCATTAATGATTTCTATGCTGACTAAGCTTTCTTTGAGGAATATAGAAACAATGATGCAAAATTATAAACTAATGTAATTGGTAAGTATGCAGATTTATATTAAAACGGCTATTTCTTCTGAAATAGCCGTTTTTTAGACACTAGGCAATGGTAAAATGCAGCAGATTATGATATAATAATTACAGTATATCTATTCACAAAAACGATTTCATTTAACATAGAATGTCTTTTATATGGACAGGATATGTTTATATACGAGAGTAGTGAAAGATTTATCTGCCTATTCAACATAGATGAGATCTCAATGAAATAGATTATAACTACAGCATGCATAATGTTATATTTAAGGTACGAAACTAAAATGGAAGGACGTAAAGAATGGCAGGATTAAAGGATAAGTACAGGGACTATTTTAAAATCGGAGCGGCGGTCAATACCAGAACAATTAATACCCATGCAAAGTTAATTACAGAACATTTTAATAGTCTTACCTGTGAGAATGAAACAAAGTTTATCAGTCTTCAGAAGGAGGAAGATAATTTTAATTTTAGACAGGCAGATAAGATTGTTCAATTTGCCAGAGATAATCATCTTGCTATGAGAGGACATACTTTTACTTGGCATAATCAGACACCCGGCTGGGTATTTGAAAATGCTACGAAAGAAAAGCTACTGGATCGCTTAAAGACACATATCAGAGTTGTTGGGCAAAGATACGAAAAGGATTTCTATTGCTGGGATGTTGTGAATGAAGCAATTGAAGATAAGACTGAGCTTTATATGAGGAAAAGTCCATGGACAGAAATTATCGGAGAGGATTTTATGGATTATGCCTTTCTTTTTGCCAAGGAAATCCTTCCTGGAGCAGATCTTTATTATAATGATTATAATGAAGTCAAACAGCCAAAGAGAGATAAGATATATAAAGCGGTTAAGGACATGATAGACAGAGGAATTCCCGTTGATGGAGTTGGATTACAATGCCATTGGAGCATCTATAGCCCCAGTGCGGATCACATTAAAAGTGCAATTGAACAATATGCTAAACTGGGATTAAAGATACAGGTAACAGAGATGGATATCTCCATGTTCTCCCATGAAGACAAAACAGGAATACAAAAACCTACCGAGAAGTTGATTGAGCAACAGGCTAAAGCCTATGGTGATGCATTCGCAATCTTTCGCGAGTATAAAGATATTATTGATAATGTTACATTATGGGGAGTAGCGGATGATGAGACTTGGTTGGATAATTTTCCGGTAAAAGAACGTAAAAACTGGCCCCTACTATTTGATGAACAACAACAGCCGAAGGAAGCGTATTATCGTATCATGGATTTTTAGATAACTAATTTAAGGTATAAGGTCACTTTTTCTTCTGTTATAAAATAATTCTAATAAGAAGTGATTTACAGAAATAAGTTATATGATTACCAATTTAAACATTTTACAACAAAATGACATATAATACGGTTATAGGAGGATTTACCAATGCAGGATTATAAAGCATATTTAGATGAAAGTTTAAGTTTTGAAGAAAGAGCGAAAGATTTAGTATCTCAAATGACCTTAGAAGAGAAAGTGTTTCAAACTCTTTATACGGCTCCCGCAATTGAAAGACTGGGAGTTAAGGCGTACAATTGGTGGAATGAAGCTTTACACGGTGTGGCACGGGCTGGAGTTGCTACTGTTTTCCCACAGGCAATCGGACTTGCTGCCACATTTGATGAAGATCTTTTAGAGGAGGTAGCAGATACTATCTCTACAGAGGGCAGAGCAAAATTCAATATTCAACAAAAATACAATGATACGGATATTTATAAAGGACTTACCTTCTGGTCCCCTAACGTGAATATCTTTCGAGATCCCAGATGGGGTAGGGGCCATGAAACGTATGGTGAAGACCCTTATCTTAGCGGCCGGCTTGGAGTAAGATTTATCAATGGTATCCAAGGCCATGATGATAAATATATGAAAGCAGCAGCCTGTGCAAAGCATTTTGCAGTTCATTCCGGTCCTGAGGATGTAAGACACAGCTTTAATGCAGTGGTATCAAAACAAGATTTATATGAGACATATCTGCCTGCATTTAAGGCCTGCGTTAAGGAAGCCGGAGTAGAATCGGTGATGGGTGCCTATAACCGTACCAATGGGGAGCCCTGCTGTGGCAGTAAGACCTTATTACAGGATATTTTAAGAGACGAATGGGGCTTTGAAGGACATGTAACATCAGACTGTTGGGCAATCAAGGATTTCCATCAGCATCACATGGTAACTTCAACACCGGTGGAATCCGTCGCTATGGCAATGAATAATGGTTGTGATTTAAACTGTGGCAATATGTATGGGAATCTTTTATTAGCAGTAAGGGATGGTCTGGTGGAAGAAGAGACTATTGATCGTGCCGTTACAAGACTGGTTACCACCCGTATGAAGCTTGGATTATTCGATTCAGAGGACAAGGTACCTTATAATGAAATCGGATATGATCAGGTAGACAATCAAGAGCATTTAAAATTAAATCTAAAAGCTTCTAGAAAATCCATTGTACTACTTAAGAATGAAAATAAACTGCTTCCCCTTGATTTATCAAACATTAAAACAATCGGTGTCATTGGTCCCAATGCCAACAACCGTAAAGCTTTGGTTGGTAACTATGAGGGAACTGCATCCGAATATATCACTGTCTTAGAAGGCATTAAGGATTATGTAGGCGATAAGGCTCGTGTCTACTACTCCGAAGGCTGCCATTTATTCAAAGATAAAACATCAAATCTTCCTGAGCGCAATGACAGAATTTCAGAGGTAAAAGCTGTTTGTGATATGTCAGATGTAGTAATTGCATGTTTTGGATTAGATCCCGGCTTAGAAGGAGAAGAGGGTGACCAGGGTAATGAATTTGCCAGCGGTGATAAACCGAACCTTAACCTTCCGGGTATTCAGGAAGAGGTTTTGAAGGAAATATATAATAGCGGTAAACCAGTTATATTAGTATTATTAACCGGCAGTGCTCTCAGTGTACCCTGGGCGGATGAGAATATTCCTGCCATAGTACTTGGATGGTATCCTGGAGCTCAAGGTGGGAAAGCGATTGCTCAAATATTATTTGGTGAATATTCACCTGAAGGTAAGCTCCCGGTTACCTTCTATCGTTCCTCAGAAGAACTTCCGGATTTCACTGATTATAATATGAAAAACAGAACCTATCGTTATATGAAAAACGAAGCCCTTTATCCTTTCGGTTACGGTTTGGCATATACTACATTTGAACTCAATAATATATCTGTGGATACGGAAGAAGTGGAACCTGGTAAATCCGTAAATTGCTCAGTAGATATTAAAAATACAGGTGATATGTCAGGGGCAGAAACCATACAGGTTTATGTAAAAGTTAAAAAAGAGGGAGCACCGAACTGGCAGCTAAAGGGTCTCAAGAAAGTACACTTAAATCCGGGTGAACATAAATCAGTAACATTAACCTTAAAGGATGAAGCTTTTGGTCTCTATGACCATGACGGAAAGCTGGTAATAAATGAATGTGAATATGAAATCTTTATCGGTACCAGTCAGCCGGATCCAAGAAGTGTACAACTTACAGGAGCGAAACCATATAATAAAATAATGCGTTCCAATAAAACTAGTATTTTATAAAACATAAATTAAGGCGGACGCAGAAGTGTCCGCCTTAATTTAAATAACAAAACGTTTATAATTGTCTAACATTAGGTAGAAAGTATATGCAAAATAGAAAATGGCTGAAATTGACATATAGATTGGCGTACAATGTCGCACATGATAGCTGGATTCATGATATATATAAACGGCCCACATATTTAGTAAAAGTTTATAAAGTTAGAAAGATAAATTCAATTTATTAGGGCATGTTTGATAAAACATAGCATAAAATTTAATAACAATTACAACTATAATATTGATAACATAAGAGATTACAGGGAATCATCCTTGATAAATTTGACATAATTTGAAAGCAAACAAGGAGGAAATTATGAGTTACAGTCAATGTTGGCTAGTTTATAACAGTATAGATAATTACAAGGATAAGGATTTACTGACAGACCTTCATATATATTATGAAAAGGACAACGCTTTAAGTAATATAATGAATAATATTATTAAGGAATTAACGCAAGGTCTTAATAGTATTTTAAATATAAAGATATCAGCAAATATTATAGACGGTAAGGAGACATCAAGCAGTATAAAATCAGGAATTGTCCTTGGATTAACGGGACAGAATGTGATAAATGATATTGCAGATACAGAGCAGCTTACGGAGGAAGGATATCTGCTGAAAGAGGCGAATCAATGTATTTACATCATCGGAAAGACAGAAAAAGGATTATTATACGGAGCATTTGATTTATTGAGAAGAATAGCGACCGGTGAAGGAATCCGAGGTCTTAAGGTTATAGAGAATCCCAAGAATACTCTTAGAATGTTAAATCATTGGGATAATATGGACGGAAGTATTGAGAGAGGCTATTCCGGTGAATCTTTTTTTATGAAAAAAGAGGAAATACTTGTAAATCAGAGAACTATAGATTATGCTAGAATTGTAGCATCAATTGGGATTAATTGTGTGGTTATCAATAACGTTAATGTCCGTGGATCGGCGGCTACCGGATTAATAACAGACCGTTATTTAAATAAATTAAAGGAAATGGCCGAAATTTTTGAAGGCTATGGGATTAAACTTTATCTTAGTGCAAATTTTGCCGCGCCAATGGAAATCGGAGGTTATAAGACTGCAGATCCATTAGACCAAGGGGTGGCTGACTGGTGGAAGGAATGTGTTCAGAATATATATAAGATTATTCCCGGTTTTGGAGGATTTTTAATTAAGGCTGATTCGGAAGGCAGACCCGGACCATTTACCTACAATAGGACCCATGCGGATGGAGCCAATGTTTTAGCAAGAGCCTTAAAACCTTTCGGCGGTCTTCTGGTATGGCGTTGTTTTGTATATAACTGCCAGCAGGATTGGAGAGATTATAAAACAGATCGTGCAAGAGCCGCTTATGATAATTTTATGGGCTTGGATGGCAAGTTTGATGATAATGTTATATTACAGATTAAAAACGGACCGATGGATTTTCAGGTTAGGGAACCTGTTACACCGTTATTCGGTGGTTTAAAAAATACTAACATGATCCTTGAGGTGCAGGCGGCGCAGGAGTATACCGGACAGCAAAAGCATGTATGTTATCTAATCCCTATGTGGAAGGAGGTATTAGAATTTAATACGTATGCAAAGGAAACGAATGCAACTATCGCGGATATAGTATCCGGTAAAACTTACAATCAAACACACACCGGAATGGCGGCTGTCTCTAACACTGGAGATGACTTTAACTGGACAGGCCATGATCTGGCCGGTGCTAATCTATATGGATTTGGCAGATTAAGCTGGAATACGGAGCTTTCCTCTGAGCAGATTGCAGCCGAGTGGATTAAACAGATATTTCCACATAAGGATAAGGTTTATAAAGCAATTATGGATATTTTAATGGGCTCTTGGCATACTTATGAAAAATATACTTCACCTCTGGGAATCGGATGGATGGTAAACCCGAATCATCACTATGGACCGAACGTGGATGGTTATGAGTATGACAGGTGGGGCACCTACCACAGAGCTAACCGTAATGGAATGGGTGTTGACAGAACAAAAGCTGGTACAGGCTATGCTTCTCAGTATAATGAACCAAATGCATCCATGTATGAGCAAAAGGAGACCTGTCCAGAGGAATTGTTACTATTCTTTCATTACATTCCCTATGATTATAAGTTGAAAAGCGGTGTTACCTTAATTCAACACATCTATGATACTCATTTTGAGGGTGTTCAGGAAGTTGAGAAGATGGTTGAAGAGTGGAACGGGTTGGAAGGGTTAATACCTGAGGATATATTCCAAAGAGTTCAAAAACGCCTTACGATTCAATTAGAAAGTGCTAAGGAGTGGCGTGACAGGATAAACACTTACTTTTATCGTAAATCAGGTGTTGATGATGCTAAAAAGAGAAAGATATATTATTAAATATTACTAAACAGACTGACAAAATAATACTTTTGACTAATATCCCATGCTATAGTAAAGATCGATGAAGGTACGTACTATATAAAACATGGGATATTGTTATCTAAGCAGTTACCGGATTTTTTGGGGCAACCTTTTAAGAGCTGAGTGTATTTTAGTTATACAAATACCAGATTACTCGATTATAAGCATTGCTGATTACTGGAAATACATTTTTTATTTTATAAGTTTTGCTTTTAGTTACTTTTACATATAGGGGTAAACTAAAAATCAAATAAAGGAGGTGTAGTGCAAAAGCAAAAGACTATGCAGCTTTGTACGCAGCAGCTTATCTGAGGTGTTAAGGGAGAGTTAACTATATCACGGGGGTATAACTCAGATAACGGGACAGACAATAGGTACATCGTTGATAATTTAGAGGAGGTAAAAAGCAAAATGAGTAAGAAATGCAAAAGAGCATGTAAAATGCTTACTACGTTAGCCCTCGCAGTAGCAATGGTAACAACCATGTTAGTTCCTGCCCTGGCAGCAGTAGAAAAAAAAGCTCCGACATTGAATGCTACAAAGAAAACGATTGTAATCGGTAAGACATTTAATTTCAACATCAATAACAAAATCAAGGGATCCTCATACGAGTGGACATCCAGCAATGAAGATGTTGTTACAGTGAATGAGAAAAATGGTGTTGTTACCGGTGTAGCAAAAGGTCAGGCAAATATTCATTGTAAAATCGATGTTTCCGGAACAACCTATCGGTTAACGGCAAAAGTAACGGTATTAAAACCGGCTGTTAAGGTTGAGATATCCAACCCAGTAGATAGTCTTGATGTAAAGGAGTACTACAGACTTAAAACAAAACTTACACCGGAAAGTTCCGATGATATCATTACATGGACATCCAGTGATGAAGACATCGCGGATATCGAAAAAGATGGCTCATTCGTAGCAAAGAAATCCGGAAAAGTAACTTTTACCGCGAAAGCTTTAAGCGGAAGAAGTGCCAGTGTAACAATCAAGATTTTAAAAGACGGTGAGGAGTATGTTGAAGAAGAAGAAACCGAAACACCGGATGATGATGAAATAACAGAAGATAAGAAAGATGACGTAAAAGTCATTAAGACAGTATATAGTGAGGACTTTGCTTCTTCAAGCGGCGGTTTCACTGGAAGAGGTGCTGCAAAAGTATCTCAGACGACTGCCGGTATGGCGGCTGAAGGTGGTAAAGGTTATCTATCAGTAACAGACCGTACTGCAAACTGGAATGGTGCTACCGTAGATGTTACAAATCTTGTAACACCTGGTGCAACCTATAGAGTATCCGGTTGGGTAAGATTTACTTCTGGAGAAGATGTAGAAGTATTAAAGATCTCACAACAAAGAGATGATAAGGATGGAACCGGATATCCGATGGTTAGTGGAGATGTAGAAGTAGAAAAAGGTAAATGGACTAAAATCTCCGGTATCATGGAAGTGTCTCCAAGTACAACAAATAGTAATGTTTACTTTGAGGCGAACAACTTAATAGATTTCTATGTCGATAATGTTGTTATAGAACAGATTGAAGCTGAGCTTATTAAAGAAGATGTTGTTGAAGTTGAGAAAGCAAAAGTTGGCGATAGCGTTTATGAAAATGATTTCGAAGGTGAAAAAGTACTCGATCCAAGAGGAAGCTCGGAACGCACAATAACAACGAAGTATGCTCACAATGGTAAGGCTAGTCTTGAAGTTAAGCGTAGTGCAGGTTGGGATGGTGCAGGTGTAAGATTTAATTTAGCCAATAACATCATAAAGGCAAGCTACTTTGGTAAGACAGTTCATACCAGTGTGTATGTAATGTATGACGAAGGCCCTGATGAAGTAAACTTTAAGTTAAACAATAAATTAGAGAAGGCAGATAATTCAGATAACATTCTCTCACAGATTCCTGTTAAAAAGGGTGAATGGACCAAAATTGAGGCTGATTGTTATATAGCAGATGGTGCTACAGGAGATATGATATTCATAGAAACTGAAAATAATGACGCACTGACCTTCTATATGGACGATATAGAACTCAAGGTTGTCAAATAAGAAACCCTATTTCATGATAGAAGGAGGAGAAAATAAGTGAATAAAAGGCTATTTAAAAAGGCGTTTTCAGCTGTTTTAACGGCTGCGTTGCTCTTAACGAGTAATGGTGTTGCTTCTTTAAATGCTTCTGCCGCAGAGAAGGTTTATGTAGAAGGAGTTTACACTAATTTTCAGAAAGCAACGATGGCAACCAATACAACAAAGCAAATTAGTACCTATGTTGAACCGGAGAATGCTACTATACAGAAGATGAAATTTAAATCTTCTGATAAAGATGTAGTATATGTTACCACTACAGGTTTAGTAAAAGCACTTGCACCCGGTAAAGCAACCATAACTGTAACAGCATTGGATGGAAGTAGCCAGTATGAAAAAGTTGTAATAACCGTATTAGAAGATCTGCTTATTACAGATAAGAACGTAGATACGGAGAATGAAGTAATTGTAATCGATAAGACTTATGGGAACGTGACTATTGATGAGTCCGTTGGAGATGCAGACATATATCTTGCCGGAGTTAATGTAAAGAATAAACTCATCTTAGAAAGTGGAGAATATTCTGTATATACATATGATTCTGATATGAATGAGGTTGTTATCGACGAAGCTCAGGCAGATGAAGAGATTGTATCTTTTACTACAGAGGATGAGAACGAAGATTCAAAGACACCTAAGCTTGTTGTAGGAAGCAATACAAAAGTATCCAACCTTCAAGCAAAAGTTAATGCCATGATTAAGCAGGAAGACGGTTCTGAAATTGAAGGACTAACATTTACTCAAGATAAGGATGGCAAAATCACCTTATTCTTAGAAGGGTATGTAGGTAATATTCTTTTGGATGCTTCCTTCGGTGATATGGAAATTGTATCTACCGGAAGTAAAATAGGTAATGTTTCTGTTAGCGGTGGCGAGAATGCCGGTAATGTTGTATTAACCGATGCAGGGGATTCTGAAATCGATAATTTAACTCTCACTGGAGCAGCTAAAATCGAAGTAGCAGTTCCTACGAAGGAAGTTACGATTGATGAAAAGGCAAAAGGTTCATCCCTTACAACCAAAGGTAGCGTTGGAACTATTAAGAACGCCGGTGCAGAAAGCAAGATCAAAGTAGGCGGAACAGTAGATAATTTTGTTTCTGAAGGTAAAAAAGCTGATATTGATGTTGCTAAGGGCGGCTATGTTGGTACTATTGATCTTACAGGTGAAAGTTCCCTACTCTACGGTGCCGGTGAAGTATCTGAGGCATATGTAAATGCTGATAACTGTAGAATTGATACTGTCAATACCCTTGTTACCGTTGGTGAGGCTAAAGGCACTAATGTACAAGGATCTGATGTAAAAGCAGGTTCATCAACTACAACAGAACCACCGGCTATAGGCGGCGGTGGCGGAGGTGGAATTACTATTCCTGAACCTCCTATGGAAATAAATGTTGGTGATGAAATATATGTAAATGATTATGAAGAAGGACCCCATGGTTTAACCTCCGTTAAAGGAACTGTAAGTATTGCTGTTGTTGATGGAGGAAATGGTGGTGGTAAGGCAGCCAAAATCAGTAGCAAGAGTGCTGATTGGGCAGGTGCTGGTATCAACCTAGGTGAATACCTTGGAAAACATGTTACAATTCGTATAAAAGCTGATATTAAAGCCGATGAAGATGGAACGTTAAAAGCTACTGTTAATTATAACTCCAGTGGATACAATCAACCTGAAGGATGTGAGATTGAATTAACAGAAGCAGGTACTTGGTATACACTTAATGGTACCTTTGAATTAGGTAATGATATTGAAAGTGCAATACTTTACTTTGAATCACCCAACCTAAGTAATTATTATCTTGACAACGTTAGCATTACAGTTGAATCAATTGGAGAAGCTATTCGTGTTGAAGGTGTAAGTTTAGATCAGAATGAAATAGAAATTCGTAAACGAGACACAGTGAAACTTAATGCCATTCTTGATCCATTAAACGCGGATAATAAAAATGTAACATGGGAGTCCGAGAATGCATCTATTGCAAGTGTTGATAATAATGGTAATGTAACGGGTGTAGGTGACGGTACTACAAGGATTTCTGCAACAACGGCTGATGGCGGCTTTAAAGCATACTGCTCAGTTACTGTCGCAGGTGAAGCACCGGTAATCACTCCTGCACCTGCAGGCTCTGTAATATTTGATGATATGGAAGTAAATACTACATTAAAAACAATCGGTTGGGGTGCAACTGCTATAACAGCAAAAGTAATTATTGATCCCAATAATTCTAACAACCGTTTACTTGAAGTTAAGCCATCAAATTATAATGGAGCTGCAGTTGTTCAAATGACTATTCCGGAAGGAACAACTCTTGGTGACTACGCGAAGATTACTTATAAAGCTGCCTGGATATCAGGAGACGTAAATAATAAGACAGTAAGAGCAGAGGCAGGTACCAGCTTGACAGGCCAGTTTGGTAATGAAGGGACAGATGCTAGATTAATCGGTACTACAAGCAGAGGTGGTAGCCTTACAACAGCATTGGCCGAAGAGACAATTACTCTTAACGGGACATTGAGTAGTTTGTCTGGAACGATTGAATTGGCAATTGGTATCAGCTGCAGTGGTGGTACATATTATCTCGACGATATTGTGCTAGTTCCTAAAACCGGAGGCGGAGGAGATACACCTGTTAGTCAACCTATATTATCAGCAGATTTTGAAGATGGAAGTACCTATGAGTTGACAGGAACAATAGATACGGGAATATCTTTTGCTGATGAAGGATATAACAGCAACAAGAGCATTAAAACAGTGCCCGGAACATCCGGTTTGGGATGGGGAAATCCAGGTTATAGTTTATCATCCTATGCAGGAAAAACAGTTACATTAATAACGTATATGAAACATGATGATGCGGAGGCTAAGGAGTTAAAGGCGACTTTCCAAATCAAGAATCCTGCTAATCCGGATGGAGCTTATGATGCAGTTTCTCATACTATAGAGCAGGGAGTATGGACACAGTTTGTTAAGGAAGTTGTAATACCGGAAGATGCAACTAGTGTTCATCTATATTTTGAGACTAATTCAGCATCAAGCTTCTTTATTGATAACTTTTTACTTTATCAAGGTACACAAGCTCAAGCAGAAGCTGCTTATACAACTTTATTCCCGAGTGTAACACCTTCAGATCCATCCATTACATCATACGATTTTGAAGGTGGTGTTTCTACTTTTGACACCATTGGACTTACTGCTGAAGTAATCACAACAGCACAGATGGCTGATGAAGTTAAGGAGGGATTTGCAACTTCTAATGGATTAAAAGTAGTAAATGATAACTGGAACACAGTGCCTAAAATTGCTATTAATTTACCTGCTGGTACAACATTGGCCGATTATACTAAACTCACAGCGAGATATTATTCCCTTGCTGGTACAAATGCAAGATATAAAAATGCGTATCTACTTGCTGGAGAAGTTTTAGATTATTCAGGTGATACACTTGATGGAAGTAGTAATTTTATAACAAGTGTAAATAATGGCTTTGGCGAAGAAGGAGCATGGAGAACTGTTACATTTGACTTCACATCTGACATGGTGTCAGCAGTAACTGGTTCAGCTATCGAAATTGGATTAGGTATGAGTGCACCTGGTGGAGCTACTTATATTCTGGATGATATAGCAGTTCTTACATCAGATGGTACTGAATTCGTAGTAGAGAACTTTGATGGTGCAGCTCCTCCATTAGGTAAAGTGGGGCAGAGTACGGTTACAACTTCGATAGTAACACCAGAGGAAATTGCTGGTTTAATACTTACCAATACATCTAGCAAGGTGCTAAAACTCACCAACACAGATTGGAATCAGGCAGTGAAGCTCGATATAGTATTACCGGACGGTAAAACTATTAATGATTATGAAGCAGTTTCCTTCAAAGTATTTATGCCTAGAAATACAGTAGATGCAAACGGGTTTTACTATAAAGATTTCACTGTAGATTTTGGTACAAACATAACTACTGCAAGCGGTAGAGGATGGAGTACGGCAGATCATAGAGGCATATGGTATAATGTAGATATTACGATTGATGAAACTGTTAAAAGTACTATAGGTACAGTAGGAACATTTGAAATTGCTCTTGGCTGTAGCACAGGAGAAACTACCCCCTACTATATTGATGGTGTTAACTTAGTACCTGTACCGTAATCTAAATAACTTATATTAAAGATAAATAAAAGAAGTTGGATTCCAAATAGAATCCAACTTCTTTATTTCAGGTTTCTGATAAGGTTTTGAGGTAGGGTTTAGAGCTATTAGTAAACTTTCTTTATGGTATGTTATAAATAAATCTTGAAAACAGTACATAATACGAATATACTATACTTATCTTAAAAGATGATACTTACTGGAAACAGAAAGGAAGAATTATAAACATGGATATGACATTACGTTGGTTCGGAAGTAAGCACGACAGTGTAACTCTGGATCAGATTAAACAAATACCCGGTGTTACCGGAGTAGTTTCCTCATTACACGATATCCCTGTGGGTGAGGCTTGGAAGTTTGAAGATATTTTAAAATTGAAAAAAGAGGTGGAGGATAGCGGATTAAAGCTAATAGGTATCGAGAGCGTTAATATCCATGAGGATATTAAGATCGGTTTGCCCTCCAGAGAACAATATATTGAAAACTATAAGGTATCCCTTGAGAATCTTGGCAAGGCAGATGTACACATGGTGTGCTATAATTTCATGCCAATCTTCGATTGGACAAGAACAGATTTAGCTATGGTGCTTGAGGATGGTTCCACGGCATTGGCTTATGATGAAAATATCATTAAAGACATTAAGCCGGAGACTATGTTCGAGCGCATGGAGAAGGAAAGCGGCGGCTTTGTTCTACCCGGTTGGGAACCTAACCGTAGGGATGAAATTATGGGCTTATTTGAGAAATATAAGGGTGTTACCGCAGAAAAGCTAATGCAGAACTTAAAATACTTCTTAGATGCCATTATGCCTGTTTGTGAGAAATATCAGATTAAGATGGCAATTCATCCTGATGATCCTGCATGGAGTGTGTTTGGCTTACCGAGAATTGTTACCAGTGAAAAAGCCTTAGAAGAAATTGCTTCCTTGAATGAAAGTATTTATAATGGATTTACTTTATGTTCCGGTTCTTTAGGAAGCAACTTAAAGAATAATCTACCTGAGATTATTCGTAATCCTAAGATCAGTAAGAAAATTCATTTTGCTCATTTAAGAAATATGAAATTTGAAACGGACGGAGTATTCCATGAGAGCTCTCACTTATCCTCGGATGGTAACTTTGATATGTATGAGATTGTGAAAGCGTTAGAGGATATCAATTTTGATGGTGTGGTACGTCCTGATCATGGAAGAATGATCTGGGGCGAACAGGCAAGACCTGGATACGGATTATATGACAGGGCTCTTGGAGTTGCATATCTGAACGGTCTTTGGGAAGCAATTAGAAAGAATAAGAAATAGTTAGCATGGCATATAAACATAAGATAAATAAAAAAAGAGAAATACTAAGGAAGTATTAATCAACAAATATTAACAAATATATATACTAATAAAAATTTAACTGTCTTGAAGACAAGAGAAAAAGTTTGTATCAGGGTATGTAAAAAATTATACTAACAAGAAGTCACCATATAAATCCTTAAATAAACTCTAAATTTTTCATACCCGGAAAGGTAATTTATAATGAAATTAGTTAATTACGACTCTTCCTGGAAGCAGAAAGGCTATGAGCTTCCGGAATATGATAGGGAAAAGGTAAGAAA
Organism: Mobilitalea sibirica; assembly: GCF_015999265.1. Lineage (GTDB taxonomy): Bacteria > Bacillota > Clostridia > Lachnospirales > Lachnospiraceae > Mobilitalea > Mobilitalea sibirica. The sequence goes on from NZ_JAEAGR010000009.1 coordinate 34,421, forward strand.
GGCTACTAAGGAAAATCCCACTTGGATACATTTTGGTGCTGGTAATATCTTCAGAGGCTTCCCGGCAGCAGGCTTACAAAAGATGCTTGATGAAGGAAGCTATGATAAAGGTGTTATAGTAAGTGAAGGCTTTGATTATGAGATTATTGAGAAGGCATATAAGCCCTTTGATGATCTTAGTCTCTTGGTCGTACTGAAATCAAACGGTAGCATTGAAAAGAAGGTTATCGGCAGCGTGGTTGAATCGATTATCGCTGATGCAGCGAATACAACTGAATGGGATCGATTAAAAGAGATCTTTAAAAATCCTTCCCTACAGTTGGCCAGCTTTACAATTACGGAAAAGGGTTACAGTCTAGTGGATTCTAAGGGTGATTACCTTGGTGTAGTAGTCAATGATTTTGAAGCAGGAATGGATAAACCTATGCATATCATGGGTAAAATCACAGCTTTAATGGTTGAAAGATACAAGAACGGAGCTGCTCCGATTGCTTTGGTTAGTATGGATAACTGCTCTCATAATGGGGACAAGCTTTATGCAGCGGTTGAAACCTATGCTAAGACCTGGGTCCTTAAAGGATATGTTGAAGAGGGATTTTTAAAATATATCAAGGATGAGAAGAAAGTGGCATTTCCTTGGAGTATGATTGACAAAATCACTCCGAGACCGGATGATAAGGTTAAGCAAATGCTTCTGGAGGATGATTTTGAGGATACGGATCTAATTATCACCAGCAAGAACACTTATACAGCTGCATTTGTCAATGCGGAAGAGACAGAGTATCTTGTAATTGAAGACACGTTCCCGAACGGAAGACCTCCGTTTGAGAAAGCAGGCTTTCTTTTTACCGACCGGGAAACAGTGGATAAGGTAGAGAAGATGAAGGTATGTACCTGCTTAAATCCTCTTCATACAGCTCTTGCGATATTCGGATGCTTGTTATCTTACCAGACAATCTGGGAAGAGATGAGGGATACAGAACTTAATAAATTAGTTAACAAAATTGGATATGTGGAAGGCATGCCGGTGGTAGTCAATCCCGGTGTTCTAGATCCTCAGGATTTTATTAAGGCAGTGTTAGATCTTCGTCTTCCGAATCCTTTCATGCCGGATGCACCACAAAGAATTGCAACTGATACCTCTCAAAAGATACCCATCCGTTTTGGTGAGACAATTAAGGCATATCATAATAGTGATAGCTTAAATGTGAATGACCTTACTTTAATACCCCTAACCATTGCCGGCTGGTGCAGATACCTAATGGGTATTGATGATAACGGGAATGAGTTTACTCCGAGTCCGGACCCATTACTTTCAGAATTGCAGGGTTTTGTAAAGAATGTCAAATTGGGTGATACCAATTTGGATAAAGATCTACTGAAACCAATCTTATCAAATGACAAAATATTTGCTGTAAATTTATATGAGGTAGGTTTGGGAGAAAAGATTGAAGGAATGTTCAAGGAGTTGATAGCCGATAAAGGCGCAGTTAGAGAAACCTTAAAGAAGTATCTTGGTTAGAACATTGATCGATCAAATTAAGATATATCAAATAATTAATCCTAAGCATCTTATTAAGGTATTCAGCCCTAACAAAGTGGATAAAAAAATTTAGTTAACTGCTAATGTGATTACTCCCCTACTAAGGTTATTACAACGCAATCAGTGTAAAACTTACCGGGAGTAAAGACACGATAGATAAGTAAATCCTATATGTAATCAAATATTAGTTATAAGCAGGATGAGATCTGAGCAGTAAATATGACGATTTTTAATTAAATTTGCTGTTATTTCCAATACGATTTATAAAAGTATAGGAAATAACAGCTTTTTGTTATAAGAGGTATATGCCTCGTGGAAGTTATTTCTTAGGATCTAGATTAATTAGGTTAGAATTAGATATTTACAAAAGTAATTTTTTTATTCGATTCTTGTTCCATATAAACGTCATCTATTTTATTATTTATTTTGAGTATTTGTAACCAAATCATTAACAGGAGCCTGGCAACTGTGATTTTCACATACATAATATGTGGTTCTGTCATTTATTATATGATAATCCTTGACATAATCCGCTATCTTTTGCAGTTCTTCCTGATTTTTCTCTGTCTTTACCAGTACAACGGTATTCGGTTCATAATTTTCTGCCATATATTTTCTGAGTTTATCATACTCACCGGTTACAAATGCTTCTTTCTTCTTTGTCTTAGCAGTATTTTCATTTTCTTCTGCTTCACCTATGACACATACAATTTCCTTGGAAGGATAAAGCGCTTCCAAAAAGGCTTTCTGTGAAAAGCAATGCCCTGCCGGATAATCTTTAACCTGGCCGGCTAGAAAGCTTAACTGCTTATCCGCATATTCACGATATTTAGGATTAGCGGTTATATGAGCTAGTCTTTGCAATACGAATCCTGCGACGGAATTACCGGAGGGGATTGCACCGTCATATACCTCTTTCGGACGATAGATTAACTGCTCCGCATCACTGGCATTAAGGAAAAATCCCTCATTAATATCATCCCAGAATAATTCCAGCATCTGATCCGTTAATTTGATGGCTTGTTTTAGATAATCTACATGAAAGGTTGCATCATATACCTGAAGCAAGGCCATGATATAGAATGAATAATCATCCAAATGTCCATAAAAAGCAGCATTCTCTTCACGGTATCTAACGTAAAGTCGTCCTGTCTCATCCATCAGTTTTGTATTGATAAACTCTACTGCTTTTTCTGCAATATCTGCATATTCAGTGCCTCGTAATATGACAGCAGCCTTTGCATACGCAGTTATCATTAATGCATTCCAGGAGGTTAAAATCTTATCATCCTTGTGAAGAGCCGAACGGTCCAAGCGGTAATTATAGATATATTTACTTAGTCGAACAACCCGCTCGTTTTCTGGATTTAGTTCGTTTGCCTTTATGCGATTTGGGATCGAGGCTCCTTCCCAGTTCCCCTCCTTGGTGATATCAAAATAATTACAAAAGAAGCCCGCATCATCATTTTGCAAAACGGCAGTTATTTCTTCCGGTTTAAAGACATAATATTTACCCTCAACACCTTCACTATCGGCATCCTGAGCACAGTAAAAACCGCCCTCCTTATCCGTCATCTCCCGACGGATGTAATCAAGAATTTGTTCTGCTATCGTTTTATACAAGGGGTTTTTCGTATACTGATAAGCTTCTAAGTACGTAATTGTAAGCAGGGCATTATCATATAACATTTTTTCAAAGTGAGGTACCAGCCATCTGGCATCGGTGGAATATCTCGAAAAACCATAACCGATATGATCATAGATACCGCCGCGGTACATGTGCTTCAAGGTGTTTTCAACCATAAAGAGGGATTGCTCATCAGCCTCAAGGCTTGCATAAGCTAGAAGAAACATAAGATTATGGGGAGTAGGAAACTTTGGTTCATTACCAAAACCTCCATAATCATGATCGAAGCTTTGCTTCAGTTCAGATACTGCTACATTTACCAAGTCTTTGGAAACGGTACCTTTATTTGATTTCCCCTCAAAGCTTTCTTTCATTACTTTAGCGATCTTATCTCCGGTTTGAAGCATGTCCTTACTGTTCGTCTCCCAGTCATTATGAACCTGAGTTAATAAATCCATTAAGCCAATCATACCATAGCGTGTATGCTTGGGGATATAGGTTGCAGCATAGAAGGGTTTTTGATCTGGGGTCATGAGAATTGTAAGGGGCCAGCCGCCATGTCCTGTTGTGGCCTGGCATACAGTCATATAGACCGTATCAATGTCAGGACGTTCTTCTTTATCTACTTTTATACTAATAAAGTGGTCATTAAGTATCTGAGCAACCTCCTCATCCTCAAAGCATTCATGGGCCATTACATGGCACCAATGACAAGTGGAATAACCAATACTCAAAAAGATAGGTTTATTTTCTTTTCTTGCTTTTTCAAATGCCTCATCGCTCCAAGGATACCAATACACAGGATTATATTGATGCTGCAAAAGGTAGGGGGACTTTTCTCCTCCTAATTTATTGGGAATACGGGTTGTTCCTTGTCCTTTATTCGTTACATGTTCTGTCGTGATTGCCATTTTATACACTCCTTATCGTTTTCATGAAAATTCGGATATACTTATTTAATTATTATGCCAATAAGTAGTGGAAATTATAAGATAGGATATTAGTTAAGTATTTGGATTAATTTCAATTATGTGTTTTATAAGTTATCTACTCTAAATGTAATTTGCAGAGAATTAAATGTCAGCATGGTGATATTTTAGAATATATTGAAGGTGATGATTACGAGCAGGGTTAAAGCTTTAAACAAGTATGCATATCTTCCGAATGGTTAGATATTGAGTACATGGGTATAATACTTAGCACAGAAATTAATTTAATCAGAGTTTAGCAGCATACAGGTACTTAAGGAGTATTCTATGAAGAGAATTCACATATTTGCTATGGGAGGTACTATTTCCTATCTAAGTAATAATAAAAACAGAAAGCGGGCAGAAGATTTAATTAATGAAATAGGAGAATTGCCTGATCATATTAATATAACTTATGAAGACTTGATGCAGAAGGCGTCTTCTGATTTATTAATAGATGATGTTACATTCTTAGCCAAAGCTGTAATGTGTAAAATAAATGAAAAAATCGATGGTATTGTAATCGTACAAGGGACAGATACCATGGAGGAAACTTCATTTATGTTGGAATTGTTGGTTGATAGTAAAGTTCCAATTGTTTTTACAGGAGCTTTGAGACACGCTGGGCTTAGGGGGTCGGAGGGAAATGCAAATCTTTTTTCTGCAATAATTGTTGCATCATCCGAAGTATTTCGTAATGTTGGATGTGTCCTTGTATTGAATGATGAGATACACTCATCTTTGTATGTGAAAAAAATGCATACACAAAGAACGGGTGCATTTGAATCACAATTTGGCCCTATCGGTTATATCTCGGAAGGCCACCCAAGATTAACTATGATTCCAAGGCAGATAAATATTGATAAAACGATATTTTCTGGTTTTTTTCATTGGAAGCCGGTTCCTGTATTTTTGGCTGGCATGTCTCTAGGAGATGGAGGACACATTTTGGATTTTATACTTCAGGCAGGCTATAAAGGAATGGTAATTGACGGATTTGGTGGAGGACATGTAACAAATGAATTTGCATTAAAGCTCCCACATATCATTAATGAAATTCCTGTAGTTATGTCCTCCAGAACAGGCAATGGTGAAGTATTAAGAAATACTTATCGGGGTTATCCTGGATCCGAGGTAGAATTGATTAAGGCAGGCTGCATCTATGCAGGAATAATGGATTCCTTGAAGGCGAGAATATTGTTATGTTTACTAGTAACATGTGATTTTGATAGAGAAAGAATAATAGAAATATTTAAAATAATAGGGGAACCTTGAAGTTGTTAAATAAGAATATATACATGCAATGAGTAGTGACAAGTGCGGGAGTGACAAGGTGGTGACAAGGGGACGGGGTTAGCGTCACACGAGTGACACCAACCCCGTCCCCTTGTCACCAGTCACCCTCGTCCCCTTGTCACCCTATTTTTTTCCAAAGTACTTGAAAAAATATTTTCTTGTAATATAATAGTAATAGTTATTGTTATTGAAATATGAATTTGAAATATTTGATTTGAGAAAAATATAAATTAGGAGGGATATCATTGTATAATCTATTAATTGGAGGAGCAGCTGGCCAGGGTGTTGAAACTACGGTATCCATACTGCAAAAGTTGCTTAAAAAATCGGGATACTATGTATTTACCGTCCGTGATTTTATGTCGAGAGTTCGTGGGGGACATAATTTTACTCTTGTAAGGTTTGGAATAGAACCGATCTTATCCCATAGTGAAAAATTAGACGGTATTATTGCCATGAACGAAGAGACGGTTGATTATCATATCGATCAACTAAAAGAATCAGGATTTATTTTGTGTGATGCAAAGTATTCCACACAAGATACTAGAGCGATTAAGGTAGATCTAAGTACAGTGGGAAAGGAGCTGGGTAATCCTCGGGTACTTGGAAGTATTACAGTTGGAGCGATATTAAAGCTATTTGGAGAAAATTTAAATTATGTAGATGAAGTCTTAAAGGAATTTATTAAGGATAAATTCTATGAAGTTAATAAAGAAGCCGTACATAAAGGATATCAGCTGGTGGAGAGTCGGTTTTCACACCTGCAGGGAGAAGCAAGAGATTATATGCTGTTATCAGGAAATGAAGCCTTAGCACTGGGTGCTATAGCATCCGGAATCCGCTTTTACTGTGCTTATCCCATGTCTCCTTCTACTTCAATTTTGGAATATCTAGCTTTTAAGGGAACGGAGACCGGTATTGTAGTAGAGCAGGCTGAGGATGAGATTGCAGCTATTAATATGGCAATTGGAGCATCATTTGCCGGAGCCCCGGCAATGACCGGAACCTCCGGAGGAGGTTTTTCGTTAATGGTGGAAGCCTTGGGGCTGTCCGGTATGGCTGAAATACCTCTGGTAGCCGTCGATGTCATGCGACCCGGCCCTGCTACCGGACTACCAACCCGTACCGAACAAAGTGATCTTAAATTTGTGATATCAGCATCTCAGGGTGAATTTCCGAGAATGGTTATTGCGCTGCGAAATCATGAAGATGCATTTTATCAGACAACCCGGGCAGTCTATTTAGCAGATAAATATCAGATACCGGTAATCATCTTAAGTGACCAATATCTAGGTGATGCATCGAGCACGGTAAAACCTTATAACCTGGATTATATGCAGAAGTTAGAATTGTTAAAGGAACCGGAACAAAAGGATGGAAATTATCTGCGTTATCGGTTAACGGAAGATGGAATATCGCCCCGTTACATACCGGGCAAATCGCAAAACATTGTAACGGCTGACAGCGATGAACATGACGAGTATGGACATATCACCGAATCCGGTGAAATGCGAACGCTAATGATGGATAAGAGAATGAAGAAGCTTGATCAACTTAAATTAGAATTGCAGGAACCGGATTATCTTGGACCGGATGATTTTGATACTTTAATTATTGGATGGGGATCCACCTATGGACCCATAGCCGAGGCGATTATGCTATTAAATGATAGTGAAGATAGTAAATATGCAGCCTTGATTTTTGGAGATATCTACCCGCTTCCGGACCAACAATTAAAAGAAAAAGCAGCGAAGGCGAAGAGAATAATTAATGTAGAACAGAATGCCACCGGTCAATTAGCCGCTTTGATTAGGGAGTATACAGGAATTACTTGCACAAAAAGTATCTTGAAATACAATGGGCGACAAATTTCAGGCGAAGAAATCGTCCATAGAATCAGAAAGGAGGGTTCTTATGAGCAATAATCCTAAGAGCTTTTGTACTTTTGAAACAGCATGGTGCCCGGGATGTGGTAACTTTAATATACTTGATTCGGTAAAAACCGCTCTGGAGGATCTGGGTAAAAAACCTCATGAAGTCATAATGGTTGCTGGGATTGGTCAAGCGGCTAAACTACCTCAGTATATTGGAGCTAATGCATTCTGTGGTCTTCACGGTAGGGCACTGCCGGTGGCAGTGGCAGCTAAAATAGCGAACGATAAACTGACTGTCATAGTAGATACCGGGGACGGTGATTCATACGGCGAGGGTGGAAACCATTTTTTACATAACATTCGTAGAAATGTAAATATTACACATTTTGTTCATGATAATCAGATCTATGGTTTGACGAAGGGGCAAGCCTCTCCGACTTCCCTAAAGGGTATGGTAACCGGTGTTCAGGTTGGCGGTAATTTTACGGAGCCACTGAATCCGGTACTTCTGGCAATTGCCGCAGGAGCAGGCTTTGTGGCCAGAGCTTTCAGCGGTCGTAAGGAGCATCTGGTATCCATTATGAAACAAGCCATAGAATATGACGGATATGCATTAGTAGATATTCTACAACCCTGTGTCAGCTTTAATAAACTAAATACTTTCGCATATTATAACCAACGGGTCTATGAGCTTGATGAAACATACAACCGAAATGATAAATCAGCTGCCCTTTTAAAGGCAATGGAAGTTGATGATAAAATCCCAATTGGTGTTCTCTATCAGGAGGAAAAAGAAACTTTCCACCAGAAGAATCCGCTTCTTCAAAGCGGAGAGCCCTTGCTGGATAGAACATGCGATATTGATACGATCAATAAAATCATGAAAGAGTTTGTTTAAGAAGGGAAGTTACAATGGCTGTAAAAAACGCAATGACCTCGGAGTTTATACATTCTGCATATAACACATATCTTTTAAATCTTCTATTTTAAAGTGAAGGTTTAGGGATACGATATTACTTAATTATGATGTACGAACTATAATAATTTAAGTTAGGAATATGGTCTTCGGATAAATAGTATTAATAATAAAAAGGACACATTGTCGATCATGTACACCTTTATTGAACATATTGTTCAATCTTGGCATATATAACTAACAATGTGTCCTTCAAGTTTAAGAGCAGCCATACTTCCGACTTATTAAAGAAATGAATCCTTTGTTTTTTATTATTGATAGAATAGAAGAGACATTTCGCTTATAATAAGTATTCATATTGTAATTAATTTTACTTATATATGGAAAAAGTTTGTTTAATAATATAGATATGATCTTATATTTTCAGATCTTTTTGTAAAGCATAGGAATCTATAAATATTTCTTTAGGTCCAGTATATTATCTATCATTATATCTGCATCCTCTAACTCATCGGTTTGGGTAAACCCATAACTACATCCGATTGTATATATGTTGTTTTTCGTTCCTGCTTCAATATCTTGCTTTCTGTCCCCTATGATAACCATTTCTTCAGGATAATTATGTTTCACCATTTTTATAATATCATATTTAGGTATAAAGTTATAATCCTCTGAGGTTATAAGTTTATGAAAATATTGATCCAATTTGAATAATCTATTATGACAGTTCTTGTAGTAATTCTTACAATTACTTATAAATATCAGGATATAGTTTTTCGATTTCAGGTATTCTAGCATCTCTGAAGCGCCGTCATAGAGGATCGGTTTTCCTTGTTCTATTAAGGAAATCATCTCATCACTGATGATTTGACTGCATTTTATACGCCAAGTTTCATCAAGACTTGGCATAAAGTTTTTCCACATATCCTGAGGGTTAAAGCCAAGCCAATAGCTAATCTCCTTATCCGTCCAACTTCTGGGAGCAGCAAGGCCTTTCTCTGTTAAAAAAGCATAGGCTTTTCGAAATGCAGGAGCATATATGTGTATGCTATCATGAAGGGTGCCGTCATAATCGAAGAATATAGTTTTCACCTTATGCAATGAAATCAAATTTACTCACCATCCGATGGGATTTGCTTCAGAAGATTGGCCATCTCAATGGCTGTAATTGCAGCATCATAACCCTTATTACCGGCTTTGGTTCCGGCTCTTTCAATCGCCTGTTCAATGGTATCGGTAGTTAGTACTCCGAATATGACAGGAACCTCTGTCTCAAGGGATACATGGGCAATACCCTTAGATACTTCGCTGGATACATAATCAAAATGAGGAGTTGATCCTTTTATGACAGCTCCAAGACATATGACCCCGTCATATCTTTTGGTCTTGACTAATTTTTTAGCAGCTAAGGGTATCTCAAATGCTCCCGGTACCCAAGTCAGCTCGATATCATTTTCAGATACACCATGTCTGATTAAAGCATCCATAGCTCCTGAAATTAGTTTACCGCCGATAAATTCATTAAATCTTCCTGCTACAATACCAAATTTTAAACCACTTCCGATTAAATTTCCTTCAATTGCTCTCATCTTATTGTTCCTCCTTAAAATTTAACATATGACCTAATTTTGCTTTTTTTGTTTTTAAATAATATTCATTTCTTTCGTTATGATTCATCTGAATTGGAACTCGGTCTACAATCTCAATTCCATATCCGGAGAGACCCTTTATTTTCTTGGGATTATTCGTCATAAGCTTGACCTTCTTTACGCCCAAGTCAGCCAGGATTTGAGCCCCGATTCCATAATCTCTTAAATCCTCGGGAAAGCCCAGTGCAAGATTAGCTTCTACTGTATCCATTCCTTGATCCTGCAAGGAATATGCTTTGATTTTATTGATTAGTCCGATGCCCCTACCTTCCTGGCGCATATAGAGTAATATGCCTCGGCCCTCTGCTTCGATTTTTTTCATAGCGGCTGCATATTGTTCGCCGCAGTCACATCTTAAGGAACCAAAGGCATCACCGGTTAAGCATTCCGAATGAACTCGAATTAATACCGGGTTTCCATCTGTAACATCTCCTTTCACCAGCGCTACATGATGTTCGCCGTTTAAAGTATTTTCATAGCCAACCATTGTAAATTCACCGTATTTTGTAGGTAGCTTTGCTTCAGCGGATCTCTTGATATAGATTTCTTGCCTCCTACGATAGGCAATTAAATCTGCTATTGATATTAATTTAAGATTATGAGTTTTGGAATATTCAATGATCTGAGGAATTCGCGCCATTGTACCATCTTCGTCCATGATTTCACAGATGACACCGGCAGGGTATAAACCTGCCATAACAGCCAGATCTACAGCTGCTTCTGTATGACCGGACCTCTTTAATACACCACCCTTTTTTGATTCCAAAGGAAAGATATGTCCGGGCCTCTTAAAGTCTTTCTCAGTAGCATTAGGATCAAGTACCTTTTTTATCGTAAGAGCCCTTTCCTGTGCTGAGATACCGGTTGTGGTTTCCAGAGCGTCAATAGATACCGTAAAGGCAGTGAGATGAGACTCGGTGTTTTGTTCGACCATCTGATGGATCTTAAGCTCTTTTAGCCGCTCAGAGATAATGGGCATACAGATAAGTCCTCTGCCGAATTTGGCCATAAAATTAATCGCTTCTGGAGTAATCATCTGGGCCGCCATCACAAGATCACCCTCGTTTTCCCGATCTTCATCATCTACTACGATAATCATTTTACCGTTCTTAATATCCTCAACAGCTTCTTCTATAGTGTTAAATTGATTCATAATTCATCCTCCTTTTTATTCTCTATACAAATCCATGCTCACTCAAAAAGTTCATATTAATTCCCTGTGTCGTAGGAGCCTGTTCTCTGTTTAATAATAACTTTTCAATATATTTGCCTAACATATCACATTCTAAATTAAGAGAATCTCCAACCTTTTTTCGAAGCAAGGTAGTGACATCCTTCGTGTGGGGAATGATAGAAACTTGAAAAAAGCTATCATCCACCGAAGCAACCGTTAAGCTGATACCATCGATGGCGATGGAGCCCTTCTGTACGATATATTTTAGTATCTCCGGAGATGCTTTTATGGTTACCCATACTGCATTATCTTCTTTTTCATATTTAATTAAAGAACCTGTACCATCAATATGGCCACTCACAATATGACCCCCGAGACGATCACCGACCTTTAGTGCTCTTTCTAAATTCACTTCATCTCCGGGGTTAAGTAAATGCAGGTTACTCCTGCGCATCGTCTCAGCCATTACATCGACACAAAAGGTATTCGAGGAATACTGCGTTACGGTAAGACAAACTCCATTGGTACTTATACTGTCCCCTAGTTTCATATTATCTAATACCTTAGAAGCTCCGATTACAATTTTGGCTGATTTTACTCCCTTTACTACAGACCTTACTATACCTATCTCTTCTATTAATCCTGTAAACATTTATTCGCACTCCCCTTTGATATATCCTTCAATCATAATATCGTTACCAAAAATTTTCACTTCAATACTGTGTAAAAAAATAGCGTTGTTCATTTTATCAATACCGAATCCCCCTACCGGAGTTTTAGCATTACTGCCACCGATAATTTTTGGTGCAATAAAGGCATTTACCTTGTCAACTATGCCGGAAGACAAAGCCGAATAGTTGAGTTCGCTACCTCCTTCCAGCAGTATGCTGTCTATTTTCTTTTTCCCTAATTCCTTCATAAGATATCTTAAGTCAACCTGCGCATTCTCTAGCGGCGTAACTATGATTTCTATTCCCATAGCCTCTAATTGACTAAGCTTTTCCAAGGATGCCAGATTCGTAGTAGCAAGGATTGTCCGGGCTGAGGAATTCATATGCAAAATATTTGCATCAAGAGGCAGTCTTGCCCGGGTATCTACTACGATACGGATAGGATCACTACATATACTGCCGGATATCCGGGTATTTAAATATGGATTATCCGTAAGTATTGTTCCGATACCAACCATAATTGCACAATACCTGTGTCTTAAGGTATGTACATAGGCTCTGGAAGCTTCATTGGTAATCCATTTGGAATCACCTGTGCCTGTTGCTATTTTTCCATCCAGTGTCATGGCAGTTTTTAATAAACAAAAGGGTAATCCGGTTGTGATATATTTATTAAAGATTTCATTTTGCTTTTGACTTTCCTTTTCCAGAATTCCCGTGTGAACCTCAATACCGTGATCTCTAAGAATTTGAATACCTTTACCGGCAACCAGGGGGTTGGGATCCTGCGTTGCAACAACAACTCTTTTAATACCTTTTTTTACAATAGCATCAGCGCATGGAGGAGTTTTTCCATAATGGGAGCAAGGCTCAAGCGTAACATACATGGTTGCGCCGGTCACATCCTCAGTCGCATTATGAAATGCATTAATCTCTGCATGAGGGCCACCATATCTCTCGTGATAGCCTTCTCCAATAATTTTGTTGTTTTTAACTATGACTGCACCAACCAAAGGGTTGGGATTTGTAAAACCGCTTCCCTTTTTTGCTAAGGTAAGCGCTCTTTTCATATATTCAAGATCCATTCTGCTTACACCTCTTATTTATGATTAGATTGTTAAAAGAACCTATTTTTATCTATGGCACTCTAATCATTTTTATTGTTACAAAAAACCATATAAAAAAACCCTGAAAAAAATTCAGGGTTTCATTTTTTTACAATCGAAGCAATTCGTATAACTTAATTATATAAAAGAATCGGATTATAAATTATCTTCTTTCATCCAGACTTTACTGTCGGCCTCGGAGTTTCACCGAATCTGCCTTACGGCTCGCGGGCTATACCGCCGGTAGGGAATTACACCCTGCCCTGAAGATTTTATTCTGTTAATGGATAATAATATAGCATTAATGTGTTATCATGTCAACGAGTAAAAATATTTTGTATAAAAAATATATTGTATAAAAATTTATAAAAAAAATCTTGTTAAAAATTCTTGCTTATTCTAAAGGACTAGTGTATTATTATTTGGAAACATGAATAAATATACATATAATTATTCTTATAATGCTTTACGGAGGATTTTAATGAATAATAATAACAATCACATGTATAATTATATAGAAGAGTTTTCCTTAAATGCTTGGCCTGCTCTACAATCTTATCTTTATGATGGTTGGGTAATACGGTTGGCTGATGGGTATACAAAAAGATCTAACAGTGTAAGCCCAATTTATAACGGTTATATGGAATTGTTAGATAAAGTAGAATTCTGTGAACACATATACACAATGTCTCATCAACCTGCTATATTCAAAATCTTTCCCTCCTATCATACGCAGGAATTGGATGATATCCTGATACAAAGGGGGTATAGCATAGAGGATATAACCTCTGTAAGGGTATTGGACTTAAGCAATTATCAGGGCAAAAAACCTAAAAACATCATTTATCAGACAAGATTGGATCAGAGATGGATGGACGGGTTTTTAGAATGCTCAAATAAATCTGACGAAGAAAAAGTAATCTCCCACAAATTGCATCAAAATATTCTTGGAGATGTTATCTTTGTATCGAAAATGGTGGAGGGTAAAATTGTTGGATGTGGATATGGGGCCTTTCAACGGGGAGTTGTGGGAATATATGATATTGTAGTGGATAAGGAATACCGAAACCAGGGTTTAGGAAAAGATATTCTGGATGGGATTCTTAGCTATGCAACACAAAAAAAGATAACATTAGCTTATCTGGCAGTTGTAGTAGGAAATACTCCTGCAGAGAAGCTATATGAAAAGCTGGGATTTATGGAACAATACCGTTATTGGTACAGAGTATCTCCAAAAATATTACAATGATTTAACAAAAAGATGGTTTTGGATTTTACATAGAACTGTTACAATAAAGTTGAACATAAAAACAGGAGACAGGAAATGGAGAGGATGCCTATGACAGCTTTATTAAATAGTTTGAGAAAGAAGAAGCTTATCATTGATTTGTTTGATTTCTTAGAAGATATCACGATATACCGAAAGAGTAGGGATGAATCAGATGATATGGAAGATATGGAGGACATAGATTTTCTAAATTCGTTGATGGATACGGAAGAAATGGAAAGTGAATATTGGTATGATTAAGGAGGTGAAAAGAATGAACAATCTAAAAATTAAATTGAATACCTTCGATAAGATAAAGCACTTTGTTAATATGGCTTATAGACTGGATTATGATTTAAGTTTGATATCTGGAAATTATGTAGTAGACGGTAAGTCTATTATGGGTATCTTTAGTCTTGATTTATCAAAGCCGATTGAAGTTAATTTTTCAAATAATGATACGGTAAATGATTATCCGAAAGAATTAGAAGAATTTATACTTTAAACGAATAAACTAGTTTTATGAATGCGATGATACATGGATATGTATCATTTTTTTATGCCTTTCGTCAAACTTGGATTCGTCAATTTGTACATACACATTCTTTACTCAGAGTGATGCAAACATAGTTTAGTGAGCAACTAGGATGAAATATGTACCAATATGTATTTCATCCTAGCGAGAGCGTGCCCGGAATAAACTATGTTTGTATCACCAATTCAATAAATAAATTGTGCGAATTTACGTATGATATTTTAGGATCAGAAATCGATTTGCTTTTTAGCGCTTTCAGCCAGCATATTTGCTGCTAATTTTCCCGTATAGAGGGCGCCCTGCATCCATCCGTGCTTGTTAGAAGTATGCTCTCCGGCAAAAAAAACTCGGTTGTTATATTCCGGCCGTAGCATCTCATAGGCAAATACTTTCTTCTGCTCAGGCAACATTAATGCAAAACCACCTAAAAAAGTGGGCTCTGTATTCCAATGAACGGTTTTGGATTGTTCTACGATGGAATTAAGAAAGCCTCTGGGTAAACCATGTACCTCTTCTACATTCTGCCGTATCACTTCAAAACGTCTCTGCTTGCTAAGATTTCCAAGTCTGGTTGCATTTTGACTGTAATTATAGGAGGCTAAAAGCACTCCGGGCTCTTCTGGGGAGCATCCGGGTTCTCCAATACATAGATTATGATCACTGGGGTAGATGATAAATTGGATTGGAAGATCCGTAAAGGATATGCCCCCGATCATATTGCCATAATCTGTAGGCCTTTCCCAGAAGCGCCTGTTACATAAGAAATTTGTTTTCTGGGCGTCACAATAATTTAATTCTAATATAGCCTGCATTTTTAAATTACTAAAGTATGGTTTGACCTCCACTACTCGTAGGGATGAGAAGGGGAGTGTACAGATACAGTAGTCAAATATTTCTGCCTTATCCTTATGATCGCATAGATCCGTATACCTTATCACCACTTTATTTCTGTAAGGAGATTGATATATACCGTTTACATAATGACCTGCCTTATATTTTACACTCCCTATTAGATTCTTAGGTATATTTCCATATTGTGATGGAGCGGGATCTGCAAAGGACTGATAGAATGCGTAAGGAAGATTATAATTCCCGCCCTCGATATGAAAAGTGTTACGAAAATCAAAGGTGTACTCACCGGAGGCGATTTCGCTATAACTGTAGTTTAGCAAAGCGCCAATACCGGGATCTACATCTGATATTAGATTGATTGCTCCCTGACTTAATCCTAGAGCTTCAAAGTTTTGACGGACACTTAGATTAATCAATGGTAGATACTCAGGGGCATATTCCGGTAATATCTGAAGCAACTGTGCTCTGATTTTTGGAGGAAGCTCAAGATAAGCATGCTCAAGGGCATAGCTATTTAATTCCGGCCAGGGAGTACTTCTCTCCTGAGGTGTTAATTTGTATAAGGGATAAAGCATTTCTTGTACGGAATCGGAGGTCCTTAACCTGGTGTTATGAACATAGAGGAAATTATTTCGGACAGGTGATGTTAAGGGTAGGGTTGTGAGCCCGAATTGATTTATGTAATACCAGGTTGTTTCATGGGAAATAGGAAATCGCATTGCCCCGAACTCTCCATAGGATTCATTGTTAAAATAATAGGTATAAACCCTACCACCAATTCGATCTTCCAAAGCTTCCAGGATGGTGATATCAGCACCTAATTTACGAAGTTCAAAAGCGGCTGTCATACCGGCTAATCCACCGCCAAGGATACCTATTCGTGCTCCGCGTAGTAAACCGGGTGGGGCATAATTCATTATGTCCGGAGGTGGGTTTAATAAACTTACGATATAGTCATAATCCTCCAGTCTTCCTGCGTTACTTAATAAATCTCTTAGCATTTCGTGTCTTTGTTCGTTCGTAGGACTGATTACCTGGTTTAAAGGAGTATACATTTTTTGTACCTCTTATATTTGTTACAGTAGTAATATATTGATTAAGATGCCAGAATATAACAAAAAAGGATAAGCCTTGGGATATAAATCTACATAACAGATAATGTTTGTCTATAAAATGACAAGTCCGGGTTTTGTATATGACAAGGGTGATTATTAATTCTGTTAATACTATTTATTAAAATTAATAAATTGAATTATGTCAGTTTTTTGGATAAGATAACGTTGTAGTAGAAATAAGTTATAAATCTAACTAACTTAAGAAAAGTAGGGATATAAATGCAGCTATTAAAAGACAGAATTATTAAGGATGGAAAGATCCGTTTTGGAAACGTATTAAAGGTGGATTCATTTCTTAATCATCAGATGGATATTGAGTTATTTAGTGAAATCGGCAAGGAATTCAAGAATAGATTTATAGAGGATGAAGTTACCAAAATTCTTACAATCGAAGCATCCGGAATTGGGATAGCCTGTATAGCTGCACAGTATTTTAAGGTTCCTGTGGTATTTGCAAAAAAGAATCAGACGAAAAATATTGCAGGTGATGTATATACCGGTAAGGTGGAATCCTTTACCCATGGCCGAACTTACGATATTATTGTCGCGAAAGAATTTTTACAACAAGAAGATAAAGTACTTATTATAGATGATTTTTTAGCAAACGGTAGTGCACTCCTTGGTTTAACTAAATTAGTACGAGATGCCGGTGCTACTTTAGTCGGAGCCGGTATTGTGATAGAGAAAGGTTTTCAGGAGGGCGGAGAACTGGTTCGTTCCCATGGAGTCAGAGTGGAATCCTTGGCAATCATTGATTCCATGAACGAAGAGGATGGACTTGTATTTCGAAACTAAGATTTACAAAGGGCGATAGCCATGTAAATAAATTTACTTTTGAACTAGGATATAGGGGGACATTGGTTCCCAAACCAAGGGATTGTTTTTAGGACTTAATAGTCACGGTATTTAGTTTAGAAGGAAGATGAAATCCCGAAAAAATAGGAGGAGAATTAACAATGTTAAAAATGAAGAAATTCTGGGTACTGATTTTTGTGGCGGTTATGGCTTTAACGCTAAGTGCATGCAGTAAAGAGGGCAAGGAAACAAGCAACACAACTGACTTTAAAGTAGCGGTGATACATATTGGTGATCCGGCAGACGGTGCCGGCTATACTTATGCCCATGATCTGGGTATAGTTAAAATGCAGGAGGAACTGGGTCTTTCCGATGAGCAGATTATTCGTAAGAACAATGTAAATGATACAGATGCGGTAGCAATTACAACAGCAATGGAAGAATGTATTGAGGAAGGTGCGGATATCATCTTTGGTACCAGCTGGGGTTATATGGATACAATGGAGCAATTGGCCGCTGAACATTCCGAGGTTATCTTTTCCCATTGTTCCGGTTATAAGAACAATGGTTCTAATATGAATAATTACTTTGGACGTATTTATCAGGCTCGTTACCTTTCCGGTATTGCAGCAGGTTTAAAAACTCAGTCCAACATGATCGGATATGTAGCAGCTATGCCTATTGATAACTCAGAGGTTACCGGTGGTATTAATGCATTTGCATTGGGGGTTGAATCTGTTAATCCTGATGCTAAGGTTTATGTTAAGGTTACAAATACGTGGTTTGATCCTACATTAGAAGGTCAAGCCGCAGAAGCGTTACTGGATATGGGCTGTGATGTAATTACTCAGCATGGCGATACCACAGCTCCTCAGATGGCAGCACAGGCAAGAGGTGTATGGGGTGTTGGCTATAACTCTGATATGACGAAAGATGCGCCGGAAGCACACTTAACAGCTCCAATCTGGAACTGGGGTGCATATTATACCAAAGCAACGAAAGAAGCTATGGAAGGCAACTGGTCCAATGATAATTACTTTGGTGGTATGGATGACGGTCTGATTGATCTATCACCTCTTTCTAAAAATGTAGCAGAAGGTACAGAAGAAGCAATTGAAGCAGCCAGACAAAGAATTCTTGACGGATATAAAATTTTCGAAGGTGAGCTTTATGATAATCAAGGCAACTTAGTATGTGCTGAAGGAGAAGCATTAGCGGATGCAGATATCACAGGTGCTATGAACTGGTACTACAAAACTGTAGAAGTAAAATAATAAATTAGGCTGGTGGCATTGTGGAAAAAAAGAAAAACGAAACAATGGCAATCGAACTAAAGCAAATAACTAAGACATTTGGGTCGGTTGTTGCAAACAACAAAATAGACCTGTCCGTTAAGCAGGGCGAGATACTCGCCCTGCTTGGCGAAAACGGATCAGGAAAAACTACATTAATGAACATGCTCTCAGGTATTTATAAGCCTGACAGCGGTTCTATTTTTATTAACGGACAATCAGTTACCATAAACTCTCCTGAGGACGCCATACGACTTGGTGTTGGTATGATTCATCAACATTTTAAGTTGGTGGAGGTATTATCCGCTACGGATAATATCATTCTCGGTGCCAAAGAAAAGGGCTTGTTCTTACATAAATCCAGATCGGAAAGAATTAAAGACATCAGCAAACGTTTCGGACTTAATATTAATCCTGAGAAGAAGGTTTATCAGATGTCAGTCAGTGAAAAACAGACCGTAGAAATCATTAAAGTATTGTACCGCAAGGCAGATATTCTGATTTTGGATGAGCCAACCGCAGTGCTTACACCTCAGGAAACGAAGCGGTTATTTGAAATACTGCGTCGAATGAAGAAGGAAGGTTGTGCGGTTATTATCATTACCCATAAGCTGAATGAAGTGCTGGAAATCAGCGATAGGGTAACCATTCTTCGTAAGGGTGAAAGTGTAGCAACAGTTGATACGGCAAAGACCAGCGCGAAAGAACTCACGGAACTGATGGTAGGTAGACCGGTTGAGCTTTCAATCGAACATCCGACCAATGATTATAACGAAAACCTTCTGGAAATTCATCATTTAACGGTGGAAAATGAAGAGGGTGTCAATATGATTAAGGATATCACTTTTGATTTAAACCGTGGTGAAATTCTTGGTGTAGCCGGAGTTGCCGGCAGCGGGCAGAAGGAACTTTGCGAAGCTCTTGCCGGTCTGCTACCTGTAAAGAAGGGTGCAGTTTTATATCAGAACGAGAATATCGTTGGTAAGACACCCAATGAAATTATAAAAATGGGTATCAGCATGAGCTTTATCCCTGAAGATCGACTTGGTATGGGATTGGCTGCCTCCATGGGAATGGTGGATAACATGCTTTTAAAGAAATACAATGAGGGGAAAGGACCCTTTGTCAGTAAGAAGGAAGCAAGAGAACTGGCAAAACGGTTGGTGAAACAACTGGATATTGTAACACCGACGGTTGATACACCGGTACGAAGACTATCCGGAGGTAACGTACAGAAGGTACTTTTGGGAAGAGAAATCGAATCAGGACCCAATGTATTAATTACAGCTTATGCAGTTCGCGGACTTGATATCAATTCCTCTTATACGATATATGATGCCTTGAATGAGCAGAAGCAAAAGGGCGTTGGAGTTTTATTTATCGGTGAAGATCTTGATGTTATGTTGGAACTGTGTGATCGCATCATGGTACTTTGCCATGGAAAGATTACAGGTATTGTTGAGGCAAAAGCAACCACCAAGGAACAGCTGGGTCTTATGATGACCGATGCAGCAGGCGCTAAAGGAGGGAAATCATGAGCAGTCAGAGCTTAAGCACGAAAAAAGAACCCTTTATTAGAATTATCAAAAAAACAGAGATATCAGTGGGGAAAACCATAGTACTTTCTCTCCTTGCCTTATTAGCAGCAATTATTGCAGGTGGAATATTTATTCTGGCCATAGGTCAAAATCCGTTTGAAATATATACAACGATAGTAAAAGGTGCATGGCGAAGCAGTATGGCTACCAAAGGAACTATAAAGATAGCAATTCCTTTGCTTATAGCAGCTCTGGGTATCACTCCGGCCTTCCAGATGAAATTCTGGAACATCGGTGCAGAAGGCCAGATTATAATGGGAGGTATCTTTGCCACTTATTTTGCCTTATTTTTTGATCATCTACCCCATGGACTATTATTGGTTATTATGTTTGTGGCAGGTATGGTGGGAGGCGGACTCTGGGGTCTCATTCCAGCCTATTTTAAGACTAGGTTTGGAACCAATGAAACTCTATTTACGTTAATGTTAAATTACATAGCTTTATATATGATCAAATTCTTTATTGAGGGACCCTGGCGTGATCCCGCATCCTCTGGCTTTCCCAAAATAGCCACCTTTACAAAAAATGCAAGGCTGGATCAGATCTTTGGTGTTCATGCCGGATGGTTAATCGGACTTGTACTGGTGGTGGTTCTTTTCATCTATCTTACATTCACAAAGCAAGGATATGAGATTAGTGTTGTTGGGGAAAGTGTGAATACTGCTAGGTATGCCGGTATGAATGTAAAGAAAATCATCATGAGGACTATGTTTATCAGCGGAGCTATCTGCGGTATCGCAGGTATGACCCAGGTAACCGGTGCAGCGTATACCCTAGGTGAGGGTGTAGCCGGCGGTGTTGGCTTTACGGCGATTACCGTTGCCTGGCTTTCCAAACTTAATCCTCTTTTTATCTTAGTTGTAACATTATTGTTCAGTATGCTGGAAAAAGGCTGCTCCGTAATGCAGAGTACCTTCGGGTTATCCTCTGCGGTTTCAGGGATCCTACAGGGTATCATCCTGTTTTTTATCTTAGGATTTGACTTTTTTACCCGCTACCGGTTTGTATTTAGAAAGGAGAGGTAAACGGTATGATAATAAACTTTTTGTTCGCTGCGATTAAAGCCGGTACTCCTTTGCTGTTTGGTACTACCGGAGAAATCATGACTGAAAAATCCGGTAATTTAAATCTGGGTGTAGAAGGTATGATGTTTATGGGAGCGTTTATGGGCTTCTTTGTAGGATTTCATACAGGAAGCCTGCCCTTAGCTTTGCTGGCGGCTTTTATAATCGGAAACTTTGCCGCATTGATTTATGCCTTCTTAACAGTTACCATGATGGCAAACCAGAACGTAACTGGACTTACCTTAACTATCTTCGGCATAGGCTTTGCTAAGTTTTTTGGTGAGATCATGATTAGAAAAGCAGGGGGCTCACCAAAGCTTTCACCAGAATTTATGATAACAATATCGGAAAAGCCTATTCCGGTTCTTGGTGAAATACCAGTAATCGGTAAACTGATTTTTTCTCATAACCCTTTGGTTTACCTGTCTGTTTTGGTGGCTGTTATCTGTAGTATTTATATTATGAAAACAAGAGCAGGTCTTAATATGCGTGCTGTTGGTGAAAACCCCGCAGCAGCAGATGCGGCAGGAATTAAAGTAACCCGCATTAAGTATCTTCATATCATGCTTGGTGGAGGTATCTGTGGTCTTGGTGGTGCTTATCTATCCCTGATTAATGGCGGCGGGGTGTGGAATAATAGTAGTGTTGTAAACGGCCAGGGCTGGATATCTGTAGCACTTGTTATCTTTGCCAGCTGGAGTCCTATGAAGGCAATCTTCGGATCTCTGGTTTTTGGTGCATTCAGTGTATTACAATTTTATGCACCCAAGGATATTATTCATATTCCCAATGCCTTCTATGTGATGCTTCCTTTCCTGATTACGACATTTGTTCTTATTTTCGCTTCCATGCGAAAATCCAAGACTGGATCACAGCCTGCCGGTTGCGGTATTAACTACTTTAGAGAAGAAAGGTAAATATACTTAATAATATATAGAGATAATTTTAGGATACAGTCCCTTTTGTAAGTTGATTTACGAAGGGGACTTTTTTTGTTTTATAGAATGCGGGTTTAAAAGCCCAGAAATAAAACTATACATAATTTTGCACAATTTTAGTTATCTAATACGTGATACAAACATAGTTAATTCGCAACACACTCTCGCTTGGATGAAGTACGTAGTGGTACATAAAACCGCAAAATACGCGGTCAAGTACCAACGACTTCATAAGAGTTGCTCACTAAACTATGTTTGTATCACTCTGAATAAAGAAAGTATATGTGCAAACTAAAGAATACAAGTTTGAAGAAAGGCTTTTGAAAGCCTTCCAGGCAGGACGCACTCTCACGTGTAAGGTTATAAAAGGTACTTAAATGTTGAATCTCACCAATGTTTATGGTTAATCGTCACATAATATGAATTTATAGGGAATTATATAAATTTACCAATACCAAAAAATAAAAAAAAGGAAGATTTGTGATAACATCACAGAAGACTTTAACGTATCGTGATATAGTAGGTTCATAAAACATAAGGTTGTCAAAAATGATTGACGTGCCTTTGCTATAAGTACAAAAGAAAGAGATTAGATAATAAACATGCTTATAATGTAGCGTGCGTTTATACCGAAGAATTCACAGAGCAATTCCGGTTATCAAATTAAATTATTTTTTATAGGAGGAGTTATTATGGCAACATTAAAGATTACGAAACATAATTTTGAAGAAGAGGTATTAAACTCAAAAGAACCTGTATTATTAGATTTCTGGGCATCCTGGTGTGGACCCTGCCGCATGGTTTCTCCGACGGTAGATGAAATCGCCAACGAAGTACAAGGTAGTGCAAAGGTTGGTAAAGTAAATGTAGATGAGGAATCAGAATTAGCAGCAAAATTCCGTGTCATGAGTATACCTACTCTCATGGTTGTTAAGGAAGGAAAAGTTTCTGCTACAGCAGTTGGCGTACGACCTAAGAAAGATATCTTGAAAATGCTTGAAGTATAAGCTTGATATTATAAGATGGGAACGTTAAAGCAGATTAGCTTTACACAGAGAATAGACTTATCATAGGAATGTTTGACATGATATTACTATTCGGACGGAAAAACGGTTTTTTCGGCAAAATTACGGAGTATTATCCTATCAGCTTTGATATCAGAACCATTCTATTGATAGAAAATATAACGAGAATGTATAGATACTCCGTTAATAAGGGATATTACTTCTAGTGTATTGTTTCGTTCATAATTAGCCAAACAAAACTGCTTTGTTATCTATTACTTAACTTCACTCTTTGTGACCACCGATTCGAGTCACATAATTTTCTTACAGGGTGACAAAAGTTTCATTATAGTTTAGCTAAAGATGAATAAGACAGTACTCTGACGTAAGAAAGGAGATATGTCTAATGTGTAAGGAACCAAAGTTCTTAAGATGTAATCATTGCGGCAATATGGTTGAAATGATTCATGACAGCAATGTACCAATTATTTGTTGCGGTGAAGAGATGGAGGAAGTAACCGCAAATACAGTGGATGCTTCTAAAGAGAAACATGTTCCCGCGGTATCAATTGTTGGAAACATGGTTATGGTTGAGGTCGGAAGCGTTCCACATCCCATGGAAGCCAAACATTATATTATGTGGATTTATCTTCAGACAAAAAATGGTCTTCAAAGAAAGTGCCTGGCACCGGGAGAGGAACCAAAAGCAGTATTTGCTCTAGATAATGACGGAGTCATTGCAGTTTATGAATATTGTAATATACATGGACTTTGGAAGACAGAGCTGTAGTTATAAAGATTAATGCATGCAGGGCCGTATCAATCGGAAACTTGCATGCATTTTTTATGTATAAGCAAAGGGATATCTTTAGTATCTAAAACACTAATTTATGTTATATTTGATTTCGATCGTATAATATTTTATAATTAGAATAAAAATACAATGAATGTAAGATTGGAGGGAGTATGTTGGATCGAAAAGAAAACACAGCTTTCTTTCATGAAACCTTAAGTTTTTGGAAGGATTTGACACAGCCTCAAAAGAATATGTTGCTACAGTCAATGGTTAAAAAGAATTTTGTTACCGGAGAGTCCATGCGAAGCGGGTCGGATAACTGTTCCGGTCTTTTTCTCCTACAAAGCGGTCAGGTCAGAGCGTATATTGTATCAGAAAGTGGGAAGGAGATAACCCTGTACCGACTTTTCGAGAGGGATGTTTGTATCTTCTCTGCCTCCTGTATGATGAAGAATATTGCCTTTGATATTTTTGTTGAAGTAGAAAAGGAAACGCAGGCTTACTTAATTCCGATCTCAACCTTTAGTAAGTTGTCGAAAGAAGCCCTATCCGTTCAAGCCTTTACCAATGAATTGATGGCATCACGTTTTACTGAGGTTATATGGATTATGGAGCAGGCTTTGTTTATGAGTTTTGATAAAAGGCTGGCATTGTTTTTAATTGAACAGTCAAATATAGAGGAATCAAACAGTTTAGAAATCACCCATGAAAAAATTGCGAATCACCTGGGTACAGCCAGGGAGGTCGTTACCCGAATGTTAAAATATTTTCAAAATGAAAGTATGGTCTCTTTAAACAGAGGAGCCATTGAGATACTAAACCGTAAAAAATTGGAGCAGCTTACATTATAAATGTGTGGAAGCTTACTATTCTAATCATATTAGCTTCATGAGATGTCGGCTATCATGAGTGCTAAAACAGTACTCTATAGATTATATATGGAAGAAGTTACGCTGAACTTATGAAAACAATTAATACTACATCCATATGAATTCTATGGTTGAATGAAAGTAGGGATCGATATCGAAAAAACAATCAGAGAACAATTAAGGGAGATGTCAGAGGAAAAATATCAAAGATTTAGTTCTTCTCTAACCCCCGGGATTAATAATATACTAGGAGTCAGGTTACCCCTGCTTCGAAAAATGGCAGCAAAAATTGCCAAGGAGGATTATAAATTCTATCTTAAGTATGCAGAAGATGAAACTTTTGAAGAAGTAATGCTTCAAGGTATGGTGATCGGATCCTGTAAAGCGGGTATCGAGGAAGTACTTAATATGGCAGCTGACTTTATTCCGAAAATTAACAATTGGTCTGTGTGTGATAGCTTTTGTAACGGACTAAAGATAACAAAAAAACATAGGGAGCGGGTATGGGATTTTCTGCAGCCTTATCTAAGATCAGATCAGGAATATGACATACGCTTTGGCGTAGTTATGCTTCTTCATTATTACGTTTTACCGGAATATACGGATAAGGTTTTTATGCATTTTAATCATATAAAACATTCAGGCTATTACGTAAAGATGGCAATCGCCTGGGCAATTTCTGTTTATTTTGTTCTACTTCCTGAGAAGACAAAAAAGTACCTTCTAAACAATGATTTGGATGACTTTACATATAACAAAGCGCTTCAAAAGATTACGGAATCATTAAGAGTGGATAAAGAAACTAAGGCTTGGGTACGGGGAATGAAACGAAAATAAGTAGATTGACACACCTGTTTCCCATTAGTGTAAAAAAACTTATCGTTAAAATATATTTTAAATAGAAAAATATGGGTTACATGGAGGAAACATGTTGTCTCTATGAATAGCATGTGATAAACTGAATAGAGATTATATTAATGAGTAGCAGATTAATCTAAATAATCGTTAGCAATTAAAGCTTTAATCTGCTCTAGAAAGAATCCTACAAAGGAGGGTATACATATATGCATTTAACATTTTTAGGTGCTACCCATGAGGTAACAGGGAGCTGCTTTTATCTGGAGGCCTGTAATAAACATATATTAATTGATTGTGGTATGGAACAAGGAAGGGATGCTTTCGAGAATCAAGACATACCAATCCCGGCAGCGCAGATAGATGCGGTAGTACTTACCCATGCTCATATGGATCATTCCGGTAAGTTGCCAATGATTTATAGTCAGGGATTTCGGGGAAAAATTCATGCCACTTCTGCTACCAGTGCCCTATGTGATATTATGCTTCGTGATAGTGCTCATATTCAAATGGCTGAGGCTGAGTGGAGAAACAGGAAGGGAAAACGTTCCGGAGATAAGGCTTTTATCCCGTTATATGACATGGAGGATGCATTGTCTACGATTCGGATGTTTGTACCCCATGAATATGGCGAGAAATTCACACTTTTTGACGGTATAGAGATCCGATTTACGGATGTAGGACATCTGCTGGGGTCTTCCAGTATTGAGATATGGGTTACAGAAGAGGGTATCACCAAAAAGCTTGTATTTTCAGGGGATATCGGTAATGTAAACCAACCCTTAATTAAAGATCCTCAATATATTAAAGAAGCAGATTATGTAATAATGGAATCCACATATGGGGATCGAAATCATGGGGAGACCCCGGATTATGTAGGTGAACTTAGTAGAGTTATACAGGAAACCTTTGATCGGGGTGGTAATGTCGTTATTCCCTCTTTTGCCATCGGTAGAACTCAGGTGCTTTTGTACTTTATCCGTAAAATTAAAGAAGATAGACTTGTTAAAGGACACGGAGATTTTAAAGTCTATGTAGATAGCCCATTAGCAATAGAAGCCACTCAAATTTACGAAAAAAATATGTTTGGTTATTTTGACCGGGAGTCCATGGACCTTATTCATAGAGGAATTAATCCAATCAAATTTCCCGGACTGAAAACCTCGATTACTTCAGACGAGTCAAAGGCGATCAATTTTGATGAAGAACCCAAGGTTATTATATCGGCAGCGGGTATGTGTGATGCCGGTAGGATTCGCCATCACCTGAAGCATAATTTATGGAGAGAAGACAGTACAATTCTTTTTGTTGGACATCAGTCAGTAGGAACCTTGGGAAGGATTTTACTGGATGGAGCAACAGAGGTGAAATTGTTTGGAGAGCAGATTACAGTCTGTGCTAGCATTAAGAGATTGTCCGGTGTCAGTGGTCATGCGGACAGGGACGGTTTACTTAAGTGGCTACAAAGCTTTGAGAAGAAACCTTCCAGTGTTTTTGTGGTTCATGGGGATGATCAGGTATGTAATATTTTTACCGAATATATCCGGGACGAATTAGGGTATAATGCAGTAGCGCCATATAGCGGAACCATCTATGATCTGCGAAGGAATGTCTGCGTAGTTGAAGGTAAGATGATTCCGGTTGAGAAGAAGACGGAGACCGTAAAGGTTGATTCTGTATTTGAACGCTTGTTGAATGCAGGCAAACGCCTGTTGGTTGTTATTCAAAAAAACAAAGGCGGAGCTAATAAAGATCTTGCCAAATTTGCAAGCCAGATTAACTCCTTATGTGATAAGTGGGACAGATAAAGTACCGGATTGAGGGATAGAAGTGATGAAGCAGACGGAGCATTTGATTTATTATCAGTTGTTTGAGTCTTAGGGATTTTTAATCCCGGATAAAAATCGGCATAGATTGGTATATATTACCGTCTATGCCGATTTTTCTTGTCACATTCCATTGCGAGACCTTTATTTTGAATCCAATAAACTCGTTAAACTTACTCTATAACAAGGTTGTCTTTTACCTTTTGCTTAAAATCAGCAGCAGCTTCGAAAAATTTTTCAGCTTGGACCAATTTATCTTTGATTATTTCAGATTCATCCAGATTAGTATACTTACTGTGTTTAACGGAGAGACCATTTGCCTTTGCCATACATGGATTTCTTTTTTCTCTACGATAGATCCGATGGCAAATATTTTATAAATACAGCTTTGTTACCAAAACTGAATTTACCTCCGGCACCTATCTCGAAATGGACTTTTGCTATTCCCAGATCAACCAATTCGTATTTTGTAACCTCTTTTACAGATGCAGAAACCTCACCGGCTTGATAAACGAATCTTACTGGTTGTCGATTGACAGCAGAGGGAGCTTTCTGGACTGCTTTCATACCGGATAAAAACCACTCCGGAACCTCCTCTGTATCACTGTAATAGAGCATTTCCAACGGCTTTGAACCTCGGTGAGCTAACTTATAGATAGCCTTTTCTTTAAAGCTTTGTTTTTCCTGTACAAGACCTACTGTGATTACACATACTAGTTCTTCGTTTTTGTTGATTTTACAGGGACAATGCTTGCGATCATAGGTTCCACCAACCCAGCAGGTACCAAGACCCAGTTTCGTAGCTTCAAGTATGAGCAACTCCCCATAATATCCTATCTTCTCTCTTAGATTTATGTCCGTAGAATTTCCGACCATTGCAATAAAACTCTGAACTCCGCTGAACATACCGTAGCTTTTTCTTACTCCCTGAAAGGAGGAGCTCCCATCAATAATCAGCTGGATGGAGAGGCCGCTTTGTTTGTTAAGCTGTTCTATTATCTCATTAAGAAGGTGCTGGCTTTTCGTTGGTATTGTTGTACTTAGGTAACTTCTTCTGGAACACCGTTTCTCGATGGCTTCTAAATCAGTCAATTTTTTAACCTCCTAAATATATGAAATTACATTTTTATTATATGGAAATATTACCATTAGACATTTAAACACACTATACTTTATATATAAAAATTAGTATATAATTTGATGATTTCTTAGTGTATAATTATATATATAGTCAGAATAAGTTGATATTTATTTGCTTCGTTTTATAGAGGAGTTATTAGGAGATTAAATCAACGTAAAAAAGTCCTCGGTAATAGGGGGAGTGTTTTGGGAAAAAAAGGTTTGACATATAGCCATATTTAACCTAAACTATTAAATTACATGTAGTAGTACATCAAATAGATGACAACACCGTAGGATACATTATTGGATACACAACACATATTATCCCTAAGACCGATAAAAAAGATCGGTATAACGATACTAATTACAATTATTTTAATTATCATTTGTTTTATCATATTACAAAAACAAATAAATAAAAAAGAATACGAAGATAAACTAATTATTAATATATTTGGTAGACAACGGATGTATACGCAAATGATCAGTAAAGATGCCAGTAGGCTATATGTACTTTTGGAGGCATTCGATGCAGACAGAAGATATCAAACTTTAGAAGAAATTCAGAATAAAATTATATCTGTAAAAGCCGATTTAATTCAAGCCAAGATAGAGTTTACGAATATTCATAAAGCAATGATAGAAGGACATCTTTCAATAGATTCTTACGGAGTGGATATTAATAGATCCATTGAGGAGGCATCCGATTATCTGCTAGAATTAGATGATTTATGGAATGAGTTTCAAAATGCGATTGATACTATAGTTAGCGCAACACACATAAATTATGATATGGCAAAGGCTCTAATCTATATTAATGAAAATAATCTACAACTTCTGAATTTATGTGAACAAATACAGGAGATTATACTAAAGGATTCTATACAATCTGCTAGATATTCAGAATATACTGTCTATGGATTAATTGGATTGTTAAGTGCTGTTGCTATATTTGCCTTATCGCAGCTCCTTAAGTTTATTGTGTTACCATTTACTCAGCTATATAAAGGGATATCACAAATAGGACTTACGAAATCCACGATTAACCCGAGTTTCCCTACCAAAAAAAAAGTAACACCTATGGTGAATGAGATAAACGAGATATTTTCGAAAATAAATAATCTGATTTCATTAATTGAGAATATGAATAACAATTCGTCCTTTAACGAAAGCTTAGATTTCATTAACCGGACGTTTTCAGCTTTTATTCCATATAATTATATCGGGATTGCACTGATTGAGGGTGAAGTATTTCGTGCTTCCTATGGTGTCTCTGATGGTACCATAAACGGATTACCGGATAAAATTTTAGGATCAACCTGGCCAATTAATGAAACCAGTCTGGAGAAACTGCTACAGACCGGAGAGGCCAGAATAATTAATGACCTTGAGCAATATACGGCAGGTAAACCAATAAAACCATATAATCAGACGATATTGAATGCAGGAATTAAGGCTTCCATTACACTGCCTCTTAAGGTATCGGGCTCACCGGTAGGTATGATTTTTTTCTCTAGCAATCAGAAAAATGTTTATACCAATGACCATTTAAACTTTTTAAAAACCTTAGTAAACAGTATAGCGATCAGTTTAAATCAAAATATTTTTATCAACGATTTAATCTTTAGCAGTATCCTAGCCTTGGCAAAATTGGCCGAAGCAAGAGATGAGGATACCGGAGAACATTTAGATCAGATGAAAGTATATTCACGGGTGATTGCCGAGTTATTATATGAAAATAAGGTTTACCCGGGAGAAATTACTCCGGAGTATTTTGAAAAAATTGAACGGTTTAGCCCGCTTCATGATATTGGAAAAGTTGGGGTAAGAGATGGTATTTTGCTGAAGCCGGGAAAGCTAACGAAGAAAGAGTTTGATGAAATGAAATTACATACGGAATATGGGGCTAAGGTGTTGCGTGCAGCTGAGTTAAACATGGTCAAAAAAGGGAAAAGTTTATTTGGCATAGGTATTGAGATAGCGGAGGGACATCATGAAAAATGGGACGGTTCCGGTTATCCTTACGGAAAGAAAGGCCATGATATTCCTCTGAGTGCCAGGATTGTGGCAGTAGCAGATGTTTTGGATGCCTTAACCAGCAAGCGGCCTTATAAAGAAGCTTTTTCCTTTGAAACAGCAATGAAAATTATTGAAGAAGGACGGGGTAAACATTTTGATCCGGCGATCATAGATGTAATTCTTTCCAACCGTGATCGAATTGAAAGTTATTATAAAAAGTTTCATTCCAAGCATAAATAGGTGAATTATCTGTTTCATTTGATAGGACATAAAAAGTGTAGATGCATCTCTTATTAGTAAATGCGGTATTGTTTTTCGCATGACTCCCAAGAATATATTTTTATTCTAATACCTATTTCTTATTATATATGTTAAAACAGGATTTAACAAAAGCAATTTGATCGTTCTATTGTCTCATAAACATCTAAACACATTAATAACTAGATAGAATATGTTTATCCTATTTTGCAGATATTATACTTAGGAACAATTTTTATAACCTTAGTATATATCATGGCAAGGAGGATCGAAACAGATGGATAAAATAGATCAAATGCTGAAAAAGACACTTGGTAAGGTGATAGAAACAACTGGTATAGTTGCGGGAAGTGAAGAAATGAGATTTAATGGCAAGATACGTTCAATTGAAGCCGATGCGGAAGGTAAAGTCGATGAATTGAAGGAAGAGGTTTTTGGAGAAGCGAATAAGTTTATCGATAAATTGGGAAATAACGAATGACAGGAACGAATAATAAAAATGAAGAATGTATGAATAATTAAGATTTGGAGGTACTATATGCCGGAGATTAGTAATATACTTGTTTGGTTAATTCTCGGAGGTATATCCGGATGGATTGCGAGTAAGATAGCCGGAAAAGATGCAGAAATGGGATTTGGTTTGAATTTGGTCGTAGGTATTCTTGGCGCATTCATCGGAGGATGGGTAGCAGGGTTATTCGGTTTAGGTCCTGCAACGGGATTAAACCTTTGGAGTTTTGTTATATCTATTCTAGGAGCAGTAATACTTTTAGGAATTATAAGTGTGTTTAAAAGAAAGACATGACACTATGGGGCATTAACAGTATCAAGAACGGTAAGTAGGGGTTGTTAAAGAATAAATCAGCGGTGGATATAACGAAAGTGCACTTCAGGTGCACTTTCGTTATATCCCCTAACAAACCCTTGATGTCCAAAGTGATTAAGGGGGTCATATAGATAGGTTCTTTTGATTTTATACATCCATGGATGCGATTGAAAGCTTTTTCCAAAAGAAGAAACATAAAATTAGATTGATTTTATAAGAACATACTGCTAAAATCTAATTCAAAACGATAAAACTAACTTATTACTTACATAACGGAGGACTTATGAGTCAGGTAAAAAACTATATTTCGGGTATCATGGTTGCTTTTATCCTTGCAGTTGTTGCAAAATTCTTGAGCAAACTTATACCTTATCATGTAATCAGTGCGGGTGTTTTCGCTATGTTGATTGGTATGGCGATACATCCGATTCTTGGGAAGATAACAGATGTTAAAACAGGAATTAACTTTGTATCAAAGAAAGTATTAAAAGTTTCTATTGTGCTTATGGGAGCATCTTTAAGCTTTACACAGGTTTATGAGGTGGGAAGATATTCGCTAATTGTAATGACATTCACACTTTTAACTGCATTTGGATTCGGGAATTTATTCGGAAAATTATTTCATATGAATTGGAAGTTATCGAATCTGATTTCAGCAGGAACCGGTATCTGTGGCGGGTCTGCCATTGCTGCAATTTCTCCTACCATTGAAGCTGACGATAATGATGTTGCTTATGCTATATCTGCAACCTTTATCTTTGATATCATTATGGTTATTTTATTCCCTCTCATGGGTCAGCTTCTCTCTATGTCAGATTTGGGATTTGGACTTTGGACAGGCACAGCAGTTAATGATACTTCTAGCGTGGTGGCGGCAGGATATGCTTATTCGGACATAGCCGGTAATTATGCTGTTATCGTAAAATTAACAAGAACATTATCCATTGTACCGGTTGTGCTTATATTTTCTTATGTTAATCTTAGGGTAAAGATAAATAATAAGAAGTATGGAGAGAGAGTTAAAGTTAAAGTAAAAAAGATATTTCCGTGGTTTATTCTATTGTTTTTAGGAATGGTAGCATTGAAAAGTACTGGTATGATTAAAGAGGTGGTCGGAAAAGAATTAGCAGACCTCAGTAAGTTTCTTATGATAATGTCACTCGGAGCGATTGGCTTAAAGACAGATTTTAAGAAGGTCTATAAAAGTGGAATCATGCCAATGCTTCACGGGTTCTTAATATCTACCCTGGTAGTAATTGTATCATATTTAGTTCAGAACATGTTGGGACAAATTTAGATTGTACATGAATCACTTCGTAAGTCTTATGTATTATGGAGTTTAGTGCCTTATAGGTGTAAAATAATACAAATAATAGAAGAGATTATAGGAGGTTGGTTGGATATGATTCAGATAGTAAAAGCTCAGGTGGAAGATTTGCAGGATGTTTTAACTCTTCAAAAATTAGCTTACCAAAGTGAAGCCATGCTTAATAATGATTTTACGATTCCCCCCTTAACAGAAACATTGGAGCAGCTGAGTGAGACTTTTAAAAGTGTAACAATACTGAAAGCTATAGAGGATTCTACCAATGAAATTGTAGGAGCAGTCCGGGGCCAAGCGAAGGACCATAACCTGTTGATCGGAAGATTGATTGTTCATCCAAGGATGCAAAACCGCGGGATCGGTAAACAGCTTTTAAGGCAAATAGAAGCGTATTTCCCTGGATATCGTTACGAGCTGTTTACCAGTGAAAAAAGTTTAAAAAATCTGTCTCTTTATCAAAAGGAAGGATATCGCCCGTATCGGAAAGAACAATTATCAGAGAGGGTGACAATAATTTATTTGGAAAAATAATCAGTTCAAAGATTATGTCTCAAAATGCAAGAAAAGTAAGCTTGATGAAACATCATGGGATATGATTTTATGAACCTATAAAAAATGTTTTTTGCGGAAAAATAGGATACATATAATTGCCACAATGATACTGAGAACGATTACAAATAAGTAGCCGAATTTCCATGTCAGTTCAGGCATGGCGGTAAAATTCATGCCGTACCAACCTACGATCAGAGTAAGCGGAAGAAAAATAGTAGTCACTACGGTGAACAATTTCATTATTTTATTAAGATCGTATTCCAGCCTGGCGTGATATGCTTCCCTTACATGAACACAATAATCTTGGAGCATCCGTGTGTTATTGCTTAAACGGAATACTCTGTCTGTAAACACCCGAAAGAAATTAAGATTATCCTCTGTGAATATATCAGCACCATTCTCTTGAAGCTCTTCACCTACATCCATCAATTGCTGATAATAGTTATCCAGTAAAAGAAGGTTTTTTCTTATCTCAGTAATTTGACTATTGAAATTCTTATCCAAATCTCTGTCATTAATCCTGTCTTCATGATTGCTTATTTCAGTTTCGATCTGTTCTAGTAACAGATACTCGTCGCTTATTAGTCG
Organism: Mobilitalea sibirica; assembly: GCF_015999265.1. Classification (GTDB taxonomy): domain Bacteria; phylum Bacillota; class Clostridia; order Lachnospirales; family Lachnospiraceae; genus Mobilitalea; species Mobilitalea sibirica. The sequence continues at coordinate 68,740 of NZ_JAEAGR010000009.1, forward strand.
CTCCAAAAATCCAAAAGTCAATCGTTCCAATGTGATATTCTCTATTTTTATACGTTTCATTAGCTCCTTTGTCTTATTGATAAAGCTGTTATTCGTATCCTCAATGATAACGATTAGCAATAAATTCTTTTTGATGTAGACTGCAATTTTATCCTGAACCTTTAATATATGTTGTTTATTCAATCCAAAGATAATACCAAACACATAATCATGATAAGAATCAAAATTACCTTGGATATGTTGTGTATTATATCTGCATTCCATGAGGGTGGAATCTGAAAAACCAAACTGATTGTAACAGGCTTCAAGCTCTTCCAATAGGATAACGCCCAAAGTTAGTATGCCCGGATCTAAATATTTAAAATCGATTTTGGGAAAACCTTCTCGTATCTGATAGTACATATGAATATACCAAACCTTCCTAAAAACATTCTGTATAAAAGTATAACGCATTACATACATATTTATCACGATTAGATAAAATCATTGTATAAAATGTATAGTTTTTAATGTGTTTTAAAAACTGAACAAGCAAAAGATGAATTATAATGCTTAAAAAATCAAAGTAGCGAATGCAGCTAAGATTAATAAATTATAGTAGAAATAAGGAATAATAGATAGGATAGGGTAGTATTTTAATTGCTGTACCACAAGTTTTATGGAATGTAAAAAAAGGAATCCTTTCATAACCAAATATTCAAAGTACTACTGCCAATTACCTCTGCATACAATGTAACAACAACGATAATAAGGGGGAATGCGTTCCGTCCGATGGGTTGGAACGCAGACACTATGAAAGGCTATATAGAGGAACGGGCGGTTGAAATCGCTAATTATATTATCGATAATAATGCGACTGTGAGGCAGACCGCGAAACAGTTCGGCATTTCGAAGTCAACCGTACATAAAGACGTTACGGAGCGTCTTGCACAAATTAACCCCTCCCTCGCCAATAGGGCAAGGGTTGTCTTGGACCTCAACAAGTCGGAGCGCCATATCAGAGGTGGTATGGCTACAAAAGAGAAGTATCTTCATAAGACCGCAAAATATAACCAAGCATATTAAAGAGCATGCGAAAGTACCATAAAAGGTATCTCCTTGTGATGAAAATCACTTAGGGATACCTTTTTCCATGTAAGAATATTGAATATGTGAAGTGTCTTTAAGTTGTAGCTGTATTTATAAAAAACAAAAATAAGAACATCAAGTTAAAATTTTGACAAAGCCCTATCACTTTTATTTCAACAAAAATAGCTGATTTTTTTACTTTTGGTTTCATTGTTTCCTTGGTTTGAAAGGAAAAGTTTATCACTTTCCATTTTATAAATCGTCATATTTCTTTTGACAAAAAGTCCATATTGACGGTAGGGGATAGGGGTTTTATAATAAAATCATACATTTTATTAACTCACACGAAGGATGCTGGATTTCTTAATCAAGGCATCCTTTTTGTCACAAATTGGAGATTTTTTATGTATATTGGCCAAATATTAAAAAAATATATGTAAAAATGGTCGGGAGTGTGTTATAATATAATTTGTGCGTTTTGGGAGCGTAACATTGTTTTATATTTAACAGAGAACACATAATCAAAGAAAGAAGGAAATGTTATATGGGTAGGTCAACATTTTTGGGCGGAATCCATACATATGACGGTAAGGATTTGTCTATGGATAAGCCCACAACTGTTCTTTTACCAAAGGGTGACATGGTATTTCCGATGTCCCAGCACATAGGCGCTCCGGCAAAGCCTATCGTTGCAAAAGGGGATAAGGTACTGGTAGGACAGAGGATTGGAGAGGCAACCGGTTTTGTATCATCTAATATTATTAGCTCTGTATCCGGTACTGTAAAAGCAATCGAAAAACGGTTAACGGTACAAGGTGTTATGGTTGAATCCGTTGTGATAGAAAATGATCAGGAATACCAGAAGATAGAAGGCTTTGGTACGGAACGGGATTATACAAAATTATCTAAGAATGAAATCAGGGATTTCATCAAAGATGCAGGAATTGTAGGTTTAGGAGGAGCAGGATTTCCTACTCATGTTAAGCTGACACCAAAGGATGATAGTAAAATAGACTACGTTATTGTAAATGGTGCAGAGTGTGAACCTTATCTAACCTCAGATTATCGAATGATGTTAGAAGAGCCGGAGAAAATTGTCGGTGGATTAAAAATTATATTACAGCTATTCGAGAATGCCAAAGGTATTATTTCTGTTGAGGATAATAAACCGGAAGCAATCAAGAAGTTAAGAGAATTAATCGCAAATGAAAAAAATATAGAAATAAAAACCATGAAAACAAAATATCCGCAGGGAGCAGAACGTCAATTGATTTATGTTTCAACGGGAAGAAAGATTAATTCTTCCATGCTGCCTTCCGATGTAGGATGTGTTGTAGATAATGTGGATACTGTTATTTCTATCTATATGGCAGTGGCGAAAAGCACCCCCCTGATACGAAGGATTGTAACCGTATCAGGTGATGCCGTAAAAACACCGCAAAACTTTAGTGTGGCTCTTGGAACCAGTTATGAGGAGGTTCTGGAAGCAGCAGGAGGTTTTGTTAACCAACCGGAAAAGATTATATCCGGTGGACCAATGATGGGTACGGCGATGTATACAATTAGCGTGCCTGTTACTAAATCAACTTCAGCATTACTTGGTTTTGTCAAGGATGAAGCGGCTACTGAGGAATCACCTTGCATCCGTTGCGGTAAATGTATGGAGGTATGTCCAAGCCGCTTGGTAGCCAGTAAATTAGCTTCCTTAGCAGCTCGAGATGATGAGGATGCATTTATTAAACTTAACGGTATGGAGTGCTGCGGATGTGGAAGCTGCACCTATGTTTGTCCTGCAAAAAGAAATTTAACCCAGCAGATTATGCAGGAAAGAAGAATGATTTTAGGAAAGAAAAAGAAATAGAGATGACTGTTTAAATAACAGATCTGTACGAAACAGAAAGAGGTGTAAGCTTTGAGCGATTTGTTACATGTATCGGCATCTCCTCATTCCAGGAGTTCGATAACTACAAGAGATATTATGCGGGACGTATTAATTGCATTACTGCCTGCGAGTATATTCGGTATCTATAATTTTGGCTTAAGAGCATTATTAGTTATATTGGTGACGATTACTGCAAGTGTTATGACAGAATACCTCTATTGCAGGTTAATGAAAAAACCTGTATATCGTGGGGATTACAGTGATATTGTTACCGGTTTATTATTAGCGTTAAATCTTCCGTCAAGCATACCGTTATGGATAGCAGTCATGGGTGGAGTATTTGCCATTTTGGTTGTGAAGATGCTTTATGGCGGTTTAGGACAGAACTTTATGAATCCTGCCCTTGCAGCCCGTGTTTTCTTGTTAATCAGTTTCCCGGTCAGAATGACGACGTTTGCAGTTGAGAAGATTGCATCACCGACTATGACAGATTACCTTCGTAACGGAGCGGTAACTCTAGACGGGGTGTCCTCTGCAACTCCTCTGGCTGCGATAAAAGCAGGTGAAACGGTAGATGTATTAAAATTATTTATCGGTACCATCGGTGGAACTATTGGTGAAACCAGTGCAGTGGCTATTATAGTTGGAGCCGGTTATCTGGTGCTTAGAAGAATAATTTCTTTAAGAATTCCTTTAACATATATCATATCCTTTGCTATGTTCGTAGTATTATTTGGTGGAAAGGGTATGGATACGAATTTCATATTCGGTCAGTTGTTAGGCGGTGGTCTGATGCTGGGTGCTTTCTTTATGGCAACTGATTATGTTACCAGTCCGGGAACTCCTAAAGGACAGATCATATATGGTATTCTACTAGGTCTTCTTACGGGATTATTCCGTCTCTTTGGGGGCTCCGCAGAGGGTGTATCTTATGCCATAATCTTCGGTAACCTGTTGGTGCCAATCATTGAGAAGTACACAGTTCCCAAAGCTTTTGGAAAGGAGCGTGTAAGAAGTGGCAGATAATACAAAAAAGAAATCTTCGATTATAAAAGATGCCATCTCTTTGTTTCTTATAACTATGGTGGCCGGATTGGCTTTAGGTTATGTTTATGAAGTTACCAAGGAACCAATTGCAAAAATGCAAATAGAGACAGTAAACAGAGCATATCATTCCGTATTTACCGATGCGGTTACATTTACAGTGGATGAGGAACTGACGAAAGTTGCAGCTGAATATGATATGGTAGGACTGGATCCCTCATTTAACGGCATTATTATTGATGAAGTAGATAAAGCATTTGACGACAGTAATAACTTGGTGGGATATGTTTTCAAGGTAACTACAAACCAGGGTTATAATGGTACGATTTCACTTGCCGTAGGATATTCCTTAGACGGTACTGTAAAAGGCATTGAGATGGTATCTATAAGTGAGACAGCAGGTCTTGGTATGAATGCGGATACCCCTAAGTTTAAAGACCAATTTTCCAATAAAACGGTGGAACGGTTTGAAACTACAAAAACCGATGCAACCGAAGAACATCAGATTGAAGCAATCAGTGGTGCAACAATTACTACGGATGCAGTAGTTCATGCGGTTAATGCTGGTGTGGCATTTATTAATGCGAATTCCACGGAAATAGGAGGTGGAACGAATGAATAAATTATTAGAACGTATATCCAATGGTGTGGTTAAGGATAATCCAACCTTTATACAGATGTTAGGTATGTGTCCGACCTTAGCGGTTACAACTTCCGCAACCAATGGTATCGGTATGGGACTTACGACAACAGCGGTACTGGTGGCATCTAACTTTTTGATTTCGGCTTTAAGAAAATTAATACCGAATAAAGTAAGAATTCCTTCCTATATCGTTATTATTGCAACCTTTGTAACCATAGTGGAATTTTTACTGAAGGCATATCTTCCGTCACTGAATGCATCCCTTGGTATTTATATTCCTCTGATCGTTGTTAACTGTATTATATTAGGAAGAGCGGAATCATACGCAGCTAAGAATCCCGTTGTATTATCTGCCTTTGATGGTATCGGAATGGGGCTTGGATTTACCGTAGGGTTAACTGCTATTGGTGCTTTCCGAGAGATATTAGGTGCAGGAACAATATTTAACTTTAAAGTAACACCGGCGAACTATGAGCCTACCCTAATCTTTATTCTGGCACCGGGAGCCTTCTTTGTTGTGGCAATACTTACGGCATTACAAAATAAGCTGCAGCTTAAAAGTGCAACAAACGGTTCTGCGAAAAGTACGCTCTCCTGTGGGGGCAATTGCGGCAGCTGCGGAGGCGATACCTGTACGACAAATCGTGAAAAGATAGAAGCTTCCAAGGAAATTGCAGCAAGTAAAGCAACAGTAGCTAAGAAAACAGAGGCTCAGGATCAGAAAAATAGCTAGGAGGAGTGATTTAGATGAAAGAGTTATTAATTGTATTAATTGCAGCAGCACTTGTTAATAACGTAGTACTAAGTCAGTTCCTTGGCTTATGTCCGTTTCTTGGAGTATCCAAAAAAACAGGTACAGCGACAGGAATGGGAGCGGCTGTTATCTTCGTTATGACCTTAGCGTCCTTAATTACAAGTGTTATTTATAATTATATATTAGTACCTGCAAAGCTTGAGTATATGAATACCATTGTATTTATACTTGTAATTGCGGCGCTGGTTCAGTTTGTAGAGATGGTTTTAAAGAAATACAGCCCTCCGCTTTATAATGCGCTCGGTGTATATCTTCCTCTTATAACAACCAACTGCGCGGTACTTGGTGTTGCTCTTATAAATGTAACAAAAGATTATAGTATATTAACCAGTGTTGTACATGGCTTTGGTGCAGCAGTCGGATTCTTGTTAACAATTGTTCTTATGGCAGGAATTAGAGAACGGATTGAATTTAATGATGTTCCAAAATCCTGGCAAGGTTACCCTATTGTACTGATAACCGCAGGTCTGATGGCAATCGCCTTCTTTGGCTTCTCCGGTTTATTATAGAAGGGAGGAAATAAAATGATAAGTATGTTAACATCTACGTTCCTTCCGGGATTTGTTGGAGCAATCAATGCAGTAGACTTACAGGGTGTCGGCGTTGCAACTGCAATTGTAGGTGCAACCGGATTGGCAATCGGAGTATTTTTGGGTATTGCTGGCAAGAAATTAAGTGTGGAAGTGGACGAGAAAGAATTACAGGTTAGGGAATTGCTTCCCGGGGCCAATTGTGGTGCTTGTGGATATCCCGGTTGTGATGGTTTGGCGAAAGCAATAGCTGCCGGAACTTCACCGGTGAATGCCTGCCCTGTTGCAAATCAGGAGGCATATGATCAAATAGCAGCTGTGATGGGTACAGAATCTGCATCGGCAGATAAAATGGTTGCTTATGTAAAATGTGCAGGAACCTGTGATAAAACAGAAGTTAAGTATGAGTATTATGGCGTTAAGGATTGTAAAAGTGCGGCTTTACTTCCCGGTAAGGGAAATAAGAAATGCAGCTACGGTTGTATGGGCTTTGGTTCCTGTGTAAGGGTTTGTGCATTTGATGCAATACATATTGTGAATGGAATCGCAGTAGTAGATAAGGAAAAATGTGCTTCCTGCGAAAAATGTGTTGCAGAGTGTCCGAACAATATTATTGAGATGGTACCTGCCAAGGCTAAGACATTGGTTGCTTGTAGCTCCATGGATAAAGGTAAGGATGTTAAGGCTGCATGTTCAGCCGGTTGTATCGGGTGTAAACTTTGCGTTAAGAACTGTGAATTTGATGCCATACATGTGGAGGACAATCTGGCTTATATTGATTACAGCAAATGTACCAATTGTGGTAAATGTGCTGCGGTCTGTCCGGTAAAGGTAATCGAAGTTCAACAGGATAATTTTTAAGTACAGAAGTTTGTTATTTCTATAAAAGAAAAGACGGAACAATGTTCCGTCTTTTCTTTTATAGAAAGGTAAATGAGGTACCTGTTATATATTATATTAATAATGAAAAAGTTTCGGCGGATCAATCACAATAAAGTAATAAAGAGAGTTAAAAATAGTAATATACCCGACATTCCTATAATCTTTATCCGATTATCTTCAACATACGAGATGGTGGATCGAGAGAATATGCCATAACTATTTACGAAATATTTTCGCTTGAATAAAATAATGTTTTACTATAAAATGAAATTAATTAAATGGAGTAAGTATAGACAATAGGAGAAGTATTATGATAACAATACAAGAGCTTTCCAAACAATGCGGGGTATCGGTTTCAACCGTAAGTAAAGCACTTAACGGATATTCCGATATTAGCGATAAAACAAGGGAACTGGTTATCAAAACAGCGAATGAGATGGGTTATTTTCCGAATGCCAATGCCAGGGCACTAAAGCTTAAAAAAACCTTCAATATTGGTGTTTTGTTTACCACCCATACAACCATGGGATTAAGAAATGATTATTTTGCCCATGTTCTGTCCGCATTCAAGGAAGAGTCTGCTAAGAAGGGGTACGATATTACCTTTATAGAAAATTATATTGGAAGAAGGAAGATGACTTATCTGGAACATTGTCAATTTCGGCACTTTGATGGGGTATGTATCGTGTGTGCCGATTATGAGGATCAAGAGGTTGTTTCTCTGGCTTCCAGTGACTTCCCCGTGGTAACGATAGATTATGCATTCAATAAAACGAACTCAATTATATCAGACAATTACGGCGGTATGAAGCAGCTTACAAATTATATTATTCAACAAGGTCATACTAAGATTGCCTATATTCATGGAGTTAAGACATTAGTTACTAAGAACCGCATTGAGGGTTATTTGAGTGCTATGGCGGATAACAAGGTAAAGGTACCTAAAGAATATGTGATTGAGGGATTGTATCGAAATCCGGTATTAACAGAGGAGCTGGCGGCCCAATTGCTTGCAATGCCGAATCGACCTACCTGTATTATAGCACCGGATGACCAGTCAGCAGTAGGGGTAATCAATGCCATTCGAAAACAAGGGCTTCAGGTTGTCAAGGATGTTTCGGTTGCAGGCTATGATGGATTGGAATCCCAACAAATGATTGGAGTAAGACTTACAACCGTAAAACAGGAAAGGGATAATATAGGTAAGGAAGCATCCAGAAGACTGGTCGAAATGATAGAAAATCCACAAGAAACATCACCGGAAAAAATATTCATGAAACAAACCTTATTAATAGGAAATTCCGTAAAGAAATTACATCATATATAATAGAAACAACTATATTTTTAGTGTAAATAAATTCAAGGTGTTCAAATTTGTGACAGAGCATTACGTTGAATTATGATACGAAAGAAAGGGGGATCTTAGATGCTCCAGGTTTATAATTATATGGTAGAAAGCTATCTGCCAAAGCAAGAGATAAAGAACCATGCGCATAAAAAAGGTGAGTTAAAAAAGGTATATAGAAATATTGTTGACTTAAATAAACGCTCACCATTTTATAAGATTAACCTTTCCCCGGATAATCAAGTATATACTTTAGGTGTGAAAGAAAGTGCATTAGATCTAAAAAGCAAATTACTTAGTATTTCAGATGAAGATAATTCAAGTTTTAATAAAAGAACGGTGGCTGTAAGTGATGATCGGGTAATAAATGCCAAGCTATTGGGAGAGGATGTTACGGATTTACCGAAAAGCATTCAATTTAAAGTGAATAGATTAGCATCGTCCCAGGTCAATCAGGGAAAGGATTTATTTCAACCGTCAAGAGGTTTAGAAAAAGGAGTATATGATTTTAGAGCTGTTATAAAGGGTCAAGCCTATGATTTAACCTTTATTCAGAAAGAAAAAACAGATAATTTAGATACCTTAACCAGAATGGCAGAATATTTAAATCAATCTCTTCCGGATTTGATGGCATCGGTAGAACAGAGTGAAAAAAAAGAATATAGTTATTTACATATTACAGCAGATTTTACCGGTAAGTTTGGAGATAAAAGTTTTTATTTTGAAGATGAAGAACTTTACCGAGAAGGGGTTGTTGACTTTTTTGGCTTAAACAGAACAATTATGCCCGGAAGTAATTCGCATTTTTATATAAATGATGTAGAGAAACAAACAGCTTCTAACACATTTCATCTGGAAGGTAAACTGCAGATTACTCTAAAGGGTACAAGTGAGCAGGATGTTGATGTTCGAATTGTTCCGGATAGTAATCCGATTTATAAACAGGTAAATTCAGTTCTTTCCACCTATAACCAAATGCTTTTACTAGCAAAATCCCGTAAGGAAACGTCTTCAGAACATTTTGGAGCAAGTAAATTAATCAATGAATTAACTAATTTAGAAAAAATATATGAAGATGAATTAATCGCATGTGGGTTACAGCCACAGGAAGATGGAACGATTTCCATAGAGGAATCTCTTTTTGTGCAGGCTTCATTGGATGGTGGAATGGAGGATCTCTTTAAAAGAGAAAACGGATTTATTGCAAGGATATTTGATAAAGCCAATTCCATTGCAATCAATCCGATGGAGTATCTAGATAAAACAGTTGTCATTTATCCAAACAGCAGTAGGGCCGGTTTTACAAACCCCTATATCACTTCCATGTATAGTGGTCTTTTCTTTAGTTCTTTCTGCTAAGGAAATTACTGTTCTTAATATAGTCACTGGGTGTAATACCCATTCTTTTCTTAAAGATGCGGCTGAAATAATTCGGATCTTTATATCCGACCATAAAACATACTTCTTTCACAGTTAAATCGGAGTTGGTTAACAACTCCTTTGCTTTTTTTACTCTTAACATGGATAACCAGTCAATGAAATTAAAACCGGTATTCTTTTTTATCAATTTAGAGAAGTATTGGGGACTAATGTTAACTTGCTCCGCTACATCCTCTAATGTTATGTCCTCTGTATAATGAGCTTCAAGATATTCTTTGGTTGCCTGAACGATTTTATTGGAATAGTCAATGGAATTTTGTGTTTTTACATATCCGGTTATGTAAATAAAGCGTTTATAAGCCCATTCAATCAACTGGGTGCCGGTTAAATTGGCAAGCTCATTCAAGTGTTTTGAATAGTTAAAGTATTGAGTATCATCCGTACTATCTTTTTGAACCGTATGTGCTGCCAGAACAAGAATTTCTATAATTCTATTGCGCGCGGCACAATCATTCAATTTCTGAATATGATTCATCAGTAAGCTAAAATAATCATAAGCCTCTACCTTCTTGTGACGTATAGCATCCAACATATATTTTTCTGTTTCTTCATAATCAAAATGAAATTCAAAAGAAGTATCTTCTAAGTCTTGTTTGTGTAATACTTGTCCTGTTTTGCAATGGGATAAACAAGATTGAGCCTCGATATATGAGGAATAAATAGACTGAATTTTTTTGAGTTTGCCAATGCCTGCGGTTGCAACTATATTGGCCTCTTTTTTAAAGTGATTAATTAAATCTTTGGATATATCTATACTTTCCTCTTTCGTACGATCCAAAGATATGTCTGTATCCGATGTAACTAAGATACTAATACGATTTGAAATGAGAGGTCCAATTGCAAATTTAAGTTTTTTGGGTAGGGACTTTTTAATAAAATGGTAGATAGAAAGCTCGTTTATCTCGATATTGTTTTGCTGGGTATGGACATCCTGAGACAGACTCATTAAAATCAAGTATCCAATATCATTTAAATCGAACATCGTTTGGAAATTAATCAGTTCTATATAAGAGAAACCCCGAAAGAATAAAGAAAACATAAAATTTTGCTCGATAAGGGCAAAGGTATCCTCAGGGGATAAGGTCTGCTTTGAAAAAAGGATATCATGCTGCAGGCTTTCCCAGAAATCTTTTTGAACTATTGTATTAGCAGAGTTGTCTTTAATATTGTTCATAATACACTCCTCGTAATGTGATGAAATCCTATGTTATGTGTGAATTATAGCTTTATTATACCATAAATTGTTATCAAATGCACGCCCAAAATATGTAAAAATAAAAATATGTAGATTTATGGAAGTTTAGGATTATTTTTTAAATAATTGTATTTTGCCACATAATTGCCAAGATAAGATAATACGATAAAGGTGGATAAAGTTAATGTTAGACTTAAGATGAGGTGACTTGATGAAAAAAAGAATGCAACATTTCATGATGCAATGTAGAAATAATAAAATATCTGTAATTTCCGGTAGTGTTGTCTTGATGTCTATCGTATTTATATTATATGCAACATTATATAACTATGAGGAGAAAAAAAACATTTATGATGAAGCCGGTGGTGAGATAGTAACCATCTTTTCGAGAACGGTTGAAGAAGAGGATTTAAATGCCATGGTGTTATCCTTTTCCACACCGGTGTATGTGCTCAAACACATTGATGATTATGTATTATTCTATGTAGAGGACAATACAAAATATCAGGATATTATCAAGAAATTATCCGAAAACCCGTTAGTAAAATCAGTGCAGGCAAACCATACGGTTTCTTCCATGGGATTTAGTCTGGATGCATATTCGGATACACAGTGGGCAATCTACAATCCTGGTAATTATGCCAATGTAACAGAGAAAGGAATGTATCATAAAATGTCCACTCTGGATGTAGATATGGATATTGCCGAAGCCTGGAACTATATGAAGGAAGATGAAAAGGAACGTCGTGAAGTTGTAGTTGCTGTTATTGACACGGGTATTGATTATCAGCATCCGGATTTGGCTGATAATATGTGGATCAACCGGGAGGAAATACCTGATGATGGCATAGACAACGATAATAACGGATATGTGGATGATGTCTATGGTTGGGATTTTTATAATGATGACGCAACGGTATGCCATTATAAATACAGTAATGAATTAAAAACGAATGTGGCGTTACCAGAAGATAATGACGACCATGGAACACATATAGCCGGTATTATTGGGGCAGTGGCAGATAATAATATCGGTATAGCCGGGGTGGCATCAAATATAGATATAAAAATAATGTCTTTGAAAATTAATGGCGGATCGGATGGAACGGGAAATATCTCCAATGCCATCGAAGCTATAAAATATGCTACCATGATGGGAGCTGACATTTGCAATCTCAGTTGGGGCACCAGTCAATATGCAGAGGCCTTAAAAGAAGTGATCAAAAATTCGGATATGTTATTTGTAGCGGCTGCCGGTAATTCAGGTACGAATAATAACAGCAGTCCCGTTTATCCCGCAAATTTAAAACTGGATAATTTGATATCTGTTACCTTTATAGACCCAAACGGAGCTTTAACAAGACTATCTAATTATGGGGTATCAACCGTAGACTTGGCCGCTCCCGGAGCTGATATCTTTAGTACGATAGTAGGAACCTATAAATCCATGAGTGGGTCCTCTATGGCAACACCCCATGTGAGTGGGTTAGCAGCTTTACTTTACTCATATCATGATGGTTTATATCCATCTAATATAAAAGAAATTATTTTGAATAATATAAAAACACTTCCCAAACTAAACGGCTTTATGATACATACCGGTATTCCCAATGCATATCAGGCAGTAGCAGCTGCTGATAGCCTCATCTGGGATACTGATCCACCAAAGTTAAAGTTTAAAACGATATATGATAATGAGAAGTTCCATATAGATATATTATCAGAAGATTTGGGTGGTTCCAAAATCAGAACAATCAATTGGATTACCGGAGAGAGGGCCCTGTCGGATTTTAAGCATGGAATCGCAGGGACAAAAGTGTTAAATGACCGGATTACAGTATTAAAAGCAGGAGTATACACCTTTTATGCCAGTGATTACTCTGGAAATGAAACAGTAGTTACCCATGAAGTGAAAGAGGATACAACGCCTCCAACAATTATTTCAACCTATACAGTAGCAGATGATTATAACATCAGGACAGTTACTGTCCGGGTTAAGGATGCACAGAGTAATATAAGAAGAGTGAAATATATGGAGGGTAGAAAAAAAGCAACCGACTTTTTACCGGCAGGAGCCGGAACGGAGATAGAATTAAAGAGCGGGAAAGGAAGCTTTAAGATTGATAAAGATGGAATGTATACCGTATATGCGATTGATAACAGAGGGAATACTACCATAGAGATAGTTAATATTAAATCCGTTAAATCTACCGAGATAAAATTTATAAGAAGTCAAAAGACGATGACAGAAGGGCAGTTGTATACCTTAAGAGCATTTGTTAAGCCTGTAAATACAACGGATAAGATTATTTACTCGATTAACGATGAAACAGTAGCTACCGTATCAGGCACAGGAAAAATAAAAGCATTGAAGGAAGGGAAAGCTGTTATAACAGCTAGAACCAGTAGCGGATTAACAGCTGTCTGTGAACTGACGGTGGTCAAGAAGTAGTGTATTATAATATAAAAAGACTTATATAATCATTTTATTATTTCTATATTAACCTAATAATAAGAATAAACATGCTAGATATATTAAATCAGACGAAAAGTTTCAAAGTATCGATATCAGGTATACATCGGACGGAGATTCCTTAGAATTGTTTTATCATTTTTGTAGTGAAGCTTAGTATTACTGGAAAATGATAATATTAAGTCTAAGAGATATCGTCCGATGTATACCGTTAATAGTGTGGAAGGACTAATCTATGAACGAAAAGCAGATTAGAAGTTCAAAATCCTTTGGATTTTGTACGGATCCGAAGGATACGTTGTTCACAGTTGCACTTATCCAACAAATTTGCAGAGTACCATCATGCAAGCATGTGGAACTCTGTAAATTTGTTGGACTAATCTGCTTTTCGTGAAAATTTATGTTGACGTAATTTATTGGGTATGATATATTAAGTAAGCAGAGAAAGAGGGCTTTTTTTTTATGCCTTAAATTTCGCTCGGCGAAATAAGCAATATTGCGCTACAAGAGAAATCGGAGGTGGAAGTTGTGCGCGTAAAAATCACATTGGCATGTACTGATTGCAAACAACGCAATTACAACATGACGAAAGAAAAGAAGTTACATCCGGACAGAATGGAAACAAAGAAGTATTGCAAGTTCTGTAGATCACACACATTGCACAAGGAAACGAAATAATTATATCTGAAAGGGAAGTGAAGACATGGGAGAGATGACAAATACTACAACCGAAAAAGCTCCTAAAAGAAGCTGGTTCAAGGGTCTTAAATCCGAGTTCAAGAAAATTGTATGGCCGGATAAAGAAACTCTTACAAAACAATCAATCGCTGTCGTAATTGTAACCGTTCTATTAGGTGTAATTATTTATTTGCTGGATAACTTAATTGAAGCTGGTATTGGCATCATAATAGGATAAGGGTGAGAATATGTCGGAAGCTAATTGGTACGTTGTTCACACATACTCAGGGTATGAGAACAAAGTAAAAGCGAACATTGAGAAAACGATCGAAAACAGAAAGCTGGAGGATCAGATTTTAGAAGTATCTGTTCCAATGCAGGATGTCATTGAAGTAAAAAACGGTGTTAAGAAACGTGTTCAAAAGAAGATGTTTCCCGGTTATGTATTGCTCCATATGGTCATGAATGATGATGTATGGTATGTGGTACGTAATACCAGAGGTGTAACAGGCTTTGTAGGCCCGGATTCGAAACAGCCGGTCCCGTTGTCAGAGGCAGAAATGCGAAGCATGGGAATCAAGGGCAATCAAGATGTTGTTGTTGATTTTGAGATAGGTGATACGGTTACGGTTATTTCCGGTGTATGGGAAAATACTACCGGTGTTATCAAGCATATCAATACTCATAAACAGATCGTTACTATCAGCGTGGACATGTTTGGTCGTGAAACCCCGGTTGAAATCAGTTTTAATGAAGTTAAAGTCAGTAAATAATCTTATCTTAAAAACTCGTTTAGTGTTTTTAGGTTCGACATCCGTGTATGCAATGGAAAAGAGAGTAACTTAAGTTAGTTACGTGGGAGGGAAATTCCCGCAAACACCACATTTATCAGGAGGTATGCTATAATGGCAAAGAAAGTATCAGGTTATATCAAATTACAAATTCCCGCTGGCAAGGCTACACCGGCTCCCCCGGTAGGACCCGCACTTGGTCAGCATGGTGTGAACATTGTTCAGTTCACGAAAGAATTTAATGCAAGAACAGCAGATCAAGACGGAATGATTATTCCGGTTGTAATCACTGTATATGCAGACAGAAGCTTCAGCTTCATCACAAAAACACCACCAGCAGCAGTATTAATTAAGAAAGCCCTTAATTTGAAGTCCGGATCAGCAGTTCCGAATAAAACAAAGGTTGCATCTATTTCAAAAGCTGAGCTTAAGAAAATTGCTGAACTTAAAATGCCTGATTTAAATGCAGCAAGCGTTGAAGCGGCGATGAGTATGATCGCTGGAACCGCTAGAAGCATGGGCGTTACCGTAGTTGACTAATACGAATATAACAACATGGTTGAAAGATATCATGTGATTTAGAATCTATTAATGTGGGAGGATATGCTAGCAGGTATCTGCTTGGCAGGAAAACCAAAAGGTTTTCCAACGGATGTTAGATTTTCATGATGACATAATAGTCTAGCTGATATATCATAAATTCCGTTTTCTTCCGATAAAACCACTAGGAGGTTTATATAATGAAAAGAGGAAAGAAATATACAGATTCTGCAAAGTTAATTGACAGATCTGTTCAATATGAAGCAGCAGAAGCAATCAGCCTTGTTAAGAAAGCGGCTGTAGCAAAATTTGATGAGACAATCGAAGCTCATATCAGACTGGGTGTAGACGGACGTCACGCTGACCAACAGGTTCGTGGTGCGGTAGTATTACCTCACGGAACCGGTAAAACAGTTCGTGTGCTTGTATTTGCCAAAGGTGATAAAGCAGCTGAGGCACAAGCGGCAGGAGCAGATTATGTTGGTGCGGATGATTTAATTCCTAAGATCCAGAACGAAGGATGGTTTGAGTTTGATGTTGTTGTTGCAACCCCTGACATGATGGGTGTGGTAGGCCGTCTTGGTCGTGTGCTCGGACCTAAGGGCTTAATGCCAAATCCTAAAGCAGGTACAGTTACCATGGATGTAACAAAAGCAGTTAACGATATCAAAGCAGGTAAGATTGAATACAGATTGGATAAGACTAACATTATCCACGTTCCTTTGGGTAAAGCTTCCTTTACTGAGGAGATGTTAAATGACAACTTCCAGACATTAATCGGAGCTGTTCTTAAGGCAAAACCTTCAGCTGCAAAGGGACAGTATTTAAGAAGCGTAACTCTGGCTTCCACTATGGGACCTGGTGTAAAGCTAAATACTGCAAAATTAGGATAAGTAAAGCGTGATTCGAAATTCGATTGGATTTCGTGAAGCGACAAAATCAAATATAAAAAAACCAATTTTTCTGTTCTGTAATCGGCGTTATTCGATTGGATACAATTGATTGGTATAATATTTTAGGTAAATATTAAAATAAAGATTGACACGACAGAAAAGATTATGTTATAATCCTTTTTGCGTAAACTGCCGAAGACAGTAGGTGCCGTAAGGCGTAAGGTGAAACCGCCTACCGAGGAAAAGTTGGTTTGAAATCATTTTATGATAACGGAACCTCTTTCTGCTTTGGCAGGAAGAGGTTTTTTGATAGTCTTAATTACAATAAGGAGGTGTACAAGATGGCAAAAATCGAATTGAAACAACCTATAGTTGAAGAAATTAAAGGTTATGTTGAAGGTGCTAAAGCTGCTGTTTTAGTAGATTATCGTGGCTTAACAGTTGCTGAAGATACAGAGCTTCGTAAGAAATTAAGAGAGGCTGGCGTTGTATATAAGGTTTATAAAAATACAATGTTAAACTTTGCATTTAAAGGCTCAGAATTTGAAGCTTTATCAAAGGATCTGGAAGGACCTACAGCAGTTGCTTTCGGTATGGAAGATGCAACCGCTCCTGCAAGAATTTTAAATGATCTTATTAAAACCATGCCTAAGCTTGAGTTTAAGTCCGGTGTTGTTGAAGGAACTTATTACGATACCAATGGTATTAAAGTTATTGCAACGATCCCTTCAAGAGAAGAGCTTATCTCCAAGTTACTTGGAAGCTTACAGTCACCGATTACAAACTTTGCTCGTGTGCTTAAGCAGATTGCTGAGAAGACAGAAGCAGCATAAGATATTCTTTTATTATTAGAACATTAACGAATAACAATCAATTAAATATTATATGGAGGAAATTAAAATGACAACTCAAGAATTTATCGAGGCTATTAAGGGCCTTACCGTTTTAGAATTAAATGATTTAGTAAAAGCATGTGAAGAAGAATTTGGTGTATCCGCAGCAGCAGGTGTTGTAATGGCAGCAGGTCCTGCAGGTGGTGCGGCAGCAGAAGAAGAGAAGACTGAGTTCAACGTAGAGTTAACCGAAGTTGGTCCTAACAAGGTTAAGGTTATCAAAGTTGTTCGTGAAGCAACCGGCTTAGGTTTAAAAGAAGCTAAGGATCTTGTAGATGCAGCTCCTAAGATGCTTAAAGAAGGTGCTTCTAAGGCAGAAGCTGATGACATTAAGGCTAAGCTTGAAGCTGAAGGTGCTAAAGTTACTTTAAAATAATACACATAATGTGTTAAAAGGACGCGTTGTATAATTAACGATATCGTTAGTTAAACAACGCGTCCTTTGTTCTATTTATCAAATTCATGATTAGTTACAATTCATCGTGATCTACTTATGAATCCTAAGTTAAGTAATGTCTATCAAAGCGAAAGATAGATTTAATATAATGATAGTTTAGCGAAAAGTACTACTTTTGGATTGGGTTTTTAGTAAAAAGTAAAAACATAGGATATAGTAGTTTCAAATAATCATGAATTCAGATTAAATGAGTCACATTCTGTAACCAGAAATCGTATTAGAATGTATAAAATGAAAATGCGATATTTATATACATATTTTAACAACTGTTATAGAAGGGTAATTTGTAGTTTTAGGTAATAATTAGACGAAAGGAAGAGGCTTATTTGAATTGTGGAAAATTTTCATAAAAATAAAAAAAATCAACAAATTTTCGTTGACAGTTAAAAATAAATATGCTAGTATGAAAGATGCACTATTGTGGTGTTATATGCCTAATTAATAATATTATAGCATATATACTTGAAAATGAAAAGAAGTTTTTTATTCAAATCTAACTTATTAAATTCAAGGGGTGAAAACGTCAATGGATAGAAACAGAATGCATCCAATTAAGGTTGGAAATAACATTAGAATGAGTTACTCCAAACAAAAAGAAGTATTGGAGATGCCTAATCTCATTGAAGTTCAGAAAGATTCCTACCAATGGTTTTTAGACGAAGGGCTAAAGGAAGTATTTAATGATATTTCTCCGATAGCTGATTACGGCGGCCATTTAAGTTTGGAATTCGTAGACTTCGCGTTATGTGAGGACGACATCAAATATACGATTGAAGAATGCAAGGAAAGAGATGCTACCTATGCAGCTCCTTTGAAGGTTAAGGTAAGACTTCATAATAAAGAAAATAATGAGATTAATGAGCATGATATCTTCATGGGAGATCTACCGTTAATGACAGAAACAGGTACCTTTGTTATCAACGGAGCTGAGAGAGTTATTGTAAGCCAGTTGGTACGTTCCCCCGGAATATATTTTACAATAGATCATGATAAAATCGGTAAGGAATTATTTTCTTCTACGGTAATCCCAAACAGAGGTGCATGGTTGGAATATGAAACAGATTCCAACGATGTTTTTTATGTTCGTGTTGATCGTAACAGAAAAGTGCCCATTACAACATTCATTCGAGCGCTTGGTTATGGTACCAATGAAGAGATAAAGCAGCTGTTTGGCGAAGAGCCTAAAATACTTGCCAGCCTTGCAAAGGATCCCAGTACAGCTAAGGATCCATCCGGTAGTTACCAGGATGGTTTGCTTGAGTTATATAAAAAGCTGCGTCCCGGCGAACCCTTAGCGGTTGAAAATGCGGAATCCTTATTAAACAGTATGTTTTTTGATCCGAGAAGATATGACCTAGCTAAGGTAGGACGCTATAAATTCAATAAAAAATTAGCATTTCGCAACCGTATTGTTGGTTTTGTGTTATCCGAGGATGTTGTGGATAAGTCTACCGGTGAAGTGATAGCCGAAGCAGGAGCACAGGTTACCAACGAATTGGCTATTCAAATTCAAAACGCTGCTGTACCGGCGGTTATGGTACAGGCGGATGAAAAAAATGTTAAGGTTATTTCCAATATGATGGTTAACCTTTCTTATTACGTTCCGGAGATAGACAAGAAGGAACTGGGTATTTCGGAAGATGTATACTATCCGGTATTGAAAAAGATATTAGCGGATCATACCTCATTAGAGGATATCAAGGATGCGATAAAGAAGAATATCAGTGATTTGATTCCAAAGCACATTACGAAGGAAGACATTATTGCTTCCATTAATTATAACATCCATATGGAATATGGAATTGGCGGTCCGGATGATATTGACCATTTGGGTAACAGAAGAATCAGAGCGGTTGGTGAGCTGTTACAGAATCAGTATCGTATTGGTTTATCAAGAATGGAACGTGTTGTTAGGGAAAGAATGACAACGCAGGATTTAGAAGGTATCAGCCCACAATCCTTAATTAATATCAAGCCGGTAACGGCAGCAGTGAAAGAGTTCTTCGGAAGCTCCCAGCTGTCACAGTTCATGGATCAACATAATCCACTTGGTGAGTTGACCCATAAAAGACGTTTATCCGCCTTGGGCCCCGGTGGTTTATCTCGTGATAGAGCTGGTTTCGAGGTTCGTGACGTTCATTATTCCCATTATGGCAGAATGTGTCCTGTAGAGACCCCTGAAGGTCCTAACATTGGTCTGATTAACTCTCTTGCTACCTATGCAAGAATTAATGAATACGGCTTTATCGAAGCTCCTTATCGTAAGGTTGATAAAACAGAACCTATGAATCCAAGGGTGACGGATGAGGTTATCTACTTAACGGCTGATGAAGAGGATAAATATGTAGTTGCACAGGCAAATGAAGAGCTGGATGATAAGGGCTATTTCGTGCATAACTCCATTTCAGGCCGTTATATGGAAGAAACTTCTCAATATGAAAGAAATAAGATTGACTTGATGGACGTTTCTCCTAAAATGGTGTTTTCCGTAGCTACAGCATTAATACCTTTCCTTGAAAATGATGATGCGAACCGTGCCCTCATGGGTGCTAACATGCAGCGTCAGGCAGTACCTTTATTACTAACGGAAGCACCGGCAGTAGGTACCGGTATCGAAGCCAAAGCAGCAATTGACTCCGGCGTATGCGTGGTTGCGAAAAAATCCGGTGTGGTAGAGAAGGTATCTGCTAAGGAAGTTGTAATAAAAAATGAAGATAACACAAAGTCTTCTTATCGTTTAATTAAGTTTGCAAGAAGTAATCAGGGTACCTGTATTAATCAAAGACCGATTGTAAGTAAGGGTGAAAAAATTACAGCAGGCCAGGTGATTGCCGACGGTCCTTCCACCTCGAAGGGTGAGTTAGCCTTAGGTAAAAATCCACTAATCGGATTTATGACCTGGGAAGGTTATAACTACGAGGATGCGGTACTCCTTAGTGAACGTTTGGTACAAGAGGATGTTTACACCTCAGTTCATATAGAAGAATATGAAGCAGAAGCCAGAGATACAAAATTGGGACCGGAAGAAATTACCAGAGATGTTCCGGGTGTCGGTGACGATGCCTTAAAGGATCTGGATGAAAGAGGTATTATAAGAATTGGTGCAGAGGTTCGTGCGGGTGATATTTTAGTTGGTAAGGTAACTCCAAAAGGGGAAACTGAACTGACAGCAGAAGAAAGACTTCTTCGCGCAATCTTTGGTGAAAAAGCAAGAGAAGTAAGAGATACCTCCCTTCGAGTACCTCACGGTGAGTATGGAATCATTGTTGATGCAAAAGTATTTACAAGAGAAAATGGAGATGAATTATCACCGGGTGTTAACGAAACAGTTCGCGTATATATCGCCCAGAAAAGAAAAATCCAGGTGGGTGATAAGATGGCAGGTCGTCACGGTAATAAGGGTGTTGTTTCCCGTGTGTTACCGGTAGAGGATATGCCTTTCTTACCGAACGGAAGACCCCTTGATATCGTACTCAACCCTCTGGGTGTACCGTCCCGTATGAACATCGGACAGGTATTGGAGATTCATTTATCCTTAGCAGCTAAAGTATTGGGAATCGATATATCTACCCCGGTATTTGATGGCGCAGATGAGTATGATATTATGGATACCTTGGAAATTGCCAATGCTTTTGCAAACTCCTCATGGGAAGAATTTGAAGCAAAATATAAGGATACCTTAGATCCTAATTTTATGGATTATTTGAAGAATAATCAGAAATACAGAGAAGAGTGGAAGGGTGTTCCGATTAACCGCGACGGTAAGGTTAGACTTCGTGACGGTAGAACCGGTGAATTCTTCGACGGTTCTGTAACCGTAGGCTTCATGCATTACTTAAAGCTTCATCACTTGGTTGATGATAAGATCCACGCGCGTTCCACAGGACCTTACTCATTGGTTACGCAACAGCCTTTGGGTGGTAAAGCACAGTTCGGTGGACAGAGATTTGGTGAGATGGAGGTTTGGGCACTGGAGGCTTATGGTGCTGCTTATATCCTACAGGAAATCTTAACTGTAAAATCCGATGATGTAACAGGACGTGTAAAAACCTATGAAGCGATCATTAAGGGTGAAAATATAAGTGAGCCAGGCATTCCGGAATCCTTTAAAGTACTCTTGAAAGAATTACAATCATTAGCGCTTGATGTAACTGTTCTGGATGAGAACGGGGACGAAGTGAGAATGGCAGAAAGTATAGATTACGGCGATTCAGACCTGACACCATTAATTGAAGGTGACAATAATTTCAGGTATGACGAAGGCTATGAAGATGCCGGCTTTAGTCAGACGAATGTTGAAGATATAGACTCAGATATTTTTGATATTTATGAAGATGAATCCGAAGACATGCAGGATGATAGTGATGTTGATAGTGATGTCATATATAACGGTGATGATGACGATGAACCTGCAGATGATATTTGTCCCAATTGCGGTGCCGAGGTAGCTGAAGGCAGCAAACGTTGTAAGGCTTGCGGGCAGTCTTTAACCATAAGATAGTTTATGATTAGGATTTCATAGTAAAACAACATACGATAGGGTAAAATCCTATCGTGTGTATAAACGAAGGGAGAGCCAAAAGATGCCTGAAATTATGAATAATAGCATCCAGGAGATATCCTATGATGCGATTAAGATTGGTTTAGCTTCACCTGAAAAAATAAGAGAATGGTCAAAGGGAGAAGTAAGAAAACCGGAGACGATTAATTATAGGACCCTCAAACCTGAGAAGGACGGTCTGTTCTGTGAAAGAATCTTTGGACCAAGTAAGGATTGGGAGTGTCATTGTGGAAAGTATAAAAAGATCAGATACAAGGGTGTAGTATGTGACCGTTGTGGAGTTGAGGTTACGAAAGCCAGCGTGCGTCGTGAGAGGATGGGACACATTGAGCTGGCTGCTCCTGTATCCCATATCTGGTATTTTAAAGGGATACCCAGCCGTATGGGTCTGATACTAGACCTGTCACCAAGAACCCTGGAAAAGGTGTTATATTTTGCTTCCTATATTGTACTTGATAAAGGTAATACAGAGTTACAGTATAAGCAAGTACTCAATGAAAAAGAAAAGATGGAAGCGATAGAAAAGTACGGATATAATGCATTCCGTCTTGGAATGGGTGCGGAAGCAATCCAGGAACTTTTACAGGCGATTGATCTGGAGAAAGAATCCAAGGAATTAAAAAGAGGCCTTCGGGATTCAACTGGGCAAAAACGTGCCAGAATCATTAAACGTCTTGAAGTTGTAGAAGCGTTTAGAGAATCAGGCAACAATCCCGATTGGATGATTTTATCCGTAATTCCGGTTATACCGCCGGATTTACGTCCTATGGTACAATTGGACGGTGGTCGTTTTGCTACCTCTGATATGAATGATTTATATCGTAGAATTATTAATCGTAACAATCGATTAAAGAGACTTCTTGAACTGGGAGCTCCGGATATCATTGTGCGTAATGAAAAAAGAATGCTTCAGGAAGCGGTTGATGCTCTGATTGATAACGGTAGAAGAGGTAGACCGGTTACCGGTCCCGGAAACCGTGCACTAAAATCCCTTTCTGATATGTTAAAGGGTAAACAGGGTCGTTTCCGTCAGAACTTATTGGGTAAGCGTGTTGACTATTCCGGTCGTTCGGTTATCGTAGTAGGACCTGAATTGAAGATCTATCAGTGTGGTCTTCCGAAAGAGATGGCAATTGAGTTGTTTAAACCTTTTGTTATGAAGGAACTGGTAGCAAGAGGAACCGCTCATAATATAAAATCAGCGAAAAAGATGGTTGAAAGACTTCAATCTGAAGTGTGGGACGTATTAGAGGAGGTTATTAAGGAACATCCGGTAATGCTTAACCGTGCTCCTACCCTTCACAGACTCGGTATTCAGGCATTTGAGCCGATTCTAGTAGAAGGTAAAGCAATTAAGCTACATCCGCTTGTATGTACTGCTTACAATGCGGACTTCGACGGTGACCAGATGGCGGTGCATTTACCGTTATCCGTGGAAGCACAGGCAGAATGCCGTTTCCTACTTTTGTCTCCGAACAACTTACTAAAGCCTTCCGATGGCGCACCGGTTACGGTTCCGTCTCAGGATATGGTTTTGGGTATTTATTATCTTACTATAGAAAAAGAGAATGAAACCGGTACGCTTCATTCCTTTAAAAATATTAATGAGGCGATTCTTGCATATGAAAACGGTGTAATTACACTTCATGAACCGATTGCTGTAAGAAAAACAGGCATTAACAACCAAGGCGTGGAACAGACAAAAATGGTAAAGTCCACCTTAGGACGTTTTATCTTTAATGAAATTCTTCCTCAGGATTTAGGTTTTGTTGATCGCAGCAAGGATGAGAATTTCTTAGAGCTGGAAGTTAATTTCTTAGTTGGCAAGAAGCAGTTGAAACCGATTTTGGAAAAGTGTATTAATATCCATGGTGCTACCCATACCGCTGAATTATTGGATGCTGTAAAATCACTGGGTTATAAATATTCAACCCGTGCTGCTATGACCGTTTCTATCTCCGATATGGAAGTACCGGAAGAGAAAAAACAGATTATAGCAGATGCGGAAGCAACAATAGAGAATATCGCAAGAGAATACAGACGTGGTAGAATGACGGAAGATGAAAGATACAATACCGTTATTGAGACCTGGAAGGATGCTGACAGGGTACTTACAGATACCCTATTAAGCAGATTGGATCGTTTTAATAATATTAAGATGATGTCCGATTCCGGTGCCCGTGGTTCTGATAAACAGATTAAACAGCTAGCCGGTATGCGTGGTTTGATGGCGGATACTTCCGGTCGTACCATTGAGTTACCGATTAAATCAAATCTTCGTGAAGGTCTTGATGTATTGGAGTACTTCATCTCTGCCCATGGTGCAAGAAAAGGTCTTTCAGATACAGCGCTTCGTACAGCAGACTCCGGTTATCTTACCCGTCGTCTTGTAGACGTTTCACAGGATCTGATTATCCGCGAAGTTGATTGTGGAGAGCACGATAAAGAAATTCCCGGTATGTGGATTAAAGCATTTACCGATGGAAAAGAAGTGATCGAAAGCTTAGAAGAAAGAATTACCGGAAGATATTCCTGTGAGACAATCAGTGATTCAGAAGGTAATGTTATTGTAAAGGCAAATCATATGATTACACCGAAGAGAGCTGCAAGAATTATGGCTACCGGTGTAGATAAAGTTAAAATTCGTACGGTATTGTCCTGTAAATCCCACATCGGTGTCTGCGCTAAATGTTACGGTGCAAACATGGCAACGGGAGAAGCAGTACAGGTTGGCGAGGCAGTTGGTATCATAGCAGCCCAGTCAATCGGTGAACCCGGTACACAGCTTACTATGCGTACTTTCCATACCGGTGGTGTTGCGGGTGACGATATCACACAAGGTCTTCCCCGTGTCGAGGAGCTATTCGAGGCCAGAAAACCGAAGGGACTTGCGATTATTGCAGAATTCGGCGGCGTCGTAACAATCAAAGATACGAAGAAGAAACGTGAAGTAATTATTACGAATAATGAAACGATGGAATCAAAGGCTTATCTTATTCCTTATGGCTCCAGAATTAAGGTTATGGATGGAGATGTATTGGAAGCCGGAGATGAACTGACAGAAGGTAGTGTAAATCCTCATGATATCCTAAAGATTAAGGGTGTTCGTGCCGTTCAGGATTATATGATCCAAGAGGTACAGAGAGTATACCGTCTACAGGGTGTTGAAATTAACGATAAGCATATCGAAGTAATCGTTCGTCAGATGCTGAAGAAAGTCCGTATAGAGAACAATGGAGATACAAACTTCTTACCGGGGACCTTAGTGGATATTCTTGAGTACAATGATGAAAACGAAAGATTGATTGCAGAAGGCTTAGAACCGGCAGACGGAAAACAGGTAATGTTGGGTATTACAAAAGCATCCCTGGCAACCAACTCCTTCTTATCCGCAGCCTCCTTCCAGGAAACCACAAAGGTTCTGACAGAGGCAGCGATTAAGGGTAAAGTAGACCCGTTAATTGGTCTGAAGGAAAACGTTATTATCGGTAAGCTCATTCCTGCAGGTACCGGTATGAAGAGATATCGTTCCGTTAAGCTTGACTCCGATATTCAGGAAGAATTCATGCTTTCAGAGGATTTTGAAGGGGAAGGCTATATGGATGAGTTTGATACCTTTGAATATTCTGAGGAGGATTATAACCAGGAAGGCTACTATGAAGAAGGCTATAATCCGAATGAGGATAATGGCTATGATGAAGGTGAATACGAAGAAGGCTACTATGAAGGTGAAGACGGTTATGCCGAAGTCGTATACAACGAAGATAAGTATGCCAAGAAAGGTGATAATCTTCAAAGAGAAGACGCAATACCAGGAATGGATGATGCTCATGTGAATTATGGCGAAAACAGCCATAATGACGGTGACTTTACAGAGACAGAATTCAATCTTCAAGGTATCGATGAAGATGATTACGGTGATGGACTATAGTCTATAATAAGTTGATGTAACTGAAATGAAGTAATTATTCGTTTTATATTCATTTGGTTCATCCTTGAATTCACTATATTAAATTCGAAATGATATAATTAAAAAACGCCTCTTGATCGTGAAACGAAGATCAAGAGGCGTTTTATACTTGGTTCTGTTAAATAAAAGCATGATATATACACATAAAACAGACAAAGCTCCTTAATGGTTACCTATTGGAATACTGCTAAACTAATATTTAAGTATAGATAGGTCTTGTCTCTCATATTTATTATGTCCTGCTAATTCTTTTTTATATTTCCAACATATTATTGCATCCTTTAATTCTTTATCACTATTATCTATAAAAAAATCACGAATATATGTGTTATACTCAAATTGGCTTTCTATTTCTGATTTACCTTTATTTTTCTTTTTATATTCAAGAATTTTATACCATTCGTTTACTGCATCCGAATACGTTTTGCCTGCACTGTTTTTGAGATATTTTTGAAAAGTAACATTAAACGAAAAGGTATTTCCTATTACCGATTTGAAAAAGGTTCTGTGCTTTTCTGTACACATAAAATTTTCTTCAATAATACTATCTAAAGACAATTGTGTATTCAACTTAACATGTCTTCTTTTAACTTTTGGTTCTAACAACTTTTCACCTGTTCTTAAAAATAGTTCTATCCTTTTCGTTAGATCATGCTTTTTGCCGGTTGTAGAAAGTCCATTTTGTTTACAAAACGCAATAAGTTCTTCCTTTAAATAATAATATTGAAGAAATAAATCATGTTTTAATACTGTTGAAAGAATTGGTCGTTCACTCATATTTAAATCCCTTCCTTTAATTATCTGTTTTATCACACATTTAAGATATATTTCGCTCGTTCATAATCTTTTTTATGAACATAGATATAATATTGGTAGGTAAAATCATGGTTGATACCCAAAGTACCATACCGTCCCCGATTAGAACCGGTGGTATTAATACATCGATAGCTTGTTTTAATACCGGCTGCATATAATGTACTCCGCAGTTGATTGAATTTATCTAAATCATAGGTGATATGTAATTCCCTTCGGGTAAATATATTCATGATATTCCTCCTATTAAATGAAGTAACTGAATTGATTTGCAAATATGTTAAACTATAACATATTTAACCATTAATTACAAATTAAAAACGAAATACAGTAATACTGTAATCTGTAATTTGTAATCTATAAGAGCAAAATAGTACATTCTTAAAAATACACCTTATCTTGTATATCACAAAAGAAACATATATGACAGGATTCGAGTATATTTAAGTTTATAACCATTATCGTTCTAATTAAACTATGGAAAAGGGATTGCTTTTATAAAAAAAGTTATGTATCATGATACTGTACGTTTTTAGAAATAATGATAAAGTATTTGAAAGGATGAGGGTTAAAGGTATGGATTACAATATGAAATATGAGGAGTGGTTATCCAACCCATACTTTGATGAAGCGACCAGATCTGAACTGGCTGCTTTAAAAGGAAATGATAAGGAAATAAGGGAGAGATTTTTTAAGGATTTGGAATTTGGTACCGGAGGATTGAGGGGGATTCTCGGTGCAGGAGTTAATCGTATGAATTTATATACCGTACGCCGGGCGACACAGGGGTTAGCTAATTATATAAAGAAGCAGGGCGGCGAGAAAAAAGGGGTTGCGATCGCATATGATTCACGTAGAATGTCACCGGAGTTTGCCCTGGATTCTGCTTTATGTCTGGCAGCCAACGGCATAAAGGCTTATTTATTCGAAGAGCTAAGGCCTACACCTGAGCTTTCCTTTGCTGTGAGAGAACTGGGATGTATCGCCGGAATTGTGATTACGGCAAGTCACAATCCTGCAGAATATAACGGGTATAAAGTATATTGGGAAGACGGAGCACAGATTACCTCTCCGAAAGATGTGGAAATTATTGGAGAAGTAAAAGCAATTACTGATTTTTCTTTGGCAAAAACCATGGAACGGGAAGAAGCTATCGATAAGGAACTTCTGAAAATAATAGGAAAAGAAATTGATGAAAAATATATCGCGGAATTAAAGAAACTGGTATTAAACCCTGTAAACGAAGAGGGTAAGAAGCTTAAGATAGTATTTACTCCGCTAAATGGGACAGGTAATTATCCTGCCCGCAAAATTTTAGAAGAGTTGGGGTTTGAGAATGTATTCGTTGTTCCTGAACAGGAAATGCCGGATACAGAATTTACTACAGTTGGTTATCCTAATCCTGAGGATCCCAAAGTATTTACTCTGGCTAAGAGCTTGGCAGATAAAGTAGGAGCAGATATTATACTGGCTACAGATCCAGATGCAGACAGATTGGGTGTACAAGTTAGAAACGATCAGGGAGAATTTGTTCTTTTAAACGGTAATATGACCGGTGCGTTAATAGCCGAGTATCAATTCTCACAAAAAGCGGCGCAAGGAATACTACCGAATAATGCAGCACTCATTAAGACAATCGTTACCGGCAATATTTCCGATCAAATTGCAGATTATTATAACGCAAAATTAATTGAAGTGTTAACCGGCTTTAAGTATATTGGTGAACAAATGAAATATTTTGATGAAACCGGTTCCAATGAATTTATCTTCGGATACGAAGAAAGCTATGGATGTCTGGTAGGAACTCACTCCAGAGACAAGGATGCAATCGTTGCTGTTATGGCTATATGTGAGGCAGCAGCCTATTATAAAAGTCAAGGGATTTCCTTATATGAACAGATGAATCGAATCTATGAAAAGTATGGATTTTTCAAGGAAGACTTATTCTCGGTTACCCTAAAGGGATATGAGGGTATGGAAAAAATAAAAGCAATTATGGACAGCTACCGAAAGAATCCTCCTAAGTCAGCCGGAGATTATCACGTTATAAAGGTTAGAGATTATAAAGAGGATACAATCCTAGATATGGCAACAGGTAGGATAACTCCAACGGGCTTACCGAAATCTGATGTATTGTATTTTGAGCTGAATGATAATGCCTGGTGTGCGGTGCGTCCTTCCGGTACAGAGCCAAAGATTAAGTTTTACTTTGGAGTGAAGGGTGTCAACATGGTGGATGCTGATGAAAAGCTCCATAAATTGATGAATGATGAGGTGTTTCAGGTAGGTTAATATTTTATCGGGTTTTATTGTAAAAAAACAGAAAAAAAGCATGGGATGACCACCGATCTATAAGGGCTTAAATAAAGCTATTTAGACCAAGGTAATCCCATGCTTTTCATTCATGACAAGTGAATCGTTTCATAATTCTTATGTTCAGACTTTTTACCAACGGTTTATATGAATCTTATCTTCGGCATCATATTCATATTGATCATATTTTGCAGCATTTTCAGAAGGATATCCGATCGCAAGATAACAGGGCATGATATAATTATCAGGGTGTCCGATTACATTTTTAAGATACACAGATTCCTTGTCGAAAGGAATTCTGAGTGCAACATATAAACCTTCGGCAGCAGCAGCGAGAAGAATATTCTCAATACAGCACCAGATGGAAGCAAAGCTGTTTAAAGAACTTAAACTTTCCGGCTTTAACAGAGGATGATCCTGTTTAAAGAATGGCAGAACCAGACATCCGCAACGATAAAGCATAGAATATTGTTTTGGTATAGCATCAAGATACATAGCTCTTTGACATGGATCAGTCATATTCCAGCTTTCTAGTATTCCCTCTACTTTTTTACCTGATATTTTTTTGGGTATTTTATCCAGTACTTTTGCCCGTTCATCCTTATCACCTATAATGACAAATTCCCAGTTTCTCATATGATCGTTCGTAGGAGCTTTTAAGCCTGCTTGAATGAGCTTTTTAATTATTTCGATTGGTACTTCTTTCTCCTCAAAATCCCGTATCGTCCGTCGCTGATTAATGGCAGTATATAAATCCATTGATATTCTCCCCTCTTTCATTTAATTTAAGGTACAATACGTTCTTCAGTATATTTTCATAGAGCAATATACAGAACGTATATTCGCTTAGTAAATAATACCATATAGTACCAATACAAATCAAGTAAAAATTTAATTAATTTGATTACATAATATAAATAAGTTTACAGTGTGTTATGAGTTGGAATAAACAAAAAAGAGCAGACTATTTAAGTCCGCTCAATCAGTTTATAAACAATAATAATATTATAACCTATACTAATTTTTGCCCACAATTAGGGCAGAAGTTGGCTTCTCCGGTTTTTTGTCCACAGTTTGGACAAAAGTTCGGCTTAGAGCCGGATGCCGGTGTCTGACCGTTATTATTAGATTGACCCTGTGATTGATTTGTGTTATTCATTTGATTCATATTCTGCATCATCTGATTTGCCATATTCATACCCATCATCATGCCTGCCATATCAGAAGCCATTCCGCCACCCTTAACATTACCGGAGGTGATTCCTTCCGTCATGGCTACCTGTTGATAACGGCCTAAATCTCCCACCATGCTATGGGAAGCATTCTTGTTAATCATTGCCTGGATTTCTTCCGGATAAGTAAAGCTCATAATGTTAAAACCGGTAACAGATAAGCCGGTATCAAATATCTGCATATCCAGATCAGTTCGAATTCCCGCTGCGATATCAAAGGAGTTGGCTTGAAGATTAAACATGTCTTTGCCTTCCTTTGAAATCCATTTCATAAGAAGTTGATCCAACACGGTCACGATTCGTAGTCTTACATCCTCTACCATGTAACTGTCTTTTATCCCAGCGATTTTATCAATCAATTTTACATAATCCGTCACCTTAAAGGTAAAGGTGCCGTTAGCCCTGATGGGCATTCCGCCCGGTAACTGGGGAGTCGGAATGTTAATAGCATTTTTGGTCCCCCATTTTGCAATAAACTCCTTTGTATTAACAAAGAGAACTTCAGCTCGCATTCCGCTGTTAAATCCGAACTTAAAACCGGCTAAGGTAGATAGGAAAGGGACGATCTGTGATTCTATATCATAATCACCTTCGTCTTTAAAAATACCTTCTATTTTACCGTTATATAGGAATATTGCATCCTGTCCCGGGCGAATGATTAAGCGGCTTCCCCGTTTGATCTCATCATTATTCCATTTATAAAAAATCATATCATCACGAAATTCCTGCCACTCAACAACGTTGGCAAATTGTTTTGAAAAGAGTCCCATTATGTTACCTCCCGACTTAATATTTAAAATTATAAGGTTATATAATTATCTATTTGATTTCTATTATATACGAAATTATTGAAAAAACCAACGTTCTAGACATAATTAATATTGAAGTGGATGATTAATTCGGACATATGCGCTTCGATTAAAGTGGGAATATCTTACATGGAACTATTAATTTATCGAAGCTATAGAAATTATAGCTTTCTTCCTCCGGAGCTATGTGAACGTCCTCCTAAGGAAACACCACCACGGAAGCCTCCTGCATTAAAGCCGCCTCGTCCGGAATTGTTATTTTGTGTCGGCTTTCTGACCCGGGTAACTCTTGTTCGGATATATTGGTCTCTTCGCCCGATTAATCCGGAATGGCCGGGATCAATATAGTTGTTACCTTGAACCGTCATTTTTCCTCCGGAATTGTATGCCATGGTTCCGACTACGATTGCTCCGATCACAAGGGAGGCGATGATTTGGAACCAGAGGTTCGTAAGGATACTTTCTTCCTTTGGAGTACGCGGTTCATCATAATAAGAATCGTAATCATAGGATTCACTACCATTACTATAATTGGATTTTTCTGTTTCAGATTGATATTCAGAGCTATAGCTGTAATCATGATCTTCGTTTATTTCGAAATCATCCTTCATATAGGAAGCCGATAGACTGATATAGGTCTTAAAGGCATCATAGAAAGCCTTTGCCCTTAAGTCGGTCATCATCTGATCAAATATAAGGTCAATTCTTTTGCTGTGAATATAAGTCTCAGCCAGGCCATATCCTTCGATAAAGATCTCACCCCTATATTTATCATAGAGAAAATAGACTCTGTCACCTACAGGCAAAGTATCTTCAAAATTTTCGATATATGCTTCGGGATAAACTGAATCTGAATCATTATGGGTTAAGATATAGATATCAATCCCTGCATCTTCGCCATATTCTATACACAGCTGTTCCAGGTCCTCATATTCGGATGTGGACAAAAGCCCAGCTTTATCATAGATACGTTGATTATTTTCCGTTTCGGAAGCGGATGTATTAGAAGAAGCACTGTTAATAATGACTACATTGATTAAGGCGAAGGCAAAAAGTATAAGAAGTAAGGATTTGCTTTTTATTAAGTTTATCATGACAAACCACCTCCCAAAAGCATAGTCAGTATTCGAAGGATTGCAAAAGTACCGGTTGAGATTCCAAGAAACCAGGCAGCGATTCTTTTCGCACTAAGCGGTGGCTTACCAACAATTTTACCGGTTTGTCCGTTCATCGCAAAGTTATGCTCGGCCTGTTTATAATCATAGCATACCATCCAGACAGGAAGAAGGGTATAATCGGCTCGTTTTTGCCGGATGTTGATATCCTTACGATGAAAGGATACTGTTGTATAGCCGGAGATGGTGGAACGGATATAATTTTCCACATAGGAGTTAACCCGTTCTTTCATTCTGGGTAACAACTTCTGATCATCATAATCGTATTTCTCAGCAATGTATCCAGCCAGATAAGGCATATTAAAGTCTTTTAGGTTATCGTAATGATACGGTTCCAATTTATCCATCATGGAATCGTCCATTTTTTTCGATGCATCACAGGGAATGCGGAGATAGTTTAGGTCGACTTTACGATATACATAGTAATATTTTGTCTCTGTATAAATCCAGTCACCTCTGGTATAAGTATGGACACGGGTACAGGTTGCTTCTGCTTCTCCACGACCATTCAGATCATAAAGCCAAAAAGGAACATAGAGTCCTGTAATATTTTTGATACGATCGGCATTCATAAAATCCTTTGGAGTAAGGCGCCCTTTCTTACACCATTTAATAAAGGCTTCCTGTGCCTGTGCTTTATTAATGGTGAAGGGAATTACCTTAACCGGTGCCAGGCTACCACTCAATCGATCGCTTAATACAACTCCGGCGCCACAGAAGTTACAGGTGGTTGCGGTCGTCTGTGTATCGGTTATTAAGACAGCACCGCAGTTCTTACAATGATATTCGGTAGCTTCATTACCGGTAAAAGTAGCATGGTGTGCCGGTGTATCTTCATCCTTATCATCCTCGTAATCTTTTTCAAAGGCAGCTTCCGCGGCTCTTTTATCTTCCTCACTCATATCGTAGGTAACCGTACCGCCGGAGGGAGGCTGTTTTTCCCCTGCCATTTTTTCTATATTATCCGTTCTGCCGCAGCTATCGCAGCGGAGCAGGCCGGTTTCACTGTCAAAAGCCATGTCAGCTCCACAATTAGGGCATTTATAATGTACTACCATTTCTTTGGCTGACCTCCTTGCCTGATTTTATAGTATTTATTAAAAATAATAGTGTATTCATTTATTTATAATGTTTCATATAGAAATCCACTGTATTGTCCATGTCTCACAACAAATTAGGGATTGCCAATTCGCTTATTTGTGATAATGGGGTTTGCCCGGGATGGACGTTACAGTGGACTCGTTTCAACCATAATATATGAATATGTTTTTTACTTATTCAGGCTTGCTTTTAAAGCGGCTAACTCATCATCTACCGATGTATCGGATGCATATTTTTTAGATAAATCTTCAATTGTCTGATCGGAAGAGGAACGGTTAAGTTCTGCCATGGCATTCGCCTTATCCAGTGCTCTGTCAGCCATCTCTTCGTATTTTGCAAAGCTAGCCATAGAATTATTGGCATTTACGACGGAAGAACCCATCTTGTTGATACGCTCCTGGGTTTTCGCAACAGCAAGTTTTCCTTTAATCATATCCTTACGAGATTCAAGTTCGTTGATGTCGTTCACCAATTTATCATGCATCTGGCGCATATGTGCCGCATTGGAGCTGGCAAGATCGTATGCCTCTTTCAGACCGGGCTGCTTTGCCGTCAGGGAAGCCTTCTGCTCTAAGAACTTTCTTGCATCGTTCTCGTTGTTTGATTCCAATGCTTTTATAGCATAATTTTGCATCTTTGCAATTTCTTCATCGCATTCTTCAAGAGCTCTTTTCGCTCTTTGTTCCTCAGCCATAATAGCGGCAGTCTCTGATTTTACCTTTCCAAGATCAGAATTTAAATTTCTAAGGCATTGGTCAATCATCTTTTCAGGATCTTCCGCTTTATCCAGTAGTGCATTAATGTTGCTGGACATAATGTCTCTAAATCTTGTTAAAATTCCCATATTAATCATCCCTCCATATATTGTTTTGGGTCTGTTGGTTAAGCTTAATCAGACCGTTACTGTTAAGTTATTACAGTTACAAGTGTATTATGATTTGAGGGCAACGTCAAGTTAAATTATGGTTAGAATAATGAGAGAATGATAAAGCTTATATTAGTGAAGAAAAATATAATTTGATTGCTATAATTGTAAAATTGTATGGTATAATAAATATTATCCACATATTACCATAGAGATTGTTATATTATGTATGATAGATAATATAATTTATATTTCAATTCATCCGTGGGTGCTTGGATTAGAACTTAGATTAATAAAGGGAAATATTATAAAAAACTTAGAGTTTTTAGCATTAATATATAGGATGTGATACCAGTATGAAGGTTAGAAACATTTTAATACGTGAACGTGTTAACAAAGCTCTGGAAGCAATCAATGAGTATCCTTTGACAATCCTTTCCGCCTCTATGGGCTATGGAAAAACCACAGCGGTACGTACTTACTTGGAGAGTAATCGAAAACAATGTGTTTGGATATCTTTACAAGGCAGCGATGGAGATGAAACAGTATTTTGGCATAAGGTTTGCCGGGCAATAGACCAGTTTTATCCCATAACTATGGAAAGAATGGAAAGAACTGGTTTTCCCACGGATGTCCGTCAGAGGACATTATTTATTGAAAGGATAAGGGAGCTTCTTAAGAGTAAGGAGCTAATCGTGGTGCTGGATGATTATCATCTCATTCAAGGTAATGTCCATGTTAATAGATTGATAGAGCTGCTTACGTTAGAAGAAATTCCAGACCTTCATATTGTAATCATATCCCGCTCCCGGCCGCCCTTCAATCGTTCTGAGTTGTTATCTAAGGGCTTGTGCATAGAATTGGAAACCAACCTATTGGCTTTTAATCTAACGGAATTACAGGAATACTGTAGGGTGGTCGGTTTTAAAGTGAAGCCTGAAGAGCTGCTTCAGGTATACCATTATACCAAGGGTTGGATTTCGGCCGGATATTTACTACTGGTAGGGCTTGAACAGGGACATCCCCTAACAGAAATTACGGATATAACCTGTCTTGTAAAAGATAATCTGTTTGCAGCTTTAGAGGAAGATGCCAAGGGTATTTTACTGGAATTATCAGTGTTGGACCAGTTTTCGTTAGTACAGGCCAGTAGGATATTAGATAGACCAAAGGTACCGGAGATACTTACAACTTTGGTAGAACAGAATGCTCTCATTGAGTATGATCGGCATACCGGCATTTACCGCTTTCATAATGTACTATTAAATTTTTTACGAAATACGGTAAGTCTCTATGGTATTGATTTAAAGTTGGTTTGTTATCGAGCAGGGCAGTGGTTTTTAGAACAGGACAACATAGCAGAAGCATTTGTTTATTATAATCGTGCTGATAAAATTGAGGAGTTATTTGAGTATATTAACAGAGTGCAAAAACTTGACATAGGATATATATCTATGGTAACTTTCGCCCAGATATACAAAGAACTACCTTGTGAGCTTATCATACGCTACCCATTGCCGATGCTTCAATTTGCCTGTACATTTCTTTTGAGCGGAGATAATGACCTTGCAGGGAAAGGTATGGAACTAATGGAGGTCCTTGAGAGTCATTATGCGGGAGAAGGTACTTTGCCGGATTATTTAAATAACCGTATCCTGGGAGAAATACAGATACTCAAGATTCTTACGGTCATTAATGATGCTGAAAAAATGATCGAACATGCCAATAAAGCCAATGAATTGTTGGATGGCAGTGCTTCCTGGGTAATATACAAAGATAATGAATTCTTGATGGGAATTCCTCATGTTTTGTATACTTATTACAGGAAAGCCGGTGAGTTAAAAAGGATTGTTGATCTAATTCAAGCAGGTTTTCCTCCTAAGGTTTTCGGAGGCTGTGGTACAGGGGTTAAGGAGTTGGCTTTAGCGGAATTTTTCCTTGAAACAGGGGATTCGGCTGAAGCATTGTTGTCTGCTGACAAAGCAATAATTAAGGCAGGAATTGAGAAGCAAACGGATATTATTATGGCTGCTAAATACGTTCAAATCAGAGCCACATTGCTGGAAGGAGATGCGCATCAGGCAATACGGTTATTGGAGCAGATGGAAGTATGGTTCGATCAACAATTCCCGGAACTTACCGCTAACAGAAAAGCTGTATTTAGTACAATGCTGGAACTGATTTGTGCCTATATATACGGATGTCTCAAACGACCTCAGGATATACCGGATTGGTTAAAGGAATGTGATCTTTCTGGTGGAGTATTTATGTATCGAGGAATGGCCTTCCCATGTATCCTTGCAGGAAAAGCAGCATTACTGGAAGAGCGGTACATAGAGCTTGAGGCTATGTGTGAGAGCTTCTTAGACTGTTATGGATATCTGAATAATCAATTGGGATTGCTTCATAATGCAGTTTATCTTTGTGTAGCAAGATACAAGCTATATGGTATGGAAGAAGGTTTGAAGGTGTTAATACCTGCTCTGGAGGAGGCTTGGAGGGACAAGATCATAATGCCCTTTATTGAAAACTCTGATTACATATTGCCGATGCTTGAAAAGCTGGAAATGGACGATAGACTGGATACTAGGTTATTAAAAAGGCTGATTATAAAGGGTAAAAAAT
Organism: Mobilitalea sibirica; assembly: GCF_015999265.1. GTDB lineage: Bacteria > Bacillota > Clostridia > Lachnospirales > Lachnospiraceae > Mobilitalea > Mobilitalea sibirica. The sequence continues at coordinate 105,772 of NZ_JAEAGR010000009.1, forward strand.
ACAGTAAAGGGATAGACAACGTGCAAAACGGAAGGTTAACAATAACCGTTCGGGAAAAAGAGGTTCTAAGTCTTCTTGCGCTTGGTATGACACAGAAAGAAATTGCTAATCGTCTCTTTCTTTCTATAGCAGCAGTTAAGAAGCATTTGGGAAATATATATAGAAAGTTAGAAGTTGATAATAAAATATCAGCAGTTCATAAGTCGAAAGAAAGAGGTTTACTTTGAAAAAAGTAGACATTTGGCTACCTGTTTTTTAAACAAAAAGTTCTTTATACTTTTAGGGTGTAGGGGACTTTTTTTCGTGTAAGGATTAAAGTACTTATGTTGGTTATCTTGGATAATTAAACAAAAGGAGAGAACGATCAATGAATTTGAAGAAAATAATAACAGGTTTTTTGACGGTTGTAATGTTGTTTGGATTGCTGCCACAAACTGAGCCAAAGGCTGACTCTTTCGTTTGGGACGGTACAGCTGATACCAGCTGGTATAACGACACGGATACTTCTTTTGCTATTTATACTGCTGAACAACTAGCGGGTCTTGCCAAGCTTGTGAATGAAGGTAATGACTTTAAGTATAAAACCATAACTTTGGAAGCTGATATTGTACTGAATGATTTTACATCTTCGATACGGCGCCCATGGAAATCAATTGGTCATGCATATGAACTACCGTTCAATGGCACTTTTGAAGGTAATCACCATGTAATCAGTGGGATATATGCAGATGATCCGCTTATTACATACCAGGGTTTGTTTGGCTGTATCCTTCGCTCCGGTACAGTAAAGAATGTGACTGTAGATGGTTATATAAGTGGTTTAAAAATTCTTGGTGGGATTGTAGGAGATAACCATGGAAGCATATCCGGATGTATAAATAAGGTGGAAATTACAGCACTGGAAATCGGGATATCCTATGTGGGTGGGATTACCGGATGGAATGGTAACGGAACCATAACCGAATGCTATAATTTAGGTAAAATAAGTGGAAACGGAAGCGATATTGGTGGTATTGCCGGTGGCAATACCGGTATGGTACAAAACTGCTACAATCATGGTGATATCAGTGGGCGAAGGCCAGGGGGAATTGTCGGAAGAAATTTAAGCGATGCAATTATCACAAATTGTTACAGTATAGGTAAGATTGTATCAAGTTATAAGGCCGGAGGAATTGCTAATACGAATGAGGGGTATATTGAAACTGGGTATTGTCTTGAGGGTACGCCGATCGCCATTAATGGGGAAGAAAGGTTTTTAAATTGTTCAGAGAAATCGGAGGCTGCTTTTCATAATGGTGAAGTTGCATATCTACTTCAAGAAAATCAGCCATCACAAATATGGGGACAATATCTTTCCGGAAGCGATAGAGTGAACTACCCGGTACTATCTTCCAGCCCGGAAAGTATGGTTTTTTTAAATTCTTCAAGTGGCTATACGAATCCAACCGAAGTTACTCTGCTATCTGTGAGCGCAGACGGATCGATGGATACAGTAACCTCTACTCGTATTGATCTGGTTTTTGACACACCAATTGCTGGCTTATCAAAAGATAACATTACTATTTCAAGCATTTCGGGTGAGGTATACGAAGGAGCGTTGATCGGAGAAGGAACCAATTGGTCAATTGCTTTGGATGCTGTCTTGACTCAAGGTAATATCAGTGTTTCGCTATCTTTGCCGATACCGCCATACATATTTAGAGGATCACCAAGCGAAGTAATGGTATACAAGGTTCCGGCTGTTATCACAGAAGTCACGGTCACTCCCGATTATGCTGTTTTAAGGACAGGTAACATGCAATCTTTCACTGCTTTGGTAGAAGGCACGAATTATCCTTCACAGATGGTTGATTGGAGTGTTTCAGGTAATCATAGCAGTGCCACTAGAATAAGCGATCTCGGTGTATTGACCATAGCCTCGGATGAAACGGCGACAGAACTTACGGTGGAAGCAGTATCAAAGGAGAACAATACAAAATCAGGAACCGCCACGGTTACAGTTATCAAAGACAATCATCCTCCAGTTGCTAATAATCCTGTGCCGGTATTGGAACTGTTACCTGGTGGAAGGAGTGAAACCTTATGTGCTTTCGAAATAGCGTCAGATGAAGATAAGGATACACTTTCAATTATAGATATTAAGAGTTTACCGGATAGTAAGATAGCGCAGATAAGCTTTGATAAAGGGCAAGTTACGATTAACGGTATTGATGTTGGGAACACATTTATGGTGGTTACTGTCAGTGATGGTAAAGGAGGTATAACAGATATAGCTGTGCCTATCGAAGTCATTAAATTACCTGTAGTTGATATCTTAATCAAGCAAAGTCCGATCAAGAGAGTTCAGGGTAGTACGACCTATGAATTATTCTATCAGGATTCCATAGAAGTAACACTATCATTTTATGATGATACAATAAGTCGCTATGAATATCAGATGGTGGCTTTAGAGGATGAGTTTAATATGGATGGTACCTGGAATCAAGGTAGTACCTTAAAGATTGACCCGGACTTTAAGGGACATGTTTTTGTAAGAGCTGTATACCCAGATGGAGCTACCACACTCATCAATGCACAGGCTGTGATAGTCGACAAAACAAAACCATCTATTTACACGAATTACGATGCCTCTGCCTCACGAATAGATGTAACTGTTACCGACATGGTAGCGGGAATCGATCAGGTTATCTGTACCATCGGCTCCGATATGACTAACATAATAAATTTGGAACCTGCTATAGAAAATAGATTACAAACGCAGTATGATTTTACGATAGAAAATCTACAGGAGGGGAACTATGGGGTATTGATAGGAGCAACGGATAATTCCGGTAATGTGGCAGACTTTCAAATCATACAGGTTAATACCGGTGAAGTGCCCAATATAGAACGTGTTATTGTCTTAGATGATGGGGGTGGTACGGGAAGTGCTTCTCCTGCTTCTGCGGTTTCTGGAGCAGCCATCACTCTAAGTGCTACTCCAAATATCGGCTATCGCTTTAAAGAATGGCAGGTTATCAGTCCTAACACCTTAAGTATTCAAGGGGATACCTTTATCATGCCGGATCAATCGGTAACCGTAAAAGCAATATTTGAAGCGTCCACGGTTGACAGCCATGGGATTACATTCCTCAATGACGGCAATATATATACGTCCAGAACAGTGCAGGCAGGAGAGTGTATAGGTAGTGCCAACTGGGTGGATCCTCCTACCAGAACGGGTTATATATTTAACGGATGGTATACTGGGATAAATGGAACAGGAACATCATTTACCGCCCAAACAATCGTAAACGCCTCTATAACCGTTTATGCTAAGTGGATTGCAAATAGCAACGAAGGACCCTCCGGAGGAGGTAACGATAACTCCGATGTTATACAGCCGGTGTCTGAACCGGAAGAGATCATACCAATAACGCAGGGATGGGTAATGGATGATGAGGGTCAATGGTTTTGTTATGAAGAGGGTGAACCCTTGGTTGGATGGTGTATCATCGATGATAATCTATATTATTTTAATTCCGACGGAGTGATGCAAACCGGATGGAAGAAGGATGATAAGGGTAATTGGTATTATCTAACTTCCAAGGGTCCTTATAAGAAAATATGGAATTTAAGATATGATTTATGGCAGCTTACGAAACAGATCAAATTTAGATAAGTAACCCAAAATATTGTGTAAAGAACTCCATCTTCTTTCATTTCCAATTTTATTACAACTGTCCACAGAAAGATATTATCCATTAACAAATAAGATTAAGAGTTAATTTTATGGATAAAAGTTGTAAATAACCATAAGCTAGTTTATAATAGGAAGAAACCTTTGTATAGATAGAAAAGACATTGCTATGTGATAACGCTGAAGCCTTACTTATAGAATAATGACTACAGATTAATAAGTAAGATTAATATAGCCGGTTAAACTAGTTAAAAGAATTGTAATTAGAAAGAGAGAATATTATGTGGACAGCAGATGACTGGAACGATTACGAAGTAATTGATACCTCTAAAGGAGAAAAATTAGAGAGATGGGGGGATTATATTCTGGTTCGACCTGACCCTCAGGTGATTTGGGATACCCCAAGACAGCATAAGGGTTGGAAGTCAAGAAACGCCCATTATCATAGAAGCTCCAAGGGTGGTGGAGAATGGGAATTTTTTAATTTACCTAAGCAATGGGATATATCCTATAAAGAACTAACCTTTCATCTACAACCCTTTAGCTTTAAACATACCGGACTGTTTCCGGAACAAGCGGTTAACTGGGATTGGTTTTCGGAAAAAATCAGAAGTGTAAAAGGCAGACAGATCAAAGTGCTTAATTTATTTGCATATACCGGAGGAGCCACCTTGGCAGCGGCTAAGGCAGGGGCAGCCGTTACCCATGTCGATGCCTCTAAGGGGATGGTAACCTGGGCGAAGGAAAATGCTGCGGCATCAGGACTTGCAGATGCGCCAATTCGTTATATCGTAGATGATTGTGTGAAATTTGTTGAGAGAGAGATCCGCAGGGAAAATCATTATGATGCAGTCATAATGGATCCACCCTCCTATGGTAGAGGACCTAAGGGGGAGATATGGAAAATTGAAGACAGTATCCATCCGTTTGTACAGTTATGTACCAAAGTTTTAACGAAGGAACCGTTATTCTTTTTAATAAATTCATATACCACCGGTTTGCAGCCCGGGGTTTTATCCTATATGCTTTCACAGGAGTTGGGTAAAAAATTCGGGGGGACTGTAGTATCTGATGAGATAGGGTTACCGGTATCGGAAAACGGGTTTGTATTACCGTGTGGAGCTTCTGGACGGTGGGAGTGTAACATATAAAATGTAAATATTGATAAGCCTATGAGTGTATAATATATTAAATATGCTAAGTCTTAAGAAATCTCTTTAGGCAAAGCATTAACAAAAATATTTCTGACACCAAATACAAGTTATGAGGTGAAAGGTACAGCAATTAAAGTTATTAATATAATTAATAATTATTATTCTGCGCCTTTTCAGGCGCATTTTTATTGCAACAAAAGTACGTTCTACACAATAAAAACGTTATGTAGGATGAGCCAAGGACACATTCTTTGTTCTGTCTGCGAAGATAAATGTGATGAATAAAGAACAAACAAGTTTGTTCTCTTTAAAAGGAGGTATATATTAATGGAAACCAGAGTAGCTGTTATCGGAATTATAGTTGAAAACAGTTTTTCAATTGATAAAATGAATGACATTTTACATGATTATAGTAAATACATTATAGGCAGAATGGGACTGCCCTACCGTGAAAAGAATATTAATATAATAAGCATTGCGGTTGATGCGCCTCAGGATATTATAAGTGCTCTTTCCGGAAAATTGGGAAAGCTTCCGGGGATCAGTACAAAGACAGCGTTTTCTAAGGTGTTTGGTAAGAGTAAAGGGGAGGAAGCCGATGAAAGAGCTTATTGATAAACTTTATAAAACACAAACACTTTCACCGATAGAATTCAAAAAATTAATAGATAACCGAAGTCCGGAGATTTTAAAATATCTGTTTGAAAGGGCAAGAGCGGTTCGGGTTGAAAATTACGGTTACGATATCTATATGCGAGGGTTAATAGAATTTACAAATTATTGTAAAAATGATTGCTATTACTGCGGAATCCGCAAAAGCAATTTGAAGGTGGAAAGGTATCGTTTGTCAAAAGAGCAGATACTTGATTGCTGCACTATAGGATATGAATTGGGTTTTCGTACCTTTGTCTTTCAGGGAGGTGAGGATGGATATTATTCGGATGAAAAAATGATTGATATCATACATACCATAAAAAGTAGTTATCCGGATTGTGCGATAACACTGTCTCTGGGTGAGAAAAGCTACGATACATATAAAGCATTTTACGAGGCGGGTGCCGACCGTTATCTGCTTAGGCATGAAACGGCAAACGAAGGACATTATAGCAGACTACATCCCGCAGGGATGTCTCTTGAAAATAGAAAAAGGTGTCTTTATCAATTAAAAGAAATAGGCTATCAAGTGGGCTGTGGGTTCATGGTTGGATCTCCGTTTCAAACGACCGATTGTCTGGTGGAAGATATGGTATTTATGAAGGAGCTTAATCCTCATATGGTAGGAATCGGTCCATTTATACCGCATCATGATACACCTTTTGCAGACTTTGCTGCAGGAACGCTTGAATTAACCTTATTTATGCTTGGCTTAATCCGTTTAATGCTCCCAACTGTTTTGCTCCCAGCGACTACTGCCCTTGGGACAATTCACCCCAAAGGAAGAGAACAGGGGATACTTGCAGGGGCTAATGTCGTTATGCCCAATCTGTCGCCGACGAATGTAAGGAAGAAATATATGCTCTACGACAACAAAATCTGTACAGGAGATGAAGCTGCTGAATGCAGATTTTGCATGCAAAAGCGCATGGAAAGTATAGGCTATCATTTATCGGTCTCCCGTGGAGATCACAAATCAATCCATTAGAATAGTATTCTGAAGGGGAAGAAGCTTCTGACCCATTAAAGAAAGGAGATTTATCGTGTACAATCCAAAATCATCAAAAGCAGAGGAATTTATATCGCATGAGGAGATTCTTAATACATTAGAATATGCGAATGCTAATAAAACTAATGTTCAACTGATTGACAGCATCCTTGAAAAGGCAAAACAATTAAAGGGGCTTTCTCACAAAGAAGCAGCAGTTTTACTCGATTGCGAAATTGAAGAGAAAAACAAAGAAATCTATGCTTTGGCAGAACAAATTAAAAATGAGTTCTATGGTAACCGTATCGTAATGTTTGCACCGTTATACCTTTCCAATTATTGCGTAAATGGTTGTGTATACTGTCCATATCACTTGAAGAACAAACACATTACAAGGAAAAAAATGACACAGGATGAAATCCGGCAAGAAGTTATCGCACTTCAGGATATGGGACACAAAAGACTTGCATTAGAAGCTGGCGAAGACCCAATTAACAATCCGATTGAATACATTCTGGAATGTATTGATACAATTTACAGCATTAAGCATAAAAATGGTGCAATCAGACGCGTTAATGTCAATATTGCTGCAACAACAGTTGAAAATTATAAAAAACTAAAGGACGCAGGAATCGGAACCTATATTCTGTTTCAAGAGACTTACCATAAAGAAAGTTATGAAAAATTACATCCTACGGGTCCGAAGCACGATTATACCTATCATACCGAAGCAATGGATAGAGCTATGCTTGGTGGTATTGATGATGTAGGTTTGGGCGTATTATTCGGACTGGAGTTATTCCGTTATGAATTTATTGGATTACTGATGCATGCAGAACATCTTGAATCTGTATTCGGAGTAGGACCTCATACTATTAGTGTACCGAGAATTCGTCCTGCTGACGATATCGATCCGACTGCTTTTCATAACAGCATCAATGATAATATTTTTGCCAAAATAATAGCTTGTATCCGTATATCTTTACCCTATACGGGCATGATCGTATCCACAAGGGAAAGTAAGGAATGTAGGGAACGGACACTCCATTTAGGCATTTCGCAAATCAGTGGTGCATCGAAAACAAGTGTTGGTGGTTACAGCAAACCAGAAGAGGAAGATGAAAATTCTGCTCAATTTGACTTAAGTGACAAAAGAACACTAGATGAAGTAGTTCGTTGGCTGATGGAATTGGGATATACTCCTAGTTTTTGCACCGCCTGCTACAGAGAGGGTAGAACCGGTGACCGGTTTATGAATCTATGTAAAAGCAGACAAATACGAAATTGTTGTCACCCCAATGCGCTGATGACATTGAAGGAATATCTGGAGGACTACGCTACGCCTGAGACAAAAAAGATTGGTCAAGCACTTATCAAAAGGGAAATAGAGGATATTCCCAATGAAAAGGTGAAGGAGATTGCAAAGAAAAATCTCATCGATATCGGCAATGGTGGCCGAGATTTTAGATTTTAAACATCACTGGTACAAACTACAAGTGCATAGAAAAGCTATGCAGGAATGGAGGAATAAATGGGATTAAATGATACACCATCTGCAAACCGTATACATATTGCATTCTTCGGTAAGAGAAATGCAGGTAAATCGAGTATTGTAAACGCTGTCACAGGCCAGAACCTCGCCATTGTATCCGATATAAAAGGTACAACGACGGATCCTGTATTCAAAGCCATGGAGCTGCTCCCATTAGGACCGGTAATGCTTATTGATACTCCCGGGATTGATGATGAAGGCTCTTTGGGAGAACTGCGGGTGAAAAAAACCCGTCAGGTTCTAAATAAAACGGATATTGCAGTATTAGTGATTGATGCTGCATATGGTACAACTATTGAGGAGGAAGAACTTATTAAGCTATTTATAAATAAAAATATAAATTATATCGTAGTTTATAACAAATCTGATCTGATTGGGGATATTCAAGCTGATAACAGTAATGAAATATATGTAAGTGCTAAAACCGGTTATCATATTAACAGTTTAAAAGAGATGATTGCAACTTTCGCAGTTATGGAGGAACCTAAGCTTAAAATAGTAGGTGACCTATTAAATCCTTCGGACTTTGTTGTGTTGGTTACACCCATTGATAAAGCCGCACCTAAGGGGCGTCTGATCTTGCCACAGCAACAGACGATACGAGATGTTTTGGAAGCTGATGCTACTGCCATAGTAGTGAAGGAATATGAACTTCGTGAAACACTGGAAAACCTGGGAAAAAAACCGAAGCTTGTCATAACCGACAGTCAGGTATTTTCAAAAGTTTCGGCTGATACACCGGGGGATATCTGGCTGACTTCATTTTCTATTTTATTTGCCCGATATAAAGGCAGTCTGGAAACTGTAGTTAAAGGAGCAAAAGTATTGGAGACCCTACAGGATGGCGATACTATCCTCATTTCAGAAGGATGTACACATCATAGGCAATGCGATGATATTGGTACTGTCAAGCTTCCAAGATGGATAAAAAATCATACTAAAAAACAGATAAACTTTGAGTTTACCTCCGGGACAGAGTTTCCCGATGACCTGTCCTGTTTCAAGCTTGTTGTCCATTGCGGCGGGTGCATGTTGAATGAAAGAGAAATGAAATACCGTCAGAGTTGCGCCAAAGATCAGCAGGTGCCGATCACCAATTACGGTATCCTGATTGCTTATATGCAGGGCATTCTAAAACGAAGCATATCAATGTTTCCGCATATTCTTGCAGAAATCGAGGAATAGGCTTATGCGTATTGAAAAAGATAAAATCGGTACAATAAAATTGGAAGAGGAAACACTTTATGGTATTCAGACAGCTAGGGCAATTGATAACTTTGCCCTGAATTGTAAAAAGACAAATAGGCAACTAATTCATGCGATTGTAACAGTTAAAAAAGCTGCTGCTTTGAGCTATAAAAAGCTTGGTATCGGAAAAGATGGTGTTTACGAAGCGGTTATTAAAGCCTGCGATATTATTTTATCAGGAAAAGCAGAAGAAGCTTTTGTAACGGAGGCACTTCAAGGTGGAGCAGGGACATCTACCAATATGAATGTGAATGAAGTGATTGCGAATCTTTCACTTCATAAACTTGGTTTTGATTATGGCAGATACGATATAATCCATCCCCTTGATGATGTAAACCGCGGACAATCTACGAATGATGTTTATCCAACAGCGCTTCGTATTACAGCTATCCATATGCTACGTAAACTAAGTGAAAACTGCGCCAAGTTACAGCAAGCACTCCAAAATAAGGAAAGAGAGTATGAAGACATTCATAAGCTTGGGAGAACAGAACTTATGGATGCCGTTCCCATAACTCTCGGGCAGGAATTCGGATCTTATGCCCAAGCAATTGCAAGAGACCGCTGGCGGTTATATAAAGTGGAGGAGCGGCTTCGGCAAGTAAATATTGGAGGAACTGCTGTAGGAGTCGGTAATAATGCAGAAAAAAAATATCGGTTTGAGGTAATAGAAAAACTAAGGGAATTAACAGGTATAGGTCTTGCATCAGCCGAGTATCCGATGGATATCACCCAGAACAATGATGTATTTATTGAGGTGTCCGGATTAATAAAGGCATTAGCTGTGAATTTGATGAAAATATCTAATGATTTGCGTCTTATGAATTCAGGACCAATAGGAGGTCTGTCCGAAATTACGCTTATGCCACTACAGTTGGGCAGTACTATCATGCCCGGTAAGGTTAATCCTATAATACCTGAAATGGTCATGCAGGTTTCAATGAAGGTAATGGGTAATGATACTGCCATTTCAATGGCAGCTTCACATGGTGAATTTGAATTGAATGCCTTTTTGCCATTGATTGCGGATTCGCTTCTGGAAAATTTGGAGCTTTTGACGAATGCGACGGAGCTATTTCGAACAAAATGTATCGAACTTATTATTCCAAATAAACAAAGATGTAAGGAGCTCTTGGATCAGTCCTATGCTTTTGCCACAGCATATACACACTCATTAGGATATGACAGGGTAAATGATATCATTAAAGAATCAGAAGGGGATATAAAAAAGGCAAAAGAGATACTGGAAAATGCAAAAAAGACTGAACTATAAGGGGTACTGCAGCTCACCCCAAATTTTTAAAGTGCTATTCATATTTTTTAAGAAGTAAGGCAATAATATCCATGGTATATATTGTCCACTTACTTAACGTATTACATTTCTATCTGGTCTTACCAATGTATTAAACAGCTGAACTATAACTCGTTGCATTTGCGATACTTTTGTTACAAGAAAATAAAAAAAGTACTTGCAAATGAAATTCTCTTAGTGTATAATATCAAATGTTGTGACGTTGATAGCGTAGAAGCGTGAGGTTGCTGCTTAGTGAAGCAGGTTTTCCGTGGAGCGAAGGTCAAGTTATGAAACTGGCGACAAGTCACTGTACCAATAGAGTTTCTGCCATCGGGCAGATAAGACGTGTGAAAATCTCATAAGATATGAAATTCAATCCGAGTCGTCGGATTATTCATACGAAAAATGAAGATACGCACGGATGAGTGTACAGTCACCACTTGTCGTACTGAAATTAAGTGCGAAAAGGAGGCGGCTTTTTTTATGGCAAGTCAAGTAATGAGAATCACATTGAAGGCGTATGATCATCATTTAATCGATCAATCTGCAGGAAAAATTATCGATACTGTTAAGAAGACAGGATCAAAGGTGAGCGGACCGGTTCCGTTGCCGACTAAGAAGGAAATCGTTACAATCTTAAGAGCGGTTCATAAGTACAAAGATTCCAGAGAGCAGTTCGAGCAGAGAACACATAAGAGATTAATCGATATCATCACACCGACTCAGAAGACTGTAGACGCATTATCCAGACTGGAAATGCCTGCAGGTGTGTACATTGACATTAAGATGAAGACAAAATAATAATCGTTAAATCATCTTAATATTTTTGACGGCTGTTAAACAGCTGAAACAAACATGATCAGACATCATGGAACAGACAAAAGTTGTTATTTAATTAAGAAGAAATCCTTAGGGTTTTATATATGTAGGTATATGGACCATCTAGGATGATTGCTATACAAAACACAATAGGGTGATGTCGTATGGCAATCCGCTGTAGATTAAACAGGAGGTAAAGAAATGAAGAAAGCGATTTTAGCAACGAAAATCGGTATGACTCAAGTTTTCGGAGAAAACGGAGTATTAATTCCGGTAACTGTATTGCAGGCAGGTCCCCTCTACGTAACTCAGGTTAAGACAGTAGAGAACGACGGATACGCAGCAGTTCAGGTTGGATATGGCGACATCAGAGAAACTCTGGTTAACAAGCCAAAAAAAGGACACTTTGCAAAAGCAGGTGTTGCGAATAAAAGATATCTTAAAGAATTCAAGTTTGACAATTCCGCTGATTATACAGTAGGACAGGAAATCAAGGCTGACATCTTTGCAGAAGGTGACAAAGTTGATGCTACTGCAAAATCAAAGGGAAAAGGTTTCCAAGGTGCAATTAAGAGACATGGATTATCCAGAGGACCTATGGCACACGGCTCCAAATACCACAGACATGCAGGTTCCAACGGTGCTGCAACCAGCCCTGGTAGAGTGTTTAAGGGTAAGAAGATGCCCGGACAGATGGGTAATGTTAAGGTTACTGTACAGAACCTTGAAGTGGTAAGAGTAGATGTAGAGAAGAACCTCATCTTAGTTAAAGGTGCGGTACCGGGACCTAAAAAATCCTTAGTAATGCTGAAGGAAACTGTAAAAGCAAACTAGAGCTTTAAGAAAGGAGGAACACTTAAATGGCAAATGTAACTGTTTACAATATCGAAGGCAAGAAAGTTAGCACACTAGAGCTTAACGATGCAGTCTTCGGAGTAGAGATAAATGAACATTTAGTTCACATGGCAGTTGTTTCGCAGCTTGCCAACAAGCGTCAGGGAACACAGAGCGCTAAGACCCGTGCCGAAGTAAGCGGCGGCGGAAGAAAGCCTTGGAGACAGAAGGGAACCGGTCATGCAAGACAGGGTTCAACCAGATCCCCTCAGTGGAAGGGTGGCGGTGTTGTATTCGCTCCAAAGCCGAGAGATTATTCCTTCAAGATGAATAAGAAGGAAAAGGCTCTTGCAATTAAATCAGCCTTAACATCCAGAGTAAATGCTGAGAAGATCGTAGTATTAGATCAAATAAACTTCGATGAAATTAAGACAAAGAAGATGAAAGCAGTGCTTGACAACTTCAAGGTAGAGAAGGCGCTTATTGTTCTTGATAAGAAGGATGAGAACGTAATGCTTTCTGCTAGAAATCTTCCTAAGGTAAGAACTGTATTAACAAACTCCATTAATGTATACGACATCTTAAAGTATGATACTTTGGTATTAACTAAGGATGCTGTAGCTCAAATCGAGGAGGTGTACGCATAATGGCAGATTTAAAATATTATGATGTCATCCTGAAGCCGATCGTTACTGAGAAGAGTATGAACTCTATGAGTGAGAAGAAGTACACATTTTCAGTGCATCCGGATGCTACAAAAAACCAGATTAAAGAAGCGGTTGAGAAGATGTTCACCGGAGCTAAAGTAGCTAAGGTAAATACAATGAACTTAGAGGGTAAGAACCGCAGACGTGGTAATAACGTAGGTAAAACCTCTAAAATCAAGAAAGCTATTGTTCAGTTAACTGCTGACAGCGCTGAGATCGAGATTTTCTCAGGACTATAAGATTTCAGTTGAAGATAAAGAATTAGGATGCAAAAAGAGAAATCCGCTTGCATTATTTGAAAGGAGTGCAAATCATGGGAATTAAAACATATAACCCATATACACCTTCCAGAAGACACATGACTGGTTCTGATTTTACAGAGATCACAGCATCAAAACCTGAGAAATCACTGGTTGTTTCTTTAAATAAGAAAGCCGGCCGTAACAATCAGGGTAAGATTACTGTTAGACACCAGGGCGGTGGTTCTAGAAGAAAATATAGAATTATTGATTTTAAGAGAAGAAAAGACGGTATTCCCGCAACTGTTGCAACGATTGAATACGATCCGAACAGAACTGCTAATATCGCATTAATTAACTACGCAGACGGTGAGAAAGCATATATCCTTGCTCCGAACGGATTAACTGTTGGAACAAAGCTTATGAACGGACCAGAAGCGGAAGTAAGAGTTGGTAACTGTTTACCACTGGCTAACATTCCGGTAGGTACTCAGATCCACAACATTGAGCTATATCCTGGAAAAGGCGGACAGCTGGTTCGTTCCGCAGGTAATTCAGCACAGCTGATGGCGAAGGAAGGAAAATATGCAACACTCAGACTTCCCAGCGGTGAGATGAGAATGGTGCCGATTAACTGTAGAGCAACCGTAGGACAGGTAGGAAATATTGATCACGAGCTTATCAATGTAGGTAAAGCAGGACGTAAGCGTCATATGGGTATCAGACCTACAGTTCGTGGTTCCGTAATGAACCCGAATGACCATCCTCACGGTGGTGGTGAAGGTAGAACAGGTATCGGTCGTCCGGGCCCTGTAACTCCTTGGGGAAAACCTGCTCTTGGTCTTAAGACAAGAAAGCACAATAAGAAGTCAAACAAAATGATTGTAAGAAGAAGAGACGGTAAATCTGTTAAATAAGTTGTACTAAGTTTAGTGTAAATTATAAAACAATAACCGTTTAAAATATAAGACAGATGGGTAAGTCGGTCTGCTTATGAGAGTAATTTAATGACAGTTTCAAATATACAAGATGAATTGAAAGCCGATTCACTTGTCAGGAATAATTGATTTCTTGTAAGAAATGCAATTATCATTAATTCTAAGGAGGTTAGAATACATGGCTCGTTCACTAAAAAAGGGACCATTTGCTGATGATCATTTATTGAAAAAAGTAGATGCGATGAATCAGTCCGGTGATAAGACTGTTATAAAGACCTGGTCACGCCGCTCTACCATTTTCCCGCAGATGGTTGGACATACAATCGCGGTACATGACGGAAGAAGACATGTTCCCGTATATGTAACAGAAGATATGGTTGGGCACAAGCTGGGTGAGTTTGTTGCTACCAGAACCTATAGAGGACATGGAAAAGACGAAAAGAAAACAAGAAAGTAATGCATTAGCATTGAGTGGAAGGAGGTTTATCCATGGCGAAAGGACATAGATCCCAGATTAAGAGAGAAAGAAATGAAGTGAAGGACAACAGAGCTTCTGCTAAGTTATCATATGCAAGAGTTTCCGTTCAAAAAGCTTGTTTCGTTTTAGACGCCATTCGGGGTAAGGATGTACAAACAGCACTTGGTATTTTAGCATATAGTCCAAGATATGCTTCAACCGTGATAGAGAAGTTATTAAAGTCAGCGATTGCGAATGCTGAGGTTAAAAATATGGATCCTGCGAAGCTTTATATTGAAGAATGCTACGCGAACCAAGGACCGATTATGAAGAGAATTCAACCCAGAGCACGAGGCACTGCTTATCGTATCGAGAAAAGAATGTGCCATATAACTGTAGTGCTTAATGAAAGATAAGGAGGGCAATAATGGGACAAAAGGTTAATCCTCATGGCTTAAGAGTCGGAATTATTAATGATTGGGACTCTAGATGGTATGCTGAAGCGGATTTTGCTGATAATCTTGTGGAAGATTATAAGATCAGAACATATCTGAAGAAAAAGTTATACAGCGCAGGTGTATCTAAGATTGAGATCGAAAGAGCATCAGATCGCTTGAAAATAATAATCTTCACTGCAAAACCGGGTGTAGTTATCGGTAGAGCAGGATCGGAGATAGAGAAATTAAAAGAAGAAATCCAGAAGTTTTCTTCCAAGAAATTAAATCTGGAAATTAAAGAAGTGAAAAAGCCGGATGTAGATGCACAGTTAGTTGCTGAAAGCATTGCTACACAGCTTGAAAATCGTATTTCATTCAGAAGAGCTATGAAATCAACTATGTCAAGAACCATGAAGGCAGGAGCTAAAGGTATTAAAACTGCTGTTGCCGGTCGTCTTGGCGGTGCTGATATGGCTCGTACTGAGTTTTACAGCGAGGGAACAATCCCGTTGCAGACCTTACGTGCTAACATCGATTATGGTTTTGCTGAGGCAGATACCACATATGGTAAGTTGGGTGTTAAGGTTTGGATCTACCATGGTGAAGTACTTCCTACAAAAGGAAACAAAAAGGAAGGGAGCGATAAGTAATGTTAATGCCTAAAAGAGTAAAACGCCGTAAGCAGTTCCGTGGAACTATGACCGGAAAAGCTATGAGAGGCAATACCCTTGCATATGGTGATTATGGCCTTGTGGCTACAGAACCTTGTTGGGTGAAATCAAATCAGATAGAAGCAGCCCGTATCGCTATGACACGTTTTACAAAGCGTGGCGGTAAGGTATGGATTAAGATATTTCCTGATAAACCAGTAACAACCAAACCGGCAGAAACTCGTATGGGTTCCGGTAAGGGTTCATTAGAGTATTGGGTAGCTGTTGTTAAGCCGGGACGTGTAATGTTTGAAATCGCAGGAATTCCTGAAGATATAGCAAGAGAAGCATTGCGTCTTGCTATGCATAAATTACCGGTGAAATGCAAAATAGTTTCCCGTGCAGACTTAGAAGGCGGTGAAAACAGTGAAAATTAATAAATATGTAGAAGATTTAAAAACAAAATCAGCTACAGAGTTAAACGAAGAATTAGTAGCTGCTAAGAAGGAACTCTTTAACCTTAGGTTCCAAAACGCAACCAATCAGTTGGATAATACAAGCAGAATTAAGGAAGTTAGAAAAAATATTGCTAGAATTCAGACAGTTATCTCTGAACTTTCAAAGGCTTCTAAATAGTAAGGGATCGTTAGGTCTAACTTTATAGTAATGGCCTAGGGTCAGAGAAAGGAGTATCGTTGTGGAAAGAAATTTAAGAAAAGTTCGTATCGGCAAAGTAGTAAGCGATAAAATGGATAAGACAATCGTTGTTGCTGTATTGGACAATGTAAAGCATCCATTATACGGTAAGATCGTTAAAAGAACTTATAAGCTGAAAGCACATGATGAAAAAAATGAGTGCAACATCGGCGATCGTGTAAAAGTAATGGAAACAAGACCGTTATCCAAAGATAAAAGATGGAGACTTGTGGAGATTATTGAAAAAGCGAAGTAATCTCAGTAAAAGAATTCAATAAGACATAAAAATCTTAAGAATAGGATGTATCAGAGTTTATAACCGAAGGTTAAAATTTGATAAAAAGTTTCTTAAAGTTTGATATCTGAATTCTTTGTGAATGAAACTGAAAGGAGTATTATCATGATACAAGCTGAATCAAGACTAAGAGTTGCCGATAATACTGGCGCAAAGGAATTACTTTGTATCAGAGTATTAGGCGGATCAACCAGAAGATATGCTAATATAGGTGATATCATCGTTGCTTCGGTTAAAGATGCAACACCAGGTGGTGTTGTTAAAAAAGGTGACGTAGTTAAAGCTGTTGTTGTACGTACCGTTAAGGGAGCTCGTCGTAAGGATGGTTCATATATTAGATTTGATGAGAATGCTGCCGTAATTATAAAGGAAGACAAGAATCCAAAAGGTACCCGTATCTTTGGACCGGTAGCGAGAGAATTAAGAGAGAAACAATTCATGAAAATCGTTTCTTTAGCACCAGAAGTATTATAAGGAGGTGTCGACTGTGGCAACGATGAAAATTAAGAAGGGTGATACCGTAAAGGTTATTACCGGAAAAGATAAAGGAAAAGAAGGAAAGGTTATTGCTGTAAAGGATGGTAAACTTTTTGTTGAAGGCATTAACATGGTTTCCAAGCACAGCAAAGCAAACCAGCAAAATCCTAAGGGTGGTATTGTCCATCAAGAAGCGCCGATTGATGCTTCCAACGTTATGTACGTTCATAAGGGTACCCCTACAAGAGTAGGCTTCAAAGTTGTTGAAGATAAGAAGGGAACCAAGAAAGTACGTTTCGCTAAGTCAACAGGCGATGTTATTGACTAATTTAGAGAGGAGGAACATTTAAGTTGGCTAGATTAAAAGATCAATATTTAAATGAAATAGTACCCGGCATGACTAAAAAGTTCGGATATAAGAACACAATGCAAGTGCCGAAGCTTCATAAAATTGTCATCAACATGGGTGTTGGTGAAGCAAAGGATAATGCCAAGGTTTTAGAGACTGCAGTTAAAGATATGGAGATTATTGCAGGTCAGAAACCGGTTATCACGAAAGCAAAGAAATCCGTTGCTAACTTCAAAATCAGAGAAGGAATGGCAATCGGATGTAAGGTGACCTTAAGAGGCGAAAAGATGTATGAATTTGCCGATCGTTTAATTAACTTAGCATTACCTCGCGTTCGTGACTTTAGAGGTGTTAACCCAAATGCATTTGACGGTAGAGGAAATTACTCACTTGGTATTAAGGAACAATTAATCTTCCCTGAAATCGAGTATGATAAGGTGGATAAAGTAAGAGGTATGGATATCATCTTCGTTACCACTGCTGAGACAGACGAAGAGGCTAGGGAACTGTTAACACAATTTGGTATGCCATTTAGAAAATAGTTAGGAGGGATTTCCATGGCTAAAACGTCAATGAAGATAAAGCAACAACGTGCGCAGAAATTCTCCACTAGAGAATATAACCGTTGCAGAATTTGTGGCCGTCCGCATGCATATTTAAGAAAATACGGAATCTGCAGAATTTGTTTTCGTGAATTAGCGTACAAAGGACAGATACCAGGCGTTAAGAAGGCAAGCTGGTAAGAGATTTAGAAAGGAGGCAAATGAAATGACAATGAGCGATCCCATTGCAGATATGCTTACAAGAATTCGTAATGCAAATACTGCGAAACATGATACAGTAGATGTACCTGCTTCTAAGATGAAAGTTGCTATTGCTGACATCCTTTTAAAGGAAGGTTATATCAAGAAATATGAAATAGAAGAAGTTGGAAGCTTCAAAACAATCCATATTACATTAAAATATGGAAAAGATAAAAACGTTAAGATTATTACCGGACTTAAGAGAATTTCCAAACCGGGACTTCGTGTATATGCGAATAAGGATCAGTTGCCTAAGGTTCTTGGAGGCTTAGGTGTTGCAATTATTTCAACAAACAAGGGTGTTATTACCGATAGAGAAGCTAGAGATTTAAACGTAGGCGGAGAGGTTCTTGCATTCGTTTGGTAAGGTGCTTTAATAACATCGATTACAGATAGAGATATAGTAGGAATTTACTTATAGAAATTAGGAGGTGCGGGCATGTCACGTATAGGAAGAATGCCTATCGCTATACCTGCAGGCGTAACTGTAGCTGTAGCAGAAAATAATAAAGTGACCGTTAAGGGTCCGAAGGGAACACTGGAAAGAGTGTTACCTGCAGAAATGTTAATTAAGGTTGAAGGTGCGGAAGTAGTTGTTACCAGACCAAACGATTTAAAGAAAATGAAATCTTTACATGGACTTACAAGAACATTGATTGCTAACATGGTTACCGGTGTTACTGAAGGTTATCAAAAAACTCTGGAAATCAACGGTGTTGGTTACAGAGCAGCAAAAGCAGGTAAAGAATTAACTTTAACACTGGGTTATTCCCATCCGGTTGTAATGACTGATCCGGAAGGAATTGAGTCAGTATTAGAAGGACAGAACAAGGTTATAGTTAAAGGTATCGATAAAGAAAAGGTTGGCCAATACGCCGCTGAAATCAGAGGTAAAAGAGCTCCTGAGCCTTATAAGGGCAAGGGAATTAAGTATGCTGATGAAGTGATTAGACGTAAAGTTGGTAAGACCGGTAAGAAATAAGGGAGGAGTGAAATCAAATGGTAAAGAAAGAATCAAGATCTGATATTCGTGTGAAAAAGCATAAGAAAATCCGTAACCGTTTCATGGGTACTCCCGAGAGACCGCGTTTAGCTGTATTTAGAAGTAATAATCACATGTATGCACAGGTGATTGATGATACAGTAGGAAATACGTTAGTAGCAGCCTCCACTTTAGAGAAGGATGTTAAGGCTGAACTTCAAAAAACCAACGATGTGGCAGCAGCAGCATACTTAGGTACTGTAATTGCAAAGAAAGCATTGGAAAAAGGTATAAAGACTGTTGTCTTTGATAGAGGTGGCTTTATATATCAAGGAAAAGTGAAAGCGTTAGCAGATGCAGCCCGCGAGGCTGGTCTGGAATTCTAGGCAAGGAGGAGAACACATGAAACGTACAATCGTTGATACCAGTCAAATGGAATTAGAAGATAAAGTAGTATCAATCAAGCGTGTAACTAAGGTTGTAAAGGGTGGACGTAATTTCAGATTTACAGCATTAGTCGTTGTTGGTGACAGGAACGGACACGTAGGAGCAGGCTTAGGTAAAGCAACTGAAATTCCTGAGGCTATTCGTAAAGGAAAAGAAGATGCGATTAAGAAATTAATCAGTCTGCCACTTGATGAAAACGGCAGTGTGCCACACGACTTTATCGGTAAATTCGGTAGTGCTACCGTTTTACTGAAGCGTTCACCAGAGGGTACCGGTGTTATTGCAGGAGGTCCTGCACGTAATGTGCTTGAACTTGCTGGATTTAAGAATATCCGTACCAAATCACTTGGTTCCAACAATAAGCAGAACGTAGTTCTTGCTACAATTGAGGGATTAAGCCAGTTGAAGACCCCTGAGGAAGTAGCTAAGCTTCGTGGTATTCCCGTAGAGCAGTTGTTGAAATAACAACTGCCGGAGCACAAATTTTCGAAAATGGAGGTGTCAAAATGGCAGATAAATTGAAAATAACTTTAATTAAATCTACAATCGGCGCCATTCCCAAACACAGAGCAACCGTAGAGGCTCTTGGTTTAAAGAAACTTCACAAAACCGTAGAGATGCCCGACAATGCTGCTGTAAGAGGAATGATTGCACAGGTGAAACACTTAGTAAAGGTTGAAGAAATATAATTACTAAAAAAGGAGGTGCACATAGATGAATCTATCAGAGTTAAGACCGTCAGACGGTTCAAAGCAGAGTAAGAATTTCAGAAGAGGCCGTGGACATGGTTCAGGAAACGGAAAAACTGCCGGTAAAGGCCATAAAGGTCAGAAGGCTCGTTCCGGAGCTCCGAGAGTTGGTTTTGAAGGTGGCCAGATGCCATTATACAGAAGAATTCCGAAGCGTGGTTTCAATAACAGAAACACGAAGGAAATTGTTGCAATTAATGTAGATGTATTAAATAGATTTGATGATGGTGCTACAGTAACAGTTAATTCATTAATAGAGGCAGGAATCATAAAGAACCCAAGAGATGGTGTGAAGATTCTTGGAAATGGAGAACTTACTAAGAAGCTTGATGTCAAGGTTAATGCATTCAGTGCTAGCGCAGCTGAAAAAATTCAAGCTCTTGGTGGAAATGCTGAGGTGATCTAATATGTTTAAAACACTCCGAAATGCTTTTAAGGTAAAAGATATTAGGACGAAACTTATTTACACTTTCATAGCACTACTTGTAGTAAGGCTGGGAACCTTGCTCCCAGCTCCTGCTATCAGCAGGGATGTTACAGATGCATGGTTTAACAATCAGAATCTGGGCTTTTTTAATAGCTTGACCGGTGGATCCTTAACCAGAATGTCAATTTTTGCTTTAAGTATCTCTCCATACATTACGGCATCCATTATCGTTCAGCTTTTAACGATTGCGATTCCAAAACTGGAAGAGCTTCAAAAAGAAGGTGAAGATGGACGTAAGAAAATGAATGAAATCACCCGTTATCTGACGGTTGGTTTAGCAGTCGTTGAATCAGCAGCCATGGCGATCGGATTTGGTACCCAAGGTGCATTAAAAGGTGGATTAACATTTACCAATGTGATCCTTATCGTTGCATCCTTTACAGCTGGGTCCGCATTTCTTATGTGGTTAGGTGAAAGAATTACGCAGAATGGTGTAGGAAACGGTATTTCTATTATCCTTTTAGTAAACATCGTATCCACCATGCCTAATGATTTTATTAACCTGTTCCAGAAATTCGTAATAGGTCAATCCTTTGTCAGAGCGGCGGGTTCTGCTATTCTTATCTTCGCAGTAGTACTGGTAACCATAGTGTTTGTACTTGTATTGCAGGATGGACAGAGAAGAATACCCGTACAGTATGCAAAGAAGGTTCAAGGTAGAAAGATGGTGGGTGGACAAACCTCCCATATTCCTCTTAAGGTAAATACTGCAGGTGTTATTCCTGTAATTTTTGCAGGTTCTTTATTATCCTTCCCAGGTGTTATTTCCTCATTCTTTGGCGTATATCCGGCAAGAGCCTATTTTTGGCCTAAGGTACTTAAAGTGTTAAGTCAGCAGGAATGGTTAAAGATAACACAAGGATGGGGAGAATTTAAATATTCTCTTGGATTATTAATTTACATTGGATTGATTTTCTTTTTTGCTTATTTCTACACATCAATTACTTTTAATCCAATTGAAGTAGCAAATAATATGAAGAAAAACGGTGGATTTATACCGGGTATTCGTCCAGGTAAGCCGACGAGCGAGTATTTAACCAAAGTACTTAATAATATAATATTTATAGGAGCGATCGGTCTGTCCATAGTTTCTATTATACCTATATTCTTTTCAGGTGCATTTGGTGCAAATGTGACTTTTGGTGGAACATCCATCATCATCGTGGTTGGTGTTATCATCGAAACAATCAAGCAAATTGAATCTCAGTTGTTAGTTCGTCATTATAAAGGGTTTTTGAATGACTAAATAGAATTCCGATGCTAGGTTATATGACGGAAATTGTAAAACGGAATATAGGTTGCGTTTAAGGTCGCATCATTATTTCCACACGAAATATCCAGCTACTCTTGCACCAACACTCCCTACTTTGTAGAAGGGAGCTGTTAACAGGTGCATAGATCCGCAGGAAATTCCGCTTTGGAAACCAATGATGCTCCCGTAAATCAAGGAAATGTCCGTTTTCCAATTTCCGATCTATAATCCGGCAAAGGGAATTTTCTGTCTTATTTTAGTAGACAGATGTAAAAGCAATAAATGCAAGTTTATAAACGATAGATAGTATGGTTTCCGCTGTAAAATCACAGCGGGATTTTGCAAACTTTAAAGAAGTATACTAAGCTTTAACAGGAGGTAAACGTTTCATGAAGGTTATTATGTTAGGAGCGCCCGGTGCTGGTAAAGGTACACAGGCAAAAAGATTGGCAGCAAAATATGGTATACCGCATATTTCTACCGGAGATATCTTCCGTGCTAATATTAAAGAACAGACAGAGCTTGGAAAGAAAGCTAAGGTTTATATGGATCAGGGACTTTTGGTTCCGGATGAGCTGGTAGTTGATTTAGTTGTGGACCGTTTTAAAAACCCGGATTGCGAGAAGGGCTATGTCCTTGATGGATTTCCGAGAACAATTCCTCAGGCAAAGGCACTTGATGAAGCATTAGCTAAGCATAATGATGCGATTGAATTTGCCATTGATGTAGATGTTCCCGACTCCAATATTATCAGCAGAATGGCAGGAAGAAGAGCCTGTGTAAACTGCGGAGGTACCTATCATGTAGTTACCATACCTCCCAAAAAAGAAGGTATTTGTGATGTATGCGGTGGAGAACTGATCTTACGTGAGGATGATAAACCGGAGACAGTAGAAAAACGTCTTAAGGTATATCATGAGCAGACCCAGCCTCTGATTGATTATTATCAGAATAAGGGCGTTTTAAAATCCGTAGACGGAACCAGACATATGGATGATGTATTTGCTGATATCGTTAATATAGTAGAAGCTTAAGCAGTAACAGCGTAGAATAAAGATGGATTCTTTTTATATAAGACAAGGGAATTATGTATTTACCATAAATTCATCTTGTCTCACATAGTTAACGGGAATGGAAAGGTGTGTATGTAAGATGTCAATTAGTATCAAGTCAGAGAAAGAAATCGAATTAATGCGGGAAGCAGGACGTATTCTGGCAAAAGTACATGAAGAACTTACAGATCTTGTCCGCCCGGGTATTACTACACTTGAAATAGATAAAAAGTGTTATGAGATTATCAAAAGCTATGGTTGTATTCCTTCTTTCCTTAATTATAACGGATACCCGGCATCTGTTTGTATTTCCATCAATCAGGAAGTGGTACATGGAATCCCAAGCAAGAAGAGAATTCTTCGTGAAGGAGATATTGTCAGCTTGGACTGTGGAGTTATATATGAAGGATTTCACTCTGATGCGGCACGAACGTTACCGGTAGGAGAGATAACCAAAGAAGCGAAGCAGTTAATCGATGTGACACAGCAAAGTTTCTATAAAGGTATTAAATTTGCAAAAGCCGGTAATCATTTACATGAGATATCAGAGGCTATACAAAATTATGTGGAAAGCTATGGTTTTTCTGTAGTTAGAGATTTGGTGGGACATGGAATCGGTAGAAATCTTCATGAAGAACCGCAGATACCAAATTTCAAGCAAAAGCGAAGGGGACCGAAGCTGGAGGTCGGTATGACCTTAGCGATAGAACCCATGATAAATGCCGGACGATATGATGTATATTGGGCAGAGGACGATTGGACAGTAGTTACAGCAGACGGATCATTGTCAGCACATTATGAAAATACAGTTCTTATCACAGACAACGAACCGGAGCTGTTAACAATACTTAAGGCATAAGATTTGGTGCAGAATATGAAAGATTTTATAATCGGGGCTTTTGTCTTATCCAAGGCCGGAAGAGACTCGGGCAAATGCTATGTAATATTTCATATAGAGAATGAATATGTATATTTAGTGGACGGCAAGTTTAGAATGATTGACCGACCGAAAAAGAAAAAAAAGAAACATGTGGAGATGTTTTCTTATATAAACCAGGATCTGGTTGATAAAGTAAACAGTAAAACAGTAAAAAACGAAGAAATAAAAAGAGGTATTAAATTGATGCAAAATGTAAATTCAAGTAAGGAGGTTGAGTAATGTCAAAGACCGATGTTGTTGAAATCGAAGGTACTGTAATAGAGAAGTTACCGAATGCAATGTTTCAGGTAGAACTGGAAAACGGACATAGAGTGCTGGCACATATCAGTGGAAAGCTTCGTATGAACTTTATTAAGATAGTACCCGGTGATAAGGTAACTTTAGAGTTATCCCCATATGATTTAACCAAAGGTAGAATTATCTGGCGTGACAAATAATTAATCAAATTACATGAATACATGATATATGGATTGCTATGCAATTCGTGTTAAAAACTATTCTTAAAAATAGTGCTTGCTATTATATTTCTGCGGTGATATAATAGTAAACGGACTTTTTTGAAAGGGGTGAATTACTGTGAAAGTAAGGTCATCAGTGAAACCAATTTGTGAGAAATGCAAAATCATTAAAAGAAAGGGTAGTATCAGAGTGATCTGTGAAAACCCTAAACACAAACAAAGACAAGGCTAATTTACAATAGATCGGTTGCCGCATAGGCCCACTGTTGTTTCATATAATCTAGTTCTTGCTTTTTGTGTTACAATCATCTGCTAATCACAGCAGAACATTGTGATATTGTGGATAAAGCGACCCAGATGTACCACTTGAGCGACTTTAAAAAGTTACATCAACGAACTTAAGGTATCGTTTGGTTTCAAGTGAGTTTAAGGGATTGCTTCTATCTTAAGAACCGTGCCGTCATCACGGAACTTAGCAAACTTGTTGATTGTCTTGTTTGTTACAATTTAAAGCGGCTGTCGTAATGACACGCTCGGCTGGTTTGTCATTACGGAATTATCAAAAACAATAAAATTTTTGGAGGTGTATTGAGCACATGGCTCGTATCAGTGGTGTAGATTTACCAAGAGAGAAACGTGTTGAAATCGGACTTACTTACATTTATGGTATCGGTAGAGTAAGTGCGAATCGTATTCTTGCTGCGGCAAATGTTAATCCTGACACCCGTGTCAGAGATTTAACAGATGAAGAAGTGGGCAGAATTCGTGATGTAATTGATGAGACCCAACAAGTTGAAGGTGATCTCAGAAGAGAAATCGCTCTTAATATTAAGAGATTACAGGAAATCGGATGCTATAGAGGTATCCGTCATAGAAAAGGACTTCCGGTTCGTGGTCAGAAAACTAAGACCAATGCAAGAACAAGAAAAGGTCCAAGAAGAACCGTTGCTAACAAGAAGAAGTAATTAGTATTGAACCGCAACAAATAATAATAAGAAGAATAAGACTATGTTCGGATATATTTATTCGGACAATGAGTAATTAAATCCAATAGGAGGGTTTGTTAAATGGCTAAGAAAATAGCAGCAGCAAAAAAAGTGACAAAGAAGCGTGTGAAAAAGAACGTCGATCGTGGACAGGCACACATTCAGTCATCTTTTAACAATACAATTGTTACGCTGACAGATGCAGAAGGAAATGCTCTTTCTTGGGCTAGTGCCGGTGGATTAGGCTTCAGAGGTTCAAGAAAATCAACTCCTTACGCAGCGCAGATGGCAGCTGAGACAGCAGCAAAAGCAGCACTTGTTCATGGATTGAAATCCGTTGAAGTTATGGTTAAGGGCCCCGGTTCAGGCAGGGAAGCAGCAATTCGTGCGCTTCAAGCATGCGGAATTGAAGTAACAAGTATCAGGGATGTAACACCGGTTCCTCATAACGGTTGTCGTCCGCCAAAACGCAGAAGAGTCTGATAGGAGGTATAGAGAACAATGGCTAGAGATATGAGTCCAGTTTTAAAGAAATGTAGATCCCTTGGTCTGGAGCCTGCTTATTTAGGTATCGATAAGAAATCTAACAGAGCATTTTCTAGAGCTGGGAAAAAGACCAGTGAATATGGTTTACAATTAAGAGAAAAGCAAAAAGCTAAATTTATCTATGGTATGTTAGAGAAACCTTTCAGAAACTTATTCGCAAGAGCGCAGAAGATGAAGAATGGTACAGCAGGTGAAAACCTGATGACTCTGTTAGAGCTTAGACTTGACAATGTAATGTTCCGTATGGGCTATGGTAGAACCAGAAAAGAAGCAAGACAGATCGTAGATCATAAGCATGTATTAGTTAACGGCAGATGTGTGAACATTCCATCCTACACATTAAAAGCCGGTGATACAATTGAAATTAAAGAAAAATTTAAAAATACACAGAGATATAAGGATATCTTTGAGGTAACTGACGGAAGAACTGTACCTGCATGGCTTGAAGCAAATCATGAAGCGCATACAGGTGTTGTCAAGGAAATTCCTACAAGAGACCAGATTGATGTTCCGGTTAACGAAGTATTAATTGTCGAGTTGTATTCCAAATAATTAAATTATTTTGTTTAATAGAAAATCGGCATAACTTATTTTCTGTTAACATGAATATCCAACTCAAAATACCCAGAAGGAGGGTCCTGTTGTGTTTGATTTTGAAAAACCCAAAATAGAGATTGCAGAAATTTCCGAAGATAAGAAGTTTGGACGTTTTGTGGTAGAACCACTGGAGAGAGGTTATGGTACAACTCTGGGGAATTCACTCAGAAGAATCATGCTTTCATCTTTACCCGGTTCTGCTGTAAGTCAAATTAAGATTGACGGTGTTGTTCATGAATTTAGCGTTGTTCCCGGAGTTAAGGAAGATGTAACTGAAGTTATCATGAACATTAAAAGCTTAGCAATCAAGAACACAAGCGATACGAACGAACCAAAGACCGCATATATTGAGGCTGAAGGTGAAGTAGTAGTGACAGCAGGGGATATACAGGCTGACCCGGATATCGAGATACTCAATCCTGATCAAGTGATTGCAACCTTATGCGGTGGTCCGGATAGCAGATTATATATGGAACTGACTATTACCAACGGTAGAGGCTATGTCAGTGCAGATAAGAATAAAAATGATGATCTGCCAATCGGTGTAATTCCGATTGACTCCATCTATACTCCGGTTGAACGTGTCAACCTTTCCGTTGAAAATACCCGTGTAGGTCAAATCACTGATTTTGATAAACTCACACTGGATGTATACACGAATGGAACGCTTGTACCGGATGAGGCTGTTAGCTTAGCGGCAAAGGTTCTAAGTGAACATCTGAATTCCTTTATTGATTTATCTGAAAATGCAAAGACCGCAGAAATTATGGTTGAAAAAGAGGATAATGAAAAAGAAAAGGTACTTGAGATGAACATAGACGAATTAGAATTATCTGTTCGTTCTTATAATTGCTTAAAGAGAGCCGGTATCAATACCGTAGAAGAGCTTACCAACAAGACGGCAGAAGATATGATGAAAGTAAGAAATCTTGGACGTAAGTCTTTAGAGGAAGTTCTGGCAAAATTAAAGGAGCTTGGTTTATCACTGAACCAAAGCGATGACTAATAGATTTCATGAGCTTTAAAGCAGAATGATTCAAAGGAGGGAATGAAATGGCAGGTTATAGAAAGCTTGGAAGAACTGCGAGCCAGAGAAAGGCTTTGCTGAGAAACCAGGTGACAAATTTATTATACAACGGTAAAATTGTTACAACTGAAGCCAAAGCAAAGGAAATTCGCAGAATAGCTGAAGGCATGATTGCACTTGCTGTTAAGGAAAAAGATAATTTCCAGACCGTTACGGTAACGACGAAAGTTGCTCGTAAAGATAAAGACGGTAAAAGAGTAAAGGAAGTTGTTGATGGCAAGAAAGTTACTGTTTTTGATAACGTAGAAAAAACCATCAAAAAAGACAGCGCTAGTCGTCTTCATGCTAGAAAGCAGATGATGAAGGTTCTTTACTCAGTTACGGAAGTACCCACTGAAAATGCAGGTAAGAAAAGAAATACAAAATCCATCAACTTATCCGATAAGTTATTCGATGAGATTGCACCCAAGTATGCAAACCGCAATGGTGGTTATACCAGAATCGTAAAAATCGGACCACGTAAGGGCGATGCAGCTATGGAAGTATTAATTGAATTAGTGTAAATCACAATAGTAACAACAAGGGGACGTAGCTTTTATAAGTGACGTCCTCTTTTTACAAACCGGGTATTATTATTCATGTACATGTGTCTGATATATTATATAATTCTTATTTGCCTTTACCAACCATCGCGATACTTTTTACAAGCCATAGAGCGTATGATAATGATGTCCATTGGAACAGCATCATCAATGTGTCTTAAAAAAGTATAAGCCCCTCGGTTGGCCTGATCTTAACGAACTAGAGGTTCGTTGTAAAAATTATATAGCACACCAGTCACATGGGATATATATTATGAATACGCTTATGTTTATATATTCGTAATGTGGCCTTTCCCAACTTTCGGGATGTTTCTTATAAGCCTCAAAGATAAAAATGCTGGCCATTGGACCAGCATTTTTATCCGAGTCTTAAACGAAATATAAACACCCTTGGTTGGCCTGATTTAAACGAACCAGAGGTTCATTGTAAAAAACATATACAGCCTCACAAAAATGGGATATACTTATGCATATAATAATTATCTATAAACAAACTTCAAGATGCTTTTGCAAGCTACAAGCAAATGGTAGTGTTGTGCTTTGAAATATAGTATATATACTATGTTGATATATCAAAAGTTTAAGAAATCTACTTGTAATAATAGGAATTACAGTATATGATACATTATGAGTTTTCTTTTGTTTTGAAGAATATTTATCTTATTATATAATATGGTAATCCACCCTTATTAAAAGAGGTTTCTGAAAAGCTTTTTAGTTAGGAGATGCGTATAAGCTTTATTAATGGCTTTTGGACGAAAGTAAATAATTAAATCCTTATTTCTGACGTTGGAGGGCTGAAAATCGTCCATAGGGAGGTTTGGGATGTACTTAGAAGAGAACGGATTGGTAATTAGAGTAGCTCAAACGAAAGATGCAGCTACCCTATGCAGATGGTGGAATGATGGTAGTGTCATGGCACACGCAGGATTTCCAAAAGGACTTGGAACTACCACAGAAGAGATAATAATGAAAATAAGTCAGGACACGGAATTTAATCGTAGGCTGATTTTAGAATATAATAGGACTTTAATTGGCGAGATGAGTTATCGCACAGTAGAAAAGCAAATTGCCGAAATAGGGATAAAAATATGTGAAGCCTCGCAGCAAGAGAAAGGTTTAGGAACCAGATACTTAATGATGCTCATTCGTTACTTATTTCATGAGAGGAATTACATAAAGATTCTATTAGATACGAATCTGAATAATAAAAGAGCCCAGCATGTATATGAAAAGATTGGGTTTCAAAAGATAGGAATTAGGGAAAATGCTTGGAAAGACCAGATGGGAGAGTACCAGACAGCGGTTGATTATGAATTGACAAAAGACTTATTCTTAGATAAAAAGTAAGTATATTAAAGTATATTACGAAAATAGTACTTATAAATTATTGGAAATGAAAATTAAACCAATAAAGATAATAGATTGATATCAATTACTATGATTATGTTTAAATCATATGGGAAGAGGATTTGGTATGGAAATGATTAAAGTAGAAGATCTGGCATTTGAATATATCAGGCGTGACGAAGACGGGAATGTTGAATCCATTAACCGGGCTATTGATGGTGTAACGATTGATGTTAAAAAAGGTGATTTTGTCGCTATTTTAGGTGCAAACGGCTCAGGGAAGTCCACCCTTGCCAAACATATCAATGCAATCCTTTATCCTACAGAAGGAATAGTATGGGTAAACGGGATGGATACCAAGGATGATAAAAACCTTTGGGATATAAGGCAGACTGCAGGCATGGTATTTCAGAATCCGGATAATCAGATTATTGCTACGGTAGTGGAGGAAGATGTAGGTTTTGGACCAGAGAATCTGGGAATTCCCTCAAAGGAAATCTGGGAGCGGGTAGAAAAAAGCTTGGAGGCTGTCGGGATGCTGGAATATCGTACCCATTCCCCGAATAAGCTTTCCGGTGGGCAAAAGCAAAGAGTTGCCATAGCAGGTATCATGGCAATGAAACCGGCGTGTATCGTTCTTGATGAGCCTACTGCCATGCTTGATCCAGACGGAAGAAAAGAAGTAATCTCTACCGTGAGAACATTAAATAAGAAAGAAAAGGTTACTGTCTTACTTATCACTCATCATATGGATGAAGTAATTTATGCAGACAGAGTGATTGTAATGAATGAAGGTCATGTAGTTATGCAGGGCACCCCGAAAGAAATTTTTTCAAGGGTGGATGAAGTAAAAAGCTATCGTCTAGATGTTCCACAGGTGACAGAGTTAGCATATGAGCTAACAAAAGCAGGACTTAATCTGCCGGAGGGGATCTTGTCCGTGGAGGAATTTGTAACCGCATTAAATCAATTAAGCAGGTGATAAAAATGCAGATTATATTTGATAAGATAAATTATGTATACAGTAGCGGCACTGCGTTCGAGCGTCATGCCATTAAGGATATCAATTTAACAATTCATAAAGGTGAATTTGTTGGTTTGATAGGTCATACCGGTTCAGGTAAGTCCACCTTAATTCAACATATGAACGGCTTGATAAAAGCAACGAGCGGCCATATCTATTTTAATGGACTGGATATCTATGACCAGGATTATAAGCTTCGGGAGCTTAGAAGCAAGGTTGGACTGGTGTTTCAATATCCGGAGCATCAGCTGTTTGAAACCAGTGTGTTTAAGGATGTCAATTATGGACCGAAAAACCTTGGACTGGATAAACTTGAGGCTGAAGTTCGTACCTATGAGGCTCTTAAAATGGTTGGGATTGGTGAAGAACTTTGGGATGCTTCACCTTTTGAGCTATCCGGAGGTCAGAAAAGGCGGGTTGCGATTGCGGGAATATTGGCTATGAAACCGGAGGTTCTTATCTTAGATGAGCCCACTGCCGGTTTAGATCCCAGAGGTCGGGATGATATTCTGGAGCAGATATCCGTGCTTCATAAAGAAAGTGGTATGACCATAATCTTAGTAACTCATAGTATGGAGGATGTAGCGAATTATGTGGATAGAATCCTTGTAATGAATCAGGGTAGCTTAGTTATGGATGAGCCGACAAAAACGGTATTTTCTCGTTATAAAGAACTGGAACAGATGCATCTGGCTGCGCCCCAGGTAACTTATATTATGAATGCATTAAAACAAGAAGGTTTTCACGTGGCGACCGATATAACGACGGTCAATGAAGCGAAATTAGAAATTTTAAAAGAATTGAAGAAATAAAGATAACAGGAATATGTGATTATCATCCGATATTAAGCGAATGTGAGTCGGCTTTCTATCATTGTTTCATAATCTTTTTACTAATACAATCGATATAAGTTCATCATTATGAAAAAAAGAAACATGATATAAAATCTGAGATAGTTAAGATATATTTTTAAGACCGGGAAAGTGAGTATATTATGATACGAGATATAACAATTGGACAATATTATCCTGCAAACTCCGTGATCCATCGCCTTGACCCGAGGCTTAAATTGGTGGGAACATTTTTATTCATAATCTCTTTGTTTACGTTTAATACCTTTTATGGTTATATAGCAGTAACTCTATTCCTGGTTTCCGTAATCAAAGTTTCCAAGGTTCCGTTCCGTTTTATAGCCAGGGGATTAAAGGCGGTAGTGGTTATACTTTTATTTACGGTTACATTTAACCTGTTTTTAACGCCTGGAGATCCTATTTTTAAGCTGGGTTTCTTAAAAATAACCAGAGAAGGTCTGCGGTTTGCTGCGTTCATGGGTATAAGGCTTATGTTCTTAATTCTTGGTTCTTCCCTGATGACCTTTACAACAACGCCTAATCAATTAACAGATGGTCTGGAAAAGCTTTTATGGCCCCTCAGGCATATTAAGGTTCCCGTGCATGAGATAGCCATGATGATGTCCATAGCCCTTCGTTTCATTCCTATTCTATTGGAAGAGACGGATAAGATTATGAAAGCTCAGATGGCAAGAGGCGCTGATTTTGAAAGTGGAGGTATCCTTAAGCGGGCGAAGAGTTTAATACCTTTATTGGTACCTTTATTTGTATCAGCTTTCCGAAGAGCTAATGATTTGGCTATGGCAATGGAAGCCAGATGTTATCGGGGCGGAGAAGGAAGAACGAAGATGAAACCGCTTCGCTACCATGGTCGGGATTATGTGGCATATCTTATTCTGTTACTATATATTGCAATCTTGATTACGGTTCGCATACTGGAAGGATTGTTATAATTATGAGACGTATTAAATTAGAAGTTGCATATGATGGTACCAATTACTGTGGCTGGCAGCTTCAGTCGGGACATCTGACCGTAGAAGCTGTTCTGAATAAGGCATTGTCGGAGCTTTTAAAAGAGGAAGTTGCAGTGATAGGTGCAAGCCGGACTGATTCTGGTGTTCATGCGAAGGGGAATGTAGCTGTGTTTGATACCAATAGCCTGATACCTTCTGAGAAAATCAGTTATGCCGTCAATCAAAGGTTACCGGAAGATGTGAAAGTGCAAAGTTCTGTGGAGATCCCCCTTGAATTTCATCCAAGAAGAGTGAAGAGTAAAAAGACTTATGAATATTGTATTCTTAATCGAAATATTTTACTTCCGACGGAGAGGCTGTATACGACATTTATCTATAATGACCTTGATGTGAAGGCAATGCAGGAAGCAGCCTCTTACCTGGTGGGAGAGCATGATTTTAAAAGTTTTTGTTCTGTGAAAACCCAGGTAACAGATACCGTAAGGACAATTTATTCCTTGGAAGTATCAAAAAAGAAAGATATAATAACGATTCGCGTAACAGGGAACGGCTTTTTATATAACATGGTACGCATTATAGCCGGAACCCTTATTGAAGTAGGAAGGGGAGCATATCCTCCTCAGAAGGTTAAGGGTATGTTGGAAGGCTGTGACAGGAATCTGGCGGGACCTACGGCGCCTGCCAAGGGCCTAACACTGATTAAAATAGAATATGATGAGGAAAACCTGCTTAACAACAATTATGATATTAAATGATAACATCTATAGTCGCTTAGATTGTATTATACAAGATTATAATATAATTGAAAGCTTTCTATACTAGATATTTATGTGATAGAAATACGGTTCAATATAATAGGAACACGTTACTATATGGGTTTGATAATGGTTAACAATGATAATGTGAAGGAGTGGATTCTTTGTTCGAATTTTCAACTGACTTAAAAGCACTCAATGACACAACGATTATTTTACGTTTGGCCTTGGCGGTATTACTTGGAGGCATCATAGGCTTTGAACGGGGAAGAACAGGAAGGCCGGCAGGGCTCCGTACCCATATTCTGGTTTGTCTTGGGTCAGCTATGGCAATCATGACGAATCAATATGTATATCAGGAATTCGGAGTGGGTGATCCGACTAGAATAGCAGCACAGGTAATCTCAGGAATTGGTTTTCTTGGGGCCGGAACTATCATAGTTACTGGCAGGCATCAGGTTAAGGGACTGACAACTGCTGCGGGTCTATGGGCAACTGCCTGTATGGGTCTTGCTATTGGTATCGGTTTTTATAAAGCTGCTGTGTTTGGTTGTGGATTGATTGTATTTGCAACGGTGGTATTGCATCGTTTGGATAATTATATGCTCTCAAAGTCTAAGGTATTGGATGTGTATGTTGAATTCAGCGATTCGACAACGATTACATCGGTAATTGATACAATAAAAGAAACAATGGCACATATCGATGCGATTGAGATGGTAAAGCCCTCCTATGGAGAAAAAGCAACAGTCGCTGCCATTATGACCATCCGGTTAAAAAAGAAAAGCATCCGACTGGATGCCATGGCAAGGATCTGTGAAATTGCAGGAGTAGAATTTGCAGAAGAAATATAAAGAGTAGCATACGATTACTATCCGGTTCAAGTCCCATGGTTTGAACCGGGTTATTTATTATCGTGTTATTATAATCGGGCTTTTAGGATAGAATAAACTATGTTGGACTACCGACAATACGGGAAAGACTACCAAGTAAAGAGAAAGGAAAGTATGATTATTTTTATGTATTTCATACAAGGCAAGGATGGAGATTACATACAGAAGAATGGTTTTAGAAGAATGTGATAAAATAAAGGAAATAAATCCGGAGCATTATATTGGCAAGGCATGGAGACTTGTGAACGGAATGCGTCAGCTGGTTCTTATTGATTATCTCGAAAAGGATTGGCCCAATGGATATGAAGAGCATTATGATAGTCTGAGAAAAACGCTACGAACCAATGGAACGGCGTTTGGTGCATTTGATACAAATAACAGGTTGTTGGGTTTTGCAACAATTGATTTGAATTTATTTGGGGAGCGATACAAGTATGCTTTGCTGGACCAGATGTTTATATCGAAGGAATGCCGAAGTATGGGAATTGGGAAAAAGCTGTTTTGGTTGTGCGCTGATGAAGCAAGACAACAGAAAGCAGATAAGATCTATATCTGTGCCGGTTCCGCAGAGGATACCATTGCGTTTTACTTTGCCATCGGATGCCTGGAGGCAGCAGAGATCAATAAGACGCTGTATGAAAGTGACCCAAGGGATTATCAGTTGGAGTATACACTATAAATCTCAATCTAGGTATAAGCTAATCGCAGGAGTGGTTGAAGCTTCATAACTTTTTATTTATTAATAAATTGGTTGATGATTTTAATTGATTATGCTAAATATGGTTATTATATTAGAAGATTAACGGTTCATCCTTAGCTATGAATACATTACGTCGGATTCCTTGATTAAGCTCATTCTAAATAGATCATTTATAGGTCATTTTGTATTCTGTATATTTTGGAAAATGCTTGACACGCCCGGCAACATGTAATATAATAATGAATCGTGACGTGAGAATACTTGAGCCAAAGCCCCGGTAATGGTATTTAAGAGCGTAAAAAGTTCAAATAGATTAGGCAAATAAGCATATCTGGCTGGATTTGTCTGGATAAAATGAGAAAATAATTATTTTGGAGAATACATTTTCATAAGGAGGTAAACCGATGAAAAGCTTTATGGCTAGTCCGGCTACAATTGAAAAGAAATGGTACGTAGTTGACGCTACAGGACATACATTAGGCCGTCTCTCATCAGAGATTGCTAAAGTATTAAGAGGTAAAAACAAACCTACTTACACACCTCATATTGATACAGGTGATTACGTAATCGTAGTAAATGCTGACAAGATCAAGGTTACAGGAAAGAAGTTGCAGCAAAAGATTTATTACAACCACTCAGATTATGTTGGTGGTATGAGAGAAACCACTTTAGCTGAGTTAATGGCGAAAAAGCCTACCGATGTTATCATGCTTGCAGTGAAAGGCATGTTACCTAAGGGACCTTTAGGAAGATCCATGTTAACGAAATTACACGTATATGCCGGAGCAGAGCATCCTCATGCAGCTCAAAAACCGGAAGTATTAGAAATTAAATATTAATTTGAGAGGTTGAAAGGAGGAAATAACATTGGCTAAGGCAAAATATTACGGAACCGGAAGAAGAAAAAGCAGTATTGCCAGAGTTTACTTAGTACCCGGTACAGGTAAAGTTACTATAAATAAAAGAGATATGGATAACTTTTTTGGTTTAGAAACCTTAAAGTTAATCGTTCGTCAACCGCTTGTTGTAACCGATACACAGGATAAATTCGATGTGTTGGTAAATGTTAAGGGTGGCGGATTTACAGGCCAGGCAGGTGCTATCAGACATGGTATCTCCAGAGCTTTATTACAGGCAGATGCGGATTACCGTCCTGCACTTAAGAAAGCTGGTTTCTTAACCAGAGATCCAAGAATGAAGGAAAGAAAGAAGTATGGCTTAAAAGCAGCTCGTCGTGCACCTCAGTTCTCAAAGAGATAATATCTTCAGAGATAATAGATATCTCATTAAAAATAGTCATCTCTTTAGAGGTAATCGCTTCTTCGGAGACAGTATGAAAGAGATATTAGATATTATCAAAGCTAGTATTACAAAGATATTTCTATCAATTAGGATTATTGAGATGGCTATCTTATATGCTAGAGATTAATAAATTCGAAATATAACAAAACAAAAAACCGTCAGAGGATTCCTTTGACGGTTTTATTTATGGCTCATTGTCAAGTGTTGGGGTGTGATTCATTTGAATCATGCCCCAACACTGGTTTTAGAGCTATTTTTATGTTTATAGGTTCTATAAGGTGTTTTAGGGTGCACTTAATAAGCCTACCACT